>NZ_JANUDT010000001.1:0-1498164 GCF_024808035.1 Sphingobacterium sp. BIGb0116 | reverse complement strand
AATAAAGATTTTTAGGTGCCTATATCGGCGGTGTCTACCTCTTCCCATTCCGAACAGAGCAGTCAAGCCCGCCAGAGCCGATGGTATTGCCGTAACAGGTGGGAGAGTAGGTCGGTGCCTTTTTTTACACGGAAGCCCTTGCTGGAAACAGTCAAGGGCTTCTTTCGTTTAAATACTTCCATGACCATTACACTTCCGCCACTGACCATCACTGCATATCCTCCGCATATTGGTTATCGCAGCATAGGACCGTCGGCAGTTGTTGCGCAACTCTCATTGTCCTGCAACTACGCTGTAACAGTCCCTCAGGTTTTACACTGCATTCATCATCCCGCTCATTTCATAAGCGAAATGGAAGTAAACGTTCCTTTTTCGATGAAAGGCTTACAATAGGTTGGCTAACCTGCAACATTATTATTGGACAATCGTTTGCATTCCATAATCCCTTTTTTACTTCGATTTACTATTGTATTATTGTTAAGTTAATTTAATGCATTATAAATCATACGCATGAAGATATCTTTTTGGAGCGCAAAAGCACAAGTCTGTTTATTGATGGGATTGGCTTCTCCTTTTATTTTTCAACCCACTCGAGTTGACGCTAAAGTAAGTACGATCAAATATTATAATACAATAGGTCGCGATCAAGGCAACCGTATTATCACGATTCAGAAAATTAATCCGACAACAGTCGAGATTGTATACGATAATGGTCAGCGTCTGACTTTAGATTTCTACGGTAATCATATTTTTAGGATGTTCCAGAATGTTCATGGCGGTATTATCCGTGATCCCGAAGCAAAACCCGAAGCAAAAATATTGGTAGAGCAACCTCGGAAAACGGTCACTGGGCTTGAGGTAAAGGATGAAGGTAATAAGGTCAGCATCTCCACTAACGATATTCTTTTTTCAATGGATAAACAGACTTCACAGTTTAGTATCCTCAATCGGAAAAGCAATAAAATTGTAGTTGAAAGCTTAAAGCCGATTGTTTTCGAAGAGAAACAAGTTAGCGTTGAATTGAAGGAAAATGCGGATGAATACTTTTTTGGTGGCGGCGTTCAAAATGGGCGTTTTTCACATAAGGGAAAAGTGGTTGCGATCGAAAATCAGAACAGCTGGACCGATGGTGGTGTTGCCTCTCCAACCCCTTATTACTGGTCAACCAAAGGGTATGGTTTTATGTGGCATACCTTTAAAAAGGGAAGTTATGCCTTTGGAGCCAAAACCCCTGGGACAGTAAAATTGGCACATGATACAGATTATCTGGATGTCTTTTTTATGATTAATGACGGGATAGTACCTTTGCTCAACGATTTCTATCAATTGACGGGCAACCCAATTCTTCTGCCGAAATTTGGTTTGTATGAGGGGCATCTTAATGCCTATAACCGCGATTTTTGGAAAGAAGATGAAAAGGGAATTCTATTTGAAGACGGCAAACGCTATAAAGAAAGTCAAAAGGACAATGGCGGAATCAAAGAATCGCTGAACGGTGAGAAAAACAATTATCAATTTTCGGCCCGCGCTGTAATAGACCGGTATAAAGCACATGATATGCCTTTGGGCTGGATTCTTCCAAATGATGGCTATGGTGCTGGCTATGGCCAAACGGAATCTTTAGATGGGAATATCCGAAATTTGAAAGAGTTTGGTGATTATGCACGTAAGAATGGTGTAGAAATCGGTTTATGGACACAGTCCGATCTCCATCCAAAAGATAGTATAAGTGCATTACTGCAACGTGATATTGTAAAAGAGGTTCGGGATGCGGGTGTAAGAGTCCTAAAAACGGATGTGGCCTGGGTTGGTCCAGGATACTCCTTTGGTCTCAATGGGGTCGCTGATGTGGGACATACCATGCCTTACTATGGTAACAACGCTCGTCCATTTATTATTTCATTGGATGGTTGGGCGGGCACACAGCGCTATGCCGGTATCTGGTCGGGCGACCAGACTGGAGGCGTATGGGAGTACATTCGATTCCATATACCAACGTATATCGGCTCGGGACTTTCAGGTCAACCCAATATTACATCCGATATGGACGGGATCTTTGGTGGTAAAAACTTTAAGGTCAATATTCGTGATTTTCAATGGAAGACCTGGACACCAATGGAACTCAATATGGATGGCTGGGGATCGAACGAGAAGTACCCGCATGCTTTGGGTGAGCCGGCTACTTCTATCAATCGTCTGTATCTGAAATTGAAATCTCAACTGGTTCCCTATAGTTATAGTGTTGCGAAACAAGCTGTAGATGGACTGCCTATCATTCGTGCTATGTTTTTAGAGCAAGCAAATAGTTATACGCTTGGAAAGGCAACGCAATACCAGTACCTCTATGGTCCAAATTTCCTTGTAGCACCGATTTACCAGGAAACACGTGTGGATGAGAAAGGAAATGATATGCGCAATGGTATCTACCTGCCGGATGGTGAATGGATTGATTATTTTACGGGTGAAAAATACCAGGGAGGGCGTATTATCAATAACTTTAATGTGCCTATTTGGAAGCTGCCTGTTTTCGTGAAAAATGGAGCCATTATTCCGGTGACCAACCCAAATAATAATGTGCTGGAAATCAAAAAAGATCAACGTATTTATGAGGTGTATCCTTATGGGAACTCCAATTTCGTGGAATATGATGATGATGGAAAGACAGAGGCTTATCGTTATGGTAAGGGGGCAAATACATCCATAACTTCACAGTTAAACAACAATAGAGTTGTTTTTGCGATAGCTCCAACGCAAGGCGAATTTGACGGTTTTGAGAAAATGAAGTCTACGGAAATTCGTTTCAACGTTAGCAAAGCACCGAAGAAATTGACAGTAAAGGTCAATGGGAAAAATAGCAAACTTAAAGAAGTGAATAGCATAGATGCATTTAATACTTCTGAAAACGTATATTTCTATGACGCACAACCAAACCTGAATCAGTTTGCAACCAAGGGATCTGAATTTGAAAAAGTACCTTTGGTGAAAAATCCGATGTTGCTGGTGCGACTAGCCAAACAGGATGTCTCATCGACCGCAATAGAAGTACAATTGGACGGTTTCGAATATGCTCCTGTTGACAACTATCTAACGCAGACTGGTGCTTTGACCTCACCCAAAGCTGTTATCACAGATCAAAATACACAAGCATATACCTTAACGCCAACCTGGGAAAAGGTTGCAAATGCTGATTATTATGAAATTGAATTTAATAATCTGATCTATTCGACCATCAAAGACAGTCAATTGCTATTCGAAGGATTGGCCGCGGAAACGGATTACCAGTTTAAAATTAGAGCTGTCAATAAATCTGGTGTTTCAGATTGGAGTACATTTGCCGCAAAGACAAAGGCAAACCCATTGGAATTTGCCATCGAAGGAATCAAAGCGGAGACTTCTGCGGATAACCAAGGCGGAAATGGTATCAATAAATTGTTCAATTATGATGAGGGGGATATGTGGCATACAAAATGGGGACAGACTGCGGTTCCGTTTGATATGACCTTAGATCTAAAATCCGTTAATCAATTGGATAAGTTTGAGTATCTTCCAAGAACCGATGGCGGAAATGGCATCATTTTAAAAGGAAAAGTATTCTATAGCAACGATAAGGACACCTGGACAGAAGCTGGTAGTTTTGATTGGAAACGTGATGGCGAAATGAAACGTTTTGATTTTGGAACCCATCCGGTGGCTCGATTTATCAAAATTTCAGTTTCTGAAGCTGTTGGTGGTTTCGGTTCAGGAAGAGAATTATATGTGTTTAAAGTACCAGGATCGTCAAGCTACTTACCGGGCGATATTAATAATGACCGATTGATCGATCATAATGACTTGACTTCCTATATTAACTACACGGGATTGCGACTGGGAGATGGAGATTTCGAAGGTTATGTCAGCAATGGTGATGTCAATAAAAATAATCTGATTGACGCTTATGATATTTCCAATGTTGCTGTTGTCATTGAAGGTGGTGCAAAACCAAATAAAGAAGAAAAGGTCAGTGGTAAATTAAAATTGATTCCTTCAAAAACGACCTTAAAATCGGGAGATATTGTGGAGATCAGTGTTAGTGGCGAGAATCTTAAAGCTGTCAATGCACTTAGTTTTGCTCTTCCTTACAATCAGGGTGATTTTGAATATGTCGGTATTGAGTCCTTACATTTAAAAGAGATGAACAATTATAGCAACGATCGTCTTCACACTAATGGAAGTAAGGCTCTGTATGCTACTTTTGTTAATCTGGGCAACAAGGAGACTTTGAATGGATCTGAAGTTTTATTTAAGATCAAATTGAAAGCAAAGCGTAATGTCAATTTCAATCTGAAAGCGATAGATGGTATTTTGGTTGATAAAAAGCTGAATTCCGTTACTTTCTAAATAAATAGCCTTAACAAAAAGGGGAGCCTCATAGGCTCCCCTTTTTTTGTTAATTAATGTCTAAATAGTGCAGCTAATTAGTCCAATATCATACTGAGATCCATCAGCAGGATTTCAGTATCTGCTGAGGTCACTTTCAGGTTAATTTCAGCGACATCCCATATTCCAAAGCCATCTCTGCTTTCTAATTCCTGTCCTTCGACAGTAACACTACCTTTTATTACAAAAACATATACACCATTTCCTGCCTTTTTGATCTGGTATTTTGTTTGGACGTCCTTGTCAAAATGCCCCATGGAAAACCAGGCATCCTGATGGATCCATACACCCTCGTCTTCTGGATTTGGAGAAAGAATTTGCTGGAATTTATTCTGTCTTTGTGTTATATCCAATGTAATTTGATCGTATCGGGGGCTCACATTCCGTTGATTAGGGTACACCCAAATTTGAAGAAACTTGACTACCTGATCGGTGTTTTTATTATATTCACTGTGTATGATGCCCGTTCCGGCGCTCATGACCTGAATATCTCCCTTCCGGATAATGGCTTTGTTACCCATGCTGTCTTCATGTTGCAAATCACCTTCCAAAGGGATACTGATGATTTCCATATTGTCGTGAGGGTGTTTGCCAAAACCTCTTCCTTCAGCCACCATATCATCATTTAGTACCCGTAACACGCCAAAGTGCATACGTTCGGGGTTGTGATAATTGGCGAAGCTAAACGTATGATTGCTATCTAACCAGCCATGATTTGCATGACCGCGTGTAGCCGCTTTGTGGAGGACACTATGGTTTTCCAATCTGTCTGAATTATAGTTTACAGCTTCGGCATCCAGCGTTTCAAGCGGTTCTATCTCGTCAATATCATTCTTCAAGATATCAGCTGAAGACACTGTTGATGCAAATATTCCGGAACCTAAAAGTCCCTTTTTTATAAAGTTCTGTCTGTTCATGATCTTATTATTTAGTATCCAAAATTAGCCTATTAGCCGCCGATTTCTATTGATCTAGTTCAATAAAGAAAGAGTTTTAACGGTTTTCGGCTGTTTCTCTAGGAAGCTATCGCCTGTGCTTTATTAAACGGAGAGTAAGTCTGGAAAAAGACTATAGACTTCATTTTTTAGAAGTCCACTTCCACCGCCATAATGTTTGATCAGACCAATCGGATAAGTGAGCCGCGTAAGGTGATCTGTTATTTCACGCTCTTCCTGAGGAGAGAGTCCCGAACTCAATAACAAAACATCTACAGGGACGTCAATAAGCTGTTTTTTACAGGCATCCAAATCGTATTGTATCGTTGCATTCCAGTTGGGCGTGTTTTCAATGATTCTCTTGAGCGTGAGGAGAATTTCTTCATTTTTACCAAATATGAGAAAGGTTAAGATTTTCATGATGTTCTTGTTTAAGGATTTGTCCTGATGAGCGTATTGATAATGGCATTACCCTTTAAAATTTTTGAAATGGGACATTCTTCTGCAATTTGTTGAAGGCGTTCACGGGTATCTTCTGCTAAGATTTGTCCAAAAGCTATCTCGCGATCAAAATATGTAACCACCTGTCCTTTTTCAATTTTGAGGTACATATTTGAACTGACTGAAATTTCTGGAATATCAAGCCCTTTTTTATCGATGTACATGCGTAAAGTAGCTAGGGTACAAGATACAAGCGATGAGATAAGAAGGGTGTAGGGGTCAGGACCAAGATCTTTGCCACCAAGTTTTTCAGGTTCATCCGTAATGAATTCTCCATTTCTCCATTGTATTGTGGTCTTATATTTCTGCTCAGTAATATGGCCAAGGATAGGGTTTTCCAATATATATTTCATACGGATTATTCTTTTGTTTGTAATACAACAAAAATAAGCCTGAATTGATTCATTTCCATTGATGTAGTTCAATAAATATAGTCATATTGTCTCCTGATGTTTTTTATTGGCTGATAAGATTGATGGATTTCCGCTGATGAATACACCTTATCGCCACAGAAAAAATAAAGATTGGAGTAAGTTGAATCACATAAATTTTCTTACTTTTAACAATCAAATTCACTCAATTTTTTAAAGGATTTCAATTTAATATTTCGGTTATGATGAAGAGATTTTTACTTGTCGGACTTTTTGCTGGTATAACCCATTTTATGGCTTTCTCGCAATCTCATGAACTACGTGTGGGTGTTACCTCCGGTGTGTCCAATTTTACGGGATCGGGAACCGAAGCAAAGAGTACGTTGAATGGATCTACGCAGCAGGACTATTATACCAATAATCCTTATGGAAAAAAATATGGAATCAATATTGGTGGCGCTTTAAACTACCGTTATGTTTTTGCCAACAACCTAATATTAGGTTTAGAGGGTGCATATGAACGATTGCAGACAAAGATTGATTTGGAAGGCAATGAGTTTATGAATGGAAGCCGTGGTCAGACCCGTCTAAATCAACAATTTATCAATTTTAATCCTTTTGTTGGCTATCGTGTCTTTTTTGAACCGATGACAATGGATATTCAGTTGGGTATGGATATTGCCAAAACGCTGAGCATCAAAGAAAGTGGTAGCATTGAAGATAAACAGGGGAATAAAACAAGTTTTGATCGTGATAGAGGCAAGGTTATTGATTTGGATCTACGCCCTCGTTTACAGTTTAATGTAAATTATGACCGTTATACCGTGTTTGCCGGTTATTCATGGGGCCTAAAGGACTACCGTAGTGGAATGGTGGGCGGCGATCCCGGTGTGGCACGATTAAATGTATTCCGCTTGGGTCTGCAGTATCAGCTATTAACTCCTATCTTCAAAAATGACTAAAGGCAGGTTAGAAGCATTCAGTGATGGCGTTTTGGCCATCATTATAACGATTATGGTACTTGAATTAAAAGTACCTGAAGGATTTACTTTTGCGAGCCTTAAACCATTATATCCTAAAATTATCTCCTATATCGTTAGTTTTGTTTACGTTGGACTGTACTGGAATAATCACCATCATCTCTTTCAAATTGTTCGAAAAGTAAACGGAAAAGTTCTTTGGAGCAATTTGAATTTATTGTTTTGGCTATCATTAATGCCGGTTACAACGAATTGGATCGGTGAGTCACATTTTGAAAGGGATCCTATTATCGCTTATGGCTTTGTCCTGATCATGTGTTCCATATCATATAATATCGTTGAATATTTTGTGATTCAAATCGAAGGGGAAGAATCTGCACTGAAAAAAGCGGTTAAATCGAAAGCTAAGGAAAATATTTCTACAGCGCTGTATTTTTTGGGGATAGGACTGTCTTTTATTAATCCCTATATCAGTTTGCTCATGTATGGAACAGTCGCTATTATGTGGCTTATACCTGACCGCCGTATCGAGAAAGAAATGCGGAATCAATAGTTTTGCTGCTCCAAGGCTTTCAGGATGAACTGAACGCGATCGTTTACTGTTGTTTTTGGAACCTCAATGGTTTCATAACCGAGTTTTGTATAGGTCTCTCTCATTATCTTGAAAGTGTTTTCGGCCTCCCGCCAAGTTTGTTTCCGCTCGTTGTCATTCGCATAGATCTCTGCCCAAGGCGGTAAGATAAATACTTTTTTATGATAACGTCGACCTTTTGCTTCGTGAAGCAGTTCTTCTTCGATTGCAAGACCTTCCATTGCAATATATGCCAAAGTATCTGGAATTCCACGATCAAAAAAGACGTAGTGTTGGTGATCTTGCCTTACCTGCATCAAATAGCTGGCTGATGAATCTGCCAACATGAGTTTGGCATAGTGAATTTTATTTTTCCAGGGCAGACCATCAGCATCGGCTTCCAATTGTTCTCGGATGATGCGCCGTGCATCTTCTTCCACAATGCTGAATCCCTGCTTATGTAATTCATTTAATAAGGTTGTTTTACCGACTCCAGGTCCTCCCGTCAGAACGATAAAATAATGTGTTTGATCCATAATGATTAAAATGAAGTGCTTCCCGAAATGGAGAAAATTGGGGTAATGACTGATTGTTGGCTACTATTTTAAAAATTAGCTGTATTGTTTTGCGATTTTCTTTTCGGGTTCGACGTAGAATGTATATAAGAAAAATAAAAATATATATTCTAGTGGTTTCATCAAAATATAAGTCACATTTGAGGCACTGCTGGAATTAATTTTTACGGAGATATTAAAACCATATTTATCGTAGCAATATCTGACATAGCGATGTAGTGCTGGTGATAAATCGCTTAATATTTCTTCGAATGCGTTGGCCACCTGAAGCTGTCTATTGACAATGATCGTGTTGCCATGTCTTGTGCCTAGCCGTAAGGGTTTAACAAGAGCGGGATCTCCTTTTGCCGCAACTGTACAGAGGTAGTGGCCCTGATGATCGAGGATAGGAGGGTGCATTTTTTGTGAAAAAGCCCAAGTAGTTGTTTCTGTGAAAACTTTCACCATGGAGTCCCGATCCTGCCCCAATAGGATGAGGATGATAGTTAGTAGGAGAAAGACCGGAACAAGTAAAATAAGAGCCCATGCCGGATAATTCAGTTTTGAGGAAAGCAGGTTATTGATTTTATTGAGCGTGCTGTTGGCATAGCTTCTGTTCATAGCGTAACCCCGCTCTTCAACGATGATTTTACGGATTAGCCCAATGCCCATAATCAAGCAGCATATTGGCGTGAAAATAAAGAATAAAGTTCCATCGTTGCCAACATACATATCCAATGTGGACGTATCGTGGTGACTGACCTGAACGAGCACAAACAGACTGATAATACTACCTATCATTAACATAATCAGCATCAGAACAAGAGGAATAGGGGGGATTTTTCGTCCCTTGAGCCAAATCGCTATTGCTGAAATATTAAATGCAATAAAATAAAATGATAGCGATACAAGGTGTTTTCCGCCGAAGGGAATATAACAATCACCATCTACGGGATCTACGGCTTGATTATATTGACTCGAGTGGAATAATAGCCCTACCCCGCTTATCATTAATGAAATCAGGTAGCCGATAATAATGGCATACTCAACAATTGTTATTTTCCGCTGTTGTTTTTTGACAGCCGAACGAAGCAGATATAAAATCCCGAACAGCGTAAGAATAATAAGGAGAAGAATGAAGATCATAATGGGGTGAGCAGTTATAATTCTAAGACGAATATCGTCAAATCATTTGTTTAATTCAGATACAAGGCAATCAATTGTTTTTGGAATATACCGTATAACGGATTGAAATCAATATTATTGAAGTGTTTAATGGCTCGGAATTCAGGATTTCTTCAACCGTGTAGATGCTATCAAAAGTATCTATAGTGCCAATGTTCAGCAAAGACCAGCGACTAATTTTTACCGAATAATCTGCTCCAAAAATTCTTTTTTTTGCTGCTTTGAGAACTGTCTGTGGTTTCAAAATGTTTAGGGTCCGCATGGATTGTCTCTGTTTTGACATTTGGCAAAATCTCATTTTCTGGAAGTCCATTGCGTTGTTCTATTTCCTGGATCTGTTTTAATGCTGTTGTCTGATATAAAAGCGGTCCGTCTTTGTCGCAGTTAAAAAGGTTGGAGTAACTTTTTGATTCATTCAGATCAAAAGGTTGTGGTTCTACAACTTCTGTTGCTTCCAAGAGACCAAGGTTACGATCTTTGGCATATTGCAGTGCATTGAGGAAAATAGAAATACGGTTATCAGAAAATAGCGTATCTAATTCAGCCTTGATCGTCGGGTCACTTTGGTAATCTATCAACAATTGCGCGACTTTTTCTGCCGGGATAAACACACCCGAACAATAATTTTCTACAAGCCTATTTTCGATATTATTGGTTAGAAATTCTTGTTGGACAAATTGTTCCCACTGTTTGTAATAGCTGGATAAATGGTCATTTTTGGAGAAGGACAGGGCTCCACCTCGAACATAAAAGTATTTTTCGAAAAAACCTTGGACAACAGCAATGAAAAAACCATGGGTTTTGTCAAAATAATCATTTTTGTCGGTTTCCCGGCCCGCATTTAAGGTGTCTTGGTATTTGGTTTTATAGAAGTCTTCTAGTTGGTGAGTTGCAGAAACTTCCTCAATCTTTTCAGGATTTTTGAGCAAGTCAAAATACCAAGTTTCTATCTGCTGTTCTGAGATGGGGTGGTAACTAATATCATAGCCCATAATGACTGTTTTTAATCTCTTATGTTGTAATTGCTAATATATTAAAAATTAACATTTTGTGCAATATAAATCGCTCCGATATCGTGCTTTTTCCGCCTAAAAGGAAGGGTTTATGACAATTTATAGAGCAGGAGGGCGGCGGCAACATGTTTGCCTTTTTCATGATAATTAATTACTTTGGTCACAAACAGTATTTATATATGAAGCACTTACTATTTATTATTTTCATGTCGATGAGCTTATTTTTTACGGCTTGTCAATCCCCAAGTCCAGAGACTTTTTTCGGAAAAGTTGTTTTAAACACAAATCTTGTAGCAGATTTTGCCCCTGAACGCTATGGCAAACAGCTCGAGCAGGAGACCGTAGAATTTGCGGATATGCCCTCCAGTAAGAAAGTAGGCGATGAAGCTCAAAAATCTGTCGGGATCAAAATTCAGATTGTCGAAAAGGCCTTAAAGGATATTAAGGAACTGAATGTTTCCGATGCCGATGCAAAAGCACTGAAAGAGCAGTCTATTGCATTATTTGAAAAAGTGTTGCCTGTCTATAAAAATGAATATACCGCTTATGCAAAGTTATGTGATGGCAAAGGTTCGGCTGAAGAAAAGCAGGCATTACTCCAAAAGATCGAAAAAAACGATATGCCTTCCATTAACGAGGTGTTTGACAACGTATATACTTTAGGAAAAGCTTATGCTGAAAAACATAACCTGAATGTTAACTGGGGAAATTAAGCAGATGAAGGAAACAAGTTTATACAGAAATAAAAAGAAAACAAGTCAGCTATTGTCAATTTCGGGAGGCCTATGTTTGTTGCTTCTGGTCATTTTATTGTACAGTATCGGTTTATTTGATGGTGTATTTAAAGCCAAACCGACAGTTTTCTCTGCAGGAGCATTGCTGGTACTCTTAATTTTATTGTTTTCCAGCCTACTGAGCCTTCGGGATAAAACAGCGCAAATTGTTTTGAACGACCGCTATTTTCTTGGAAAGACAACACCAGTATCGAAAGCTTTTGGCCAAGGCGACTGGCAGGATGTCAAAAGCATCGACTTACAAAAAGTCGGTGGTGATACGATGGTCATTGTTACATTGGGTAATCCCCCTAAATATAAAGAGCAGCTTTCGTCGCTGTTATGGAAAATGGCTTATCAAGAATCCACTCAAGAATTGTCTATCATGTATTCGTCCTCAACTATTGATTTGGATCCCTCGGAGCTATACCAACTTTTTGTATCCTATTGGAAAGGGGCAAAAGTAATCGATAAGTAGTAAACAAATTAGGCCATTGCAGACTTTATAGCATCAATCTTCTGTTGGATGATCTCTTTTTCCAATGTTGTTTTAGCCAGGATTTTTGCTTTGTTAAAGTTTGCGATGGCTTTGTTTTTGTCCAGTTCCTTATAGAGTTCACCAAGGAGCACAAGATAAAAGTGATTGTCTTCTAGTTGTAAGGTTTTTACTTCGATTAATGCGGCTTTAACACCTTTTACTTTATACAGTGCAAATATTCTATTCAATGCAGCTGCTGGGGAATAATTGACGACTAATAAACGGTCATACCATTGCAGGATTTCGGCCCATTTTTCTGGACTGTCTTCCTTTATACAATGGCATTGCGCAATCTTTGCCTCCAGATGGTAGGATGTGAGTTCGTCTCCCGATGCAGCGTTCTTGAGAAAATGAAGCCCTTGATGTATAAGTTCTTGATTCCAGCGCTCCTCATCCTGTTGCTCATACAAAATGAAATCACCTTCATTGGTCAGCCTTGCCTCGAAACGGGAGGAATGAAAACAAATCAGCGCAATAAGCGCATTGGTCTTAGGTGTATTTGTTTTTTCATAAGTCGAAAGCATTAACGCAAGGCGTAAAGCTTCAATACAGAGCTCCTTTCTTAAAATTTGATTTTGGGTTTTAGAATAATACCCTTCATTAAATAAGAGGTAAATAATATGGAGTACGTTATCGAGGCGTTTAATAATTTCTGTTTCAGGGGGCAGTTCGAGTTCGATCTTTTCTGAACGTAGTTTTTCCTTCGCTCGGAATAGGCGCTTATTGATGGTTTCTTTGTTGGAAAGAAATGCTTCGGCAATTTCTTCTATACCAAAACCACAGAGGATTCTAAGGGCAAGACCTATTTGAGCCTCACTGGCAATTGCAGGCGTGCAGATTGCAAACAGCATTTTTAATTGGCTGTCTTTGATATTTTCCTGCGAGAAATTAAAGTCGTCGAAGCTTTCCGCTTCCGGCTCTCTCTGCCGCACTTCAGGGATGATTTTATCTGTAAATATTTTATTTCTTCGAAACTGGGCCAATGTCTTTTGTTTTGCAGCCGTGTACAGCCAAGCCGTAGGATTTGCAGGAACGCCTTTGGTCTGCCAAGATTCTGTGGCCAATAAGAAAGTTTCGCTGACGATATCTTCGGCGATTTCGATGTATTGGAGACCAAAACCCTTACTGATGACAGCGACTATTTTGGTAAATTCTTGCTGGAAAAGCTGTTTTAGAAAATCCGGATCCATAAGTCTAAAATAAGGGCGGCTGTGCGTGTGTACAGCTGCCCCGTATATGATTAGTTGAGCAGTGCACGTATCTCTACACTGCCGTTAAATTCGAGGATAGGACAGCCATGGGCCAAGGTTGTGGCTTCGTCAAGATCGTCTGCTGCGACGACAATAAAACCGCCGAGTCTTTCCCTAATCTCCACAAAAGGTCCATCCGTAACGATACCGCCTGGCTTTAATACCTTTCCGGCTGGCTCAAGACGGGAGCCATGATCCTTCAGTTTACCTTGCGCATCGATGTCACTGATCCAGTCGTACCATCTTTTGTTTACAGCTTTTGCTTCTTCCTCTGTCAGCTGACTTGGTTCATTGGCCCCCTGACGAAATAATAAGATGAAATCTTTCATTTTTATGGTTTAATTTATCGTATAAATTTCGACCTCGTGTTTATGAGGTTGGCTGTACTTTGTGCTGCCCAACTTTGTAGCTTCCTGCTTGTGTGCGGAAGGAAATATTGATCCTGTTATACGAATTGATCGCTGTAATGGCCAAGGTCAGGTCGATAAGTTCTTCTTCCGAAAATACAGCAGTTGCTTTCGTATAAACCTCGTCCGACACATCGCCATGCGTAATTTTCGTCACGGCTTCGGCCCATTCCAGCGCAGTACGTTCACGTTCGCTATACAGGGGGGCTTCCCGCCAGGCATCCAATAAGAACAATCGTTGTGGTTGATCTCCCGTCGCCAGTAGATCTTTTGAATGCATATCCAGACAATACGCACAGCCATTGATTTGTGATACACGGAAATAAATAAGATGCAAAAGCTCTTGTTCTATCGAACACTTGCTCAGATATGTACCTATTCCATACATTGATTTCATGGCGTTTTGCCCTTTTGCGAAAAAATTGATGCGTTGTTCCATTTTTTTATTGTTTTTAGTGTAACTGATTTACACCACAACAATGCTTGAAGTTAAAGAAATTGGACATGTTGATCTGTGTATTTTTAAATTAAGTTGTAAAGCATTGTTTTTCAATTGTTTAATTTAATTATTTCTCTAATGAAATTCTAATAATTTTCTAAAAGATCTCTAACGGATTCTAGGAGCAGGAATGTGGACCTTTGCAGGCAAAGGAGGAAAAAGAGATGAGTGTTTTTGAATTTGCCATACGATTATTTGTAGCATTACTTTTGGGGGCTGCTGTGGGAGTAGAGCGCCAATGGCGCCAGAAAAATGCGGGGCTTCGGACAAATACCTTAGTTTCGTTGGGAGCAGCAGCTTTTGTGCTGCTTTCCATAGAAATTGGCGGTGATGCTACCGGACGGATTGCTTCTTATGTGGTCAGCGGAATTGGTTTTCTTGGCGCTGGTGTGATTATGAAGGACGGTTTGAATGTGCATGGTCTAAACACGGCGGCGACGATTTGGTGTTCGGCTGCAGTAGGCGCGCTCTCCGGTCTAGGTTTGCATGCCCAAGCATTTGTCGTTGCGCTGGCTATTATTTTTACACACCTGATCTTTCGTCCAATCGGACAGAAAATGGCCTTCTTGACTTTTAATAAATCAGCAGCATCACAGACCGAATATCTACTGACCATAGGCTGTGGGATAGACATCGAAAATCATATTCGTGTTTTATTGATGCAGATGCTGAGTAGTAACGAAAAACTGTTGTTGACTTCGCTTTCGAGTGACGATACCCTCGCTACAAATGGCGTTGTCATTAGTGCCATCGTTAGAGCTATCGGTCAGCAAGACAGTCTTATCGAACGGATGGCTAGCCGATTGACCATCGAAGAAAGAGTAACAAAAATAAGCTGGGAAATTATAGGTACAGAGTCGGATCTGTAATAAGAATCGGATCTGTAATAAGAACGGGATTTACGGAAATTAACATGAAAGGGGCTATAGGGCTATGATTAAAATGAACAATAAAACAGCAAAGAATCAATTGCACAATATGATCAGTTCTAATGGAATGAATGTGGGGACCGTGACCAAGTTGCAGGGGGTGGCCAGTCAGGATGAAAAACTTGCCTGCGCGATGTTAGAAACGAGCAGAGAGGGGATTACAGACGAAATGGCTAAGGAACGTCAACAGAAATTTGGATTAAATGAAGTGAAACATCAAAAGGCCCCAAAGTGGTATGTGCAGCTATTGAAATCTTTTGCTAACCCCTTTATATATATTCTGTTATTGATTGCCACTGTTTCCTTTATCATCGATGTAGGGCTTCCAGAGGTTGGCGAACGAGATTATAAAACAGTTGTTGTGGTGTCCATTATGATTTTGGTCAGTGCGCTGCTTCGTTTTGTACAGGAGTATCGAAGTAATGCCGCTGCAGAAAAATTAAAAAGTATGGTCAAAACTACGGCGACGGTATTGCGGAAATTTAAAGGGAAAAGAGAGATTCCTATCGTTGAACTGGTGCCGGGAGATATTGTATACCTTTCTGCCGGGGATATGATACCTGCAGATTGCCGTATCGTTCAAAGTAAAGACCTTTTTGTGAGCGAAAGCATGTTGACAGGTGAGGCGCTTCCTGTAGAGAAGAATTATTTGCCCATCCGGAATGCGGCGGACAAATCACCTATTGAACTTTGTAATATTTGTTTTATGGGAACCAATGTTGTTAGTGGATCGGCGACAGCCGTGATTGTAACGACAGGAAGTTACACCTATTTTGGGAGTATCAGCAAATCGATTACCGGCGAACGTCCCGAAACAAGTTTTGATAAGGGTATAAATAAGGTGAGTTTTTTATTGATCCGTTTTATGCTGGTCATGGTTCCGCTGATTTTCTTGATCAATGGATTGATGAAAGGGAACTGGACGGAAGCGCTACTTTTTGCCATTGCTGTCGCTGTAGGTTTAACCCCCGAAATGCTGCCCATGATTGTAACCGCTAACCTGGCAAAGGGTGCTGTCAATATGAGCAAGCGTAAAGTCATCGTCAAGCGGTTAAATTCTATCCAGAATATAGGTGCCATGGATATTCTGTGCACCGACAAAACAGGGACATTGACATTGGACAAGATCGTCATGGAAAAACATCTTAATGTGTATGGGGTCGAAGATGATGAGGTGCTCAAATGGGCCTATCTCAATAGTTTTCATCAGACTGGTCTCAAGAATTTGATGGATAAGGCTGTGCTGGAACATGCCGAATTGCACGATTACTTGAAAGTGGAAGATCAATATCTGAAAATTGACGAGATTCCATTTGATTTTCAGCGACGACGAATGTCTGTGGTCCTCAAACAGCATAATGGTAAACATCTGTTGATCTGTAAAGGGGCCGTAGAGGAAATGCTTGAGCTTTGTACACATGCTTTTGATCCGGGAGATGACCGTAGCCTGCATGTCGAAAATGACCGTACTGTACCGATGGACGATACGATGCGTAAAATTGTATTGAAAACATCCAGAAAGATGAATGAGGAAGGGCTGCGTGTTTTATTGGTTGCGATCCGCGAATTTGACGGTGCTCACCCCTTGACCTATGCTGTTGCAGATGAAGAGAAGTTAACTTTAACCGGTTTCATCGGCTTTTTGGATCCGGCCAAACCATCTTCACAGCCGGCCATTGAAGCCTTACAAAAATTGGGAATCGGGATCAAAGTGTTGACTGGAGATAATGAGATTATCACACGCAAAATTTGTATGGATGTCGGCATTCCGGTGGATCGGATTGTCAATGGAAATGAGTTAGATCGCATTCCGGATACCGAGCTAAATCAATGTGTTGATGAGGTATCGGTATTTGCAAAGTTGAGCCCTCTCCAAAAAGTTCGTGTTGTAAAAGCATTGCGGGATAAAGGACATACGGTTGGATTTATGGGCGATGGTATCAATGATGCAGCGGCACTTAAGGAAGCGGATGTGGGTATCAGTGTGGATACGGCTGTTGACATTACCAAAGAAAGTGCCGATATCATTCTGCTGGAAAAAGATCTCATGGTGCTGCGCAAAGGGGTTATTTATGGACGTCGAACTTTTGGCAATATCATTAAATATATCAAGATGACGGCAAGCAGCAATTTCGGCAATATGTTCAGTATGCTTGGGGCCAGTGCTTTTCTTCCCTTTCTACCGATGTTACCCGTGCATCTGCTTATTCAAAATCTACTCTACGATATATCGCAGGTATCTATTCCTTGGGACAGTATGGATGAGGAATTTATCGTCGAGCCAAAGAAATGGGACGCTGGTAGTGTCTCCAAGTTTATGTTATTTATTGGCCCTATAAGTTCATTGTTTGATTTCGCCACTTTTGCAGTATTGTTTTTCGTGTTCAAGGCCAATACGGTATCGGATCAAACACTCTTTCAGACTGGTTGGTTTGTAGAGGGATTGCTTTCACAAACATTAATTATCCATATGATAAGGACCAAAAAAATACCCTTTATTCAAAGCTGGGCTGCTGCACCGGTTGTTGCCTTGACGAGTTTAATTATGATTATTGGTGTCGTTTTGCCGTTTACGCCATTTGCCGCTGCCTTAAAAATGGAAGCACTGCCTCTGACTTATTTTCCATGGCTTATCGGCATTTTGGTCTGCTATTGTTTACTTACACAGTGGGTCAAGAATTGGTTTATCCAGAAATTTCATACCTGGTTATAGTTTTAAATTATTGGAGTAAAATGCTGAAATTCATCAACAATAATGTTAATTTTAGACAAATTACTCCAATGAAACTTATAACATATACCCTTGCTATCGCTGGATTGGGCCTGATGGCTTCCTGTGGATCGGGAACTCATAACAGACAATCTGCTGCTGATACTGCTGTGAATGAAAAATTTAAATCGTATGAAGACCGTTTTATTCAGCAGCTTTGGAAAGAAAATCCGGAATGGGCTACCCAAGTAGGGGTCCATCAGTATGATTCCTTGTTGACAATTCCGGATGCCAATACGCGAAAACTACGTCTGGAGTTTTCGAAAAGACATTTGGACAGCCTCAAAAGTTTTGATCTGAGCACCTTGAATCTTTCTCAGCAAACAGATTATCATCTGATTCAAAACTATCTTGAATCCAATGTTTGGTCTATTGAGAAAGAGCGCGCGTATGAGTGGAATCCTTCTTCGTACAATGTTGGGGGGACGATCGCTTTTATGCTAGCCGAGAATTATGCACCATTATCGACCCGACTTAAAGCTATTTATCAACGTTTGATGAAGATTCCGGCCTACTATGAGGCCGCGAAAGGACAGCTTAAAAATCCGGCCTTGGTATTGACCGATTTGGCAATTCAACAGAATTTGGGCGGTTTATCTGTTTTTGAAAGCGATTTGCGGGATTCACTGAAAAAGTCCGATCTGCCGGCTTCAGAAAAGGATGCCATCCAGAAGGCTTCGCAACAAGCTATTGCGGCGATCAACGGATATGTTCAATTTTTAAAAGTGACACCTAATCCTTCTCCGCGAAGTTTTAGATTAGGAAAAGAACTTTACGACAAGAAATTTGATTTCGATATCCAATCGGGTTCAACGGCCGAACAGATTTATCAGGCTGCTCTAGCAAGAAAAAGCTATTTACATGGTGAGATGTATAAAATCAGCAAAGAGCTGTGGCCTAAATATTTTGGAAAATCATCCTTGCCGTCAGATAGTTTGCTTGTCATTCGAAAGATGATCGACACCCTGTCTGTCAAACATGTTAAAGCAGAAGAGTTTCAATCTGCTATCGAAGCACAGATACCGAAGCTGGTTGCGTTTGTCAAACAAAAGGATTTATTGTACATTGATGATAGCAAGCCGCTTGTGGTGCGCAAAGAGCCTGCTTATATGGCTGGTGTTGCGGGAGCTTCAATCAGTGCACCTGGTCCATACGATAAAGGTGGGAATACCTATTACAATGTGGGCAGTCTGACAGGCTGGACCAAAGAGGCAACGGAGAGTTACCTCCGGGAGTATAACCATTATATCTTGCAAATACTCAATATCCACGAAGCTATTCCGGGCCATTATACCCAATTGGTGTATGCAAACCAATCGCCGAGTCTCATCAAGAGTATTTTAGGTAATGGTGCAATGATTGAGGGCTGGGCTGTTTATACCGAACAAATGATGCTCGAAAACGGTTACGGTGACAATGCTCCTGAAATGTGGTTGATGTGGTACAAATGGCATCTGCGTACCGTTTGCAATGCTATACTCGATTATAGCGTCCATGTGAAAAATATGAGTGAAAAAGACGCTATGCATTTGTTGGTTGATGAGGCGTTTCAACAACAGGCCGAAGCAGCCGGTAAATGGAAACGTGTGTCTGTGAGCAGTGTGCAGCTGACGTCTTACTTTACGGGATATAAAGAAATTTATGACCTTAGGGAAGCTGTTAAACAAAAAGAAGGGAAACAGTTTAATTTGAAGGCGTTCAATGAAAAATTCCTAAGTTTTGGTAATTCACCCGTGAAGTATATTCGGGAAATGATGTTAAAATAATTATAAGGAATTCGAGCAATGATAAAGCCACTCAGAGGAGTGGCTTTATTGTTTATCATAGTTTATTGCTCAATGGCGACATCAGCAGTTACCTTGGCAAATTTGTTTCGATAATCTATTGGTGTAAGGCCTGTAATTTTTCGAAAAATATCCCGAAAGGCTTTTGTATCGGTATAGCCTACATCAAACATCACCTCAGAAACGTTTTTTCGTGATGCTTCGAAGAATTTTTTTGCAGCTTCGATGCGTACGCGTTGGAGGTATTCGACAGGCGTGTTGTTGGTTGCTTCTTTGAATCTCCGTTCAAATGTTCGCCGCCCAATATTGACATGATTGGCCAGTTCTTCGACTGTAATTTTCTCCTCGTACTTCTTCTCGATATAGTCTTGAGCTTGTTGGATATCCAGATCAGCATGATTACGTTGACCTCTGAATATGGCGAATTGCGATTGATTATCCCGGCTGATATCCAGTGCAAAATATTTGGCTATGAGTACGGCTGTTTCCCTGTCGGAATACTTTTCCACTAAATAGAGGATCAGATTCCATAAGCTGCTCGCGCCACCACTGCTGTAGATATTTTCATGTTCAGTGATCACAGCGCCATCCTCAATTTCAATGTGAGGGTATTTTTCCTTGAACTCTTCAATATGTGCCCAGTGTGTCGAACATTTTTTTCCATCTAAAAGACCTGTCTCAGCGAGCAGGAAAGCACCCACGCATAGACTGGCAAGACTAGCCCCTTTGTGGTACAGTTTTGTGAAATAAGGGATCGCTTCGGCATTATCACGTATTCCTTTTTCTATGTTGCCAAAAATAGGCGGTATGATAAGCAGATCTGTTTTCTGAACGTCCTGTAGTAGCCGGTTTGTCTTGATGGTATACTCCCCACTATTGGCCGGAACGTAAGTCGTTAAACCTACATATTCGACTTCAAAAATAGGCTGTTTTCCAAAGGCCGTTAGAAATTCATTGGCCGTATGAAAGGTTCTGAACGCAGGGGTAATACCTTCGATAGTGCCGTATTCGGGAACAAAAACAGAGATTTGCATATCATTTTTGGTTTATGATATAAAGGTACAAATAGTTTTTGTCGTAATCTACCCCTAAAGTTGTCGTCTTTGCAACAGCTGCAATGTTGTGATCCTTTGCATCTTTGTTATATCAATATAAACAATAGAAAAACAATGGAAAGACAGACAAAAATTACAGTTGAAGCAACGATTAATGCTCCTGTAGAAAAAGTATGGAAATTATGGAACAGTCCAACGGATATTATGCGATGGAACTCGGCAGACCCGAGCTGGCACTGCCCAAGCAGTGAAAATGATCTTCGCGTGGATGGTACTTTTAAAAATAGAATGGAGGCAAAAGATGGAAGCTTCGGATTTGACTTCGAAGGAACCTACCATACGGTAAATTTATACCGGGAAATTGCGTATACCATGGCTGATGGAAGAACTGTAAATACGCTTTTTTCAGAAGTGGAAGGAAAAACCAGTGTGATTACAGTTTTTGATGCGGAACAGGAAAATGATCCTGAATTCCAAAAATCGGGCTGGCAGGCTATTCTAAATAACTTCGTAAACTATGTAGAATCTGCGAATTAGTAATTCTTGGATTCAAGGTGGATCATCAGTGAAATTATACACTTACACAAACGATTTATACAATGAAAAAGAACAAGATTGCTTTTTGGATAGCAACGGTATTTATAGTTCTCTGGGAAGGACTGATGCCACTTGGAACACTGTTATTTGCGCCGCAATATATTAATGCGGGCACAAAACCATTGGGATATCCCGACTATTTTGCCTATGCTTTAATTATCTGTAAGCTGTTGGGCGTTATCGCAATTGCAGTACCGCAGGTTCCGACCAAATTAAAAGAATGGGCCTATGCTGGATTGACATTCAATTTAATATTTGCTTTTATTAGTCACGCATGTGTTGACAAAAATGCAGCATTTATGGTGATGCCCATTTTAGTATTGGGGATACTTGCTGTTTCTTATTTCTATCAGGCCAAGATTACTCGTTTAAGCAACAAAGAGACAGCTGGTACAGGAGCATATCATCAGACTTCAGTAGTGTAGCAAGTTTACCGGATTGTATTGGACTGAAAGAATGTACTGAAAGAATGTACTGATAGCGAGTAAAACAAAAAATAAGCAATGGTTATTCACTTATAAACAATATAGATATGAAAACGAATCATGTTTCATTACATCGAATTATTCAGGCAAGTCCTGAAAAGGTATTCCGTGCTTTCGCAGATCCGATAGCACATGCCAGCTGGCTACCTCCTTATGGTTTTGTCTGTACAGTACAGCAAATGGATTTTAAAGTAGGCGGAAGTTTCAAAATGACTTTCATTAATTTTAGTACCGGGCATAGCCATTCTTTTGGTGGTGAGTACCTTGAGATTGAACAAGATACCTTTATCAAGTACGTGGATCGATTCGATGATCCCAATTTACCGGGTGAAATGACTACGACTGTTTCCTTGCGTAAAGTGATCTGTGGCACAGAACTTAAGATTGAACAGACTGGAATTCCTGAGGTTATTCCTGCCGAGATGTGCTACCTTGGGTGGCAAGAATCGTTGGAAAAAATGAGAAAACTTGTAGAGCCTGAAATACCGGATGCATAGCCAATCGATATGATGTTAGTTCAACAAATGGAACGCTTGCAAAGCGGAATTTTCATTACATTCTCAGGAAATTGTAGAGCGGCACTTACATTTTATCAGACCTGTTTTGGGGGAACGTTACATTTTGATATGTTCGACGAACCCTTGCAGGGCTATGCTGAAATACCTGTAGTGAGTGCCACTCTTATTTCCGGGCGTATCGCAATTTACGGCTCTGATTTGGTGCACAACGAGGGGCGGAGAGTGGGAAACTACGTCGCTGTGTTTTTGCCCTGTCGGGATATTTCCGAGCGTGGGGAATTGATTGAAAGACTTACATCCCAACAAAAAAGAAGAATAGATTTTGATAAGCAGCAGAAATTTATTGAAGTAACTGATTTGTTCAATGTGCGCTGGGTTCTAGGAATTTAGATTCCGCTTTCCTATACATTTGCTTTTTTTGATAAAAAAAGCAAATTGGACTTAAAATCAGTGCTATGATCTTTGTAGAAAATGAGTTTGCCCCTTTAAAGAAAGTTATTCTTACGGTTTCTGAATTTGGCTTTCCAGAAATGATGAAGGTTGAAGATCTTCGGTTTTTATCTTCCACTGCGCTGGAGGGTGACGATGCCAATGCAGGAAAAGATTTTGGAGAAGTGTATCCCGAATTGCAAAAGGCATGGGAACAAGAGCGCCATAATTTTGCTTTGCTGTTGGAGAAATATGGCGTTGAAGTGTTGCGGCCGCGTAACCTAACAACACTTGAAAAAGTATCCGGAGGAGAACACGGTTATTCTAATTTCTTTGTCCGTGACCCATTTTTCACCATCGGAAATGCCGTTATTGAGGGGTCAATCCGTTTTATGCAGCGGCGCAATGAAATATGGCCCATTCGCGATCTGTTGGAACGTGAAGTTTATCAAAGTGACTGCCTTTATGTGGCAGCGCCAAGACCCGCCATGGCGGAGCAGGAGGAATTGGCCTTATGGCATGGCCCTTTTCTAGAAGGAGGCGACATCCTGGTATACGGTAAACATATTTTTGTCGGCAACTCTGGGCTTTCTTCAAACAGCCTTGGGATTAAGTGGCTCTCTAAACTATTACAGCCTTATGGTTATCAGGTTGAAGAAGTGAAACTTCATCCTAATATACTTCATTTGGACTGTGCACTAGGACTGATCCGCGAAGGATTGATGATCGTTTGTGAGGAAGCGCTACCCTATGGGATACCCCAAAAACTGAAAACATGGGACAAAATTGTGGTCAATTTGAATGAGGCGAGCTTGCTAGCAACGAATGGTCTACCTATTAATCCGACAGTCTATGTGACAGATCCTGTGTTTGGCTATATTGGAGATAAGCTCTCCGCTTGTGGTGTCCATGTTGAATACGTTGATTTCCAGATCAGCCGTAGTTTTGGCGGATCCTTTCGATGTAGTACACAGCCATTATTGCGAAGTTTTTAGTAGATCTTTTAATGCTATCTGAGCCGCTTGGAGACTCATCTTTTTAGGGTATTTGTCCAAAAGCAAAAACAGTTTTTTTGCCTGCAGATGTGTCTATTGGAAGCCTTTCATTTTCGTTTGTTTTTAACTTTTACTATCTTGATGTAACATATCATTGTTTTGGTATACTAACATATTATTAACAGTTAAAATAAATTATGAATTTATCCATAGAAACCCTTAGTAAGACCTATTCTAATGGGGTGAAAGCTTTAGACAGTGTAAACTTAGAAATTAAGCCTGGGATGTTTGGCTTGTTGGGACCCAATGGAGCAGGTAAGTCTTCTTTAATGCGGACAATTGCGACACTTCAGAAACCCGACAGTGGCCGTATTACTTTTGGTGATATTGATGTACTCAAAAATCAGCTCGATTTGCGGAAAGTTTTGGGTTATTTGCCACAGGAATTTGGTGTTTATCCCAATCTCTCTGCATCAGATCTGCTGCAATATTTTGCAAAGCTTAAAGGAATTAAATCGAAAGCCGATCGGGATGCCATTATCAATCGTGTTCTTGAGGTAACCAATCTTTGGGACGTGCGCAATAAAAGCGTAAGTGGTTACTCGGGCGGGATGAAGCAACGTTTTGGTATTGCGCAATTGTTGCTGAATGATCCCAAGTTAATCATTGTAGATGAACCGACTGCAGGGCTTGACCCCGCGGAAAGACATCGTTTTTTGAACGTTCTACGGGAGATAGGTACAGATCATACCGTCATTTTTTCTACACATATTGTGGATGATGTGCGTGAACTGTGTCATGAGTTGGCCATTCTGAATGGGGGAAAGATTCTTTTGAGAGGCACTCCTAAAGAATCCATCGATCAATTGGATGGTAAGATCTGGGTACGTATCATCAGTCGGGATCAACTGGATGAGTATACACAAAAATACAACGTTATTTCAACCAATTACAATCAGGACAACACACTCAATATTCGGGTGTACAGCGATGCGCGTCCTGATGAATCATTTGTGAACGCTCAAGGCCAATTGGAGGATGTCTATTTTGTAGCGCTAAAAAATGATCAACGCCATGTTTAAAGCCATCTTCCATTTTGAGTTTGCGCGTTGGTTTAAAAGTTCTGCCGTCTACATCTATATGGCACTCTTCTTTGCGCTTTCGTTGTTCATTATGCTGTCTTCGCTCGGTATTTTTGATGGTATAACGGCAACGACTTCGTCCAATACCATTATGAATTCTCCTTGGGCGATTAATGGCATGGTTAATGGCATGTCGACTATTATCTATTTTTTGATACCGTCCATCGTTGGAGCCTGCGTCTACCGGGATTTTCAATACCAGGTGCATACGATACTTTTCAGTTACCCTTTCTCAAAAACGGACTATCTACTCGGTAAATTCTTTGGATCAGTAGCTGTTGTATTGGTTATTGTATTTGCTTCAACCTTGGGGATTATCGTCGCACAATTTGTGCCGGGCATCAATCAATCCTTATTGGGGCCGATTCATGTTTGGGCGTATTTACAGACCTATCTTGTACAGGTTATCCCGAATCTCATTATTTTTAGTGCAATTATCTTTGTGCTGGTAACATTGACACGAAACGTATACGTTGGTTTTGTCGCGGTGTTGATCCTTATTATTCTTCAGGTGCTGGTTCAGAATTTGGCGAACAACATGGACAATCGTTTTGTGGGGGCATTGATAGATCCTTTTGGTGATAGTGCCATCTCATACTATACCCAATACTGGTCTCCAGATGAGAAGAATGTCAACAATCTTCCCTTTACCGGAGCTGTTATTTATAACCGGTTAATATGGCTCGCTGTCGCAGCCTTATTCATTGGCGGGTTTTATATGTTGTTTTCTTTTTCACAACATTCGATTTCCTTTAAATCATCGAAAAAAGGAGTCCGTTTAACCAAAAATAACTTTGATAGTATCTTTAAAATCAATCTACCTAAAGTAAACTATGATTTTTCGACCTTTCATTATTTGAAAACAACATGGACAATGGCGCGATACGACTATCGCTATATCGTCAAAAATCCGGTGTTTTTAATATTGACTTTAGTAGGGGTATTGTTTATTATCTTGATGGCAAGCACCATTGGCTCGATATTCGGAACGTCGACTTATCCGGTGACCTGGAAAATGCTGATGATCCCGGGGACTACATTTAAGTTTTTCCTGCTGATCCTGACGTTTCTTTTTACAGGACTTCTTGTTCACCGTGGAAGCATTACGCGGATGGGGGGATTGTTAGATACAACAGCGACGCCCAACTGGGCTTTTATGGGATCGAAGATTATCGCAATTCTTTTGATGCAATTGACTTTGCTAGCCGTTGTGATTGCGACCTGCATGGGCTTCCAGGTGTACCATCACTATTATAATTTTGAAATTGGACAATATGTGATGCATCTGATGGTGTATAGTATGCTGTCAAATTTGGTTTGGCTGTTTATTTCACTTTTTGTACATACGCTTTTCAAAAATTACCTGGCTGGATTTTTTGTGTTATTGACCCTCTTTATTGGATTACCATTTTTATCCATGGTCGGTGTAGAACAGGAGATCTATCAGTTTAACCAGGGGCCAGATCTGGATTACTCGGATATGGATGGATTCGGCTATGTTCTTCCATTTTTAACGTATCGGGTCTATTGGCTGCTTTTTGCGGTGTTTTTTGCCGTTATCGCCCTGCTGTTATGGCGAAGAGGCGGTTTTTCGGGAGTTCGGGAGCGATGGAGTATTTTTAAGGCGAATTTAGGGCCGGTAACAACGGCAATGCTCATTTTTGCCATTGTGGGCTTTATTGGCATCGGTGCTGCAATATATTACGAAAACCACATTAAAAATCCATATTATACCAGTTTGGATCATGAAAAACAGGCTGTAGAATGGGAAAAAAAATATAAGAAATACCAGTACAGGCCGCAGCCCCGTGTTGTGGATATTAAGTTTAATCTGGATATTTTTCCCGATACGCGAAGTTTTAAAGCGCATGCGGACTATGTATTGAAAAATAAGACCAATACGCCTATTGATTCTATTTTTGTCAATTACAATAATTACGATTATACATTTTCTTTAAGTGTGCCGAATAAGCTGATCTCTGCCGACGATAAATATAATTTCAACATTTATAAACTCGAGAAGCCGATGGCTCCGGGCGATTCTATTGTGTTGAAATTTAGTACTGTTAGTCCTGCCAATACCTGGATAAATGAAAAATCGCCTGTGAAGGGCAATGGTACATTTATCAACAATATGCTTTTTCCGAATATAGGCTATCTTGACCGGGGCGAGTTGGTAGATAATGATGTCCGCAAAAAGTATGGACTTCCGTATCGCGATAGAATGGCTCCGCAGACTGACAAAAGGGCTCTGCAGAATAACTATATATCCAACGATGCCGATTGGATCCGTTTTGAAGCTACAGTAAGTACGGCCAAGAATCAGTTGGCTATTGCTCCTGGCTATCTCACAAAACAATGGGAAAAAGATGGTCGTAAGTACTATCAATATAAAATGGATTCGGAAATCCTGAACTTTTTTGCTTTTAATTCGGCCGAATATGAAGTCAAAAAAGATAAGTGGAACGGGGTTAATTTGGAGATTTATTACCATAAGGGGCATACCTATAACCTCGATCGGATGATGGCTTCCAGTAAGGCTTCTTTGGCTTACTATACGAAAGAATACAGTGCTTACCCGCATCGACAATTGCGTATTATTGAATTTCCGCGCACAGCGGGAACTTTCGCGCAGTCCTTTGCAAATACAATTCCTTTTTCCGAAGCGATCGGTTTTATTGCTGATGTCAATGAGAAGAAGGAAGATGCGGTCGATTATCCCTACGCGGTAACAGCCCATGAGATTGCACATCAGTGGTGGGCACATCAAGTGGTAGGAGCCAATGTGCAGGGGGCTACATTGATGTCCGAAAGTATGTCTGAATATTCATCGCTCAAGGTTTTGGAAAAAAGATATGGCAAAGGGCAGATGCGTAAGTTCCTCAAAGATGCGCTCGATGGCTATTTACAGGGACGAAGTGCCGAAAAGCTAGGTGAAAAGCCGTTGATGTATAATGAAAATCAAATGTATATCCATTACCAAAAGGGATCCCTGGTACTTTATGCCTTGAGCGATTATCTGGGGGAGGATCTTTTTAACAGGACAGCCCAGTCTTATTTACAACGTAAAGCGTTTCAAAACCCACCGTATACAACTTCATCTGAGTTTGTGGATAGTTTTAGACAGGCGACTCCGGACTCATTACGTTACCTGATTAAAGATATGTTTGAAACGATCACCCTGTATAACAATAAAATAGAAAAAGTAAGTTCTAAGAAACTTAAGAATGGTAAATACCAGGTTGATATCCAATTTGAAGTGTCCAAGTACCGCGTAGATGGCAATGGGAAAAAGAGTTACAATGACGAAGGTGGACAGCCGCTGTCCTTTAAGAAATCAGATCGTGTGACCCTGAAGTCATTGCCATTGGCAGACTATATCGAGGTAGGTGTTTTCTCGGATAAGAAAAGCAAAGACGGTAATAAACGTCAGGAGCTTTATCTAAAAAAGCATAAAATCGATCGAATCAACAATACGATGACGTTAGTTGTTGATCAAAAACCCGAACAGGTAGGTATAGATCCTTACAATAAATTGATCGATATTGAATCGGACGATAATCGAAAGGAAATATAAGGAGAGCCCGGTAAAAAAAATCCCCATCATGCGATGGGGATTTTTTTTATTGATTCCGCTCTTGTGCGAGCATAAAATAGTAGGAGTTGAACAGAAGTCTTGCGTTTTGAAGTGGCAGGATTATGATTTTCATTGATAAAATAAGACCTTGAATTTGCCGAAAAATAATACATTTGTTGGTTTGTATATACAATTGAAATATTTCATTAAATAAAACCTTTACCAAATAAACCATGCTTGTCATACGATTTGTTTTTGCTATTCTATTGTTGTCTACCGGGACAGCGTCTGCACAGTCCAAGATTTCCGGGAGAGTTGAAAATACTTCACAGAATGTCGTGCCGTCCGCAACTGTGATTTTAAAAAGACTCGAGGGGGAATTAAAGGTCGCGATGCAGTCTGACAGCAATGGAACATTTCAATTTGCGCATTTGGGAAAAGGACAATATACGGTGACCGTTACGGGAGTGGGGTATGAGCCCTACTATGCACAGTATGCCATTCATGGTGATACAGCTATTGTCGTTCGTCTCAAAGCCGATGAAAGACGTCTGGCAGAGGCCAACGTGACAGGAAGCGAAGCGTTGGTTGAGCGATCGACAGAAAAGGTAGTCTATAATATAGGAAGTAGTATTACGGCAACGGGGGGTGATGCTTTACACGCTGTTTCTCAATTATCGGGCGTAAGAGTTATTAATAATGAAATAACCGTTGTAGGAAAAGGAATGACAAGGATCATGATCAATAATCGTCTTGTCCAATTGCAGGGGGAGGAGCTTATAAACTATTTGAAAACATATGCGGCAAATCAGATTTCAAAGATCGAGTATATTGCTCAACCATCTGCTCAGTATGAAGTAGACGGCAACGCAGGGTTGATCAATATTATTACCAAGCAGCATAAAACGGAAGGTTATTCAGGAAATATTCAGCTTGCTTCAAAATATTACGTTCCCGGGGAGTCTACTATTTCTGGGATGAAGACTTTTGGAGATGTTAGTGCAAGCGCCAATTTAGCTTACAACTGGAAGAAATGGTCCTTTTACGGAAGCGTTAACCATACCCGGGGACGCGTTTTGGAAGGATTTCAATTTGATATCTATTATCCGCGACAACATTGGCAACAGCTCGATACCGGTGCCTATAACCACAATGCCACCACCGCACTGCTTGGAATTGACTATAAGGTTAACTCTTCCGTTACGGTTGGAGCATCTTATTCGGGTGGACGCGACCGGTATGACGGCGGAGATAATGTGCGTAATCCAATCTATAACAAAAGCGGGGCTCTTGATTCTCTGTTAACAACAAAAGCACATTATCATCCTGTGGCGTTACCAGCTTCGCTCAATACGTATGCAGATATTAAATTGGATACCATGGGGCGACAGCTTTTATTGAATGCTGATTTTTTGAACTACTATCGGAATGATGTGTCTGATTTTGAAAGTAATGCTTTCGATGGTAATGGAAATTATAAACCTGCAAGTAAGGTTGCTTATTTTGATCAAAATAAACAGAATATTAAAATCTACACATTCAGAGCCAACGTAGACTGGCCTACGCCGTTTGCAACGCTCAGTTTTGGGAGCAAGTTGAGTTTTATTAAGGAGTACAGTAATGCTTTCTATTACAATAAAACGGACAATGGACTGGTTTATAATACCGATCTCAGCAATGAATTTGACTATCGGGAGAATACGCAGGCCTTTTATGGTCTTATGAGCAAAAACATGGACAAATGGAAAGTGCAATTGGGCTTAAGAGCCGAACTTACACAAACAAAAGGGTATTCCTATACCTTGGATAGGCAGACTGATAAAAATTATGTTAAGCTTTTCCCGACAGTATTGGTCACTTATACTGCAAATCCAGAAAACAGCTTTTCTTTTACTGTCGGTAGACGTATTAATAGACCTTCATTTTGGAATTTGAATCCATTTAAATCCTTGTATACGGCATATAGCTACGGTGAAGGAAATCCTTACTTACAACCTGAATACACGTTTAATGGGGAATTAACGCATGCCTATAAATCGATTTTCCGAACCAGTTTTTTTGCCAATCGAACTGAAAATGGATTTATGAATGTCACAGTCGTTCATCCTGATACGAATTTGGTTTACACGAAACCGATTAATTTTCTGACAAGCACGCGATTGGGGATTACCGAAGCAATATCATTCAGACCGACTGCTTATTGGGAGACAAATTTGTTAATGAGTATATATCACACAACAGCTAACTCGTCTTTAGCTTATATAAAAAATGTGAGCGCTCTTGGCGCCTATGTATCTAATACCAATACCATATACTTGAATCGAAGTAAGACGGTTGGTGCGGCCATCAATTTTTGGTATCAGTTTCCGGAAATTGACCATATCGGAAAAACAATGCGTTATTATAAATTGGATTTGGGTATAAAGGCTACTACGGCCAATAAAAAGTGGGATATGGCATTAAATCTCAATGATGCTTTTAGAAGTAGTGCAATGGCGTATGCTTATACCGTAAATGATATTAAACAGACTTTTACAAACTTTCAGATTATCCGATATTGGCAATTGAGTATTGGATACCGTTTCGGCAAGGGAAAGGAGAATAGCAGTTCCAGAACGTCTGGCAACGAAGAGGAGCGCGGACGGGTGCATTAGGGGATTAAACAAAAAAGTCGCTTTTCTATATAGAAAAGCGACTTTTTTGTTCTGTGCTCCCACCTGGGCTCGAACCAGGGACCAAAAGATTATGAGTCTTCTACTCTAACCGACTGAGCTATAGGAGCAGGTCTTTTGTTTTGTCAATTTAAACAGCCGTTGTGCCGTTTTGACGATGCAATTATCGATATTTGTATCGATATTTCAAAATAATTCGATGGAAAAAATTAAAAATATTGTTCTTGATTATGGGAATGTGATCTTTATGATCGACTTTGTAAAATTGAAAGATGCTTTTACTCAGTTAGGTATAGAAAATGTTGATGCCGTATTTGGACATCATGGTCAAAGTTCACTTTTTGATAATTTTGATAAAGGAAAAATTGATTCGACGCAATTTCGTGAGGGGATAAGAGAATTAACCCAAAATCCAGCACTGACGGACGCCCAGATTGATACGGCCTGGAACAGTTTACTGATCGGTGTACCACAGGGTAATCATGAGATTTTAGTCCAGTTGAAAGATCAATACCGTACCTTTTTGTTAAGTAACAACAATGCAATTCATTATGCCTATTGTATGAATGATATTCATGAGAAGTATGGTGTTGCCGACAATGAAGGTTTTTTTGAAAAAACCTATTACTCCCATTTAGTAGGGATGCGCAAACCAGATGCGGAGATTTTTGAATTGGTCATGCAAGAACAACAATTGGATCCCGCGGAGACTTTATTTATTGATGATAGTCCTCAACATCTGGCGACAGCAAAACAATTGGGCTGGCATACGGCGTTGTGTACCAAGGAGAAACCGTTGCGAGCTTTATTGGAAGAATTCGAATTGTTATAAAAAATAATTTTGTTTTCCTTTTTAAAAATAAATAGCTTACCTTTGTCCCACTTTAAATTTAAAAGCGGCGAAAGGAGGTATATATAACGCATGATTATCGTAAATGTAAAAGAAGGAGAATCTTTAGATAGAGCATTGAAACGTTTCAAAAAGAAATTCGAGAAAACTGGAGTTTTAAGAGAGTTACGTTCACGTCAAGCTTACGAAAAGAGATCTGTAACTCGTCGCATTCAAGTGAAAAAAGCGATTTACAAACAATCTTTGAATCAAGATGTAGCTAACTAATTGATTCGCTGATAATTTTAAAATATAAAGGGAAAAGCATTGCTTTTCCCTTTTTTTTGTGCTTTTAAGTTTGTAATTTAAGCTATATAGCGAGGGAAAATATGTTGGAAAAGGAGTTTATTCGGTTTTTGCAGATTGAAAAAAGGTATTCAGAACATACGGTTATTGCCTATAAGCATGAGCTGGAGATGTTCCAGTCTTTTTTGGGTCGTGAGGGACTGACTGTGCCGGATATTGTATACCGTGATTTACGCCATTATTTCGCACAAATGGTAGAGTCTGGAAAAAATGCAAGTTCAGTTAACCGGAGTATGTCTTCAATGCGGACTTATTTTAAATTTTTGCAAAGAGAAGAGTGTATCGCGAAAAATCCCATGACGCTCATTAAAGCGTTAAAAACTGCTAAAAAATTACCTGTAGTCGTTGAAAAGGAAAAGCTGGTGCGTTTATTGGATCAGATGGGACAGGAGCAGGATGGATTTGAATCCTGTCGCGATTATATGGTTATGGAATTGTTGTTCGGTACCGGGATTCGCTTGGCCGAATTGTTGAAAATTAAGGAGAGGGATATCGATTTTTTTAATAAAAATATTCTTATATTAGGTAAAAGGAACAAAGAACGCTTGGTTCCGATCAATAATCTTTTATTGAAAGAATTGAAAAACTATTTGCAACAAAAGGCGACGCAATTTGTTGATACTAATAACAGCTTACTAATCGTTACGAAAGAAGGAAAGCCGGCATATGCCAAGCTGATCTATGATATTGTACATCGGCAATTGACGCTGATTTCTACTCAGGGTAAGAGAAGTCCTCATATTTTGAGACATACTTTCGCAACGGCCCTGTTGGACAATGGGGCGGATTTAAATGCAATTAAAGAGCTGCTGGGGCATGCAGGGCTTGCGGCAACACAAGTGTACACGCATAACTCAGCAGAACGATTGAAGTCAATTTATAAACAAGCTCATCCAAAAGCTTAAAAAAAGGAGGAAAAATGAACATTACTGTGCAATCCATTCGATTTACTGCTGATCAAAAGCTAATCGAGTTTATCAAAAAGAAAACAGGAAAATTGGAGCAGTTTTTGGATTCCATCATTGGTGGCGAATGCTACCTGCGATTGGAAAATGTCGATGATGAGGCAAATAAAATTTCAGAAATTAAATTGAATATCCCCGGAAGCCAGCTTTTTGCGAAAGGGCAAGCGAAAAGCTTTGAGGAGGCGACAGATATTGCTGTAGAATCCTTGCGTAGGCAGATTAACAAACATAAAACAAAGACGAAAAATACAGTTGTCAATGGACGTAATGAAGTTCTTGCCGTAGAGGAAGAAGAAGAGGAAGAAGAATACGATTAATAACTATTAAAATATAGATGTAAATATAGGAGGTCAGTTATAACAACTGGCCTCTTTTTTTTTGTAACTGGCTCTTGTTATTGACCAAAAGGAAACTTCGGTGAGTTTTCAGCGCTAATGGTGTCTGCCAATCATGATAAATTCATTTCGCACGACTTGTTGAAAGGCTTATTTATATTAAATCAAAATAATCTTCTGTTTTACTTGGATTGATTATAAATAATATTTATTTTTGATCGATTTAAATGATAAGGGAAATAGAAATGTCAAAATTGGTTTGTCCGTTAGCAAATGTTGAGGAAGTTTTTTCAACCACAGCAGGTACAGTTTATCAATGTAGCCGCAAAAATTGTTTCTGGTTGGAATATAATAATGAAACAACTTCTTTCTCGGTATCGGATTTTTTGAAGTTTAGGAAACGTATCGATGCGATTGATGTTGAGCACATGCTTCACGACACAACACGTTCATCGGATTTTGAAATCATTATGCCTTTCCGTACGGAAAGATGTTTCATCTTAGCTGTAGAGGATGTCCTTCAATTGCGCGAATTGTTAGATGGCGCTAAATTTATGATGGAATTGAATAGCGTCGTCAGAACTTGTTTGCAGGTTTCGCCATTTGCAGTTTTTGCATAAGGCTATACATATAAAAGAATTGAAAAAAGCGGTGTACGTCTGTGATGTACACCGCTTTTTGTTTGGAAAGACCTTATTTAATTTTAATTTAAATAAGTGTCAATGAGGTCGTCCTCTGGTTTTATTGACATTCAATGATTTTTAGGCCTTTAAGCCACTTATTGTTTTAATTTATCGCTTATTGAAAGTATCAATATTACGTATTTGTAATTGTATTGATTCTAAACAAGTTGCGGTTTTCATGTCTAATTTAGACTGAATTTGTATTGCATATTCTTGATACAGATTTTGAAGATCTACTGTATCTTTGTAATGTAATCAGGTGATAATGTGTTTCACCTGTTGATGTTTTAGAAATTAAACTTAAGGTAAATATGAAAGATTTATTGAAATTAAAATCTTCTTTGAAAGAAGAGATCGAAAATATATTGAATGCACAGATTAAAGTTGAAGCTCATTCTTCAGCGTTATATTTGGCAATGTCTTCATGGTGTGATGATCAAGGTTTGGAAAATGCTTCAGAATTTTTTGCGAAACAATCCAACGAAGAGCGCGAGCACATGTTGAAGCTTTTCAATTATATCAACAACCGCGGTGGTCGTGCAATTTCTCCGGAAGTTACAGGTATCCCGCAAGATTTTGAATCGTTCCGTGGCGTTTTCGAACAAACATTGGAACAAGAGATGTTTGTTACTGAACAGTTCAACAACATCGCTGATAAATGTGCTAAAGCGAAGGATTATGTTACTTTTAATTTTGTACAATGGTTCTTGGAAGAGCAAGTAGAAGAGGAGTTTGTTGCAAGACGTATCCTTGAGTTGTTCGATGTGATTGGTGAAGACGGTACTGGTCGTTGGGAAATTGACAAACACCTCGTTAAGGTTGCCTTTGCGGGTGAATAATAAATTGTAAAAAATAGTGTAAAAAACGAGCTGTTGAGAAAACAGCTCGTTTTTTTATATACAAAATCACAACTTTTTACGTTAATAGCTTAAGAATTCTTATATTGAATTGTATTATTGCAAAGTCTATTTGATGGAACTAAGGGGCGGGAATATTATCCGGTTAGTACTTTTTTTAGCTATAACGAACTTGTTTTTTTTACCCAAAAGCGCTTTAGGGCAGGTGTCAAAAAAAGAAGTTTATGGAATTGTTGTAGATACTGCAGGAAGGCCCTTAAATGGCGTCAGTGTTCATCTGACGAGTTCTCGCGATACCTTGTTCTCATCCACTTCCGCAACAGGTTATTTTCATTTTAGTCGTGTACTCGGTAATGATATTCGTATTAGCTGTAGCCAGCTGGGCTTAAGTATATTGGAGCGCAGTTATCCCTTGTACAATAGCACGACAGCTAAATTGGATGTTGGAAAATTGACCATGTTTCCCCATGTATCTCTTTTAAAAGAAGTTGTTGTACTAAAATATAAACCCATAGTATATAAGCAGGATACTGTTCAATTTAACCTGGATGCTTTTCAATTTGATCGTCGGGCACTCTTAGAAGAGGCGCTTAAAGCATTGCCCAATATACAGGTGTCCCGCGATGGTTCTGTCTATGCCTTCGGTAAGCCCATATCCTCTGTTAAGGTGGATGGAAAAAAATTTTTTGGTGGCGATGTGCTCACCGCTACACGTAACCTTCCTGCAGATTTTGTGAAAAGTGTACAGGTTATTGATTTTTATGGTGATGAGGCGACGGCAAAAGGAATTAAAAGTACTGAATCCGAAAAAGTCCTGAATATCGTGCTCAAAGATGATAAGAAGAAAATTACTTTTGGTCAAGCCACGCTTGGCGGTGGTTCGGTAGATCGTTATTTGGGGAGTGCTGGACTGAATCGTTTCAATGACGGTAAAGAGTACTCTGTTATCGCATCGGTGAATAATACGAATACCAATCTCTTTTCCTTCGGCTCTCCCAATGGAGGGGAGCGGGAACGGGAAATGGGCGAGCTAGCCGACTTTGCGGATCCAACGGATGGGGTCAATAAAATCGGATCTGTCGGGGGGAGTTTCTCTAGTCCACTTTCTAAAACGGTAACAGCAAGCGGTAAGTATTCCTTTACGCAGCGGAATAATTATATCCAGGGAAATTCCTTATTACAATCAATATATGGATACGGCAAAGCAGCGAATAATTTGATTAGTAATTATGAAGACTACAAGATAAAATCAATCGATCGTATACATAAAATGGACTGGGATTTTGATATGAAGCTGTCGCCCAAAGATCAGCTTAAAATATCGCCCAAACTATCTTGGACCAATTCGACCAGCAATACGTTAAAAGATAGAAGGATCCAAAATAATCGGTTGAGTAGTACGGGAAACTATGGCGCGGCCAATAGTACAGAAAGTCCTGCAGCAGCTTTAGATCTTTTTTACGTGCGAAGTTTTACTAAACCGGGGCGGAAAGTACTTTATACATTGCATACGGATTTTAATTCCCTGGATAAAGATGAGGAAGTGCGCGATTTTAATAGAGCGATCGACAGCAGCACGAACGTGCCAAAAATAACGGAGACTTATCTCAATCAAATGGTCCGTTCCAGCAATGAGAATAAAAATATCCAAAGTCGGTTGTCGTTGGTGGAGCCCGTTGATTTAGGGGGTACCTTGGAGATCAATTACGATTTCGACTATACTAAGATTGATGCTCGCCGCTCTACTTTTGATAATAACAATAATTTTAACAACGGCCCCATACTGGTAGACTCCCTTAGTTTGAAGTACGACTATTCCTTTGCTAGCAATAAAGTCGGCATGATTTATCGGCAAGATTTAAGCGAGAAAGTGAAAGTGAACTTCGGTTTTGCTGTTCAGCCTTCCGAATTAACGGGAAGTTCAACGGACAAACTGATAAAAACCTCCTATTCAAATGTTAACCTCGTGCCTTCTGCTGGATTGAAATGGAAGTTTACCAAAGAAGAGGATCTTTCCATGGACTATTATGGACGTAATAACCAGCCTAGCTTCTATCAGATACAGCCTGTAGTGGATAATACCAACACACAAAATATTGTGATCGGAAATAAGGATCTGAAATCCGAATTTGCACATAGTATTGTTTCAAAGTATCGGAAATCCATTACACGAAGGGGGCAATATTTAGAGGCCAGTCTGGCTTTTAACTTGGTAAATGACAAGATTGTAGCAAACCGGACAATTGAACCCAATTCAACGATACAGAAAACGACTTATCGCAATACAGAAGGTTATTATGATATTAAGAGCTATTATTTGTTTACAGCTTCTTTATTGTCGGATAATTTGCAGATGAGCTTGAATGGTAATGCAGATTATTACAACAATATTTCCTATGTCAATGATAAAAAGAGCTTTGGTGGGCACTTTTTGTTTACACAGGCTCTTCAATTCCGCTATACCTGGAGTGATATCTTTGAAGCCGAATTAAATGGAAACTATTCTTTAAACAGGGCGACATTTGACTGGCCTGTACAAGATAATATCACGGCACATTCCGGGATTGTTGGGTTGGGATCTAAAGCGTATTTAGGGAAACATTTTACCATGGGACTTGAGCTTTCTCAAAAATTTAATGCAGGTTATTCGAGCTCATGGAACAATATTAATCCGACGATAATCAATGCCTATATGGAATATACTTTTGGAAGGAATAACTTGGGTATGTTGAGATTTCAGGGATTCGATCTGATGAATCAGAATACTGGTATTTCACGTGCCGTGGTGGGAAATGATATTTTAGATGTTCGGAACAATCGTTTGGCTCGTTATTTTATGCTTTCGCTCAATATAAGATTACAGAAATACCCAAAAAAATCATGATGAAGGCCGTTATTATTACTGAACCGGGTGGACCGGAAGTTTTGGAAGTCCGCGATGTGGAGATGCCGCAGATCGGTGAACTTGAAGTTTTGGTGGAAGTAAAGGCTGCAGGAGTGAATAGACCTGATGTCTTTCAGCGTAAAGGCAACTATCCGGCACCAGCCGGTGTGGATGCGCGAATACCGGGATTGGAAATAGCAGGGATTGTAGTCGCTAAAGGGAAGGATGTGGTCGATTGGGCTATTGGTGATCGTGTATGTGCGCTTGTTGCTGGTGGAGGCTATGCTTCCTACGCAAAAGTCTATCAGGGACATTGTTTACCTATTCCCGACCATTTAAACTTTGCGGAGGCAGCCTCGCTGCCCGAGACCGTTTTTACGGTCTGGGACAATGTCTTTCGACGGGGAAGGTTGCAGGCCGACGATCTTTTTTTGGTGCACGGTGGTGCTGGAGGGATTGGCAGTACGGCCATTCAGTTAGCGACCTTGTTTGGTGCGGTAGTCTATACGACAGTCAGCTCAGCTGAAAAGGCTAGCTTTTGTAAATCATTGGGAGCTGTCAAAACAATAAATTATAAAACGGAGGATTTTCTGGAGGCGCTGAAGCCTTTGGGAGTTGATGTTATTTTAGACAGTATTGGCGGATCATATTTTGAGAAAAATATAAACCTATTGAACCCTGATGGCCGGTTGGTTTACATTAATGCGATGGAAAGCGCAAGAGTCGAGTTAAACTTGCTCAAATTAATGCAGAAACGGATTGTTTTAACGGGAAGTACACTGCGGGCGAGAGACCGTGAATTTAAGCAAGTGCTACGGGATGATATCTGGTCTCAAGTATGGCCGAAGCTTAGCGCTGGCGATTTCAAGCCTACTTTATACCGTGTGCTTCCTTTTGCGGAAGCTGCTGAAGCCCATCGATTGATGGAAGATTCAAGCTTATTGGGTAAAATCGTTTTAAGTTTTTGATCGCTGAAAGCTGAGCGGTGTAGTGCCAGTTACATTTTTGAAGTATTTATGGAAGCTCGAAAAGTTTTGAAAACCTGACTCAAAGCAGATCTGCTTCACCGTCTGTTTGTTTTCTATTAATAAATTGCAGGCTGTCTTCACGCGCATTTCGATCAGAAACTGAAAGAGTGTTTTTCCGATTTGTGATTTGAAATAACGGCAGAACGAATTGGGGGTCATTCCCGTTAGGGAAGCAAGTTCCTGCAGTCGTATCTGGTCGCGATAATTTTCACCGATATATTGCATGGCAATCTGCATTCGGTTGGCGTCCTGATCTTGCAGCTGGATGGTAAAAGTGGGGCTCGTTAATAGATCATGTTGTTCTTCGGCCGAAATAAATTGTAAGATTTCTAATAAATGAATAATACGTGTGGTACCTGTTGCTGCCAAGATAGCGTCAATTAATTGCACAGTTTTTAGTCGGCTGCTCTCCAATAATGAAATGCCTCTTTTGGATACACGTATAAGGTCTTTGATGGATTTATTTTCAGGTAAATTAATGAAATCATTTCCCCAAAAGTTTTCCTTAAAATGAAGAACACGAATATCTGCACTTTCTGCTTCTTCCTCTTGAAGATAAATTTCGTCAAATAACCAATAGTGAGGCAGGTTTGAACCAACAAGGGTAATATCGCCTGATTCAAAGCGCCGGACGCTATCGCCAATAAATTGGGTGCCTGAGCCTTTGGCAAAATAAATTAATTCCAGTTCTTCATGGTAATGCCAAAGATTATGGTACTGGGGCGTATCGTCTCTTCTCGCGTTGAACGAATGCTCAAGATTGCTATTTAAATGAAGCAGCTGTGCTTTCATAATTATGAAATATATGCAGTAAAGTTACATAATTCAGTTTAGCTATGGTAATATAGCTTAATAATTTGATAATATACTTGAATATTGTCTAGCATTTTTAAGCTTATTTTACATTAAATAACTACTTATAACCATTTGAAAAATATGACGAATAAAAAGAGTTACGCATTTGCCTTGATTTTGGTGACATCCTTGTTCTTTTTTTGGGGATTTATTCATAACCTTGATCCAATATTAATTCCGCATTTGAGGAATGCGTTTAGTTTAACACATTTCCAGGCTTCCTTAGTCGATTCGGCTGTATTTATCGCTTATTTTGTGATGGCGATTCCTGCTGGAATTATCATGAAAAGATACGGCTATAAAGCAGGTATTCTGATCGGATTGATCTTTTTTGCCATTGGCTGTTTTCTTTTTGTACCTGCGGCCAATACGATAAGTTATGTTTTCTTTTTAGGGGCCTTGTTCGTTGTTGCCTGTGGTCTTACCATTCTGGAAACTGCAGCAAATCCGTATGTCGCTATTTTGGGAGATCCAGCTTCGTCGGCGCAAAGACTAAATTTTGCGCAGTCTTTTAATGGGCTTGCTGCCTTTGTTGCTCCAATTTTTGGGGGGAAATTTATTTTATCACATGAACCTAAAACACAGGAGGAACTGGCGCAAATGGCTGAACAGGCAAAAATGGCATATATTCAGTCGGAAACAGCTGCTGTGAAATTGCCTTATGTGGTACTAGGGATATTGATTTTATTGATTGCTGCTTTGTTTTTCTTTACTAGATTACCTGATATCAAAGATGCTGAGGAAGAAGGTAGAGCCGGTTTTTTCCATGCATTGCGTCATAAAAATGTGCGTTGGGCAGTGGTGGCTCAATTTTTCTATGTGGGAGCGCAAGTTTGTATTTTAAGCTTCCTCGTATTATATGCAACAGAAGCTGCCGGTATATCAGGTAAGGATGGTGCCGATTATGCTGGGTTCGCTGGATTGGCTTTTATGTTGGGCCGGTTTATCGGTACATTTTTTATGCGTTTTGTGTCAGCATCCAAGCTCCTGATCATCTATTCCGCTATAGCGATCTTTCTATCCCTATTTGTCATCTTCGGATCAGGTATTCAGACCCTATATGCGCTGATTGGCATTGCATTTTTTATGTCCATTATGTTTCCGACGATATTCGCATTTGGTGTACAAGGTATCGGTGCCGATACCAAATCTGCTTCTAGTTTGATCGTCATGTCTATTGTTGGTGGTGCTTTATTGCCTCCAATATTGGGTTTTATCTCCGATAAAACGGGACATTTCCAATATGGCTATTTTGTACCATTGGTTTGTTTTATTGTTGTCTTGTTGTTTGCTTTCCAAAATAGAAATGTCAGTATTGCGGAAACGGAAAATCTTAAATCACATTAATTAGTTAGTAATGAAAAGATATGTCATGGCCTTGGATCTTGTGGACGATCCACAATTGATCAAGGAATATGAGGATTACCACCGTGAAGTGTGGCCGGAAATAAAACGCTCGATTCTGGATGCAGGTATTCTGCAGATGGAGATCTATCGTTTTGAAAATAGATTGTTTATGAACATGGAGGTAGGTGAGGATTTTTCATTTGAGAAAAAATCAGCTATGGATGCTGCCAATGAAAAAGTTCAGGAATGGGAACAGCTGATGTGGAAATATCAGGCGGCTATTCCGGGGGCAAATCCAGGAGAGAAATGGGTAATGATGACAAAAATATTTGAATTAGTATAATTATGGCTATACAGCGCTATTTACAGATCCATCCAATGGATAATGTCCTTGTTGCATTACAGGACTTGGCTGAGGGAACAACGATTGTTTTTGAAGGTAAGGAATTTACATTAAAGCAAGCTGTTGCTGCCAAACATAAATTCACGATCCAGCCAATGGAACAAGATGCGGAGATATTGATGTATGGTGTTCTGGTTGGGAAATTGAATATTCCCTTAGCTGAAGGGGAACTCATTACCACCGAAAACTTGCGCCATGCGTCGGAAGATTTTAGAATGGGCAACCGTAAGACAGCTTGGACAAAACCTGATGTTGCTGCATTTAGAGATAAAACGTTCAATGGATTCCACCGTTCAAATGGGACTGTTGGAACGGCCAATTACTGGTTGGTTATTCCATTGGTTTTTTGCGAAAACAGAAATGTATTGACCTTGAAGGCTGCTTTTGAGGAAAAGCTCGGCTATAAAGTAAAAGCGAATAATTACATCTCTGAAGTTGACGATCTCATTGGCTTATATAAGTCCGGTGCTGATGTAAATGCGATCCTTAGTCAGGATCTACTTGCTAATTCGACTTCCAGTGAGCAGGAACGCCTATTCAAAAATGTCGATGGAATCAAGTTTTTGAATCATGAGATGGGATGCGGTGGAACACGTATGGATTCGGATGCTTTATGTGGTCTTTTGGCTGGCTATATTACCCATCCGAATGTTGCGGGGGCAACGGTGTTGAGTTTAGGATGCCAGCATGCGCAGGCTTCTATTCTGAAGGCGGAAATTGAAAAGCGAAGCCCGGGTTTTGATCGCCCGCTGTATATTTTCGAACAGCAGAAAGAAGGAACTGAAAAGGAACTTATGCAAAAGGCTATTAAGGCAACTTTTGCGGGGATGATGCAAGCTGATAAAAATGAGCGCAAACCAGCCACATTGGACAAATTGTGTATTGGACTGGAATGTGGTGGCTCGGACGGATTCTCGGGTATCTCTGCCAATCCAGCACTCGGTTTTGTGTCGGATATTTTGGTGACTTTAGGCGGATCGGTGATTTTGGCGGAGTTCCCTGAATTATGTGGCGTTGAACAGGAGTTGAGTGATCGTTGTATTGATGAATCAACTGCGGAGCGTTTTATGTCGCTGATGCGTACTTATAATGCAAAAGCCGAGGCTGATGGCTCGGGTTTCTATATGAATCCTTCTCCGGGAAATATTCGTGATGGCTTAATTACTGACGCGATTAAGTCTGCAGGAGCAGCCAAAAAAGGAGGAACCTCACCTGTTGCAGCAGTGATTGATTATCCTGAATTGGCCAACGGTCCGGGGTTAAACTTATTATGTACTCCAGGTAATGATGTGGAAAGTACCACTGCAGAGGTGGCCGCAGGTGCCAATATCGTCTTGTTTACGACTGGCCTAGGTACACCCACGGGTAACCCGATTACACCGGTTGTGAAACTTTCAACAAATACCAAAACTTTTGAGAAAATGCCCGATATCCTGGATCTGAACTGTGGTACCATTATCGAAGGTACAGAGACTATTGAGGAGGCTGCACATCGTATTTTGGATTATGTGATAGAAGTTGCTTCTGGTGAAGTGAAACCAAAAGCGGTGTTGTTGGGGCAAGACGATTTCATTCCATGGCGTAGAGGTGTTTCATTGTAGTTGAGTATAATGAGTTTATTGAAAATCCATGACAACTAATTATTTACATATGAAACTTAAACATGTAATCTGTGGTTTGGCCTTGCTGATGGGATCTGTATCCGCGAGCTATAGCCAGCAACATTATCAACCGAGTCCCGAAAATTTAAAAAATAGGGAATGGTTTGAACAATCTCGGTTTGGAGTTTTTATCCATTGGGGGGTATATAGTGTGCTGGGAGATGGTGAATGGGTCATGAACAACCAAAATATCAGTTTGGATGAATATGCATTGCTGCCTAAATTTTTCAATCCAATTTCCTTCAATGCGAAAGAATGGGCGAAGTTATTTAAACAGGCGGGAGCAAAGTATATCACCTTTACCACCAGACATCATGATGGATTTTCGATGTGGGATAGCCAGATTTCGGACTATAACGTGGTGAAGAAATCGCCCTTCAAACGCGATATTGTGAAAGAGTTGGTGGAAGCTTGCCATGCTGAAGGGATAAAAGTGATGTTCTACTATTCACTTTTAGATTGGCACCGGGATGATTATCTACCCGTTGGTAAAACGGGCGGCGGCATTGCGGGCCGTGATTCAACAAAAGGGGATTGGAATCATTATGTTCAGTTTATGAAAAGCCAATTGACCGAACTTTTGAGCAATTATGGTAAGATCGATGGGATTTGGTTTGATGGTCATTGGGACAAGCCCAATGAAGATTGGCATTTCAAAGAAATCTATGAATTGATTCATAAGTTACAGCCGCAATGTTTGGTCGGTAATAATCACCATTTGGCACCATTTGAAGGTGAAGATTTTCAGATGTTCGAACGTGATTTACCTGGGGAGAATACCACTGGGTTCGGTACGAATGCACATGATGTCGGGAAATTACCGAAGGAAGTATGTGGAACAATTGCTGGATCGTGGGGATTTGAGCTGAAAGATCGGACACGTAAATCATTTCAGGAAGTACTGAAATACCTGGTCAAAGCAGCTGGTCATGGTTCCAATTTATTGCTCAATGTAGGTCCGATGCCGAACGGTGAGATTCAGGACTATCAACAGGAGCGTTTGAAAGAACTTGGAAAATGGCTATCGGTGTATGGTGAAACAATCTATGGAACAGAGGGGGGAGCGGTGTCGCCAACAGACGATTATGCGTTGACAAAAAAAGGAAATCAGGTGTATCTACATGTGTTTAAAACCGATAAAAAGGAATTGTTGATCAATAACCTGCCTTATCAAGTGAAAAAAGTAAGCACATTTATCGGAAAGAAAGAGATTAAGTTTAGTCATAAGAACAATAGTCTACGCGTGGATTTGCCAACATCGACAGATGAAGCAGATTTGGTATTGACATTAACAATTAAATAACAATGGGAAAATTAGAACAAAAAGTAGCTGTAATTACCGGTGGTGGTAGTGGGATAGGCCGTGCGATCAGTCTGCAATTTGCTGCAGAAGGAGCAAAAGTTCATATTCTGGATTTGAATGAAGACGGTGGTAATGCGGTGGTTGATGAAATCTTGGCTTTGGGTGGTCAGGCTGTGTTTAATCGTTGTAATGTAACTGACCAGCAAGAAATTACTGCTATAGCACAAAATATCGGAAAAATTGATATTTTAGTAAATAATGCAGGTATTGCTCATGTTGGTAATTTGGAAAATTGTCAATCAGAAGATTTTGAGCGTGTTTTTAATGTGAATGTTAAGGGAGCTTATAATGCATTGCATGCGATCGTGCCGATGATGAAAGCGCAGGGTTCTGGAGCAATCCTTAATCTAGCATCCATCGCTGCATGGGTTGGTATCACGGATCGTTTTGCTTATTCGATGAGCAAAGGTGCTATTTACGCGATGTCAATGTCTGTTGCAAGGGATTACATGGCATACGGTATTCGTTGCAATAGCATTTCGCCTGCACGTGTACATACGCCATTTGTGGATGGATTTATCGCAAAAAACTATCCTGGAAAAGAGGAAGAAATGTTTGAAAAATTATCAGCAAGTCAGCCAATAGGCCGCATGGCACAACCGGAGGAAATTGCCAAATTAGCACTTTTCCTGTGTAGTGACGACGCGGGATTTATTACTGGAAATGACTATCCAATTGATGGTGGTTTTATTAAATTGAACAATTAAAAAGCTAAAAATAAAATATCTATTATCTCAATACTATAAAAATGAAATTAATACGTTTTGGAGCTCAAGGCAAAGAGAAAATCGGTGTTCAGATCGATGGCGTAAATTACGATGTAAGCGCATTTGGTGGTGATTACAATGAGCAATTCTTTGCTGAGGATGGTGTAGCTCGTTTAGAAGAATTTGTCAAGGCAAATGAAGGTAAGTTGATTGAAGTTCCTCAAGACGAGCGTATCGGAGCACCTTTTGCCCGTCCATCCAAAATTGTTTGTATTGGATTGAACTATTTAGACCATGCAAAGGAAACCAATGCACCTATTCCTGCTGAACCGATCATCTTTATGAAATCGACCACTTCGTTGGTAGGTCCATACGATAATGTGATGATTCCTAAAGATTCTGTAAAAACAGATTGGGAAGTGGAGTTCTGTATCGTGATCGGTAAAAAAGCCTCTTATGTAGAAGAGCATGAGGCCTTAGATTATGTGGTTGGTTATGTGTTGCACAATGATGTTTCCGAACGTGAGTATCAGTTGGAACGTGGCGGTACTTGGGATAAAGGAAAAGGATGTGATACTTTTGCGCCAATGGGACCTTTCATGGCTACAAAAGAAGAAATCAAAGATATCAACAATGTGCGCCTATGGTTAAAGGTAAACGGAAAAACCTATCAGGATGGCAATACCAAGGATTTGATCTTTTCGGTGGCACATGTGGTATCGTATGTATCTAAATTTATGACCTTGTTGCCTGGCGACGTTATTTCAACAGGTACACCTGCAGGTGTTGGGTTAGGATTTAAACCACCGATTTACTTGAAACCTGGCGATGTTATCGAGTTAGGAGCAGATGGTCTTGGGGAGTCCCGTCAGACTGTTGTAACGTATTCAAAAAATTAATTGCTCATCAGGTTTTCTTTTCATTATGCGTATAGATACCCATCAGCATTTCTGGAAATTCGATCCAATTAGAGATAGTTGGATTACCGAAGAAATGCAAGTCATAAGACGTGATTTCAGCCCTTTGGATATTCAGTTTGTGCTTGAACGAAATGGATTCGGAGGGAGTGTTGCTGTTCAGGCAGATCAATCCAAAGAAGAGACTGCTTATTTGGTTCAGCTGGCTAATGATTATCCTTTTATTAAAGGCGTTGTGGGCTGGATTGATCTTCAAGCAGCAGATATTCGACAACAGCTGGATGGCTATCAATCAGATACGGTCATCAAAGGATTTCGTCACATTGTTGAAGGAGAAGCGGATCCTGATTTTCTTATCCGCCCTGCCGTACTAAATGGACTGAAGGCATTGGCAGATTATGGTTATACTTATGATCTGCTCATCCGTCCACGTCATTATGCAGCAACGCTGGATTGTGTGCAGCAAAATCCAAATCTACAATTTGTGTTGGATCATATTGCCAAACCGCCAATCAAGTCGAAAGCATTTGATGAGTGGGCAGCGTTTATCGATGCGCTATCGGCTTTTCCGAATGTTGTCTGTAAAGTTTCTGGACTTGCAACGGAGGCCGATTGGGAAGGATGGAAGCTTGATGATTTTAAACAATATCTGGAGCATATCTTTGCACGTTTTGGAAAGGAGCGCATTATGTATGGGTCAGATTGGCCGGTATGTCTATTGGCGGCATCTTACGAAGAAAGTATTGCCATAGTTGAAGATAAATTGGGGCAATTTACAGCTGCAGAGAAGAACGCATTTTGGGCAGAGAACGCTATACGCGTGTATAATCTTTAAGAGGAAAAACTTCAGCATGTTATGAAATGGAAAAATAACATGCTGAAGTTTTTTATTGGCCATGAAGCAGGATAATCGGCTTAATAACGTCAATATAAATTAATCAATAACCAGAGAAAGAGTTCATTGTTGCTAATGTTAAGCACAATCAATGAAACAAACCATTCAATAAAAGTATTATGGATCTTCATTTAAGAGATAAAGTTGTTATTGTTACCGGCGGAGCAAAAGGAATCGGGCGGGCCGTAGTTCATGCGTTAGCTAAAGAACAGGCTATTCCGGTCATTGTTGGTCGTAAACAGGCGGATAATGAAAAAGTCAAGGAAGAAATCAAGCAATTTGGTGTGGATGCACTCTGTATTGAAGCAGAGCTATCTAAACCCGAAGATTGTGAACGAGCAGTCCAAAAGACATTGGAAGTATATGGCCGTATCGATGGTTTGGTGAATAATGCTGGGCAAAATGATGGTGTCGGATTAGCATCAGGTAATTATGAAAAATTTGTTGCTTCTCTGCACAAGAACTTAATTCACTACTATCTGATGGCACATCATGCCTTGGATGCATTGAAAGCTTCTAAAGGTAGTATTGTGAATATTTCGTCCAAAACTGGCGAAACAGGACAGGGGAATACCTCGGCTTATGCTGCATCCAATGGCGGACGTAATGCGCTTACACGCGAGTGGGCTGTAGAATTGTTACCTTACTCGATTCGTGTAAATGCCATTATCGTGGCAGAATGTGCCACTCCGCAATACGATACCTGGATTCAAACCTTATCAAATCCGGAGGAGACCTTGAAGAAAATTACGGACCGCATTCCATTGGAGCATCGCATGACGACAGCAGAAGAAATCGCCGATACAACTGTATTTCTTTTATCGAGCAAATCAAGCCATACGACAGGTCAGTTGATTCATGTGGACGGTGGCTATGTGCATCTGGATCGCTCTATTATTGCTGAATCGTAGCAGAACAGCGATTGGATTTTGGAAATTAAACTTGTGTGGTTTTTAAAGTGACAACTCCGGTTCATTTCCAAAATCCATAATCGTTTTTTTGACACTTTCCGACGAGCTGATTAAAGGTAAACATTGGAGTTTGGATAGCGCGGCAGCTGTGACTATAAACACGATAGGCTGTATAGAACGAGAAAGTTGCTATATAATATGGGGATAAAACAAAAAAAGCCTGTTCAATGAACAAGCTTTTTTTGTGGTGCCACCTGGGTTCGAACCAGGGACACAAGGATTTTCAGTCCTTTGCTCTACCAGCTGAGCTATGGCACCAGTTGACCTTTTATTTAAATCTGTGATCATCAGATTGAAGCGTGGTGCCACCTGGGTTCGAACCAGGGACACAAGGATTTTCAGTCCTTTGCTCTACCAGCTGAGCTATGGCACCGCTTTTTTGCTATGGGTTTGTTCCCCTATTGCGATGCAAATATAGTCCGATAATTTGAATTCTAAAACTTTTATGGAGATTATTTTTATACTTTTTTCGAACGTGTTGATTTTGATCGAGATAAAATTACAAGAAACTAACATAGAGAAAAAGGAATAAGCTGTATCTTTGCATTTCAATAATTAGAGATGAGTAAAAGAGGAAGAGTTTTAGTTGCAATGAGTGGAGGGGTAGATAGCTCCGTTGCTTCTGTCATGCTCCACGAACAAGGATATGAAGTTATCGGTATCACGATGAAGACATGGGATTATGCATCCGCAGGTGGTTCGTCGAAAGAGACCGGATGTTGTAGCCTTGATAGTATCAATGACGCTCGTACATTAGCCGTAAACTATGGTTTCCCTCATTATATATTAGATATACGTGATGAGTTTGGAGATTTTGTGATTGATAATTTTGTAGAAGAATATATTGCTGGGCGCACGCCTAACCCCTGCGTTTTGTGTAATACCCACATCAAGTGGGAGGCTTTAATGAAACGTGCTGACAAATTGGACTGTGAATTTATCGCTACCGGGCACTATGCCAATATCCGTATGCACGACAATGGTCGCTATGTGATATCAAAAGGTAAGGATGAAAACAAAGATCAATCTTACGTTCTATGGGGCGTGTCACAAGAAAACCTTGCTCGGACCCAGTTTCCTTTAGGATCTTTCACGAAAAAGGAAATTCGTCAGATGGCTTTGGATATGGGACAAAAAGAATTGGCCAATAAGTCTGAAAGTTATGAAATCTGTTTCGTTCCTGACAACGACTACCGTGCGTTTTTGAGACATAAGGTGCCAACATTGGATCAACAAATTGGTCCGGGTAATTTTATCCTTTCCGATGGTACCGTCGTCGGTAAACATATTGGCTACCCTTATTTCACCATCGGTCAACGTAAAGGCTTAGGTATTGCCTTGGGTAAACCGATGTTTGTGATCGAAATCCTTCCAGAAAGTAATACGGTGGTATTGGGTGAAGAACACGAACTTGAAAAGTCACATGCCTATGTTCGCAATGTGAACTTTGTGAAATATGCAGGACTGGATCAACCGATGGAAGCAATTTCAAAGGTACGTTATAAAGATTCTGGTGCTTTGTCGACCATCTCCCAAGAAGGTGATAAAGTCCGCATTGATTTTGTACACAATGTGAAAGGTATTGCTCCTGGACAATCGGCCGTTTTTTATGAAGGCAATGATCTACTCGGTGGTGGTTTCTTAATGAAATAAGAAGAAGCTGGACTGAGATCTAGCATAAGAATTTTAATCCCTATACTGTAACAAAAGTATAGGGATTTTTATTTGGTTTAAAATGCGATTTATTTGAGCTTCAAACTAGAAGATATTCGCTTTCCGCCTTTATGAAAATTGAGAAATCTTAATTTGTTTTTACTAATAATTTTAGTAATTTTAACTTATGAATTCGTCAGAATATTTTAAGGGTAGAGGGGCACAGATCAATCCCAATAACAAATTTTTTTCTAACCAATACGTGCAGGAGCATGTTGAAGGGCTGGATGAGGAGTTTTTGGGGACCGAAAAAACACAATTTATTCCGACTCATCCAAAATCCATTATATCCAAATCAAATAGCCCGGATCTCCGTTTTGAAAGATCCATTAATCCCTATCAGGGCTGTGAACATGGTTGTATTTATTGTTATGCACGCAATTCGCATGAGTATTGGGGTTTTAGTGCAGGATTGGATTTTGAGCGTAAAATCTTGGTAAAACATAATGCCGCTCAGCTTCTCGAACAGGAGTTTAGAAAATCGAGCTATCAGCCCGATTTGATTATGCTTTCAGGCAATACAGACTGTTATCAACCTATTGAACGGAAGCTGGGTATCACACGCTCGCTTTTAGAATTGATGCTCAAATACCAGCATCCGGTCTCTATCATCAGCAAAAATGTACTGATGCGGCGGGATTTTGATCTTTTGCGTGAGCTTGCAGCACACAATCTGGTTTCCGTTGCAGTAACCATCAATTCGTTGCGCGAGGAGGTACGTCAGAAAATGGAACCACGTACTGCAACGGCATCGGCCCGGTTGAAACTGATAGAAGGGTTGAGAGGGATAGGTGTACCCGTCATGCTGATGATGGCGCCCATCGTTCCGGGGATCAATAGTGATGAGATTTCAGATTTGATCCGTTCGGGAGCAGATGCGGGAGCAATTACAGCCTCTTATACCATCGTACGGCTCAATGGACAGATCGGTGGTATCTTTAAGGATTGGCTCTATCAGAATTATCCTGACCGTGCTGAAAAGGTATTACATGGGATTGAAGCCTGCCATGGTGGAAAAATTAACGATACCGATTTTGGACGGAGGATAAAAGGGGATGGCCATATGGCCGAGAGCTTACAGCATTTATTCAAGCTTTCCGTCAAGAAATATATGAATAATGGGACGCTTCCATCCTTGAGAAGGGATCTTTTCCGCTTACCCGATGCAGGCACGCAGCTGGGCTTGTTTTAGTTATTATTGTCAAATGGCAGCAGAAAATTAAGCCATTTGTGTAATTTTAAAAATGGAAATTAGAACAGAACGGCTCAAACTCAGATCCGTAGAGAAAATAGATTTGGAAAATATCCATTCCCTATTAATGTACCCTGAATCTGCATTATTTAATCCGAGTGGATTTCCGGATGGAATAGCCCATACGGCGCAAATGGTGGAAGCTTGGTCAGCGCAAATCAATGAATCCGATGTCCGAAAGGATTATACCTTTTACATAGAAACTCTAGAAGGAAAGGAGTTTATTGGTCTAATTAATATCAGCGTTGTCAAGCTACGCTATCGAAATGCAGAAGTATGGTTTAAGCTTGTTCCGAAAATGTGGAATAAGGGCTATGCTACAGAGGCATTGAACCGAATCCTGACATTTGGTTTCAAGGAACTTAATTTTCATAGAATTGAGGGCGGTTGTGCTGTTGAAAATATCGCTTCCGCTGAAGTAATGGAGAAAGTCGGCATGGTCAAAGAGGCTCGCAGACGGAAAATTTTGCCGTTAAAAGATGGTTGGAGCGACAACTATGAATTTGCTGTTCTCGATGAGGAATACCCGCTTTAAATTTTAGCAAAAAAGCCTGATTCATTGTATGAATCAGGCTTTTTTTATAGATAAGAACGAGGTTCAGTGAACTAAGATTTCTTTCTTTTGATCAAAACATAACTCACATAGAGTAATATAAGCCAAGCAGGGATCAATTCTACAGGAAGTTTCATTCCTGTTATCCACATGATGCCAAGTACAGCGATCAAAAAGATCAGACAGATATAGTTACTTAGGGGATATAGAAAGGATGGGAACTTGGTCCGCAAGTGGGCATCGAGTTTATTCTTTCTGAAATACAAGTGTGTAATGGAAATCATCACCCAGTTTATAATCAGTGAAGATACCACCAGTGACATTAAGATCTCTAAGGCATTTTTCGGCGCAACATAGTTGATAAATACACAGATCGCAGCGAACAGTGCCGAGACTAAAATTGCGTTAATAGGCGCATGATTCTTGTTGAGTTTCGAAAGAAAACGAGGGGCATTCCCCTGTTCTGCCAGTCCATATAACATTCTGCTGTTGCTGTAGACGCTACTATTATATACCGATAATGCGGCGGTAAGGACAATGAGATTTAGCGCATTTGCGATAATTTTTGTAAAATAAAAAGTCTTTCCAAAGAGGGTAAATTCAAATCCATTAAGTTTGTCAAACACCAGTACAAAGGGACTTGTATCGGCTGTGATATTTGTCCACGGTGTCAAAGAGAAAAGAATAATGAGTGCGCCTACATAAAAGATTAAGATCCGATAGATTACCTGGTTGGTCGCTTTGGGGATGTTCTTTTCGGGATGTTCGGCTTCTGCAGCAGTAATGCCAACCAACTCTAGGCCACCGAAAGAAAACATAATCAATGCCATGGCAGAAAGGAGACCTTCAAAGTTGCCATCCGATGTTTCGTTAAACCAGCCTTTTGGGAAAAAACCACCATGTGAAGTCAGGTTGCTGAGACTTGCCTGCTCACCTCCAGTACCGCTTACCAGTAAGTATACACCAAAAACGATCATTGCGATGATCGCAACAACTTTAATAATGGAAAACCAAAATTCCGTCTCGCCATAAATTTTGACAGAGGCAAGATTAAGGGCGTTGATTGCAAAGAAGAAAAATAAACTTGATGCCCATAGGGGTATTTCTGGCCACCAGAACTGCACATAAACACCTATTGCTGTGAGTTCGGCCATGCTCACCAAGATATAAAGGACCCAATAGTTCCAGCCCGAAGCATAACCTGCAAAAGAACCCCAATATTTATTGGCGAAGTAGCTAAAACTTCCTGAAACAGGTTCCTCAACAACCATCTCGCCCAATTGGCGCATAATAAAAAAAGCAATAATTCCAGCGAAAGCATAGCCGAGTATAACTGCCGGCCCAGCAAGTGTGGCAGCCTTTCCGATACCTAGAAATAAACCCGTACCAATTGCACCACCCAGGGCAATTAATTGAATATGTCTATTTTGAAGTCCTCTTTTTAATTCTTCCTTATTGTTCTGTTTCTCCATGTGTATGGTTAATACGGTTACTAGTTTGTTTTGACCGATCCTTGGCAGGGGAAACCTGTGAAGACATTTACTCCGTACCAGAATCGAATTGGTCAAAATTGCTGCTGCTGTATGATGTGCCGACGAATAACGTGGCTCCCAGTGCATCTTTTGCCCTAAGCGCATAAAGTTAATAAAACACTTAGGTATTTGTGCACATTCTGTTGTGGTTTTAATGTATTTCGTGGTTTTTTTATAAACAATCGCGGGAGCCATGTTTGGTTAAGAAATAGAAAGCGCCGTAATTTAGAAATACGGCGCTTTATGAATTAGTAGCTAGTGTGATTTTTGGCCACTCTAGCTAATAACGAAATCTTATTTGCAAATGCTACTCAAAAAGATAAATTAATTTGCTTTTTGTGTTTTTTCTACGCTGCAGTCGCATCCACAGCCTTTCGAGCAGCTCGACTTGCCCTTTAATGATTTTCGGACATTTTTAACGACATACCATACAGCCGCCAAAACGAGAATTCCTACGATGAGATATTGTACTGTTAAATTATCCATAGCTTTTTATTTTAAAAGTTGATAAGCAATTAAGGCACTGAAATAGGCCAAACCTGTCATAAAACCAAGTTGTATTAAAGTCCATTTCCATGAGCCTGTTTCCCTTTTTACTGCCGCAATTGTACTCATACATTGCATAGCAAAAGCATAGAACAGTAATAAGGATACACCGGAAGCCAAATTGTAAGCCGGTAAACCGGTATTCCGGTTAATTTCGCTTTTCATTTTGCCTAATACCGTTGTTTTAGATGCTTCATCTTCGATATCCACTTCGTCACCAAGGCTATATACTGTTGCCATTGTGCCCACAAACACTTCACGGGCAGCAAAAGAAGAAATGAGACCTATACCCATCTTCCAGTCATAGCCCAATGGTTCAACAACAGGTTCAATAGCCATGCCAAGATAGCCAAGGAAGGAGTGTTCCAGACGATAAGATGAAACTTCATGCTCCAAATCTGCTTCGGACAGGTTGGGGTTATTTTTTGTTACATATTCTTCTGCTTGGCTAAATTTATCGTTTGGACCAAAACTACCTAATGCCCAGAGTATAACGGAAATGGCTAAAATAATTTTACCTGCGCCGAAGACAAAGCTTGATGCTTTTTCCCAAACATTTAAGGCTACATTTTTCCAATCCGGAGTCTTATAGGTGGGGAGTTCAAAGATGAGAAATGATTTGTGTTTTGATTTGATGACTTTGGTCAGGATAATCGCGGATAGCAAAGCTGCGAATATGCCAAGCAGGTACATCACAAACAATACAATACCTTGTATTTGAAATCCTCCTAATTTCGTGTCCGGTATCACCAGTCCGATCAGAACGATATAAATAGGGAGACGTGCTGAGCAGGTCATAAAAGGTGTTACCAGAATAGTGACCAGTCTTTCTTTGCTATTTTCGATGTTACGCGCAGACATGACCGCAGGAACAGCACAGGCCACGCCCGAAATCAATGGAATCACTGATTTTCCATTCAGACCAAAGGGACGAAGCCAGCGGTCCATCAGGAAAACAACACGGCTCATATAGCCCGTTTCTTCCATGATCGAGATAAAGATGTATAAAATAACAATCTGTGGAATGAAGATTACAATTCCGCCAATACCTTTGATAATACCATTGCTAAGCAAATCGGTCAGAGGTCCAGCAGGAAGTGCTGTTTGTGTATAGGCTGCAAGATCACCAAATAGACCGTCGATAAAATCCATGGCTGGTCCAGACCAAGTATAAATTGCCTGGAAGATTAAAAAGAGGATGCCAAAGAAGATGACGTAACCAAAGATTGGGTGAAGCAGGATGCTATCAATTGTATTGGTTTTGTTTTTATTTGAGGATTCATCCTTTACATAGATTTCAGTAAGGCTGCTATCTAGGGATTTACTGCGCAATATAGCTTCGTCTTTTTGCAGCTTTTCGGCCCGCAATTGATATTTTTCACGGATTTGCTGAATAGCCTGATTTTTTTCCTTCGATAAAAAGGATACTTCGCCTTTGGCCAGGTATTGCCAGGTGTGGTATTCCGTATCTAATGGAAAGAGACGTTTGGTTTCCTCTAACGCCGCATCAGCTTCCGTTGGTAGACTGAATTTGCTGATATACATGGGCGGAACAGCATCAAAGTTTTTGATCAGCTGATCGATACCTTGCCCCGTACGCGCATTGGTTTCGTATACTTTTGTATTTAATAGGTGTTCAAGTTTCTGAATATCGATTGTAATTCCTTTTTCTTTGGCTTCATCGATCATATTGATGACAAAGATGGCCGGCAGACCGAGTTCCCGGGCTTGTTGATAAAGAATAATAGACCGTTTTAGGTTCGTAGGTTCAGCGACGACAACGACGAGGTTCGGTCTGAAACTACTTTCTTTATTGACTAAAGTGTTGAAAACAACTTCTTCGTCCAGTGAACTTGGGAACAGGGTATATGTGCCCGGTAAGTCAATAATGCGATAAACTTTGTTGTTGGCTTTAACTTGCCCCTCACGTTTTTCGACCGTAATACCGGGATAATTTCCTACTTTCTGATTTAATTTTGTAATCCGGTTAAATAGAGATGTTTTACCCACATTTGGATTACCCAAAAGTGCAATAATCGGGTTATTCATTATTTCTGATCAATAAGGATGACTTTGGCTTCTGATTTGCGGATAGCAATTAAGGCGTTATTAGCACTAATATTTAGACATATAGGACCGTCCAAAGGTGCGATATGTTTCACCTCTACTTCAGTACCGGGAATAAACCCCAATTCGAAAAATTTAGCTGGAATTTCGTGTGAATCAAAATCTATAATTACCGCTTTTTCCCCTTTTTTTAGCTTATCTAAGCTAGTTCTATTACGCATCTGCCTGTTTTTTTGAATTCTTCAAATATACAGAATTTCTACCATTTAGAATGATTCTAATGTCATAGTTATGTATTTAGTAAAAAACAGCTATCTTTACTATTCAGAACGATTAATTATCAACCAGAATGAAGATTGAGGACGAAATCAAAGTAAGTAAATTCAGCAATGAATGGCATCGTTGTACGGTAAATATTCTATACACGTACAATTGGATTAACAATGAGCTTGAACAGCGTGCTGCCAAAGAAGGAATCACTTTGAAACAGTTTAATGTCTTGCGCATATTGAGAGGGCAGTATCCCAAGCCTGCAACCAATAATCTGATTAAATCAAGAATGTTGAGCACTACACCGGATATTTCGCGTATGATTGATCGCATGGTTTCCAAAGAATTGGTTTCACGTTGTCAATCGGGGGGTGATAAAAGGGCAGTGGATTTGGTTATCACTGAGAAGGGGCTCGAGATTCTTAAGAGTTTAGATGAGGAAATGCTGATGAAGGATCTTTTACCCGATCGAATTAGCGAAAAAGAGGCAATGACTTTAAGTGCACTGTTGGATAAACTTCGCGGCTAAAGAAATTAATGCGCATGGTCATGATGTTCATGATCATGCGATTGTTGGTGTTGATCGTGCCCATGATCATGTTCTCCGACAAATAAGAAACTTCCGAGTGCAATAGCAACGCCAGCTATCACAGCAATCATTTTCTTTTTATTGAATTTATGATGGTCAATTGAGCCCGATTCAAAAAGTATCGTTGTAGATATGTGCAAGAAGATACCAATAACCACGGCCATGATTTTATCAAAATATTGCTGGATATTGCCTACTTCACCTGCACTGATGGCTTTGCTCAGTAAAAAGCCAAAAGGGGTCATTGCCGCAAATAAAGCTAGTGTAATGAGAATGGTGTTTTTCTTTAAATGCGTGCTTATTAGAATACTCCCCAATGCAAATGCCGCCGGAATGTGGTGGATGGATATGCCTAGGGCAAGTTCAGTCTGATGTGTTGCTGCAAGTGGCATGCCCTCAAGGAAAGCATGAAGACATAGACTGAACATAATACCGATTGGAAAACGATGGCTGTGGTGGTCGTGATCATTGTCGGTATGGATATGGCCATGCTCGATCCCTTGGGAGAACTGTTCAAGAAAGAGCTGGAAAAGAAATCCAGCAAGCACATAAATACCCAATACCTCAGGTGAAGTATTGGTGGACTGATAGACATGCGGAATGAGATGAAGCACGGTAATGGAGAACAAATAGGCTCCACTGAAAGAAAGGATGAGTTTGAGAAAACTGGTTCCTTTCTTTTGTACAAAAAATACGGAAATTCCACTTGCAAATGCAGGTATGAATAAAATTAAAATCAATAAAATTGAATTCATTATACGTGTTCAGTTTTAAAAAAGCTAGGTACAAACCGTTTGAATAGATAGCCTGTCGCCAAACCAACTAGTATACCTAAGGCTGAACCACAGAGGACATCAAACGGGTAATGGACACCAACATAAATTTGAGAGACTGAAATTAAGGTTGCCCAGGTAATACAAAGCCAAAGTGCATGTTTCCATCTTCTCCGGAAAAGTACAATCCAGAAAAAAGCAAGGGAAAAATGATTGGCCGCATGAGAGGAGGTAAAGCTAAAGCCAGAGCCACATCGCACCCGGATGTTGACATTTTCTTTAAACTCCACGTCGTTACATGGTCTAATTCTTTTTACAGTCTTTTTGATCAAATGAGATGATATACCATCGGAAACTCCGAAGGTAACCAAGGTCACGGCAACAATTAGAATTCCTGTTTTTCCATAGGTCTTTATGAAAAATATGATCAGAAATAAATACAAGGGTGCCCAAGTGTATGGATTGCGTAATATAGGCAATAACCAATCAAACACGGGGTTACTCAAGCCCTGATTAATGGCCAGAAAAATCTCTTGATCGATGTGTACTAATTGTTGAATCATAAATGTTGCTGATGACAATGAAATTCCCAAACTTTAAAAACTCACTTTTCAAAAGTAAAAATAATTTCATTGCAAACGGTTGTTTCTTTTAAAAACAACTTTGTTGCAACAAATATACGTTAAATATTCATTAATTATAATTTTAATTCGATATTTTATTGCCATTGTGCTAAATTTACACGTTAATCAATTCAAAAGAAATGACTTTAATTAAATCAATATCAGGAATACGAGGTACGATAGGCGGGCGTGCTGGAGAGGCACTTACCCCGATAGATATCGTTAAGTTTACAGCTGCTTACGGCAAAATAATTGTTAAGCAGAGTGGTATAAAAAAAATTGTTGTTGGAAGAGATGCGCGTGTTTCTGGTGAGATGGTAAGTAATTTGGTGATTGGAACCCTGCAAAGCATCGGTGTTGATGTGGTTGATCTAGGCCTTTCAACGACACCAACGGTAGAGATTGCCGTACCTATGGAAAAAGCTGCTGGTGGTATCATTTTGACTGCTTCACACAATCCAGGTCAATGGAACGCGCTAAAGTTATTGAATGCAAAGGGCGAATTTATTTCAGATGCCGAAGGGCAAGAGGTATTGGCCCTTGGTGAATCCCTAGACTTTGATTTTTCCGAAGTTGAAGCATTAGGACAGGTTCATAAAGACTATTCATATTTACAGAAACATGTAGACGCTGTATTGGCGTTGGAATATGTTGATAAGGAAGCTATTAAAGCCGCTAATTTTAAAGTTGCTTTGGATGCCGTAAACAGTACAGGTGGTACATTTATACCTGCCTTATTGGATGCGCTTGGTGTGCAGACAATCTATAAAATCCATTGTGAGCCGAATGGTCAGTTTCCGCATAATCCCGAACCATTAAAAGAGAACTTGACGGATCTATCGGCTGCGGTTATTGAAAACAAAGCGGATTTGGGGATTGCTGTAGATCCAGATGTAGATCGATTGGTCTTTATGATGGAAGATGGTGAGTTATTTGGTGAAGAATATACCTTAGTGGCAGTAGCGGACTACTTATTGCAGCATAAAAAAGGAAATACAGTTTCTAATTTATCTTCCACACGCGCACTGCGTGATGTGACTAAAGCACATGGTGGCGAATATTATGCCGCTGCTGTTGGTGAAGTCAACGTTGTTACAAAGATGAAGGAAGTCGATGCGGTAATTGGCGGAGAAGGAAATGGCGGTGTTATTTATCCGGCATCTCATTATGGCCGTGATGCGCTAGTAGGCGTGGCTATCTTCTTGACACATTTGGCTAAACTTGGTAAAAAAGCTTCCGAATACCGCGCGTCTTTACCGCAGTACTTTATGTCAAAAAACAAAATTACGCTGACTCCGGAATTGGACATTGATAACCTATTGGCCAAAATGGAGGAAAAATATAAAAATGAAGATCATTCAACAATCGATGGCTTGAAAATAGACTTTGAAAATGAATGGGTGCATTTGCGTAAATCGAATACCGAACCGATTATTCGGATTTACTCGGAGGGACCTACGCCTGAAGCTGCTGAGCAGATCGCGCAGAAGATTATCCGCGAAATTGAAGAAATAATTAAATAAAGACAAAAAGCTGCATATGCAGCTTTTTGTTTTAAGACTGATCTCATCGGAAGAGGATTGTCTTAGCTATTACGAAGTTTTATAATGTATGATTAGAAAGATCATTTTAGGTACGTATTGTTTTCTTAGTTTAATCTTATTTGTCTTTCCGACAAGTGCCCAGCAGCCTATGGACGAAATCAATGGGCTACTGGATCGTTGGCACAAAACTTCGGGTGAGGTAAAATATGGCCCATTTTTGAATGTTATTGCTTCGGATGGAGTTATTTTGGGTACTGATCATGATGAAAGGTGGGATAAAGCCCATGCGGAGAAGTTCAGCGATCAATATTTCAATCCCAAAAATGCCTGGACTTACACCTATGACAAGCGGCATATCAGCTTTAATGCCGATAGTACGACGGCCTGGTTTGATGAAACGTTTAAGATCAATACCAAGTCCTTTCGTGGCGTGGGCGTATTAAGTAAGGTGGACAATGAATGGAAGCTTCGTCAATACAGCATGTCCATGTCGGCACCTTATGCGGATGTGAAAGCGGCCGTAGGTGGAAAGGCAGGTCAGAAAATTCACAGTAACCTATTATTGGTTATGGTGCTGTTTTTCTTTATGGCCATGTTATTTGTGCTGAGTCAACGCCTCAAGATCTCTTACCCCATTCTGTTGGTTATTGGCGGACTGGTGATCTCGTTGATCCCCGGGGCACCTGTCATAAGTGTTGATCCCGATATCGTGTTTATGGTATTTTTGCCACCCTTGCTTTTTGAAGCAGCCTGGTATACCAATTGGGGGAACTTTCTGAAGTGGCGACGGTCTATTTTTATCATGGGCTTTGGTTTAGTCTTCTTCACATCGCTGGCGATTGCCTACTTTTCGGTCAGTATTATTCCGGGATTTACCTTGGCGCTGGGCTTTTTACTGGGTGGGATTATCTCTCCCCCAGATGCCGTGGCTGCTAGTTCTGTCCTGAAAGGGGTAAGTATTCCTAAACGTGGAATTGCGATATTGGAAGGGGAAAGCCTGGTGAATGATGCGGCCTCATTGACGGTATTTAGATTTGCATCCATTGCCATACTTACCGGCCAGTTTGTGATGAGCACTGCGACGACGCAGTTTCTGATGTTATCGGTCATGGGTGTTGTCGTTGGCTTGGTCATCGGTCACATCCTCTATATATTCTTACGTTATGTTGCTAAGTCTTCGAGCATTTCAACACCCATAACGCTCATTGCGCCTTACCTGATGTATATTGTTGCGGAGCATTTTGAGTGGTCGGGGGTCTTGGCTGTGGTTAGTGGCGGATTGTTTCTTTCTTTCCGGGCAGGGGATTACCTCAACTATCATACGCGTATCCAAACGAAAGAGGTTTGGGCGACAGTGGGTTTTCTCTTAAATGGATTTGTCTTTATTTTAATTGGACTTGAACTTCCGGTGATCATCAATGGTTTGGGGGAATACTCCATGGAGGAAGCTATTGATTATGCATTGGCGATCTGTGTAATTGTTATTGTTTTGCGATTAATCGCCGTTTATCTTTCGGCGTTTGTTCCCAGGATATTATTCAAACGGGTCCGCATCAAGGAAAAGAGTCCAGGGTGGAAATTGCCCCTGGTCGTTGGCTGGGCCGGTATGCGGGGAGTGGTTTCTTTGGCGTCAGCATTGGCAATACCATTGACTTTATATGATGGAACGGCCTTCCCACACCGAAATCTGATTTTGTTCATTACGTTTGTGGTTATTTTAGTGACGCTTGTTTTTCAGGGGCTTACATTGCCTTTGTTGATTAAATTGATAAAAATTGAGGAGGTCGATGAGCAAGCTTCAATGGAAGAGCAAATCGATGAGATTCGGGTACGTCTTGGCAAAGAATCTATTGCGTATCTGGATAAACATTACGCAAAGGAAATGCTGGAGCATGAGACAATTGCCCGTGTTAAAGAGCAGATCATCCGCAGTGTAAATGCATCCGAACGAGCGAAAGAGGAGGATACACGTGCGCAGCTTTCGGCAGTAAGGGGGCTCTATAATAAAATTATGTTGGAACTTTTGGCGCTACGTCGTGACGGTCTTTACAAGATCAAAGAAAGTAAGGCTTTTGACAGTGATGTTATTAAAGAGATGGAGTATTCCCTGGATTTGGAAGAATCACGTTTGTCGCGCAAGTAGTTGTTTATAAACGATTATGTCTCGGTTTTTTGCTCGTCGAAACCTAACTCCAGTGTTGTAAAAAATAGTGCGCCAGTGTTGTAAGAAATAGCGTGCAGAGGTGCAAAAAATAGCGAATTTAGCTTATAATGCTAAATTCGCTATTTTTCCTTTATCACCCACTAAAAATATCGCTCGGCCTTTTTTTGGCTTTTGTACGGCATTGAAGCTTTCCTTTCCGATAGACGTCCAGTTTTTTCCGCCGTCATTCGAGAGGTCTGTACCCGAGGTACCCGTGCTGATCAGCTGTTTTTTGGAAAGATAAATAACGGCCGACTTAAAGCCAGCGGGAGCTGTTTCTGGTGCAAACCATGTTTTACCGCCATCGTTGGTTAGTAGGCTATTTTTTTCTTTGTTTTTATCCTCTTTGTAATCGCCACCGACTACAATGCCCGTTTTCGACGAGTAAAATGCTACGGAGAATGGGCCGGTGCTATTTTTTCCCTGAATGATGGGGCAGCTGTAACGTTGCCATGTGTCCCCCTGATCTTTGCTGCTGTAGATATTGGCGATTGTTCCACCGGTGGCAATCCAGTATGTCCCTTTATTATCGCAGTATATGGATGTTCCACTGGCCGCAAAACCAGCCTCTCCTTCGGTAATTGTAAATTTCATATTCGCGGATATATCTTTCCAGGACCTTCCGAAATCGATGCTTTTTAATAGTGGCATTTTCCCCTGAATGGCGTCGCCAAAGGCAATGCCGACCCCTTTTGGTGTAAAAGCAAAACCGTCATAAAATATTTCGGGTCGCTTATCTATGAATACTTCTTTCCAGCTTCGACCGCCGTCATGGGTACTTAAGATGATGGCAGGGGAACCTGCCGAAATAATTAAGGCTTCATTCTCATCAAATGCTTCGATATCCCTAAAATCTGTTTTTTCGTAGCCAATTGGATTGACCCACTGCCAGTTTTTTCCGGCATCGGTGCTGAGCCCGACGGTACCATTGCTTCCGCTTACCCATACAGTTGTATCATCGACCACGCTTAGGCCTCTGTAGCTGCTGTTGCGTTCTTGATTTACGATGTTAATTTTTGCTTGTTGAGCGTTCAGATGGCTCAGGAACAAGATATGGGTAATAAAAATCAGAAATAAAGGTTTCATGTGGTTATACTTTTTATTTAAACAAATCTACTCGTCTTTTTGAATCTTTTCCTTGTTTTTTTAAGATTGTTTTACGGAGCTGAAGAAATCCAACAGTCATTTTCCGTGGTGATTTAAAATAAGGAATGCTTAGTACCACCAACAAAGCGATGCAGGCGGAAGTGCCGAGGGCTCCGCCATAACCAGTAAAAAATTTACTGGTATTGAGCAGGATTGTCGTAAAAATAACACCAGCTAGAGCCAAACCGAAATAGGTTGATAACTGGTTTTTTGAGACCATGCCTATAAATGACGCGCCTATAAAAATAGGGGGGATGTACTGTGCGAGATAAGGAGAAACACTTTGTGGGAAGAAGTGAAGGAAACCTGCGACAAGTAAGGTCAGCATTGCGGATGAGCGCACTGCCCCTTGGTGAAATTTGGTGTTGACATAGTATGTCGCCGTGCTCCCGATGATGCCAACTAGGTATAAAATGAATGTTTCCATATTACTTAAAAATATATAATAGCAGGTATGTCAATGAAACACCAAGAAAGGCCAATGTGCCTAGTTTACCGCCGACACCATTCAATAGACTTTTCGATACAATCAGAAAGATCGCTGTAAAAATACTGGCGGCTAAAACAAAAGAGAATCCATGAGCCACCTGCGCATTGGACATTCCTACAAATGCACCGCAATAAATTGCTGCAGGGAGGTGGGGCAGATAAGTTGAATTTTTGTTGATATTGGGAATGAAAGAGGCTATGGTACCTGTCAGCGCAGCGCCCAATACAGGGCCCAAGCCGAAGATCTGATTGAAATAGTAGGATGCAATCGCTCCTACAGGTACCCAAAGGGCAATTTTGATCGATTCATATTCATGCCTGTGATGATGAATGGGCGACCTGAGGTAACTGTATAAAATCAGTAAGGACAATAGGCCGATAAAAGCCAATACAATATAAGAATGTGTATTTTCTACAAAGATGGCCACTAAAAAAAGGGCCTGAATGACAAATAATAAGCAGATGCTTATTATCCTAAATTTCTGCCGGGCTTGCATTTAAACAAATTTAGGCAAAGGTACTGATTATTTGTCTATTCTATTGGTAGATTTTCTTTTTATCAATATGGGATCAAGAACAATCTGTTCGATTGCTTCGTACGGACTTTTTTGTTTAACCATTTTCAGAAAGAGTTTTGCACATTCTTCCCCCATTTTGTTGGCCTGTTGATCAATACTTGATAGCGTAGGGCTGATAAAGGAAGAAAAGGTCTGGTTTGCAAAACCGATCACTCCTGTGGCTGGAATGGCAATATTTGCAGTTTTTAAGGCCTGTATAATCCCGACAGCTGTAAAGTCATCACCACCAATAAAGGCGTCCGGTTGGATTGCAGATTTTAGAATCTGTTCGGTTCCTTTGATGCCGGCTTCAATGGATAAGTCGCCGCGAATGATAAAGTCTTCCCGTGCGGAAATCTGCGCATCTTTTAAGGCCGCTTCGAAACCATGGAAACGATCCTGGAAAATAGCGATTTCTTTGTCCGTTGTGATAAAGGCAATGTTTTTGTAACCCTGTTCGAGCAGGTGTTGTGTTGCAAGGTAGCCTGCTTTAAAATCGTCAAGTTTGACCACAGGAGCAGGAATATCTTTATGGGTACGGTCAAAAATAACCAGGCATTTGCGCTGATTGATCACTTCCTGAAAATGCTGGGTTTCTTGCGTCTCCAGCGACAACGAAGCAATGATGCCGTCTACCTGAGCTTCAAGTAAAGTCTTCACGCCATTGACTTCATCTTCAAAAGATTCATTCGATTGATAAAGCAATAGGCTGTAGTTGTGTTTTTTTAACTCTTTTTCAATGCTATGCACGGCTTCCGCAAAAAAATGAATTTGCATGGTAGGAACAATGACACCGATGGTATTGGACTTGCCCGAGGAAAGAGAAGAGGCCAACTTATTGACACTGTAATTCAATTCCTTTGCTTTGTCGAGCACCAGTTTTCGTGTCGCCTCGCTGATCGTAGGCACATTATTCAATGCGCGCGATACGGTAGAGACTGTCACTCCAAGCGCACGGGCTATATCATAAATTGTCGTTTTTTTATTCACGCTCCAAAGTAAATAATTTTATTTAATATTTTGATAATTCAGAAACATACCCTACTTTTATGCAACCGGTTGCAGTGTGAGGCCGATGTTGTTTTTTATAACCAATTAGAATTGATTACCATGTATTTATTAGGTATAGACGTAGGTACTTCTTCTGTAAAAGTTTCGATTGTTGAGGCATCTTCACAACGTAAGGTTTGCTCGGTGCAATATCCGGACGTAGAAGCTCCCATAATTACTTTGGAGCCCAATTGGGCTGAACAGAACCCGCTCGATTGGTGGGACTACTTTAAACAGGCTCTGTTGAAGGCAAACAGGCTGGGCCTGTATGACCCCAAAGCAATTTCGGCCATTGGCATTGCATACCAGATGCACGGCTTAGTCGTGGTCGATAAAGATCAGCATGTGCTGCGAAATGCCATTATCTGGTGCGACAGCAGGGCTGTTGAATTGGGAAATATCGCTTTTGAAGAAATCGGAAGGTCTTTTAATCTGAGTCATCATCTGAATTCACCGGGTAATTTTACAGCGTCAAAGTTGGCCTGGGTAAAAGCAAACGAGCCGGAAATTTATGAAAAAATAGATAAGATCATGTTGCCAGGGGATTTTATAGCCATGAAACTTTCGGGGCAGGTGACGACTTCCATCTCGGCCTTATCTGAGGGGATATTCTGGGATTTCAAGGACAATGTATTGTCGCGTACGATTATGGATTATTATGGCTTTGATGATCATCTTATTCCTGAGATCTTACCTGTGTTTTCAACGCATGGTCAAATTAAATCCGCTGTTGCTGAAGAACTTGGGCTATCTAATACAGTGACCATCAATTATAAAGCCGGCGACCAGCCCAACAATGCACTTTCGCTGAATGTCCTTCAACCTGGCGAAGTCGCTGCGACCGCAGGTACTTCAGGGGTGATCTATGGCGTCAGCGACAAGCTGATCGCCGACCGCGAATCGCGCGTAAATACATTTGCCCATGTGAATTATCAAGAGGATAATATCCGGACAGGGGTATTGCTCTGTATCAATGGAACAGGCATTATGAATAGCTGGGGTAGACGATTGTTGGGACGCGATTTGTCTTACGAACAGATTAATGCCATGGCTGGTGCATCTCCTATCGGTAGCAAAGGATTGCAGGTTATCCCATTTGGCAACGGTGCCGAACGGATGCTCAACAACCAAACGGTTGGAGCTTCAATTTCAGCGATAGATTTGAATAGGCATGAGACAAGTGATATGCTGCGCGCTATACAGGAAGGGATTGCATATGCTTTTCGCTATGGCTTGGATATCATGCGCGAAAACAATCTGTATCCAAATATGATTCGTGCAGGTTATGCGAATTTATTCTTGAGCGCTGTTTTCAGGGAGTCATTTGTGGGAGCCACTGACGTTCCAGTTGAAATCTTTAATCATGATGGCAGTATTGGAGCCGCTCTCGGAGCAGGTATAGGAAGTGGGTATTATGCAGATTCTACAGAAGCTTTTCGTTCTTTGAAACCTGTGTATACAGTGGAACCTCAATTTGTAGCGCAATATGAGGAGCATTATCAGCAATGGAAGGAATTATTAAACAAACAAATAAATAGCAAATAAGATGAATATTATCAAAGGGAAAAAAGAATTTTTCAAAGGCGTTGGCCAAATTCAATTCGAAGGAAAGGACAGTACAAATCCATTGGCTTTCCGTTATTATAATCCAAAACAAATTGTTGGTGGCAAGACGATGGAAGAGTATTTTAAGTTTGCCTGTTCGTACTGGCATTCTTTCAATGGTAACGGGTCTGATCCATTTGGCGGACCGACACATCAATTTCCATGGGATGAAAGCAACGATGTAATCACTAGGGCAAAAGATAAAATGGATGCAGCATTCGAATTTATCAGTAAAATAAATATACCCTATTATTGCTTCCATGATGTGGACTTAGTAGATTATTCGGATAATGTTGTTGAAAATGAAAAGCGTCTGTCAACTATCGTTGATTATGCGAAGGAGAAACAACAGGAAAGCGGTATAAAATTGCTTTGGGGAACAGCCAACCTTTTTAGCCATAAACGCTACATGAATGGAGCAGCAACTAACCCAGATTTTCATGTTCTTGCACATGGTGGCGCACAGGTCAAAGCAGCCTTGGACGCAACGATTGCTCTTGGTGGTGAAAATTATGTGTTCTGGGGTGGAAGAGAGGGGTATATGAGCCTTTTAAATACCAATATGAAGCGTGAGCAGGAACATCTTGCACAGTTTTTACATATGGCCAAGGATTATGCCCGCAAAAATGGTTTTAAAGGAACTTTCTTTATCGAGCCGAAACCATGTGAGCCTACAAAACATCAATACGATTATGATGCGGCTACCGTGCTGGGCTTCCTGCGTCAGTATAATCTTTTGGAAGATTTTAAATTAAATTTAGAGGTAAATCATGCGACATTGGCCGGGCATACGTTCCAGCATGAGCTACAGGTTGCTGTAGATGCAGGTAAATTGGGCTCCATTGATGCTAACCGCGGTGATTATCAAAATGGATGGGATACAGATCAATTTCCGAATGATATCAATGAATTGACCGAAGCCATGTTGATTATCTTGGAAGGTGGTGGATTCCAAGGTGGAGGTGTGAATTTTGATGCCAAAATCCGTCGCAACTCGACAGATCCTGAAGATTTGTTTTATGCACATATCGGTGGTATGGATCTTTTTGCACGCGCGCTTATTACGGCAGATCGCATCCTTCAAGACTCGGATTACAAAAAAATACGGGCCGATCGTTATGCTTCTTTTGATACAGGCCATGGTGCATCATTTGAAGAACGGACATTGACCCTGGAGAACTTAAGGGATTTAGCAGTGGAATTAGGTGAGCCGAAAACGATTAGTGGTAAACAGGAGTATTTAGAAAATTTGGTTAATAGATATATATAGTTCTAAAAATATTTCTATATTAGGCGATCAAATTAAACCAATTACCAATACATGAATAATTATTTAAGCACAAAAGATTACATCGTTTTCCTGATATACTTTGTTATTGTAGCAGGTTATGGATTATGGGTGTATTATCGCAAGAAATCTGAATCTGTAGGCTCCAAAGACTATTTTTTGGCTGAGGGGTCATTGACTTGGTGGGCTATCGGAGCTTCACTTATTGCGTCCAATATTTCGGCCGAGCAATTTATCGGTATGAGCGGTTCCGGATTTAAGATGGGATTGGCTATTGCGACTTACGAGTGGATGGCTGCCATTACACTGATTGTCGTTGCGGTATTTTTTATCCCGGTATACTTAAAGAACAAGATCTTTACGATGCCACAGTTTCTCCATAAACGATATAATGGGACTGTTGCGATGATCATGGCCGTTTTCTGGTTACTGTTGTATGTTGTCGTTAATTTGACATCCATCCTCTATTTGGGAGCCATTGCGGTAAGTAGTATTTCCGGTATCAGTCTGGATGCCTGTATGTATGCCATTGCGATTTTTGCTGTGATCATTACATTGGGGGGAATGAAAGTAATCGGTTATACAGATATTATTCAGGTTTTCTTTTTGGTATTGGGTGGTTTGGCGACCACTTACCTAGCCTTGAACCTCGTTTCAGAGCACTATGGTGGATCAGGAGTATTGGAAGGCTATCACTTGATGACCGAAAAAGCTTCCGACCACTTTCATATGATTCTGGATCGTAAAAATGAGAACTATCTCGATTTACCGGGGCTAACCGTATTGATTGGCGGTATGTGGATCGTTAATTTGAATTACTGGGGATGTAATCAATACATCACGCAACGCGCGCTTGGAGCAGATTTGAAAACCGCGAGAAACGGTATCTTGTTTGCCGCATTTCTGAAGTTATTAATGCCTATCATTGTTGTGTTGCCGGGTATTGCAGCCTATGTCATGTGGAAAGATGGCTTGTTCCAAAATGAAATGATGCAACATGGTGAGGTAAACCCAGACCACGCTTATCCAGTTTTGTTGAATTTATTGCCAGCAGGTTTAAAAGGCTTGTCGTTTGCAGCATTGACAGCTGCAGTGGTGGCTTCTTTGGCAGGTAAAGCAAACAGTATCGCAACAATCTTCTCCTTGGATATCTATAAAAAAGTATTCAATACAGAAGCATCGGACAAGAAATTGGTCAATATCGGCAAGTTAACTGTTGTGGTTGCCATGATTTTGGGTGTGCTGATTGCTCCACATTTGGGTATTGATAAAAAAGGTGGATTCCAATATATTCAAGAATATACGGGTTTTGTATCTCCAGGTATTTTTGCGATGTTCATTTTAGGATTCTTCTGGAAGAAAGCAACTTCAAATGCGGCTTTGTTTGCAACGATTGGTGGTTTTATTTTCTCCATCATCTTCAAGAAATTGCCGGATTGGGTCGATTTGTCATTCTTGTCATCGACAGGTTTCTCCGTTCCAAATCCAACAACAGGAGTCTACGAAATTCCATTTTTGGATAGAATGGGATTTGTATTCGTGATCTGTATTATCGGTATGATTCTCATTAGTATCATTGACAATAAGCGTGGTGTTGTGCCAGCAGGATTGGAAGTTGATACAACGATGTTTAAACCACACCGGGCGTTTTTGGTCATTGCATTGATCGTAGCGCTATTGGTTACGGCATTATATTCTATTTATTGGTAATTCAATAGCAAATAAGATTTTAAAAACTCCCATCAACCGAGGTTGATGGGAGTTTTTTGTTTGTTTTAAAAATACCTATCTTGGTTTTACTAAAACCTTTGCTTAACGAAAGATTACTTAACGAAAGATTGCTGCTATGAAAAGAAGATCCCCCTTGCTACTGATGACGCTGTTTGGATTGCTTATTACCGGTGTGCCAATGCTGAGCTCTGCTCAGCGCACACAGAAACCACCTTTACATGGAAAACATTGGATGGCTATTACGGGCAAACCCTTGGCGGCAACAGCCGGTGCCCAGCTATTCCAACAAGGCGGAAATGCGGTGGACGCTGCTTGTGCAATGCTCGCAGCAACCTGTACGATGTGGGATGTACTGAGTTGGGGCGGAGAGACGCAGGCCTTAATTTATCATCCGAAACTAAAGAAGGTCATTGCGATAAATGCCTTGGGGGTAGCACCCAGTGGAGCGACAGTCGATTTTTTTAGATCAAAGGGCTACGAATTTCCACCAGAATACGGTCCCCTTGCTGCTGTCACGCCGGGTACACCCGGCGGTTTGTGCTATATGTTGGCTCATTATGGGACGAAAAGTCTAGCAGAAGTATTAGCTCCTGCTCTCGAAATGGCTGCAGGGTACCCGATTGACGCGCAAACTGCAACGAGTATTGAACGTGGCAAAGAGCGCATTAAAGAATGGCCGTACAGTAAAAAGGTATTTTTAGTACATGATGGTAAATCCTGGGAAGCTCCCGAGGCCGGAGAGGTTTTTGTACAGCAGGATCTTCATAATACCCTATCCAAATTGGTAGAAGCGGAAAAGAAGGCTCTTGCAGCAGGAAAAGACCGCAAAGCTGCAATCATGGCCGCTTATGACCGGTTTTATACCGGCGATATTGCAGATGAATTTGTCCGAGGTAGTAAGGAGCAAGGTGGCTTAATCACGAAAGCAGACTTAGCCAATTGGAAACCTATTGAGGAGGAACCATTGCATGTCAATTATAAGGGCGTTGACGTGTATAAATTACAAGAATGGACACAGGGACCAGCCATGCTACAGAGTTTGCAGTTACTGAAAAACTTTGATCTAAAGGCAATGGGTTATAATTCTGCTTCTTATATTCATATACTCTATCAGGTTATGAACTTAGCCTTTGCCGATCGGGATTTTTATTATGGTGATCCCTATGGTAAACCTAAGACACCTATTCAAGGTCTTTTGCATGAGTCCTATGCCAAGGCGAGGGCTGCAACCATTGATCTTAAGCAAAATAACCCGAATGTACTTCCCGGAGACCCTTATCCCTACGAAGGTAAGCAGAATCCGTATCTTTCGTTACTGGAGCGGCGTAAGAAAGAGTTTACGCCACATACGGAGCTGAAAAATGATTTTGTCCCTAAACATGACGCACGCTCAAGTTCGTCGTTAACGGAATTGCCAAAAACAGCTCTTTTGGCATCTTTAACGGTGGATAGTGCTTATGTCGACCGTTTATTGCGGGGAACCACAAGCGTTGAAGCTGCGGATGAAGAAGGTTGGGTTGTTTCGATCACACCGAGCGGTGGTTGGCTCCCTGCCTGTATTGCAGGGAATACCGGGGTGGGCATGAGCCAACGTTTGCAGAGTTTTGTCTTAGATTCGTTGATTAACCCGTTCAATGTGGTCGAGCCGGGCAAAAGACCGCGTGTAACGCTTACGCCTTCGATGGCGTTGAAAAACGGAAAACCTTACCTTTCTTTTGCTGTACAGGGAGGAGATACACAGGATCAAAACCTATTGCAGTTTTTCTTGAATATGGTCGAGTTTGGTATGACGCCACAACAAGCCAGCGAAGCGGCCAATATCAACAGTAACCAGCTTTGGTTATCGCTGGGAGGAACGAAGACCGACGATCGAAAACCGCGCTCAGGTAGCCTTTTATTGGATAAAAATACAGCACCAGCAATTAGTGAACAATTAAAGAAAATGGGGTATAGCATACAGCTCGGTGATCGTACCAGTGGACCTATAAATGCTATTTATTTCGACCAGCAGCACCATACACTTTGGGGCGGCAGTAGCAACAACGGGGAGGACTATGGCATCGGGTGGTAGTTTGTCATTTGCCTGCTGCTAGGTTTTGGTTTTGTTATCTCCGCGGTATTTGTTATCTTACCTACTGATCGGAAACTGATTTTTGTTATGGAGGGTAGTGTCAATAAATATTCGTTTGTTTTTCAGCCTGATGAAGCTGGTATTGTCTTGGTAGATGGCTTGAAGCGACGATTACGTGCATCGTTAGCCGAACTGTTTCCCGACAAAAACAAAGGCTGGTATCCCAGTTGCAATTCCAAAGCCCATGTAACGATATGTGCTTTTGAAGCAGATGGGAGTAAACTGACAATGGCTATTGAGGCTTTGCAGGAGACTATGGTCTATGAGCGGAGTCAGTATGTTTATTTTGATCATTTTTCATCATTTGCCGGTGGTGCTTTCTATATTGCACCGACAGTACATGCCCGCAGTTATCTCAAGGACCGGGCGCGGAAGGTTGTTCAAACTTTATCGGAATTTGATTTGATCGAGATTAGCGACGAACCCCATATTTCGATTGGGCGACGCCTGGAGCCAGAACAGCTTGAAATTGCAAAAGAACAGTTGCGGTCTGTCGACCTGAGCTTTATGTGCAAGGGCGTTCATGTGCGGCAGTTTAAACCTGATTTAGGTCAGTATGAGATCATCGATTTTATCCAATTTGGCAACCAATCGAAGGAAAATTCTGGCCAGCTGGCATTTAAATTCTAATAATATCGCGGTTTAATTGCCTAATAATGTAAAGCTTTTTATCTTTAAGGCTGACAATAGACGATATTGCACTTACAGTACTTTATGCATTACGACGAATCTCATCATAAATCTCTATCTGATATCCATGAAAGTGTAGATGTCAATCAAGGGAAATCCAAATTTAAGAAGATACTTAGTTTCTTTGGTCCAGCTTATCTCATTAGTGTGGGTTATATGGATCCAGGTAACTGGGCTACCGATCTTGCTGGAGGAAGCCAATTTGGGTATACCCTGATTTGGGTGCTGTTGATGAGTAATATCATGGCACTTGTGCTACAGAATCTATGTGCTCGTTTAGGTATTGTACGCGGTAAAGACCTTGCGCAGTGTAACAGGGAGACCTATCCTAAACGGATGAATTTTGTGCTCTATGTGCTTGCTGAAATTGCAATAGCAGCCTGTGACCTGGCGGAGGTTTTGGGGATGGCAATCGGTCTTAACCTCCTTTTCGGTATTGATCTGCTCTGGGGAGTAATGATCAGTTTTGCAGATACCTTCTTATTGCTCTATCTTCAGAAGCTGGGGATGCGGAAAATGGAACTTTTTATCATTGGACTGATCGCGCTTATCGGCATGTGTTTCATGGTAGAAATGTTTTTGGCGAAACCGGATTTTGCAGAGGTAGCCACTGGATTTATACCCAGTATCCCGAATAGTGCCGCACTATATATTGCTATAGGCATTATAGGTGCAACCGTCATGCCACATAATCTATATTTGCACTCGGCTCTTGTACAGACACGGAAGATTGACCGGAATGAGGTTTCGATCCGAAAATCGCTCAAGTATAACTTCTGGGATAGTGCCATTGCCTTGAACCTAGCATTTTTGGTAAATGCCGCGATATTGATTCTTGCAGCCTCTGTTTTTCACAAAAACGGTATGCATGACGTTGCCGAACTTGAAGATGCTTATCACTTATTGGGTAACCTTCTTGGAACGGAATGGGCCTCAAAATTATTTGCTGTTGCCTTGATTCTTGCCGGACAGAGCTCAACGGTGACGGGAACCCTAGCCGGTCAGATTGTGATGGAGGGATACCTTCGATTGCGGATTAGTCCGACTTTGCGAAGGATTATAACCCGACTTTTGGCGATTATCCCGGCTGTATTGGTGATTCTTATTTCGGGTGAGGGTCGCGTTGGACAGCTGCTGATCTTTAGTCAGGTGATCTTGAGTATGCAGCTCGCTTTTGCAGTCATCCCGTTGATCCATTTTGTGAGCGATAAAGTCAAGATGGGTGTTTTTGCCATTAAACCGCTAACAAAAATTGCGGCCTGGTTGATCGCGGCCATTATCGCTGTTCTGAATTTTAAATTGGTCTACGACGAAGTGGTCGGCTGGATTGGTGAAGCCAATAATATTGTGGTAACCGTATTATTGATCTTGGGCGCTGTGGGTTTGTTTGCCTTATTAATGATGACGGTATTATACCCCATTTTACTCAAATCGAAACCAACGGAGCTGGAAGTTCACCCACCATTCGAGGCATTGCATTTTGAACATAAGGGCTCTTTTAAGAAAGTTGTGATCGCGTTGGATTTCTCAAATTCAGATCAGAAAGTAATTCAATATGCTTTACAGCTGTCGCATGATGACACGACCTTTGTCGTTGTACATATTGTGGAGAGTGCGTCGGTGAAATATACCGGGGATTCGACGGATGATTATGAATCGCGTCAGGATTTGGAACGGCTGAAATTGTATGCTGATTTTCTATTGTCGCAAGGACATCAAACTGAATATGAACTGGGATACAATAACCGGATCAAGAGTATTGCAGAAGTATGTGAAAAATACGGTGCCGATCTATTGGTCGTTGGAAGCCATGGGCACAGTGGTGTGAAGGATTTTGTTTTTGGTGAGACAGTTAACAAGCTGCGGCATGCGGTGAAAGTCCCTGTTTTTATCGCACAATAGGTCTTAAGGAGCTATCCAAAGAGCCTCTGTCTATTCACTGTAATTTTATTGCTGAAAAAGTGAAGGGAGGGGTCGGTAAGTGCTAAATAATTCGTACTTTTGCGACATCAAATCAAGATATGAGCGACGCTATTAAACACGAGTGCGGAATCGCACTAATTCGCCTGTTAAAACCCTTATCTTATTATCAGGAAAAATATGGTACGCCATTTTATGGCATTAATAAATTGTACCTATTAATGGAAAAACAGCACAACCGTGGACAAGACGGGGCTGGAATTGCAACCATTAAATTTGATGTTAAACCTGGAAATCGTTACATTTCGCGTTACAGAGCAATGGGCTCAACTGCTGTGGCAGACATATTCGAATATGTACAGAAAAAATTTGCTTCTGTTCAGAAAGCATTTCCGGAGGAGTCAAAAGATACGCAATGGTTAAAAGATAACGTAAGTTTTACGGGAGAAGTACTTTTAGGACATTTGCGCTATGGAACGCATGGAAAGAACAGTATCGAAAGCTGTCACCCATTTTTAAGACAAAACAATTGGATGTCTCGTAATTTGGTGGTAGCGGGTAACTTCAACATGACCAATGTGGATGAATTGTTGCAACAATTATATGAGTTGGGACAACATCCAAAGGAAAAAGCGGATACCGTAACCGTTTTGGAAAAAATTGGCCATTTCTTAGATGATGAGAACCAAGATCTTTTCGATCAATTCAAAAAAGAAGGTCATTCTAATATTGAGATCAGCTCGCTGATTGCTAAAAATATTGATGTTACCAAAATATTGAAGCGTTCGGCCAAAACTTGGGATGGCGGTTACACCATCGCAGGTATCTTTGGTCATGGTGATGCTTTTGTTATGCGCGACCCAGCTGGTATCCGTCCGGCGTTTTATTATCAGGATGAGGAGATCCTGGTTGTAGCATCGGAAAGACCGGTCATCCAAACTGCATTCAATATTCCTATTGGTGCTGTGAAGGAAATTAAACCAGGCCATGCCCTGATCGCTAAAAAAGATGGTACAGTATCCCAAGAGATGTTTAGACAGCCCGTAGAACAACGTTCTTGTTCTTTCGAACGGATTTACTTCTCACGTGGATCAGATGCTGATATCTATCAAGAACGTAAAGAATTAGGAAGATTACTGGTACCTCAGGTATTGGAATCTGTCAAAAATAACATCAAAAATACCGTATTCTCGTTTATTCCAAATACAGCTGAAGTATCGTACTATGGCCTAATGGATGGTATCAATGCTTACGTTCGGGATTTTCAAAAAGATACTTTATTGAATCGCTCAGAAAAAATTTCTGATGAAGAGTTAGATGAGATCTTGAGTATTAAACCTCGTTTTGAAAAACTCAACGTGAAGGACGCTAAACTGCGTACGTTCATTACGCAAGATGCGGACCGTACAGACATGGTACAGCACGTATATGATACAACTTACGGTATTGTAAAAGATCACGAAGATACGATCGTTGCCATTGATGACTCGATTGTTCGGGGAACAACATTGAAACAAAGTATTTTAACGATCTTGGATCGTTTGAATCCGAAAAAAATCGTGATTGTATCATCTGCTCCTCAGATTCGTTACCCAGATTGTTATGGTATTGATATGTCACGTATGGGTGAGTTTGTTGCATTCGAAGCCGCAATTAATCTCCTAAAACAACGTGGTATGGCACATATTATCGATGAAGTTTATCAAAAATGTGTTGTATCAATGACTCAGGACGTTAATGATATCGATAATTATGTCAAAGCGATCTATGCACCTTTTACTGATGAAGAGATTTCGGAAGAAATCGCTCGTATCGTAAGACCTCACCACCTGAAAGCAGAGCTCGAAGTAATTTACCAAACTTTGGATAATTTACACAAAGCTTGTCCAGACCATAAGGGTGATTGGTATTTCTCCGGTGATTACCCAACACCTGGTGGAAACAAGGTTGTCAATAAAGCGTATATGAACTGGATTGAAGGAAAGAATGTAAGAGCATATTTCAGCAGCTAAGTTCAAAATTATAATAGGAAGGGATGCATTTATGCATCCCTTTTTTTTTATATTCGTACCAATTAATTTCAATATCCTAAATTAAAAAACCGATTAAAGCAAAGGGAATTACTGTCCGTAAATAAATCTATCATGAAGCACATTTTTAAGAGCCTCTATTTTCAAGTCATCGTGGGTATACTTGTAGGGATCATCTGTGGTATCTATTACCCCGATTTTGCTGTTAAGCTAAAACCATTAGGAGATGCTTTTATTAAACTGATCAAGATGGTTATTGCACCATTGATTTTTAGCTCAATTGTAATCGGTATAGCGGGAATGCAGGATACGAAAAAAGTGGGGAAAATCGGTTTAACTTCCATTATCTATTTCGAGATCATGACAACGATTGCCCTGATTATCGGTTTGGTCTTTGTTAATTGGATACAGCCGGGTACCGGGATGAACGCCGATCCCGCTAGTCTTGATGTGTCTTCGGTATCCCATTATATTTCAGAATCCAAAGAGCCACATAGTTTTATGGATTTTATCATCGGGATCATTCCAGATAATGTGATTGCTGCGGTAGCTTCGGACAACATGTTGCAGGTACTCGTTTTTGCAGTGCTATTTGGGATTGGTATGACAAAAATAGGGCAGAAAGCTTCCGAGCCTGTGCTCAATGTATTGCAATCTTTTCTGAAGGTTCTCTTCTCCATTATCAAAATGATCATGTACCTGGCTCCAATCGGGGCAATGGGAGCAATGGGTTTTACGATCGGTAAGTTTGGAATCCAGGCCTTATCTAAACTCGGTATGCTGATGTTGAGCTTCTACCTGACCTGTTTTATCTTCGTGATCATCGTGATTGGGGCCGTATTGTATTTTTATCTCAAGGTGAATGTTTTTAAGTTTCTAAAATATATCAAAGAAGAGATTTTAATCGTTTTGGGGACTTCCTCTTCCGAGTCGGCGTTACCAGGTATCATGCAGAAGATGGAAGATGCGGGTTGTGCCAAACCTGTTGTGGGCTTAGTTATCCCCACGGGTTATTCTTTCAATCTGGATGGGACAAGTATCTATTTGACTATGGCAGCGGTCTTTATTTCGCAGGCCCTCAATATGCATCTCAGCCTGGAGCAGGAAATTACCTTATTGTTGGTATTGCTATTGACCTCCAAAGGAGCTGCAGGCGTAACAGGAAGTGGTTTCGTTACCCTTGCTGCGACCTTGCCTGTTGTTGGCCATGTACCGGTAGAATCTGTCGCTTTGATCTTTGGCGTGGACCGTTTTATGAGTGAAGCAAGGGCGATAACCAATTTGATCGGAAATTCAGCGGCAACGCTGGTTATTTCAAAATATGAAGATAGTCTGGACGAGGAGCTTCTACATGAAAAGTTAGGTTCTAAGCGATGATATCCGCAAGCAAAAGTTCATAATAAAAGAAGCCTTGCTTTAACAAAGAAAATGTTTGAAAAGTCAGCTCAAACCGTTTAAGAATAGCTGATAAGATTTAGTAAGAGGAATGCATATAATGAGGGAATACGTATAATCTGTGAGGGGAATACGTATTCATTATACAACAAATGGGCTATCCAATTTTGGATAGCCCATTTCTATTCAAGACCTTTCGGGGATCTATTAATTCTCTTTTTTGGTATTTTCTAAATCTTGTGTCAGATCGATGGCGCCAATTACTTTTTCTTCCAATAACGCGAGTTTAATCACCTGCGACATTTCAGTCACATAGTGGAACTGCATGTCTTTGATATAATCTTCCTTGATTTCCAAGATGTCTTTTTCATTGGATTTACAAAGGATAATATCTTTGATGTTCGCACGTTTTGCGGCAAGGATTTTCTCCTTAATACCGCCAACAGGCAATACTTTTCCACGTAAGGTAATTTCACCTGTCATAGCTAATTTCTCCTTCACTTTACGTTGGGTGAATAGCGATGTCAGTGCTGTGAGCATTGTTATACCAGCTGAGGGACCATCTTTTGGAATGGCACCCGCAGGAACGTGAATATGGATATCCCAATGGTCGAAAACGCGGTAGTTAATGCCGAAATCCGAAGCGTGGGCTTTCAGGTAGGCTAGTGCAATAGACGCAGATTCTTTCATGACATCACCCAAATTACCTGTCAGGCTCAAACGTCCTTTTCCAGGGCTAAGCGAAGATTCTATAAATAAGATATCGCCACCTACGGAAGTCCAGGCTAAGCCCGTTACGACACCGGCAACATTGTTATTTTCGTAGATGTCCTTATCAAATATTGGAGCACCTAGGATATCGAGCAGATCTTGTTCGTTAATACTCGGACTGTAATCCTTTTCCATGACAATGCGTGTTGCGATACCACGTACGACAGAGCCGATCTTTTTTTCTAATCCGCGGACACCAGATTCGCGTGTGTAATCCTCGATAATCTGTTCGATGATCTTAGCTTTTAACGAGACATCTTTGGATGCCATTCCATGCATTTCGCGTTGTTTTGGCAAAAGGTGCTTTTTCGCGATTTCGATTTTCTCCTCGATGGTATAACCATTCACTTCGATAATTTCCATCCGATCCAATAACGCAGGTTGAATAGAACTCAAGGAATTGGCTGTCGCAATAAACATCACTTTGGAAAGGTCAAACTCCATTTCGACATAATGATCATAGAAATGTGTGTTTTGTTCCGGATCTAATACTTCCAATAAGGCCGACGAAGGATCTCCTTTGAAGTCCGCGCTCATTTTATCGATTTCGTCCAAAATAAAAACCGGATTTGCTGCTCCTGCTTTTTTCAGGGACTGGATGATACGGCCCGGCATTGCGCCGATATAAGTTTTGCGGTGTCCTCTGATTTCTGCTTCATCGCGTACACCACCCAAGGCCATACGGGTATATTTACGCCCCAATGCTTTGGCAATAGATCTTCCCAAAGAGGTTTTACCGACTCCAGGAGGGCCTACTAAACAAAGAATAGGTGCTTTCATATCATTTTTTAATTTCAATACCGCAAGGTATTCAATGATACGTTTTTTTACTTTCTCAAGCCCATAATGATCTTTATCGAGCACTTTTTGTGCTTTGTTTAAATCAAAATTGTCTTTTGTTGTTTCATTCCAGGGTAGATCAAGTAGTAGCTCAAGGTAATTGAGCTGTACCGAATAATCTGCAGCCGCAGGATTGATACGCGATAGCTTTTCGAGTTCTTTTGTGAAATGTTTTTCGACATCAACATTCCATTTCTTTTTCTTACCCCGTTTTTTAAGCTCTTCCAGCTCAAGATCGGGGGTGTTTCCACCCAGCTCTTCCTGGATTGTTTTGAGCTGTTGGTTCAAGAAATAATCACGTTGTTGCTTGTCAAGGTCGACACGTACTTTATTCTGGATCTGGTGTTTTAGTTCCAGCATCTGGATTTCTGTCGTCAGGAGCTCCAATAAAAGTTTGGCACGATTCTCTACTTTAGGTATTTGAAGTAGTTCCTGTTTTCTGACCATTTCGACATTGATATTCGACGAAATGAAGTTGATCAGAAACGAAGGGCTTTCAATATTTTTAATCGCGATACCAGCTTCACTAGGTAAGTTTGGCGAAAGCTGGATGATCTGCAGCGCCATTTCTTTTAAGGTAGAAATTGTCGCTTTAAAGTGCTTGGTCATCTTCGGCTTCGCTTCATTGAATTTCTCCACACGTGCCTTTAAATAAGGCTCAGTATCGACAATTTCCAACAAGTTGAACCGTTGTTTTCCCTGGATGATGACGGTGGTATTACCATCAGGCATTTGGAGTACTTTAATGATATGAGCTACGGTGCCCACTTTATTTAGTTCTTCAAATCCTGGGTCCTCTACAGTCATGTCCTTTTGAGAAACAACACCAATGGTCTTGCTGCCTTTATAGGCTTCTTTGACCAGTTTGATGGATTTATCTCTACCTACGGTAATCGGAATGACAACACCGGGGAATAATACGGTATTACGTAAAGGCAAAATAGACAATGCTTCTGGAATTTCAGCATTCGCCATATTATCTTCATCCTCTTGTGTAAGTAGGGGGAAGAATTCGGTATCCTCTGCAACGATTGGAATTGCTTGACTGAAATCAAAAGTTTCGAATTTGCTCATAGTATTTATTTTGTGTATTTGGCAGTCGCTGACATGTTGACGGCTGACTTTCAAATTTTAAGCTTCTATTATTGTTTCCCCTATATTGCAAGGGAAGTGCCAATTGCTAAAAGTGAGCAAAATTACAAATCTATTTTCTAGAATAGGAAAAAAAGGCAGGTTAAATAAAATTTATCTGCCATTTGTTGGAGAAATAGGCATAATAATTGTAATATTGGAATGTGAAAGGGCGCCGATGGCAGTTTTTAAGTTTAAAGAAATCAATCGGATGCTTTTTTACAGATGTAGAAACGATCACAAGTGATCATTAAAGAGTGAATATAAAAACGTAACTATTTAGATATGAATTTAAAATCATTTAAATTGGGTTTGTTTACTGGGGTTTTTGCTTTAGTTGCTTTTAGCGCGAATGCACAACAACCTAAACAGGCTGAGCATAGCAACGCTAATGTGAGAATGGGGCAGAAAGCTCTTTTGGATGGTGATTTCAAGAATGCAGAGTCATACTTGACTAAAGCCCTCCCTCAGGAAGGGAAAGATCCGGACGTATTATATATGTTGGGATATTCTCAATTTCAAAATGGTGACTATAAAAAATCAGCTGAAACTTTTGGAAAAGTAGTTGCATTGAACGGTAAAAATGCAAATGCTTTATACTTCAAAGCGAAAGCAACAAACAATCTTGCTACTCAATCCACAAATAAGACATCTGTTGCTAACAAAGAGCAGTTGTTGAAAGTTGCTATTGAGGATTATTCAAAAGCAATTGCTATTACGCCGACTGATTCGAAATTCTATCAAAATAGAGCGATCGCTAATCGCGATTTAGGTATCTTGATCGGAACTGAGGGTACGCCTAACTACAATAAGGCAATGGCAACTGACGCTTATAACAATGCAATCAAGGATTACGAAAAAGTGTTGAGCTTTGATGCATCGAAAAAAGATATCCAAACAGAAATCAAAAAAGCGAAAGTATATAGAGATAACTTGAAATAGTATCGCTATAAAAGCATAGAAAAAGGGAATGCCAATGGTATTCCCTTTTTCTATGCTTGTTGATTTGTGCTTGTTGATTTGTGTCTGTTGAAATGTACTAGTAGGAATATGCCTGTCACAAATAAGATCCAGTTTCATTTAAAGGGGCGAATTTTCGGCAGTTTTTCCTCGATAAATTTCAAACGAAATAAGCGTTGAAACTGTTCTTTTCCTAAATCAAAATGAATATTATGGAAACGAATCGATTGTCAAAGGAAATGCAGCAAATTTTAATCAGTCAGATGACAAAAGAGGCTGAGGCTGCACAGATTTATTTGGCGTTGGGGGTATGGGCAGATGATCAGGGGTATGGCGGAATCGCCAATTTTCTGTATAGACATGCCCAGGAAGAGCGAAATCACATGACTAAAATTATGGGTTATATTCTGGAAAGAGGTGGCCGCCCCAGAATACAGGCTATTGCAGCGCCGCCCGCGGACCCGCAATCGCTGACCGAATGCTTTAATCGCGTTTTTAAGCACGAAGTCGATAATACCGAAGCGATCTATAACATTGTCAATTTAGCGTTGGCTGAGAAGGACTGGGCAACATGGAACTTTGCACAGTGGTTTGTTAAGGAACAGATCGAGGAAGAGAAGTTAGCATTGGAATTGATTGATAAGTTGAAAATCGCTGGTGGTGACCGCGCTTCAGATGAATCCTTGTTTGCGTTGGATTCTTCCTTGGAATCCATGCCCGATGAAGTGGCCTTGGCAAGGGAAGCAACAGCAGATGACCCCAAATAAGTATAAAATAGAAAAGCGGGATCTTCAAGATCCCGCTTTTCTATTTTACGGTGTACTACTCTTAATCGGCTTCACGATCGTTTTATTACCACGCTTAATTTACTTGATGCTCAATGGCAGATACACACCGAAGGTGATATTTCTACCCATATTGTAGACACCAAAGCTCGTGTCTTCCTGTGAAAGACGTCCTGGGCGCAATCTGCTCAACGCATCGTAATAACGTTTGTTGGTCAAGTTTGAAGCTGCTGCAAATACTTTCAGTTGCTGCGATCCGAGATGTAATGTCGTACCGATTCCTGCGTTCAATAAAGTATACGAATTTGCTGGCGTTTCGAAGGTCTCATCAATGCGGTTCTGTTTGAAATAATTGTCTAGCCCCACAGAAACGTAGAAAGCATTCAAACCGCTAATCTTGGGCTCAAGACGCAATGTATTGTGTACAACACCAGCTGGAATCAATGCCAAGGGTCTGTTAAAGGTATTGTTCTGTGCATGGGTATAGCTAAATGTATTATCCAGGTGTATCCAGTTTAACAAATGAAAATTCAGGCTTCCTTCTACACCGTAAAGATTGGCGTTTACCTGGCCATAGCGATATACGTCGTAGGTATGCGAATCGCCATCTTCACCCACAACGGTTTTCGTGTCGCCTTTTGTTGTTGAGGCATAGATAAAGTTGTGGATATAGTTTTCATAGATTCCAATACTTCCTGTAACGATGCTATGTCCAAACTCGAGGGTTGCATCCGCTTGGTAACTTCTTTCAGGTTTTAGGTTTTCATTACCCACTTCATAGCGGTACGTTCCTTCGTGTACCCCGTTGGAACCTAATTCTGCCGGATTAGGCGCTCTAAAAGCCGAACCGGCATTCGCTTTAAAATTGAGGTCTTCGCTGAAAATATGTGTATATCCAAGCGCTCCGCTAACATTGCTGAAACTATTTTTAAAACCAGCGAACTGCTCTTCGTCTTCAATAAAGAGTTGCTTGCCTTTGTTATTGACGTAGTCATAGCGTAATCCAACGTTAAAGGTATTTTCGCCCCAGGTTTTCTTCGCATAGCCAAAAGCGCCCAATTCCAACTGATCATAGGCCGGAATTAAGAATTCAACACCTTTATTTAAACTGTGTTCCTGGCTAGCACTAATGCCAAATACATGTTGCCAGCCATTTTTTTCACTTAACGAATATTTTGCGTCAAGTGAATACGTATTCAGGTCAAAGAATAAAGAAGGCGTTGCTTCTTCAAGCTCCCGACGTTGATTTTTTTGATAGCCCAGATCAAGTTTTAAACTACCTGAACCGATGATAAAGTTATTGTTAAGGGCCAGTTTGTAATGGCGGATGTCCTGCTTGGGGAAATCCAAAGTACGGCTTTTTGAGTTTATGTAAAGCGGGTCACCAGGTTCGGCGTCGTAAAAGCCGATATTATTTTTCAGGTATGAAAAATTCAGATGAGAGTAGCCCCATTGCTTGTTTAGCCCGAGCATACCGCTGAAATTACTGTTGTTAAAACCACTATTGCCATATCGTCCTGCGGGCGTATTATAAGAATAGGCGTTTTGATAAGAACCACGCCCACGCCATACGAAGCCATCTTCATTACCGGTAAGCATAACCGAACTATTGGTTAGTCCATTGTTGGTGGAGTAGCTGCTCAATACTTCACCTTTAATTTGCCCAGCTGTAGGAACATTTGGTTCAAGCACATTGATTACACCGCCAATAGCATCAGATCCGTACATCAAAGAGGCTGCACCACGCAGGACCTCCACACGATCCGGTTGATTTTGGTCGATTTCAATACCATGTTCGTCGCCCCATTGCTGTCCCATCTGTTTGACACCATCGCTCACCGTAACGACACGATTATAACCGAGTCCCCGTATAACAGGTTTTGAAATGCCTTGTCCCGTTGTGATCTGGCTTAGTCCGGGAACTTGTCGGGCAAGCGCATCAATAAGATTCGTTGCATTTCCCTGCAGTTCATCTTTGGAGATTACAGCAACCGAGGTACTGTTGCGCCGGCTCTGTGAAGTGACCAATGTACCTGTAACGACGACTTCATTGGTTTCAATAATACTTTCGGTTAGGGCGAAATCAAGGGAAAGATTTTCCGAAGTTAGATCGACGGTCTTGACAACGGACTGATAGCCCAAGAAACGGACCTCAACCAGGTAGCGTCCACTTGAAGGAAGTGATTTAAAGCTATACTGACCCTGTTGGTCTGATGCGGTGCTCGAACGAAGCTGTTGCAATGATATCGTAGCACCGGCAATAGGAAGATTTGTTTTGGCGTCCGTTACTTTACCGCTGATTGTTGCGGCGAGAGCTGGAAATATGGAGAAATAGGAGACAAGCATAAAAATGCAGCCTATAATTTTAAGTTTCATCTGTACGAATAATTTTTACGTATATATAACATCAAGGATAATAGCAACCCAATAATTCATCGTATGAATTCTTGAGATTGTCGAGTTCTAAAAACTTTTATGAAGTCGTTTGTCGCAATAATGAGAAGAATATAGGAGTGACATTATTGGACTTATGTAAAAATTAAGCGATGGGGGGACCACGATTGCCAGAAAGCAGTGATCGAATAATTTGATCTCCCGTGATAAACAGGCCAAATTCAACTTGCTGTGTCGGGAGTATTAATTCGCGTAGCGTAAAATGAAAAACAATTTGTGGATGTGAATTTTGGTCACAGATGGAACACTTCGGATGGTCTGCATGATTTTTTTTTGCAGGGCTATCAACAATACTGAGCGCAGTTTGTGGATGCGCATGGGTATACACAATGAACTGACCAATTAAGAAGGTCATTAAGAGCATTAATGCTGCGAATTTGTTCACTGAGATATTTTTCACGCTGAAATCACTACGTTTAAACCCATTTATCTGTTGAGTTATTTTGTTAATCTGGTCAAAGATAAGGAAAATAAAATATAAAGCAATTGTGTTGCATTTATTATTGTTGTGACATTTTATAGATGTTCGCTTAAAAGATAAATTGAATTTACAAAAAAGCCCTCAAAAATGGATGCTATTCTTGAGGGCGCTGTGTATGGTACTGATCAGGTGGTCTATTTTTTGGAAGGAATAAACTTGCCTTCAATTTCATATTGATTGGCATCCAAGCCTTGGACATCCTGCAGTTTGACAATTCGATACAGCGAGTCGCTGTAATAGTCTAATTTTTCTTGACTATCGTATAAGGTATTTGTTATCGTTTTATCGATATGGATGTGTTTTACCTTTTCGTTTTTGTCAAACTCGATGCGTAGTTTCTGTATCTGTAGTTCTTTCTTTTTAGCTGTAAATTCTGTTACACAGTCTACAGCTTTGACTTCATACAGTGATGGATCGAAGTTTTTGCTGATATCGGCAGCTTGAAAAGCGGAGAGTTCATTTTTCCAGTTGCCAATTTTTAGTTCGCGTTGTTCTTTCTCACCGTCTTTGCTGACAGATTTCAGAACTGCCGGATTGAGCTGCTGCAAGCGATTGACTTCGGCATTAAAAAACGAATCGACAGAAAATATAGCTGTAGATTTTTGTGTTTTTTTTGTTGCGGATGGAGATCCACAGCTCCAAAAAAGCAGAGCACTGCCCATAAGAAGGGAAAGTGCTCTGCTGCTATTTTTAAGTAAATTATTATTCTGATACCAATACATTTCCTGTCATTTCAACGGGGATATTGACGCCTAAAAGTTGTAAGACGGTTGGGGCAATATCACCTAATTTACCATCTGCTATTTTCTTATACTGATCGTCAATTAAGATACACGGAACCAAATTGGTGGTGTGTGCCGTATTTGGCGATCCATCTTCATTGACCATAAACTCGGAGTTACCATGATCGGCCAAAATAATAAAGGAGTAACCATTTTTAAGGCCTGTTTCAACAACCGTTTTTGTACATTGATCAACAGTTTCTACCGCTTTTATGACAGCGTCAAAAACACCTGTGTGACCTACCATGTCTGGGTTTGCAAAATTCAGACAGATAAAATCTGGTTGAAGGGTCTCCATATCGTTGACGATAGCTTCTGTAATTCCTTTGGCAGACATCTCCGGTTGAAGATCGTAAGTCGCTACTTTTGGGGAGGGAACCAACAAGCGGTTTTCACCTTCAAACTGTTGTTCACGACCTCCTGAAAAGAAAAATGTCACGTGCGGATATTTCTCTGTTTCGGCAATACGCGTTTGTGTTTTATGGTTTGCTTCCAACACTTCACCTAAGGTATTGGACAAGTTGTCTTTTTGGAAAACAACTCTGACATTTTGAAATGTTTCATCATAAGAGGTCATTGTCACATAATATAGATCTAATGGTTGTAGATCATATTCTGGAAATGCCTTTTGTGTCAACGCAATTGTAATCTCGCGGCCACGATCCGTTCTGAAGTTGTAACAGAATACTACATCACCTTCTTGGATTGTTGCCACTGGCGCACCGTTTGCATCTACCAATGCAATTGGTTTCACAAATTCATCGGTTACACCTTCGTCGTATGATTTTTGGATCGATGCAACAAGGTCATTGGATTTTTCACCTTCTGCTTTTACTAAAAGATCGTATGCTAATTTTACACGTTCCCATCTGTTGTCGCGGTCCATCGCATAATATCGGCCTATTGCAGAGGCAAAAGTACCTGTTGTTGTCTTTAAATAGTCTTGTAAGTCCCTAACATAACCAATGCCGGAGTTTGGATCCGTATCACGGCCATCTAAAAATGCATGTATAAAAACTTGGTCGCTTGTCAAGCCGGCCTGTTTTGCAGCATCACATAAGCCTTTTAAGTGCTTTGTATGTGCGTGTACACCACCATCGGAAAGTAATCCGATTAAATGTACCTTTTTGTTATTTTCTAATGCATATTTAAATGCGTCTTGAATAATAGGATCCGAATTGAATACACCGTCATTGACAGCTTTGTGAATACGACCCAATTCTTGGTAGACGATTCTTCCGGCGCCAAGATTCATGTGACCAACCTCCGAGTTACCCATTTGTCCAGCAGGTAGGCCTACAGCTTCACCAGAGGCCTCTAAGCTCGAGTTTGGATAAGCTTCTAATAAATGATCTAAAAATGGGGTGTTTGCAGCTTCAACTGCATTTGATTTATCATGTTTTCCATATCCTAGTCCGTCTAGGATCATGAGTGCAACTTTTTTCTTATTCATCGTATAACAAAGATAATCTTAATTTTAGAATCTATCAACGCATCTTAAAAAGTTCCCTTGTTAATCCCTAATAATTTTATAGGTTTGTGGCATAGTTTATGTTTGGTTAAAAAGCGGAACTACCTAATGATTGATATTGATGATAGAAGCTGTTCTATAATATGTTGAGCTATATGAAATTTTTAAGCTATTGCGCATTTATACTTATTAATAGTCTTTTTGTACACACTGCGGCCTTCGGGCATTATTTAAGAGAAGTGAATACAGCGGTAAAGGTAGCTTTGCCAGGTGATGATGATTCTTTAGGAAGTATTTCAGAAGAACTGAAATCGTATTTGAAAGAAGGTAATGCAAAAAATATGGCCAAGTATTTCGGTTCAAACTTAACCTTATCTATTTTGGGGGAGAATGGCGTCTACACAAAGTATCAGTCAGAAATCATGTTGGCGGCATTTTTTAATCAGCATAAACCCAAGACTGTTAAATTGACGCAAGCCAGCAATGCGAACAATGGCTATCAATATTTTACATTTACATTAGCTACAGAACAAACAAACTATCGTGTCTTTATTAAGATCGGCGTAGGAAATAATAACCAATCTATTGAAGAGCTAAGAATCGACAAAAATTAAAGCTAGCGATGCTTTTTTTATAAATCTATTTTTCGATTAAAAAATTATTCCACATCTTAGCCCAATAAATAGTATTTATGGAGAAGGAAATCAAGGACTATCTGGCCCATTTTGTAAAACAGGCTGTCGCGGAGGATTTGGGCGATGGAGATCATACCTCACTTTCTACGATTGAGACTGGGGCACAAGGTGAAGCAAAATTGATTGTTAAGGATAATGGTATTTTAGCAGGGGTTGAAGTAGCGCAGGCGATTATTGCTTATATTGACGATAGTTTGACCTGTGAGGTGTTTATCCAGGATGGAAGTCAGGTTAAAGTAGGTGACATTGCTTTTTATGTGAGGGGAAATATCCAAAGTATTTTGCTGGCAGAGCGTTTGGTGCTGAATGTCATGCAGCGTATGAGTGGCATTGCGACAACTACCCGAAAATATGTCGACCTTCTCAAAGGTACAGATACGAAAGTTTTGGATACACGGAAAACCACACCCTTATTGCGTGTATTGGAGAAAGAGGCCGTTCGTATAGGAGGTGGGACCAATCATCGTTTTGGTCTTTTTGATATGATTTTAATTAAGGACAATCATGTGGACTATAGTGGCGGTATTGTACCGGCTCTAAAGCGCGCAAATGATTACAGAAAGAACCTAAATAAACCAATAGAAATAGAAATTGAAGTCCGAAATTTTGCGGAGCTTGATGAAGTTCTTAACTTTGGCGAAGTGGACCGAATCATGTTAGATAATTTTTCGCCGCAGGATGTAGCCAAAGCTGTTCAGATTATTGACCATCGATTCAAGACAGAGGCCTCTGGGGGAATAACTTTCGACACGATTCGATCGTATGCGGAGGCCGGGGTAGATTATATTTCAGTAGGTGCTTTGACACACAGTGTAAGGAGCCTGGATCTTAGTCTGAAGGCCAAATTAATATAAGAACTGATTTAATTAATGATATCAATTTATTTAGTAACTGCAGTATTACTAGCTTATTTGTTTGGATCCATACCTACAGCAGTTTGGTTGGGACAGGCATTTTATGGGGTAGATGTTCGTGAGTATGGTAGCGGTAATGCTGGGGCGACTAACACCTTTCGCGTCTTGGGCCCTAAAGCGGGGTCGATCGTGATGTTTGTAGATATATTTAAAGGCTGGACAGCAACAAACCTGGCTTATTTAATAGAACTGGGGCAAAATACGAGCGATGTCCAATTTGTTAACTTTCAGTTGGCACTTGGCGTTATTGCGGTATTAGGGCACTTGTTTCCTGTATTTGCGGGATTTAGAGGTGGAAAAGGGGTGGCCACACTGTGTGGTATGATCCTCGCTATACATACACCTGCCGCTTTGGTCTGTGTTTCAGTGTTTATCATCATTCTGCTGACAACCCATTATGTTTCGCTGGGTTCCATTTCAGCAGGTTTTGCATTTCCTTTTAGTTTGGCCTTTATTTTTAAAACAACCATACCTTCTGTGCTGCTTTATGGGATAGCCATTTGTATCTTGTTGTTAATTACCCATCAAAAGAATATAGAGCGTCTGTTAAAGGGACATGAATCCAAAATTTACCTCTTTAAGAAAAAGCCGAAGGAAAAAGAATAGGCACAATAATTGCATCCTCTAAAACGTATTTAATAATTGATTGTGAAATATCCATGTTGGAAAAGCTGAAAGCCGATCACCATCGCTCGGATATTCCATATGGCCATTGAAAGAAAATATATACATATGAACGGAGTGTTTAAGTATTCGGCTATGGTATTAGCGTGTGTAACACTGGCATCGGGGTTGTCAGGTTGCGCAACTTCAGCTGTTACGGGTAAAAAATATTTGAAATTGGTCAGCGCAGATCAAGTGAACCAACAAGCTGCATTGGCTTATAAAGATTTCTTATCGAAAAATAACGCTAAAGTAGTAACCGGAACTGCAGATGCAGCTATGGTGAAACGCGTTGGTAACAAGCTTGCAACGGCGGTTAACCAGTATTTGCAAAGTACAGGCCGCGCAAATCAATTTAACTTCAACTGGGAGTTTAATTTGGTGAAGAGCGATGATGTGAATGCATGGTGTATGCCTGGAGGTAAAGTTGCGGTATATACCGGAATATTGCCGGTAACACGTACAGAAGCGGGTTTAGCAACAGTTATGGGACATGAGATCGCACATGCTATTGAGGAGCATTCTGTAGCTCAGGCTTCGAATCAGATCGCTTTACAGCTGGGAGGACAGATTTTAGGTTCAGCTGCAGGGGTATCTGGAAACAGTACGCTTGGTGTTTTTAACAATCTGTATGGTTTAGGTGGCAACCTGGCGCAATTAAAATTTTCGAGAAGTGATGAATCTGATGCGGATGCAGCAGGTTTGATTATTATGGCTTTGGCAGGTTATAATCCAAATGAGGCTGTAGACTTCTGGAAACGTATGGCATCGGGTAGTCAAAAAGGGCAGCCTGAGTTTTTGAGTACGCACCCGAGTGATGAGCGACGTATAGCTGATATTCAGAGATTGATTCCAAATGCAATGAAATATTATAAAAAATAAAGAGTCAATACAATTGAAAAAGCGGAGTATGCACCTAGCATACTCCGCTTTTTTTATAAGCCTTATTTATGAAAGTATTATACGCCCGCAAAAGCATCACTAATGCCGAGTACAACACCAACGACTAGCCCCATAAAATTAAAGGCGATGGTGATGATAACCATAATGCCAATAAATTTGTAATGCTTTTTGAGGGCATCTAAGCATAATTCGAGTTGAATGCTGTCGCGATTTTCTATTGCTTTTTTTGCTTTAGATCCAAAATTATAAAGGTAATAGATGGGAAGGCAGAAGAAAGCAAGAAACAGGAGGTAAAGTACACCGAATGTGGATAAAGCCCCTGCTGTTACATATTCGTCGGCCCCAAGTGATAATGCACTGGCTCCGAAGATTAGACTGACCATGGTTATGGCAGAAATGCCGATGAAAATAAAACAGACAATGGCCAAAAAATTGGCCCATTTGGCCGCTGAAGCCAAGAAGGAGAGTCCTGCCGGAGACAATTTAATGTCTGCAGGTTCTTGAAAAGAAGAATTTTGAATACCGTCTTCCATGAAGCATAAATTATTAGGTGCGCGAATTTCTGAAAAGTTCTCGGCTTTTGAAACAAGTTTTTATATAAACCATCACGTCTATACAATCGTTTTGATTTTTTCGATCAGAATAGGTTACAGTGGCTCAAATTCGACAAGAAACTGAGTTGTTTAATAAAAGTCTCGATTGAAAGGAAATTAGTTAAAAATTTTTAAAAAGTTAAATTCCGATTGGAAGAATGTTGTTACAAAAGATTTTTGAGGATTTGATGTGGAAAATTATTTTCGATCAGTTTGTGCGGAGGGGAATGCTGGTTTAAAACATGTTACAACGTTTTTTTTGCTGATAAATTGTATGTTAATATAGTAATTATCGCCTGTATTTCATGAAGTATGTGTGGTTTAGTGTGTTAAGTTTATATTAAGTCCTTTGTAATTTGAAATCTCTTAGTAATTTTGCTTAACATTTTTTAACAAATCACATTATATGAAAAGATCTTTACTCTTTTTCGCTCTTGTTATGGCCAGCTATGGTGCTGTACAAGCTCAGGTTACGACAAGTAGCGTTACAGGTATTGTAAAAGAAGCAAACGGCAGTGTAACTTCGGGAGCAACAATTAAGGCAACGCATGTGCCATCAGGAACGGTTTATTCTGGATCCTCGAATGCTGCAGGTCGTTTTAACCTACCAGCGATGCGTGTCGGTGGACCTTACAAAATTGAAGTAACCTATGTTGGACAAAATCCTATTGTTTATAATGATGTTTATATACAATTAGGTCAGCCTTATGTCTTAAATAGTACTTTTGGAAGTAATGAGACAGTTTTAGATGAGGTCACAGTAACTAGAACAGGCGGTTCTAAAAACTTGAAGACTGGTGCTGAAACCTCTATTTCAAGAAAACAGATGGAAAATTTACCAACTGTTTCTCGTTCAATTGAAGATTTTACTAGATTGACTCCGCAAGCAGATGTGAAAGGACAGTCTGTTTCAATTGGCGGTATGAATAATAGATTCAATCAGTTCACTATTGATGGAGCTGTTACTAATGATGTGTTTGGTCTTAACGCAAATGGTTTGAACGGTGGTGGTAGTGGTACAAATCCAATATCGTTAGATGCTATCGAACAGATGTCCGTTCAAGTTGCACCGTTCGATGTTCGCTCTAGTGGATTTGCTGGAGGTGGTATTTCCGCAGTAACAAAATCAGGTACAAATCAATTTCAGGGCTCGGTTTATCATTATTTCAGAAATCAAGATTTTACTGGAAAAACCCCAAAATCTTTGGTTAAAGATGGTGAAGAGAGAACTAAATTGGCAAACTTTTCTGAAAAAACATACGGTGTGCGTTTAGGAGGACCTATTGTTAAGGATAAGTTATTTTTCTTTGTAAATTACGAACATACGAAAAATAATACGCCAGAAAATTATCCTGTAGGATCCTCAAGTTCTAATCTATTAGATGCTGATGCTAAACGTATTTATGATATTGCATTAAGTAAATATAATTACGATGCTGGTTCATATACAGACTTAGCAGATGAAAATACATCTAATAAAGTAATGACGCGTTTGGATTGGAATATCAATGAAAAAAATAAACTTTCTTTGAGATACAATTATGTGGATGGCGTTGATGTAAGCAATACTAGAACACAATCTTCTTTGACTTTTGGTAATGGTGCTATATTAAAGGATTTTAAGTCAAATACTCTTACTTTAGAATTAAGCAGCCGTATAAATAATTCATTGGCTAATAGCTTTATTGCAGGATATAGTCGCGTAAGAGATGCACGAAACTATAAAGGTCAGTTATTTCCAAATGTTCGTATAAATGTTCCTAGACAAGTGGAGGTCAATGGAAAATTAACGACTGTGACGGGAACCTACTACTTAGGTGTTGACCCATTCACTAATATTAATCAATTGGATCAAGATGTTTATACTTTGTCCAATAACTTAACTTGGTATAAGGGATTACATACATTAACCTTCGGTACGCACAATGAGTTCTATAAAATGTACAATGCATATACAGGGAATTCAAATGGCGCATTTGTATTTAGTGATTCCAAAGCAGCTGATATAAATCCGGCTACCGGAAAAGCATATACAGCGATCGAAAACTTTGAGCGTGGAATGGCTAATAGTATGCAATATGGTTATAGCAACACGGATGATCCACGTCAAGGCGCCAAGTTTAATGCTGTACAGTTAGGTTTTTATGCTCAAGATGAATTTCAAATGCAGGATAATTTGAAAATTACTGCAGGGGTTCGTGTGGATATTCCAATATATTTGGATAAACCAATGGAAAATACTGACTTTAACAATTCGATTTTGGCAAAGCAGTATAATGTACAAACCAATCGTATGCCAAGCCCAGCGTTGATGTTCTCACCTCGAATTGGATTCAACTGGGATGTGAATAGAGATCGTTCAACCATTGTACGTGGGGGAATGGGAATATTTACTTCTAGGGTTCCTTTTGTTTGGGCGGCAGGTGCATTTACCCAAAGTGGTGCATTATTGGGTGGTAATAGTCTCGGTAATGGTACAGATGCAAATGTTCCATTTATCAGTGACGTTAACAAGTTGCCTAAATATAGTGGAGCTGTAACACCATCCGGAAATATTACAGTACTTGATAAGAATTTGAAATTGCCTCAAATCGCGCGTTTCTCAGGAGGAGTTGATCAAGTATTACCGTATGGAATTAAGGGTACTTTAGAGTTCATTTACTCGAAAAATTTGAGTGCATTTAACTTTAGAGATTTAAACTTAGAACGTCCGATCGGAACCTTAGAAGGAGCTGATAATCGTTTAGTTTATGATGCGAATAATAATAACCGCCGTGTATTGGATAATTATACGGAAGTTATTTATGTAAATAATGTAAATAAAGGTTATTCATGGTCCACAACGGCTTCTTTGGCAAAAAGTTTCTTATTTGGCTTGGATGCATCAGTAGCATATACTTATACTGCTGCAAAAGATTTAATCTCTGGTACATCGTCCCAAAATCAGTCAAATTGGTATAGAGTAGCTTCTGTAAATGGTTCAAACAACGTAACCCTTGCGAATAACCCATTTAGTACAGGAAGTCGAGTTATCGGATTTTTATCTTTCTCGAAAGAATACCTTAAACATTTAGGTACATCAATATCTCTTGTTTATACAGGCCAATCTGGTGCAAGATTTTCTTATTTAGCTGGAGGTAACTTAACTGGCTATGCAACTTCATCTAGCAATCAGTACAACTTAATGTACATTCCTAGGGATCAGTCTGAAATTACTTTTGTTCAAAATGGAGATCAGACTCCACAGCAACAATGGGAAGCTTTGAATGGATTTATCGAATCAAATGATTATTTAAAATCCAGAAGAGGTCAATATGCAGAAAGAAATGGCGCTAGATCACCATTTTCTCATAAGTTTGATTTGAAAATTGTGCAAGATTTGTTTACCAACATCGGAAACACTAAAAACAAACTTCAGCTTTCGGTTGATATCATGAACGTTGGTAACTTGTTAAATGGCAATTGGGGTAAACAATATACTGGGGCAGGAAGTTTCTGGGACAATAGTTTTATACCTGTTACATTTGCGGGATATGAAGGAACTACAAAGAAACCTACTTACAGGTTGTCTAATATAAATAATAATGTACCTTATTATGTGCAAGACATATATTCAAGATGGTCTGCACAAGTGGGAATTCGTTATATCTTCAACTAGTCTGAATAACCCATTTAAGAGAAAGAGGTCGCTGTAACTAATATGGCGACCTCTTTTTTTATATCCATTTAGTTCTCTTCTCTTTTGAATTTATATTTTATCTTCTAATTGTAAATTGATTACGCAAAATCAAAATAGGTATTAAGTATCTCGAATAATTCGCTTGATAAAAATAAAAGATAATCACAGGTTACAAGTTTCTCTAGATATTATCAATGCTGGTAACGTGTTGAATAGCAAATAGGGGGTACGAAAATACCTAATATTACCAACCTAATGCAATATCAGGGTGTGGCTAACAATAAGCCTACTTATACTATTAACCAAAATCTTAAAGAGCAGACTTTCAGAAATAATACAGGTATTGATTCCAGATACTCAATGCAGTTAGGTATTCACTATATCTTTAATTAATGATAGGCTAACTACATTAAAAACTCGAAAAGCCGATCGATTTGATCGGCTTTTTTATTTAATAATAGACAGTATTTTAGAGAGTATCGCAATCCATTTTACTTGAATAAAAAATTCCGTAGACCATTCAGTTATACCTAAGTTTAGTTTTTTTCTTTTTTTTTCATAAATAGAAAGGTGTTTTTGATTAATTAACGATTTGTTTACTGATGGTTTTCTTGGTTTTATTATATTAGTGTATAATTAATTGACTATATTTTATGAAAAGAATTTTATGCATTCCATTAGTATGGATCTTTCTGCTATTACATTCATGTAATAAGGCTGATGTTACTTCGATTGAAATATCACAAAATGATGTTTATATTGAAAAACTTAAAGCACTGGGTTTCGATTTATCGCAGGGTTTTTATGAGGATGATGGTGGTTTTATAGTTGAAAATGATATTTTTCTCTCTAAAGAGGATATCGATTATCATTCAAATAGAAAATTACTTGAAGTCGTGAAGTTACATGATTTGAGTACTTATGCTTCACTGAATTCTGCAAAAGCAGGTGGAGGTAAAAAATCACAATATCGTACTACAAATATTGTTAGTTTCATTGATCACAGTTCTTACACAAAAACAATTTCTCTCTATTTAGATCCCTCATTAAATAACGTTCTTGGAAATGGATTAGATCAGGCTATCACTCGTTATAACAATCTAGACATTGCGCTAAAATTTATTCGGGTTCAAAATGCAAATGTTGCCTCAATAAGAATTACCCCGGCGGACAATAGCACACCGAAAAAGTACCTTATGAAAGCTGGATTTCCACAATCATCAGGAGCCCCGTATAATAGTATTTTAGTCAATACCAACTACTATAATAATAATACAATAAGGTATGATATTGCTTCAACATTGGCGCATGAAATTGGTCATTGTATAGGCTTAAGACATACCGATTATATGAATCGTGTGTTTAGTTGTGGCGCTGAAACTGATGTAAATCCAAATGAAGGATCTGGAACTGATGGAGCTGTACATATACCAGGAACTCCTACGATTCCCGAGTATAATTCCTTTATGTTAGCTTGTACTGATGGCGTAGATAGGCCGTTTACTCAAAATGATATTTTGGCTCTCAAAACACTTTATCCGTTAAAAGCCCCGTCTTTTTATGTTGCTTTGAGCACTATTATTCTAGAGGATAGATCATCTTATAGTTCTTGTTGTGATTATAATGATTATGATGTTAAATATGAAGCAAAATTCTATAAAGATCAGGCTGGTACAACTCCATATTACCCTACTTCTCCATTTGTTCTTCGTGGAGCACTTTTTCACAATAATTCGTTTGTTCAGCAATTAAATATAAACATTCCCACAGGAGTTCAATCCTATGATTTGGGAACATATACTAATTCATCTGTATTAGAATGGGGAACGACTGTATCTCAGGATGAACATCAAGTAATAGTTTATCCAAGTTATGACCTTTATTTAATGAGGTAGTATATATCAAGATAGTATAAGAGATAATAGAAAAGGTCAAGATTATATCTTGATCTTTTCTATTATAATAATCAATCTTTCCACCTAAACGAACAAAAACTACCCCCTTAATACAGACTGGCTTGCTGATATTTGGCTTATAACTTAATTATAAACCCAACTGATGATGAAGCAGTTCTGTATGTCCATACTCCTGGGTATTGGCGTCTGCATGTCTCTTTGTGCATTTCCACAAAGCACAGGCCTGGTTAATTGGCCGGCGCAGGCTGACCCCAGATTAATAGGTGAGCTCGTGGCTCAACGTTTTGTGGCAAGTCCGCATAACAGTTTTAAACCGCCAGCTCCACCAAAAAACATTACTTATCCCGAAGTATGTGCCTGGTATGGGGCATTGAAGTATGCCGAAGTGAGCAACAATAAGACCTTATTGACGCAATTGACACAACGCTTTATGCCTTTGTTTGACATGGAAAAGCACCTTGTTCCGCGACCTTGGCATGTGGACTTTTCCGTCTTTGGAACGGTTCCGCTGGAAATCTATCTGCAAACAAAAAACAAGAAATGCTATACCATGGGAATGCGTTTTGCAAATGCACAATGGTCCATTCCGATTGACTCCCCTCAGGTTGTAAAAGACGGTTATCAGAAATTTCTCGATAAAGGACTTACCTGGCAGACCCGCTACTGGATTGACGATATGTATATGATTACCATGATTCAATCAAAAGCCTTTCAGGTAACGGGAGATCAGCACTATATTGATCGCGCAGCCCATGAAATGGTTGTCTACCTCGATACTATTCAAAAGGAAAATGGTCTTTTTTATCACGCACCGGATGCACCTTTCTTTTGGGGCCGCGGGAATGGCTGGATGGCCGCGGGAATGAGCGAATTGCTCTCTTCATTAAAGAAGGATAACCCCAATAGACCCAAAATATTGGCTGCTTACCGCAAAATGATCACAAGCCTAAAGAAGTATCAGCGTCCGGACGGCCTTTGGGGGCAATTGATTGATAAACCTGAATCCTGGGTAGAAACTTCGGGTTCTGCCATGTTCACTTATGCCATTATTATGGGCATAAGACAGGGATGGCTCGATGCGGAGGAATATACGCCGATCGCACGCAAGGCATGGATTGCTCTGACGGGCTACATCAACAAAGATGGTGATATCAGCAACGTCTGCGAGGGTACCAACCGAAAAAATGATTACCAGTACTATCTCGATCGAAAACAGAAAACAGGGGATATGCACGGCCAGGCGCCCATACTTTGGTGTGTGTATGCTTTATTAAAAAAATAACCAGCTATGATGAGATTATGGACAATTTTGCTGCTTTTGTTTGCGACAGCAGCATCGGCACAACATATTCGTTGGCAGGAACAATACCCCGGTGTATGGAAAGGAACATTTGGCAAACCCGATAATTATATGCTGCTGTCTGCGGCAGGTACGACACCTCAGGCTGCGACCCTCGAACGGTTGCAGTCTGTCGATTTTCCATTACCCAAGATGGAGGTGCATGCCGAACTGATCGATGGTAAAACATACCTGCGGTTCCCGCTGCAAAAAAATGAACAGATCTACGGATTGGGACTTAATTTTCAGACGGTACATCAGCGGGGGAAGATTCTTAATCTGCATGTCGACCATTACGGTGGCAAAGATAATGGGCGCACCCATGCACCTGTTCCGTTCTACGTCTCTTCCAGAGGATATGGTGTATTGGTCAACTCAGCACAATATTTAACGTATTATGTGGGAACAGGCGTACGGAAAGATGCTAAAGTTCCTGCAGAAGTAAAAGATCGCAATACCGATAAAAGTTGGAACTCCCGGCCTTACTCCGATGCGGTGGAAGTATACGTCCCTACAGAAGGGGCGGAAGTTTATGTATTTGCAGGCATCAATCCGCTCGATGCCATAAAACGCTATAACCTCTTTTGTGGCGGTGGTGCCCTGCCGCCGAAATGGGGGCTTGGTTTTACACAACGTGTACAAAAGCTTTATACGGCAGATGAGGTGATCAAGGAGGTGGCGGAATTTGAGGAACATGGCTTCCCGCTTGATTTTATTGGGCTCGAACCCGGCTGGCAGTCCAAGGCTTACCCTTGTTCTTTTGAGTGGGATAAGGGACGTTTTCCAAACCCGGCAGCCTTGGTAAAGAAACTGGCCGATAAAGGTGTGCGTCTGAACCTATGGACAAACCCTTATGTCTCTCCAGAATCTCCTGTCAGTAAAGCGATTGAACCTTTTACCGGCTCGCATACGGTGTGGAATGGGACTGTCCCTGATCTGAATCATCCAGACGCAAAACGCATCCTTGCAGGCCAACTGAGCCGTTCGCAGATCGATATTGGCATCAGCGGATATAAGATTGATGAAGTCGATGGTTACGACTATTACCTTTGGCCCGATATGGCTAAATTTCCCTCGGGTATCAGTGGGATACAAATGCGGCAAACCTATGGTGTACTTGCACAAAAATTGACCGACAGTCTATACCGCCAGCACAACAAACGGACGTTTGGACTGGTGCGTGCATCCAACGCCGGAGCCAACAACATGCCCTATGTGATCTATAACGACTATTATAGCCATCAGGACTTCATCACTGCACTGGTCAATAGCGGGTTTTGCGGCGTACTGTGGACACCAGAGGTGAGGGGCTCCAAGACAGGCGAGGAATGGTTGCGCCGTTTCCAGACTGTTGTATTCTCACCAATGGCCATGATCAATGCTTGGTCGAGTGGAACAAAACCCTGGTCTTTTCCTGAAGTGGCCGAAAAAGTGAAGTACTATGCGCAATTGCGGATGGAATTGATGCCTTATCTCTATTCTGAATTTGCAAAATATCATTTTGAAGGAACTCCTCCCTTTCGGGCCATGGTGCTGGAAGAGGGATTTCAGGGGCAAACAAACGCAAGCCTGAGCAATCAGGATCTGGAAACAAATCCTTATCTGGAAGCGGTAAACAAGGAGGTAAAAGATCAGTACATGTGTGGCGAATATCTGTTGGTGGCGCCTTTATTTACAGGCGAGTCGACTAGAAAGGTGCTTTTGCCTAAGGGTAACTGGTATGATTTCTATTCGGGCCGTTATGTCGGTAATGGCGAGGAAATCGTTGCCAAACCCGAAGACGATCGGATACCCGTCTATGTAAAAGATGGTGGCATTATTCCAATGACGACAGCACGGCTTCATGCGCCTGCAGCAGGAGAAAAAGTGAACCTGATTATCCGACATTATGGGGAGAAGGAGGGGATGTATAACCTGTATGACGATGATGGTCTGAGTTTCGATTATGAAAAAGGGGCCTATTCTTGGCGTAGGATAGTCCTGAAAAGAAATGCGTCCGGGAAACTGGAAGGCGATATCTCGGCACCAGACAAAAATAAACCGAATACGATAGGTACAGTAAAGTTTGAATTTATGGGGCAATGATATTGTTTTGAACAATAATCTATGTTTTAAGCGCCTAAAAACCATTTTTTACTGCTAAAAAGACCAAAAAATACACTGTTTAACCTCGCGGATTGACTGATATTTGAGGTAACTGATTATAAAAAATAACCAATTTATTAAATGCATGGCCGGGTTATCGATCATCTTCTCATGATAGACAATCGCCATAAAAACTGATTTATTATGATAAAAAGTATCACAAAAATGGGGTGCTTTGTACTCTTCCTATTTCTAGCCTTGGGGAGTATAGCCTTACCGGTCTTTGCCCAACAAAACATTCGGCTTTCAGGAAAGGTGACCAACAAAAAAGGAGAGGCATTGCAGGGAGTCACTGTTCGTATCAAAGGGAAAAGTCAGGGGACAAGTACAGATGCCACGGGGAAGTATCAGCTGGAGGTTGCATCATCCAGTACCGTTGTCTTTAGTCAAGTAGGCATGAAAGAGCAGGAGCGTACTGTCGGTAGCCAGCGGCAACTTGATGTCACCTTGGAAGATAGTGACAATGCGCTGGATGAGATTGTTGTTACGGGTTATGGTGGTGTTGCAAAGAAACGTGACCTTACGGGCGCTATATCTTCCGTCAATGCAAAGAAAATCGAAGAGCGTCAGCCCATTAACCTTTTTGATGCCTTACAGGGGCAGGCTGCCGGAGTTCTTATTGTCAATGACGGTGGTGGGGCACCTGGGGCGACAGGATCTATTCAGGTGCGTGGTACCTCCACATTGAATGGGGGAAATGGTCCTTTATACTTGGTCGATGGAGTAATTAACCCCGATGGTGCCACCATAAATCCAACAGATATCGAGAATATCGAGGTCCTCAAAGATGCTGCTTCTGCATCTATTTATGGATCGCGTGCAGCCAATGGCGTAATCCTCATCACAACCAAGCGTGGATCAGAGGGAAGACCCATGGTTAATGTCAATTACAATCATCTTTTCGGCCGTCTAGCTCATTATATCCCTGTGAGTAATTCTGCTGAAGTAAGGGCTTTCCGATATATTCAAGGCCTCAATACCAATACGGATTCCATCAACCCAAGTTTCAATTCGGATAACGATTTACAAAGACTCTTATTGGGAAATCTTGCTCAAAAGAAGGAAATCAAAATGAGTGTATCAGGCGGTCAGAAAAATCTCCGTTACTACAGCAGTTTGAATTACCTGGATGATAAATCGATTATTTTGAATAGTTACGCCAAGCGTTTACAGTCACGTATCAATGTTGAATATCAGTTTTCATCCAAATTGAGGTATTCCAACAATATTTCTTTTTCATGGCAAAAAGGCAATACCATTCCAATCGGCAATACGATCCGCGTCGTGATGGACCGTCCGGCTTATTCCTTGATTTACTATCCTGATGGATCTTTAACAAGCTACATCGGTTCGAAGCGAAATCCAGTCGCCAACGCCTTGTTTGAAAAAAATATCGATGAAACCTATTCCGGGCAATTGAACAATCAGTTGGATTATCAAATTCGGGACGACCTGAAATTTACGACCTTGTTTAATGTGCGGTTGGACAATTTACAGAATACCCAATTCTCACCACGTTTTTTATCGGCAAACAAGGATCAGAATAGCGGAACAAACGAGTTTAATAAAACGTTCACCTGGGAGTTTCAATCCTATCTAAATTATAACAAGACTTTTGCACAGGACCATAACGTCACGGCCTTATTGGGATTCAGTTCGGATCGCAGACGCTATGACCGTTTTCATTCTGAATATATGAATAGCGTCAATGAGGAAGTTCTGGTGACTTTTCCAGATTACCTCACGCCGTCAAAAACCTATACCACAGCAACGGCCAACGCATCTGCCTCTGTTTTTAGCCGGATTGGCTACAATTACAAAGGACGTTATCTTGTTCAGGGATCCTACAGAAGGGATGGTTCATCGCGGTTCGGCGCGGCAAATAAATGGGGAAACTTTCTCTCAGCATCTGCTGCCTGGCGTTTTTCGGACGAGAATTTCATGAAATGGGCGAAACCGGCATTGGTAGATGCTAAATTAAGATACAGCATTGGACAGCTTGGAAACGATAAAGTAGGCGATTATGAATCGTATACAAAAGTAGCTTTCGGCGGGTCTTATAATGGTGTCGGCGGAGCTGCATTGACAAGTACATTTGGAAATAATCGGATCAAGTGGGAAACAACCACCCAGAACAATGTGGGCTTAGACCTGACTTTCTTAAATGGCCGATTAGGATTTACGGCAGATTACTATGTCAAGACCACCACAGATCTACTGTATCCACGGGAGCTTGCCAAGGAAACCGGTTATGCAAAAGTGAATGTCAACCTGGGAACAATTCGCAACCGCGGAATGGAGTTTGTAATTAGTGGAAAACCAATCATAACACGTGATTTCAGCTGGGAAGTGAATGGTAATATTTCTTTTGAACGCGGTAAGATTGTGAAGCTGGCCGATGGAATTCCATTTTTCCCGGGCAATAAATGGTACGCGGAAGAAGGCGGCCGTATCGGAAATTTCTACGGCTGGCGCAATTTAGGGGTGTATGCCTGGGACGAGTCCAATGCCTACAATGATAATTGGGAGAAATTGACACTCGTACTTGACGATCAGGGCAAACCAATGTATCGTGATGGAAAAGCAGTCTATACCTTCAATGGTAGCGATTACCAGGGTACAGTACATCAGCTATATGCGCCCGATGGTAAACTGAAAGGTGGAGATGCTGAATGGCTTAACAATAAGAAAGATAGTTTGATCAATGACGAAGACCGTATGATCCTCGGCAATGCGACACCAAATTTCTACTTTGGTTTTATGCAGACCTTTAGATACAAACGATTTACCCTAAATGTACTCTTTAATGGTTCATTTGGTGGTGAAGTTTACAATGCGCTGCTGCAACGTCAAAATTATCCGACCAACACAGGAGCAGGCTCTCCGGATATGGTCTATAATGTATGGCGCAAACCCGGCGATGTGGCCAAATATCCAAATTATGTGGAGAGAAACAACCGTGGAAACCTAAAAACTAACCAGAATAGCCTTTATATCGAAGATGCAACATTTGTTCGTTTGTCAAGTGCACGGTTGGCCTATACCTTCGATCCGCAGTTGATCAACAGATTAAAAATGAAAGGGCTTACAGCCTTTGTTTATGGAAGCAACCTGTTGACATGGACCAATTATAGGGGCTACGATCCCGAATTCAGTACAAACAATCCGCTGACACCGGGAGAGGATGATGGCCGTTATCCGAGGAGACGGGAGTTTGGATTTGGCGTAAATATCAATTTTTAGCATTTATCGATTAGGGTAAGTTCCGTCTGAAGGATGGGACAGATAAAATATTTTTGACATGAAAACAAAGATCTTAGCACTGTTACTGCTGTCAGCTACATTGGGAGGCTGTAACAAATTCTTGGAAGAGAAACCGCTGGCCGAAGTTGCGCTAGACCAGCATTATAAAAACTTATACGATGTGCAGGCCGCAATAGCCGGAATGTATAGCGCCTTTCAGCTCGAAATGGTAGGTAAGGGAAATTATCAGGACAACAAAGACAATTATCTCGAAAAATACCTGTATTGGGGCGAGTATCGTGCCGATAATTTTGACCGTGCAATTAGTTACACCAAAGACTATGTGGACGAGATCGTATTAAATAGCCTTACGCCAACCAACCAGTTTTCAGACTGGAGCGGGCTCTATACCGCCATTGGGCGTATCAATAACAATATCAAGTATATTCCAAAGGCAGCCGAGTTGGATAGCCGTATTACCCCGGAGATGCTTAAGGATTATCTCGCGCAGTGTTATGCGCTTCGAGCGATGTGTTATTTCTATCTCGTCCGTGTATGGGGTGATGCTCCGATATGGCTTGAACCTTATGAGGATGTACAGCAGCCCGCTGCCAGCGCACGTGAACCGAAAGATAAGATATTGAACGAGGTCATTATTCCAGATCTGGAAAAAGCCTATTCTCTGGTCGATAAAGATGCGAAAAACGCCCTATGGACAATCGGCGGGGCAGGAATATGTGCGATCATGTCCGATGTGTATATGTGGAAAAAGGACTATCAAAATGCAACAAAATGGATCACACGCCTGTTTTTGACAAAGTCTCCTACAGGAGTGAGCTATGCCGGAACCAATGAAACCAATTTGCAGGATGGCGCAAGCTGGAAGACTATTTTTGTCAATCCAACTTCGAGTAAAGAAACGATTTGGAGTATCCACTGGGACTACATAAAAAATGGCTGTGCCTGTATGCAAACGTCGTGGTCTCCGAATAATAAGCAGATCATAGTCGATGAAGGAGTGTGGGCAACCTGGTTTCAGCCACAAACGACAACCTCGCCAAGTCCTGATATTAGACCACAACAAACATTGGATGTCTATTTTGGATTGCCAAGCAACAAGAGAGATCGCTTTATCAAGTGGTATCCAACCGATGCAAATCCAACCAAAGCGGATCCATGGCCGGTGACAAATCAGGCCCTCCCGGTTTATTTGACCATGTACCGACTGAGTGACATGTATCTCTTATACGCCGAAGCGTTGAATGGCCTCGGTGACCGAACCAATGCCCTCAAATATTTAAACTTTGTCCGCAAGCGTGCACGCCTGCCACAATATGATGCGAATGATGCATCTATTGCTACAAGCTACCAATTGGAAACGGCGATTTTGGATGAACGTCGTCTGGAACTTTTTGGTGAAGGTAAAAGGTGGTTTGATCTGGTGCGCACTGGACGTGTGAAGGACGTGATGGACCCAATCTTGAAACGTAGACAGGAAGAAGCGGGTAATTTAGATAAACCTGGATTCCTAGATCCAACAAACAGAGTGTATTGGCCTATTCATCGGAATGTTTTAAACTCCAATAAATCATTGGTTCAAAATCCCGGATATACAGATTAATAGAAGAATTTAAATCAGAGAGTCATGAAAAGAATGTTTAAGACCAAATGGACATATAGCGCTATCATCGTAGCAAGTCTATTAATGACAAGTTGTTCACTTTTCGATTTGGAACTGCAAAAAGATTACGACTACGAACATAAAACTTTAGATCCCAATATCGGGATAAGCGCACGGAAATTTTTGGAGAACCGATCGTATGAGACGGTAGAAAATCCAACGGATACAGTTTTCAAATGGATGCGGAAGGGCTTAGAATATGCAGGAATTCCATTGGAAGAATTTGAAAAAGCCGATCGAACCTTTATTTTCTTACATAATGAAGCCATAAAGACCTGGGATACTAAAACGAAGAAGGTGACAGCAGGTCTGTTTTTTGACTTTCCAATTGTGACCGGAGTGGACGGAACAGGCAAACCGATTACGAGACCGGCAACAAAATGGGAAGAATACAATAAAGATGATGTCCGTAACTATTTCCTTTATCTTATGCTGCAAGGGAATTACAACTTCGATAAGCTGACCATTGAAAATATAAAAGCCAAAACGATGCTTCCAGCGAACACTGTTGCCAGCAAAAGTTCTTTATTGGGATACATGAATGAAGGCAAAGGTTTTGATCAGGAAGGGCTGATGGTGTTACGTCTGGTCAATAACAGTGATTTGGCGCCGATTCAGATTAACAATAAAACAACCAATCGATCCGGGGGGTATATTGTGACCAATGGCGTGGTTCATGTCTTTGGAAGCAAGGGCAATACAACAGTTTATCCTTTTTCGGGAGCACTTTAACGAAAGAACCTTTTAAACAAATTTAAATATGATCAAAAAGAATTCAGTTATTGCTTCACTTCTGCTGCTATTGGCGGTAGGAACTAGCTGTGAGAAATCGCCAGCCGAAAAACTCACTTTAAACAGTATTGCTTGTGTGCAATGCCACAGCATTCAGTCGGCAGCGGATCTTCAGGCACTGAGCTTACAGCCCGGAGACACGGTCATTATGAAGTCCGGCCAATGGACCAATCAGGAACTAACCTTCAGTGCTCAGGGGACAAAACAGCAGCCTATTGTATTGATAGCAGAGCAGCGGGGGGCAGTTATCATGAAAGGTACTTCTTCTGTTAGTATCACGGGACAATGGTTAGTTGTGGATGGACTTGTATTCCAGGAAGGGTATACGACAGGCAAAAATGTGGTGGATTTCACTTCTTCCTCTTCAAACTGTCGCCTTACCAATACGTCAATTGTGGACTATAATCCGCCGGCAGCAACGACAGATTATCGTTGGGTTTCCATTAACGGTTCCTATCATCGCATTGACCACTGCTATTTAAAAGGAAAGACCCATCAGGGACCGACCATGGTCGTATGGGGGACCAGTAAACCAATGAAACACCGAATTGATCACAACTTCTTTGGCGAGCGTGCTGCGGTACCGGATAATGGTGGGGAAACCATCCGTGTCGGAACCAGCGACTGGTCGATGACAAATGCACTGACAACCATTGAAGATAATATTTTTCAGCGCTGTAACGGTGAAACGGAAATTATATCCAATAAGATGGGGGCCGATACGATCCGCAACAACTATTTCTATGAAAGCCAAGGAACTTTATGTCTGCGGCATGGCAATGGATCAGCCGTTTATGGCAACTATTTTGTAGGTAATGGCAATAGCGCCGCTGGCGGTATTCGTATCATAGGTGAAGATCATCTTGTCTACAACAATTACTTCCAAAATATGGCCGGCACGGGACAAAAAGCTGCGTTGGCCATTATGGACGGTGTACCAAATTCACCTTTAAGCGGTTACTTTCAGGTAAAACGCGTGAAAGTTGTTGCCAATACAATGATCAAGTGTAAGCAGTCATTTGATATAGGTTCAGGTAAAGGTGGCAATAGCCGGACATTGCCGCCAACGGATGGGAATATCGCAAATAACGTGGTTTCTCAATCTGCCCAATCTACCATGTTGACCTTTACCGATCAACCGGTCAATTTTGTGTATCAGGGAAACATTGTTTTCGATGTACCGACAAGTCAACAGCTGCCGGCTGGATTTACCCGAGTTAATCCACAGTATACGCTAACAACAGATGGCATCTATGAGCCTACGAGTAGTAGCCCGGTATTGGGTGCCTTTGTGGGAAATTATCCTTTTGCTACAGCAGCAGATGCAGGGGCGCCTAAACTGGATACAAAACACCGCGATCTGCTGAAAGCCCAAAATATAGGTCCTGTATTTATGACCGGCCTGGGAAATAGTTTGGTCATTAATCCTTAAAAGACACTAAACATTATTTTATGCGGGGAATAAACGATTTGTTCCCCGCTTTTTTTCGGTAAACAATGCTTCTATTTACCGCATATAATTTTGAGATCAACGGAAACATACTGCTACCAAGTTATACCTAAAAACAATTTTCAATCAGTATTTAGACAGTAATCAGTCAGTGTTTATTCAGTCATCACTGAGCAAGCACTGAACAAGCACTGAACGAGCACTGAACAAGCACTGTAAAAAGACCGAACTTGGTCACCCTCTGATCTTCGTTTGCTGCAGCTATGCTATCTTTCCGTGGATTGGCTATTGTTCAATGAATTCCTGTTGCGTAACTGGAGCTACTATGGCCTTATCGAAAAGATTAAATACAAGGCCAAAATGGTCGGTATTAACATTATTATAGAATGAATTAATCCAATTTTTCGCCGCGATAAAACTTCGTATATGTATCCTGTGCATAGCCGTTGTCTAAGTACTCAAAAGTGCTAGCACCAGCTCCCTTTAACTCCTGGCCGCGATAGAAAACTGCCCAGGAGTCTTTTGCATAACCTCCTCCAAGCGCTTTAAATGTAGATGGCGAGGCACCCTTAACTTTTACCCCCTGATAATAAACTACCCAGGGATCTGCTGCATAGCCGTTTCCGATTAATTTGAACGAGTTGGGGCTGCCACCCTCGACTTTGACTCCGCGATAAAAAAGATTCCACGCATCTTTGGCATAGCCATCATCAAGGTATTCAAAGGTTGAAGCAGAAGCCTCTTCCACTTTCTGATTTTTATAAAAAACAGACCAATTGTCCTTGGTGTATTGACCGCCAAGGGGCTGTGTGTTAGGACCAGCAAATTTATCATTCTTTTCGCCCCTATAATAGCTCGACCAATTATCTTTTGCATAACCCCGGCCGAGATTTTCAAAGCTTGAAGCATTGGCTCCATTAATTTCCTTGCCTAAATAATAAGCTTTCCAGGGGTCTTTGCTGTAACCATTTCCCAGTATCTTGAAGGAAGACGCTGTTGCATTTGATAATGGTTTACCATAAAAATAAACCTTCCAGGCATCGCTGGCATAACCGTCTCCCAGGAATTGAAAAGTAGACGGGCTTGCATCAGTTATTATTGCTCCTCGAAAATAAACCTTCCAGGTATCTTTTGCATAACCCGAACCTAAAAATTGAAATGAACCGGCATTGGCGTTCGGAATTTCTTTACCGCGATAATAAACGCGTGATCCGATTTTGCTGTAACCATCGCCCAGATGGTCCTGAAGGAAAAGGGCAGTACGGTTATATTGCGCAATATTTGCACAAATAGCCTGTGTGGCAGTAGTCAACAAAAGAAGAACGAGCATGGTTTTAAATGGGACTTTTGTCATCATATAGGGCATCGGGTTAAATTTGAAAGCAAATAATCATGGTGTACTCTTGTTAATGAGACCCGGTAATACTAGTAAAGTTTAGTCATTAATTAAATTTTTTTGTACGCTATCTTGCACTTTTTCCGAGATCTGTTTGCTATTTATTTGCCGATGCTTTGCTGTTTCTCTGCTGTTTGTTTGCCGTTTCTTTGCTTATTCTTCGGGTCTTCTTCGTATCTGCTTCGAGAATGGTTTGCTATTCGTTTGCCGTTTCTTTGGTGTTTCTTCGCTGTTTCTCTGCTAAAATGGTAATTAAATAGCAACCAATCGGCAAAGAATAGGCAAAGAATAAGCAAGCAAGGGGGCTAGTAAGCCCCTAGCCATACCTTACGCGATTACGACCAATCACCCTAGAGAAGGCTAATGCGATCGCAAAAACAGGGGCGATTGGTAAGTTAACCTGCCTAACAGCGAAAGGCTGAACACAAGGTTGCATAGATGGCACTTATTTGGTCGGCTGTAAGTGTATTTCGGGAAAGGAGTAACTGGAATCCTGGATCGTGGTAAACAGGGAATAATCGGTGTAATCGGGAACGGCTATTCTCAGGAGATAGCTGCCCTTTTTTATCACCTGTATTTTAAATTCGCCATTGCTATTTCTAACGGTATCCCGACCTAATAAAGCCAAGGGTTCCCTTTCCTTATTGGACGCATAGGTTTCAATAATAAAATACCCAACGGGGTTATACTGATGGTCAACCAACCGGCCGGTAATACGGTAAGGTGGAGTAGTAAATAGCCCATACAGTGAACAAGAGAGTAGCAGTAGTTTCAGCATATTTTTCCATTGTGTAGCTCGATAATATACAGGTATCCAGCTGATGAATCTTAAAACGGAGATCCTCACCTCGCAATTGGAATGACGATCTATGCAAAGGTAGCCTGCTGCGTCATTGAATAAATATCACAAGTTTATGAAAAACTATCATTTTGCATTTTCTGCTTGTATGCGGAAGGAGATAAACCCGTCAGTTTTTTGAAAAATCTGGAAAGATTATTAGGATCGCTGAAATGAAGTTCAAAGGCAATTTGGGCGATAGACTGTTCGTCCAATACAAGCCGCTGTTTGATTTCTTGTATTTTTCGGTGTTGGAGGAGGGTGATCGGACTATGTCCAGTGTAGGCTTTGATTTTGTGATTCAGCTCATTGCGGTGTATTTTTAGTAAACTAGCATATTGGTTGCAGTTCAGGTTGGAATTGACATGCTCTTCCAGGAGCATTTTAAATCGAGTGAGCAAATTGTTGTTCGCGCTTTCGTTGGCTATATAGTGAAATGCACGAAATAGCCGGTCCAGTCGAAGTAAAATACCGGCAAGTAATGCGCGAATCATATTGGGACTGTCAGATCGGAACGCGCCGATTTCAAAAACAATTTCGGAGAGCATGGATTTGAACAACTCAAAATCGACGCCCATCGCGACAATATAAGGTGCAAACGAATAGTTGTAAAAATAGGGGAGTTTGTATACCAGTGTTTTATCCTGAAAAAAAGATTCCAAAAACTCGGGCTTAAAGATTAAATGAAATCCTTTGACACCGTTTTTATCAAAGTCACATTGCTTAATCTGATTGGGCGAAGTGAATAAGATCGTACCTGGGCATAATTCGATGCGTTTTTCATTGGTATAGGCCACACCGCTTCCCTGTTCAAAAAACATGATCTCAAAAAAGTTGATGGTGTGCGGACCGGCCTCAAAAATCAGATCGGTATTATCCTCGAACCGATGGGCATCCATCGCTAAGGGAAGCCGTATTTGCTGTCGTCAAAATCAAAATAACGCATAATAATGTCTTTACCCCTGTAGGAAACGCATAGGTGCTAAACCCTCGCTCAGTAAATATAATAGTTTTTCTGAATATTACTTGACAGGGAATTGAGGTCCTATCCGTGAAATGCAAGGGCTACCGGTCAAAAAAACACGAGTCATGTCATATCCAGGTCAATGAAAGGCTGTATAAGCTCCTTAATTTGAAAAAGTAATATTTTTTTTGTATATTGCTGGTTATGAGTTTTAAAGAAAAATTAGAGAACTGGCGCACGTCAATCAATCGCGCCGGTAGTGGTGAGGAATTGTATATTTTGCTTTTGAACTATAAAAGGTTTATCAACAAAAATTGGGTGGACGATTTTGGCGATCCAGGCAACTGGAAATCGGAATTAAATCAGGTCATCAGCAAAGTAAGAAACAAGGTGGATGTAGCAGATATCCGAGCCTGCCAAGATTTATCGTCCTATCAGGACGATGCCCGGCAGACCGCACATTCACTCAATCATACGTTAAAATATCATCACTCATTGACAAAAGGGTAGGCTAGGCCTACCTTTTTTTGTGATCAAAATTTTTTAAATTATTTACTAAGCGGGATGTATAATCAGCCATGATTGTACATCCCGCTTTATTTTTCCCTTATTTCCTCGTGGTAAATAGTGGCTCGCTAGCCTAGTTATGACACACAGCCTGAACCTATTATTGAAAAAAATATTTGCCCATGTCAGAAAATGTTTTTACTATTGTAAAGTAGTATAGAATAGTATAGATTACTGGCCGCTATACTATAAACTAATAACCAATCTATAAGAAGACCAATTTATGATCTACCACATGTATTACCGAATCTGTAAATGGCAGCGATGTAGTCTTGTCTTCCTTTTTCTTCTGCTAACGGGCTTTGTAAACGCACAGTCCAAATCATTTGAATTAAGAGGAGTTGTATTAGATAGTGTCGGACATTTACCCATTTCCAATGTTACAATCGCTTTTGTGGGAAAAAGCGCTGCTGTATCAACGGATGCACAGGGGCAGTTCCTGATCAAAGATGTACACCTCAATGATCAGCTTGTCCTGACTTCAGTCGGATTCGACCGAAAAACTGTTCAGGTCACCAGTACCAACCGGATGACCATCTTTCTGTCTTCATCAAGTTCAAACCTGGATGAAGTGACTGTCGTCGCTTATGGCACACAAAAGAAAACGAGTATGGTCGCTTCGATCACCTCGATCAATCCAAAAGAAATTAAAGGCCCTACCTCCAATCTGACCACCATGCTGGCAGGTCGGGTAGCGGGTTTAATTGCGTATCAGCGCAGTGGTGAACCCGGAAATGATAATGCCTCGTTCTTTATTCGTGGTGTCGGGACCTTTGGTGCCGGAAAAAAAGATCCCTTGATTCTGATCGATGGGATGGAATCGAATACAACAGCTTTAGCGCGGCTACAGCCCGATGATATTGCTGGTTTTTCGGTACTGAAAGATGCGGCCGCCTCTGCATTGTATGGTGCCAGAGGTGCAAATGGTGTGGTTCTGGTGAATACCAAAAGTGGTATCGTGGGAAAAGCAAAATTTAATGCGCGTTTCGAAAACTCAATTTCTACCAATACACGAAATTTCCAATTTGCCGATAACATTACCTACATGAACCTGGCAAATGAAGCGGTATTGACGCGTAATCCCAAAGGGGCTTTGCCTTATGACCAAAATAAAATCGATCATACCGCAAGGGGCGACGATCCGCTACTTTATCCAAATAATAACTGGATCGATCAATTGATTAAAGATTATACAAACAACCAGCGTTTCAATTTCAACGTAACTGGCGGGGGAAACCTGGCGCAATATTATGTCGCGGGTACTTTCAACAATGACAGGGGAATTTTGAAATCAGAAAGCGGCAATAATTTTGACAATAACATTAACCTCAAAAATTATTCGATACGTTCCAATATCACTTTAAATGTAACCCCGACGACCATAGGAATTATCCGTACATCGGCACAGTTTGACGATTATAAGGGACCCATCGGTGGTTATGATGATTGGGGTAATTTGATCAATGGGGGGCAACGGGTATTCAAAGAGGCCATCTGGTCCAATCCGGTGATGTTCCCGGCAGTCTATCCAGCTTCTTACGCACCGTTTACAACCCATCCGCTCTTCGGAAATAGCTTTATACCGACGACAAAGACTTTGTACAATAATCCTTATGCCAAGATGGTCAACGGTTTTCAGGAATACAATAGTTCAACCGTCAATGTACAATTGGAGCTGAAACAGAACTTTGATTTTATCACAAAAGGCTTGTCGGCCCGTTTGATGGCTTATACACAACGGTACTCGTATTTTTCAGTACGCAGAAGCTTTGAGCCCTTCTACTATAATCTGCTGAAAATACCGGGTACAAACAATACGGTATTGAGCTTGCTGAATGAAAACCAGGGAACGGAATACCTGGACTACAGTCAAGGCGATAGGATACAGAATACAACGACCTATGGCGAATTTGCGGTCAATTATAACCGAACCATTGGAAAGGATCACGACATCACGGGTATGCTCATCGGTATCATGCGCAATTATCAGACAGCAAACGGGGGCAATTTACAGGCTTCTCTGCCAGCACGTAACATTGGTGTGTCTGGACGCGCAACGTATGCTTATAAAAATAAATACCTTTTCGAAGCAAACTTTGGTTACAACGGTTCCGAGCGCTTTTCTAAAGATAAACGATTTGGCTTTTTCCCCTCTTTTGGGGTAGGCTGGAACCTCCAGGAAGAGCCGATGTTTGAATTTATGACACCGGTGGTATCTCGTTTAAAACTACGGGCAACCTACGGTTTGGTGGGTAACGACCAGATCGGTAACGACCGCGACCGCTTTTTCTATTTATCGCAGGTTAATCCAAATGATAATGGAAAAGGCTTTTCCTGGGGAAATCTTTGGGATTATACCCGACCGGGTTATTCCATCTCGCGTTACGCCAATCCCAATATTACCTGGGAGCGTGCCAAAACATTTGATGCAGGTTTTGATCTGAATCTTAAAAATGGATTGGGTGTTGTCTTTGACTACTACAACTCCAAGCGAAGTGATATCTTAATGGTACGCTCAACGATTCCGACGACTGCAGGTTTTCAGGCCGATATTCAATCCAATATGGGCAAAGCGGAAAGCAAGGGATTTGACCTGGCGCTGGATTACAACAAATCCTTTGCAAATACCTGGTGGACGCAGTTGCGCGGTAATATGACCTATGCGACCAATCGCTTGTTGACCAACGAAGAGCCAAACTATCCGGCAAATTTATCTTACCTGACACATTTAGGTTATCCGATTAAACAACAATATGGTTTGATCGCCGAACGCTTATTTGTAGATGATATTGAAGCCGATAATTCGCCATTGCAAAATTTTGGTGGAGCATTGAAAACAATGGGCGGTGATATCAAATACCGTGACATTAACGGTGATGGCAAAATAACTGATCTGGATAAAGTGCCCATCGGTTTTCCAACGGATCCTGAAATTATCTACGGTATGGGATTCACCGTCGGTTTCAAAGGATTTGATGTCAGTGCTTTCCTACAGGGCTCTGCACGTTCATCGTTTTTTATTAATCCCGGAAATATTACGCCTTTCGCCATCAATGGCCCCTATCAAAATGGGCTGTTAAAACAGGTGGCCGATAGTCACTGGTCGGAAGATAATCAGGATATCCGTGCATTTTGGCCACGATTGACCGACGGATTCAATAACAACAATAATCAATTCTCGACCTGGTGGATGCGCAATGGTGCCTTCCTTCGCCTAAAATCTGTTGAATTGGGCTATACGGTACCAAAGAAGATCCTGGATCGCTGGAAGATGTCCAATATCCGCATTTATACCAATGCCCTGAATCTTGCTGTATGGAGCAAATTTAAAATGTGGGATCCTGAAATGGGCGGTGATGGTTTGGGGTACCCGGTTCAGGCGGTATATAATATCGGAATCAATGTAGGATTATAAAAAACAATGTATCATGAAAAAGTTAACTGTATTTAAATCGATGGTGGTATCAGGTCTATTGTTTTTTCAATCCTGCAACTATTTGGATGTCGTACCCGACAATGCCCCCACAATAGATAATGCCTTTACCATGCGTAGCGAAGCGATCAAATATTTGGCAACCTGTTATTCTTATTTGCCCAATGATGGTGAACCGACTATAAATCCTGCTTTTATGGCAGGAGATGAGCTCTGGCTGGATTACCCAACGCGGAGTATCAACGGGACAAACTGGAACATCGCCCGTGGCAATCAAAGTGTCACCGATCCTTATGTCAACTATTGGGACGGACATATAATCAATAATGTTCGCGAACGGTCGATGTTCAATGCCATTCGCGACTGTAATATCTTTTTGGAAAACATTCAAAATCCCGAAAAGGTACGTGATATGACGCAAGACGAACGTACCACCTGGGAGGGTGAAGTCCTGTTTTTAAAAGCGTATTACCACTTTATGCTGATGCGTCACTATGGCCCTATTCCCATTATGGATGTCAACGTACCTGTCACAGCACCAATTGAGGATACGCAGGTAAAGCGTCAGCCGATTGACCAAGTAGCGGATTATATCGTGAAGGTACTGGATGAGGCCGCAAGTAAGCTGCCAAGTGCGGTGCAGTCGCCAGTAACTGATCTGGGGCATATCACAAAACCGATTGCCTTAGGCATCAAGGCGAAAGTCCTATTATATGCAGCGAGCCCGTTATTCAATGGTAATACGGATTATGCAACCTTCAAAAATGTGGACGGCACCTTATTTTTTAATCAGAGCTTCCAAGCCGAGAAATGGCGTAAAGCAGCGCAGGCTGCAAAAGAAGCTATTGCTGCCTGTGAGGAGCTGGGTATGAATCTATACGAATTTCCAACACCGGTACGTCCACTGTCCAATACCACAATGATTCAGATGAGCATTCGTAACGCTGTGACGGAAAAATGGAACCGCGAGATCATCTGGGGGAATTCGAATTCGCGGACATGGCAGTTGCAGTACTCGTCCATGGCGCATATCGATCCGAATAATGCCGGCAACAACAGCGTCAACGGTACCTTGGCCCCGACAATTAAAATCATTGAACAGTTTTATACGAAAAACGGGGTGCCGATGGATGAAGACAAAACCCTTGATTTTAGCAATAAAAATCAATTGCGTACTGGAACGCATGACGAACGCTTCAACAATATCGAAAATTACCGAACAGCGCGTTTGCATTTTGACCGTGAAAATCGTTTCTACGCCAATGTGGGCTTTGACGGTGGGGTTTGGTACATGGAAAATAGCCCAAGTCAGACAGACGAAAATACCTGGACAACACAGCTTCGTTTAGGCTTATTTGGCAGTGGTGTTTCCGTGCCGATCACAACCTATTACCCAAAGAAACTGGTCAATTGGAAATTTGCCTTTAAGGATGGAAACAGCTCGCATATCGAAGAATATCCATGGCCTATGCTACGGCTTGCCGACCTGTATCTGATGTATGCCGAGGCGTTGAACGAAAGTGAAGGACCGACAGCCGATGTATTCCTCTATCTCGATAAAATTCGCAAGCGCGCTGGTCTGGAAGGGGTGAAAGAATCCTGGGCAAAGTATGCTTTTAATAGCGCTAAACCAACGACAAAAGAAGGACTCCGTGCTATCATACAACGTGAACGTAATATTGAGATGAGCTTTGAAGGTTCCCGCTTTTGGGATTTGAGACGCTGGAAGCTTGCCGCGCAGGAACTCAACAAAAATATCACGGGCTGGGATCGCAATCAGGATAAGGACCATCCGGAGCTTTTCTATCAGGAACAGACCTTCTATCAACAACGATTCGTGGCACCAAGGGACTATTTTTGGCCGATTAAAGAAAGCGATCTGTTGGTCAACCCGAATTTGGTACAAAATCCAGGCTGGTAATTAGCGTATTAAATTGAAGAAAATCATGAAAAAACGAATATATCGCAATAGTATCTATGTCATGGCTGGTTTGCTGTTTCTGCTGCTCGGCTGTAAAGAGGAAAAAGGCTGGACTTTAATGGAGGACGACCAGACCAAACCGGGACTGGTACAGCATCCCTCCGTCGTGAACGGTTATGGACAGGCAACCATACATTATAGCCTTCCAGAGAATGATAACATACTTTATGTCAAAGCCGAATACGTGATGGCGAGTGGCGCCACCCGTGTTGTCAAATCATCGACGTACACCAATGAAATCTTAATTGATGGATTCCCCGATACCAAGCCGCAAACCGTTAAATTATACGCGGTAAGCAAGGCTGAGGTTGTGTCGGATCCCGTAGATGTGATTGTTGAGCCCAAGACGCCGATCTTTAATCTGGTGTTTGGGGAGATGAAAGTAACGGCTGCCTTTGGCGGTATCCGCATTACCTCAACCAATAAGGAAAAAGGAAATGTTGTGATCGTACCGATGGTAGACTCGCTCAACAATGGGGAGTACCTGCCCTTGGACAATTACTATGGACAGGATTCTATCATCCTATATAATGTCCGTGGATTGAAATCCAAAGAAATGAAGTTCGCATTTTATGTCCGTGATCGCTGGTTAAATAAATCCGATACACTGTACACTTCGATTACGCCATTGGAGGAAAATCTGTTTAACCGGCAATTGTTTACGCCATTACGCTTGCCTGGAGATGCGCAAATCCTCTACGGTTCTATGGACAATCTATGGGATGGCAATCTCAATACGGGCAAATGGCCAAGCTTTTATACGGTAGAGAATGCAGGGGTACCGCAATCGGTCACTTTCTCGATCGGTAGAGAAGCAAAACTAAGCCGGGTGGTGATCTTTCCAAGACGGGAAAACGGCTTCTACGATAAGGGAAACTTACGTGATTTTGAGATCTGGGGAAGCAATACGCCGAATTTGGATGGCTCTTGGGAGTCCTGGACCAAATTGGCTACCTGCACGGTACGTAAACCATCGGGAACACCGTCGGGAACAAATACCAATGCAGACGAAGTGTATGGTACCTCTGGCTGGTCATTTGATCTACCGGAAGATGCTCCGAAATACAAATACCTGCGCATTCGCAATCTGCGCAATTGGCGGGGTAGTTATTTTATGCAGATTAACCAGATTCAGGTGTGGGGCGTTTATTAATCAATTTAAAAAGCAAAGTTATGAAAAGATATATCGTATTGCTGTCCCTGTTTATCGTGGCGCTGTTGGCGGCTTGTTCCAAAATGGACGAGTTTACCGAGCACACAGACGGGAAAGCAATTATCTACCCGGCAAAGCTCGACTCGATTAGAGTTCGTTCGGGAAAATACCGTATACAAGTAGAAGGTGTCTATAGAGCTTCCTCTGGTGTGTCTGAGCTACGGATCTATTGGAACAGTAAGCAGGATTCGATGAAGATACCGGTCAAACTGACGGGCAAGGTGGATACCGTACGTTATTTAATCGATAAACTGCCTGAAGGGCCTATGAATTTAGAAATTCGTAGTGTGGATGCCGCAGGACGCTTTTCTGTTCCGACCTATGTGGTGGGGAACGTATATGGCGATCGTTATCGCGAAGGACTTTACCAACGTGTGGTACTCGAACAGAATTTTATTGCTGGACAGCAACTGCAATTGGGTTTGCAAAATGTATCGGAAACCATGGGCTTTGATGGACTGCGTATCGCGTATAGAAATTGGGATGGTGGTACCACAGATACCGTGGTGCGTACTAAAAATCAGGATGAAAAGATTGGCCTTCAACGCTATCTTCCTGGTGCCGAAGTTTCCTATCGTACCGTGTTCAGACCCGATAGTTCGGCCATCGATACCTTTATGGTCAAATCGACCAAATTGGCTGTGAAAAAAGACAATATCACACCTTGGTACCTCCAGAATTATAAAACACCATTTACAGCGACGGTCTATGACGGTAATCGCTGGGGAGTTTTGGACAACTGGATGACAAACGCCGCCATGAAAAACCATAACGGTTACGGTGGTTTTGGATCGGACGATGGCGGCGTGGTCAACATTGAAGCAGGCTGGGGAGCTCCGGCTATCATAAATGGTAAAATAGAGCAAAAAGTAACCTTATTACCCGGTAAGTATCGTTTTTTTTGTAACTTATCCTGGACAAATTATGATCAACCGCCAGCAAAACTGGTTGTTAGCAAAGCAAACAGTGGAATTCCAGATCTTGAGCAGATTCAACAGGCAATGGCCCATGCTGATGTTAAATCAGATGGTGTTTATTTTGAAATCAAAGAAAAGGTTACTGTCAATATGGGAATGCTGGTCAATTTTCAACCTGACCATTACATGAAGATCAACGCTTTTCAAATCAATTTACAATAATATCAAGCAGAATGAAGACAGTTATTTTCGCGCTAAGTTTTATGCTATGTACCTTCATGTTATACGCGCAGCCTTTTCAGGTCAAGAAAAATGGCCTAACGTTGACCTATAACAAACAAGATGGAACATATTCACTAAGTAAAGATCAAGTCGCCTATATCCAACAAGCAAGTGCCTATGTGGCACTTGCTAATGGACAGAAAATTAGTACAGATAAACTGAAAGGAACCCGCAGCGTCACAGAAAAGCCTATTCAGGACAATTTGGGCAAAGGCATACAGTATACCATTTCTGTTAAAACCCAACAGGGCATCACATTGCTGCAGCATTTTTATTGCTACGACACAATAGATGGTGTCATCCTTGAACTGGAAGTTAGGGGTAAAAATATAGCCAGTAATGAACTTGTGCCGATCTGGTCAAATGCTTCAATTGCCGGCTTGGGAAAATCCTTGTACCAGCTGGCTGTTCCTTTTGATAACGATACGTTTATTTCGTATGAAAACAATGTCCTTGCAATGAATAGTAAGCGCAGCGCCGAGGTCGGCGTTGTATACGATAAGGACAGCGGAAACGGTCTGTTGATTGGTTCATTGGATCAATCCGTCTGGAAATCGGGTATCGCGATTGAAGGAGATCAGGGGCAATATAGCCACCTGGCAGCACAGGCGGGATTTACAGATGTAACTATCACACGTGATTCCATGGCGCACGGGACGGTGAAGGGGGATGTCATTCACTCTCCAAAATACCTCGTGTCTTACGACAAGGATTGGCGCATTGGGCTCGAAAACTATGCTAAAATCCACCGGAAGCTATCGCCGGCCTATGTGAAATCTTGGCAAGGAGCCACACCTGTCGGCTGGAACAGCTGGGGCGTGATACAGGAAAAACTTAATTTTCAGAATGCCACAGGCACAGCAGACTATTTCGCAAAAGATATTCCTTATTTCCGGAACGCAGATGGCGAGGCTTTTATAGATCTTGACTCTTTCTGGGATAATATGACGCCCGGAGGTATGTCAGGTGACTACACGCAGCTGAAGCAATTTGTTCGCTATTGTGATTCTTTGGGCCTCAAGCCCGGTGTGTATTGGGCCCCTTTTACAGACTGGGGGCATGGAAGTGGTCCCGACCGCAAGGCGGAGGGAAGCAAGTTTACCTTTGGCCAGCTTTGGACCAAAACCCAAAAAGGCTACCACAATTTAGATGGTGGTCGGGCTCTTGACCCGACACATCCCGGTACGTTGGCCCGTATGGATGTGATCCTGGGCAAATTGGTCGACTGTGGCTTCCGAATGATCAAGGTCGATTTCCTCTCTCACGCGGCAATCGAATCCACAGGTTTTTACGATAAGAAAATTCAGACAGGTATGCAGGCTTATGCTGTGGGGATGAAACATCTCGTCGACGTGCTGCAGGGTAAAATGTTGATCTACGCAGCAATTTCGCCATCCTTGGCAACAGCCCAATTTGCACACATGCGCAGAATAGCCTGCGACGCCTGGAAGACGATCGACCAAACTCAGTATACCTTAAACAGTGTTAGTTACGGCTGGTGGCAAACTTATCTCTACGATTTTATCGATGCCGACCACCTGGTCTTTCATGATGAAAGCCCTGAGGTCAATAAGGCAAGATTGCTTTCCGGTGTGGTAACGGGGACCATTATCCTTGGTGATGACCTGTCGAAAAAAGAAAACTGGCAGCCAAAGATGAATCAATATCTGCAGGATCCCGAAATTCTAAAAATTATAGCCGACGGTAAAAGCTTCCGTCCGGCAGGATTTGTAGAAGGAAAAGCCGCAAATACGTATTATTACAAAAAGATTGGAACAACGCTGTATGTGGCCGTATTTAATTTCAATACAGCCCCGGCAGCAATAAACATAGATTTTAAACAGATTGGCCTAGCGCCAAATACAACCTATAAGGCGGTGGAACTGTTTGAAAAAACAGCGCAGGAATTTGTCGCTGAGAAATCCATTGCCTTTGAGCAGGCAGGTGCAAAATTATTTAAGATTGCCCTGTTTTAATCACAACATATGAAGATAAGCAAAGAAGAAAATTTTAAAGTATTGATCGATCGGATCAAACGCCTGGAGGCATTGAATACACTCTCTAAACATGAATGTATTGTGCAGGGCGTGTTGGATGCCATTGATGCCAATGAACTGGAGGTACATGCCAGTTTACCTTCTGTCAATAACTTGATCCAATACCTGGGTTATGCACGCGAAACCTTCGCTAAGGCTTACCGCGATCTGATTGCCCATGGAGTCGTGGAATCCAAAAATAGAAAAGGATATTTTGTAGTCAGTAATAACACGCAGTTGAAACAGAAAGTTGCCGTGTTGTTATATGCTTACGATACTTTTCAGGATACCTTGGTATCCGAATTGCGGGCGAATCTTCCGGAGGAAGTGACGGTCGATCTTTTTTTCCATCACAACAATATGGAAACCTTTGAAGATATTTTCAATCGTATTCAGGGACGATATACGGTATATATTGTCGCTCCGATTGAAAATGCCGATTCTGAGCGTTTATTGCGAAATATTCCTGTGTCAAAACTATTGATTATCGACCGGCTGATGGATTTAGGGGCGGAATATTCTTATGTTTCTCAGGAATTTGAAGCAGCCACCTATGCCGTGTTTCAGGAGCTTTATCCAAAGATCAAAAAGTATAAAGAAGTGATCTTCTATTTTAGGGAAAATACAGCCGAACCCAATGAAATCAAAGATGCGTTCTTGCGCTTTTTGAAAGACTATAAGGTAAAAGGTCATATCGAAAAGCAATACCATGTAGGTGATCTAAAAAAGGGGAAACTGTATTTTACCATTCATAATCCGGAGCTCTACCAGATGTTAAAAGAGGTGCTGCAAAAGGGTTGGACTTTGGGTGAGGATCTGGGGATTTTATCGCATAATGATGATGTTATTAAAGAGATTATCAGCGGTGGTATTACCACCTTTTCGACAAGTTTTGCACGGATTGGGGCCGAAGCAGCCAAGTTTGTGCTCGAAAGAACATTGATCCGGGAAGTGGTGCCGACAACATTGGCAGATCGCGGCTCTGTATAAAAAAGAAAGTTTTACGATGATAATTTTTAGTTTTTGTCTTTTTACCGGTTTGGTTGCGTTATGGTCCTTATGGAAATTTAAGACCACCTATTCCACGACGCTCAACGGCTTCTTCCTGGCTGGAAAGAGCAATAGCTTTTGGATGGTTGGTTCAGCCTTGCTGTTGACAAACTTGAGCGCCAACCAGTTTATAGGTGAAAACGAATCGGTTTATATCAATAATCTTTCAGTTATCGGCTGGGGCATTAGTTCCGTTGTTGCCATGCTTTTGGTATCGGAATTTCTGCTACCTATTTATTTTAAGCATGGCTTTCGGACGGTTCCGGATTTCTTGGCACTGCGATTTGACACCAAAACAAAAATGCTGGTTTCTATCCTCATCTTGATTGGATATATTGTCAATTTGCTGCCTCCTGTATTGTATGGTGGAGCATTGAGCCTTGCGACCATGTTTGATGTCCCGGCGTTATTGCATATTACCTATTGGCAGAGCATCTGGTTGCTGGTATGGGCTTTAGGCGTGATAGGTAGTTTATATAGTATTTTGGGAGGTCTCAAGCTGATCTCCTTATCGGATTTAAGCTTAGGCTTATGTCTGTTTTTACTTGCTGTGCTCATTCCTGTCTTTGCGCTCTGGCACCTTGGAGGTGGCGATGTCTGGTCTGGTCTAGCGCAGTTACTGCATGAAAAAAAAGAGCACCTCAATGCTGTCGGCGGAAAGCATGATGCGGTCCCATTTTCGACCTTATTTACCGGAATGCTGCTGATCAATTTCTATTACTGGGGGATGGAACCCTATATTGCACAGCAGGCCCTGAGTGCTAAGAATTTAAAGGAGGCACAAAAAGGGATGACTTTGGCTGCGGGAGGTAAGCTCCTTATGCCCTTGCTGATCAATCTGCCGGGACTTTTGGCTGTGCATCTGTTGCCGCATGTACAGCCTACGGCTTCTGTTTTTCCGAAACTTATCGTTTTAATTTTTCCCGATATCCTGATCGGTTTTTCCTTGGCCTTGGTCTTTGGCGCTGCGATGACAACATATACCGCAGGGCTGCAGAGCTGTGGCAGTTTATTTATTTTTAATATTTACAAACCCTATCTGGCTTATAAAAAGAGGCCATACAGTGAAAAGGAATTGGTACGAAAAGGGAAATTGTTCGAATTGATTATTTCAATTTCAGCGATGTTTATTGCCCCTTTTATCCTTTTTGCCCACGATGGATTTTATACCTATTTGCAGACCGTATCGGGCTTATTTAATATGCCCATTTTCACGATTATGATCTTGGGGATTTTATCCCGCCGTGTGACACCGCGCATGGCACAGATTGGATTGTTTTTATACATGTTCAGTTATTTTTTTCTGGTGTTTGTCTGGAAAACAGAGCTACACTATCTGCACCTGTTCGCGCTGTTGTTTATCGCTGTGGCACTGGTTATCTGGGGGGGAAGTAAACTGAGCCAGCCAAACTATCTATCGGAGTATCAATTTGAGTTTTCGGGCCAGGATAAAGAAGCTTATTGGAAAGGCCGCTATGGTGTGGGCGCAATTTTGATTGTCCTGATGATTGTCATATACCTTGTTTTTTCACCCTTGGGCATTGCCCAATAAAATTGTATAAACCGCTATGTTGATGCACACAAAAATAAAATACGTTCTCTTAACACTCTTGATCATTTGTTTTGGCACTTCCCAGGCACAACGCTATTACCTCTTGGATAATAAGCCCGCAACGGACTGGATGACTGAAGCATACCCCATCGGAAATGGACGAATTGGCGCCATGATCTTCGCGGGCGTAAATCAGGAACATATTCAATTTAATGAAAATAGCCTATGGACAGGTGATGAACAGGAAACAGGTGCCTATCAGGCTTTTGGTGATCTTTTTGTTTGCTTTGACTCCGACGTTAATAAATCCTTTACCGCCTATAGCCGGAAATTGAATTTGGATAAAGGGCTGCATGAAATAGCCTATCAGCAGGATGGACAGCAAATCAACCGTCGGTATTTTGCGAGTCAGCCCGATCAGGTCATGGTATTTGACTATGCGAACAGTAAAAAAGGGAAACTCAATGCCCAGATTGCACTTCAGGATGCACATGGGCAGGCGGTGCAGGTAGAAGATGGTCATCTGTGGTTTCAGGGAACGCTCGACAACGGCATGCGGTATGCCGCACAGATACGCGTACAGGTCGTAGGTGGTTCACTTTCCAAAACGACAGATGAAAAAGGACAGGCTGTCCTTACCGTAAAATCTGCCGATCGAATTGTTCTGCTGCTGAGTGCCGCAACAGATTACGCCAATACACGGGCTACCAAATGGAAGTCGGCCGAAGAACCAATGAAGGTTAATGAACGTTATCTGCAGCAAGCGGAAAAATATGGTGTAAATAAGCTGCTGGCACGGCACGTTGCAGATTATACAGCGCTGTTCAACCGCGTAGAGCTTGATCTCGACCATAGCCAGCTGGACAGCAAGCAAACAACAAAAGCGCTGTTGGAAGCCTATAAAAAACAGCCGATCCCGGCTCTGGAAGCTTTGGTATACCAATATGGACGTTATCTGCTGATCAGTTCCTCACGGAAAGGCGGTTTGCCTGCAAATCTGCAGGGGCTCTGGAACAACAGTAACAATCCACCATGGCGCTCAGATTACCATTCCAATATCAATGTACAGATGAACTATTGGCCTGCAGAAGTCGCTAATCTGCGTGAATCGGCCTGGCCTTACCTCGATTATATCAATAGCATGCGTGAGGTGAAAAAAATAAATACACAGAAGGAATTTCCGGGCGTAAGAGGCTGGACCGTAAAGACCGAAAATAATATCTTCGGTGGGGAGAGCTTCCTTTGGAACACGCCCGGAAGTGCCTGGTATGCTCAGGCACTTTGGGAGCATTATGCGTTTAACAGGGACGAGAAATACCTACGCGAATTTGCGTATCCGATTTTAAAAGAAATAAGTGAGTTTTGGGATGATCGTCTGGTTCGACGACCAGACGGAACTGTGGTGGCGCCAAAGGGCTGGTCGCCGGAACATGGACCCACAGAGGATGCCGTGAGCTACGACCACCAGATTATTTACGATCTCTTTAACAACTACATCCAGGCGAGTACAATTTTAAAGTTGGACGACGATTACCGTAAGCATATCACGGCACTTCGCGATGCGCTGCTCAAACCCAAAATCGGTACATGGGGACAGCTGCAGGAGTGGGAAACGGATCGTGATGATCCACAGGACAAGCACCGCCATGTCTCGCATCTGTTTGGTCTGTACCCCGGTAACCAATTCTCTGTTTTAAAAACACCGGAACTGGCCAAAGCTGCACGAGTTACGCTGACCGCGCGTGGCGACGAATCGACAGGTTGGTCCATGGCCTGGAAGGTGGCTTTTTGGGCCCGCTTGCAGGATGGGAATCACGCCTATAAAATCCTAACTAATTTCATTAACCTCGTTGGCGGCGATGGTATTGATTACAACAATGGCGGTGGCGTTTACGCCAACTTGCTCTGCGCGCATCCACCTTTTCAGATAGATGGTAACCTAGGTTATGTGGCTGCGGTGAGTGAAATGTTGCTGCAGTCGCAAACGGATGTGCTGGAATTACTTCCTGCACTGCCTGATCGCTGGTCGGCCGGAACAGTTAAAGGGTTCAAAGCCCGTGGCAATGTACACATCGAAAAGATGGAATGGAGCAACAGCAGCATTATGCAGCTTATTCTTTCATCGCCGCAGGATCAAACGATTCAGGTGTTAAGTCCTTCCCCGTTGGCAGGTCTAAGCCCACAGCAGGAAATCAATGGTAAATACCTTTATAAGATTCAATTGAAAGCAAACAAAATAGTCAAGTTCGTTAACAAATCCTAAATCTATTTATATATGCCAACCCATCATTTTAAACATGTTGTACTCGGGCTTTTGATGACCCAGGGGCTTGTCCATCTGGAGGCACAGGCGCAGTCCAAACAGATTCCTATTGAAACCAGATCGAATGCCTTAGTGTTGGAGTACGATTCCACGAAAACACTGAAAATGCTTTATTACGGTGAAAAATTGAGTGATTCTAAAGAGTACTCGACCATTGCAAGCGGTTATAGGCAATTGACCGATTATAGTGGCCTCTCCAATGCGGCGTATACACCCTCAGGTTCAAAAAACCTACTGGAACCAGCCATCAGTGTCGTTCATGCCGATGGTAACCGCTCGCTGGACCTGCGCTATGAAAAGCATGCGGTGAAAAACCTGGATGCCAATGTCAAACAGCTTGATATCACCCTAAAAGATCCGGTATACGATATTTATGTCGTTTTACACTACAAATCGTTTTTGAATGAGGATATCATTGAGCAGTGGGCAACGATCCAGAATAAGGAAAAGAAGGTCGTCACGCTGGAAAAATTTGCTTCGGCCAATCTGACCCTGCGCTCCAACGCGTATTGGCTACGGCAGTACCATGGCGACTGGGCAAAAGAAATGCAGGTGGACGAGGCTCCGTTAACACATGGCATTAAAGTGCTGGACAGTAAGCTCGGAACGCGCGCGAATTTATTCCAGCCACCTTCCTTTATGGTGTCTCTGGGCAAGGCGGCATCCGAAGATGAAGGAACAGTACTGATGGCAAGCCTCGGGTATAGTGGAAATTTTAAGGTGGATTTTGAAGTGGATTACCTCAATAACCTACGTATCATTGCCGGCATAAATAACTATGCTTCCAATGTAAAATTAGCCAGCAACCAGGAGTTTACAACACCCAAATTGATCTATACCTTGTCGACAAAGGGAAAAGGCACCGCCTCCCGAAATCTACACAATTGGGCCCGTAAATATCAACTGCTGGATGGAAATGGCGAGCGCCTGACTTTACTCAACAATTGGGAGGCGACCTACTTTGATTTTAATGAACAAAAATTAAAAGGTTTGCTTCAGGATACCAAGAAACTAGGCGTAGATCTATTTTTATTGGATGACGGCTGGTTTGGAAATAAATATCCGCGTAACAGCGATCACTCCAGTTTAGGAGACTGGCAACCCAACCGGACAAAATTGCCCAATGGTATCGCGACACTCGTGGAAGAAGCGACCAAACAGGGCGTTAAATTCGGTATCTGGGTAGAACCCGAAATGGTTAGCCCCAAATCCGAACTCTACGAGCAACATCCGGATTGGGTCGTCAAACAGCCACAGCGTGAAGAACATTACTTCCGTAATCAGTTGATCCTGGATCTGACAAATCCCAAGGTGCAGGATTTTGTTTTCCAGATTCTGGACGATCTGTTTACTAAAAATCCGGCATTGGCCTATATCAAGTGGGACTGTAATGCGGTCATTTACAATGCGCATTCCGCATTTCTAAAAGACCAGGGTGCTTTCTATGTTTCTTATGTGGAAGGCCTTTATAAAGTGTTGGAGCGCATTCGTTTGAAGTATCCGAAAGTGCCGATGATGTTATGTTCGGGCGGTGGTGGTCGTGTGGACTATGCGGCACTTCGGTACTTTACCGAATTTTGGCCTTCGGACAATACAGACCCTTTGGAACGTATTTTTATGCAGTATGAGTATTCGTACTTTTTCCCGGCAATCAGCACCTCAAACCATGTGACAGACTGGGGAAAACAGTCCCTCAAATTCCGTACGGATGTAGCGATGATGGGCAAACTGGGTTTTGATATTGTGGTGAGCCACCTGAAAGAACAGGATCTGCTATTCTGCCAGCAGGCGGTAAAGAATTACGACGCGCTAAAAGGAACAATCTGGCATGGCGAGCAGTATCGTTTGGCCGATCCACGTGAAGGTGACTTTGCCGCCCTCAGCTATGTAAATAGCCAAAAAACCGAGGCTGTCATCTTCAACTACCTGGTCAATAATCGCTATGGTATCGGAACAACCGATCCTGTTCGTTTAAAAGGACTGGATGCCCAAAAGCAATACCGGGTGGAGGAGATCAACCTGTATCCGGGAACCAAGTCGAGCTTAGGCCAGGGACAAACCTATTCGGGCGACTACCTGATGAAAGTTGGCGTAAATCCAGACCTGAATAGCAACCGTACCAGTGTTTTACTAAAAATATCGGCACTTTAAAAGAATAACTGTGGTACATCCGAAGCTCCGACTCTAACAGCCGGGACTTCGGATGCACTAAATGTATAAACCCAATTGAGCAACAAACTCAAAAATCATGATAAAACCTAAACAGTATAAACGGACTTTGTTGGCCCTGCTACTCAGCGTTGCCAGTGGATTTTCTGCCCTACAGGCCAAAGTACAGTTGCCGGCTTTTATTGGCGACAATATGGTGCTGCAGCAGAAAGAAAAGGTCAAGATCTGGGGAACCAGTACCGCAGTCGGCAAGGAACTTAGCGTAAACACCAGCTGGAACAACAAGAGCTATCAGGTTGAGGTCGATCAGCAAGGAGCCTGGCAAGTCTATCTGGAGACACCGAAATACGGTGGACCCTACCAAATTACCATCAACGATGGTGATCAATTGATCCTAAAAAATATTCTGATCGGTGAAGTCTGGTTTTGTTCAGGACAGTCAAATATGGAAATGCCCCTGGCGGGCTGGGGTAAGATCAATAACTTTGAGCAGGAAATCAAAGCAGCCAACTTTCCCAATATTCGTATTTTGCAGATTCCAAAAGCAACCGCCAATCAACCTACCACCGCAGTGAAGGTGGAGTCCGGTGGATGGAATCCGGTGACGCCACAAAGTATTCCGGAGTTTTCGGCGACGGCCTATTTTTTTGCACGTGAGATCTACGAGAAAACAGGCATTCCCATTGGCCTGATTCATTCCTCCTGGGGCGGAACAATTATTGAAGCCTGGATGAGCAGGAAGGCACTTTCACCTTTTTCAACTTATACGGCGGCCATTGAGAAAATCCAACGTCCGGATGCACAGGAAATCTATGCGAAAGATCTGTCCGAATGGAATCGTATCGCCGAACAGCAGGATCAGGTGAAGACAGCAACGCAGGGCGAGTGGTTTTCCTCACAATTGGATAAAAGCAGCTGGTCGACGATTACAATTCCGAGCTTTTTTGATAAGAACCTATTTCCGGGAATGGATGGTGTCGTTTATTTTGGCAAAGACGTTGAACTACCGGCACATTGGCAAGGTAAACCCCTCAAGTTGATTTTGGGAGCGATTGATGACAACGACATCACTTATGTCAATGGTACAAAAGTGGGTGAAACTGTCGGTTACGACCAGATTCGAAAATATACTGTTCCTGCAACGGCCAACAACGGCAGCCGATTGCATATCGCCGTTCGCGTATTTGACGGAGCCGGCGATGGCGGAATATATGGCGGAACAGAACAGCCGCGACTGGAAGGGCCAAATGGCGAACAGCTATCTCTCGTTGGAGACTGGAAATGCAAAGTTGGTTATGATCTGGCGAAGCTGCCCGCAAAACCTAATGCGATGGAGGGACCCAACAGACCTACTGTGCTTTACAATGCCATGGTTAAGCCTTTTGTGGATTTTAAAATAAAAGGCGCCATTTGGTACCAGGGTGAAAGTAACGCGGATTCGAAAGACGCTCCTTATCAGCAACTGCTGCCCGCATTGATTCAGGACTGGCGCCAGCAGTGGAACAATGAAAAGATGCCTTTTTATTTTGTTCAACTGGCCAACTTTAAAGCGAAAAGTGTAACACCGCAGCCTTCTTCCTGGGCGAGATTACGGGAAGCGCAGCGCCAAACACTCAAATTGCCTTATACAGGTATGGCTGTTATAACGGATATCGGCGATGCACAGGATATCCATCCGAAAAATAAGCAGGATGTCGGTAGAAGACTTGGCTGGATCGCAACAGCGCAGCTCTATGGCAAGAAGATCCCTTATTCGGGTCCTGTCCTTCAGCATTGGACGACAAAAGCTGCAGAAATGGAACTTAGTTTTAACCCCATGGGCAAAAAACTGGTGCTGAAAGGAACGGATAACCGCAACGGTAGTTTCACAATTGCTGGTGCCGATCAGGTTTTTTATCCTGCTGAAGTCAAACAGGTCGGAAACAAGCTGATCGTATCTGCCAAAGAAGTACCATCGCCCGTCGCAGTGCGCTACGGCTGGGCCGATAACCCGGACCTGACTTTATACAACGAAGCCGGGATACCCGGATCTCCCTTCCGAACTGATGACTGGACAAAAAACTAAAACCACATGAATAGATCATCAAAAATAAATCTTCGGAAAGGTCAGTTACTTTGCACGCTTGTGGTTTTCTTTTTTTCGGGCAACTTATTTGGGCAAGTGCAGGGCGGCAAACTTTGGTATCGGCAGCCGGCAAAACAATGGGAGGAGACCTTACCCCTGGGTAATGGAAAAATTGGTATGATGCCCGACGGTGGATTGAAGAATGACCATATTGTACTCAATGATATCACACTATGGTCGGGAAGTCCTCAGGATGCCAATAATTATGAGGCCAGCAGGTATTTGGATAGTATTCGAAATCTGATCAAAAGTGGGAAAAACGACCTTGCTCAGCGTCTGATAGACCAGCATTTTATCTGCAAAGGCCCCGGATCGGGCGGCAAGCAATGGGGCTGTTACCAAGTGCTCGGCAATCTGATGCTTGCTTTTGACGGACAAACGGATCTCAATGCAGTGCAGAACTATCGCCGGGAATTGGATCTCGATAAAGCGATGGCAAAAACAAGCTATGAGCTCAAAGGCGTCAGGTATAGCCGCGAATATTGGACAAGCTTTGCTGATGACCTGGGCGTTATTCGTTTACAGAGTAGCAAAAAAGGACAGATTAGCCTGGAAATCAAGATTGACCGTCCCGAAAGGGCTACTGCCAAGACCGAGGATGGCGAGCTTGTTTTGGTAGGACAATTGGACAATGGTGTGGACGGTAAAGGAATGCAGTTTAAAACACGTGTCCGCGCGCAGATAAAAGGAGGGAAACAGCTGGTAAAAGGAGAATCTATTGTTATTCAACAGGCTGACGAAGTGCTGATTTACGTGGCAACAGATACTGATTTTAAAGGTAAGGATTTTGAGAGTACCACAGCTGAAACGCTAGCAAAGGCTTTGAAAAAAAACTATAGCCAGCAGTATGCCGAACATTTACGAAACTACTTGGCAAAGTTCAACCGTTTGTCGCTCCAGTTAGGACAGTCGAAAGATGACTTACCGACCGATCAGCGTCTGGTGGCCTTTGGTAAAGAACCGGATCAGGATCCAGGATTAGCAGCTCTATTCTATCAGTATGGTCGCTACCTTAGTATCAGCAGTACGCGCTTAGGCTTGCTACCACCAAACTTACAGGGCTTATGGGCAAATCAGATTCAGACGCCCTGGAATGGGGACTACCACCTGGATATTAATGTGCAGATGAACCATTGGCACCTCGGGGCGGCCAATCTGGGCGAACTCAATGAACCCTTGGTGGGGCTTGTGGAAGGCCTTATGGCTCCGGGGGCAAAAACCGCGAAAGCGTATTATAACGCACCGGGCTGGGTAGCCCATGTGATCACCAATGTATGGGGCTATACCGAACCTGGAGAGTCTGCTTCCTGGGGCATTGCCAATGCGGGCTCGGGCTGGCTCTGCAATAACCTTTGGGAACATTACCTCTATACCGAAGATATCGACTATCTACGGCGGATATACCCGATTCTCTATGGGGCAGCACAGTTTTACTCCAGTGCCCTGAACGAACATCCAACCAAGGGCTGGCTGTTGACTTCGCCCTCTGTATCTCCCGAAAATTCCTTCAAGCTCCCCAATGGGCAGCAGGCAAATGTCACGATGGGGCCAACGATAGATAATCAAATCGTACGCGAATTATTTGAAAATATCATCCATGCAGCGGGATTATTGGGCAAACAATCGGATCCTTTTTTAACGCAGGTTGCGGCGCAACTGAAACGTTTAGCACCAGCTGTGCAGCTCGCCAAAGATGGCCGCATCATGGAATGGATCGAAGATTATGAAGAGGTGGATCCGCAGCATCGGCATATCTCGCATCTGTACGGTTTGTATCCGGGTTATCTGATTCGTTATGATGAACATCCAGACTGGCAGCTTGCTGCTAAAAAAAGCTTAGATGTGCGGGGGGATGATGGACCGAGTTGGGCCATTGCTCATAAACTACTCTTTTGGACCAGATTGCATGAAGGCGAACGGGCTTATAAATTATTTCGGCAACTCATGACCCCACGTGTTGATACACATATCAATTATGGCGCCGGGGGTGGTGTTTACGCCAATTTGCTAACAGCAGGCCCCCCATTTCAGATCGATGGTAATTTTGGTGGAGCAGCTGGCATTGCCGAGATGCTGGTGCAATCCCATCAGGATACGGTGTATCTTCTACCGGCGGTTCCTCAGGCCTGGAAAAAAGAAGGCCGGGTCACGGGCATGCGCATCAAGGGAAACCACACGCTAGATATGGAATGGAAAGATGGTAAGATACTGAACTATCAGATTTATTCACCCAAATCACAACAACTTAACGTATGTATAGATCATAACTGGATCGCCTATCGTACAAAAGAAAAATAACAAAACATAGCGTCCTCAACCGAATTGGATCATGCAATTTTTTGCATGATAGGGGATGCTTTGTGTCAAAAATTTCAAGATAAAAGCACCTTATAAACAAAAAAAGTAAATATGAAAACAGAAAAGACAAGACAATGGCCTTTGATCAAGGGCCTGTCCTTCGGTCCTGAGGCCAGTATAATGGCACTCTGTCTTTCGATAGCTGTACCCTACACGGGCTCAGCAGCATCACTAAGGACGACAGACCGTCGTTTTGCATCAACAGAAAAAGCCCCTTACAGCGTCCTCGATAGGATAGGTCAACAGCGTACAATAAAAGGAAAAGTGCTGGACAATACAGGGCGCCCGCTACCCGGTGTGACAGTACGGGTCAAAAATACAACGCAGGAAACGCAAACGGATCAGCAGGGTCAATTCGAGCTCAGCCTGACGGGTGGAACTGCCGTACTGACGTTCTCTTCTTTGGGATTTGAAACCCGGGAAATGGCTGTTGCTGCCAATGAAGGAACCGTGAATGTGCAGCTGAACGACGCTTCGTCGAGTTTGGAAGAGGTTGTTGTGGTCGGTTACGGTACGCAAAAGAAAGTAAACCTAACTGGTGCCGTGGCTACAGTGAGTGGCAAAGATATGATCAAAAGGCCCGTTGTCAATACGGCTTCCATGCTGCAGGGGGCAATCCCGGGTGTACAAATCAATCAAGGCTCGGGAGAACCGGGCAATGAAGGCGTATCCATCCGCATTCGTGGTAAGGGCACCTTTAGCGGCGCCGGATCAGATCCCTTGGTGCTCATCGATGGTGTGCAGGGAAAATTCTCCGACGTTAATCCCAATGATATCGAAAATGTCAGCGTGCTGAAAGATGCAGCCTCCGCAGCAATCTACGGCTCGCGCGCAGCCAATGGCGTTATTCTGATCACGACGAAACAAGGGAAATCGGGAAAAACAACCGTTCAGTATGACGGAAATGTTGGTATCTATAAGCCTACGAAAATGTTTGATCTGATCACCAACTCGGCGCAGTATATGGAATTATACAACGAAGCGCGTAAGAATTCCAATCTCAACGATGGCCTATATCCCGCCGATGTGATTGCTGCCTATCGCAACAGCAACGATCCTGTAAAATATCCAAATACGGACTGGCTGGGGCTTATTTTCCAAACTAAACCCACTTATACCCATAATCTCGGTATCCAGGGCGGAAATGAGAAGACAACCTTTAATGTTGGTTTGGGCTACGTCAATCAGGATGGAATGATCAAAGGTTTTAACTATGACCGTTATTCCGCCCGCCTCAATCTGACAACCAAAATCTCGGAAGGTATTAAATTCGGAACAAATATCTTGCTCAAAACAGGACATACCGAATCTATTCCAGGCGGATCCAAAGACCTGTTCCTGTCGGCCATGTCGCAGGCACCAACCTATGGCCCATTTTTGCCGGATGGTAGCGGACGGTACACGTACAAAGCTTACGACTGGGAGTACAACAATAAAAATCCTATGGCCGTATTGGATCGGAAATTCACGTACAATACCGATGACTATGCAGCCAATTTACAGGCTTGGATGGAGGTACAGCTGTTTAAAGGTCTTTCCTGGTATACCAAAGGTGCCTATAATTTCAATATGGACAAGTACAAGGATTATAAATCAACGTTGGATGAATATTACTACCATACGGGCACGCTCGGAACAACACTGGATCTTGGAAAGGGCCTTACGGATCAGGATCAGCAAACGATATATACCAATTTATTTACTTACCTCAACTATGATCGCGCGTTTGGGGCACACCATCTCAAAGCTCAGGCCGGATATAGCATTGAAAAAAGTAAGTATACCTACCTCCAGGGCTTCAGACAGAATTTTGTCGACGATACACTAACAGAATTAAATGCGGGGGGATCGGATATTCAACGGGCAAACGGAACCGCCAACCAATGGGCGCTGATCTCTTATTTCGGCCGATTGAACTATGATTATCAAGGGAAATACCTCTTGGAAGCCAATATGCGCTACGATGGTAGTTCCAAGTTTTACGGTAAAAACCGTTGGGCAGCGTTTCCTTCTTTCTCTGCAGGCTGGCGTGTATCGGAAGAATCTTTTGTTAAGGAATTCGCTTCCGGTTGGCTGGATAATTTGAAGGTCCGTGGATCCTGGGGCCAACTCGGAAATCAGAATACCGGCAACTATCCGTATCAACCCGTATTGGGACTTACCGGAAATTATTCTTTTGATAATAGTACGCTAAATTCAGGTGTCGCTCAACAAGGGTTAAACAACCCGATTATTAAATGGGAAACAACAACGATGACCGATGTGGGATTGGACCTGAGTCTGTTTAAAAATTTAGATATCACTTTTGACTGGTATAAAAAGAGGACGACCGATATTCTAAGACAGTCACAGATTACTGCAATCGTTGGTTTGGGAGCACCTTACGTAAATGATGGAATTGTCGAGAATAAAGGTGTTGAATTGGGAATTACTTATCGTAATCAGATTACTACGGGAGCATTGGAAGGTTTACGCTATCAGCTCGGTGCAAACCTCGATCGTTTCAAAAACAAGCTGGTCAAATTTGGAGAACCTGAAATCGGAGGCTATACGATCAAAAAAAATGGCTATGCAATGGACAGCTTTTATACCTACGAAGTCATTGGCATATTCCAGTCAGAAGCAGAAGTAACAGGTTCGCCTAAGCAGTTTAATGATAATACACTGCCCGGCGATCTGAAGTATCGGGATGTCAATGGGGACGGAAAAATAGATGCCAACGACAGAACAATGATAGCCGGTGTAGATCCAAAGCTGAACTATAGTTTTAATCTAAGTGCAAGTTTTAAGGGCTTTGACTTTTCGGCTCTATTACAAGGAGTATATGGCGTCAAATCCTATGTTTCGGGCTGGGGTGTAACCCCATTTGTACAGGGTAGTCCGCCGACAAAAGACTGGTTAGACCGTTGGACACCTGAAAACCCTTCGACAACGATGCCCCGTATTTATTGGGGTTGGAGTGCTCCGGAGAAATTCAGCCGTGCTTCCAGCTATTTTATACAGGATGCTTCATACTTCAGGTTGAAAAATCTTGTGTTCGGATACACTTTACCTGAAGGGCTGTTGAAAAAATATAAAATTGACCGCCTAAGGGTTTATTTTTCGGGTGATAACCTCCTTACTGCGACCAAATTTAAGGGCTTGGACCCTGAACGCTATGGAAATGGTGATCTGGTACAGTATCCACAAAACAAGATTTATTCATTTGGTGTACAAGTTAACTTTTAAGTGCTATGAAAAAGAAATTTATAACAGCGTTGATGCTATCCGGACTATTTTTGGGTTCCTGTAACAGTGCCTTGGACCTTAATCCTTTGGATCAGATCGCTTCGGACAACTATTTTAGCAAAAAATCGGATTTTGATAATGCATTGGCCGGTGTATACGCGTCATTGCAGAGTGAGGCTTTCTCCTATGGGATGCCTTTCCGGGACTGTCTGACCGACAATGGCTACAATCAGTTCAACTCAGGTAGCGTCAATGAAATCGTAGGTGGGAATTTAAATCCGACCACAGGGGGGTATGAAACCGGAATTTATAACGATGCTTATGTGGGAATAGGACGTGCCAATCGCCTGATCGAGAAGCTTCAGGGCTACAATGGCGCCGATATGAACGATCCAGAGAAGAAAAATATGGAAGCCGAAGGCCGCTTTATCCGTGCTTTTGTGTATTTCCAATTGTACAGTATCTATGGTGAAGTGCCACTTGTACTGACTCCCCTCAGTCTGGAGAATCAACGTCAGCCAAAGGAAACTGCGGAAAATATTCTAAAACAGATTCGGGCCGATCTGGATTTCGGGATCGCCAACTTAGCGGCTAAACCGTATTTCAACAATGGGGGGCATGCGACCGCAAGTTCAGCAAAAGCCTTGAAAGCACGGGTTTTACTGTTTGCGGCTTATGGTGATAAAGGGGTGCCCGATTTAGCAATTCTGAAAGAGGTAAAAGATTTATGCACCGATGTCATGAAAGAGTATACCCTGAGTACGGCTTTTGAAAATGTCTTTCGCGACGCAACACAGAAGAACAATACCGAGATTATCTTTTCGGTCAATTTTCTGGCACCGAATAATACAGCCCCTTGGGACATGTACCTAGGCGATTGGATTGCTGCTTCACCGTTGCAAAACCTCGTGGATACCTATGAATGCAAAGATGGTCTGCCTTTTGGCGAATCACCTTTGACTGACCGAGTCAATCCCTTCAAAGATAGGGATCCGCGCTTGAGCAAAACAATTTTCGTGGATCATCCCGACTTTGGCGGCGGTAAGATCCATACACCGTCCAATCCGCGGCCTACAGGTTATGGGGTGCTGAAATTTTTGGATCCGGCCAACTTACCTTTCGGCTTTTCAACATTGAGCCAACAGGATGCTGTTGTACTGCGGTTTGGAGAGGTGTTATTGATGTATGCCGAAGCACAAAATGAAATCGCCGGACCAGATCAATCGGTTTACGATGCTATGAATACCCTGAGGAGCCGCGTTCAGATGCCCGGGTTCCCTGCCGGTTATAACAAGGAAAAAATGCGCGACCGTATCCGTCACGAAAGAAGGGTTGAACTTGCTTTCGAAGGACTACGGCATTACGACCTGATTCGTTGGCATATCGCAGGCGAAGTACTCAATGCGGTCAAAGACAGTAAAGTGCCCTATCATTTTGAAGACAAATTTTACCGCTGGCCATTACCACAAACAGAAATTGAGAAAAGCGCAGGTGTGTTAATTCAGAATCCAAACTATAAATAATAAGATTATTGCCTTCTTTTAAATCGGCAATTTCCTAAACCAACCACAGCAGCGCGCACGAAGTCCTTTCGATGCGCGCTTTTTTTTGCCGATAACGATTATTGTAAAGGAATCAGGACATTCTGTTCCAAGCGTACAGGAACATGCTTCACTGAGGTAAAACCGTCTTCCTTGGAAATGATGTTGGAAAGATCCAGTCCTCTTTTGGAGAACGTACTGATCAAAGCTGTTCTAAAGGTTGCCTTGGCTGAACCCCAGCCTTGTCCTAAGATGGTGTCATTGTTGAGCTGGATCAGTTCATCTGTTGAATAATAACTGAATTTTTCCAGTAAGTGTTGGTAAAGATTTGTTGTAGTAGCCATACAATTTAAAAATTTAAAGGATTAAACCATAAACTGTATCCAGATCTTGTAGGGAAAATAATCGTTCTGCGACGTTTATTTTGGTCGAAACCCGTATTAATTTACCACCGCGGTGCCTGCACTCGGTTGGTATTGCATCATGCAATTCTGAATACTCTACAAATATAGTAGATTATTTTTTATAATTAAAAATATTTTTGTTTTTAAGGGTAAATGAGCGTTAGCAACGGGAGTAGGGCGGTCAAAAGCGAGGCGCGTTGTTGGCTGTGATTTGGTTATGAAGCGGATAGCTGGGCGAAAAATTTATCATGTTACTGTAATCTCATCGAAAATACTTTTAAAAATAGAGATAAGACAATACTTTTGCGCCATGAATAGAATTGCGGAAATTAACGAATACATTGCTGCCGAACGCGAGGTATTATTGCAACACCCTTTGTATCGTAAGATCAAAACGATCAAGAATCTACGTTCTTTTACAGAAGGGCATGTGTACGCTGTATGGGATTTTATGTCTTTACTAAAAGCTTTACAGATTAAATTGACCTGTACGACTTTACCTTGGTTTGCGAGTGAGCATCCATCAACACGCTATCTAATCAACGAAATTGTATTGGCTGAGGAGTCGGATGAATATATTGATGGCCGCCGTTTGAGCCATTTTGAGATGTATCTGGACGCCATGGATGCCATGGGTGCCGACCTTCATCTGGTCAACAAATTTATTGCTCACGCCAAAAAATCGAGTAACATATTCGATGTCATTGCAACGACCACATTGGACAAGCGGATCAAAGACTTTTTGAATTTTACATTCGAAGTGATTGCTGAGGGCGAGGTGCATAAAATTGCTGCTGCATTTACATTTGGACGCGAAGATCTTATCCCGGGAATGTTTACCTCTATTTTGGAAGAAATTAAAACAAACTTCCCTACAGCCAATCTGGATAGCTTTATCTATTATTTTCAACGTCATATTGATCTTGACGGCGACGAGCATGGGCCTTTGGCGATGCAGATGATCACAGATCTCGGGAAGGACGATGAGGTTAAATGGACAGAAATGAAAGAGATCAGTAAAATTGCGCTACAAAAAAGAATCCAGTTGTGGAATGCAATAGAAGATTCCTTATACGGATAATCTATTATTATACCGTCGAAAAAGGCCTTTCAAATCATGATTTGAAAGGCCTTTTTTATGTGCTGTAAAAAAGGATATTGTAAGGGCTTCTTGGCAGATATTGGTCTTTTTGTTTGAATTGATGAAAAAATGTCTTTTTTCCATAACATATTGGCGTTTGTGAAGAAATCCAAGTTCCAATAAGTGTCTAAGTTTGCTACGCAAAAAAATTACATAGCACACGTGAACTTTTTTCCTCCCTATTGGGCAAAAGGAATACTAACCATGGGATTGTTAGTATTCGCTATTTCGGACACCTTCGCCCTCGATTCTTTGCGCATGTCCCTGAAAGACATGATCGACAAAGCGCTACAGAACAGTAAATACATCGAGCAGTCCTATTTGCAGCTCAAAGAAACTGAGGTGGCAGTACAGCAGCAACGCATGGAGTTGCTGCCCAAAATTTCCGCCAGAGCTTCTGCTAGTTATGCGAGTAATATGCCTGTGTATGACCAGGGGCTTTTAAATAAACCTTCCCAGCATGATATCATTCATTACTTGTACGATAGCGGCCTGGATTTTTATCTGAACCTCTACAATGGGCATCGGGACCTGATGAAAATTGAGTCCAAAAAATTGGAAAATGAGCTGGCCAGAATCGATTGGAAGAATGCCGCAGCGCAGACGAAATTGGAGGTTTGCAATCTTTTTTTGGATTTGGAACTGTCGTATAGTAACCGATCTTTAATCGAGCAGGATATTGCTGATCAACGGGTACAGCTCAAAGAGATTGAACATCTGTATAAGGCGGGCGTGGTATTACACAGTGACGTCCTGCGTATTTCGTTGGAGCTTTCGAAGCGGGAACTGTTGCTCGTGCAGATCGGTCATGATATTCAGGCTGCAAATCAGAAGCTGCAGCTAATTGGCGGTATTACAGCAGAGATTATCCCCTTGACCGAGCCTTTTAAAGTGGAAAGCCCCAGCTATGAAGCGCTTGTTGCCGAAGCGCGAAGCCATGCTTTTTCCCTCCTAAAATCCGAACAGGAAGTGGTTTTGAAGAAGTTGTCGGTCAAACAGGCGCGATCAAATTATCTTCCTGAGTTGGGATTGACCAGTACATTCACCTTTGCCAATCCACAGGTTTTCTTGTATCCCTATAATCCCAGCTGGTATAATCTGAGTATCACAGGACTTAAATTAACCATACCGATCTCGGCTATCTATCTCAATAAAAACGTGGTGCGCGGAGCACAGATCGCATTGGATCGACAAGAGGTAAAGCACCATCATGAAGAGGAGATTCTGGAAAATCAGCTGTTACAGGCCCTGTTGGATTATCAATTGGCTATTAAGCAGCAGGACGTCTGTCAAAACAATAAGGCGTTGGCACAGGAAAATGCACGGATTATAAAAAACAGGTATTTTAAATCATCGGCTTTGATTACGGATCTCTTAGATGCTGATATGCAATACCTAAAAACACTTTTTGATCTTGAAACCGCACATATTGCGATACAGAAACATTATTATTTTATCGAATTTTTGAAGGGTACTATCTAATGAAACCTAAATCACGAAGAACAGTTGTGGAGGCACAACTCACTCGAATTACCAACTGGTTGGCCGGAATTGTCTTGTTGGCCTTGTTGTTATGGGGCGCTCAAGCATTATGGATGCGACTGCGGTATACCTACACAAATGATGCACAGGTAACACAGTATATCAATCCCATTGTTTCCCGGGTAGGCGGATATGTGGTTTCTGTGCATTATCACGATCATCAATTGGTTAAACGGGGGGATACCTTGTTGCTTATAGATAATAAGGAATATAAATATGAGGCTGATCAGGTAGCGGCATCCGTCAATAAGGAAGCTGCGGAGATCAATGTTCTTCATAGTCAAAAGGAAATTCTTCAGGCGGAACATGAATCTTTACGCACCTCAATTGCTGCCGGGGAGGCTCGGGTAACCAAGCAACAGTTGGAATATGATCGATATAATTATTTGTTTCAGGAAAAGTCTGCAACGGCACAGCAACTGGAGGATGTAAAAGCGACGTTGGATGTGTATAAGAGTGAGCTGGCTTCGTTAAAGCATAAATTACAGGCTTCACAGGAACGCGTGAATGATGTGGATATGAAAAAAGGTGTGGTCGATGCCGAACGTGTTCGTTTGACGGCAGCTGTCGGCCGTAAAAGGCTTGATGTTGGGTATACCGTTATTCGCGCACCTTACGATGGTCAGATTGGCAAACGTACGATTGAAAAAGGTCAAATGATAAGTGCTGGCGAAGTTTTGGGCTTTATCGTCAATAGAGAAACCCCAACCTGGGTAACGGCTAATTTTAAGGAAACACAACTCCGTTATTTGCATCTTGGCAATAGGGTTGAGGTGGTTGCTGACGCGTATCCGGATCAAAAATTTTATGGAAAAATTATTTCCATCTCCCCGGCTACAGGATCTGCATTCTCCCTTTTGCCGCCAGATAATGCAACGGGCAACTTTGTGAAGATTGTACAACGCGTACCTGTGCGCATCGAGCTGGATAAGCAAAGGGGAGCCCAACAGCTTCTTTCGGGAATGAATGTGAATGTGTCGGTATCAAAAAAGCAGAAATAGTGAAAGGAATTTTTAAAGAATGGGTACCGGAGTGGCTGATCAAGCTTATCTTGTTTAGCAGTTTGATGCCGAGTATGGTCTTATTTTTCCTGCCAGGTGCAAATACAAATGTCACCGCTGGATTTTACGGTGCCCAACCCAGTGATGTCCAGTTCCTGATCATTTTGTTTTATGCTGGTTTTGTAGGATTCTACGTTTTAGAACGACGCTTTTTTTTATACTTTCCGATCAAGCAGTACTACATTATTTTTAATCTTCTACAGCTCTTGAATTGCTTTTTGATGTACAGCATCACCGATATCAGCTGGGTATATGGCCTGCGCTTTTTCCAAGGGATGTTGTTTGCTTCTGCCGTAAACTTATCGATATCCATGATATTCTCACGGTTGAAAAGCGATCGGGCTAAGGAAGTAAGTTACGCTGTCTTTTTTGGCATGTTACTCTGCAGCTCCCCATTTAATACTTTCGTCACGGCCGAATTTATCGATTCATTCAATTTTGATCAGCTCTATCTATACGGTGCCTTATCATTTGTACCGGGTTTATTGTTGATTATGCTGTCGATGCGCTCTATACGGCATATACGCCCTTACCCTTTGTTTTCATTAGACTGGGCAAGCTGTATTTTCTATAGCCTTGTGATTGTCAGTTTTGGCTATTTAATGGTGTATGGACAAGAAGTTTATTGGTTTAACGATCAGCATATGCTGATCATATTCGGGGTAGGTCTAGCGTTGCTTATTCTTTTTATTGTCCGGCAAGTGGTGCTCAGGCGTGTGTATGTTCATTTGGCGATTTTTAAAAACAGGAACTTTCTCTTGGGCTTATTGATTTTGTATATGATGTATATCGAGCGCTTCTCCTTGACCATCTCAAATCAATATCTCGTACAGGTTATTCAACTCGATCCTATTCATTTGTCCTATATCCAGTGGTTTAATATTGCTGGTATTGTCGCTGGTGTTCTAGGCTCATTGTATTGGATGCTTGGGCAACGTCCCGTAAAATGGATCTGGATTTCGGGCTATTGTTGCTTGCTGCTGTTTCACCAATGGATGTTTTTCTCCTTTGAGGGGCAGGGTAATGATGCGCATTTTTGGATACCCTTAGTTTTACACGGACTCGGAGTAGGGCTTATTATGGTACCCACCATCTTATTTTGCATTACCAGTGTCAGCCCTCAATTGGGGGCTTCTGCGGCTGCGGTCTGTCTTGCTATCCGCTACCTGGGCTACACGAGCAGTATCGGTTTGCAGAATTTTTTCAAATTGTTTGAATCTGCCCAGCACCAACAGGTGTTTCGGGATCAAACGGAAGTGGGCAACCCCTTGTTTCGGGAGTACCTGCAGCAGGAATCCGCCGGCGTTTTAAACCATGGATTACAGTATAAGGAACATACAGCTGCCTTAAAGCTCGTTGCTGAGCGGGTCAAGATCCAATCCTTTGTGCGGTATGCCATGGATTATTATGAGATCATGTCCATGATCAGTATCAGCGTACTTTTGCTGATACTGATTTCGCCTTCCTTGAAAAGTATGTATAAGAAGTTGAGAAAAAACAGAATCTCCCCAGCTTAGATCTTCTGAATATCCCATATCCCGGCTGTGCGTTGGAGTTCAACCAATGCTACGGCATAATTGTAACGGGCTTCATAATAGCTAAGCTGTGTTTCATTGTAGGTCCGTTGAGCATTTAAAACTTCCAGTAGGGATGTTTCTCCTCTTTTATAGCTGTAAACCTTTCCTTCCAAAATTGCTTTTGCTTCCGATAGCATAGCGCTGTCAAATAGCTGTACCTGTTTTTGAGCGGCCTGGTAGGTTAGGAACGCTTGCGTAACTTCGATCTGAATGCGTAGGAGTACATCTTGATAGGCAACCTCGTCCTGATCGATCTTAAATTTTGCGGCTTTAAGATCGCCTGTTTTAAAATTCGAGAACTTTAGCGGAATTGAAATACCTGCATTTATAGCCGTAAACTGAGGCGTTGGGGCAGTCTCATTTCGTGCTTCTCCATTATGAGTGACGCCAAATGAAAGTCCGAGGTCTACTACCCGGTTGGCCTGAGCCAATTGGAGCAGACGCTGTGAAAGCTGTTTGTTTTGCAAGGCAACTTTTAGATCGCTGCGGTCATTTTGGGCTACTCGGACCAGCTCATCTAAGTGGTATGCCCGGTCCAAATGATCGAAAGCATCTGGGGGTACTGCCGTTGTCGTAAGGGAGTTGTCTGCCATAAATAAGGAAAGGTTTACAAGGGCGGATTTCCAGGTTGCTTCTGTTGCCAGCAACGTATTGTGCATATTGGCGGCCTCCAATTTAGATTGGCGGAAATCTATTTCAGGGATGCTCCCCGATTTATAACGGATACTATCCGATGTGGCCAATTGCCTAAGTTGCTGATAGGAATTTTGGTTTATTTTCACCAATAATGCCTGCTGTTTTGCTGTTAAAAATGCAAGTGTAGCGTCGGCACGTAAATTTCGGAAATAATCTGCTAGCAATAAACGGGTTACCTCGGCTTCATCTTTGGCCAGGTTTATCCGGGCTTTTCGTTTAGCCCCCAATTCCAGGGTCCATGCAATTCCTGCATTATAGCCCCGCCCCAGTTGTTTTGTACGTTCACTATTATCAAAAATGCCCATGCTAAATTCAGGGTCAGGAAATACCCTGGCGCTAATAATATTGGCTTCAGCAATGCTGAGGTTGAATTTTTCGGCGGCGTAACCCAGATTATTTTTAGCGACTGTATGTATAAATTTTGAATAATCGAGTTGCTGCCCTGTCGCTTCTGACATACTGCTATTCCTATCCTGAGCGATTGCTGCATGGTGGTATAGCGCGAGTATAAAAAGAAAAAAGGTAAAGTTTTTCTTTGTTAAAATAGATTGTTTGTTCATGATAATCGACTTCTTCTGAATGTTCTGTTTTAGTGATTCTTTTATTAAAGTAGCAGGGCGCCCTTGACACCTGAAATAAGTCGCCCGGGCTATTCGTAAGCTCCTGTCATTTGGATTCCTTGTTTCCTGGCTTGAGCAAACCTTCAGCGGATGTGATTGCTGTGTAGGTTTTGCTGATAGCTTTTCAATGTTCAGGTTGAATCCATTCCATGTTCAGGTTGTATCCATTCCATGTTCAGGTTATATCCATTTGAAACAGCAGAAAGCAAGCTGTTTCGAATGGATGAATTTGTATTTATTCTACGGGGTCTTTTTGTTTGGTGCTGTTACGTTCTAAAAGATAATAGAGTGGGGGAAGCACAAATAGTGTCAGGATAGTCGAAAATAGTAGGCCATAAACGATTACCGTTGCCAAAGGGCGTTGCACATCCGATCCAATCCCTGTCGCTAGTGAAGCCGGAAGCAAACCAAGAATGGCTACCGTAGCGGTCATCAAAACGGGACGAAAACGATTAAAGGCTCCCTGTGTTACCGCTTTATGTAGCGGCAGCCCATTTTTACGTAGTACATTCATCTGTGAAAGCATCAAGACACCGTTTTGTATGGCAACACCGAATAAGGCAATAAAACCGACTGCCGAGGAAACGTTTAGCGTCATCCCGCGAACATGGAGTGCGAGCATACCGCCAAAAAGTGCCAAGGGTACGATGCCCATTAATAGACCGGCTTGCCTAAATGAACCAAATGTGCCATACAATAAGATAAATATAATGGCTAATGTCAATGGGACGATAATGGCAAGACGCGTATAGGCCCGTTGCTGATTTTCAAATTGTCCGCCCCATTTTAACGTAATTTTATGTTGGTCATACGGTATATTTTTGGCAATGGCCTGCTGTGCTTCAGTGAGGAATGCCCCTAGATCGCGACCGCGAACATTTAGACGAACTGTCAACTGTCGGTTGTTACGCTCGCGTGAAATCATACTTTCTCCGGTATTGAGTTTAATAGTGGCCACCTGGGCTAGTGGAATACGGTTTCCATTTTCGGGATACAGCATTAAATTGCCGATTTTTTCGGGCGAATTCCTGTTTTCTTCCTGATATTGACAGGTAATATCATACACTTTGATTCCCTGATAGACCTGTGCTACGGCTTTTCCCCCGATAGCGATCAGGATCAGGTCAGTCACATCAGCGATGTTCAGTCCGTATTGTGCTATTTTATCGCGATCGGCGATAATTTGCAATTGGGGGAGTGGTGGCTCCTGATCAATGGCCAGATCGACAGCTCCCTTCACTTGTTGGAGTGTTGTGATCAGTTCCTCGGCGACCCGTCGGGTTTCTTTTAAATCATCGCCGAATATTTTGACAACGAGCTCACTATGGGCGCCAGCGATTTTATCCATGACCCCGTCGATCATGGGTTGGGAAAAAGCAACATTGAAGCCCGGCATTTTCGCATATTCTGCAGCAAGTTCATTGATCAGGTCTTCCTTGGTTTTCCCCCATTTCCATGTTTTATAAGGTTTTAATCCCACACTAACTTCGAAATGGGAGGGTGTCCAGGCGTCGGTACCATCGTCGTTACGCCCTGCCTGAACCATGACATAGGAGATCTCATCGTGTTTAAGTGTGCGGGCACGTAAGGTATCACTCATTTCTTTTGACTTTTCTACCGTGATGCCTGGGGGAAGCGACACTTGAAGCCAGATCGAACCTTCATCCAACGACGGAAGAAAGTCCTTGCCAACGGAGGCCGTGAGCAAACCTGTGGCAAGCAATACGATTGCCAATGGAATGAAAACTTGTTTGGGAGCCTGCATAACCTTTTCTATCGCCGACTGATAAGCCGCAGTCAATTTTGCCAACCATTTGTTGTGAAAGATTTTTTGGGGTTTGCGATAGATCAAATAGGCCAACCCGGGAATAAGCACAAGAGCGACAGCCAAGGCACCGAAGAGGGCATAACCCACGGTATAGGCCATCGGCGTAAAAAGTTTTTTCTCGACGCGCTCAAATGCGAACAGGGGAAGATAGGCTGTAATAATGATCAGTGTCGCAAAGAATATGGGTTTGGCGACTTCAGCAATTTTCTGCGCAATCGTTTTTTCCTGCAGCAGACCTTCTGGTTCATCTTCCCTTTTTTTAAGAATGGTTTCGAGTATAACGATGGCTCCGTCTACAATAATCCCAAAATCAATTGCCCCTAAGGAAAGCAAGTTGGCGGGAATATGGGTGAAATGCATCAGAATAAAGGCAATCAACAAGGACAATGGAATTGTTATGGCAACCAAGAGTGCGCCACGCCAGCTGCCCAGGAAAATAATAAGGACAAAAATAACCAAGATCATACCTTCGAGAAGGGTTTTGGAAACGGTATGTAGGGTATTGTCGACCAAACTGGTTCTATCGAGCACGACATGTATTTTTACGTCTTCCGGAAGAATCTTTTCGTTTAGTTCCTGTACCGTCGCATTTACACCGGCTAATACATCAGAAGGATTCTCATTTTTTAATAGCAGGACAATACCTTCGATATTGTCCGAATAATTGGCCCCGCGTTTATCCGAATATCCTAAAGCGCCTTTCCGTGCTAGATTTCCAAGTTTGATCTGACCGAGATCACGCATATAGATGCGGTTTCCGTTGGTGGATTTTACGACAATGTTGCCCAAATCATCCAATGTCTTGACCAGACCGATGCCACGGATGACGTACGACTGATCTCCACGGTTCATCACACTGCCGCCGGCATTGGCATTATTGCTTTCGATCTTGGCGACAACTTCAGCAAGCGAAATTTCATATTGATCAAGCTTTTTGGGATCCAGTTCCACTTGGAACTGTGTAGTGATACCACCAAAATTGGTTACATCAGCGACGCCCGAAACCTGTTTGATTTTGGGAATAATAACAAAATTTTGAAGATCCGTCAACTGTCGTAAATCGTGGGTTTTACTTTCAAGAATATAACGGAAGATCTCACCTGTGGGTGAAGTCAGCGGATCCAATCCCGGACTGGCACCATAGGGCAGGGATAAATCAGCTAGACGCTCCTGTATACGGGCTCTCGCCCAATAATCTTCAACACCATCTTTGAAGACAATCGTGACCATGGATAAGCCAAAAGTCGTTTTACTGCGCATTACTTCCATCCCCGGCAATCCATTGATGGCCTGTTCGATCGGGATGGTGATCTGCTGTTCCATTTCTTCGGCGGCGAGTCCCGGCACCTGAGTTACGACCTGTGATGATACGTCAGCGATATCAGGGTATGCCTCAACCGAAAGTTGTCGCCAGGCATAGTAACCGAAAAAGCCGATCAATAGAAAAGATGCGGCGATTACCCATCTCTTTGCAATGATATGGCCAATCAATTGTTTAATATTCATGTGTTTCTATTTTAAAAGTTGAAAGCCTGAGCCCATCACAGGCCGGGTGTTAAATAAAAGGCACCTTCACCAACAATCTGTTCCTGCGGAACCAGGCCTGTTAAAATCTGGATCGCATCACCTTCTGTTACGCCAGTAGTAACAAAGCGCTTGACGAAGGTATTGGACGATGTTTTGACCCAAACAAAACTCTTATCGTTAAATTGAAATACAGCTTTTGCTGGAATGAAAAGTGTCGGAGTCGTTTGCCGTTCGAATTCGGCGTTGACATACATCCCTGGTTTTAAGGCACGATCAGTATTTTCACAGGCAATGAGGACCTCAATATTCCGGCTTGCTTCGTCGACAAATTGGTTGATATGGACAATTTTTCCGGGTATTTTTTTAGCAGGGAGCGCATCTACGCTCACTTCAACACGCGCAAGTTGATCGATTGCCGGCAAGTCCTTTTCTTTGATGTAGGCCGAAACCCATACTTTTGACAATTCGGCAATTCGGAGTAATGCCGGAGCATCTTCTTTCGTGTACTGACCCAGTACAATCGAACTACTTAAAATTTCTCCTTGAATAGGTGAACGAACAAGGAGGGGCTCACCGAGAACGCTATGGGACGGGTTGCTGTCGAATATTTTTAAGGCGGCAGTAGCATTTCCAAGCGCAGCATTGCTCATTGCAAAATTTGTTTCTGCTTCTTCGAGTTCTTTTTTAGTGCCAACACCATGCGCGATCAGATCTTTTTGGCGTTTTAACATATTCTCGGCAAGCATAAATGCTTGTTTGGCGTCAAGGTAAGCCCTTTGTGCCTCAAAATAGTCAGATGAACTAATTGAAAATAAAGGCGTGTTGATGGTAACTTTTTGGCCCAGTTTCACGTGGGATTTGACAATTCGTCCAGCAAAAGGTACCGGAATCTCCACATAGCTGCTGGGAATAATCTTCACTGTAGCAGCTGCATTTAGTTTCAGCGCATGTTGTGCATGGGTCGTCGTAACAAATTTGAGTTTCGATAACAGGGACGTGTTTTCACTGACGGTCACGGTGTCTCCAGCTGCGCTGATGGCCGGAGATTGGTTGGGGCTTTCGTGAGACTGGCTGTTGCAAGCTTGCAGCAACAGCAGCACAGGGATCCAATTCATGTACCTCAAGGATTGGGTCGAATAGTTGATTGTACGGTTAATCATACCGCAAAACTATCCACCTGCTCCCGATAAGCCGGTTAGAGGGGCCTTAGAAAAAAATTAGAATTTTATTAGAATAATGAACGATGGGGGATATCAATGCTAAAAACACTTCCAACGCCTTTTGCCGAGCGGACGCTGATCTCGCCTTGATGGAGAAGCACGATTTTTCGGGTAAGCGATAAACCAATACCATTTCCCTCGCTATAATCTTTGTTGCTTCCACGATAGAATGGTGTGAATATATTGGGTAGATCGACCGGGTCAATGCCTATTCCGTCATCTTTAAATTCCAGCTGAATCCTATTTTCATCCGCTTTGATAGCGATTAGGCATTTTTGATTGGGTGAAAATTTACAGGCATTTTCAATGAGGTTGACAAAGGCGACCTGCAATAGATACTCATTTGCATTGATGGATAAAAGTTTTTCATCTTCAATCGCAGGATCGACAAAAATGTCGAGTTTATAATTTGGACTTGACTGGAGAACCTGCTGACATGCATCAATTAGTATTTCGTCTATACGTAAGGTTTTAAACGCGATTTCAGAACTGTCGTAACTTGCTTTGGCAAAATCAAGTAAGCTATTAAATAACTTCTTCAGTTTCTGTGCATCATTTAGCGTATTGTCGATGACAGTTTTATACTCCGCTATGCTACGGTCCTTATTGGCAGAAATCTCGAGTTCTGCAATCATGGCGGCCAAAGGTGTTCTTAGCTCATGCGAGATATTGGAGACAAAATGCTTTTGGGCATCAAAGGAGTTCTCGAGGCGGTCGAGCATTGCATTGAATGTGCTGGCCAATTCGGAAAGCTCGTCTTTATTTCCGCTACTCGTAAGCCTGGCATCCAAACTTGTTGCAGAAATGGTTTTTACACGTTGTGTCATTTCCAGGATAGGTTGAAAGACCTTTTTCGAAAAGAATATTCCTGCTGCATAGATCAGAAATATAGACAAAATGAAAACCAAAAGAATAGTAGATAACAGACTATTGAGTTTATTGTAGCCGTATTGATCATAGGCTGCGGCTGTGATGATGTAAGTTTTGTCTTTATATGGAAAGGTTATGCCGATGACCTGCCATTTTTCCTGATAAAATCGTATTTCTTTATTTTTGAGAATATCCTGCAGCATGGCTGGTGTCTCTTTGACAAAGTCGATATCTACGGCATCATGATACAAGAGATCAAAACGGGTGTCGTAAATTGCAACCTCGACTTCGTTGAGGATTTTTCGGTTGTTGTGGTAGATATCTTCTAAGGTCTTTTTGTCGACTTTTGCATTCAAAAAAAGGTTTGCTTTGGTGTAAGCTTCTTTTTTCAATAGGGCGTAAAATTCTCTTTCCCGATTCTCCACCGCTGAAAAATATACTGTACAGGCAAATACCAGCAATATGGTGGCTGTAATCAGCGTGAACAATATGGAGATTCGTGTCCTGATTCGCATTAGTCTTGTTTTAGAATAAAGCCCATTCCGGATTTGGTATGGATATATCTGGTCGCAAAATCTTTGTCGATTTTCTTACGTAAATAGTTGATGTAAACATCAATGAAGTTGGTTCCGGTATCAAAATGCGTTTCCCACACTTTTTCAGCAATTTCCATTCTGGAAAGCACACGCTCGGGATTTTGCAATAAATAATGGAGTAACTTGAACTCTTTGGGGGTCAAATGGATTTCGGTATTATTCCTTTTGACGCTTTTGGTATGGAGGTTCATTTCCAGATCCCCATAACGCAAAATTGTTCCCGTGAGTGTATCTTGTTTTTGATATCTTTTGAGCAGGACTCTGATGCGGGCTAGGAGTTCGCGCATTTCAAAAGGTTTGACCAGATAGTCATCCGCTCCGGCGTCAAAACCCTCAATTTTATCGTCTGTAGTTCCTAATGCTGTTAACATGATAATGGGAACATCGGGTTTGATATGACGAATTTCTTTGCAGAGATCCAATCCATCCATCTTAGGGAGTACGATATCGGTTATGATAAGATCAAAGTCGTGTTGTAAGGCCATTTTCTTTCCAGATATGCCGTCGTAGGCAATAGCTGTTTGAAATTCATTTTCATCAAGTCCGCGTTTGATCAATCCTGCGACACGTACGTCATCTTCGACTAGGAGAATCTTCATATAAAGAAAAACGTTAAAAACTTCGATGAATCGAAGTTTATCTATGATACCAAATCATGGGCTATCCATGCATTGTCCCTACAAATGTATCAAACTAAGCTAAATTTACACGGATATGCAAATAAAACTTTCTGGATTTCATCAGGCTGCACATACGGATAAGCTGAAAACCAAACTGATTGCGCAAGTGCTTGCTTGGTAATGGAAGATTATTCGAGATGAAAAATATTTTTGATAATTTCTAGATGCATAGGCTTTGAAAAAATTAGGCTGGTTAAAATTGCTTGACATAACTCAAACCAAATTGCTTGTGCTGATAGAAGGGCATTAGCGTAGCGGAAGTTGTTTTGTTGTCGTTGAATAATAGATGATTGATCCGCGGATGCACCCAATAGGCTAGTTCTGTTGCCAGAATGCCAAATCCAGCCCCGGCAACGATATCGCCCACCCAATGTTTATTATTGATGGCGCGGTAGGTACCTGTAAAAATCGCAAATGGATAGCCCGAAATGCTTAACCAAAAATTGCTGTCATGATATTCATGAAACATAAATTGTGCAGAAGAGAAGGCTGTCGCGGTGTGCCCTGAAGGAAAGGAAAGGTTATTGGAACTATCTGGACGGACTTCTTTGACGATATGTTTCAATGGAAGAACCATGGCTCCTGAGATCAGCTGTGATGTTAAATAAATGACCGTCCTGTCCTTAAAATTGTGTTTGCCCTGCACGCCCAAAGCATTTAGTCCGTATACCATAACTGCAGGGACATATTGACTGTAATTGTCGAGGTTGCTGTGCTTTAACTGATGTTCGCTGATCTCGTCTTTGGTGGATAAATTGAGATTTTTTAAACCATTGATGCTTAAACTCGCCACCCCGAAACCGATAAAGGCTGTCGGTACGATAAAGCTCGTTAAATGTGGTTTGTAAGGCGTTTCATCAATTGCTGTTCGGAAGAAACGGTTTAATTTTGTTTTCTTGCTCGGAGTATGGATTATTGGAGACAGTGCTGTGCTGTCTGTTGACAGTAACAGGCCGCTGGCCGCTATGCCTTCGGTTGGCCTGGTATCCGTCAAGTTTGTACTGAATGCATTATTATTTCGCTCAGGTTGAGCGATGTTTGTCGGCATTTCCCTTGTGATTGTAGTCTGACTTTTGGCCATGCTGACATCCAAAAGAAATAATACACTTATCAGTAGATGACATACAAATAAGTGTGTTGTCTGGTTTTGCTTCATGTGGATCATAAAACAAAACTGTCATCCAAATTAGAATACTTTTGGAATTTTAAAAATGAATGGAAAAAATATGTTGATTATTTTCAAATTGATAATCAACAGTCCAGCCTTGATACCGGGCGATTTCAGTAATAATTGCCAATCCTAAACCGCTGCCTTGGCTGTTTTTCGAGAGTTTGGAAAACCGTTTGAATAAAAGTATTTTATCCAAGGGCATTGAACCGGGGTTATATACCGTTAAAGAAGTTTGATTGAGATGTACAGCAATTGTATCGTTGGCATTGCTGTAACGTATGGCGTTCAGGAGTAGGTTGTTGATCAGGATTTCGGTCAGACTGCTGTTTCCTGTCAGCAGCACCGACGGTTGGATCTCCTGTTGCAGTCGTAGGTGTTTTAGCTCCAGATGTTCTTGCATGACTCCAATACTTTGTGTGACAAGCGAGTCCATACTGATTTTTTCGGAATGATCGAATTGACTATTGTCAATCTTGGCGAGCAGCAGCAGGTTGCGGTTGATTCGCGTGCTACGTGAAAGCGCTTTATGCATATCTTCAAAGAGCTGGTACTGCTCATCGCTTAGATCAGGGTACTGCAATAAGATATCTAACTTATTTTTTAGGATTGCCAAGGGTGTTTGTAATTCATGAGAAGCATTTTCAGTGAATTCCTTTTGTGATCGGTATACGGCCAGGTTTTTTTCAAGAAGCTTGGATAAGGATTGATTAAGCTCATGGAACTCTATGGTATCCGTTTGCTGAAAGTCAACCTGTTGTTGACTATTGAGATTAAATGCCTTCAATTTATCAACGGTATCTCGAAATGGTTTCCAGAGCCTAAGTGATATTTTTCTGGAGATAATAAGTAGACCAATGACCAAGATAACAAAGAAAAACAGTGTTGTAGCGGCGATGGCGGCGATGGTTTCTACAGATTCTTCAATATTTGTTTGTACGGTAAAACGATAAGGCGCACCATTGATCTGAATGATAGATGATAGGCATCTAAATCGGTCAATTGTCTTTGGTTCGACAAAACGCTGCGGTTTTTCGATGGTATACACGCTATCTTGCAATAAATCACCCGGCTTTACTTGATGTATATTGGTTTCAGGTTGTATGCTATTCCATAAAGCGATGCTGGCTTGGAGGCTGTCTTCGGACAGTTTTAAACTGTTCAGCTCGTAGGTTGTTTTCTTGACGATAATTTCGTTATGTTCGTCTAATTCACTTTTCCATATCCCGTCGATTACAAAATAATAAACAGGAATACTGACACCTAGTACGATCAATACATAGAGTAGAAATGGGGTCGTTATTTTGCTCAGTAGGGGTTTCATCTCACTATTTTAATTTTCCCATTTGTAGCCCGTACCGTATACCGTTTTTATATAGGATTGACTTCCGGCGTCCTGTAGTTTCTTTTTTAAATTTTTGACATGAGCATAGACAAAGTCATGGTTATCGAGCATATCAGCAATGTCGCCAGACAAGTGTTCCGCTAAGGTGCTTTTTGAAATCACTTTATTTTTGTTGCCAATAAAAAACATCAGCAGATCGAACTCTTTTTTTGTCAATACAACAGGAAGATCATTGACAATAACAGTTTTTGCAAGTAGATCAATCTGTATTTCATTTTGCACAACAATATTTGAGCTATTGAATTGTTTGCGACGGATCAAGGAATAGATTCGTGCTGTGAGTTCAGATAAATGGAAAGGTTTGGTCAGATAATCGTCGGCCCCCAGTTGTAGTCCATGAATTTTGTCGTCCAATGCATTTTTTGCAGAAATGATGATCACACCGTCCTGCTTTCGCTGCGTCTTCAAATCTTCGAGTAGTTTTAGACCATTTCCATCTGGTAGACCGATGTCCAGTAAGATACAGTCGTACTGATATAACTGAATTTTGTCCAGAGCATCCTGTAAAGTTGGCGCAAATTCGCATAAATACTGTTGCTCGCTAAGGTATGTTGCGATGCTTTTGGCCAGCTCCAATTCGTCTTCTATGATCAAAATCTTCATGTGGTAAAGATAGAATTTCAATTTAGTAGAAATTTAGAATTTATTTCGCAATGATCTATCAATTTTGTTCATTTTTATTTCTTGTCCTACGACAAGTGTAATCGCTATTGAAACGTGTAATTTTGGTATAAATCAGTTATTTAGTATTTAAAAAAATCAAAACGAAATGGATAAACCGAAATCATTAAAATTAGAAATCATCATTCCTGCTTATCGTATGCACAGTCAAATTTTTCTGAACGCGTTGGATGGCGTTTCGGAAGAAGATGCATTAAAACGAATTGATGGACAGACTAACCATATCGTATGGATGGCGGGTAATTTTGTAAATGTGCGTTATGCTATGGCTCATGTTCTTGGCCTTCAGGAAAATGATCCTTACCATGAGCTATTTTTTATGGGAAAGACACTCGATGAAAGTTATCACTATCCCAGTGTGCTGGAATTAAAAGAAAATTTTAAATCGATATCTCCGAAAGTCTATGCTGCTTTGCTGCAAGTGGACGATACGCAGCTGGCTGAACTATTTAAGATTAATATGAATATCCCTTTTATTGAGGAGGACAAGCTAAATTTCATTGGGATGTGTATCGGACGGGAGGATTATCTTGCCGGTCAGATTGCCTTGATGCGAAGGTTGCTGCACTATCCAGGTATGAAATACGATATTGACGAAAAAATCCAGTACTAAAAATAGAGACTCAAGATCGGCCGCTGCTTAAAACGTCCGATCTTGAGTTTTTTAAATATGGACCTAGCCGCATGATCTGTCTGCGCTGAAAAGTCAATACGTTGGTTATACCTAGAAATAAGATTTACTCGCTACCTTTTATCGTCAATATAACACCTGAATATTTCTCGTGGTCTTTACCAATATAAAGCAGATCGACTTTTTTTGTCGCAGCATCCTCGAGCTGTTTTTTCAATAGATTTAAATCCATTTTTTCTGTTTTTTCCTGCCATTCATCGGTCGATTGAGGCTTGAACGAAGCGATGTTCTTCATGTCAAAAAGTGCGGAATTTGTGTCGAGCTGCTTTGAACGATGTATAAAAATAGTGTCACCCACGATTTTATCTATTTTTATCCAACCTGCGGGAAGTCCATCAATGCTGTTACCATCCTGATCGGTAAAAAAAGTAGCACCATAAAGCTGTCCTGCCTTTAGTTGCTTCAAATTATCAATCATCTGACCCACTGCTTTTTCCTGTTGTTGATTTCCCAATTTATTCTTAACGCCATAAATAACTGCCCAGATAAGGATTGCCGCAGTGACAATAAGAAATCCTTTCCATAACTGAAAATAGGGGATACTATATTGACTTTTGAACGCTTTGATCTCTGCTTTTAATTCATCTGAGTAATTCCGTGCGTGAATCAATTTGCCCTGTTCGTCGTAAAGTCTGGAAAGTTTGACAAATCCACCGCCAAAAGGTAGGCCTATAAACCGACGGGCTGGTGTAATAATCTGCAAGGTGAAATTTCGTGGCGCGTTTTCTTTTTTTAAGGTTGCTGTTACCGTTTTTTCTGCTAATACAAAGTCGTAGATACTGAAAATAAAAAACATAGTCTGTCGTGATTTTTTAATGAAGAACTGGGGGAAGGATTCCGGATCAGTTCGACTTCATGAGTAATGAAGCATGAAAGCAAAATTAAAAGAAATAAATAAAAATCCATAAAAAGACCCGGGCATTGCAAGAAAATTTCGATTTTTGAAGGGTACATTTTTCAAAAGCAATAAGATCAAATTGATTTAATACGCTGTGCCTTTCAGGAGGCTGACAATATAAACCGAAATGTGCTGTATAAAATATGATAAACCTAAAACTGAGTTTTATTTTGATCTGTGTAACAAGTGTTGTTATGGGGCAAAAAATGGATAAATCAAAATTGGATAGCACCATTGCAGGCTATTACAAGGACCCGAAAGCGCCGGGGATTAGCTGTGCAGTTAGCCAAAATGGTCGTCTTATTTATCGTTATGCAATTGGGCTTGCAGATTTGAAGGAAAAACGTGCAATCACATCCAGTTCACATTTTCGCCTGGCATCGGTAAGCAAACAGGTGACTGCACAGGCGATATACACCTTAGTGATTCAAAAGCGTTTAAAACTAGATGACCCATTGGCCTTTTTTTTGAAGATCTGCCAATTGCGCTGAAGGATATTACTGTAGCACAGCTTCTGCAACATACATCCGGAATCTGGGACTATGAAGAGCTTATTCCGAAAGAGCGGAAAGATCAGGTATCGGATAAGGATGTGCTGAAGTATATCCGGCAGACTGATCGTTTATATTTCCCTTCGGGGAGTCAATTTCGCTATAGCAATACGGGATATTGTCTTTTATCGCTGATTGTCGAGCAAGTGGCAAAAAAATCCTTTGCTTCATTTGTCAAAAGTCAATTGTTTGAACCCCTAGGTATTAGCAAGGGAATGGTATATGAACCGGGCACGACGGTTGATGAACGAGTCTACGGTTATCATCCGACGGAAGGTTCCTACCTGTTTGCCGATCAGAGTGTGACGAGTGCGACACAGGGGGATGGGGGTGTTTATCTATCTGCCGAGGAATATCATACATGGGCCAATTTTTTGGTAAAAGATCGGTTAATACAGCCGGGACTGGAACAATTGTTCGATCAAATGGCCTACCCGGTAAAGGATGGAATAGCGTATCATTTCGGCTGGTTTATTCAAAAAAATGCAGGACATAAAATCTTGTTTCATTCAGGTGAATCTACCGGGTTTCATCATATCGTATATATCGATGTACAGAAAGACCTTGTGGTTTCACTTTTTAGCAATCGTGATGATTTTATGATCGGTGAAGCCTTTGATGCCATCCTTAAAACAATGGGTATCAGTAAACCGGTATTGAATGGGCAGCATCGCTCAACTTTTGCATGGTTGAACGGAGTATATGCGAATGATTGAAAGAGGGAAGTTAATTTCGTAAAAACATGCGCCACGGAACCATGGCGCATGCTGTGATCCTTATCCTTTAATTCCTTTTAACCAATCTTTGAATTTGGTGATCTGCTCTGTCAAGAAAGATTCATGTTCTTCTTGTTCCTCAGAACCGATAGGTAGGATATGTTCAAAATAAGTGCCTTTTAGCATTTTACGTAGTAAGCCTTCGCCCACAAATGGTTTGTCATCATTTAATGTTTTGGCTGCTTTCAAAAGATGGCGGATGTCATATTGTAGGGGATTGATATCCGGAACCTGCTTGTTTAAGTTCAGCAGTTCGTATACCGCAATACGTGCGGTACGTACCGAGCTTTCCATGGTAAAGACAACGTCATTGTTGGTTTCCACAAACTGACCGATCAAGCCCAGGTTTTTACATCCTTCAGGTACGACTCTCGGACGGTCGCCTTTTGCTCGTGGCATAAACATCGAGGTGATGTAAGGCATGAATGTCGTACGTACAATCGTATTTTTGATAACATCGTCCAGTTGATCAATAATGCCCAAGTGGTGACATAGTTCGGCTAGAATTTCATCTCCCGTACATTGTGGCATTGGCTTTTTGATGTAATTTCCTTCTTTATCCATAAATAAGGCATATACCCATAAGACAAGAACATCATCCGGTTGGCCAGGGAAATGTGGCTGTCTATTACAGGTGAAACTCATCAGCCAATCAGAATCGGTAATGGTAATAATACCGCCAGTAACAGTTTTGCCGGAATAAGGGTCGTTGACGGAATATTCTTTTAGTTTTTCGACTAAAGCCGAAGGTTTACATGTCAGGGTTGCAGACTCCCATGCTGATTTTTCGATGTTACTGCAGAACTTTTCGGGTTTACCGAATATGGTCGATTTGGCAGCAAGATTTTTCCAGAGTTTCCAGCCTGCACTTTGACCGCTGCTGCTATTATCGATACCGATGATCGGTGCATTTTTGTTGTCCCCGTAGAAGGTATCTTCTGTCATTGATCCAGTTGTCACAATGACGAAGTCGTCTTTTCCGATTGGAATTTTTACTTCTTTGCCATCTTGTTCTGTAATTAGGGCCTCTACAACTTTTCCATCTGTATTGCTTTGGATATCCAGGTCTTTGACCAATACATTGAATCGGATGTTTACACCTTTGCTTTGAAGTACTTTACGCAAAGGGGTCACAAAGGTGTCGTATTGATTGTATTTCGGGAATACGAGTGATGAAAGATCATTCAATCCGTCTATCGCATGTAAAAAGCGGTGCATGTACAATTTCAGCTCAAGTAAACTATGCCAGTTTTCGAAAGCGAACATGGTACGCCAGAAGGTCCAGAAATTACTGGATAAAAATGACTCGCTGAAGTAGTCTTCGATGGTTAAGTCATCTAGATCTTCTTTATTTTTGAGGAGCAATCGAATGATGGCCAGCTGATCCAATTTACCCAAGCCAAACTTGCTGAAATCTTTTATCTCACCAAGTTTATGAATAAGCCTTGCTTTGGAGTAGTTGGAGTCGTTGTCATTGATCAAACGGTACTCGTCCAAGACACTGTAGGGGGCAGGCATTTCCAATGCAGGAATGTCCTGAAACATATCCCAAAGATTTTCGTAGGTCATATCCATTTCCCTACCACCGCGGATGACATAGCCGTCGGTTGCATTACCGGCGCCATCTAACGAGCCGCCTTCCACATGGAGCTGTTCAAGGAATGTGATGTTTTCAGCAGGAACATGACCATCACGAATAAAATAGTAGGCTGCAGACATCCCTGCTATACCACTTCCGACGATGTAGATTTTACTGTCTTTATATGATTTTGGTGGAATACCTTTATTGCGTTGATAATTTCCGATCTGATCAGAAAAGGGCATCGATTTTTTCGGTGTGTTACGTTGTTGTTCTTTGCTTGAATCAGGTTCATGATTTACATTTCCATATTCAGCAGATGCATTTAATACTTTGTCGAATTTTGAGGTGATTTCTTTCATGATTCTTATGTTTTTTTAATTCTTGAGTAAAGTTACTAAGATCACCTTAATCATTTGTGCCCTCAAATTCGCTATTGTTCTACCGAATTTCCTCTATCTACATATTTTGTCGCTTTCTGTATTCAGAAGGCGATAAGGTGGCGTATTTTTTGAAAAAACGACCAAATGCTGAGATGGAATTAAATCCGATTTCATAAGAAATTTCTGAGATAGTCTTTTCGGGATTCCCGAGTAGCACATAGGCTTCTTTAAGTACACGCTCATCAATAATTTCATGTGGTGTTTTACCTGATGCTCTTTTAACAACCTGAATGAGGTATTTGTTTGAAATAAATAACTGATCGGCGTAATATTGTACTTCTTTATATTGATTGCTATGTCGCTGAACCAGGTCTGTAAACTTATAGAACAGGTTGTTGGTCTCTTGTACACTTTCCGTGGTATTATGGTCTTTAGAGGCCAGTTCGTCGGCGATCTCTAACAGGAGATTAAAGATAATCGTGCGGATGATATCTGCTGTAAAATGCGTTGTTCTTAAGGTAACTTCTTTGAGGTAGTCTATTAATTTTAAGAGCTTGTCAATTTGTTTGTCTTGGGAGCTGACAATGGTAAAGGTCGAATTTTTGAAAAGCCCCAGTTGTTCGATAAAGAATGGATTGACAATATGTTTAAGCAGGAATGCTTTGTCAAAAAAGAGCAGCTTCATTCTAAAGTCGGGGCTGACCTGCGAAAAACGGATAATTGTTGTTGGGGCGGATATGAGGATATGATTTGTCGAGATATGGTATTCCTGATTGTCTACCTGAATATTTATATCGCCTGCCGTACAGATACAGATGGCATAATAATCAATACGAAAAGCATTGCTTGGGTATTCAAAAATCGGATTTCCAGAAGAAATATAATAGGGGCGGTGGCAATTTACGCCAAAGAATGATAAGGTATCTTGAAGACTTTCGTGTGTATTATAAGTTGTTTTTACCTTAAACTTCATTGACTTTTTGTTCGGCTTGGGCATATACAGTTCCTATTGTTTTTAATATTCGAATGGGTTTTGTTTATTCGGATGCTGTCTGTTTGCGCATGAGTTTTTCTGTGGCAATATCGTCTTCTATCCCGACGAAGAAACTTTCGAATCCGAATTTGTTCAGTAGTCGTCTCGATGCGGTGTTATCGGGATCAATGATACCAATCACATCTTTACCTGGATTTAATGTTGTGGCAAGGGCTAGCATCGACTCGCAAATCTGTGTTCCCAGCCCCTTTCCCCAATGTTCTTTGCGCAGCAAATAACCAATTTCGAATACACTTGGATCTTTTTTGTAATTAACAAGCTTACAGTCGCCTAAAAGCTTTAGTGTATCCGCTTCGATTACTTTAAAATAGCCTAAATCAGGATCCTGGTTGATTTCTAGAATCGAATCGAACTTTTTCCGGGCCTGCTCTTCGGACAATCCTTTGCCGGTAATGTATTTCATGACATCATCCGCTTTAACCAAGTCGTGGAAAGCGTCAAAATCTTCCGGGAGATATTTTTTAAATAGAAGTGTATTGTACATGGCTAATGCGTTTATTTACAAGATAAGGTTGTTTTCTCTTAAATCAAATTATCGGATCCTAAATCATCATCTTTCTGTCTTATTTAACTTTTTCATGATTTTAGTTCTCCAATTTAACTTACATTGCCTTTCTGTAAAGCAGAAGGAAGCTTTTATAAGAATGTTTTCCCTTTGCGATACGGTGTAAATAAGAATTTTTAGAAGGAGATAATAGGTATGGAAATAAGAGCAGCAAGCGAAGCCGACTATGTGGCAATCCTGCGCATATGGGAAAATTCGGTTCGGGCAACACATGATTTTTTGAAGGAGGAGGATCTTCAGTTGTATAAGAGACTGATCCCAACCGAGTATTTACCACAATTAAAGGTATATGTCATCGATGACAATGGACAGCCTACCGCTTTTTTCGCTGTCTCCGATGATAATCTGGAAATGTTATTTGTGGATTCAGCCTACAGGGGAAAAGGTGTTGGGACTGTGGCAATGCAGCATGTACTGGATAAGCTGCAGGTGTATAAAGTTGATGTCAATGAGCAAAATCAGCAGGCTGTTGATTTTTATCTGAAAAAAGGATATCAGCTTATCGGGCGCTCAGCTGTAGATGGTATGGGCAAATCCTATCCGATCTTGCATTTACATCACGAGAGCGCTATCAATGGATTGAAATAATTTTAAAATGAAATAACTTATGATACAAGGTTTATACGAAACGCATATTCAGGTGCGTGATTTAGCTAAATCGGTCGCATTTTATACGGAGGTATTGGGATTACGTGTGGCACATCGCGATCCGACACGTCCTATTGTTTTTTTATGGATTGGAACCGGCAAAGACTATATGTTGGGCCTGTGGCAGGAAGAAACAAACTTTCAACCGAGACATTTTGCCTTTAGAGCGGATAAAGAGGATATCTTGAATTACGCCGTGGACTATCTGAAAACTCGTGACCTGACACCTTATAATTTTTTAAAAGATGGGATCGAAGCACCGATGGTCTTTGCATGGATGCCGGCATTGGCCATTTACTTTAATGATCCGGATGGCAACCAATTGGAGTTTATCGCAGTTTTGGAAGGAGAGGGTAGGCCCGAACTAGGCGTGCTGTCTTACGCCGATTGGATCGATCGTACAACACAATAAGTCGCTTTTTCGCGACTTATTGTGTTGAATCCCATTCTTCGGCAAGGATAGCAAAGACCACGTCATCTTCCCATTGACCGTTATTGAAATAGCTTTTTACAAAATGAGCTTCCTTTCGGAATCCCAAACTTGTTAAAAGCTGCATGGATGCCTTGTTTTCTGGAGCTACCGAGGCCGTGATCCGATGTTTATGATACTGACGGAACAGGGCCTCTATAACTGTTTTCAGTCCTTCTTTGGCATAACCCTGTTGCTGGCATTCTTTTTTTATGGTACAGCCCAATTCCACCTGCAGGTGTTCAGTACCAAAAAAATGAACGCCAATATCGCCGATTACTGCGTTTGCTGTTTTGTCGGTCATAACGAGCTGAAACCAGGACTCTTGTTCATTGAATGTGCCCGGATTTTTCGCAATAAATGCATCGACTTCTGCCAAGGATTCTGGAATCCAGCCCTGGTATTTATTGGTCTCTTTATCCGAGCGGTAACCGAATATGGCCTGACTGTCTTCTGCCATAATGGGCCGAATCGCTAATCTTTCTGATTCAATATGCATGACTTAACGTTTTGAAAATCTGGCTATCGCTTCTTCACGCGTACCTACAAAATTGATTCTTTTTGATTTATTGCTTTCGTAGATAAAATCGTTTAAACTTTTGCTGTTGTATCTGGAGAAATCGCCAACGATGGCAATGTCAAAGCCATACTGCGTATATTTTTGAAGAATTTCACCGGCAAGTTTTGTTTTAAGTTCGAAGAAATCGTCTGTGATGTTCTCTTGATAAATAATTGCTTTGTATGCTTCTTGCGCGCCACAGTCGACCATAATCTGTAGACCATCATCGAGATTATGAATAAAGACGCCTGAACCTTTAACTTCAGCAATGTTTTCGTCACCTAGCTGAATAATAGTGATTTCCATTTTTTTTATCGTGTAGTTTGAAAAATAAATTTGTGGGACCATATTCCATGATCCATGGCACTTCGTTGGGATATCCTGTTGGAAATGATCCGAGATAGTGGGTATACAGCTTTTAACCTGCAAATTCTTTCAGCATATTGATTGTTGGACAGAAGAACAGGGAGCCGGTATGGGCCGTACTAAAGTCCAGTATTCTATCATAATTCCCTTCGGGTTCACCAATAAACATTCTTTTCAGCATCAATTGTACGGTACTGAATGTGCTGGCGTAAGCGATAAAATAGGTTCCCATTTCATTTGTTGCGATTTGCCCAAAAGGCATATTGTCGCGAACAATTTTCAAATCGTCACCGACATTGGCTAGGGCCGAATGTGAATTAGTCGGTTTTTCATCGTCGCCCATCTCAATATCGTTTGCTTTGCTCCTGCCGATGACCTTCTCCTGTTCAGCAACAGGTAGGGAGCGCCAGGCGTTCATGTCGTGAATATATTTTTGTACAAATAAATAGCTTCCACCCGTATAGGCTGCATCCTCATCACCAACGATACCAAAGAAAGCACGATCCTCACCAAGGGGATTTTCTGTTCCGTCGACAAAGCCCAAGATACTTCGGCCGTCCCAATATCTGAACCCATGAACTTCCTCTTTGCAATCGGCAACGGGACTTAATAAGGCTGCAATTTCGGTGGCCATGTCAATGCAATAGCTTTTCTCATAAGCACGAATATGGAAATGTAAATCTCCGGGTGTAGCCACAGCCACATGTTTCTGACCAATGATAGGTTCGAAAGGAACCAATTCCTTTGGCATAGGTTCGTTGAGTTCCAGCTTTTTCCAGGCATGGTGGCTTATGCCCAATACCACGCTTGCTTTTACAAGATTTGAACGTACCTGCGCCGAATTGTTGAGATTGACAACCAATGCACATAAGCGTTGGAAGACATCCTTAATGACCACATTTTCGTGGAAATTCCATACCATAAACACCGTATTGTTGCTCGGTGTATCGATGACATTTTGGGCCTGATGATCCATAAGATAAGTTGTTATATGTTGTACAGCCTTGCTAAGCTACAAATAAAATCGGTTGTACGGATAGACTTTTTGATTACTCGAATGCGGTTTTTTGATATAGTTTGACGATTTCATCAATGACCAGATCTGGTTCGTCATAAAAGACATGATGCTCCGCATTTTGAGCCAAAAGATAACGTCTATTGTTTTTTTGATCTGCAAATTTTTTAAGGGCAGCAATAAATAAACTGCGATCGGGTTCTTCAAAAGGTGATTTTCCTGAGCCAATGACAGTCATAGGAACATTGATTTTTCCTGCAACCTCATGTAAAACAGCCGTTGATGCTTTGTAGTTTAAAACGAGATGATAGAACCCTAAGCTTTCTTTTTTGATGTTATCGAGCTCACTGGCATATTCGCTCTTCAATGATTTGGATCGCTCCATGGTCATGAAATAAGGGGATACAATATCGATCATTACTGTGCCAACAACCTGACCGGGATTGGTCGTTATAAATTTCATCGTATAGTTACCACCGAAGGAATGGGCAACAAAAAAGTACCGATCACGATAGCCCAATTGCTGCAAAGCAGTTTTAAGATCCTTTACTTCATTTGTCAAGCTAACGTTAACGGTGTCTATTTCACTTTTTCCAAAGCCAGCTCTGTCATAGGTAATTAAAGGTGCGCCCAATTTGCTCGATAGCGGTTCCAATAACTTTCTCCAAACGGAAGCATCATTTCCCGCTCCGGATTCAAAGACAATGGGGATACCCTTCCCCGCCATTAAAGTAAAATGAAGGCTGTGGTTGCCTACATTGATCATCGTATCCCTGAGCTGTGCTTTTACGGCTAGCCCGGGGAATGTCAGTAGGAGCAAAACGGATAAAAGGAGATTATACTTTAGCCCGTACATCGTTCATTTTAAGTGTCATGCTTGTCGCTTCTGTCTCGATCCATTGGCTGTATTCGGCGATAGCCTGTAAGCGAAGTTCGTCGGAGATATACCCTTCAGTAACCATTTGTCGCGATTGGGCGACTTTGTTCCAGATAGCCAGATTGGTATCAAAGTTTGCTTCTCCTTTTTTGTAGGTCTGATCGGCATTGATAACCTGAACCGAATGGAAACCTGCTTCCTGGAGCAGTGCAGCGACTTCATCAGCGACACGATTGTTCATACCTGCATCTGCTCTCCACTTCAGGAAAGTACGGTAAAATGTAAGCATGCTTTCCGGAGGGGCGGGGTTCCATTCAATGGCGGTGTGATTGTAGTCTAAAATAGAAATTTGTCCTCCGGGCTTTAACCAGGATTTAAATAAGCCCAATGCCCTGGGAATATCACTCAACCATTGCATGGTGCGCGCCGTTATAATCAGGTCGAACGGATGTGGAGGTTGATAATCAAAAATATTGCTGCAGACCAGGTTCAGATTTTGGGTGCTACCATAGCGCTCATTGCCACTGTCGATAAAAGACTGTGTATTATCGAGCCCGGTTATAGTTCCGTCGCCGATATAGCTTGCTACCTCATTCGTGAGTGTTCCGGTACCACAGCCCACATCCAAGATTTCCATGCCAGAGGACAGTAGGGGGATAATCGTTCTATAATCGGAGGATAATGTCCTTCTTTCAAATATCTTATTGGCTTGTTGATCTTTTCTGTCGATAAATTTCTCTTTCATTGGATTGGGTTTAGTTGACTGTAAATATAGCTTTTGCTTTCCGGTTAAAAAAACTTCTATTCGTTTAACCGTTTTTGTTACGCTAATCAGACCAACAGTTGATGGTATTCCTTGATTTGTTTATGGTTACTATCAGTCGAATACCCTATTCTCCATTAAGAGGGATATAGTAGTCTTTTTACAAGGTATTAACAGGGGGTTAACTGGGGACTTATCCCTGCTAACCCCCTGTTATACCCCTGTTAACCCCCTGTAATATCCCTGTTATGATGGAAACTGATGTAATGCAATTTCAAAGCTGTATCGGCGATAAAAGAGGACCATTTACTGCTTTATCACGACCATTTACTATTTTATAGAAACAGTGATACTTTGCGATTAATACCCTAATTATGAAATTATTTTATGTCGTTTCGCTGTTTTTTTAATAATAGTTTTTTATATTGTTGTACAACAGCACTCGTGCCGTTGCAATGACACTAAGATATCCTGATATTATGCGAAAAGTATTCAAAGTTCTCACGCTAATGTATTGTGCTGTTTTTCTTTCAGCCTGTTCTTCCAACTATCTCATGACATTCAATGGGGAGAATGTAAAAAAAGATGAAGACAAAGGAACGTTTTCATTTAATAATGATACAGTACAAATTGATTATTCCTTTGCCGACAGAGATGGTCGAATTTACCTTCGAATAGAAAATAAAATCGATAAACCGATCTTATGGGATCTTAAAAGTTCGGCCATGGTTATTAATGGTAAAACGCAAGGCTATTCTGCTGAACAAGCTGCTTTTAATGGAAAGATGAATGCTTCGGTTTACGATATAAACGCTAGTAAATCCACTATATTTAATGATTCTTGGGTGAACGGTTATATTACAGGATCGGTAAGTTTGCCTAAAGATGTGGTACTTATCCCACCACATGCCTATGTGGATGGGCATTATTTTGATTTTAAAAACGATGTTAAATCCATTGTACGATCATCCCAAAAAGAAAAAGTGTATATGTATGATATGAGTGGCGAGAGTTTTGCGGTAAAACTTGCTCGATTTGATGGCGCTGATTCACCTTACAGTTTACGTAGTTATTTAAGTTATTCGATTTTAGAAGATGGTAAAGCTATTGTTAAAACTACGGAACAAAAATTTTATGCTGCCCAGCTTTGGCAGACCGGTTCAGTAGCGCTTAATAATATTATTGAACTGTATAATAAGCGCGGAGACGTGCTGGCTGTTAAGGAAAAAAAGGGGCAGGGGGCAATGCTTGTTGGAGGTGCCTTGGCATTAACTGCAGTTGCTGCCGCAATTGACCCGAAAGCAGCAGAATAGTACCCAGAGCCATATATTATGGCTATAGATTATGCTCGTCTAAGCTGTACCGGATTAAATCATGCCGGGTACAGCTTAGAGAAACAATAAGCTCAAATTATTGTTTATGGAATTGGAGTGCTTTTGCACGCTATCAAGACAAAGTCATATCACGCAAAAAAATCTATACATATGAAGTATCTTGCACAATTTATGTTGATCGTATTCCTTTTTGCCGTTAAAGAAGGCCGATCCTGTACACGCGTTGTTTATAAGGGGCCTAATCAGACCGTTATCACGGCAAGGAGTATGGACTGGAGAGATGATATCGCGGCCAATCTATGGGTGTTTCCGCGTGGAATAGCGCGCAGTGGAGAGGTAGGACCTCAGTCTTTGAAATGGACTTCCCAATATGGGAGTGTAGTTTCCAGTGCATGGGACATTGCTACAGTCGATGGTTTAAATGAAAAGGGATTGGTGGCCAATGTACTCTGGCTTGTCGAATCTACCTATCCTAAATTTGATCCAGCGGGACCAAAAAAAGGGCTTGCAATCTCGGCTTGGGCCCAATATGTTTTGGATAATTTTGCGACCGTCAGTGAAGCAGTATCTGCCTTAAAGGATGAGCCATTTGTAATTGTAAGTGATTATATCCCGGGAACTACCAAATTTACGACCATACATTTATCGCTTTCAGATGCCACAGGCGATAATGCTATATTTGAATACATCAACGGTAAACTGGTGATTCATCACGATGCGGCCTATACAGTTATGACAAACTCGCCCATCTTTGAAGATCAACTGGCGCTAAACAGGTATTGGCAGGGAATTCCGGGAACCATTATGTTGCCGGGAACAAATCGAGCTGCTGATCGTTTTGTGAGGGCTTCCTATTATATTAATGCGATCCCGCAAACAGACGATGTGCGGCTTTCTGTTGCCAGTGTTTTCAGCGTGATCCGCAACTGCTCGGTTCCATTTGGAATAAGCTCGGAATCTGAACCTAATATTTCGTCTACACGATGGAGATCCGTGGCTGATCAGAAGAATAAAATCTATTATTTTGAGAATGTATTGGTTCCGGGAACGCTGTGGGTAGATCTGGCTAAATTTGATTTAAAGAAGGGGGCTCCGACGATGAAGCTGGACATGAAGCAGGGGATGGCAATAAATGGCATTTCAAATAACCTGTTTAAGGCTGCCCAACCCTTTAAATTTATGGGCATTTAAATTAGAAAGACCGAATAAATTAGAAAGACCGAACCCATTACAACTGGGGTCGGTCTTTCTTTTGTTTAGGAATTAGTAGAAGTCCTATTTGACTGACGTTCCGTCTATAATCTCTTCATCCGCTTTGCTGACCAATTTGGTGTCTTGTTTTAAGTCACCAAATATTTCGATCTGACCATCGATGCTGCGTCCTTTCTGTACAGGAATACGTTGTGTCTTGTTCGAAACAACAGCAATCACAAAACTTCCTTCGCCCGAAGTAAATACGGCTGATTTCGGTACAACAAAAGTACTATCCTGCGATGTTAAAGGCAATTCGACCTCTGCGACCATGCCCGGCAATAACTTGTTGTCGGTATTGTTAATGTCAATTTCTACCCGCTCGGATCTTAATCGGCTGTCCAGGGCACCCGATTTACGTGCGATCTTACCCGAGAAAGTTTGCCCAGGCAATGATTTGACAGTAAATTGTAAGGGCTGGTTTTCGGTGAGGAAACCCGAATATTGTTCAGGAACAGCAACGGCTAACCTCAGTTTACGTTGCTGTTGAATGGTCATGATGGGCATTTCCGAGCCACGGCCAGCAGGACCAACATAGGCACCCTGATTGACATTTCTTGTTGCGATTACACCGTCGAAGGGTGCCCTGATTTCCAAATAATTCAACAGGTTTTGTACCTCTGCGTAGGCCGATTTAGCGGCTTGGTACTGCGCAAAATCAGCATTCTTTTTTGACTCAGCAACCTCAAGATCCAGTCTAGCCACCGTTCCCTCTACCTTGCTGGTTTCAAAGAGTCTGTCGTAAGTGCTTTTTGTAGCCATATAGACCGCCTCCTGTGATTTCAGCCGCGATTTAGCTGCTGACAGCTGTGAACTCAATTCGGGAGCCTCCAGGACAGCCAATAGCTGACCGGCATGCACTTTACTTCCGATGTCCACGTTAAGACTTTTGACGTAACTGCTGACCTTCGCGTAAATCTCGACCTGCTGGAATCCTGTGATTTCTCCGGGGATCTGCATTTTATTTGTTAATTTCTGTTTGGTGGGTACAAATGTTTCCATTGTCGGAGCTGCAGCTTCCGGACTTTCTTTTTTTGCATTTTCCTCGGCAGCCGAATGGCATCCTGTTAAGGATGCGATCAGACCGGCGATAGCTAATATTTTGAACAAATTATTTTTCATGTTTTATAGATTATACTGCTTTTACGATAAAGGTTTTAATGCCGCAATATAGTGTTTACTTTCTTTGTCTTCAGGATCTAATGAGATCGATTGTGTACTGCTTTTTTCTTGCGCCCAAGCAAATATAAGCGGTAAGATGACGAGTACGGCAAATGTCGAAAATAGTAATCCTCCAATTACGGCTCTACCGAGTGGTGAAACCTGTTCGCCACCTTCACCATGACCAATAGCCATAGGTAACATACCCACAATCATGGCCAAACTGGTCATGATAATTGGGCGAAGCCGTAAGGATGCTGCCTCACGGGCTGCAGCCAGCGCATCGCCATTATGCCGACGGATATGTTCGGCATTGGTGATGAGTAAAACAGCGTTCGCAATGGATACACCCACCGACATGATAATCCCCATGTAAGATTGTAAGTTGAGGGTAGATCCGGTTAACAACAGCAGAATCAATGAGCCCAGCACAACCGCAGGCACTGTGGTGAGCACAACCATAGAAACTTTGAACGACTGAAAGTTAGCTGATAGCATCAGGAATATAACGATGATGGCTACGGCCAAACCAGATTCGAGGCTGCTCATGGTCTCTGATAATACTTTTCCAAGTCCTATTTGCTCCATCGATAAACCACGAGGAAGTTCACCAAGGGCTTTGATACTGCGCTGTACATCCTTGGAGGCTGTTTTTAAATCGGTATGATCAATATTTGCTGTAACTGATACATAAGGCATTGCACCTAAATTGTCGTTTTCGCCATAGGTGAAGGACGGTGTGATCGTTGCAACGTCGCTCAGTATTGGTCGCGCTGAATTTTTCAATAAAGGGATTTCACCGATTTCTTTCTCATCTTTCATTTTATCGATGGGAACCTGAACTTGGACGTTGTAAGAAAGTCCTGCTTTTTCATCTATCCAGGTATTTTTTTCGGTATAACGCGAAGAAGAGGTGGAAGCGATCAGCGATCGTGTGACTTCGCTGAGATCTACACCCAATTGTGCAGCCCTGATGCGGTCTATCTTAATATCGTAAGAAGGGTATTTAATGGATTGTGCTAATTGCACATCTCTAAAATAAGGGATGGCTTTTAGTTCCTCGATCAATTTACCGGCGTACTTCTCGTTGTTCTTTTTGTTTTTTCCTGCTATCCGAACTTCAATAGGAGTGGGCGATCCCTGACTTAATACTTTATCCGTAAGCTCGATCGGTTCAAAGGATACCTGTACATCGGGAACTGCCGCTTTCAGGCGTTTTCGGTATTCATCACGGAAACTGTCCATATCGTGATGGTAGTCTTTCAGTGCAATTTGGAAAACAGCTTCATGTGGACCAGCCATGAAAAGATAGATCGGTGATACTGAAAACTGTCCGGGGTGTTGACCGATATAGACAGAAGATATGCTGATATGTTCTTTCCCAACCAGTTTTTCCAGTTCGGCCAGCGCTAGTTTTGCTTTTTCTTCGGTGCGTTCGATACGTGTACCTTCAGCTGCACGGAGGCGCATTTGGAACTGACTGGAGTTAACTTTCGGAAACACATCCTGTCCGATTGTGGAAAGTAAAATGACAACAAGACTTATTGCTCCAAGCAGATAAACTACGGTAATGGTTTTCTTTCTTTTGAACAAACGGTCGATCATTTTCATGAATCTGTTTCTGAACCGTTCAAAAATACTGATCTTTCCATCGTTGTTAAAGTCTTCCCGTTCCACCAATAGTTTCTTCTGATTTAGGGTATCCTGCTCGGATTCTATGGTCAGTCCAGTTGCTGCAAATTGAGCTTCATCTGTATTTAAACCCGTAGGTTGGACCGCATGTGGCGCTTTATGCGCATGATCTTTCATGAGCCAGTTTGCCATGATAGGAACAAATGTCTGCGAAAGGAGGAAGGATATGATCATTGAAAATCCAATGGACAAAGCCAATGGAAGAAATAACGAGCCCGGAATACCTGTCATGGTAAATGCCGGCGCAAATACGGCTAGTATACAGAGCAGGATCAATAATTTGGGTAAAGCAATCTCTTTACAGGCATCCCAGATAGCCAAGGCTTTGGGTTTACCCATATCCAGATGCTGGTGTATATTTTCTATCGTTACCGTACTTTCGTCGACCAGGATACCAATAGCCAAGGCTAGTCCACTAAGGGACATGAGGTTGATGGTCTGCCCGAAGAGTTTCAGAAAGAGCACCCCGGATATCACGGATATCGGAATGGTTAGGATAACGATCAGCGCAGCTCTTCGATCACCTAAAAATAGGAGGACCATTAGTCCGGTGAGGATAGCACCGATTGCACCTTCGGTAATCAAACTCTTTACGGAATTGATGACATAGACGGACTGGTCAAATTCATAAGATAACTTGACGTCGTCGGGTAAATTCTCCTGAATTTTTGGTAAGGCTGCTTTTAAGTTTTGGACAACCTCCCAGGTTGAGGCATCGCCGGCTTTGGCGATACTGACGTACACGGAACGTTTGCCGTTGACCAAAGCATAGCCTGCGGTAACGTCGGCACCATCTTTTACGGTAGCAATATCGCCTAAGTAAAGATTTTGTACCCCACCTTTAAATAACGGGATTTTTTCAAAATCTTTGACATCCTTGATGGTGTTGTTCGTTGGTGTAATGTAGTTTTTGTCCTGAATACGTACGTTTCCTGCCGGAGCGGTTTGATTGTTTAGTCTTAGCGCTTCTACGACCTGATCGGGTGTCATATTGTGACTCCGCATTAAATCGGGATCAACGTTGACCTCAATTGTACGTGGACTTCCTCCAAAAGGAGGTGGCGACAATAGACCGGGGATTGACGTAAACGATGCCCGGACATAGACGTTGGCCAGATCTTGTAGTTCGTTGTTAGAACGCTTGTTACTGCTCAATACCAGTTGGCCTACAGGGAGGGATGAGGCGTCAAAGCGAATGATGAACGGCGGTTGTGAGCCTGGAGGAAAGGAGGCTTGGATCCGATTGGCCAGGGCACTTAGCTCGGCTGCAGCCTGGGCCATGTTGGTGTCTTCGTAATACGATACTTTCATTAAGGTCAGACCTTGAATATTCTTGGTCTCAATGGACTTGACCCCATTGGCAAAAAGAAGGATATTGACGTAGTTTTTGGCAAAATAAGATTCCATTTGATCCGGCGAATAGCCACCAAATGGATGGGCAATATAAATAACCGGAAGGTTCATTTTTGGCAGGATATCCACCTTGATCGATCGAACGGCACCTATGCCAAAGACAATAAGTCCCAATACGAGTACGAGGATGGATATCGGCTTGCGTAAGGCAAAACGTATTAAATTCATGTAATGTTATTTATAGTTCTTTGTTGAAAATATCAAAATCTCCCGCAGCTGCGGCTTTTAGTAAAAGCGACTGCCAAAGATTGATGTGGACGATCTCTCGATCGGTTTCGGCTCTATTTAATGTGTAAAAGGTCTGCGTCACGTCGACAAGTGTCGCTAGGCCGTTTTTATACATCGTCATTTTTTGATTGTAAGCTTGCTGAGCTGCCGACACTTGTCGGGGAGCTTCTAGATCACTTTTTAGGGCCAATTGGATTTTCACATCAGCGGCATCCAGCTGTGCTGTCAATTGGGCTTCGGCAGTTTGGTATTCTTCTCTTAGGGCATCATTCGTAAAGCGCTGTGCACTGATTTTTTTATTGATACGCGCAATCGAAGTCAGATTCCAGTTTATGCCCAATCCCAAGAGATAATTTTGCCTACTGGGACGAACCCCTTGCCAATAATTTGTGCTATATGCTTGTAAATCCGTAATGTAGTCGCTCTTAAAACCAGATCCTCTTGTCTGAAAGACCCCAAAGGCGCTTACAGTGGGAAGATACTCTTTGGTTGATAGTTTCAATTGTTGTTCGCCAAGTTCAATTTTACTTTTATAAAATTGCAGAATAGGATTACTTTCAATCAAGTTGCCTGAAAGCGGAGTTAGCTGTACAGGAGTTTTCTGAACCAGAACAGTATCTATTTCGAGGTTTTTCGCTGGAATCCCCATCAATACCGTCAACTTATTGTTTTGCTCCTTAACATTTTCACGGGCCTGATTGAGACTGATTTTTGCGCGCGATACTTCCGCTGAAGCAAGTGTAGAATCTACTCCGGGCAATATTCCGTTTTTTACTTTGGTGGCAGCAATATTTAAAAATACCAGTGCACGGTCCAGATTCATCTGTTGATTTTTTTCCAATCGTTGACTAGCCAATAAATTGAGGTAAGCCGCAGCAATCTTTATTTTATGCTGGAACTGTTCCTGACCGAGATCGGCCTGTAGTCGTTTGGTATCGGATTTGGCTAATTCGATACGTTCTTTTTTTCGTCCAAAGGTGTAAATGTCCCAATTGACATTGGCTAAGTAAAGCGCACCAAATGCGGCATTCCAATTTTGTTCTGGAAGAGCAGCTCCCGAAGAAGCTACACCCAGTCCACCAAATCCATACAGTGGACCATTTTGTCCGTTGACTGTTCCAAAGTCCTGTTGGGCTACGATGTTCAGATTGGGCCAAAAGTCGCGTTTGACTTGTTCATTGGTCTGCAGGGAGGACTGGAGATAATATTCCTTTGCCTTGATATTTCCATAATTTGCAATACCCTGTTCTACGGCATCGCGAAGCGTAAGCTTCTGAGCGAAGGAAGAGGAGGTCGCAAGTGATACAGCCAATGACAGCACTAAATTCAATTTCAGCATAGGTTATCTATCATTTTATGGACACGAAGATAGCGATGAGATGAATTGCGATGTCCCTTTAAAATGATCTATAGAGTTTAAAAGTGACCAATTTAATTCGTCATTTATTTTTCTACTGTTATAAACTTAAAACTTTTACTTTGTAACAGATTTTTAACAAAAAAAGGATTATGAGAAAGGTTTTGGAGAACAAGGTGATACAGGAGATCGTGCTATTGATCTTTTCGTTTATCCTCTTTACTTTGAACGATTGGATTTTGATCCTGAGCTGGAAGGGATTTTTGATGGGGGTGTTCTATTTCTTGATCCTTTATGCGCATGCGCAATTGAATCGCTTTTTCCTGTTGCCATTGCTACTTAAGAAGAATAAACCGCTGTTGTATATTTTGGCGTCGGTGGCAACACTACTGGTTTTTGCACTCATATTAAAAGAGCTAACGGATAACGTGATCTACAAGAATTGTTTTCTTTACAAGAATCTTGTTCAGAAAACGTTCCATTATCAATTTGGTGTATTATTGGGTTCGTTGATCTGTATATTGGGTAGTATCCAATTTATTGAATTTTATCGCTTTCAGCGTGTGAAGACCCGACGTGAACTGCTTTCCAATCAGACGCAATTGTCCCATTTAAAAAAACAGCTCAATCCACATTTTTTATTCAATACATTGAATACCATTTATGGTATTAATTTGAAGTACCCGGAACGTACCTCCGAATTGATCATCAAAGTTTCCCAGCTACTCCGTTATCAGATGGAGAGCAGCGATCGGGAATTTGTTGCGATGGATGATGAGATTGATTTTATCTCAAGTTATATCGAGCTGGAGCGTGAACGGTTAGGCTATCGCACAAAAATTGAATTTGATTATCAAAAAGAAGAAGATATCAATTATCAGATAGCGCCGATGCTATTGATTACTTTCGTAGAAAATGCTTTTAAACATGGAACCTGCAGTATTGAAGATTGTTTTGTACATATTTCGATCAAGATTGAAAAAGGGAACTTATATTTGCATGTACGGAATTCTGTCCCCGTCAAGAAAAGGAATGTTTTTTCGGCGAAAATAGGTCTGGAAAATACAATGGCGCGATTAAAACTTTTGTATCCTAATCGATATACATTAACGACAAATTCCAAAAAAGAGGAGTATGAGGTGTCATTGGTTATAAATCTTTAAACAATGAATAAAAATAGCTGTATTGTGGTTGATGACGAACCTGCGGCGCATTATGTACTGGTAAATTATATTGAAAGAAGTACTGATCTGCAGTTGGTCGCTCAATGTTATAATGCTTTTGAGGCATTGGAGTTTCTTCGGGAGAACAAAGTAGATTTAATCTTCCTGGATATTGAAATGCCCGAAATTAATGGGATGGAGTTTCTGAAGATGCTGGATAACCCGCCCAAAACGATTTTGACAACAGCATATTCCGAATACGCATTGGAGAGTTATGATTATGGCGTTGTTGATTATCTGTTAAAACCTATTTCATTTCCCCGTTTTTTTAAGGCTGTTCAACGTTTTTTATCCTATAACACGGCTGTGTCGCCCCAGGAAGAAGAACCCAAATCAATTAGTATACGCATGGATGGCCGTATTATTGACGTTAAATTATCGCAGATCGATTTTATCCAGAGCTTTGGCAATTACGTGAAAATTGTCACTCCTAGTCAGACATTTTTGACCGCAAGCACCACCCAGCAAATTCTCACACAGGTGCCGGCATCAAAGTTTATCCGTATCCACAAATCCTACATTGCTTCGATCAATAAGGTGATCAAATATGAGCATGGAATGGTGCAGATCAATAATACGTCCCTACCGGTCGGTATTACTTTCCGTCGGGAGTTACAGGAGCGGCTAGCCAATAAATAGTGCTAAGCTATGAAGCCGTTGGATCAGGTATCGCCGTTCTTGTCAATTCACAGCATATTATGTCGCAGCATATCATGTGAAGAAGAAAGTTCACTCATTTAGCTGGATGTGCTGATGCTGACGTTGGGCTTATGCAAGACCGGAAAGTTTACTGAATTGGCAATAAAACAATATTCACTTGCTTTTTGATGTAATTCAATGGCCTGTGCAATCATCGTTGCATCTTTTACCCGGACCGAAGGGTTTAGCGTAACTTCTTTAAAACGGCCTTTTCCACTTTCTTCTTCAAGCATGATCGCTGTTGCATGGTCTACATATTCTTCTACAATAATTTTATTGACCGAGCAGAAATGCAGGTACCATAACATATGGCAGGAGGACAGGGAGGCAAGCAATAGTTCTTCAGGATTGTGTTTGCTGGGGTCTCCCAGGAACGCTGGATCCGAAGAACCTTCAATCTCGGCTTTGCCGTCAATGCTAATGCGATGGCTTCTTTCGTAGTTTTTATAATGATCGGTTCCGCTGCCGCGATTTCCTGTCCACGTAATTGTGGCGATGTAATTATGCTGTTTCATTTGAAAATAATCGTTTGACGCTGTTGGTACTAATCTGGAAGCAAGTTAAAAAAATATGCCTTTATCCTAAACATAAACACAATCTCTTCTGCGTAGAATTGACTTTCATATTATTTTTTTTGATCTAATTTTTTATTTATAATATACTGATTGGTATTTTATTTGTAGGTTTGTGCTGATTTTAATTAAATCCAATATTTATGAATAATGCAGTGTTTTCTATTGTTTTCAAATATACCTTTTGGTATTTTATTTTATGCTATGATTGGCGTATATATTGAAATTTTTATCGTTGCCTTTTGGATGGCAACTATGCGGGGCGTACTTGTAAGACCTTTTTTGGTCGTGAATAATTCTGTTAACTAAAAATAGTTCGTATATGGAACAATATGATTTGGTTGTCATTGGGTCTGGCCCAGGCGGCTATGTTGCGGCGATTCGCAGTGCCCAATTGGGGTATAAAACCGCACTTGTAGAAAAATATGATACATTGGGTGGTACCTGTACCAATGTGGGCTGTATTCCCACAAAGGCAATTTTGGATAGTACACATCACTATCATGAAGCACAGCATCATTTTGCTGCACACGGGATTCAGGTAGCGGGACTATCGGTGGACTTTGATCGACTGTATGCGCGTAAAGATAAAGTGGTGTTGCAAAATACGCAGGGACTGAATTTCCTGATGAAAAAGAATAAGGTTACGGTGATCCATGGAACGGCTTCTTTTGTCAATAATTCAACGGTGGAGATTGCTACATCAGCGGGGGAGCCGCTGTCCCTTGGAGCAAAGAAATTTATCATCGCTACTGGTTCCAAACCAGCGACTGTTCCGGGAGTAACCATAGATAAAAAACGTATCATAAGCTCAACAGAGGCGTTGTCTTTGCAAGAGAAGCCAGATAAAATCGTTATTATCGGCGGCGGTGTAATTGGGGTAGAGATGGCATCCATATTCAATAGATTGGGTTGTGAGGTCACGATTATCGAATATGCCGATCGCCTCCTTGCCAATATGGATCATGAATTGGGGGATGCCTTGAAAAAGATACTGCTGCATGATGGCATTAAAATTTTGCTTGAACAGGCTGTTTACAAAACAGAAAATGTAGGCACTGCGGCAAACGTTTTCTTTAGGGATCGAGCTGGTAACGAGCAGCAGTTACAGGCGGATTATATTTTGGTCGCTGTCGGACGGAAAGCATTTACAGCGGGGCTTGGTTTGGAGAATACAGCTGTTCAATTGGATGCGAGAGGGATGATCGTTACCAACGAGCAGTTACAGACGGCCGTTCCTCACATCTATGCTATTGGTGATGTGATCGGCGGAGCTATGCTGGCTCATAAAGCTGAAGAAGAAGCAATCTTTGTTGTCGAACATATGGAAGGCCAAAAACCAAGGGTACATTACGATCGGATCCCTAGCGTGGTTTATACCTGGCCTGAAGTGGCTTCTGTTGGCGCAACAGAAGAGGAGCTCAAAGCAAAGGGTATAGCGTATACGATTGGGAAATTCCCATTTTCCGCAAATGCCCGCGCCCGCGCGGGGATGGATACACAAGGTTTTGTGAAGGTGTTGGCCGATCCAAAATATGGCGAATTATTGGGAGTTCATATCATTGGAGCACGTGCGGCCGATCTGATCGCTCAAAGTGTTTTGGGCTTGGAATATGAAATCACCGCCGATAGCATGTCAAGGGTTTCTTATGCACATCCTACTTATTCGGAGGTCTTGAAGGAAGCGCATACCATTGCTTCGGGACGGCCATCCGTAAATATATAAGTATCCTATGCGTCTTTTCGGTGAAGAACAAAACGTATTTCTTTTAGAAGAGCTAAGCGTATTCCCTTCGTAGAAAAGGCGCTGCTTGTCTATTTTTTTGGATACAAACATCAATTTATCTATGTTTGTTGTGTATCAGGCTTTAATTTATGGACAAACAGCTATTGTTGGACAGTATTCAGAAAGAGATCGACCTCACGGAAGATGAAATCGTACGCCTATTGGCTGTTGTGAAATCCAAAAAAGTGAAGAAGAAACAATATTTGCTGTTGGAGGGCGATCTGAGCAGGTATGCTCTTTTTGTCGCTTCGGGTTGTCTAAGAAGTTATTGCGTGGATGAAAATGGCTTTCAGTATATTCAACAGTTTGCTCCCGAAGGCTGGTGGATCGGCGATATGTATAGTTTGGTAACGGGAAAACCGGGCAACCTATACATTGATGCGGTATTTGAATCTGAGGTATGGATGATTTCCAAAGTAGATCTGCATCGGCTCTATCAGGAGATTCCGAAACTGAATGTCTATTTTCGGATACTTGCCGAAAATGCATTGGTTTATTATCAAAGTCGATCGATGGAGAATCTCCGTCTAGCTGCCAAAGAACGTTACGAAAAGTTCTGTACACGTTATCCTACATTGATCGACTGTCTTCCGCAGAAACAAGTTGCTGCATATATTGGCGTTACGCCCGAATTTTTAAGCAAAATGCTGCATCAGTAGCGGAAATCGGGCTATCGGCAAGAAATTGCCCGGTGATCTACCATTTCTCTTTTAACAGCGTTTCCAATTGACCGATTTCTTCCTGATACATGGTTTTCTTTCTCGTTCCAAAGTAAAGTATATTCTCCACGGGAGAAGTCCCTTCCCAGATTAGTTTTATTTTTCCGGATGCAAGTGCTTCGGCACAAAGGAAGTCGGGAACAATGGAAAAGCCAGTATTGTTGCTCAAGCAACGTATAATTGAACTGATATTTGGAACGATATAATTCGGACTGAAGTCCGGATGTTCGCCAAAGTGTGTTGACCAATAGTTTTTTAAATGATCCATATCGGCAGCCGTGCTATACCACAATTGTTTTTTTAGAAGCTGGGCTGCTTCCTTAATTTTATTGTCGCTCAGTAGTGACTCGAGTGTGGATGTGTCGGTCTGACACCCTGCAATCAAGACAATGCGCTCTTTTGAGAAAGCTTCGTATTGTAGATTCTGCTGGTTTCCTTTTTGAGGTGTAATAATAAGATCCAATAAACCATTATCAAGATCCTGCTGCATTTGAGGATATTCTCCAAATTTGATAATTAAATTAAAGGGGAGTTGTGCAATATGTTCTTCCAATGTGTATTGAAAGGTCTCAAAACACATTCCGATACTGATTGTGACACGTTCGTCCAATGCACGTTTGTGAAAATGCTGTTCACCGGTTTCTAGTTTTTTAAGTGGGTCAATAACATAGTTGTACAAGATTTTCCCCTTTTCGGTCGGCACCATTCTTCGCGCAGATCGATCAAAAAGCTTGTGCCCGGTAAAGGCTTCCAGGGAATTCAGATGTAGGCTGACACCAGGTTGAGAAATAAACAATTCCTGTGCCGCTGCAGATAATGTTCCGGTTTCATAGATTGCCTTAAATGTACGAAGCCATTCTAAGTTCCATTTCATGGTTATTATTTTTATGATACAAATATACAATTTAAATTATTTGTATGATTTAAAAATATGATAGAAATTTGTGTTATCAATAAGAAAAATTATAGAAATGAAAATATTTATTATCAACGGCGGACAGAAATTCGCACACTCGGGTGGTTCTTTCAATACCACAATAACAAATTGGACTGTTGAAACATTGGCTGAAAATGGACTTGAAACAAGGGTAACCAATATCAACGATGATTTTGATCCAATGGTTGAAGTTGAAAATTTTAAATGGGCAGACATTATCGTTTACCATTTTCCTGTATGGTGGTTTCAGGTTCCGAACCGTCTGAAGCTCTATATCGATGAGGTTTTTACGGCGGGTCACAACAACGGTATCTATAAAAATGATGGTCGTTCACGTAAGAATCCGGCTATTAATTATGGTACCGGAGGTTTGATGCATGGTAAAAAATACATGGTGACTTCGAGCTGGAATGCTCCTGATACAGCCTTTACAATGGAAAATGAGTTTTTTGATCAGCATTCCGTTGATGCCGGTGTTTTATTCGGTTTTCACAAGATGAATCAGTTTGCAGGATTGGAACATCTGGGAAGCTTCCATTTTCATGATATGGAGAAGGGTGCGTCTCAAGAACGTGTCGACAATTACGAAAAGGAATATAAACAATATTTGGAAGAGATCTTCCATTTGGAAACTACGTTAAACTAAAAATTTATTGATCGATAAATCGCTTTATCCATGGCGTTATTGCGATGAAAAGAGTAAATTACCAAAATAAAAATCAATAACATGAAGGTATATTTAACCGCAATTTTAAAGGCAGTTCCCGCACATCGGGAAGAAGTATTGGCATTATTGTTAGAAATGGTCGAAGCAAGTAGAAAGGAAGCAGCTTGTATACAGTACGATCTGCATCAGGTAAACAGTGATGAAAACCAGTTTATATTTTATGAAATCTGGGAAGATCAGGCGGGCTTGGATGCGCATAATCAACAACCTTATATTGTCGCATTCGGAAAAGTTGCCGGTGAAAAATTGCAGGAAGCGCCTCAAATTATATTAATGAATAAAATCGCTTAATTTACAATGTGGCCTGTAAGGACCGTATTGAAAAGATAGAAAAGAATATCATGTAGTGGATGATGTGTACAGGCGGAAGATATTAACTATAATTGAAGTATTGGTGGGTACCAAAATCATTTGTGTTGCCTTGAATAAGCTTGTTTTATTCTGATTTAGTGACGCGAATGATTTTGTTGGTACCTTGCTGAACAGCGACATCGACTTTATTTCGTTGCGTGTAGCTCTGTTGCAGGAGGTTCAATTTTTTGGCGAGTTGACCATCCTGATTGTCTAGCCAGAAGGTAGCAGCCATAATACCAATTTGAACTCTATAACTGGAATCAGTTTCCGGGACAAGCTGCTCGATAACCTGACGTTGATACCAAGTCAGATTTTTGTTTTCTTTTTGGGAAACACAGGCGTGTAGGAGAATTGCCAGAAGGGCTATATAGCCCATTTTTAAAAGTTGACTGCGTCTTAGGTTCATCAATAGTTTTTTTGTGTTACACCAAATCTACTATTTTTTATCCAATGAATGAATTACTGCTGTAAATTTTTACGCTCCCGTTTAGACAGATACCCTTCATTTATTTATTAAACTTCTCGTGTATGTACATTCAAGTAAATCTAAAAATGTATGAAGTTTACTGTTCATTTCGCTGTAATCATAAGCCTGAATTTCGTTCGGTGATTGGACAAATTGGAGCGATTGGCTTTGAAGAAAGAGATCTTCTTCTGCAGCTATCAAAAGCCGGACGACTTCAGCAGTAAGTTCCATATGGCATTGAAATCCGTAGACGAGATTTGTATAGCGAACAATTTGTCGAGGGCAGCCGACGCTGCTTGCTAAGATTTTACTTTCCGGGGTAAGTCCAGGCATATCGTTGTGCCAATGTCCGACCGGTAATGGGCTGCCAAAATGTGCTATTTTGGTGTCGTTTATTCCTTCCTCTGTGAGCGTGATGGGGAAAACTCCAATTTCCTTTTGCGGACTATGTCTGTACGTTGCCGACAGCGCTTCGCCAATCAATTGCGCGCCCAGACATATACCAACAACCGCCTTGCCGGCATCAATACATCGGCGGATGAAAGCAATTTCGGCCTTAGCGTCAAAATAAGGGTATTCTGACGGGGATGAATCTGGGCTTTGAGGTCCGCCCATAATGATCAACACATCGATGGAATCTATTTCTTTTGGAAGGGGATCCTGTTGATAAACATGGGAGAAAGTAACTGAATGTTGCTGTTTTTCCGCCCAGGTTAAATAGGCTCCGGGTGCTTCAAAGACTTCGTGTTGTATAAAATGTATCTGCATTGGTTTTTATGTTATAGGTTCTCATTCCAGTAATAACTATCTGGTGTTGGGCGTTGTCCAAAAATTGCCGTGCCTACCCTGACAATCGTAGCGCCTTCCGCTATCGCTATCTCTAAATCTCCGCTCATGCCCATCGACAATTCTTGCATCGATACATCGGGAATAGCTAGGGCTATAAGCTGTTGTTGAATTTGTTTGAGCAATTGAAAACAGGCTCGTACCTGTTCGGCCTCGGCACTCAATATACCGATAGTCATCAGTCCTTTAATCTTTAGTGTGCTTAATGTTGCTATTTGCTGAACCATGCCGATCACTTCCCCTGGCGCAGCGCCGTACTTGCTCTCTTCGAAGGAAGTATTTACCTGGATGAGCACTTCCATGGTTTTATCTTCTTTTAAAAGTCGCTGATGCAATTTTTCGGCGAGATCTATACGATCGATCGAATGGATGCAGGATACGTTGCATTTGAGCAGATCCTTGATCTTATTGGTTTGAAGATGACCAATAAAATGATTGACATGGGGAACAGCGTTTAAATACTCAAATTTGTCTTTCAGTTCCTGCACTTTATTTTCAGCAATTAAGGTTTGACCAGTTTGTAGTGCGATTTCGATACGTTCGGCAGGTACGGTTTTAGTGGCCAGCAATAATTTTACCTCGCGGGGATCGCGACGGTTTGCTTTGCAGGCTTCGTCTATACGTTGTTGTATGACCTGTATATTTTCTGCTATAAACTCATGCATGTGGTTGTACTGTTTTTTTCATCATGATATCTATTTGTTTATCGTCACCCAGTTGAAAAATATGCTGGTCGAATGCGACAAAACCATTTTTCTGATAGAAATTGATTGCCCGCAAGTTTTTTTCCCAAACACCAAGCCAGATAAATGAAGCTGCTTTTATTTGGGCTAAGGCTAGCGCTTTTTCAAACAATAACTGCCCCACTTTTCTACCCTGAAATTCCTGTAATACATAAATGCGTTCAATTTCTAATGCCTGGGGGCACTGTTGTTCGGTCTGGGCCTGGCCGGTATTTACTTTTAGGTAGCCAATAACATCATTTTTCAAGACAGCGAAGTAAAATTCAGATTCGTTATCGCAGAGCTCGGACAATAATTTTTCCTTTGAAAACCCTTCGGCCAGATAGGTCTTCATATTTTCTTCGGTGTTCGTGTCTGAAAAGGTCTGAATAAATGTTGCTTTTCCTATTTGCTGCAGCAGGTCAATATCTGTTAGTTTTACCTGCGTGATTTCTATGTCAGTGTGTGTGTTCATTTTTTTTCGTTACTTATTGATCCATTTTTCATTGCTGCGGCAATATTTCTTTCGAGCTCATTGTCGCTATTTTTTAGAAAATCACGGATACGCTGTCTTTCCGTTTCACTTTTATTTTGACTTAATTTTTTTTGGCCCTGTAAATCCGTAACGACAAGTTCGAAGGCGACGATACCTCGCATCATACCACTTTTAAAACGATCGGAAAGGCTTTCCCATTGTGTTAAATAGGCTTCGTCGTAACTCAGGATCATCTGTTCTAGGGCTTTACTTTTTGCTATTTCGTCTGTAAGGATGGATGCAAGGCCATAGGCATGTACAGCGATGTAATCCCAAGTTGGCACACTTTCTTCCTTGTCATAGTGTTGTGGTGAGATATAAGCATGTGGTTCGGAGAAAATAACCAATGACGGCGTATTTTCGATATAATTGGCTTGTTCGTTTGCGCGAGCGAAGTGTGATGTTAAAAGCAGCTGATCTTTATCTGTACAGATGTGGAAGGGGAGCTGTGTGGCTATTGGAATCCCCGCTTTAATCGATACAAAGGTCGCAAAACTATATTGTTGCATAAATGCAACCTTTTCTGTGTAATCTTCGAACTGGAAATGTTTGGGTACATACATGCAAATAGCTATTTCTTAATTTAATTCAAAATTACGGCCAATGGGTGCAAATGAGCTAGTCCAATTTGAATAATGTAGCTGGTCCAGTGTTCATTTATTGCGCGGGCTGACTGGTGTCCACGCAATCCAGGGATGTCGTTTGGCCTGACGGAGTAGAAGCCGAAGAGCTAATCTATGTTTTACATCTTTAGTTAACAAGCTCACAACAATGGATGAATTCAACAGGATATGCATACCGGGTCAAAACGCATCACATATTCTTTGCAGTAATCAGCTAAAAATTGTGCTTTCAGATCAGTTATTGTACGAGCTGTTGGGCATTTTTGGATTATATTGTTGTACATGGTCAACTTTAGCAAATATGTGTGGACCATTCATTTCAATTCCTGCGGCTAGAAAGTCATCTAAGATCGATTGAAAAATTTCAGATTTTGCTAGTTCAATTTCCCCAGATTTAGCGATGTATACATTCAGTTCATACAGGACATAGAAGTCGTCTAATTTTTTTTGTAAGACAAATGGCGCGGGGTTAAGGTTGACCCTTTTTATTCGGGGTGGGATGTTCAGGAGCAATTCGTGTATACGTTGCCAAGGTTCTTCATAACCGACTGTCAATTCCACCTGAAAACAGATTCCATCTTCTGAGAAGGTAGAATAATTGACGGTATTTCCGGAAAGTACCGAGGAATTGGGGATAGTAATTTCTTCATTTTTTATCGTTCGAAGTCTTGTTACCAGTGGTGATTTTTCGATAACGACGCCTGTTTTGTCGGCGATAGTGATACGGTCTCCGATACGGAAAGGACGCATATAAGTGATCACAAGTCCCGCTATGATATTGGAAATCGCAGAAGATGATCCTAAAGAGAATAGGACACCAATAAATACGGATATTCCTTTAAAGATATCTGAATTTGCGCCAGGTAGGTACGGGAATATGAGTACCAGTATGAAGGCTTGGAGCAGAAAGCGAACAATCGTAAAGGTAGGCATGGCAAAATCGCGATGAAAGCCATTAACCTCTAATTTACCTTTGTCAATTTCGGTAAAAATATACTTTATGAATCGAACGGCATAACGCATGACAACGAGTATGACAAATACGGTAATCAGATTGGGAATATAATCCCAAATTGCCAAAACTGCAGTCTTCAGGGGCTTTGTGAAAAGTCCAATGAGATTGGATGCCCAGCTTTGTGTAAATGGAAACACACTGAAGACAATCGGCAGCATGATAAAGGCAATGAGGACGATCAAGCCCCAGCGTAAGATATTTATCGCATTAATAAACATCCGTGTTTTTTGTACCGAAGTGACAAGTACGTAATTTTTGATCTTAACGTCTTTGATCCGTTGTGTTCTTTCCGTTAATATACGTTGTGTACCATATTTTTTCAATTTGTTTATCAATAAAATCAATATTGAAAAAACGACGAGAATGAGAAATACAAGCCCAATACGGGTAAGAAGTTTTGTAATGCTGTTATCTGCACGTTCCGTTGTGATTGAATCCTGAATTTTTTTTAGGTAGTTTGCCGCAATCTCTTCTTTGCTTTTTCCTTCAAGAAGAGCATCGAGTTCTGTGACGGAAGTTATGACGAGATCTTTATAAACGATGTCGGCACTGATTTCGTTGTTTTCGATTTTAAACGAGTCTACTTTCACAAAATCGTCTTCATATAGATTATGGATTCTGCTGACCACATTGTAAGCTCGGTCTTTGGCTAATGATGATCCAAGTTTATTATAGATATAGAAGAGGGTATCCTGAAATGGCGCGACTGCATATCTTTTGGTGTTTTTTTTGATGGAGTCTACTTTAACTTTCAGCTGCTGCTTTCGAAGGTTATTTTCTTCGTCAAACTCATTCAGCTGCTGTTTTAAATTTTCCTTTTTGGGACTATTTTGACTTTTAAGATCGGCAATTTCATGCTGAAGCTTTACCCGTTCAAGAGAATCATTAATTTGCTGTTGTCTAATTCCGTTCAGTAAGGAACTCAGATCCAATTCTTTTTTATTGACCGAATCTGTTTCTTGTGCATAAACCTGTGTGCTCGTTGAAAAAAGACAAGATATGGTCATTAAGAAATAAACGTAAATACTTCTCATTGTGTTGTTGGTAAAATTGAATGCCGATGTTTATTAGGTCATTTTGCACATAACTATCGGACGGGTTCTCAAAGATAATAATTATCTTGATTAGATGGCAGCATGTCAAATATGATATAAATTGAAGGTAAAATGATACGATGCGACAGCTGAATTTAAATTATTCCAACTTTCTTTGTTAAAACGATTGGGCATAAGTTCAATGCGGAAAACTATGTAGCTAATTTATCCAAAAAATATGATTAAACCTTTTCAAAAATCTATTCATGCAATGAACAAACTCGGGAAGATAGGTCTCTGCTTTGTTTTGGCCTGTGCTTCTACTGTTTTAGATGGACAAGCCCAAGAACGCAAAGCTCCGGCTTATCCATTGATTACGCACAACCCCAATTTTAGTATATGGTCCATGACTGATCAGCTTCATGCGTCGACAACGAAACACTGGACAGACGCTGATCATTCGCTGTTGGGCTTAATTGATGTTGATGGTAATATTTATCGTTTTCTTGGCAAAGAAGAGCCTAGTTATGCGGTTATTTTACCGACTTCGGAAGATAAATCGTATACGGTACAATATACTGAATCAAAACCTCAAGGCGGCTGGGAGTCTTCCGCTTATAAGACGAATACGTGGAAATCGGGACTTGCACCCATTGGTGATGATGCGCAACAGGTAAAGACGCTTTGGAAATCGGACGATATCTGGGTGAGACGTGAGTTTTCCGTAGCGGATCCCAAGGGCATCAATGAGCTGTTTCTAAAACTCAATCATGATGATAATATAGAAGTATTTTTGAATGGGAAGAAGGTTTACGAAAAGGTAGGTTGGACTAACAGCTTTCAATATTTACCGATTGACAAGGCGAATTTGAAGGCTGGGCAAAATCATATTGCCATCCATTTGAAGAATAGTGCTGGCGGTCGTTACCTGGATTTTGGTTTGGTCGACAGGCTTAAAGAGCGTGGGCCACGGATTCAAGAAGCCGTGCAAAAAGATGTGGAAATAACAGCGACGCGTACGGTCTATAATTTTCAGGCTGGTAAGGTGGATCTGAAACTAAGCTTTACGTCGCCTTTGCTTATGGATGATCTGAATTTATTGGCTCGACCGGTAAGCTATATCACGTATAACGTAAAAGCAAACGATGGCAAGCAACATGCTGTTAAAGTTTTTCTAAGTGCATCCACAAATATTGCGGTGTATAAGCCTTCACAGGAAGTAACCGCCGAAAAATATGAAACGGCAAAATTGTCGGTGCTAAAAGCGGGAACGGTCGAACAGCCTATTTTGCAGAAAGGTGCCGATGATATGCGGATAGACTGGGGTTATTTTTATGTTGCTTCACCAAAGCGGGATAATACGCAACAGTTTATTAGTCCGAGGGGCGGAGCCGTCGACGCCTTTAGAAAGGGAACAACGACTGCTGCAAAAACTGTTAAGGGTACCTCACTTGCGCTGAACACGGTCATTCCATTTGGCAATGTGGGCGCGAAAGCGGAGGAACGTTTTGTTGAGGTAGGCTACGATGAAATTTATGCGATTCAGTATTTCAAAAATAACCTGCGACCATGGTGGAACAATTCTGGCAAAGAAACGATGGAAAATCAGCTGACTTTGGCTGCAGATGAGTATCGTAATGTGCTCGATAAGTGTGTGGCATTCGACAAAGCCGTTTATGCGGATGCGCTAAAATCGGGTGGAAAAGAATATGCACATCTTAGTGTGCTAGCTTATCGCCAAAGTATAGCAGCACATACCTTGGTGAAAAGTCCACAAAATGAACTACTATGGCTTTCCAAAGAAAATAATAGTGGTGGTTTTATCAATACGGTGGATGTCACTTATCCTTCAGCACCATTGTATTTGATCTATAATCCGGAGCTGTTGAAAGGGATGCTAACTGGAATATTTTATTTTAGCGAGAGCGGTAAATATCCATATCCTTGGGCGGCTCACGATTTGGGTACGTATCCATTGGCCAATGGTCAAACCTATGGCGAACCTATGCCTGTGGAGGAATCGGGCAATATGATTATTTTAACTGCGGCAATCGCGAAAGTGCAAGGGAATGGGGACTATGCAAGGAAGCATTGGAAAACATTGACAACTTGGGTAGATTATCTCGTTAAAGATGGCTTTGACCCTAAAACGCAGCTCTGTACAGACGATTTTGCTGGTCATCTTGCACGAAATGCCAATTTATCTGTTAAAGCTATTGTGGGCATTGCCTGTTATGCGCAGCTAGCGGAGGCCATTGGTGAAACTGCAATCGCAAAAAAATACCGTGCAATTGCGGAGGAAATGGTTCCGAAATGGATGGAAATGGCAGATGCGGGCGACCATTACGCGCTGACATTTGATGATAAAAATACCTGGAGTCAAAAATATAATTTGATCTGGGACAAAGTGTTGGGATTGAATCTGTTTCCTCAAAAAGTGTATGATGTGGAAATTAAGTATTACCTGACCAAGCAAAATAGATTCGGCATACCATTGGATAGTCGCAAAGCGTACACCAAAAATGACTGGATTCTTTGGACAGCATCATTTGCTCCATCAAAAGAAGCATTTGAAGCTTTGGTGAAACCAGTCTATAATCATGCGATTCAAACGGAATCCCGTGTCCCATTAAATGATTTTTATGATTCGACTACGGGGATCCGTGAAAACTTTAAGGCGCGTAGTGTTGTTGGAGGTTTTTACATGAAACTTTTAGCGGATATAATGAAACAAAAATAAATAATGCCAATGAGCAGGGGGAGAACCTGCAATGAAATTTAGTTTGTGTTTAGTTAATAAGACGGCGGGCAATTATAGGATTGCTCGCCGTTTGTTTATCGGGTTATGCGTTTCAATGCTTCACATGATATTTTCACAATATCCTCATGTTTGACGCGATGTTTTTTTTCTAGAAATTTTCCATGTACAGTAATTGCCTGCATAGTGATGAGTCGGTCGAGCTGCTTGGATGATAGTTTTAAACAGTTACGAATGACGGTGGATAGTTTGAGCTGAAAGCTGAATGCATAGATGACTTTGAAGGATAAGGTGTCGTCGTTTATGCTGTGTAAATTTTCAATGAACCGCTGTTCATGCTGTATTTCATATTTGATGGTATCGAAATCTGCTTCAAGATTGTTCTTTTTTCTGATTTCTGTTGAAAAAGCATATAGCCATGCTAGTTCCCTGTTGTTTTCCTGAAATCTATGAAACAGTTCCTTGTTGATAGATTCGGGGCTGGTACGGGAAATAATGGTCATATTGTAGGTGTTATCACATTTGATACATCTATAAATCAACCAAACGTCGATATTTTTTTTCTGTGCATTCATTCTGAACTTTTCACTGCAGTAGAACCTATCACTATCGCAATGGCTGCAGGATCTTTTGAGAAGGGGAGTATTGTGTGCTTTGACCTCCCAGATATATTCTTTTCGCATGAGTTGTAGTCGCGCTTAATATTCTTTATTTGATTTTTGATATTATCGACGATATTGGAAAGGATGGGATGTGGTATTTTAAATACTGAAATAGCATAAAATACTGTCCTGAGCTAACAATACCGAGAATAATAGGGTGAAATGAAAACCTGTTCGGATAGGAGTTACCCGAATAAAAGAATGATTAGCCTGTGGTTTGTGAGGCTAAATTATGCGACTATAAATTTGAAAATTGTGTTCAAAACGCTATTTCGTTGGTTTATAAACGAATTTAATTAATTTAATTGATTTTCCATGGATAACGAATGAAATTGCGCTACAATTTATATCCTATCTTAATATTAGATGACAAGTTGAATGCGCTGTAGTTTGTTTAAATAATATAAATCGTTAATAGGTAATTGGTATAAGAAGTGTGACCGTGGTGCCTGCAGTTGGGTTTTTGGTGATCTGTACACTTGCTTTCTTGCCCAACAGCTGCATGCGTTCACGACTGATCGTCCCAGAAAGTGAACGATGGGATATTTCAGGAATGTCTGGATTGACTTTGCCGCTATCTTGAATGCTCACTCTTAGTACATCTGCTGAAAGTTCAAATTGGATGTCAATACGGCTATTGCCCGTTTCGAGGTCTATACCATGCAGAATTGCATTTTCAACATAGGGTTGTATCAGCATTGGCGGTAGCATGACCGCACTTAAATCTTGATCTTCAGGTTGTGTGATGTGGTAATCAAAAGCATCTTCAAAACGCATTTGCTGTAAGATCAAATAGTTTTCTAAGGTTTCAAGTTCCTCATTTAATGGAACGAGGTTTTCACGGCTTAATTCGAGATTACTACGTAATAGTCGGCTGAAACGGTTTAAATATTTGATGGCATTTTCTTTTTTATCCAGGCGCATGAAGCTCTGTACAGCGGAAAGGGTATTGAAAATAAAGTGCGGTTCCATCTGTGTGCGCAACAACTGCTGCTGCAATAAAACCTTTTCTTTCTCTTGTATGGAACGACGCTGGCGAAAACTGTAATATAGGAAGAAAAGTATGATGATCAATAAAATAAGGGCTAACGAAGAAATGATCAGTCCTAAGCGATTTTGTTGTAGCTGAAGTTTATTGATCTTGATATTTTCGTTCAGTATACGAATAGACTGATCTTTCGCCTGGAGTTGATATAGGGCATTCATTTCTGCGATCGCTTGTGTATTCTCCGATTGGTAAATACCCCTTTGTAATTGCACAAGGTGATTTAATACGTCTATAGCTGCTTTATCTTTTCCTTGCAGGTGATAGACGGCTGCGAGACTGTTTTGAAATGTAATTTCGTTGTTGGGAAAGATCAATTTGGGAAACTGCGCTTTAAGTTTGCTGGCTTTTTGGATGAATTTTTCTCCCAATGCCGGTTTATTTAATGAAACATAGATTGCGGCTACATTACTGTAATCTACAAATAAATTGTTCATCAGTATAGAGGACGCTGTTTGTTGGTGCAAGCGTTCATCTATTGCTATTTTTAGCAACTCGTAATGTAAAATGGAATCCGGTTTTTTAGCCGTTTCATAGTATTGGATCTTCGAATCGTAAAGAAAACTAATGTTGTATTTGTCTGGATTTTTAGCGTGTAATTCTTCGAGTTGATGAAGGAAGGGGGCGATATCTTCTGCTGGCCGTTGTAAGGTGTTCAGCGTCTGTATCATTTGTACCAATACGCGTTGTCGGTTAATATGTCCTTCAGGAAGTGAATCAATTAGGGGGAGTACCGAACGATTCATTTTTTCTGCAAGGTTATACTGGAAAGAGCTCAAGTTGTTTTGGGCAGCGGACAATAATATTGCTGATTTTGCTTCGGTTGACAGTCCTGCAGCGGTGTCCGATAAAACAATCGTGGCGGCTTTGTTGTAATAATAGCCCGCTTCGCGTTGTTTTGCTTCTATGCTACGGATGTTCCCTATGCCATTGTAAATAAGTGCTTTGTATTTTGCGTTTCCAGTGGTGGGTTCAATGAGTTCAAGCGCCTGTTGAACAAAAAAAAGAGCCGAATCTTGACCGCTCATAGCATAGAGTCGTGCCAGGTAATATTTTACACGGGCAGCGAGTACCGTGTCTTTTTTTACGGTGGAATTCTGGTCTAACGTTAACCAGGCCTGTTTGATGGAATCCCCATTTGCTGCAGTTAATTTTTGATCTTCGAGCGTTTTAATCTGTGCAGCAATAGCATCATGGTCGGGCGATAATCCGTCTTTCTTTTGAGCGCAAGCAATAAAAAACAAAGGCAGTAGTAGCCAAGGGAAAATGCGGTTCAGTGCGCTCATTTTTCTGGGAAAAGCTGATTTAAGATCGAATTTTTTCTGCGTGATGAAATTGGAATTTCCTCTTTGTTTTTTAAGACAATATACTCGGAACGATTGACACCAGAAATATGCGACCTGTTGACAAGATACGATTGATGGGTGCGTAAGAAATAAGGCTGTGGCAATAATTCTTCATAATATTTGAGGGGTTTAGAGATTAACTCTTTGGTACCATCATTTAAAAAGAAAAGAGTATAGGGACCGTCTCCTTTGCAGTATACGATGTTGTGAACAGGGACGATACGTACATGGTGTATGGAAGACAAGGCAATGCTTTCGGGAAGTTCGCTGGCATGTAAAGCTTCTTGTGCCATTGATAAACGTTTCATCCATTGGGGATTATTTTCGCTTTTACGCCGGTAACGTTCTAAGGCTTCGTTTAGTTCGGTTTGATCGACCGGTTTCAAGAGATAATCCAAAGCACCGTATTTGATGGCTTTGATTGCAAAATGATTGTAGGCCGTAATGAAAATAATATTCTGTGGAATAACGGTTAGCTTTTTTAGGATGTCAAATGCTGTACCATCACGGAGCTGAATATCCATGAGTATAACGTCTGGTTGTTTCTCTTCAATCAATTTTACAGCATTTGTCACCGTATCGCTCCAGCCAACAAGTTCAACGTCAGTTTCCTGTTGGACCAAATAGCTGATTTCTTTGCGTACGGCGGGTTCATCCTCGATAATGGCTACTCTAATCATTTATCAATACTTTATAGCGTATAAAAATAATAATTGTAAGTAAGGAAACTGAATCCATTTACAATTCGTTGCAATTATTTACAATCTGGATTCCGGGTTCGAACGGCGGTGAATTGGATTTGATCATTTAAAATTCCAAATAGCGATTGAAATTTTTATATTTAGTATTGTATAGACCACTCGTAATATGGAGACTCAAAGTTCATTAAAATCGGTTTTTGCTGGTAGCATTGGTTTGATTACCTTGTTTGCAATCGTTGGGCAATTTGTATTAAGCGCTCTTGTCTCAAAGCTTGGCCGCATGGACTATATTGTTCAGTTTTTTAGTTATTTTACGATTCTAGGTAATGTAATGGTACTGCTATGCTGTTTTTTTACTGTTTTCTGGTCAAAAAGTCGAGTTGGCCTATTTTTTACTAAACCCGAAACAATTACTGCCGTAACATTATACATTCTTATTGTCGGAATTATCTATAATACCATACTCCGCTTTCTGTCGCATCCACAGGGTTTATCAATGGTAGTTGACGAATTATTGCATGTGGTCACTCCTTTGAGTTTTTTTCTTTTTTGGTGGCGTTTTTTGGACAAGGGAACAATCCGTTGGAGTCATATTTTTTACTGGTTGATCTTCCCATTAGTCTATCTTTTTTATACGTTGTGGCATGGTTCATTTTCTGGGTTTTATCCGTATCCTTTTGTCAATGTTTCCGAATTGGGAATGGACAGGGTTCTTTTGAACAGTTTTGGAGTAACCTTGGTTTTCGTTGCAATTGGTGCATTATTGATCGTATTGGGAAAATGGCAAAACAAACGGCATTCTCAACGGATTAAAAAATAAGAAAACTCAAAGCTTGTCGATGTTGTTATATGACTAGAACAGCGTTCTATTTTTTACTTTAATTGAATTGAAAATGGTTATACGATTTTTTGTCTGTGTCTCTTTGGTATTATGTGCGATATGTTGTTTTGGTCAAGTTGATGTTGATAAAATGCGAGCCGAGTACGCTACTGCTGTTCAAAATAAGAAACTCTGTGAAGCGAATCTGAAATTATTGGAGGGAGCTGCCAATTCCGCAACGGAGAAGGGATACCTCGCTGCTTATGAAATATTATGGGCGAAACATATGGGCAATCCGTTTACAAAACTAGGTCAATTCAAGAAAGGGAAAAAGCTTTTGGAGGAAATGATCATGAAATATCCCGATAATATCGATTTACGTTTTATTCGTTGGAGTGTGCAGACACATGCACCCTCTTTTTTAAGCTATAGTAAGGATCGATTGCGGGACAAGGAATATTTGGTGCACAACTTACATAAATTGCCCAATCCTAAGGGGCGAGAAGTGATCTATACGTATTTAAAAGAAGCAAATAGTTATCTCAAAGGTGATCATGTGTTTTCACAGGCCGAATTGAATGAGCTCTCTAAGTAACAAGCGATCTATATAACGAGCTATCCATATAAGGTATGGTCATTCCGCTGCTTATTCATTGATGCTGCATAAAAATCTTCGCATAGGTCAAGTTTTTTTTTGGTGAAAATTTTCAACTTTGCATGATCAATAGCAATTAAACTTTAAAATGATGAAACAGATATTTATTAATCTCGTCGTAGCCGATGTGAATAAGTCAATGGATTTTTATACACAATTGGGCTTTACGAATAATCCTCAGTTTTCCGACGAACAAGGCAAATGTATGGTTTGGAGTGAGCATATTTTTGTGATGCTTTTATCTCCGGATAAATTTAAAACATTTACAGAAAAACCGCTTGCAGATACAAAAAAACAGATTGCAGCACTACTTTCACTTTCTGTTTCTGGTTTGGATCGTGTGAACGAAATTGTTGATAATGGATTGAAAGCCGGAGGCATTGAACCAACGCCAATGAAAGACTACGGTTTTATGCAACAGCGAAGTATTGAAGATTTTGACGGTCATACCTGGGAGATATTTTATATGGATATGAGCAAATTTCCAGCGGCATAGAAATCATATCGGAATAATCGGTTATCGTAAAGTCCCTTGCAGTAATGTAAGGGACTTTTTCTTTTGTTGTAAAGGTAGCGAAGTAGCTGAATGCCGACCATTGCTGATGCCGATTTTTTTATCGGTGCTGCGAATATTAAACCATCGGATGCGAATTATAGTTGTGCCTTGCGAAAAGCTCGGCTAGGGCTTACATTTGACAACATATCCGTTTGCTGTTTAGATATTAGATAAACGAATGGCCAACAAATCATAAAACTTGACACATGTTTAAAAATAAAAAGCTCAGCAAAAACCCACTTCATTATGTTTATGCGGTGATATGGTTGGTGTTATTTGGTTCCATCGCTTACTACGTTTATTCGGGAGCGGCATTTAAACCCGAGAATGGTAAAATTCACCTCGTAGCTATACTTATTGCGTGGGTGGTGGAGTATCTGGGGCTTACAATTACAAGTCTACTCTTCTTATTGTATGGGATCTATCGGGCCATGACAACCGTTTTAGCGGATGTGAAGGATAATTTGTAAAAGAGCGTTTTTGGCTTACTAGTCAAAAACGCTCCTGTATAAGCTATGAAATAGCGGTATCCAATAGGTCATAGAGACTTTTGATCAAGGCCCGTATTTGGCTGCCATGCCGATCGGAAAATGAAAACTCATCTGCAAATCGGTTTGCTCCTCTCAAAAACTCCCGAAGCTGTTGTACATCCGCTGTAGTTGATGTGCCTGAAAATTTATTCTCATAAAGAAGAACATAGTCTAAAAACGGTTGAGCTGACTGGTTGAGTGAAACTTCCTGTTTCAATAGCGTCAGAAGTTGCAGATAATGCGCTTTTATGTATTCAATAGTTACCATGGTAAAGGAATTTCTTGTACTAGTTGTTTAAAGGCATCGTCTCTGACAGCTGCAGGGATAAATAGCTGAATTGCTTTGCCTGGCAGATGGGGGTTGATTACGCCTGCGGCAATGGGTTGTCTTGCGGTGGTCCCCTGCCATACTTTTAGTGTTTTGGCTTGTGGCACTTCATAGCGGTAGAATTTACTGAAGTTGTTCCATGCCGGTTGAACGGCAGTACCGCCGATTACGTCGCCAACGGATTTTGGAATCTCTTTGGTCCAGTAGCCGCCAGCAGGATTTCCGCCAGTGACACGATATATTTTGGTGCCTGCGGGTAGTTCTGTCGCTGTAGCGTCCACAAAGTTGGCTGCTTCAACAGCAGGTAAATCTAAATCGGGGTTATTCCATGGGCTGTTTTTTCCATTGGCTAAGCCATTCGGTACATAATCAGATTTTTCTATTCCAGGGATATTGTTCCAGTCTTCAATATATACTCTTTGATGATAAATACTTTGTGCTGTTTCTAGGTTATTCAGCAGAGCAGCCTTATCCTTGGACTTAGAAAATGTCTCTTTGAGTTTGGTTTGGTCCAAACCTTTTGCTATCCAATTGTTTAATTTGGCTTTGGTGCCTGTTCCTAAAGATTTTTCGAGGTCGTCCATCCAACTGGTCGAATTTTCAATATCATCGATTGGATCCTTATCCGAGGAACAATTAACTACAAGTTGACTTGTGAAGATTAACAGAATCAACAGTACTGTTTGAGTAAATCTGGTCATGATTGGTTTACGTTGTTAGTATATAATTAAATGTAATTAACAAAATAGTTAACGTGTTTTTTAAATAATGGTTTTGATTTAAGTGGTTATTTGTTAAATAATTATTCTTATAGAAATACTTTTGTGTATTAATATGTATTTTATCGGTGAAATTAGGTAATTGTTAAAATTTATGCAAGTTTAATTTGAGAATTTACTTAATTTAAAGGAAAAGTAATTTTATAGATTATAGTGGTTTGCTATTCTCAAAATAGATCATTCTAGCTTCTTCTTTGGCGAATTTTGCTTGGGTATGAATCAAGTACCCATTCTGTCCGATAGATTTGGATAGAATGAGGGATTCCAGCACGTTATAAGTGTGACGGGCTCTTGGCGCGATCAAAACGGGTTTTTAGATGCTGCCTTCTTGAACGGCGTAAACGTGATTTTTTTACAGGATAATGTCTCTTTTTCGTGATATTGTTAAAGATTAGAGCTACCAGGAATAAAATTATGCAACCTGATAGTACTGGACTTAATACGTACCAATATCCCATTGAAGAGATCTTTGTTCCGCTGCTGACTGCAATGAGTGCAGTTGCTCCACCAGGAGGATGCAGTGTGCGAGTATGCTGCATACAAACAATGGACAGGGCAACCGCAAAGGGAGCTGTCAGCCAGATAATATCGGGAAGGAGCTGTGCAACGGTAACCCCGGCGATTGCAGAAACAACGTGGCCGCCGATTAAATTGCGTGGCTGTGCAAGTGGACTTTGTATGGCCCCATAAACCAAAACCGAGGAAGCTCCGAAAGAACCTATCAAAAAGATATTTTCCAGCGAAGGTAAATGAAGTGATTGGATATAGGCGATAATAAATATCCCAACAAATGCACCAATAAATGACCAAAAATGTTCCCAAGGATCGACTAATGTCTCTCTATAGATCACATATCTATAGATCCGTAATTGTCTGTGAAGATGCTGTTTCATTTTATTTGCAAATATATGTAGACCAAGGGCTTTAAACTTTGCGCATTCTATCTTGATTTTTGAAGAATTTATAACATTCGATTTCTTATGCTGGATGTCACGATACTTTGGCAGCAAAGTCCATCGAGATGATGTCTAAGGAATGCTCCATTTTTATAGACTCATGGTAGTTACAAAGCTTTTGGCTCTTGTTCAGATCGAAAAATTTACCGGGCAAAAGTACACTAAAATAATAAGATCTATCTCCTGTAATTTAAAATCTCCCTTTTGATACCGCTAGTTTTAACGTATACTCTTTTCTCGTCCAATGGGATTGGTGGATAGTTTTCTGTCCGATCTTTCAGGATCATTTTATGCTATAAGTAAGTGGATGTTAGTTTGATAAAATTGGTTCCATTGCGGCGCGCAACGTGGATCTGTTGGTTTTCGATCCGACCAGTGCAACTTACAATTTTGTAAGTTGTTCCAGTCTCCGGAAAAACACATTAGTTTTGTTCAAAAATTATACGCTATGGAATTGAAAGATAATATTGTGGGTTTTCATCACCTGTCGATTAAGGCTCAGGATTTTGATAAGACGATTGGATTTTATGGAAATCTTGGTTTTATTGTCGTGCATGAATGGTCGTTACCCGAGTTCAATTTAGAACGCTGCGCCATGCTTTTTAATGCCTCTATTGGCTATTATTTGGAAATTTGTGATAAGAATGCTGCTATTCCAACGCAGGGAAGAAGGCGTATAGAAGGGGAGGAGTATGTCGAGAATGCGCTACTTCATTTGTGTTTTACGGTAGAAGATGCCGAAGATGCCCGAATACAGGCTCTCGCCCATGGTGCAGAGGATTTGAGTGCCGGTGTTTTTGAACTCAGGCTCAGTCAAGGTAAAAAAGATGTTTTTGTACGCAACAGCCTCGTTTATAGTCCAAATGGAGAGGTGATTGAATTTTTGGAGCGGGTTGATTTTAGTTAAGGATGGTCGTTGTTAAACCCAGAAAGGGCTGCCAATAGGGGTTTTAGCTGATGACTTTTGTCGGTTAGTGAATAGACAGATGCTGTTTTACTTCGGTCTTTTTGAATGAGTCCATCCAGCTGCAATTCTTTCAATTGTTTCGCAAGTGTACGATCGCTTACTTGGGGCAGAAGAATTTTGAATTCCGAATAGTTTGTGTCCTGCTCGAGGAGTTTGAATAGAATGGAAAGTTTCCATCGACCACTGAATAATGCCAACGTTTTTGAGGCGTTACAGAACTGTTGTAATGTTTTTTCATTGATTGCATTCGTCGAATTTTCTTTGCGGTCTGTCATAGCTGCTAATATCGAAAAAAATGTGAAGAGTCACCAAGATATTGCTTATAATAGACTAAGTGCGATCATCTCTTCTATTGGTGTCTAATTGTGTGTTTGAGATAAGAAACTACTTAAAAAAGTTTAAAATAAGGATAATACGCATGGTAGACTATGCTATGGTTTGAAGTTGAATTGCTTTCTTCTTTTGGCTTTTTGACAGTTTCTTCTTCTTTCTTTTGTTCAGCCATATCCATATCCCTGTGATGGGGAGAGATGCTGCTAGTGTAACGGCTAAGCATGCAATAATTTTAGAGGGTAGTCCAAATATCGATCCCATATGGATGGATTTCATCATCCGTTGAACCTGCTGCGCCAATGGTAACTTTTCTAAAGGGTTATTTTTAAGTAACTGTCCGGATTTGCTGTCAAAGAATGCCTGGTTGATCTGTAAAGTTGCATTTGAAAAGTTTTCCTTGGTTAACGCAAAAGCTAAATCCTTCTTTTCAGGAAATGTGACAATTATATTTCCCGAGGTAGGGTATAGGCTGTTTAACTGCTGATAGATCGTATCCAGCACAAGGTAATCTGAAAAAGCCAGTTTGTTGGCGTTGCCGATCTTCTCTTTTGTTGATTTTTGGGTTGAACCCAATACTTTATAGAATTGTTTATTGTACCAATCGAAACTCCAGGTCAATCCTGTTAAAGTAAAAATAATTAAAAACAAAGATGCGTAGAACCCCCCGACTGCGTGAAAATCCCAGACCTTTCTTTTGAGAGAGGCTGCCATTTTCATCGTTACACGTTGTTTGAGCATGGATTTATTTTTGGGCCACCAAAGGTAAATACCACTTAGGGCAAGAAAGAGAGCCGCTAGAGCTGAGATTCCCGTTAGGGTACTTCCGATTTTTTCGACGAGAAGAAAACGATGGATATCTAAAGTCTTTTGAAAAAAACGGTCACTCTGCCGACCTTTGGATAATAGTTCTCAAGTATAAGGATTCATATATGCATACCAGTATCCGGTCTTTTTTTGTCCATACTGTATGCGGACACTGCGGGAAGGATCTGCTGGAATTTCGATGCGAAACAACTTTTTGTCCGGAAATATGACTTCGGCTTTTTGGGAAATATGTGCAAGGGAAAGACGATTGGTTTGTACGGTTACCTTCTGTTCTTTCGGCCATAAAAGTGGGGTAAGCTCTTTTTCAAAACTCAATAACATTCCTGTAACACAAACAGCAAAAAAGATTACAGCAAATAATAAGCCCAAATAAAGATGGAGTTTTCCAAGTATATTTTTTAGAATATTTTGTTTAGCTCTTTTATTTGTCATAGATGCGCTGTCATTAGGATGAACAGCGCAAAAATACAGTATTATCAGTAATTATTCTAAATAAACGCAAAAAGTTCGATCGTGTCTTTAATCGTCCCAATCTTCATTATCAGCGTAATACTCTTCAGGTCTTCTGTCAATAGGTACGTCCTTGATCACACGGATTGCTGCATTGCCTAAGTTGACATTAATGAGGAAAGAAGGGACATTCACAGAAAAGTTCCATCGACCATTGGTCATATAGACATATCCGCCCCGATAGGGATCATAGAATGTTTTATAATCGCTAAAGTACACATGATGTCTCATATCGTAGTGATGTGCGCTAGCCCATCTGGGACGGCCATGATCATGTTCATATTCATGTTTCCAGTATTTGCGATCTTGCTTATCGCGTTCACGGACATATTTATCGTACTCCTTTTCTCGTTTTCTGATATATTTTTCTCGATCCTTGCTGCCATGCCAGCCATGGTCGTCATGTCCTCTGTGTTGTGCTTGTGTTAAAGCTGGCGTTGCCAGAACTAGGCTTAGACAGCCTACCGCAATAGAAAGTAGCTTTTTCATTATTCCCAAATTTTCATAGTTGGTATCTGGAATACAAAATCCTTGCCAATTGATCAATGGTTATTTCTGATCTAATTGGTTTTGTCCGCCAAAGCTGCTTGATTTCTTCTTAAAAGGTACTGATTAGCGGGATAAGGCCTGAATGGCGATAAATAAGATAAACACTGTATTTAATCAAGGGAAATATACATGTGGTAATATTCGCCTCCTGCGAAAGGCGTTTTTTTACCAAGCTTAAAACCAATCCTTTCATAGAGCTTTTGCGCATTGGGATTCTTTAGGTCAACGAGCAGACCAACTTGTTTAAAACCATGTTGCTTGGCATGTGTAATCGCATACTGTAAAAGTTGTGTTCCGATACCTTTACCTCGTGCAATGGGAGCAACAGCAATTGAATCGATATAAAATTCGTTGCCAGCTGTTTCGGCTTCCGGAATCAAATTATTGTTGTACTGCTCCTTCATGTGATCCAAAATAGGCTGTCTTAATTCAACAAACTGATCAGCATCGTAGCCAGTTAAAGAGCCTACAATACGTTCATTATCGTCAATTGCGACAAATGTATTCTCATAACTATAGAGATTACCTTTTTGCCTAAAAAGCTGGGTTAGAAAAAGTACTGCCTCAGTTGGATCTTCTTTTTGAATAAAACGAAATATAATGTCTCCCATCGCCTGGAGCATAATTTCAGGTACAACATGCGAATCACTCTCTTTGGCTTTTCTAATTTTATTATGTATATCCATGATTTGAAGAATAAAAACGAAGTTAGTAAACTTGATCGACTTTCCTTAGGGGACCTTTGATTGGAGTGTTTTCGAAGAAAATTTACGATAACGAGCGATCTCTTGCTGGAGAGGGGGGAAAGCTGGACCTTTACTGACTGTGTTTGAAATGGCTCAGGATATCGATCCTGGCGAAAACCGATAAAAGTTAATTAAATACATTCTTGTTAAAAGAATATATTGTCTACTTTGGGTCGAATATTTGATCAATGTACTTGAATATCGATCGCTTTATATTCCTAAAACATTTCTTGTTATTTTTGAAGTGTGTTGTTGTCGGTTAGGCGAAATCAACAGATTTTTTTGGATTAAAAACAAATTACAATGATTTTAAGAGCTACGGTTTCTGCTTTTTTGGTTGCCATCATCAGCCTAGTCGCGACCCTACTTGTACAGAATGCAGATTTAAATTTGGTTTATGCTGCATTTTGTTGTTCGCCTTATTTTATTGTTATCGCCTTGGTTTATTTCCATTTTAATTTCTTTCGGAAAAAGTTAAAGGTCTTAGAGAAACCAAAATTTGCTTTTGAACTTGGCTATGGTTTTCTTTTTTATTGCTTATTTTCTTTATTGCTTCCGGTACTTCTTTTTTTATCAACCTTGGGTGATGAATACGAGCATCGGCTTTATGCAGATCTAGGGGGAGTGATTAAGGAAATGTTTCCCTTGATTTTAACACTCAGTATTTTTCTGACATTTTTTAGCGGCGTGATTATTACATGGGCCGTAAAATCCTGGAAATATTTGGTTCCGACTTTCCTAGGATATCTTATTTTACTACCGATTATATTCGCGTTCTCAACGACAATACGTGAGTTTAATGAACTCAGGGAAGAACGCCTCACGCAAGAAGATAATATCAGGGAAGGACGCTATAAATGGTTCTGTGCGATGAGTAATCCTACAGCTTATCCCGTCCAATTGCATAAAGGCCGCTTTATCTTTCCGAAAGATGAGGATTATGAGTTTACATTTAGTGAGGGCAATATCGTGAACTATAATGCGGTGTGGGGGCAAGCTGGGGGTGGTACATATGAGCAAGTGATGTCATTGCCTAAGGCATTGGACATTACTTGGTATTCATTTGCTGAAAATGTTTTTTATCGCATGAACGGTCCGATCGATTATGGTAAATTGCGGACGTTATTCAGTACGCCATACCAAGAAAAAGGGGCGACGAAAACTGTTGATGAACATTATAATAAGATTATTTTGGGCTTTGCTCCGGAGGGTGTAGTTGTGATATGGGCCACTGGAACAGGACGTCGTCAGGTCGAAATTGGTCGTTATCAAGCAGAAAAAGTAGTGATCCATGCTACGGATACATCCAAGGATAATGGAGCGTACGGTAATATCTTTAATCAGAAATGGCGCGAACAGGTATTGTCCGATACATCGATTATTCCTTCGAATGTTCAACAAGCTATTGCAAATAAACCTATTCCCTATGGTTATTGGGATAAATTGCGCACACGGTATTCTTTACAGCCAAAACTTGTTATGTCTGCCGATATTAAAACATTCGACGCAGACTTTGAATTTTATAATGCAGAGCGTTTTGTCTTTGATGAGGGTCTTCGGGATATGGACATGGCATCTCGAGGTATTCCCAAAGATGTTTATATCAAATGGTATGATCAGCATAATAACCGATGTGCTGTGCGGTTTTTGTTTGATGAAACTGAGACATTTAAAAACTTTGCTTCATTTTTTTATGACAAAAAGAACATTGGGACTGTGCTGGAGTTCAATGTTGATACAAAGACTAAAATAGCAACAGCGACATTAAGGAATGATACTGAAAGTAAGCTGATTTTGAAAACTGAAGTAATCGACTATGGGGAGCATTTCTAAAATTCGGAAGTAAATCTAAAGATCTTTTTTCATGTTATAGTTTGGTATTTCGACTTCAGTTCGTATTTGGTTCTGCTCAGCGATAACTTTGAATCCATTGGCTTCAAAAAAAGGTTTTGCTGTTTTGCTTACGTCTGCGGTTAAAATAGTGTTTTTATGTGCATGAGCTTCGGTTTCCAGTGTATTATAAAGCTTTTGTGCAATTCCTTGTCGTTGAAAATCTTTATGCACATACAAGACGTCAATATAATCTCCATGAGCTAAGGAGGCAAAACCAACAATCTTCTGATTGAGCACAGCTACAATAAAATACTGATCTTCGATTAGCCGATGCCAACGGTCATGATTATTGATGGATGATATCCATGCTACAATTTGCTCGTTATTATAATCATCTGCACACACAGTCTCAACCGTTCCAGAAAATAGGATTAATATTTCTTGTAGATCTTGCAATATTCCTTTTCGGAGAGTTAATCCTATTGTTTTTGTTTGAATTTTGTTCATCTTTTGGAAAAAGTGTTAAATAAAAGACCTGATATGCCAAATCTAGTGGGTTGCAGTGTTGTCAAAAGAAGGCGAAATTTTAATAAAAACGTATAATTATGTTAAAGTTATAAATATTATATTTATGACCGCAAGTAGACGTATCGATTTGTGAGCAATATGTCAGTATTAACCATTTTCTTGGAGTATTTTTCGTGTTAATTTTTAAGAATTATTGAAAATTAATTTGTCGGTTATGCCAATAGGGGAGACGGAGCGCTGAAATTCACCTTTTTTAAGCATGAAAACCATTTTATTTTATTTTTTTGTACTCGTTTCTTTGGTGTTGTCAGGCAACCTTAATCATGTATGTGGGCAATCTGTAGCGGAAATATCTGCTATTGAAAACCCTGTTGTCCAACTAGAAGCTGCCCTTCAGTTGCCCATTAGGTTTGACGGTGATACGATAAAGTTGAAAAATGCCTTGGCCCCAATTTTGGAATTGGCAGACAAAAAAAGGAGTGTTGCTTTAAAATGGGTCTATTATATGCGTATGGCCGATGGTTTCTCTATTGCGTTTGATCGTATAAATTTATCATCTGAACGGTATTATCGTTTGGCTGAGCAGTTGCTACGTGTACATCCAGACGCTGAATTAGAAATGTTGGGTTGTGCGCGTGAAGGGTATTACAATTTTATCTATAGACGGGTAAAAGAAGCATTTCCGTTCTTTCTACGAGCGAATGATTTAAAATCTAAAGTTAATGTCAAAAAAATCCCCTTGGTAGTCAAGCATTACCAATTTATGGCGAGTTTCTACAGTTATATAGGTGATCAGGCAAATGCTGTTGTTTATTTAGAAGAAGCTCTACCTTTTACCAAGCCGGCTTCACGAGAACGTATCGATCTGATCAATTCAATTGCTGTATATCTGGCAAAGGACTCGCTCAATCACCAAGCTTTTACCTATTTGAATCGCGCAATGGATGAGGCTAAATTGGCAAAAGATTCGGTTTGGATCGGTATCATTTCAGGTAATCTAGCGGATCATGCATGGCGAAAAGGTGAAAAGGAAAAAGCTATTGCGTTGGTCAAGAAAAATATTGAGCTCTCTGTGCGTTATAATGAGCGTAGAGATGCAATGCGGGCAAATCTCAATTTAGCAAATTGGTATATCGAACGAAAAGAATGGAAATTGGCTGAGCAGTATGTGATGGCCAGTGAGCGTTTAATAGAAGATAAGCCCTATTTTTTAAAATATAAAATGGAATTAGCAAAAACCAAATCCAACATCATGCGGGGATTGGGACGTGGAGGGGATGAGCTAAAGCAATTGCATTTATATCTGACGTTGAAAGATTCGTTGGAAAAAAGGATGAATGATAAAGAGATCCAGAAAATGCTCTGGCAAAGGGAATCTGAAAAATACAATCGGACTATCCAGGCGACGGAAGAAAAGCGGATTCGGACAAAAAGGATGTATCAGTTTATAGGTGTTATTCTTATTTTGATTTTTGCCATAGTTGTCCTGTTGGTCAATAAGTCGAAAATTAAAATTAAGATGCGGAATACACTGTTGGAGAGAGACCAACTTGCGCTTGCTTATGAAAAACAATTGCTAGATCAGGAGCTAGTGATTTTACGAAACTCCTTGACTGAATTTACAGACACCATCCGGCAAAATGATGTTGTCATCCAGCAACTTAGACAGGAAGTGATCAAGATTTCTGAATCTGATCCGGCACACATGACACAAGTTACAGATAATTTGAATGCGCTTTTGCAGCAGCACATTATGACAGATGAGCGATGGCAAAAGTTCAAACATGTTTTTAATAAAGTGTATCCAGCTTATCTGACACAAATGCGGCAAACTTATCCAAAGGTTACCGAGAATGACCTCAAGATACTAGCGCTGCTCAAATTGGATTTGAGTAATGCGAGTATGAGTGAACTGCTGTGTGTTTCGGTAGAAGCAGTTCGTAAGGCAAAACAGCGATTGAAGAAAAAATTGGAGCAAACCGAAGATTAATAGGGATCCTATGAACCTTTGAGATGTATTCGCTGGAGTTAAGGAATGTTAAAAATGATGAACGGTTATTTTTTTTGGCTATATTCATTTCAGCATTTAAAACCTGTTTATTACGATAACGCCGATTATAAAGTATCTAATATATTTCCTATTGAATTTCATCAAGACGATACGGTTGAGTATAAAATTTTTTAGATTCATTATCCTCTTTAATTTATTTGTGATAGGCTGTATTCTTTTGCAATCGCCACGTTTTATGCTGAATTCCATCGGTATGATGTCATTTTATATGTTCATTTTTTGGTTTAAAGTCATTGGTTCTATTATTTCTTTTATTGCCGAATATATTTTTCATCTTCCTAAGAAAGAAGTATTTCTAAAAAATTTGCATATATCTCCCATAAGTCTGCTGATAAGGCTTACTGTAATAGACTTTTTGTTATTTATAATTTTATGTTGGAGTCTGAAAATTTATCTAATGAGCTATTATACATAGATAGTTTATCGTTTAGTCGTGGTGGCGGAAGCATTCTTTCGGGGCTTTATTTGACATGTGCGCAGCATGAAGTAGTCGGAATTTTGGGTAGAAATGGTAGTGGGAAATCTACCCTGATGAACGTCATATTTGGACGTATTAAAGCGGATTTTGCTTTCATGCGTTGCAAAGGTATCAAATTTGAAAAAGGCTACCAGACAGGAGAGATTACCTATCTCCCTCAGGAAGGTTTTTTGCCTAGAAATTTGCTGCTTTCTGAAGCCCTTCAATTTTTTCAAATAGATGATGTTAATTTACTGGAGCTCCCATTGATTCAAGAGAATTTAAATAGGCGATTAAGTAGCCTATCTTTGGGAATGATTCGTTTGTTTGAAACGCTATTGATCATTTATACCAAAGAATCCATCACTTTACTTGATGAACCCTTTGTCGGTCTTAGCCCTATTTATATTGAACTCATTAAAGAACATATTAAGCTAGTAAAACATCGAAAAGGAATATTGATATCAGATCATTATTTTAGGCAGGTAATGGATTTAAGTGACCGATTATACCTTCTAAAAGATTCACACTTGACCCAAGTCCTGAATGAAGATGAGCTCGTATTTGGAGGTTATTTAAATCAAATAGATTAATCAAGTTGAGTCTACCCGATTAATCTATTTGCTAAGAGCGACTAAACGCTATTGAAATCTATTTTGCATTTTTTGCAGTGACATTAAGTTCAATGTCAACGTTTTGTGCGATCATCCAATCTTGTGGGTTACCTTCTGTACCGTAAGTAAGACCCCAATCTTGTCTTTGGATCGTAAATTTAGAGTAGAATGTTACTTCGTCACCATTGAACGTGATTTTTGCAGGAAAAGTTACATTCACAGTTTTATCTTTGATGGTTAAGTTACCACTGACCGTATTTGTCGCATCAGCAACAACACTTTTTCCTTGTGCTGCATCGAATGGACCAACTTTGGTGATTTCGAATTTTGCAGTTGGATATTTTGCTACGTCAAAGAAATCAGCACTTTTTAAATGTGCATCCAAATCTGATGATTTTTTACCACCGGATGTTGCAGGATCTACAGAAGCTGTATCTGTCAGAATAGAATTGACATCGATTGTGAAAGTACCACCAGTAACTGCGTTATTTTCAGCTGAAAGTGTTCCTTCGCTTTTCAAAACACCATATCTTGGGTTTAAACCGCCTTTATGGTAACCAGTCCATTTTAATGAGCTTTTATCTGCTTCAACAGTGTAAGTCTGTCCTTTTTGTTCAGTTACTTCCTGAGCAGTTGTTGTTGTTGCTTTGTCGCCATTTGTATTTTGACAAGAAGCTAACAACAGGATAAGGGCTAAACCCGAGATTAATTGTTTTTTCATTTTTAATCGTTTTATTTTTTATATGTTATTTACACTTTACATTTTGCAGCATCAACTGTGCCAATTTGCACCTTCTGGTGTTGCCGATACAAAGGTAGATGATAGATAGTTTATTTTTGGTATCAGTTTCCTTAAAGAAACTACTTTCCAAAAAGATAGTGGTCTGTAACTTTATAAATGCTTATTTTTGTAAGAATAAAGAAATCATGTCAGCGGTCCAAGCTTTGCTTGTGTGTTCATTTATCGTTGATCGTATAGGGATAAGGAAGTCTGTGAGGGTGGACAATACATGAATAAAAAATAGTGAAATGAAAAAGGAAGCAACTTTAACGTCGTCAGGTGCATGCAAAACACGCGTGTTGGCCATTAACGATACCATGGAGATTTTGGCAGGAAAATGGAAATTTCATATTATAGGTACCTTATTGTTGGTCGAAAAATTGCGTTTTATGGAACTGCTGCGCGAAGTTGAGGGGATAGGTGCGAAGATGCTGTCTAAAGAACTGCAGGATTTGGAAATGAACCAGCTGATTAGGAGAACAGTATTAAATACCAAACCCCTGACGGTAGAGTATGAGTTGACCGAATGCGGAAAAACTTTGGGTCCAATCATCGATGAGATTACCAAGTGGGGTATAACCTACAGGAGTAAACTTTATACCAAGAATGAGGAAGTGGAAGCTACGACCTAGTATGTAAACACGCCTTTGTTTTTAGTGATAAGAGGGTGGATGCCTGTAAAGAACCTGATACGTTAGCCGCAAATCCCTTTGATTATAGGTTATGAAAACGATAATAATTGTAAGTTTGTTATAGAAATTACAGTCTAACCTACTAAAAGAAGACAGGATGCGGTTACAACACTTATTTTATTTGTCTCTTGGAGTTTTGAGTATCAGCAGTTGCGGAGTTACCAAAAACGCCCGACACCAAGAGATTTCCTTTGATGAAGGGATCAAAAAAATTAACCATGTGGTTGTTATTTATATGGAAAACCATAGTTTTGACAATCTTTATGGCGAATTCAAGGGAGCCAATGGCATAGCGAATGTCAAAAAGGGGGATTTTTTACAGGTAGATGAGAATGGTAAAGCCTATCAATACCTCCCCGAAATTCCCCGTAATAATTCCTTTCCAACCAATCTGCCCAATCAATTTTTTAATATAGACCAGTATGTACCTTCGGATAAGGCGACGCCCGATGTTACACACCGTTTTTATCATAATCAATTGCAGATCAATGGTGGAAAAATGGATAAATTTGCACTCTATAATGATTCCAAAGGTTTAGCGATGGGCTATTACAATACAGAGAAGCTACCTTTGTATCCGTTTGCCAAAGCATATGCATTGTGTGATAATTTCTTTCAGAGTGTATTTGGCGGATCCTATTTAAATCATATTTATATGATTTCCGCAGCTATTCCTGTTTGGCCTGATGCACCAAGCTCAATGGTTGCTAAACTCGATGCAAATGGAAAGATGATTAAAGATGGTGTAGTTACGCCAGACGGTTATGCGATCAATCATGTGCTTTCTCGCAACAAACCTTATCCCGCGAAATCTGATACTTCCAAATTATTACCTTCTCAGACTATGCCGACCATTGGCGATCGCCTGACAGAGAAAAATGTAAGTTGGGCTTGGTATTCAGAAGGCTGGGATGACGCTGTTGCCGAACGTAAAAATAATTTTGCCTACAATCATGAGCCTTTTTTATATTTCGCTAATTATGAAGATGGTAAGGAAGGGCGAAAACACATGAAGGATCAAAACGATTTTATTAAAGCCGCAAAAGAAGGAACGCTTCCTAGTGTCTCTTTTGTTAAACCGGGTGGAGGCAATGATGAGCATCCTGGAAGTTCGGCGGTCTATTCATCAGAACAACTTGCCGTTAATTTGATCAATGCTGTATTGGAGGGACCGAATGCAAAAGATGCGTTGGTGATTTTGACCTACGATGAATTTGGTGGTTTTTTTGACCACGTTAACCCACCCGTCGTTGACCGATGGGGACCTGGGAGCCGTATCCCGGCAATTGTCATTGGACCATTTGCTAAGCGTGGTGTAGTGGATCATACGCCGTATGAAACAGTGAGCATCCTTTCATTTATAGAAAAACGCTGGGGAATAGAGCCTCTTGCTGAAAGAGATAGAAAAGCAAATCCCTTTAGAAATGCGCTCGTTTTCAAATAGACGGTTTTTATATCGAGAGATAGGAAATTGAACTATGTGTAAAAAGGTTGTCGTGTTTATCTTATTGGTTGCAATAGTATTTACCCTTGGATTTACTACAGGGCAGCCTGTTTATACAAAACAAAAAGAGGGCAATGCCCGTGAGCATCTGATTCAGAAAGAAGTACTGGGTCTGATGCTTTCTTTTAGGACATATATCAAGGATACACTGAATGCCGAAGTACAGAAAGGTATAGTGGATACGTTACGGCTCAGAAGAGCCTTTTTGAAGACGAGGCTCCTTTTTAAAAAGTTTGAATGGGCGTCCGAATATTTTACTGCAGATCTATCCAGAAGATTAAATGGTCCTCCGGTGGAGGAAGTTGAAAATGCAGATTTGTTGGATCCTTCTTTAGCTAGGGGGGTGGAGCCTATTGGATTGCAGGTGATTGAAGAGCTTATCTATCCCACTTACGATAATAGCAATAGGCAAAAGCTAATTCGTGAAATCGAACATTTGATAACCAATACGGATTATTTGATTTCCTATTTTGAAGATCATCAATTGGAAGACTGGCGTATTTTAGATGCAACAAAATTGGAGGTGTTTCGGATTATTGCCTTAGGAATTACTGGTTTTGATAATGCGCTTTCTCGAAATAGTATGATCGAGTCCTCCATTGCGTTAGGCAGTCTACAGCAAATTCTTTTGCAATATGAAGGTAGAAAAGAAACGCTAGCTTTGATACTTACAGGGGCGATCAAATATTTGCAACAACACGCGGAATTTGAATCGTTCGATAGGGCGCAATTCATTACCCAATTTGCCAACAACATCAGTACGGAGATAGCACAGTTGGAGCGTAATCTTCCAGGCCCTAAAATAAGATACAATCGGATGCTTCGGCAAGACGTCAATACGATGTTTGATCTGAATGCATTTAATGTAGATGCCTTTAGCCCGGGGCCGAAATTTCACTTCAGTAATGAAAAGGCCGTATTGGGCGAGAAATTATTTTATGATGTTGCTTTATCAGGGACACATACGAGAAGTTGCGCTTCATGCCATCATCCGGACCTCGCATTTACGGATGGGTTGAACTTGCAAGTGGACATTCATGGTTCGGGACGTTTGCTCAAACGTAATACGCCTACTTTGCTCAATGCGGCCTTACAGTCCAACTACTTCTATGATATGCGTTCGTTGACGCTGGAAGATCAGATACACGATGTCATTAGTAATAAGCAGGAAATGGACGGCTCGGTAACTGATATCGTTCAATACGTTTCTTCGGATAAAATCTATCGATCATTATTTAATAAAGCATTCAATACAGCGGATGGCCCGATCTCAGCTGAGCAGGTAAGCAATGCACTTGCTTCTTATATTCGTGGCCTGACCAAAATCAATAGCCGATTTGATGATTATATGCGTGGGGATAAGAACGCATTGTCCAAACCGGAAGTGGATGGGTTTAATTTATTTATGGGCAAGGGAAAATGTGCGACCTGTCATTTCCTGCCTTTATTCAACGGTGTTACACCGCCCAAATTTATTCAGAGCGAAGTCGAAGTCCTGGGGGTACCAAAATCCCTGAAAGATTCTGTGCTGGATTCAGATTTAGGGTACTATGATATCATTGGTGTTGATTCGTATAAATATGCCTTTAAAATACCTTCTGTCCGGAATGTAAAGAAAACTGCTCCCTATATGCACAATGGGATCTATCAGACCTTGGATGAGGTCATGGAATTTTATAATAATGGGGGAGGGGCAGGATTGGGGATCAAATTACCCAATCAGACATTGTCAGATGAAAATTTGCATCTGACCGAAAAGGAAATGAAAGATATCATTGCGTTTATGGAAAGTCTCGAAAGCCAATAAAATGGCTGGTGGGGTATCTCTTTTAGAATCCTATCGATTGTTTTTGCTGGTCTAAGGAGTTTTATTGAGCCTAAATGAGGGGGCATCAAATTGATTGAGCTCCTGCAGTAACGGTAAGGGATTAATTCTTATCGTAGTTTTTCTTTCTTGTAGATTCTCTTCGGACCCTAGCGCTTTTACCTGTTCAGTTTTTATTCCAGTTAATAAGTTGAATTGGGTTTCAGTCGTTGTGTTTTTGCCATCCCAGGTTCCTTTTTCTAGGTAGATCAATTCAAAATTTCCATTTCTGCAACGAAATGTATAGTTGGCATGCCCATCTGTGATATCGGCTAATATATGAAGCTGACCATTTTCGATAGCGAAGTTGGGCAGCGGAAAATGGGGTTCGATCATCGTCGTTGAGGATAAGGCCAACTGTAGCTTTCCGTTGGGCTTGGACAGAAATACCTGCGTTTTAATTGGTGTTGCAGTATTTGAAGTGTCCATGGCAAGAACAATTTTATCCGGATAACCATCATGATTTATATCGCCTTCTAGTTCTTGAATTTTTGCTGTAAAACTGTCTTTTGTTGCCTTTTGCTGGCCATATAAGGCTAAACTAGTTAAAAAGAATATGCTCAAGATTAATTTTTTCATTTGGTATAAACACAGCATTTAATGAAATATAAATCGATTCAATATACGCATTCAGGATGGAAAAGCTATTATTTTACCCTATCTTGATTTCTCGGGATTGATTAACAGTCAAGTTAGTTCGCCTTACTGATTATAGGAGTAGACTATAATACATGGAGTAACCACTTGTTCCGTCGAGCCATTGTACAAGTTCTTTATGGCTATAATGAAAACCAGCTTTTCGGATAGCGGCTTTTGAAATCATATTTATTTCACGATGGCTTATAGTCAGTTTTCTTAATTGATTCTCGATGGCCCACACCATTCTTATTTTATACAAAAGACTCGATAGACCTAATTTTCTATACTGTGGCTGTATGAAAGACTGACCAAAGTAGGCTTCTTCTTTATTCAGCAACAGCATACTGGTTATCCCAATCATTTTTTCATTTTCGAAAAGACCAAAAACAATACGTGGGTATCTTATGCGTTCTGCCCAATCCATATCAGATAGTTCTATTTCAGGAGGAGTGCTCCGTCGAAAAAGTGTGGGTTCGGTTTGAATTGACTCGATACGCATCGCTTTATAAAGTGGGGACTCGCTCTCTGTCAGCTGACGTATGTGGAATGAACCTGATTGAAATGTTAAAACGGACTCTGACATAGCGTAGTTAATGCTGTCTTAATGATTATTTCTAATACTATAATGCGAAAGTATGTATTATTATTTATACTTCAAATGTGGTATTGCATTCATTCCAAATTGCTGATTCCCGATGATTATGCCGCGACAACTATAACGATATATGCCTGCAATTGGGTAAGCCACAATTGTATTAAAGCAGCACATGATCCTATTCGTTTCAATGTGGCCTTATGCGCAAGTAGGGGGGCAAAATATAAGTTTCACGAGTAGCATTTCCGTAATGGTCCTGAAATATAAGAATAGAACTACAGTAGTTCAGCTATTCTATTTTCTAAATCTTCTAGATCAAAAGGCTTAGCGAGATAGCTGTCTGCTCCGGCTTGCTGGGCTAGTGTTTCGATATCGGTATTAGCGGATAGATAGATTACAGGGATATTGCGATATAAGGGATGATTTTTGAGCAATCGTGTGGCTTCTACACCGCCTATTTTGGGTATCCAATTGTCCATCAAAATTAAATCAGGATGTACCTCTTCTACTTTTTCGATAATATCATGGGAAGTTTCAGAGACGGCCATATTATAGCCATTTGTTTCGAGGATTATTGTGCATATTTCAAGGACATGTTTATCATCGTCCAACATCAGTATTGTTTTATTTGGCATGTTGTAGTTTTAAAAAAAGGTGGAGCTAAATTAACTAAAAAGCCTTAGGGGAAGCATGGGTAAAATACCGATTCTAGTAAGTAGAAATCCCCATTTTTAGGCTTAATGGAGGATAGTTTTGTGATGAGACGAATCGTCCGAGTTTGAACTTTCAAAATTAATATTATCTTTATTTTCTAATTAATATCCAATTTTGTCCTGAATTATAATGAAAAAATACATTTTTGTTCCCAATTGGCATTTCATATTGCCGCTATTATTTATCATGGCAGGAAATTGTCTGTTCGCTTTTGAGAAATCGAAACAAGCGTATTTTCAATTGAAAGTATATCATTATGAGAACGATGAGCAGGAGAAAGTCATTGACCAGTATCTTGAGTCGGCTTATTTACCGGCATTGCATAAATTGGGATTTAAAGAAATCGGTGTATTTAAACCCTTAGAAAATGCAGTTGGCCAAGATAGATTGGTTTATGTGTTCATCAGTGCTGCTGATCTCAGTTTGCTGGTTAATTTGGATCAGCGGCTGGCCAAAGATCAAAAATACCTGGAGGCTGGAAAGGTTTATATTGAAGCAGGTTATAGCAATCCTCCTTTCAAAAGGTTGGAGACAATATGGATGAAAGCATTTGAAGGAATGCCCAAATCAGCGCTTCCTAAATTATCTGCTGAAAAAAATAAACGCATTTATGAACTACGCAGTTATGAGGCTGCGACGGAGAAACTGTCAATGAATAAGATAGACATGTTCAACAATGGTGAAATCGATATTTTTAATAAGCTAAATTTTAATGCTGTTTTCTATGGACAAGTAATTGCCGGTAGTACGATGCCCAACCTGATGTATTTGACGGCATTCGAAAGTATAGAAGACAGGAATACACATTGGAAAGATTTTGGACCTTTATACAAACCAATGCAGGATTTAACTCAATACCAGAATAACGTATCTAAAAGTATAAAGGTGTTATTGTTTCCTACCGCATATTCCGATATTTAGAATTCGATTTAATTTATTTTTTTCTAACAAATAAATTAAATCTTTTGCACCAGTCAAAAAAGCTGACTAAAGCCTGTCTGTCCAATTTTTCAAAACTGTAAATCTTATGGGGATAGGGGAGGGCATTGGTATAGATGCCTGTATTTGCTAAAACAAGCATAGGGCCATCGCTGTCAATTTTGTCAAAATATTTGCTGATGATTTTATAATGTGTATTAAAAAGTGATTCTACAGCTTCGTTGTTCGGAACGAGGGAGATGGTATAGTCGTAATCTGCATGTTGCATCTTTTGGCAATTGCAGATAATATTTTCGCCAAGGGAAACCTCATTTCCACTGTCCCAAAGAAAATTGGCGACCTCAAAAAATAAATCGTTTTTTACTTGCCCGGCAGGCTCGGCGATGAAATATCTCATTAGTTTTCTCTTTTAATTGCTTTACCTTTTAGAATTCAATTGATTACAGTGAGTTCAATCCCAACGGAGATCAGTAATTCGTCAAAAAGGATTTTGTGCCTTTTTATAATGAAGAACCAATGATCGGGAGCTCGCCGTATTTTATATTACAAAGAAATATTAATCCAGTGGGGTTTAAAAGAGATAAAAGGTGGTAAGTATTGGACTATTCGATGTTTTTGTTCCGGAATGTAAGGGCCGTCATGCCTGTTACTTTTGAAAATAAGCGCGAAAAATAAGGATAATCATCGTAGCCAAGTACGGCAGCAATCTCCTTAACGGATTTACTTGAATGGTATAGCAGCCGTTTTGCTTCCAATACGATACGTTGTTGAATATGATAGGTAACGGGCTTTCCAGTTGCTTTTTTTATGCATTCATTGAGATAAGCTGTTGATATTTTCAATTTCTCGGCATATATTTTTGGCTGTTTATTGATGATAAAATCTTTATCCAACAATGCATTGAACTGTTTTGTAATATGCTCTGCTCTGGACTGTGCATCACTTTTTTTTGATTGTACTAAATACTGTGAAATAATTAGGGCAGCTATCGTGTTACAGCTGTCTTTCATTAACGCAGGATACAGTTTTTCGTGTTTTCTTTCGTTGAGCTTGAGACAGATATCTACCGTTTCCGATAAAATAGTGCATGTTTCTCGATCAATGTTGATCGGAGCGATCGTGTCGATATCTTTTAATGCATTTATGTAATCCGAATTTAGGTTTTCTACACTGATCATCAGGACACTAAACGTACTGTAATCCATTGCTATTCCCCGGTGTACCTGATAGGGCTGGATGATCATAACGGAAGAGGGGCCTAATCTGTGTTGTTGAAAATCTATTTCAAATATTCCATTTCCCTCTTCGAGTATAAAAAATAGATAGAAATCATCGCGATGTGCTTGACTTATTTGGTCAAGCTCTAAATTTCTAACAGCATTCTTTTTTATCAATATTCCTAAATTAAAATCATTCGGAAATGAATTTAGTGGTATAGTGTGACTCTTTTGCTGCATTTTTCTTAATGATCGATATGTACTGGATGATCCAACAACTGAATGTCTCAAAAAGGATCGCCCTTGTTAAGTGATCATTGTTGTCAAAAAGCTTCCTGTGTTTCAACGCTGGTTAGTTGATTGGAAAGCACGGTCAAATTTAAACATTTGTCAAGATAGTGAGTATATTTTTTCTATATTCGGGGTCTTTTTCGCGGAGTTCCAGGATCTTGTTTTTTAAATCCACATTGACATACCATTCCGCGTAAAGGTTCTTTTCATTTGCACCGTCGAAGAAAACTTTAGCTTTAATATAATCTTCATCAAAATGCTCTGGTCGTCCGCTGACAATAAATGCGGTGGAACCGACGCTATCTTGCATATTACCTAGCGTACCATCTATTTGAAATAGGCTATGTAGGGCCCTGGTAAAATTGTCGCTTATTTTACCTATCGAATAGAAGTTAACTCCTTCACGGTAAAATCTTTTTTTATCAACCTCAGTGTCTACAATTCCCAATTTCATATCGGGTCGAAAGGCTATTGCTAGGCCTACTGTCTCTCTACCCCAAAGCCCCTTTGCCTGAACGATATGATGTTCGTCGTCGTCCTTCCAATATTTTGTTACTGTCAATTGTAAATCCACAAAATCATCGTCTTCGCTAACATCAATTTGCTTCAGATTACCCTGTCCCTTCAAAAAATTCAAAAATCGCATAAATATCTTATTAATATGGTATTAAGCCCCAGTAGTCGCTACGGTGCTGGCGGTATTACGGCGAGCATGACTAGGTGGGAAGCTTTGGCTAAGTATATTAAAGATAATAAATATTTTATATAAAAAAAGCGCTCAGTTAACCTTAAAGGCTTAAAAGTTGCCAATTTATAAAGGAAGATTCTTTTCCTTTTTTTCTGATTCTACTTCATTTGAAACCCGTTCATTTATATTAATTTTAGCGTTGATAAAAGAGAAGATCATTGTTCCATGTTCCCGGGCGTAGCTATTTGTGATGGAGTCTGCTACCATTGACTGCGTAAATAAGGGACTGGTTGTTTTTAGTTCAGTTTCACGCTCCCAACGGTTCTTGACACGGATCAAATTGCGGTATTTTTTACTCAGATCAAACCAATTGATATAATCGGCATTGAATGAAACAGCTCTAATTCCAAGTTTGGAATAGTAATTTATAGCACCTGCCTGTCCATAATTGTCGCAAAGAACGAGTGTATTTTGACGGTCAGGAATCTGACGATAAACACTGTCCACTTTGCGGGCAAGCTCCTTCCAACCTAGCATATCCGCGAAGTCTTGTGGAAGAGGGTGTTCTTCACCGTCTTCCCAGGTTAACATGCCATATTTCCTGTATTTTTCCGGATGGTCTACAAAGTACGCTGGATTGCGGTTGGGAAAAGCAATGTCGTAGATGGGAAGAAACAGGATGACTGTTAAAGTGATCAAGATAGGCTTTAGAATTTTACCAGTATTGTTTTTCAGCAGTGAGGAAATATAGATTGCACCGAAAGCAAAATAGATTGGATAAATGCCAATAGCATAATAATCCTTGGCTCTTAGCAATAAGAAAATACCAATGGTACTAAAAAATGACCAGAAGAATAGGCGATAAGGTTTAAATGCGGGATATTTCAACAAGGCATATAAACCGAAAATTATAACAGGGAAAGTCCCGAAGAAAAACAAAAACTGAGAACGGACAAAGCTCCACCGATTGACGTGGACGAGTTGCGTGGCCTGAAGCTCTTTAAAATGAGAGAATACTGGAAAATTATTTTGATACTGCCATATTAAATTCGGTAAGATGATAAGTATAGCGATGAGTAAACTACCATATAATTTTCGTTCCGTAAACACTTTCCGTTCGGGCACGAGTGCAAGAGCTGGAACTAAACCTAGAATAAGAAATACGACGTTATATTTATTCAAAAAACCGATAGCAAATACAACAGCAATATAAATTAGCCATTTCGATTGTTGGCTGTTCAAATATCGTATAATGAGGTAGTATATGGAAGTCCAGCACAATACATCTAAAGAATTTGGCTGATATAAGCCATTCAGACGGAAGAGAACGGAAAACATGATGCAGCAACTGCCAAATACAAGTGCAAAGAGGTTTCCTTTCAACGCTTCTATAGTTTTCCAGACAATTAGAATTGTTAAGGCTCCGTACAATGCGGGGAAAAATTTGATCCAGAATTCGGAATTTCCGGTTATTTTGATCAGATAGGAGGTCCAGGAGGTCAGAGGGGGAACCGAGAGGTAGCCCCAGGCCAAGTGATTCGCTTGATCGAGATGTAGAAATTCGTCACGTTGTAATTCGTAGATCGGACTAATCAACTGATATTGAATGATGAATTTTAACAGGATGAGACCGATTAGGATAAGTCGATGTTTAAGTGCCATCTAATGTTTGATTATGGTTGTCTTCCGCCAATTTACGATTAAAATAAATTCAAATTAAGTCATTTTAATAATCATCTATTGCTGCGGATCTATGGGGATCGGTGATTTCTGTGAAGAAATCAAATGCTGGTCTATTCTAAAATGTTATTTTCGTATAAAAAAGAGATTATGAGCATAGCTTTGCTACTGAATACTGCTAGGGCAGAAGAATGGAAGGTCGAGATCACTAAACATTTACCTGATGTTAAGGTGGAGATATATCCCGAAATAGAAAATTATGATGCGGTAGAATTTGCACTTTGTTGGAAGCCTGATGCTAATTACTATACTCATTTTCCTAATTTAAAAGTTATTCAGTCGGGAGGAGCGGGGATAGATCATTTATTCCCAAATAAGATTCCTTCAACGCTCCATATCTGTAGGATAATAGATCCAATGCTGAAAAGCGATATGTTTGAGCATATTTTGACCTGTTTGATGCATGCAATGAAGAACTTTTCGATGTATGCTACAGCAAAGGAACAACAGCTTTGGCAACCATTAGTATATAAATCCATTGGTGAAACCAGTGTAACAATTTTAGGCTTAGGTGAGATTGGAGGCTATGTTGCCGAGAGGCTGGTTCAGTTGGGGTTTCTAGTAAAAGGATGGTCCAATTCCCCTAAAGCGCTTCCAGGGGTAGTTTCTTTCTCGGGACAGGAAGGACTTAAGGCGGTTGTGGAAAATAGTGGTTTTGTTGTCAATATTTTACCCCTGACCGATGCTACAAGAGGAATTCTAGATCATAACCTTTTTAAATTGTGTACGAATGGAATTGTCCTCATAAACGTTGGTAGAGGTGATCATCTCGTTGAAAATGAGCTGCTGGCGGCTATTGATAAGGGGCAGATTGCCCAAGCTTACCTCGATGTCTTTCACCTGGAACCGCTGCCAAAAGATCATCCATTTTGGTCCTGTTCTTCTATTTTTATAACACCGCATGTCGCAAGTCGAACCAATATCAGTTCGTCGGTTTTACAGGTAGTAGACAATTATAAACGAATGATTCGGGGGGAGGTTTTACTGAATGAAGTTTCTTTGGAAAAAGGTTATTAATGATAATATCCCCTTTAAGGGGCTAATGATAATGTACTCTGATGTGTAAATTGGGTGTGTTTTTTTGTTTCTGATTTTTTGTAAACTTATAAGCAAATGGATTTTATTTTTTAGATTTATATAGTCAATTATCCTTGCTTTATTAACGGTTTATGAACGTACAAGTATCTACAAACTTTAGAAAACACGCGCGTAAAACAATTTTATCTATTGTTGTTTTTGCGGTTACTTATGTTATTCTGCTACTCTTGGCAATAGGTATTACTGTTGGTTTTACTTTATTGGGACTATTGATATTCACTGCCAAGCCCATGTTTTTAACCGCAGTATTATGTTTGGGCTTACTCGCTACAGGTCTGACTATACTATTCTTTTTATTAAAATTTGTTTTTGCGTCAACAAAAGTTGATACGGGGCATCTTACACAGATATATGAGAGCGACGAACCACAGTTATTCGCACTTATTCATGAGGTGGTAAAGGAAGTTGACACAAGCTTTCCAAAGAAAATTTTTCTATCACATGATGTCAATGCATCTGTATTCTATGACTCTAGTTTTTGGAGCATGTTTTTACCCATTAAGAAAAATCTTCAGATTGGTGTGGGGATGGTGAATGCAGTTACTCAACAGGAACTAAAGGCTATTCTTGCACACGAGTTTGGCCACTTCTCACAAAAAAGCATGAAAGTGGGTAGCTATGTTTATCATGTTAATCAGATTATCTACAATATGCTGTATAAGAATGAATCGCTGGATAATATGTTTGGTAAATGGGGTAACATCAGTGGGTACTCTGCTATTTTTATTGGTATATCGATGTTTATTATTCAACAGATTCAGCATATTTTGAAGCATCTTTATGAATATGTAAATCTCAATTATTTGGCGTTATCAAGAGAGATGGAATTTCATGCGGATGAAATTGCGGCACATGTTGCTGGTTCCCAGGCTTTGGCTGACTCGCTCTTACGTTTGGGGTTTGCAAACCATGCACTAAATAATGTACTTACTTTCTATGATAATAAATTTTCTGAAAATATCCGTAGTCGTAATATTTATCCAGAGCATCGTTGTGTCATGCTCTTGTTTGCGGAACGCAATAGATATCAAGTGCGAAATGGCTTTCCCCAGATCGAATTGGCGACTTTAAAAAAATATGATAAATCGAAGTTAAATCTTGAAGATCAGTGGTCGTCTCATCCATCGGATGAAGATCGGGTAAAAGCATTACAGAAACTTAATATTGTCAAGCAAGAAGCCAACAACGCACCTGCTATTGAATTACTAGCTAATCGTGCTGCCGTAGCAAACCAAATTTCGGATAAGTTGTTTGCGCAGGTACAGTATCAACAGCCTCCATCACTGTTAGAAATAACGTCTTTCAGTGATGATTTTGAAAGTCGAATGAACAAGTATGCTGTTGATCAAAGATTCAATGATTTCTATGACTACAATCATCCTGTGCGAAAAGGTGAAACTCCAATTTTTCAGGGACAGTCAAAGCCGACTTTTGATGAGTTATTTGCCGATAGTAGAGTTGATACACTGTATGAACTTAATAGTCTGAAAAATGATAAATATGTCGTTGAAGCAATCAGTAAAGGCGAATTAAAATTAAAGTCCTTTGACTATGACGGTATAAAATATCGAGCTGCAGATGCCATCGAATTACTAAAGAAAATTGAAGACACTATTGTAGATACGGAGCATAAAATTAGCGACTACAACCAGCAGATCCATTCTTATTTTGCACACTTGGCTGATACGCAAGGGATGTGTGAAGAGTTTGAACGAAGATATTATGATTTTGCTTTTTTCGACAAGAATTATGAGGAGGCACAAGAACTTTATGCTCACATGACGGAGAATACCCGGTTTATATTTCAGACTTTGCCCTTCGCTGATATTGAGGCAAGGTTGCAAGACGTCAAACGTAGGGAAGGAGAATTAAAAAAGAAACTGGCAACGCTTATGGCGCTTCCCGGTAGTAAGGATGAATTGGACGATACGTTGCTTACTTCATTGGACACGTATATCAACAGGGATTTAATATATTTTAATGTAGATCATTATAACGAGGATAATCTTCAAATTCTTTTTAATGCGCTATCGGCCTATAAAAAGTTATTGGATGATCAGCATTTCGCGAAGAAAAAGCACTATTTGAATTTTATGCTTACCCTTGAGGAAGGTAAAGGACAGAGAAAAGAACTGTCGTAAATGCCCTTGTATATTGACGGTTTGTCCCCGCTGTACGTCGATTGAAATGGTTTATTTTTGATAGACAGTAACCCAGTTTTGAATTGGATTTGTTTTATTAAATATTAAACTTTTTGTTATGCGGAAATTAATAATGAAAATGTCTGTTTCCATCGATGGATTTGTTGCGGGTATCCACGGTGAACTTGATTGGATGTTTAAAAGTGGCGATGATCATTCTAGCGCATGGGTTTTAAATATTTGTGAATCTGCCGGCGTTCATCTAATGGGTCGAAAGACCTTTGAAGTAATGGCTTCCTATTGGCCTGCTTCAACAAATCCTTTTGCGGCAGCAATGAATGAAATCCCTAAAGCGGTCTTTACAAAAAAGGGCTATCATCCCAAAACAGAAGATTTTGCTCACAATGCTAAGCTTCCTGCGCATTCCTCTTGGATGAATGCCCGGGTTTTTGATGCAGGTCTCATTGAAGGAATTAAAGAATTAAAAGCGGAGTCAGGGAAGCCACTATTGGCTCATGGAGGAGCTGAATTTATGCGAAGTTTAATTGAAACCGGATTAATTGACGAATATCATCTGATCACACATCCAATTGCATTGGGTACTGGGCTGCCTATATTCGACGGTCTTTCTAGATTTCTCGATCTAAAGCTCGTGAATGTGCAAGTTTTTCCAGGTGGTGTTGTCGCACATACATATTGTCCGGCGTAGAATGAAAATACGACATATAGATGTCGTATTTTTCATTCCAGCAGCTAGCTTTTTAGAAATTCTGTGAATCGGCAGAGGGGCCATAACTTGCTGGAAGGGGAATATCATTGAGTCTATAATAAACACCTAATTGTGCCCTGTGATGTGTAATCTGGTTTAATGAGTGACGAATAGCACCGTATTTGCTCCAGCTTGCCAGTTCATGGCCATCATTTTTGATGGTCCAGCTTGGAATCAAGTCTTCTTCCTTAGCTGTTTCTAAAGCATTTTTTCCTGCTTCGTAATCTTCGTCCAATTTTTTTAAGAGATCATCCCGGGTCAATAGACTTGTGGGTACATAAGCACTTTTGGCAAAGTCAAGTTCTGAAGTCTTTAAAATGGTACTAGGCCATTCGAACACTTCGACTAAGTGGGTTGCCAGACGCATCATTTTCATGCTTTTTTCATGTGGGACATATTCATTCTTGCCTTCAGGGAAAAGTGCAATAAAGTTTTTTGTAATTTGATACTCATTCGCTAATTCTTCTTTTAATTGTGGTAATGTTTCCATGTTTTTTTACTGTAATAATTTAAAATTCGATTAGTTATCCTACTAATAGCCTTTGATCTGGAATTGTTTTCTCGTTTAGTATTTCTTTTCCTTCTAAGGTTAAACAAAGATATAATCACTATGTGACAGCTATGTGTCAGTATGAATTGGATGAATCATCTATTTATGATAAAAATAAAATAGTGGCAGTTCTTATTATCTCATGTTGTTGAAAACTTGGACTGCAAAGACTCGAATAGTTGTTTTTTATAACGTTTATTTAAGCAAGCGCTGCAAATAATAAAGCAGGTCAAGCGAATTGTAAAAAGGGTGAAAAAGAGTATATAGACTAAGTATATTTGATTGGTAATTAATTAAATAAAATAGAATTATGGGAAATAAGAAAGCAATATTCACTTTTGTAGGCCTGGTATTGGTTGCAGTAATTGGTATTGGTATATGGGCTTACCGTCTTTTGGGAAATATGGAGGCGGATCAGGAAAAAACAGAACAATTATCTTCCCGAATTTTAGCTGGTTTTGGCGATCATACCGCTATTTATAAATATCCAGTACAATTGTCCGCAGTAGACTGGGGGAAGAGCTGTCTAATTCTTGAAAATGGCGGTCCCGGTGATTTGGGAATAACTTATAAGGAAAAATGGAACGAGGCATTGGGAACAGTAGATAATTATCCCGGTGATGCTGTCAAAGGCATTGTTATGATAGCGATGGACATGCAGGAAAAAGGAGAGTACGTCAATAAGATCGGTCAAAAAGATAAAGCTTATCAGCGCAATTATATTATTAGCTATGTAGATCTCGACAAGAAGGTAGTCATCGCCCGCGATACCCTATATGGTGAGGAGCCGCCTTTGGTCAATCGATCCTCCGGTTCGGGAGCAGGTGACTTTCCCTCGGACACTGAAGTTATAGATTCAATCAAAGGTAGGTTGAAATTGTAATTTTTTTTTCTCCATTTATGGAATTTCGATATTCTTCGCATCCCTGCACGAAAGTTGAAGTGCCGGATGAAAGAATCTAGTACTTGGCTTTAGGTAAATTTATCTATTTTTAAAAGAATTTAGCCAGTATCTTAAACATGAAATGGAAATCAATTGTTGTCTGCTTTTTAGCTGTTCTGTATTCTGTGGTCCTTTGTGGGCAATCGAACTTATTCAATAGCCCGCGTGGATCTGTTGACTATTATATTTATAAACTGAGCCCAGAAGTTTTAAGAAAAATTCACTTGGGAGAAAAGAAATTCGATGAAGCTATGCTCAGCGATTTTTTTCTTAAGTATAAGGCCGGAAGTCCGCAGCCGACTTTGCCCCCTGGTAATTATGTTCAGGTCCGCGCCAGTGGAGCTGATCTCATTTATCAGGAGTTGATTAGTGATAACCTATATGTCAAGATTATTCCGGCAGAAATTTTTGCGATTTGTCTATACGATTCTCTGGGAACGATTATAAAAGATGCGCAAGTAAAAGTGAAGGGACGTCGCATGTCATTCGATAAGAAGTTTCATTATTATAAAGCTGCCAATGCAAATAGTGACGATATCGTCACTATTGAACATAAGGGTGTCTATCATTACCTGAGTGTAGAACGGAGTTGGCCTTACAAAGAAAAGGTTCCATTATGGAGAGGAATCAAAAATAGCTGGCTTAGAACAAAGTTTAAGATTAAGAGGTTCTTTCATAAACAAGAAACTGAACGGACAGAAAGCTTTATGGTTTTTAACAAGCCAATGTATAAGCCAAATGAGCAGGTTAAATTTAAAGCTTATCTTGAGGAAGAAAAATGGAAACCTTACCGTGATTCTATTGCCGTACGTCTGACAGGTGGGTATGGATATGCCAAAGATACCGTTTTGGCCCGACTTGCTCCCTATCGTCCAGGAATGTACAACTTTGCATTTGATTTGAAGGGGATTGGCCTTATCCTTGATAAAGATTATGGGATTTCTTTAGAATCTACAAAAGCCAAAGACGTCTTGCAGCATCAGTCTTTCCGATATGAAGACTATGAGTTAAAAAGCCTAAGCTTTAATATGACGTCCGAAAAGACGAAATATGCTAAAGGAGACAGTGTGCGACTGAAACTAAAAGCTTTAAATGAAAATGAAATGCCCATATATGATGGGAAAGTAGATGTGCGTGTTGTGACAAGTCCACTTTATACGCTTGATATAAAGTCCAATAAGGTCAATTTTATTCCAGATACATTATGGCAAACGAGCGTTTCGCTCGCAGATGTCGCGGAAAAGGAAATTGTATTACCTGATTCAATCTTTCCGGCTGACATAGGTCTTACATTTCGGGTTATTGGCACCTATCTAAGTTCGGATAATGAAAGAATTGAACGAAGTCTCGACCTCAATATACTCAACAGCGAAAAAGAAATTCGTATTGCTGTAAAAGACGGGCATGCAGAGCTGAAGTATTTCGAAAAAGGTGTTGCGATGTCAGCAACTGCTCAGCTAATGATATTAGGTGAACATCGTGAAGTGCTGAAGACTGAAAATTTGAGTTTACCTAATTTGGTTTCTATACCTTGGCAGGCCGAAGAAATTGTTGTCAAGTCGAATGGATTCAGTAAAAACGTTTATCTGGAGGATCAAGAGCAGGCACAACTGAATTATCGGTTTTATCGAACTACGGATTCGGTGATATTGCATGTCAATAATCCCGCTATGATTCCATTTTGGTATCGTGTCTATCGTGCTGGTCGTACGATTGCTTCGGGTTATAATACCAAATTAAATAGTACATTTTTAGCTCGGGGAAAAGACGGGTATAGCATGGAAATCACCTATCTTTTCGGAGGAAAATCAAAAGTTATCCAGGAAGAATTACCCTATGTGGAGAAAAATTTAAATTTGGCAGTCAACACGGCGACGACAGTTTATCCGGGGCAGAAGGCTGATGTAGAACTTTCGGTTACGGATAAGAATGGTAAACCGTTGAAGGATGTTGATATTACGGCCTATGGTTTTACCTCAAAATTTAGGTCAGCAACCACTCCAAATATTACTATGGGTGGTCTGATGCGAAGGGCAAGAGTCTCACAAAATCTTAATTTTAGTTTGGATGATGATGAGAAGGTTCATCAGGGAGCTCTTCAAAATTGGGCAAAATGGTCTAAAGACATGCAGTTGGATACGATGGCTTTTTATCGGTTTTTATATCCCAAAGATTATTATCAGGAGTCTCTTCCTCTAGATGCTGTCAAGAGCCAGATTTCCCCTTATGTCGTTGTAAATGGTGTAGTGCAGGGGATACATTTAGTTTGGATAGACGGTGTACTGACTTATGCTAAACAAGACCAACAAAATAACAATACTATTTTTGAAGTTTCTCCGGGGCAGCATGATTTTAGATTTAGGACCAAGGATCGCGACATTCGTGTAAATGGCTTTTATCTTGAAAAAGGGAAAAAGGTCATTGTTTCCTTTAATGCCTCGCAGGATACAATTGGTTTTACCTACCCCGAAAAAGCATTCAGCAAAGGCCAGATTTTGGTTTACCGATTACCTAAAGAAGAACGTGGTAAGCTCTACACTAACGAATTGACTGAATTGAAGCGCCAGTTGATTACAGTAACCAACAATTTTGGAGCCTGGCAATTACCCAATAATAATGCATTGATTGTGATGCCTGCATATATCCAGACAGCGGGAGATCTCTACTACCTCAATCCCGTAAGAAAAACTGTTTACGATAACCGGTTGCGGACACAGGTTCCCGTACCCCTGATGGTGGGACCATTTCCAAGGACAGAAATGTATAACGGTGTGTCCAAAATAGGTACGCTTATGGTTGACACAGCGAAAATTGGACGTTTTGAAATTGAGGGAGGCTATCAATATAGCATCTATAAAAATTACCAAAAGCAAAAAAGCTGGGATGGCAATCCTTTGCGGATTGATCTGTATGATTTTAAGCCAAATTTGGATTTTCAGGAGAGGGTATGGACCTTGGAGGATATCAAGGCAAATGTAGAACGTACTTTCCAAGAGACCATGCAGAATAGCACGGGACCTGCACAATTTGCTACGGTGAAAAAAGGAAAAAAAGACGCTATTTTTAAATTGAATTTAACTCTGGGCAATGATGCTGCACAAAAAGGGATTCGACCTGCATTGATCTTTATTGAACCGACGAATGTAGAGGAGAGAATGTATTTTCGACTGTTTTACGGTGGGCATCGAACTTTTGGAGATCTTCCGGTCGGCGATGTTACTTTGCATATTGTAAAGGATGATTCAACTTCTTTTAGTTTACCAATCAAACTCAAGGCCAATGGGATGAATTATCTCAGACTGGATTCTATTCAATGGAGCAATGCATCCCAAGCGGCGAGATTGGCTTACAAACTTGTACGCGATGAAATTATTGTGCGTACCGTGGAAAATCCATTGCGGGATTCTATAAGACATGGGCAAGAGATTGATCCGCAGCTCAAAAAAATAGACCGAGAAGATTTTAGAGCGAAAAGAAAGAATAATAAGGTCGCAAGGATTTTGGTTTACGATGGTGATACGCCATTAATTGGGGCTAAGGTGAGTGTTTCGGATACCAAAAAACGATATTTCGCAAGCTTTGACGGTAGTTTGGAACTTGAGCTCTCCGATGACAAAAATACGCTACTTGAGATTGCTGCTTTAGGGTACAATACAGCTACAGTCAAAGTCTCCAGTGGCAAAGATTATTTCGTTGAGTTAAAGCCAAGCGAAAATCAATTGGATGAAGTTGTTGTTGTGGGGTATGGCGTCCAAAAAAGGCAATCATTGACTGCGGCAGTGAAATCGATCAATGCTAGGATGGATGGGGTGACTACGGCTATGTTGCAGGGGGCTGTAGCAGGGATTCGTATTCGTGGCGCTGCTAGTCCGGCTCCCAATGAAAAACCATTGATTTTAGTAGACGGAGTCCCCTTTGAAGGTGATATTTCAAGTCTTGATCCATCGACTATCGCGTCATTGAATGTGATTAAAGATCAATCTATGCTTGGATTGTATGGTGCTCGGGCCGCCAACGGCGTGGTGATGGTTCAGATGAAAGCTGGAGCTTCTGCGGCATCGACAGGTGCTGTGGATATGCCCTATTTGGAATCTGGAAATACGATGCGCGTGAACTTCCGCGATGATGCATTCTGGCAGCCAAAGCTAACTACCGATGCTCAGGGAAAAGCTAATTTTGAAGCGACCTATCCGGATGATATTACCAATTGGCGAACATTCTTTATTGCTAAAGGAAATAAAAATTTCGCCGACATGAAAGAGCTAAATGTCAAATCTTTTAAAGCTGTTTCGGCACATTTGTCGAGTCCCCGATTTGCCATCAGAGGTGATCAGTTTACAGCCATGGGACGGGTTGTCAATTATCTTAGCGACAGCTTACAGCTCTTGCGTACCATCAATAATGGACTAACAACGCAGGAGGCAAAGTTGAAAATTGCGAAGTCCTATCGGGATCCTATATCGGTTATTGCCGATAAGGGGGACAGCATCCAACTTGCTTATTCGATCGGATTGTCAAATGGATATTTTGATGGTGAAAAACGTAGCATTCCGATTTTTGAAAAGGGGCTTGAACAACATGAAGGAGATTTTAAAGTGCTCAACAGTACCGCAGAGTATTTGCTAAAAACTTCTCCTGCGCTAGGCGAAATCACCTTGCATGCCGAAGCAAATTCGTTGGAATTTTTACAACGGGAAATCGAATCGATCGATCGTTACAAATTTCTATGCAATGAACAGATGGCTTCCAAATTGAGCGCGTTACTTTCTAAAAAAGAGCTCGCAAAATTGATCGGAAAGCCCTTTACAGAGGATAAGAAAATAAAGGATCTTTTGAAGGAGTTACAGAAAAACAAAAATTCCAATCAGGGCTGGGGCTGGTGGAACAAGAGTGAAACCGAGAGCTGGATCAGCAACTATGTGATCGGGGTACTGTTGGATGCCCGAGAAGCAGGATACCAGGTTGAGATCGATACGGAGATCTATGCAGAACGTGAAAAGACCATGTTGAAAAGCAGCTTGGCTTCGCTGGATCTTCTATTGGATAAAGATAAGCTTCACGGGGCCAAAGAGAATTTGTTTGGCTCCCTGGTATATCTGCTCCGCTTGGATCCTAAAACCGATTACAAAGATTATTTCTTCGAAATTGATACAAAACTGAAAAGTAAAACCATTAAGGATAAACTGTTGAAATATCTATTGATTTCAAAACTGGGTCTTAAGGATTCACATGCTGCAGATACCGTTCTTAAATACTCCTCAAAGGCTATCTTAGGTGGGTTATATTGGACTTCTGGAGCTGCAACAGATCAGAAAGGCGGATTTTTTATGCGACCTACGGAAACCAATACCGAGAATACACTGTTGGCTTATGGTGTCTTAAAATCAATTGGCGGTCATGATTCGGATTTAGAAAATATCCGTAATTACTTTTTCGCGCAGCGGCAGCAAAACCAATGGTATAATATCTACGAATCTTCGCGTATCATACGAAGTATTCTTCCTGATTTACTGAAAGAGGGTGAGTCTTTCCAGGCACCGGTTATGGTCATCAATGGCAAACGCGTCACTACATTTCCGTATACGCAAAGCTTTAAGTCGGATGAACAGATTAAAGTGAGGAAAGAAGGGACGGGGCCGGCTTTTGTGACAGCCTATCAAAATTTTTGGAATCCAGATCCTGTCATAGAAAAAGAAAAGGGCCTTGCCGTGGCAACGCGATTTAAGGACAATGGTGCTACGGTAGCGGCGCTCAAGGAAGGAAAGCCTGTAAAACTTGAAGCAAGCGTAACTTTAACTGGTGAAGCTGAGTATGTGCAGATCGAAGTTCCTATACCGGCGGGATGTTCTTATGAAACCAAAACCAATGGATACTATAGAATCGAGGCACACCGGGAGCATTTCAAAGATCGTGTTGTCATTTTTTGCAATAAACTGGGGAAAGGTGCGCATACCTTTGAGATCGAACTTTTACCTCGTTATACCGGGACTTATACTGTCAACCCCGCGAAGGCTGAATTAATGTATTTCCCGACATACTATGGAAACGAGAAAATGAAAGAAATCGTGGTGGAGTAAATATGCTTTTACAAAAAAAGGGACTTATCACATGATAAGTCCCCAACATATAAAAACTAAAATTAAATTGTGCTATTGATGATCCCATCCACCACCTAGGGATCTGTATATCGCTACGCTTGCTTTGAGTTGGTTGACCTTTTTCTCAACGAGCTCAAATTTGGATTCCAGGGCATCGCGTTGTGTCAGCAGAACCTCCATATAATCTGCGCGGGCGTATTTAAAGAGGTCGTTGGAAATACCGATAGACTCATTTAATGCATCGACTTCCTTGGTCTTAATTTGTAGGCCATTCTCGAGATTTTTAATTTTGGAGAGCTGGTTTGCAACTTCAATATAAGCCGCCAATATGGTCTGTTCATAATGGTAAACAGCCTGAACCTGTCGTGCATTTGCGCTATAATACGCGGCTTTAATTGCCCGTTTGTTGATCAAAGGGGCAGTAAGTTCACCAACGAGGGAAGAGAGAAAGGCTTCCGGTTTGATGAGATAAGTCGGATCAAAAGCTTGAAAACCTACTCCCGCCGCAATGTCCAAAGAAGGGTAAAAGCGGGCTTTGGCCGATTTGATGTCCAGTTTGGAGGCTGCAAGTTCATATTCGGCCTGCTTTATATCCGGTCTGTTTTCCAGAAGGTCGGCCGGGATGCCCGCATAAACGGTTTGTGGAACAAGCTTATCAAAGGATTGTTGATCCCTTTGAACCGGCTGCGGGAATCTTCCAACAAGGTAGTTTATTCTATTTTCTGTTTCTGTGATCTTCTGCTTGATATCATATTGCATACCTTGGGTTTTCAATATTTGGGCTTCAAATCTTTTGACGGCAAGTTTATTGGATCGCGCATTTTTCTTCAAGTCATTTACCACGACCAGTGCATCGTTTTGAATCTTTACATTCTCATTGATAACCAAGAGTTCGTTGTCCAGCGCCAGGAGTTCATAATAAGAATCTGCAATTTCAGCGATCAGGTGAGTTACCATAAAGTTTTTGCCTTCCACGCTGGCAAAATACCTTTGCAGCTGCGCTTTGGTCGCATTGTGGAGTTTACCCCAGATATCTGTTTCCCATTGTGCCTGTACACCAACTCCAAAATCAAATAGCGGTTCCGGCATTTCGCGTCCGGGTTCGATTTCCGTATTCTTTTCCATCGCTCCAATGTTTGTGTAGCGACTAACTTTGTCGACCCCGGCGCCAACTTTTACACCTACGGAAGGTAGATATTCACCTTTTTTGGCGCTTACCTCATTTTTGGCTATTTCAATTTCCTGAAGCATAATATGTAGCTCCTGGTTGTTTGCTAGTGCTTGACCGATCAGTCCTTGTAGATTGGGATCGCTGAAATAGCTGTTCCATTTGATTTTTCCTGTATTCACGGTGTCGCTGTCAGCATCGCTATATTTCCCAGGAACGGTTCTATTTTCGGCACGTTGTTTTATTTCCAGTGGTTTGCAGGCTGCAAGACTAAGCAAGAAAAGTGCGAAACCTGTATAGTGATATAATCTGTTCTTATTCATAATGTATCATGTCTTCGCTTAATGGTGATTCGTCTTCGGCTTGGATCATTTTTCTTCCGTCAGCCAATTTTGCAAAAATGTAGTAAAGTCCGGGAATGACAATAACGCCAAAGATTGTTCCGACGAGCATACCTCCCAGTGCTGAGGCACCTATGGTGTGGTTACCGATAGCTCCGGCACCACTGGCAAAGACAAGTGGTACAAGTCCAGCGATAAATGCAAATGAGGTCATGAGGATCGGTCTGAAACGCGCTCGTGAGCCCTCAATAGCTGCTTCCAATATGCTATCGCCAGCTTGGCGCCTTTTCACGGCAAATTCTACGATAAGCACCGCATTTTTACCCAATAAACCAATAATCATGATCAGTCCGACCTGTGCATAGATATCATTTTCAAGTCCCATAACTTTTAATAGGAAGAATGATCCAAATACACCAACTGGTAGCGACAACAATACCGCAAACGGAATGATGAAGCTTTCGTACTGCGCAGCAAGTACAAGATATACGAAGACTAAGACGACTAAAAAGACATAAACGGCTTCGTTTCCACGTTGAGCCTCATCATAGGACAAGCCCTCCCAGGCAACTTTATAGCCATGTGGTAATGTTTGAAGTGCAGTTTCGTTGATTGCCTGAATAGCGTCGGCCGTTGTATACCCATTTGCCGGAAGTCCACGGATGGCGGCCGAATTGTACATGTTGTAGCGCGTGATTTCGTTTGGTCCCTGTGTTTTTTTTAGGGTCATAAAGGCCGAATAAGGAACCATTTGGTCATGATCGTTTTTGACGTAAAGGTTCATGATATCGGAAGGTAACCTTCTAAATTCTGGTGAAGATTGTACATAAACCTTGAAGAATTGACCGAAACGGATAAAACCCTGCTCATAGGTACTACCGATAAGGATATTGAGGTTGTCCATGGCTTTACCAATGGAAACGCCTTTTTGCATGGCGGCGTTATTGTCAAATACCAATTCGTATTGTGGGTAGTTGGCGGCAAAGAATGTAAAGACCCCGGTCAGTTCCTTACGTTTCTTTAGATTAGCGATAAACGCTTTATTTACTTTATCGAAATCTTGGTAATCGGTGGTCCTATTGAGGTCCAGCAGGCGCATGGAGAAACCTCCAGAAGAACCAAAACCCGGAACAGCGGGAGGTTCGAAGAATTCAACCGTTGCACCTAGATTTTTTGATTTTTCTTCAAGTTCTTCCATGATCTCTTTAACGGAGTGTTCACGTTCACCCCAGGTTTTGAGGTTGATAAGACAGGTTCCGGCATTCGATCCACGACCTTCGGTCATGATTTCATAACCTGCCAGTGATGAGACAGATTCAACCCCATCTACCCCTTGACAGATCTTCTGGAGCTCTCTAGAAAGCTTATTGGTCTGTTCCAATGTTGATCCTGGAGGAGTCTGAATAATGGCATATATTGTGCCTTGGTCCTCACTCGGTATAAAACCTCCTGGAAGCGTTTTGTTAATGACGAAAATTCCGACACAGAATGCTATTAAGATACCCCATGTAATCACTCTTCGGCTGGCAATTTTACGAAGTAAGGAGGCATACTTGCCCGTTATTTTATCAAAAGTACGGTTAAAAAGGTCGAGCGATTTAGTGAATACGTTTGATTTTTTGGGTTTACCATGGTTATTTTTTAGGAGCATCGCAGCCAGCACAGGAGTAAGGGTTAATGCGACTACTGCAGATATCACGATGGAACTGGCCATGGTAATTGAAAATTGACGGTAAAATGTTCCGACAGGACCTGTCATAAATGAAATGGGGATAAAAACGGCAACCATAACAGCTGTAATAGCGATAATAGCACCTGCGATTTCGGCCATGACTTCTTTTACAGCACTGTACGGCGATATGGCACTTTCTTCCATTTTGGCATGTACTGCTTCAATGACCACAATGGCATTGTCTACGACAATCCCGATGGCAAGCACCAACGCAAACAAGGTCACTAAGTTGATCGACATGCCGAACCATTGGATGACGAAGAATGTACCTATCAGCGAAACGGGCACGGCGATGATCGGAATCAAAGTCGAACGCCAGTCGCCAAGGAAAATAAACACAACAATGGCAACTAAAATAAAAGCATCGCGTAGGGTATGCATCACCTGTTCGATAGAAGCATCCAAGAATTGGGATACGTCATAACTGATTTTATAGTCTATACCTGGGGGAAAGTTACCTTTCATCTCCGCAAGCTTTGCCTTCACATCTTTAATAACGTCATTGGCATTACTACCATAATTCTGTTTCAACACAATCGAAGCCGAGGGATGCCCGTCTAAATTGGAATAGATGTCAAAGAATTCACTTCCCAGTTCGACTTTAGCTACGTCTTTTAACTTGATGTTTTCACCGTCGCCGTTTGCGCGAACGATAATATTGTCATATTCTTCAGGTGTATTGTATTGCCCTTTATAGGTTAGGACATATTCGAGGGATTGCGCTGCAATACCCGAGCTTTGCCCCAGTCGACCGGGACGGCCGATGATACTTTGTTCTCCTATCGCTTTCATCACTTCGTCAACTGACAAGCTGTAAGCGCGCATACGGTCGGGATTTAACCAGACGCGCATGGCATATCTACGGCTACCTAAGATTTGCGATTTGGCGATACCATGAATACGATTGATTTCAGGAATGATGTTTACAGTTGCGTAGTTGTACAAGAACTTTTCATCCATGCTTTTATTCGTACTGTAAAGATTCACGTACATCAGCATACTGGGCTGAATTGGATTGACGACGACTCCTTCCTTTTGAACAAGTTCAGGCAATAGTGGCATAACTTGATCCACCCGGGTTTTCACCAGTACTACGGCATCGTTGGGGTCTGTTCCAGGGTCAAATACGACGTTTACGGTCGCTTCACCGGCACTGGTCGCATCGGTTGCGATATAGCGCATTCCCTGTACACCATTGATTGCATTCTCCAGTGTAATCAGGGAGGATTTTACAAGTACATCAGCACTTGCACCAGGATAGGCAATGGAGACCGCAACTGTAGTCGGTGCGATTTTTGGAAATTGCTCTGTAGGAAGTTGCTTTATGGCCAAACCTCCGATAAATAGGATTACAACCGATATAACAATAGCAAATACCGGTCGGTGTATTACTTTTTTAAACATAATGCTGCTTTTTTAATTACTCTGCATATAAATCTAAGTTTGACATGACTTTCTCCGGAGTCTGATATTTGGATTCAATAGTCTGGTTTTCCTGTACCATGCGAAGTCCATTCAGTAGAATCTTTTCGTCCTTGCCCAATCCGGAAGAAACAACATAGATATGCGGCAGTTCGGCAGCAACTTTTATTTCTCTTGCTTTTACTTTATTATCTTTTGTAATAACGTAAACATATTTTTTTTCAAGCTCCTCGAATGTAGCTTTCTGCGGTATCATAAGCGCATTATTATAGGGCGATGTAATGACGATATTACCTGTCTCGCCATAACGCAATAATCCCTTTGGATTTGGAAAAGTCGCTCTGTAGGCAATATTTCCAGTTTCATTATTGAAGTCTGATTCAATTGTTTCAACAATACCCTCATGACCGAATTCTTTTCCATTGGCCATGTTTAACCGTACATGCAGCGGGCTATTGTCTTTTTTTGCGTCCATTTGATTGAGGTATTCGACTTCGGGGACATTGAAGTAAACCCACATTTTACTGTTATCGGACAATTCTGTGATCAACTCGCCTTCATCGACAAGACTTCCTTTACGGACATGAAGCTTACCAACGATGCCGGAAAACGGTGCTACGATGTCAGTAAATTTGAGATGCGTATTCATAGCGGCTAGCTCAGCTTTGGCTTTTTCATATTTTGCTTTTGCCATTTCAGTTTCCTGCGGAGCGACAATCTCTTTTTCGGACAGATTTTTGGTGTTCTGATATTCGATTTCAGCATATTTTACCTCTGCTTTAGCACGATTAACATCGGACTCATAGAGGTTGGGCATGATTTTAAAGAGGGGTTGTCCTTTTTGTACAAATTGACCTTCATCGACAAATATCGATTGAATGTAGCCTTTTTCTTGCGCACGCAATTCAATATGGTTGATCGAACGGATTTGGGCGACATAATCTTTATTGACAATTGTATCTTTGACCAAAGGAGTAGTGACGTTGAAAACTGCAGCTTCTTTTTTGTCTTTTTTTTCTGACTGACAGCTTGTAGATAGAATAATAAGGCACAGGCTTATATACATAAAGCTTCTCATGACCATGATAATAGTTTTTTAATAATTTTCGAAAAATTGAACAATAGTGTGACATGCTTCCAGGTGATTTTGAAAGCTATTTTGATGTTTTTTTAAGAAATTATTAAAAAATCACAGCCTGAATACACTGTAATGGATGTATAGGGCGTTTTTTCGTGAAGTAAGCTGGTTGGAATTTGCAAGCGAAACTGCTGTGCGTGTATTGTGAAATTGAGGATGGATATAGGCGGCTAGATTTCCAAAACCATCTCCTGTAAGTGCGAATAAATTCGGGCTATTGGAATCACTTCCCGTGTCGTCGTTTTCATTATCATTTTCTGAAAAATAAGCCCTTAGTTTTTCATGCCGATGACGTTTAGTTTTGCGAATAACTTTGGTCTCATAACCTTCGCTTTTTACTTGCTTGTTGAAGTGATTGACAGCATGAAGATTGCAGGAGGGGATATTATTTGGTGTTGCCACATGATACCAGCCAAAACTGATAAGTATTGCGCAAACCACGCCGAACAGATATTGATGGAATTTTCCTTGCATCCTTGAAAGCAAATGTAATTAAACTTTAAAAATGATACAAGTGATTTAGGTATGGAAATTTTAAAGTTTATGTAATATTGTTACAAAGTGTTTAAACTGACGGTGTTTTAGTGATTAATTGTGTAAAAATTGCTCAAATTCCGTTTTTGAAATTGTGTTTAGGTGATATTTTTAAAAAATATGACCTAAATAGCTTTAGTTTTCTTCAATGGGTTATGTTTTTAGGTGTTTTTCGAATTTATTTTCGTTGTTTTTTAGTTTGATGTTCTTTCGAATGAGCTGGGGAAGTGGAAATTACACTTTTTTTATTCTCTAATAGGTGAAAGCGTTTGTCCTACTTTTATGCTGTTGTGAATGAGTTTTTTAAAAAAAGTTTGCTTGATTGAAAAGTGACTTGTTCTTTTATAGGGTACTTTGCTATCGCTTGATCTAGTTTATTGAGGCGGCCCTGATCTATTCTTACAATTGGGCAAAAATGGCTTACGGTACTTTTTGATAAGTAGGTAGCAAGCGTAATGCCCAATTGGCTTGTTCTAGACCGTTTTAAGGGTTTTCTGATTATTTCGTAGCATTTGTATTGCTTTTTCAGCTCTTGTCTTTCGGGTTTGTTCCTGTTTTGCTGATCCAACCCAATCACAATAGCCTTGTTTGTATGATTTGGAAAGTGTTTCAAAAAAAGCATTGGCTTTTTCGTCCATATCCAACAATTGTTGGAGTTCCATAGGGACGCCTTCAATATGTTCACCTTTTTTTAGCATGTATTTTATCATTTGATTCCCGATAAAAATACATAAATATCCTCGGGTTGCCGGCCTTTATTGCATGAATACTTTTGACTTGCCCATTAGGTAATACGATCAGGGGATTGCAGTACTTTTTCTTGAAATAAGACTTACAAGTTGCCGCTGTCTTCATATGCGTTGAAACATATATCGTTCTTATTTGTTTTTCTATTAGTCAACAAAAATTTTTCAATATGAAAGCAGTACGTTTTTTTGGGCATAAAGATGTCCGCGTTGTAAATGATATGGTCAAGCCCGTTCCTAAGGGTGATGAAGTGTTACTAAAAATTGGTGGCGCAGGTGTTTGTCATTCTGATCTCCACATTATAGATGAGGGGACCGTTGTAGGTACGGTATTTACCTTGGGACACGAAAATGCGGGCTGGATTGAAGAAGTTGGATCGGATGTAAAAGACTATAAAAAAGGAGACGCGGTACTGGTCTATGGCCCTTGGGGTTGTGGGCACTGTAAACCCTGTCAGCAATCAAAGGAAAATTATTGTGATCACCAGTCTGAAATGGCTTATGGTGGTGGGCTAGGCCTTGATGGTGGGATGGCGGAATATATGCTTGTCCCTTCTTCCCGTTTACTGGTCCCAATTTATGACTTAGATCCAGTCATTGCTGCGCCATTAACGGATGCGGCACTTACTCCTTATTCGGCGATAAAGCGTTCGATAGGCAAATTGACAGCAGATGAGTATGTGGTTGTGATCGGAGTTGGAGGTTTGGGCCATGTTGCCTTGCAAATACTAAATGAAGTAAGCGCGAGTTCAATTATCGCCTGTGATGTCACCGAAGAAAAACTAGCCTTTGCTAAAGAACTGGGCGCAGCCTATGCGGTTAATTCGAAAGATGCAAATGCAGCCGAACAAATCAATAAGATTACTGGAATTAAAAAAGCTAAAGTTGTGATTGATTTTGTCGGCGCAACATCGACTATAGATCTAGGAACAAAGGTTGTTGGTTTGGATGGTGACCTGACAATTGTTGGATTAGGTGGGGGACACTACCAGTACAATATGTCGGTGCTTCCTTTTGGTGTGAGTATGACAAACCCATATTGGGGCTCGCGGGTTGAGCTTATGGAAGTTGTAGGTTTGGCTAGGCAAAGGAAGATTCATATTGAAATTGAGCAGTTTAAGCTTGATCAGGCTAACGAAGTTTATGATCGAATGCGCAACGGTAAGATCAAAGGAAGGGCTGTACTGATTCCTTAGTAAAAAAAAAGTCTATCTTTTTAGTAGTTTATTTTGGTTTTTATCTTTTTGATGCTTATCTTTGTTGTATCATAATTTAGGTTTATAATTGGTTATTTAAGGTTTTCATTCTCCCCGTTTGAAAACCTTTTTTTTAAAGTCTCTCTTTTGATTTTTTATTAAAAACCTTCTGCCTTCTTTACTGTTGTAATACTAATAATCCGCGCTGATTTATCTGCAAAATATTTATGGACAAAACAATTCTCGTACTCACCGATTTTTCTGAAAACTCATGGACTGCTATTCGATATGCGGCGAATCTGGCTAAAAAATTTAATTGGACAGTAGAGCTTCTGCATACTTATACTATCCCAATAAAAGACAGTGTCCATGCGAAAATGGAGAATATGTTTTTGACGCCTCAGAAGGAAGAGGCTGAAGGCATGCTCAAGGACTGGCAGATACGTATCGACGATGAATTTCCTGATCTCAGCTGTAAAACCGTAAGTTTGCCCGGCGACTTGGAAAAAACGGTACTAAACTTACTACAAGAAAAGGAATATCGCTTTATCGTTATGGGAGCTAAGGGTAAAGGTATGATACAAAAAGCGGTCTTGGGAAGCAATACCTTCGCCCTGATAAAAAAGAGTCCAATTGGTGTCTTGGCAGTACCGATCACTTTCCAAAAATTTAGGTTACAAAATATCGGATTACTGAGCAATTTTAAAGCGTCCGAATATGATCTACTCGACAGTTTCATCTTACGTGTACCGGAGAAATTTAATCTCAGCCTGTTGCACGTAACACAAAAGTATATCTCTCCAAAACAAGAAGATATTGAAGACTGGAAACAAAAGCTATCTGTCCAATTTTCGTTTAATAAAATTGATTATGTGGAAAAAAATGCGGTCAATCGCTTAGATTACAATATGCCTATACCGCGTTGCATCGACTACATGGTAGAAATCGAAGCTATTGATCTTTTACTTGTGTCGTACAGTCCTAAAAGTTTTTTCAAAAGTATATTTTCCAGAAATCTTACGAAAGCAATTTATCGTAATCTGACGGTTCCTACTTTTTTTAAGCGTAATTTATATTAATTGTCGGTAATCTCCTCCTTTTTATTACTATCCATTGGTTAATTGTACACGGTTTAGTAAGTAGAAAATGATTGCACTAAAGTTAATAGCCGTGATTTTATGATTGCTAACTGAAATTTAAATCGCCTCTCCGATATGAAGTAATGTATTCGTATTTTTCATTAGCTTTATACATAGTTGTATAAAATATAAACATAATGAGCCTTTGGATACTTCCTTTGATCACAATACTTTCCGCAAGTCCCGATAGTACGCATGCAGGAGAATATAAGTTTGCTGAAACGCCCAGTTGGAGTGATGAGTTTGATTACAATGGTCTGCCAGACGCAAAAAAATGGGGATATGATGTAGGCTCCTTGCATAATGGTTGGGGAAATCATGAACTTCAATACTATACAGATGCAAACAGGAAAAATGCAAGTGTGGCAAATGGTGTTTTACGTATTACTGCAATAAAAGAACAATATGAAGGGTTGGACTATACTTCTGCTAGGCTGGTCAGTAAGAACAAGGGCGATTTTCTGTATGGTCGATTTATAGTCCGAGCCAAGGTACCGAAAGGGAAAGGTACGTGGGCAGCCGCTTGGATGTTGCCGACAGATTGGGTTTACGGAGGATGGCCACATTCGGGAGAAATAGATATCATGGAGCATGTCGGTTATGCCGAGAATGCAATACATATTACCGTTCATACAAAGGACTATAATCATTCCATTGGAACTCAAAAAGGAGTGATGAAGCGAATTGATCAGGCAACATCGGAGTTTCATGATTATCGGATAGACTGGACCCCCGAGTATATCCGGGGTTTCGTGGATGATGTACAGATCTATAGTTTTCCGAATGAAGGAAAAGGCAATGGCGTGTGGCCATTTGATAAAAGATTTCATTTACTATTGAATCTAGCCGTTGGTGGAGATTGGGGCGGTGTGCAAGGCATCGATGCCAGCGCATTTCCTACAGAGATGGAGGTGGATTATGTCAGGGTATATGATTTACTGAAACCTTAAATGAATCTTATTTTCTCTAATTTATAAAGATTAATTCAAATGTTTAGGCATCAAGGGAGAGGAAGGAATTATACTCATAATTTGAAGTTAGCCTCTATTTTGTCTTGTGTTGCAGGCCTGGTTAATATTACAGGTGTTCTTGCCGTTGGCACTTTAACAACAAATGTCACAGGTCACTTCGCATTTTTTTCAGAACAGTTGATTTTAATGAATTACAAGATGGCTTTGATTTATTTGTTATACATTGCTTTCTTTTTAATGGGAGCATCCGTTTCAGGTTTTATCGTAGAATTAGCCTCAAAAAATAAATCACATAACGCCTATATCATTCCAATTTGTATCGAGTCTATTATCTTAATTAATGTAGGACTGCTCCCAGCTTTCGTTAAAGCAGGACCAACGTTTCCAGCAATAATTTCATTTGCCCTTCTTTTTGCTATGGGACTTCAAAATGCCCTGGTAACGAAGGTGTCACAATCAGTTGTCAGAACGACGCATTTGACCGGATTGTTTACTGATCTTGGTATTGAACTTTCACAGTTGCTTTTTTATAGAGAAATTGCTGAGAAAGTGAAATTACACAAAAGTATTTTTCTTAAGTTGATGATTATTGGAGGCTTTTTTATCGGGGGAATTATAGGTGGTTTTATGTTTCAATATTTTAAATTGAAAACATTGTTGTTACCCGCTACTATGCTTTTGTTTGCCTTATGGTATGACCATATTCTACTTAAGTTTTATCATTTGAAGCGAAGCTTAAGACCGGATGAATAGGTTCGATTAAATTCATATTTTAGCTTAATAACATGAACTATTCCCATATCCTGTTTGAAAAATTAGTATTATCTGCCGGTAGATTCAACATTAGTGAACCATTGTACTGCATTCTTTTATTTGAAAAAGCGGCGAGTTTTTCGGTTGATTTGGTGACATACCATGCGGATCCTAAAAGTATTTTGTTTTTGTCTCCCTATCAGTTGTTTACGATGGATGTCGTGCTGAAAAGTACTTTCAGTGTGCTAAAATTTCACGGCGATTTTTATTGTATAGAATATCATAAAGATGAAGTTGCCTGTAATGGAATTCTATTCAACAACATCTACCAGCAACCTCATGTGTTGCTCTCAGCAGCTATTTATCAAGAGATATCAACGATCATGGAAAAAATAGATCAGCTCAAAATGTCGTCGGAATCCTATGATCAGTCATTGAGCAGAACCTATCTACAGCTGATTTTAGCGCTGGCGAGTAGAGAAAAGCTACTTTTTAACGACGTACAAAAACCGTATTGGGCTCATAGAGATATTATTGATGACTTTGAGCAGTTTTTGGAAAAGAATTATAAAGCGCATAAAGAAGTTACCTTTTATTCAGCGAACTATGGTTTAAGTCCAGCCGTTTTTACGAAAAAAATAAAATTGAAATGGGGAAAATCCCCTTCAAAGTTGATCCAGGAACGCCTCGTATTGGAAAGTAAAAGACAACTCCATTTGACGGCCAAAAGTATTAAAGAAATAGCAGCCGATTTGCAGTACAAAGACGAGTTTTATTTCAGTAGATTTTTTAAGAAGATGGTAGGCGTATCTCCTAAGGTATTTCGAAAGCGTGTCGGTTTATCAATTGTTGCCGAAAAGTCTATGTTATAGATCTATTTGTCCATGTCGTGGATTTAAGCCATTGTTTAGTTTTGCATGGTATTAAACAAACTACATTATGGAGAAAATAATAAAGCTATTGGCAAAGTCGCAATATACCTTTACTAACTTTGCTAGAATTTCAATTTTTATTGTGATGGCATGGATTGGAGGATTAAAAGCATTTCAATATGAAGCTGATGGTATCGTTCCTTTTGTTATTAATAGTCCGGCAATGCGTTTTTTTTATCATAATACGGAAAAACGAGTGTTGGATAAAAATGGAGAGCTAATACCGGAATACCAGTTGTTTAAAAACCCAGAGGGCCGTGTCGTAAAGAAAAATATTGCATGGCACCAAGAAAATGGAACCTATATTTTCTCTTATATACTTGGCTTTGTAATTGTTTCAATTGGTCTGATGATATTTTTAGGTATCTGGTATCCTAAAATCGGAGTCTTGGGGGCGTTGTTTACAGTGCTTATGTCATTGGTTACGCTTTCTTTCTTGATAACAACACCAGAAGCGTTTGTGCCAAAGCTAGATGGGGATTTCCCGTCACCTAATTATGGTTTTCCTTATTTATCTGCGGCCGGTAGATTAGTCCTGAAAGATGTAATTATGCTTGCAGCAGCATTGATCATTGCAGCAGAAAGTGCCAGCCGTCTGATAAAAAAATCGGATATAAAATAAAGACAGATAGTTTTTGTTTTTGAATTAGCAGCAGGTTGTTTGCTGGAGGCGCAATAACGACTCAGGGGAAATCAGCTAACTTTTGGAAGGTATCTTTGATGCCAGCTGTATTTTGGCAGCATCTTTGTATCTCGTCGTTAAACTATATTGAGTTATACCGCGAACGATATGAAAATAATACGAACGACCCTTCCATTTCTTCTATTTAGTTTCATCCTTTTAGTTGGATGCAACAATAGTCAACAGATCAGGATGATTGATAAAGATGGGAACACACATTTATTGACAAGAGAAGGTGATCGAAAAGGAGAATTGGGACTGCAGCGTATCATCGCTCGTGGCAATGATACAGTAATAACGATTGATGGTGCAGGTCATAAAATGATATGGACAGCTTCAGATGTGACCAATATTGATACAACAAAGATTCAATATTATCTCAAAAAGAGAAATGGAAGCAGTGTTCATATTTATACACCCGTAGATGTAAATCAAAATTTTATAGATGTCGAGGATAGTCAAAATGTTTTGTCAGATCCTTATGATGGTACAGATAAGAAAAAATCCATACTGTAGATTGCCGCATGAAAAAGCATAATTTGGGCTAAAGAGAAAATCCTAGCAAGTTTACTTGCTAGGATTTTTTTTTGGGTACTTTGGCACCTTCTTTTTTGGCTTCGGAGAGGCCAATGGCAATCGCCTGTTTTCGTGATGTTACCTTTTTTCCGCTACCAGATTTTAATTTTCCCGCTTTCATTTCGTGCATCGTCTTTTCAACTTTCTCAGATGCTTTTTCTGAATATTTTGCCATAATAGTGTTACACCTTGAACTGTTATTAAACACTTCTGCAAAAAGAACAGCTGTTTCAGTTGAATCGTTTGAAAATTCTTTGAGAGCGAAATAGCGAACATCTTTATCCGCTAATTCAATTCATTTCCAGCTTTAATCACGGCTTGGTTGACGGCTTTTATTCTTTCAAGAACCATTTTTTGTATTTTACGGTCGTAAGTCAATAGTCCATTGACTTCGTGTTCCACGTCGGTAGTTTGCGTATAAATAGCAACACTCAGTCCTTTGTATCGGAGCAATTGTTCGACATTATCCATTAGGAATATATAACGGTCTGTGAGTGCCTCTATAGTGGGTTCGTATGCATAGGCATTGTTTTCGACAGGCCACATGTGACCGCGGACAAATAAGCCTACGCCACCAAACTCTCCAAGGGAAGCTGCCCGTTTCGAATCAGGTTCTGAGGCACCCTTGGGGCCAACATAGATATGGGTGTCAACAAAATCTCCATTTCCGGGATCACCATAAGCTTTTTGGTAAGATGGATTGTTGTTAAATCCCGAATTACCGTTCACTAAACGTGAAGGGTCATATTGTTTGGTCCAGTCGGTAATATTGCGTACATCGAAAGCGCCCCAGTTTTCGTTAAAAGGAACCCAGGCGATAATGGATGGGGAGTTGTAGTGGTCGTCAATGATGGCCTTGTATTCATCACGAAATGCTTTTCGATAAATCGTAGTATCTTCATCGGGATACCAAAGGCAAGGCATATCTTGCCACACGAGCAGTCCCATTTTATCTGCCCAATAATAGAACCGTTGGGGTTCGGTTTTCATATGCTTACGAATGAGGTTATAACCAGCTTTTTTGGTAAACTCGATGTCATATTTGAGAGCTTCTTCCGTAGGTGCTGTTAGAATACCATCGGGCCAGTATCCCTGATCCAGGAGACCGAGCTGCATCACAAATTTGTCATTCAATAGCGGCCTTACAATTCCGTTTACCTTACCAAGTTTAATATCACGCATACCAAAATAGCTCTTCACCTCGTCGATGATTTCTCCATTATTCCCATGTATACTTAATTTTAAATCGTATAAAAAGGGGGAGTCAGGAGACCAAAGTTTTGGATTTTCTACCGGGATATTAAATTCCATGCCCGACTGAATTACCGTTTTTGAAATTTCTTTTCCCTCGGAAGAAACGATGGCCGTAACTTTTGCCTTCGCTGTGCTAGTGACCTGTATTTTTAGTTGTTTTTCTGCTACTTGAGGTAACAATTTGATTCCCTGTATATGGTTTTTGCTTACTGGTTCCATCCATACAGTTTGCCATATGCCAGAAGAAAATGTATAGTCGCCTCGAGGTCCATTTTTGCCCGAAGGATACTTACCGTCGTTTCTGTCATGCGCTGCAACGACAATGTTATTTGGACCGGCCTTTAAAAACTCAGTGATGTTGATCCAGAAGGAGTCGTAGCCACCTGAATGAGTACCAGCTTTTCTTCCATTTACAAATATGGTCGCATCGTGATCCACTGCACCAAAATGGAGTATAATATCTTTCCCTTTCCAATGATTAGGTAGCTCGAAATTTTTACGATACCACAGATTAATTTCTCGTTTGCGTTGTATTCCGGATAAATAGGACTCTGGACAATAGGGGACAAGAATGCTTTCTCGGCTGTGGTCAAAGGAAATGGGGACAGCAGGATTCAGTGCATTGGGAGCATCTTTTCCACCTATATAATCCCATTTACCGTTGAGACATAGCCATTCATTCCTTTCCATTTGGGGACGTGGATATTCGGAGAGTGGAATTTCTGTTTGCTTGGCTATTGCTGTCCATGGGGTTGAAAGCTGTGGCTGTTGTGCCAAAGCATTAAGCCAACCGAAGAGCGATAGTGCCAGCACAAAAATTGAGGTTTTGGTTTTTATCATGGTATACTTCTTGGTTTTTCAGAATATGAATATAAGTATACTAAAATGATTTAGTGAATTATAAACGAAATGTTACTAGTGCGGCTTTCGATATTGGGCTTGGTTGGTTGGTTGGTTGGTTGGTTGGTTGGTTGGTTGGTTGGTTGGTTGGTTGGTTGGTTGGTTGGTTGGTTGGTTGGTTGGTTGGTTGGTTGGTGCACAAAAGAAATAGATACTGGATTAAACAAAATTACAGGAGCTGCTTTGTTGAGACAGCTCCTGTAGAATGCCTCTTACCAGATTTTGATTCTCTCTTCTGGTGATTTATACAGTTTATCTCCTTGTTTAACATCAAAAGCTTTATAAAAAGCGTCAACATTGATCAATGGACCAAAACTTCTGAAATATCCTGGAGAGTGTGGATCAGTTTTAACTTGGTTGACCATATATTTTTCACTGGATAGGGTTCTCCACACAGTTGCCCAGCTTAGGAAAAAACGTTGATCTTGCGTGTATCCACTTATTTCACCTGGGTTTCCCTTATCTTTTAAATATAGTTGAAGTGCATCGTAAGCAATGTTTACACCTCCTAAATCCGCGATATTTTCACCGTTTGTAAATGTTCCGTTGACGAAAGTGCCTTTTACAGGTTCATATTTATCGTATTGAGCTGCGAGTGTTTTTGTTGCTTTTTCAAAATTGGCTTTATCTTCTGGTGTCCACCAGTCTACCAAGTTTCCGTCCGCATCAAATTGTGCGCCCGAATCGTCAAATCCGTGGCTCATTTCGTGGCCAATTACGGCACCTATACCACCGAAATTGACAGCAGCGTCGGCTTGTGGGTTGAAAAATGGCGGTTGAAGAATAGCGGCCGGAAACACGATCTCATTGTTTACGGGATTGTAATAGGCATTTACTGTTTGTGGAGTCATTCCCCATTCTGATTTGTCAACAGCCTTACCAATTTTAGCCAGATCCTTTTCATATCGCCATGTGGTGATATTTTGGAGGTTAGCATACAGATTACCGCCTTTATTTTCAGATAGAATATTCAATTTAGAATAATCTTTCCATTTGTCCGGATAGGCAACTTTTACAGTGAATTTGTTTAGTTTTTCAAGCGCTTTTCCTTTTGTAGCCGAAGACATCCAGCTCAAATCGTTGATATGCACTGCAAAACTTTTCTTTAAATAGTCGATCAATTCGACCATTTGTGCTTTAGCCTCAGCTGGAAAATATTTTTCGACATATAATTTTCCGAAAGCTTCACCTAATGTGGAATTGATCAGTTCAAATCCTCTTTTATTTAATGCTCTTTGTTCTTGTTGACCTCTTAAATACTTACCATAAAAAGCAAATCGCATGTCTCCTAATTTTTCGCTTAAATAAGAGGCACTACCGTTGATCATATGGAATTTTAAGTAATCTTTAATAACAGGAAGGTTTTGTGCACTGACCAATTTATCGAAGTTCTTGTAATAACCTAATTCCCCAATGATTACTTTTTCTGTATTGACACCTACTTTTTTAAGGTACTCAGGTAGATTTACATTTTTAACCAAGGCGGTTAACTCTGCCATAGTCTGTGGATTGTACTGTAACGTATTATCACGGCTTTGTTCATTGGTCAAGTAGGTCTTCGCAATGCTTTTTTCGTAGTCAACGATTCCTTTTGCGGCAGCATCAGCATTTTTATAGCCTAATTCGGTTAACATGGAAGCTACATATTTTTGATACTCGGCAATAGCTTCGGTATTTTTTTCATTTTCTTTTTGATAATAATCTCTTCCTAGTCCTAAGGAGGCATCTCCTAAGTAGACCGCGTTCATTTTGGAATCTTTTAAATCAGCGTAGACCCCCCAGCCATAGAAATTATTCTCACCTTCTTTCGTTACGGAAGTTAAATAATTCTGAAGATCTTTTAGGTTTTTAATCGCGTCGATTTTGTTTAAATTTCCCTGAATCGGCTTAATACCGTCTGCATTTCTTTTCTGTAAGTTCATGTAAGAAGCATACAGGTCCTGTATTTTTTTGCCCTCACTTCCTTCAGGAAATTTATCTTTTAAAAGTGAGTTCAGAATTTTCATCGAATTGTTGTCCGTATCTTCTGCCAATTTATTGAAGCTTCCCCAAGTGGGTTTGTCAGAAGGAATTTTAGCCGTTTTCATCCAGGTCCCGCTTACGTAGTTGTAAAAGTCATCCTGTGGACGTACAGATTTGTCCATTAAGCTCAGATCAAGTCCTTTGTCGGATCCTGTACCTGCTGTCTGTGCTTCCGCATGCTGTGTGTAAACTCCAGCCAAGAAAATTAGGGCGAGTGTTAATTTTTTCATTGTTGTTTTAATGTTGTATGATTTTCAATAATTTAATCTGGGAGTACGCACAAATTACGGGCAAAATAGCTTATGTTATTTGCTCCGGGTAATTCGATTTGTAGCAGCCATGTCAATAATTAGCGGTGATTTTTTTTAAGCTAAAAAAATCATTTACACAAATGACGGAAAATTCTAATTCAGCAGCAAGTAAATTTGATCATTATCTGTCATTTTATTAAACTAATCGGGTAGAGTAGCATGTTATTCGTTTGCTAACGAATAACATGGATATGCTTTTTAAAGAACGTCCTTTGATGTGTTGTTGAACGCTCCGCTATCTGACTTAGCTAAGCTATTTTAGGACAAAAAGAAATACTAAACTTAATATGGAAATACTAAACTTAATATGAATTTAGTTTAGTATTAATAAACGATGTTTAATATTGCTTACATTTTCATCTATAAGTAAGCGATTATGTTCAAACTATCCTATTCAATTTCACCTAAAGTTACTGGCCTAACATTGTCATTGGCCATGCTGGCTACACAGGGGTTTAGCCAGACCCGATCGTTCCAGGGGAGACTGGTCGATTCATTGAGTCAAGGCGCTATTCATGGCGCAACAATTCGTAATTCTCATTTAGCTAAGCTTGTTTCATCGGATCATTCCGGTAAGTTTGTGATCGATGCACATATCGGTGATACGCTAAGAATTGGCTACATGGGGTATCTTCCCAAGGTTTTCATTGTTGGTAATCAACCTTCATCCGTTATTTCGCTTATACCGAACCAACAATCCCTCAATGAGGTGGTTGTAACTGCGCTTGGTATCAAAAAAGAAAAGCAAGCTATTGGCTATTCAGTGCAGGAAATAAAAGGCAAAGACATGGTTAAAGCTCGGGAGCCAAATGCTATTTCTGGTTTAGCTGGACGCGTGTCTGGCTTAACAATTACACCGAGTACAAACTTATTTGGAGACCCGGGTATCACGTTACGTGGTCGGAGCAATATCCTTATTGTGGTCGATGGCATGCCGATTAATACCGATTCATGGAATCTTAGTCCGGATGATATCGAATCCTATTCTGTCTTAAAAGGGGCAAATGCTGCGGCATTATATGGGAACAGAGGTCAAAATGGAGCGATTGTGATAACGACAAAACGAGCAAAATCACAGGATAAAGGTTTCCAGGTTGAATTTAACTCAAGTACACAATTGCAGACGGGGTATAATGCGATACCAAAAATTCAAACCGAATATGGCCCGGGTTCAAATTATCAATATGCTTTTAAAGATGGTCGTGGGGGTGGAATCAATGACAACGATTACAATATTTGGGGACCCCGATTTGAAGGACAGCTTATTCCGCAATATAACAGCCCGATAGATCCAAAAACAGGACAGCTTATTCCCTTACCTTGGGAGGCCAGAGGAAAAGATAATTTGAAGAAATTTCTTCAGAATGGTCTTTTGAGTACAAACAATATTGCTATATCGACCAAAAATGATCATGGTGATCTACGCTTATCTGCGTCTCAGATGTTTCAACGGGGAACTACGCCTAACACGAAATTAGGAAGCACCAATATAAATCTTACCGGAGGCATTAACGCTGGTAGTAAGCTCCGTTTCGATGCGAGCATAAATTACAATAAGCAGTATTCACCAAATTATCCAAATATTGCTTATGGACCAAATAGTCCTATCTACATTCTTACATTGTGGGGAGCGGCAGATTATGATATTGATGATCTTCGCAACTATTGGCAGCCTGGGAAAGAAAATGTACAGCAGTACAATCGTGAATACACCATTTATGACAATCCTTGGATGACGGCTTATGAAAATTTGAGGACTTATGATAAGGATGATATCTACGGTTACGTGTCGGCTAATTACAAGCTTAATGATAAATTGTCATTAAATGCACGTACAAGTGCTAGTACCTGGAATAGGAATAGAACGATTAAAATTCCAATTTCGGCCAACTTATATAATTATAATATCGGTGGAAGCCGTGTTGGAGGTTATCAGGAAACCTATGATACTTTTTGGGAAAATAATACAGAGGTCTCCTTAAAATACCAAAACCGTATCGCCGAGGACATAGGCTTCTCAGGCTCAGTATTTGGTAATTTAAGAACCGTCAGTGTCAAATCGCTGTTTGCACGTACAGATCGTGGATTGACTGTGCCCGGTGTTTATGACTTAAGCAATTCGATCATGCCCACGGTGTCTACTAACGATCGTGCCCTGCGTCAGGTCGGAAGTGTTTATGGATTCATGGATGTAAACTATAAAAGTATGTTATTCTTAAATCTAACGGGGCGATTTGATAAATCTTCGACGATGCCGGTAAAGAATAACACCTACTTCTATCCATCGGCTTCACTAAGCGCTGTGATTTCACAGATGGTCACTTTGCCCAAGGTTATTTCCGCATTAAAAATCCGTGGAGCATATGCTAACGTTGCGAGTGATTTCGTCAATGAATCGGCCCAGTACGATATTTATAAACTTTTGCCGGCATACAGTAATTATGGTCGTTGGGCCAATTCAATGACCGGCGTAACATATACTGATGTATTACCTAACCCGGATCTCGTGGCAGAGCGTGTGAAGACGGCGGAAATAGGTTTGGAAACTCGTTTATTTAACAACCGTCTGGGTTTCGATTTTGCATTTTTTAGAAACCTGGAAGGTCCCAGGATTATTGAATTGGCTACGTCGGTTACTTCGGGTGTAAGAGCCAGACAAACCAATGGGTTGACTTTATTGCGTAAAGGTATCGAGCTGAGTATCGATGGGACTTTGATTCAACAGAAAGATTTTAGCTGGAATGTAATGGTCAATGCATCAACAAATCATGCCTGGCTACATGACATCGATGGGCATCAAACGCGTTCTGGGAATGTTCGTGTTGGTGAGCGATGGGACGGATATTACGTGAATGATTTTCAGCGTGATGAAAAAGGAATGCCAATTGTGGGTACAAACGGTTTACCAGCTTACAATCCTTATGTGAGCAGAATAGGTTATAGCGATAATAAATTTACGGCCAGTATCAGCAATAGTTTCCGATACCGTGATTTCAGTTTTAGTTTTCTTGTGGATGGCCGCTTTGGTGGTTTAATAAAAAATGTGCAGGATGCCAAACAATGGGGATCAGGAACACATCCCGAATCAGCGAATGAATATCGTCTAAAGGACTGGGAAAATAGGGATGTCAAAGATTATAAAGGAACTGTCATGACCAATGGGTTAAAAATAGTCAAGGGGCAGCTCAATACAGATCAGGATGGTAAGATAATCTCCGATACAAGAGAATTTGCCCCAAATGATATTTCTGTGTTGTGGCAAAATTGGGCCACTAATTACTATCAGTCGGGACCAATTACGGCCAAAAGCCGAACCTTTGTCAAATTGCGGGAGATCGTTTTCAGTTATAACGTACCTGCCAATTTGCTGAAAAATTCCAGATTCTTCCGCAGTGCAAGTGTTTCAGTGGTCGGTAGGAATTTGCTGTATTTCACTGGAAAAGGTACCCAAAATATGGATTTGGACCAATTCACCAGTGCTAGCTCAGACTACCAGACACCATCAGTAAAGAGCTTTGGTCTAAATCTTAATGCAACCTTCTAAAACCTTAGTCAAAATTTTTAAAAATGAAGTACTTTAAATCCACTCTCATTCTTCTCCTGTTCGGGTGCTCTTTCAGTTCCTGTAAAAAGATAACGGATCTACAAAAAGACCCTGCGGCTGTATATAATCCTGCTCCAAAACTTTTGTTTACGGGAATACTCATGCGTTCTTATGATGCGCCATGGAGTGAAGATCATCGACATAATCAGTACATGACACAAAATGAGGCCTATTATGCGGGGCAGCCTTATGGATGGACTACAGGCTCTTTCGAAACGCCCTATGGTATATTGCGTGATGTGTACCGTATGGAAATCGAAGCTGCAAAAACTCCTGAATTGAGTGCTGCTTATATGACCATGGCCAAATTTTTCAAGGCTTATTTCTTTGCCCGAACGACGGAAATGTTTGGTGATATTCCATTGACAGAGGCTCTGCAAGGTGAATCAGCGGGCAATTTTGCGCCCAAATACAATACCCAGTTGGAGGTATACCAGCAAGTGCTTAGCTGGCTTGAGGAGGCGAATAATGAACTGGCAAATCTCAAAGAAAAAGGCAATACATTAGATGGCGATTTCTTTTACAATGGCAAGCCTGAGCAGTGGCAGAAACTGGTCAACTCATTTAAGCTACGTGTTTTAATTAGCCTCAGCAAACGTGCCGATGATAGTCCCGCATTGCGGGTGAAGGAACGCTTTGCTGAAGTTTTGGCGAATCCAACCAAATACCCACTGATTCTTGAAAATCGGGATAATTTTCAACTCCTTTACAATAATATTAACACCTATCCGCTGTGGCCAACAGACGGTGTGATTATAAAAAAGGATGTGCGAAACACATTGGGAGCAACCTATCTGAATATTTTAAAGACTTTACAGGATCCAAGATTATCGATTCAGGCACTACCGGCTTCGGCGTTGCCTTCTGATCCTGCGCGCCCTTTCGACGCATACAATGGAGGGAAAACAGGCGACCTACAGAGTACCTTGCTAAAACAAGCGGCGGATGGACAGCTGTCTATGATCAATTTCGATTATTGGCTCGCTTCGCCGTCTGGGGTTCCGTCTATTCAACTTGGTGCCTCCGAAGTGCAATTTGCCCTGGCAGAAGGTATCAATCGCGGTTGGGCTAGCGGAGATGCTGCGGTAAGATTTCAGTCGGGGATAAGTCAGTCGATGCTGTTCTACGGAGTTTCTCAAGACAAGATCAATTTATTCTTACAGGCAAATCCTTACAAAGGGAACAATGCGGAAGGGTTAAAGCAGATCTTAACACAAAAGTATGTGGCATTTTTTGAAAACTCAGGAAAACAGGCGTTTTTTGAGCAGCGCCGGACAGGAGTGCCAGTTTTTGATATAGGACCTTCGAATGCCAATAATAACCAGATACCGAAACGGTGGGCATACCCTAAGACCGAATACAGTACCAACGAAACTTACTTGAAAGAAGCTTTGCAACGTCAGTTTAATGGATCAGATACCCAAAATGACATTATTTGGCTTATTAAATAAAACAAAAAACAAGGATAATTAGCCATGGAAAGACCTCTTGGATTTGTGTCCGAGAGGTCTTTTTACGTAGACAATTGTTTCTATAAATCGTTTATTGCTTCGCTTTGATGGTCAACATACGTATCAGGAGATCTTGTATGGAGAGACTATCCAGCTCTTTTCCAATAAATACCAGTGTATTCATTTTTCTTTCATCCTGTTTCCACTTGTTACCGTAGTCCATATCGACACGTGAACCGACTGTCTGTATAATGATTTTATTTTCTTCATCTTTTTTATAACCAATTCCCTTCATTCGGTAAATTTTGTTTGGATACTTGCCGACAAGTTTGCTCAAGCCGAGAAAAAGGTTTACGAAATTAAATTCTTCAGCAAAAGTATAGACGCGCGTTGCAATATCACTCAGATGTTGTTTTGTCAGACTTGATTTGCCAAGTATCATTGAACTGCTTAGATTAACATTCTTCAGAAAAGAAAAAGCTTCTATTTTTTTTGTGTACTTTATTCCTTCAATTATTTCGAAAGGAAATCCCTCCGTTACTGTTGACTGGAGAGTTTTCGCAAGTGGGTTTACATGTGCTAAGTAGTTGCTTAAATAGCTCAAATATGCTGAATGTACCGCTTCCGTTTTGTTGATGATAATGACGTCGGCGGCCGTGATTTGCCGTAACACTTCATCCCTTTCCTTGATCTGATCTTCAATAAGTGCAGCATCAACCAAACAAATAATTTTTTTTAATGGGAAGTAGTTCTTAAACATTGGATGCATTGTAAAGGGTTCTGTTATAGCATCGGGTATAGCAAGACCTGTACATTCAATAACGAGTTCATCAAAGCTGTCCTGTTTTTGATAGAGCGATTCGAGTGCGGTGTAAAGTTCATCGTTCAGCGTACAACAGAGACATCCCTCTTGGAGTGCTACCAGTTGTCCATAGTTTTCATTGAGCAAGGAGCTATCTATATTTAGTTGTCCTATCTCATTTTCAATGATAGCAAAACGTTTTTTCGGATAGGATTTCATTAGGGCATTTAGAAAAGTCGTCTTTCCTGCACCTAAAAAGCCAGTTAAAATGGTTACTGGACGAGCATGAGCTGTATTCATTTGCGATGATTATACATTTAATCTGCTTCTGTTATTATCCCAACGAAAGTTGGGGAAAGGCAGATCTTATTTCAATAAATTGAAAAATTCGTTTCGTTTACTTTCTGATAAGAATATACCGCTGTATTCCAGTGTTGTTGTACTGCTGCTAGTGTCTTTGACACCCCGAGCGGAGACACAGAGATGATCGGCATCAATCACAACAATAATATCATCTGTTGCTAAGGTACATCTGAGCTCATTGTAAATCTGTAAAGTAAGACGTTCCTGCACCTGTGGGCGATGCGCATAATAGTCTACAATGCGGTTTATTTTTGATAGTCCTATTACGCGGTCTTTGGGGATATAGCCTATATGTGCCCGCCCTACGATTGGTAAAAAATGGTGTTCACAGGCTGAATTTACCCGTATGTCTTTTTCTATCAATAGCTTATTGTAGCCATAGCGATTTTCGAAGGTGGACAGCTTGGGCTTGTTAACCGGATTAAGGCCATAAAACAATTCGTTGATATACATTTTTGCTACACGATAGGGCGTTCCGCTCAGACTGTCATCTTGGAGGTCGAGGCCAAGTTCATACATAATGCCCTTAAAAAGTTGAGATATCTTGTTGATTTTTTCTTCGTCTGTTCGATCAAATGCATCGGAGCGTAAGGGAGTATCCATTGAAGTCATCATGTGTTGGTCTCCTAAATCTTCCGGATTGGATGCCGCATCTTTTTTTAATAATGTGTTCATATATTAATTTTTATCAAATCGTGCTGATTATACCTGTTGCCTATTGTCAAATGGAGTTGTCATTTCATAGCGCTATTCGTGTTATAAATATAGTTAAAAAACAGTAAATGCAATATGGTTGCTTTTGTGTTTTTTAACTATATTTGATAGACAAATCTTTAATACGTTATGTTTAAGCAATTTATTCTAGTTTTTTTGTTTGTTATTGCAGGAAGTAAAACTAATCCAGTCTTTTCTCAAGGGGTAACGGAATCACAACATTTGGTCGATCATAAGCCTTTGATGAATGAGGTTTGGAAAACCTTTGACACTATGCTCTATAAAGTTAACAAGGTTAATGGCAAGACGGTTTACACCCCCTATTTTCCGAGTAAGCTGGTGAAACTGGATGGAACAAGTGTAGAGTTACAAGGCTATATGGTACCGTTAAAGGCCGGTCTTCGCCATAATAGGTTCCTTTTGTCGGTTTTGCCAGTGCAGCAATGTATGTTTTGCGGACAAAATGGTATTCCACCAATGGTGGAGGTTACGCTGAGCGACAACAATAAAGTGTGGTTAAAAGAGAATCCTGTTATTGTAAAAGGTTATGTTAAATTAAATGAGAAAGATCGGAGCAGGGTTGAAATCTTTATAAGAGATGCAGCTCTTCTAAAACAGTAGGGATTATCAAAAGCTAACGACTCCGCCAGGTCCACCAAAGAATGATTCCATAAATAAGCACGGCGACCGCAAGTAGTAAAAATAGTTCAAAACTTGTCTCCGGAAAACTAGTCGATTGTGAAAGAAAGGCGGATATAAGTGTTGTACGGCTAATTGTCTTAAAAGGTAGTGGATTTCAGGAAGTGAAGAAAGAGCTTGTTTAAACCGACGGATCGTCGGCATAGAACGAGCTGACTCAAGTCTATTTACGTATAATTTCCACACTATCTTTAGGAAAATGATTTTGTAGCCATTGTTGTAGCTTTTCCTGTTGTGTTTGAGGTAGCGGAGTTTTGGTAGAATAAATAAATGCGACAAGGTTGGCTAAGCTATCCTTTTTGCTGTAATGCTGTTGTATACCAATGCTATAGGAGCTTAGTTCGGGGAACAATACCAAGATATCCCGATCGAGCTGTGGATTGGCCAATTGGTATTTGGTAAGTTCATTATTGAGAGCTCTTATGGTAAGGTCTTTTTCACTTACAGCAGCGGTACGCCTATCGATTTCGCTAAGAATACTCGATTTTAGGTCTAAACTGTCCTGATGAATAACCAGCGAGGTATTGGTAATCCCAAATGTTTCCATGCTGTGTTGTAGAGACTCAACTTCTTTTTTGCTGAATTTTTTTGATAAGAAAGCCAGTTCTAATTTCTTTGGATTACCATTCATCTCCAGTTTTTCATAAATAACCGTATAACCTTTATTGCTCAATTCCTGTTGAACGAACTGATTTACTTTGTTTGTGTATTTTTTTTCTTGCAGTAGATTGTAGGCAAAATATACGCTCGGCAATACAAGTATAATTGTGATGATGGTAATACTTTGCGTAATTCTTTTTTCCCGTTGCTGATCGACATAATGTGTTTTGGGGTACCGTAAATATTTGACAATCACAAAGGTCGAAATGCAGATAAAAACACAGTTTATTATATATAGGAATAATGCGCCGGCGAAATAGCTGAAATTGCCTATTGCGAGCCCATAGCCCGCGGTACAGAGCGGAGGCATCAGGGCTGTTGCAAAATTGCTACTCTGGGAATTGGATTGCCCTTATCCACTCTTGTAATAGCAATGACACCGACCAGACCACCGAAGATTGCAATCATGACATCGTAAATATTGGGTGATGTGCGTGCTAGTAATTCAGATTGTGCCTCTTTGAAGGGACTTAAAAGAAAATAGATAAACGACACGACTAAACTGATCAATGTGGCGATCAGTAGATTTTTTAACGATTTTTTTAATAACGGAAAGTCAAAAGTCCCTAAGGCAAATCCAGCTCCTACTATTGGCCCCATTAACGGAGATATCAGCATGGCTCCTATAATGACGGCAGTAGAATTTACGTTCAATCCAACAGACGTCACTACAATCGCGCAGGCTAGAATCCAGGCATTAGCTCCGCGAAAAGAAATATTGCTGACAACATTTTCCAGAACAGCTTCCTTTTTTTCTTCACCTTGGTGTAGATCAAAAAATCGTAATATTTTATTCATAAATTTATTGTTGTACTAAAAAATATAAATATAGGGCCTAAACTATTCTTAACGTGCTAAAACTATGCCGCCTTTGGTAATTTGTTGTGCGTAGGCGGTAAAATAAAGTAGCGATGCCGGACACATCCAACTTTGATCGGATTGCTCGTGATCATAAATAGCGTTCCCTACAGATATAAAATGGCAAGAAGATTTTGTCGACTGCTCATAAAATATTATCTTTTAGTAATTTTAGAACTAAGAAACAAGAAATAGAAATGTCGTTAATAGATTTATCAAGACGCGTAGCGGTGGGAATAGATATCGGAGGGACCAATACGAAATTTGGCGTGGTCAATCATCGCGGTGAAGTACTTGAAAAGGGAAGCATAAAAACAGATGATTATGAGACAGTAGAGGATTTTATCGATGCGTTGTATGAAAAAGCATCTCCTTTAATTGAAAATTTTGGAGGTAAAGATAGCTTTGATGGAATTGGCGTTGGTGCTCCGGATGCGAATTATTATACTGGAACCATAGACCATGCGCCAAATCTTCCTTGGAAGGGTGTCATTCGATTCAGTGATTTAATGACCGCTAAGTTTAACATTCCCTGTACCATAACCAACGATGCCAATGCTGCAGCCTATGGTGAAATGCTTTTTGGTGCAGCGCGGGGAATGAAAGATTTTATTATGATTACCCTAGGGACAGGTGTCGGCAGCGGTATCGTCGCCGGCGGAAAGCTTATCTATGGTCATGACGGATTTGCTGGAGAATTAGGCCATACCATTGTTAAACCTGGAGGAAGGAAGCATTGGAGCACAGGTTCTGAAGGAAGTTTAGAAGCTTATGCATCCGCGACAGGAATAACGATCACGGCAAAGAAAATGAGAGCTGAATTTCCTGAGTCGATGTTAAATCAGTATCCAGAAGATGCTATAAATTCGAAGACTGTTCATGAATGTGCTTTGAAAGGGGATGCGATTGCCATCGAAGTATTTAGATATACGGGACAGAAGCTGGGTGAGGCCCTGGCCAATTTTGTCATGTTTTCATCTCCTGAAGCAATTCTCCTATTTGGTGGGGTAATTAAAGCCGGTGATTTTATCTTAAAACCTGCGAAGCTGCACATGGAAAGAAATCTTTTTCCTTTGTTTAGGAATAAAGTGAAACTTGTCTTTAGTGAATTGGAAGAAGCTGATGCTGCTATTCTTGGCGCAAGTGCATTGGTTTGGGAAAAATAAAATATTAATTTGTTCTCAAGATACTAACGCCATCTATTAGGGACACCGTTTGTATCTTGAGAACAGGTTTTTTAAGTTGTTAATTTATAAGGCCTTTCTGTTAGGGTAAATCCAATACGCTGCCCAGAATTAGCGAAGAAATAACCGACTATTTCATTCCTAAGGAAAGCTGCTGTTATTTTTCGTGCATCTACAGGCATAGTCTTTGCTGATGAATTCTTTTAAACTTAAAACTATTTGTATGAAAAAGACCGTTTTTCTTCTTTTGTTGTTATGCACAGCCTTATTCTCAAAAGCAGACCAACTCCAGGCCCTAACACAAAAACAAGCGGAAACCGCAGTTGCATATCTTAAGAAAGAACCCATTGTTATTTTATGGTGTAGCTGCTGCGACAATCAAGCACCGAAAAAGATTACTGTAAACGAAGTATTTTTCAAGCAATATCCTGATGGGAAATATTATTCTGTTATCGTAAAAGGTAGAGACGAAAGCGGAGTGGAAGTGGAAGAATATGTAGATTTAGCGTATGTATTTGTGAAAAAAGGGAAAAAAGCCAAAAGTCTAGGCAAGGTTTTAAAATTTGAATGTGATCCTTGTACAAAACCATTTGACTGGTCGGTTTAAATCGTGTAGCTAAGAACTAATTTCTAAAAAAAAACTCCCGAACTTATGAGCTCGGGAGTTTTTTTGTGCGGAAGAAGGGACTCGAACCCCCACGCCTCGCGGCGCCAGATCCTAAGTCTGGTGCGGCTACCAATTACGCCACTTCCGCATTAGGATTTCTTATGATGTCGCAAATATATAAACCAAAGTGATATCTTGCAAGTCGATAAGCTAGATTCCTTCTTTTAAATACGGATCATCCTGTTTATGAATGGAATATTTTTCATTAGGATGCTTGTCTCTTTGATCACATGATCTACAGACGGCCTGTTTACCCGATTTTTCGATGAAATGCTTGCTGTCCTAATCAAGTTTTGTTAAGGCCTTTGAATTTCGCAACAAAAATACATATTGAAAAAAATCAGTTGTATGAGTTTTCTCAGCGGGTATGATATTCTCGCCAAAAAGCCGTGATTTTACAGTTATTAAATTTTGAGAAGTAGCATAGGGTGAATGTGCTGCATTGAGTTTAAACAATGATATACTATTTGGTCGACTTAATTCTTTTAGATCCTGAATGCCTTTTACGAGCATAAGTGGGCCATCTGCATTTACCCAATCTACTTTTTCATCTGCAGGGGTTGGAAATTGAGGATGCTTTGGGAGATACATTTCACTAGCAATGGTATAACTAACAAAGCTAGAGACCTTATATCCTTTATTTTTCAGGCGTGTAGCAAAAGGATCGTTGGTTGCATCCTTTCCTTTTTGTAAAACATGAAAGAAACCAAATAATCCATATAATTTTTGACCATCGATATGGTGATTTTTAATATAAAATTCCAAATTTAATAGCATAGCTGAGTCCCTGGGCACGGCAGATTTATCCGCTGTAAAGCTCTTGTCTATGCCAATAACAGTGATTTTTGCCGAATCGGGAAGGTTGCGGTTATAATCATAAATTTCACCCCATTTTTGATATAGCTCTAAACTAGACTGTTGCGGAATACGTTTGCGAATGGAGCTAACCACATCTTTCAGTAGGGCGTTATCTTTTAGGGGCTTGGATAAAAAGCTGTTTAGTTTATTGGCATTTGTACTATCCATCTCAGCAATGTAATATTTAACACCGAGTTTTTTGTTCAAATAGAATAGCAGCTCTTTGTCCAACTTTTGATTGTCTGCGTAGCCGTGAATTTCCCCAAGTAAAAAAATATCCGAATTATAGAAGCTATTGTCGAATAGAGAATCTACAATACGATCCTTAATCTCCGTTTTATGGAGCTTGAGATACGATATATTTTCCGCATTGGTATTTCCTATAAATATCCGATTGGAAATGAAAAAATAGAGGAATAATAGCCCAATAATGGCCAGTATAGAAAAAAATGTGATCTTAATAAATTTAAAAAACTTTTTCATAAATGAGGTTTTGGCAAAGGTATTATTTTTCAAGGAATGAACCAATAAGTATCCAAGCATATAATTAAAATATATGTATTGGTATTTTAAAAAATTGAGTCATTCTTCAATGACTATTGCCATAGGACGATTGCTAGCAAACTGCTAAGGGCTTATTTTACAGTTTTTTGTACGATAACAGAGATTTTGTAGTTACCCCGTAGCGTTTGTGTCCCTTGTTCCTTGTTCGGATAAGGGGCGATATCTTGTAATGAAATGGTATATCCGTTGGTATTGGCAGTTCTTTGATAGCCTCTATCCTGTAAATCTATTGTAGCGAGCTTTATAATCGTGGGTTCGGTTGCTTTTTCTGCGATCTCAATTTCTGCTACCGCAACTCCAGACCAAATACAGTTGACGCCTTCAGGGCAACGGCTATCTTCTGAAATACCTTTAAATTTGATCTTGATCGGATATTCTCGCAATGATATTCTTTGTCCCTCAGCTAAGGATACACTTTCTGTCTCTTTTCTATTTGCAATACTTTCCTTTTGAGTTGCACAACTTGCCAGTGAGCAAATTCCCAGTCCAATAATAATCGTTATATAATTCATCATCTTTGCCGAAATAAAACTAGTGTATATGTTATCCGGTTATTACTACCAAAATTAAGCCATATTTAAGAGGTCACGCTAGTATTAATTGCCGTTTATGCCACTGTTTGTTACTCTTATTAGTGCTAAAATCCTATTTGAATCATTGCTGTGGCTTTTGAGCGATTATTGCTGTGATCCATTTTCATAATGATATGATTTTTCAGGTTCGTCACAGCTCGTAAAGAATAAGCTGGTCTTAGCTAGTTTTGATTTATCGAATCTTTCATCTTGCAGAAAGGACAGACCCTGCCGGATGTACTTATTTAAATACCGATCGTCTTGCTCAGGATTTCCCGCAAAAAATGCTTCATTGTCTGATGCAAACTTGCTGATATATCTTTTGGTGACAGGATCTAAAATGTACTGTTCGAGGTCAGGGTAAAATATTGTGTAATGTGCATTGCTAAATATTTCTGTGGGGTCGGTATAGTTTGACTGATCATAATCCTTCCTCATGGCCAATATTTCGTTCCAATGCTCTTGATTTGAACCGTCTTGATTTTCTCTTAAAAAACCTCTTTCTCCACCATAATTGGAAAGCCTGATCGCTAATTTATTACCTTCAGCTAAATATAGATAAGCACTAAAATTTTGACGCGCACGTTGGGGTTTGTTATAAGCAGCTATAAAATCATTGAATTTTCCTGCATTGGTATACTGAAAGACTTGATAAGTGCTATCATCTTCCATATACTGACTTTGTACAATAAACTTAAGCGATTGAACCGGTTTGGATTCCTGATGAACAAAAGGGGGGCTGAAACAGTTTGCCTTGTCATTGAAAACCCGATGTGTGCTGTCATTATCAAATTGTACATAAGTTTTCCCGCCTTCAAAACCTGCCAAATTGAAACGAGTACTGTCTTTGAAGTTAGCATTGTGACGCCCATACAGTTGAAATAAAGGGGCTTCATCCGGATAGAAAAGCAGGTAATCTTTTTCAAAAATATAGGACCCGAAAACAGATGTAGCATAACCATATAACAGAAATTTGCCATCTTCAAAAAGACAAATTCCGCTATTATCACCATACTGTCCACTGATTGTCTTTGCCTTATCTTTTCCGCTTGGAAAGTAGTGCGTGATTTGCTGTGCTTTACTATTTGTCACCATAAGGATAAGACTAATTAAGCCTAGAATTTTTTTAATAAATGACCTGCTTTTACTGTCTTTTCGCATATCTTTTGTTGTTTATCAAATTTAAACCATTGCAACATTGGTTCAATGGTGGTATTTACAATCCGTGCAGGCATTTTACGATTCGCCGAAACCTGTAAGGCGGCAAACTAACACATATCCTTTCGCTTGGTAAATTAGTGGTTTTATCCGTCGTATTTTCAACTTACATTAACATTTTTTTCCACCTATTAGAACAAAATATACCCCCACTTAGACCGCTGGTTCGAATATCTTTGATTCTCGTCTGATGAACACTTCGCCTGCTTTGAATGTTCATGGAAATTTATGACGATTTTATTATAGCCAATAAGATAAATAGATGTCAACACTAACCCGTATAAATGCATATATGCATCTCAAAAAACATATTCGAATGAATGTAATTGCAGATCTTGATATGAGCATTTTCTATTTTAAGAAAAGACCTTTCATCGTGATGGATTTGTCAAATGAAAAGATATATTTCAATGATAGTGGATTAGAATGGTTGCGTTCAGAAAAACAAATAGAACAGCCTGTTCAATGGACCCGAAGTAAATATCTTCCCTCAAAAAATTGGGTGGGACTAGCTATTAATAACGAAAGAGATGATTTGATTATCCAGCTAATTGATGAATTTTATCTGGCAACATGTGATATGCTGTTGATAAATCCAATTTCCAAGGGTAATTCTTCTTGTAAATTAAGCTATTAGATGAATTTTAGTAAATCTAACTGTGTATACCAGGTTAGCCGAAAATGAAAACTACAAGCTGATTATCTGGCCTAATTAAGTTAAATTGATCCGTTCTAATTGGACAACTAGTAGAATTAAATAACCCAAAACAGGAATTGAACAATGTAAAAACACGAATAACAAGTGCCATCCGCATATATGCTATGGTATAGTAGGTATTTTAACCTTTTTTATAGGTACTTTAACTTATTTTATTTTAGTTGCTTTTTTTTCTGATTTTTAATATCCATCTTTAGATCATTATAAACGTGAAATTTGAGTCCATTACACAACCTTTCTGAAGAAACATTGATTCTTTTGTTGAAAAAGAAGAATCAGCAGGCTTTTAGTTATCTTTACGATCACTATGCCAATGCGCTCTTTGGTGTGGTTTGTCGTATAGTGGCTTCAACTGAGCATGCGGAAGAAGTCATACAAGACGTATTTGTCAAAATTTGGAGACACATCGATGTTTTCGATGCCGAAAAAGGCCGTCTTTATACCTGGATGATCAACATTGCCCGTAATACAGCCCTCGATCATCGAAAATCAAAAGCGATCGTAAACGAACAGAAAAACCAACCGCTTTCAAATATCGTAAATAGGGAGGAAGAACAAGATCAAAGTCAGGACGAACTACATACGAAAGCAGATTTTATTGGATTCAGAAATATTTTAGATAAATTGAAGCCTGAATGGCGTATCTTGATTGAGATGGCCTACTATGAAGGATATACACAACAAGAAATAGCTGAACAACTTGATGTCCCGCTGGGAACGGTAAAAACTCGTACCAGAGCGGCATTTATACAGTTACAACAATTACTAAAGGAGTATCGTTAATTTTGGATATTAGAGCATACATATCGTCGGGGATTATTGAATCGTACGTTTTGGGGCTGGCTTCTGAAGAGGAAGTGAGCATCTTGAATTGTATTCGAAAAAATAATGTCGAAGTGGAACAAGCCATCATCGAAGCAGAAATTGCACTCGAAGAGTTGGCTGATAGCCAAGCGATGGAGATGCCTATGCAGTTCAAACAAGATATATGGAATAAACTCATAGCGGAAAATCTTGTGCCAAGCGAAGATCAGGAAGTCAACGAAGTACTCGCGCCCGCTTCGACAGGCCATAGCGAAGTAATTGCTATCGGTGCCGACAAGAAAACGCTCGGTGCTCGGTCGTATACGTGGATGGTTGCAGCGAGTCTATTGTTAGCTGTTAGTATTGGTGCTAATATTTTCTTATATCAACGCAAACAGGATACAGCAAATAAGTTAAATCAGACGACGTCCTTACTTGATGCTGAACAAGAAAAAGTAGCGACATTACAGAACAAATGGGCACTCGTTCAAAACCCAGCGATCAAAACAATCCCTCTTAAGGGCGTAGAAAGTAAACCCGATTACCGTGCTTTGGTATTTTGGGATCAGACATCAAAGGCAGTTTATCTGAGTATTGAACATATGCCTGTTGCACCTAAAGGAAAGCAATATCAGTTGTGGGCAATGGTTGACGGTAAACCTGTTAATGCAGGTGTTTTTCCATTGGACTCAAAAGGAGACACGGCAAGTAAGATGCTCGATATTCCCCAAGCTCAGGCTTTTGCCATTACACTGGAAGATGAAGGCGGAAAAGATGCGCCAACGCTCAGTGCATTATGTGTGATGGGGAGTATATAAAAAAAATGCCCTGATGGGATAAACCGATCAGGACATGCTAAAAACAGGTAAACTACGTCTTTTGTTAGGATTTTATAAATAAACCTGCAATATTAAGTACAGCTTCTGCAGTTAGAGGTTCGTCGAATGACTGGGTTGCCGCATTGGTCGAAATTTTCCCCGAGGCGCCTGGCAAAGTCGTAATATCCACTCCCGCTTGTGTCACATTATTTTCGCCTGCATATACCGGATCGACAACTGCTCCTATACCACTGTCATTGCCTCCCGTAATCCAAGGTTTTTGATTGGCGGCTCCACCTCCGCGGGCACGGCGCATTTGACGGATATGGGAGGCATGTCTTGCCTCAACCGAATGGATCTGCAGCGCAGCAGTCAGTACAACGCGATTGCCAAGTAAAATTCCCGCCTGGCCTTTATAAGCTCTTACACCAGTATCTTCAAATGCTTGTGCGACAGCTAAAAATGTGTCATAGTCACTGAAAACATTGCCAAAAGTGCCACCAGCAGTAAAATCAAAGGTTGGTTTTGAAACAGCTTTACTTCCCAGTACCTGTTTAAGAAAATTCACATGTGCAACTTCATGGTCACGAATGGTGGTTATCGCACCAAGTGGTTTACCTGTGGGGATAAGACCTGCTTTGGCAACACCCATTGTATAATATTCTGCTTCGAGATATTCCAATGTCAAGGCATAGTTGAGTACTCCATTTACATCTGTGGGCGCAGTGGCACCGTAGGCTTTTTTAAAGAGTTCACCTATCATAAAGGGCAGGGCAGCCAAGGTTACTTTTTTACTCATGGAAGCCAAACTTTTGATTGCTTCACGGCGAGGGCTGATGCGATCGCTGAATTCAGGATCTACAGCATTTATTTGTTCAAAAACGTTTAAGAGATTCATGATAATCAGATTTTGGGTGAATTAATAGGTTGGTAGATCACTAACATCAATCTTGGACTTAATAAATGGTGCAGCGGCACTAAGCACCACGCTTGGACTCTTTGCGAGATCAAGACCATTTGAATCCACTACTTCTTGATTGGCAAAACTGCCGTTGTCGATCATATCCCTGACCCAAGCAGCATGTCGTGCTTCAACGGAAACAATCTTACCTGCCAATAGTAAATAATTGACATCTTTGATTAGCCAACCAGCACCATTGTAGGCCGAAACACCAAGGTCTTCAAATGTTTTTGCTGTTGCCAGTACTGTTTCACGGCTACTGAAATTGACGCCAGCTAGGTTAAATTCGAGACTTGAAATGGCTTTTGCACCCAAGGCCACTTTGAAAAACTCACGGTGTGCAATTTCATGATCACGGATATCGGTGAAAAAAGATTTTTCCATATCCGTCATACCGCTATAAGGATTATTGACTAACTGGATGTAGAATGCGGCTTCAAGTTGTTCAAGTGCATAGGCATAATTTAGGATAGCAATGTCGCCGCTGCCAAAATACATGCCCTTGCCGCCGTTATCCATACCATCGTCGTGGTCTTTTTTACAGCTCGACATACCGAGTATGGCTAATGTCGCTGCGCTGGCTCCTGCATATTTTAAAAAGTCTCTTCGTCTGAGATCTCTTTTGTCCATGTCACTATTGGAGTTCAATAGTGTTTCGTTGTGGGAGGTTATCTTTTCCATAACAAAAGTCTTTTAGTTTATAATTTTTTCTCTGTACTTATACCCATTTACGACTTTTTGGAAAGCTTGGATTTCACAAGTTCAATTTTTTTTAAAATATTTTTTTCGCATTGAAAAACTGATATAATCTTCTCCTTTATGGGCGCCAAAGACAGAACAGTCCTAAAAGATTTTGATGATTTCTATTTTCAATCGACTCAGGTATATATTATTCGTTACATTTATTGCATGTTCGTTTCATATGGCGTGTTATTAGGAAAGGATAACAGTTGGCTTTGGATAATTTTAAGCGCAAAAGGTAGGCGGGAGTGGAGTACTTATTGTTGGTAGACTTTTAATCTAATAGTTTGTTTTTTTATTTAAAACTATTTTAACGTAGCGGTGTTCATGTTTATATTTATCATGCTATTAGCGCTGGTTTTCGATGTTTTACCATAGAATCAGGAGTGTTAATACAAAATATATTTTAGTTGGGCGTGGGAATGATTAAATCAATCATTGGAAGATTAGTGAAATATTATTTATACGCTAGAGCAAGCTAGATATTAGAACCTATAAAGATTTCGAAGATAAAACTAATAACGAATACAGGCTTTTGTATGAATGCTAAATTGTCGCCTACAAATGAATCGGATCGAATACGCGTGTTGCATGAGTACGAAATTTTAAATACTGCAACAGAGGAAGAATTCGATCGCATTACAAAAATTGCATCGCTTGTATGCGGTACACCTATTTCATTGATCTCGTTGGTGGATAAAGACAGGCAGTGGTTTAAGTCGCGCGTTGGTTTGGAGACTGAAGAAACCAGACGGGATGTATCTTTCTGCCAGTATACCCTAAAAGAAGATCAACTGATGGAAGTTGAAGATGCTGAAAAAGACGAACGTTTCAAATCCAATGAGCTTGTTACCCGAGAACCAAATATCCGTTATTATGCTGGTTTACCTTTAATCGATCCCAATGGCTATGCCTTAGGTGCGCTATGTGTTATCGATCGTGTTCCAAGGCAACTCGACCAGCATCAAAGAGAAATTCTAACCCTTCTCCGGGATGAAGTTGTTACGCTTATTGTCAACAGAAAGGAGAAAGAAAAATACAAGGAAAGTGAACAAAAGCTGAAAGCATTTTTCGATAATTCTCAGGGGCTTATGTGTACCCATGATCTGAAAGGGAATTTCATCAGCGTCAATGATGCTGGAGCCAGGATCTTAGGCTATACGAGAGATGAGATTCAGACTTTATCTCTTTTTGATATTGTTCCATCGGAGGGGCACAAGAATTTACAGGACTACCTGGATGCGATTGTTCGGCATGGAACAATCAAAGGAGAAATGCGTACCATGACTCGTTCGGGTGACATGCGTATCTGGATGTTTAACAATATTCTCCAGGCCAGTGAAAAAAAAATACCTTATGTGATTGGTAATGCAGTAGATATTACAGAACAACATTTTCTAGAAAAGAAGCTTAAGCATGCACAGGCGACATTGATGCGGACTGGAAGGGTAGCTAGAATTGGAGGCTGGGAATATACGCCTGCTGATGGGAAGATTGTTTGGTCCGAAATTACGAGAGAAATTCATGAGGTACCCGAAGACTATGAACCAGAGCTGACAACTGCGTTACGGTTCTATAAAGCGGGAGCAAGTAGAAATAAAATACGGACTGCAATTGAACAGGCACTCGCTACGGGAGAAGCTTGGGACTTGGAACTAGAGATTGTCACCTTCCCTGGTCATGAACTGTGGATACGTGCATTGGGAAATGCTGATTTTGAAAATGGTCATTGTGTACGTTTATACGGTACCTTTCAGGATATTGATAAGCGTAAACGTATCGAAGCAGAGTCTTCAAATTCAAAAAAACTACTTGCAGAAGTGTTGGATGCAACTTCTGCTGTCGGTATTATTGCGACCGACAACGCAGGTGTAATTACATTGTTTAATACAGGGGCTGAAAACCTCTTGGGATATCGTAGTGAAGAAGTGATTGGTAAATTTGGTCTTGCACACTTTCATTTAGAAGAGGAGCTCGTGTTGAGGACGAAAGAACTGGAGGTCGAATTGGGACGTTCGGTAGATAAACTTCGTTTCTTTGTAGATATGGCAGAGCTACACGGTGCTGAGCAGAGAGAGTGGACCTATTGTCGAAAAGATGGATCTCAATTATATGTTTCCTTAGCAGTTACTCATATTAGGGATATTAACGACAATGTCATCGGTTATCTTGCGATTGCGACAGATATTAGTCGGATTATTCATCAACGCGAGGAGCTGGAAAAGGCAAAATTAGTAGCCGAGCAGGCAAATGCAGCGAAATCACAATTTTTGGCAAATATGAGCCACGAACTTCGTACACCGCTGAATGGAATCGTCGGCTTTACCGATTTATTGCTTGGAACAGCATTGGAGGATACGCAACGGGAATACCTTACGATCGTTGATCAATCCGCTAATTTATTGCTTGGCATCGTAAATGACATTTTGGACTTCTCTAAAATTGAAGCCGGAAAGTTAGAACTGGAAATTGAACAGACCGATCTCCACGACCTGGTTATTCAGTTGACGAACTTTCTTAATCTGCAGATCAAAACCAAAAATCTAGCGTTTTATCTGAATATCGCTGCCGATGTACCGCATTATATCTGGGTTGACGCTCTTCGCATCAAGCAAGTATTGATGAATTTATTAAGTAATGCCACAAAATTTACCGAGAAAGGAACCATTGAGCTAAGCATTACAGTAGAATCACATGATACAGACCAGGCTGTTCTGTGCTTTAGTGTCAAAGACACAGGCATAGGTATCAAAGCGGACAAATTGGAGCGGATATTTGATGCATTTACGCAAGAAGATAACTCGATGACTAAACGTTATGGCGGCACTGGTTTAGGACTGACGATATCGAATAAATTGCTTAAAATGATGGACAGTGAATTGAAGTTGGAGAGTACTTTTGGTGTAGGAAGCCGTTTCTTTTTCAACATTCATGTGCGTTCTATTTGGGAAATAAATGAGTGGGAGGGATTGAAAAAAATAAAGGGTGTACTCGTTGTTGCAGAAGAAGAATCTGAACGAAATGCTTTGGCTCGGATGTTATCTTTAAAGAATATTGATAGCGTACAGGCAAAAACTGGATTTGAAGTATTACAGATGTTAAAAGGGGGACGCTGTTTTGACGCTATCTTGATCGACAATCAATTGCCTATTATCAGTGGTATCGAAACAATAAAGAATATTCGCGAAAAAAAATTTAATAACAATTTTGAGCACAACATAATTCCCATTTTTAGTGCTGAAGAGCAAGACATAGAACCGCTTTGTCATTCTCTGGCTATAAATTGCTGGTTAATCAAACCTGTCAAGCCTGAAGACCTGTATTCTGTTTTAATAAAGAGTATTTCCGTTTAACTTTAGGCACATGGATAATTTTAATGGTATGATACGAAGGAAGTTCAAGCTTTTCATAACCTATTCAGAGAGCTGCGCAGGATGTTTAGTTCAATAGATTTAATAGGGATGAGTCCGAGTGAATATCGTGCTCATCTCTATTAAATTTAATAAAAAAGGGCCGATCTTATTAGTTATTACAACTTAAAATACCCTTTTTTATTGATCTATAGTTTTTGGAATCGTTTAGCAAAATCAATGGCAAAATGATTTAATTGGATCTTACCATAGATAGGCTGACCCTGAATTTCAAAATCTTGTTGTAATTTTCCTGCAAGGATTGCCTGCCCCATCTCTACATAGAGTGATGCAATTTCTGTTGGAAGTCCCGCCTTTAACATACCGTCCAAAGCTTGTTCGTCGGTAAATTCAATCCATGGCAGGTTTGGATTACCAATAGCAGCTCCCAATGTGTGGGCAATTTCTGCTCCTGAAACATAATCGCTAACAATATAACGCACGTGATGTCCGACTTCTGAATTTTGGAGCGCATCGGCTGCGGCAGTAGCAATATCTAAGGGATCAACCAATGGAATTTTTATTTCTGAAGGGAAGTTTGATCCTTCAATACCTGCGTTTTTGATTAATGGAATATCGTTATAAAAATTCGTGTAGAAATATCCGGCACGCAAAAAGGTGATATGAACATCGCGTAGTGTTTTGTATATCTCTTCAATTTGGTGCAAACCGCGAATTGGTCCTGTTCCAGCATCAAAATCAGCACCAACGCTGCTTAACATCACTATTTTTTTTAAGCCAGCCAACTTTATGGCTGTCGCGTAGGCTTTTCCTGCATTTGCGGTATTCTCAACAATATGTTGGCCACCTAAATTGGGAGGAGTCATCAGAAAAGCAGCATCTGCACCTGAAAAACTCGCTGTTAAAAAAGGAACATCAAAGATAGAACCAATAAGCGCTTTAGCGCCCAAATGTTCAATTTCGCTCGCTCTTTCAGGAGAACTGCTGATTACACTTACCTCATGACCTTGTTTGATAAGAATATCGACTAAATGTCTGCCTATATTTCCTAAAGAACCTGTTATTGTAATTTTCATCGTTTAATTTTTTATATGTGATAATACAAAAGTACATTTGTACTTTCTTTTAAGGAAGTACTTACCCTATAGTAAGTATGCTAAACGCATAAACAAGACAATCATGACAGCAATTAAGGAGACATCGACGATTCAGGAAAACAAAAAAATTGCAGCGGAATTATGCCCTGTAACTTTCACAATGGATAAGATCGGCGGATATTGGAAACCAATTATTATCTATCATCTGTCTACGGATTGTAAGAGATATAGTGAACTTAAAAAATGTATCCCTGCAATTACAGAAAAAATGCTCATTCAGAGTTTAAAACAATTGGAAGCGGATGGATTGATCTTAAGGGAGGCAAAACCCGTTGTTCCGCCTTTTGTGATCTATCGCTTAAGTCCGGCAGGGGTAGGTTTATTTCCTGTTATTCAGGCAATGGCCAATTGGGCACTTGAAAATCAATAATCATTTACCGTTTTCCTATCTCTATTAAAGATAAGATTGTTTGACAAATGCAGATGATTTTCGCCAGGATATAGGTTTAATATAATGTGATTTTTGTAATATGTTTCCATTTTTCAGGTTTTATTATTTCCCCGCTTGGAAGATACAAGGTAGACTGGTGGCAATGGCGAATACCGATGAAGGTCTCCTAGACCCTATAAGCTAATTTTTAGGAACAAAAAACGCTTGAATCGGGGAAATTCAAGCGTTTTAACTAACCAATTATAAACCTAAATTATGAATCTATAGTATTACATTTTTTATGCCAGTCTAATTAATATGACAAAATTGCAGTTCCAACTTCTTTAGTCTCCAAATCGGTAGCTCAGTGACAATAAGACTTTTCTGTTGTCCGGAAAGTCAGCATAAAATACCTTAAGGTCTCCATATTCACTAACCAACTGCGGGTTCGCATTTCTGAGCAGGCCATTTGCGGTCAGCTTGATCATGCCGCGATCTCCAAACATTTTTTTCTCCGTGGCGACATCTATACCATACCTTTTATCCGTTCGGGAAGGTCCAGTAGTAATTCCCGATCGATAATAAAATGCAATTTCGCTGCGAAATTCATATTTAAATTGCAGCGTATGCCGGCTGTTCGCTGTCCAGCTTGAGCCTTTAGAATCTAGGTTTACATTTCCAATTTCTCCGGAGTAGTTGTTGTAAAATGCATTGACATAGTGACTTGCTGTCCACCATGATCGTAACGTTTGGTTATACATTACACTTGCGCTATAGTTCATATAACGCCCAATGTTCTCTGGTTTCGACAAGTTTTCACCAACTTTATCGCCTTGGCGGATAATCCAGTTGATCATGTCACGTCCATATGAAATACCTACTGTGGTGAACAATTTGTTCCTATAACCGTGACCAATTTCCGTAATATAGCTTTTTTCGGGTTTCAGGTCAGGATTTCCCTCATTGTAGCTATAGGCATCTTCGTAAATTCGAAATACGTTGATGTCATGATCACCCGGTCTTTCAATACGGCTGCTAAAGGATGTTCTTAGTGTATTTGTCTCATTTAGATGATATAACAATGATCCACTTGGAAACAGATCAAAATAGCGCTGGTCATTTTTTTTGTTCAACGTGACCTGATTGGCATTTATAAATGTATATTCTCCCCGCAGGCCAGCCTGATATTCTATTCGTTTGTATTTGCCAGAGTAGATGGCATATAACGCTTCGATATGCTGCGTGTATTGAAAGCGGTTTGAGGTTGCATCGTCCTGTATCCATTTGCCATTATCCAATAGCGTATTTATGACATCGTTGTTGATAAAGAAATACGTTCCTTTCCAGCCGAGCTCAATTTTGCTTGAATCTGTTAACGCTTTACTGTAGTCAAGCCTTCCGGAATAGGTCGTATTGCTCAAGTCCTGAATATTTGTCCTCCCTGTTGAAGATTGCGTGTTTGTTTGCAAATTAAACTGATCGGTTTCAAACCGGTTATTATAATCGTTTCCGTGTGGAGCAAAGTCAAAGTTGAATTTTAAAAAGTGATCTTCTCCTTCGTATTTATTAATATAATTGATATTAAATGTCCAGTTTTTAAACGACTCGTCAAAACGGTTGTTACTGATTGCATGCGCTGTCTGAATATTGGCTGGATAATCCCAGGTATCCATCTCGATAGATGCATAGGGTTTATAATTGCCCGTCATCCAATGTACACTTCCATCCAAAACTCCACCATCCGAAAATTCATATTTTGCCCCAGCACGAACACTATGAAAACTGGCATCATCGAGTTTCTTACGTTCGTGTTGTCTCTGAAAAGAGGTTAAATTACCCTGGTTTAAAAAACTTCTTTCTGTAAGATTATGGCTATTGCTCCGATCAAAGCTCTTATTTCCCTGCAAGTACATATCTAGCCCATTTACTTTGTAGTGTAGTCCACCGCCCAAACCACCATAAAATTGTCGGCCCTGTCCGGCTCGGATGAAGGCATCACCCCCAAAGCCGGCCTTTGCATTTCGCTTGGTAACAATATTAATTATGCCGGCAGTTCCCGCGGCATCTTCACGTGCCGAAGGATTACCGATCAGTTCCAATTTGGAGACTTCGGATGCTTGCAGTCCGCGTAAAATACTGGCAAGCTGTTCCCCGGAAACATACATATCACGACCATTAATGCGTACGTTAGCACCTGCGCGACCCTGAATTGAAAAATTTCCTTTCCCATCCGAAACAAGACCCGGTGTTTTCTCCAATAATTCGAGGACATTGTTGCCTTCAGCTAATACACTTCCTTCGACATCAACTACCATTTTATCGGCATACTGACGTACACTAGCTTGCTTTCCAATAACATGTACGGTTTCCATCCGATGTTCAACTGGTTGTAAAAAAATGGGGGGCGCTGTGTGTTCGGTTCCAGCTAACTGGTATGCTCGACTATGTACTGTTGTGTAGCCGATTGAACTATAGCGTATAAGATAATTTCCATTTTTAGGCGTATGCAGTAGAAATGAGCCATCCTTAGCTGCATCTGCCTGCATGACCAAGGAAGAATCAGCTAAATGTAAAAGACTGGCTGTGGCACCTTTGATTGGATGCCCGTCTTTGTCAAATATTTTTCCAGATAACTTTGTTTGCGCGACAAGTCCAGTGGCAGCGCCTGAAAGTAATATAGATAATAATGTAGATTTCGTCATAATAATCGTGTCCCTTGTCCTCTTCGAGAAAGAACCGGTTTAAGCATAAATTAAATAGTAGTGATTCGAAAACCTAAAGGTTTGTGGATTTTGGACGGAAACGAATCGGTGGTTTTCGTATTGTTGTTTGTATGTTCGTATTTGATACGTTCATTTCTTCCCCGCTATGCAATTCCCTGCCCAATTTATTGCTGCCTTTTTTCTTTCCCCATTTGCGATTGTACCATATAATGACGCCTGTAATAGGAAGCGTACCTGCAATAAAGGTGAGTACAAAAGCCAGCATTTTTGTGGGGAATCCCCAAATTGACCCTACATGAATATCGTAATTGAGTCTTCTGAATTTTTCACCTGCACTTAATTCGGCAAAATCCTTGTTGAATAAGGAAATGTTATTGGGTAGAAATGCTCCGCTATACTGATCGAATGAATAATAGCGATTGTTATACTGTCGATCCATATCATTGCGAATATAGACCGAAATTGTAGCGTCCTTTTTTTCCTTGTCTGGATAGGTGATTGTCAAGTAGTGTGGATCTTTGTATTGGGTTAAAATCGTCTCAATCTCTCGATCAAAAGCTGTCGAAAAAAGGGCTATTTGACCAATTTTTGTTGAATCGGATTGGACAGAAGTTCTTTCGGCTAGCGGCGTTCCCCAGTTTGTTGACCAATACAAGGCTCTGTTAAACCACTCGATACCATAATACATTCCAGTTATAGCCAATAATAGAATCAAAATAAAAGAATAAAAGCCAACCACATTATGCAGATCCAAATTAATTCTTTTCCAACCAGCTTTCCATTTGATCCGAAAGCTTTTTTCCCGAGTTGATTTTGTCCATTTTTTTGGATACCACCAGATCAATCCTGTGATTAAGGTAATACTAAAGACCAAGGTCGCATAGTTTACAATGGGGCGTCCAATTTCTCTGGGAAGCCACAGAAAACGGTGTCCACTCAGCGTCCATGCAAAAAAGCTGTTCAATTTTTCTCTTAGCTGCGCTTCCTTGGAATTGTCTTCTGTTTGCAAACCTAGATATTGGCCTGTATATGGGTGTAATAGATGCACCTGTGCGTTTGCTTTTGAATTAGCTTCTTTGCCTTTGTCCTCTTGCTCCTTTTTTTTGAGGGTAAGGGAAATGGGGTGATCCCGGGTATAGGTAATGCCCCTTACTACAGCATTCGGATAGAGTGAGTCCGCTATTCGCACGATCCTTGACGGCGAAATCAAGGACTGGCTGGAAGCAAGGATATATTGCCTTTCTTTTTTCGGGATAACAAGATCGATAATCTCATGGTTGAAAACCCAAAGGCAGGCCATCAGGCAGATCACAAATACAACACTACCTGAAATTAATCCCAGCCAAAGGTGCAACCAATTATTGATCTGCCTGAACAGCGAATTATTTTTCTTCTTTCTTACAGCCATGTCCACATTAGTTTACGGCAAAGCTCATTGAGCTTGCGCGGCTATACTCTTCAAAGTCTTGTCCTGTAGCTTTTTCCCTTTTCGATACTTCCGCAAAGTATTTACAAGTCCATTCTGGCGTGAATTTGATTATACCCTGGTCATTTGTCTGCAGCCATTTAATCCATCCGCTGGGTGCAATGATCTGAACAGCTGTATTTGCTGCAGGTTTACCTTTTTCGAATAAAGTCAACGACAGCTCTTTTTTATTTTTAGAAACTATGTTGTTCGTAAAGACAAACAATTCATTATCGATAGTGGTCGCTGTATTTCCAATAGTGGAATTTCCGACTTGGATCGTCGCTATCGCATTGATCTGATACTGTGTTTTGGCTCCTTCTTTGCGATCAGTATCTTTTTTTAGGGTAATGTGGTATACGCCCTCTTGGTCAGGAGTGAATGAGGCCAATAAGTGATCTTCTTGAGCCGTTGTTATCAAGGCGGCTGTGCTTCCATCAGGTTTGATCAATGTCAACGTAATCTGCGTACCGTCTTTATACCACCACCATTTTGAGATAAGTTCATGTTCATCGGGTTCACCATAAACGATTTTTACCGTATGGAGCTTTCCTTTGGTTCCTTTCAGCGAAGTTTCAATAAAGACAGCATGTGCCGAAGCTGACAGCACAATAAAAAATGTGAAGAGGTTAATGAGTATTGTTTTCATTTGATTTAAACTAGGAGTTAGGTATTAGAAATACCTAGATTCGATTTTACACGTTTCATCATCGAGTACTCGAGTTTTGAAGGTGTCATCGAATAGGTATTTCTTTAACTTAGAGGTGTTTTATTTAAGCTTATTCAAGTGATAAACTTGTGTAATTCCCGGATCGATCTCGGCACCGCGTTTTACCGAATTTTTTGCTGGATCGTATTCATACACATACCATTTAGACTCATCTGTCTTGAATACATCGTACAATTTGCCATTTTCCATAAAGTTCATCGTTGTTTTAGATTCTCCACCACCAACTAAAATCCGAAGATCTGCAACAATCTTTTTATTTGCTGGATCGACCACAAATGGACTGATGTAAACCTTGCCATCGCCTAGTTTTTGAACTTGTGAAATGTTGTTGCTGAAAACGTTATAGCCTTTCAAGTCGAAGAAGTAATCTGGATCGAACGTAGTCTGGCCTGCCTTGATACGCAATAAACCATAGGTAGCAGCATCAGTCTTTTTGGTTACGATATATAAATCATTGTTATCATCTGTAAAAGTAAGTGTCTGTACTTCCCAGTGTCCCGCAGCAAAGCCTCCTCTGCCATCTTTTATAATTTTCCCATTCGCTAAACTCGGATAATCACACACATACATGTAGGCCGTGTCTATGATATCTTTACGAGTTTCATTGCTTCTGTATTTGTGTCCGACAAATAATTTGTCGCCTCTTTGTGTGAAGCTCGTCGGTACGATATATGGATTATGATCTTTTCCTTCCGGAGTTTTGGGATTAAAAGTGATCATTGGAATTTCTATACCAATTGTTTTATTGATTGTCATATTGTTGATGTTCATAAAATAAATCGGTTGTTCCAGTACATTTTTCACTTTATTGGTCGTACCAGCTGTTTTAGTCATGACCATTTCATCTTTTGTGCTAATATCTTTTAGGACTTTTCCCAGATAGAAATTTCCAGGGAAAGCGTAATTGTTCGTTTCTTTCCAAGATTTACTATTGACTACTTCAAATTGACTAAATCTTGTTCCATCATTTGACAGGTAATATTTACCCTCATAGGCATAAGCGTAAATAGCATAGAATGCTGCTGGTAGGTGGGAGGTAATATCGATTCCTTGATTGTTGTTCGGAGTGAGTAGGGTATCTTTCATCAAATTATCTGCAGTGAGCAGGTAAGATGAACCCGCTGCGGTCGTTACCCATACACTATATAAGCTGTTTGAAGTCGGCGTAGTTTCATCAGGTGAAGTGGTGTCAGGTGATTTCTTGCAGGAAGAAAATAACACAGTCGCAGCAAATATTGCGATGGCGAATTTATTGATTTTCATAAAAATATATATTTATTTGTTTTTTACATAATGGATAATCTCAGCTTGACGTAGAATGCACGTCCAGGTCGTTGCAGTCGAAAATTGTCGTATGCTCGTTCATCTGTTAGATTTCTAGCCTCAAAGGATATATTGTATTTGTTGCGGTCCCAAGCGTAACTAAGTACCGCAGAATGGATATTTTGGGAAGGGATAAGATCTTTGGATTCAAGTGATCCCAAGTATGATTCTGTCAGATAAAACCAGTGCGTGTATTGATATAAGTAGGAGAGTTGCACTCTGCTTCCTTGCTGAAACCAGTTATTCTGGATCAGGCTTATATCAGCGTTTCCATAGATCCAAGGGCGATTAGGAAGTTGATTTCCGTAATTCACGCTGATCTGATTGTTACCGGAGTCATCCGTGTATTTTGCATTATCAATAGCTTTATCATAAGAGCCATTGAGGGTGACGGCTAAAAGGTCTTTAAATCCATATTTGATTTCAGCTTCGAAGCCATAGAGCTTTACGCCGGGAACATTATAATATTGAAAATTGGCGTTCCCATTCTGTGTAACTGCGCGTGTATTTATATAGTTATCTGCAAATCGGTAGAATCCAGAGACATCGACATTGAAAAAATGATTGTCGTTGATAAATGTATTGTAGTAAAACCCCGTGTTGATATTATCGCTACGTTCGGGTTTTAATTCCCAATTCGGTGTGATATTTTGTCCATCCCCAAAAAGGCCAGTCATTGTCGGTAGATTATATGCCCTTTCATAAGATAGTTTCCAACCACCATCTTTGATTATTCTATACCGTGAAGCAATGCTCATGCTATAGTAATTCCCTTTTTTCTGCTGATGAATGATCTGTCTACTGATTGAATTGGTGTTATTGTCGGAACTGACTACTTCAATATCTTTGGATGCATCTAATCGATAATATTTTACTGCTAAAACATTTGATAGGCGCTTGTCAAACCATTGGTTTTGCCACGACAGGCCAAGAATATGTTTCCCTAGATAGGAGGGCAATCCAGATCTGTCATAGTTGCCGATTAGATCGTATTCTTTTTGATTGTTGGTGTTAAAATTGTAATTGAAATTTAAACTTTGATTGCGTGCTTCATCAAAGTCATAGTTTAGATTTACGCGCGCTAGGTAATTTGATAAATTATACTTTGTATCTTTTTGGGGATTCGGGCTTGAGCCAATCTGATTTGAAATCCAGCTTCCCGACCAGTCATAATTGTATAAGGCTGTATCTCTTACGTACCTCGTATCGTAACTATAACTGCTGAATAAATCTGCATATAGGCGTTTGACCAGAAAATTGCTCTTTTTGTAGTTTAAAGTTGGCATCAGGTATTTGCTCTCCGACCATGCCCCGCCATAAACCTTATTGATGTTAGCTCCGAGCTGGTTTTCTTTGTGGTTTTGAGAATAGGTTAGGCCGATATAAAATTGGTCCGCCCAGGACACATCTCTGTAACCCACTTCAAGTTGTCCCATAGCGGATGTATAGGCATCGTTAAAGCGTTTGACTTTAGGAACAGTGACATATCTATTATCGACAGTTTTCTCTAAAATAACGTTGTACTTTTCGTTGGTATACATGTTATAATCATTGTCGGAATGATTGTAAAATGCATTCATCCGGAAGGATAGTTTGTTTTTGGGATTGGTAAATGTACCCACGACGGCCGCCTGATGTGTATTGAATGAGCCGTAGGAATAACTCAGATCCAGATAAGGTCTTGCTCGCCGCTTTGTAATAATATTGACAGCACCTCCGAGCGCATCGGAACCCAAAAAAGCAGGAACAACACCTTTATAAACTTCGACGCGATCAATCAGATTGACAGGAATATTATTTAAAGACATCGATGACCCAAAGTTTTCCATGGGAACACCATCAATGTAGATCTTTGCATCGAGCCCGTTGATACGGAATACAAAGTTGGAGCCCAATCCACCGTCTTCACGAATAGTGACTCCTGTGGCACGCTTTAAAACCTGTGTTAAATTGGCAGCTTCGTTGGCATGTTTATTCATGTCAATGACACTGACATTAAAGCCCGATCGTTTTATTTCGGCGACTTTTTGTTCATTTTCGGTTTTCCTATGTGCTGTTACGGTTACCTCGTCGATATAATTGCGATCCTCGATAAGTTGAAAGTCCTGAATATTTTTGCCGTTTAGAGGTCGCTCTTCGTAGTTATATCCCACCGCAGTGACACGTATGATGGCCTTGTTTGGGATATTCGTATGTAGTTTATAATATCCGTCTACATCGGATGATGTACCATTGACCTGATCTTTTAGAAGTATTGTTGCACCTGGGATTGGTCTTCCAAAATTATCTTTGACAAAACCTGAAATAACGTTCTTTCGGGAGGTCTGGGCCTGTGTAAATACGGTAAAAATTAATAAGAGTACAAAAGTAGATGTTGACTTCAACATTTTTATTTAGATTAAGTATATACAAGAAGGTTGCCTATACCGATCGCTTACCGAATGTTGATTTCAGCTATTTTTTTAAAAAATATGCAAATAGTTGATTATGAGCTTTGTTTTTTTTGAAGAAACTATAGATTATTTTTTCAAATAATCCATACGTACAATAAAGTTTGTACTATTGGGGAGTTGGATCCCCTTGGAGATTTCTTTTGTCTGCAAATTATACTTCCATACACGATGCTCATCATTTGCATCATCTATCGCTATATAAACATCCTTTTTGTCGCTCCAGACATTCTCTTTTTGGGTACCTTTATCCAATGGGAGCGGAATTCTTTCGATGGAACCAGATTTTAAATCCACCAGTCTATATTCGAACTGATAAACTGCGTGATAATTGGAAAAATCGGTGTATAAATTCTTCTGTTCATTGCGAACAATCGCCTTTCCGTTGCCCACATACCAGATTCCATAAGCATGATTACCAATTGACTTGGAAACATTGATCATAAAGTGCTGATCGACGAGCTGCTGCCCTTTCTTCTTTCTAAAAATTGCTGTTGGAAGCTTTAAATTATTGCCCAGCGCTATGCCAGGATTGGTCATAAAATAATAGTCCCCTAATTCGTCTTTAAAACTATAGGATTGTATGATGTTGAAGCCACCGGGATAGGTCGAACGAGTTTCTTTCTGAATTTGTTGCAGTGTAAAGCTAGGATAATTTATTGTGGCGTAATAGGTCGTATCAGATGTGGTATGTCCATATTTCCCGTGTGATTTGAAGAAGGAATAGGCCAGCCAAAGGTTATTGTTTTCAATATCAACAAGTCCGAGGTGTAGTGCGTTATATTCTTTTGTTGCAAAGGGAAGTGTGATGGTATCTTCCTTAATAATTTTCATCTCTGCAACATTAATCTGATAGAGTCGGGCCTGGGCTTTTTTTGCAATAAGATCCTCTCGGCATAGCGCAATTAAATTGTTGTCATCTTTCCAGGTGATGGTTTCAAAGTCGCGATTTTTTAATTGTATACTGTCAATAAGGACTAAGGACGCCCCCTGTAATCGGTGTTTCGTAAATACACTGGTTTGGCTTGACAACCGATAAAAGAAGCCATTTTTATAGATATATTCCCGTTCCTGAATTCGTGAGCTGGACAAAGGAATTTGTAGCGTAGGTTGTCGGGTGTCCTCCAAACTTTCGGAGAAAAACAAACTGGTTGGGCTTTCATCTTTGTTAAACAAGCAAAAAACAAAATCAGGATCTATGTTTTTTTTGGAAATTTGTTGACAGGAAAAAATAAAAGTTGCAAGGAAAGACAACAATACTAATCGCTTCATGTTTGTCTATTAAATGCTTTGAAATTGTTCTCTAATTTTAATCTGCATATTGGACGGGAGGAATGCCAAATCGCTTTTTTGAAAAGCAACGATTTTACCAAAATCCGGAGAATCAGAAACAAAGTATTCTCGCCCAGCCTTAAATACAAGAATATTATGGTTACTATCCACAAGCTCAAAGTCCCGTTTGGGCGTGATCATAAAGTCTCCGCTGAAGGTTAGTTTTTTATTAACCAGATCAATATTGGCCGTGCTATTTTTACTTAACTGTAAATCATAATGATCTTCGGTAAAGAGCCTGCTATTCTCAATCGATGTATTGGTAAAGGTATGATTATCCAGAGCAGGGGGAGATAGATAGAAAACAGAAAAACCGATTACAAGAACTGCGGCGGCGGCAGTAATTTTGGCCCAATGGAATTTTCTATATTGATATACATCGGCATTAATTTTATTCCACATGTCAGATCCAACTAGTTCATCGACATGGTTATTTTCCGCAATACTATCCCATGAATTATTATCCAACCATTTTTCAACCGCATGCTTTTCAGCTTCAGAGCATTCACCTGAAGCATATTTTTTAAGTATTTCTTGGTTGATTTCCATCTTTTGATAATCCACGTATATTCAAAAGTACAAAAAAGTAATTAATAGGAATCTCGCAATATTGATATTGCAATACTTTTTGAGTCTTATTTTGATAACTGACAATGCTTTACTGATATGATATTCAACTGCTCGCTCTGAAATAAGTAGATTTGTTGCAATCTCTTTGTTAGTTAACCCTTCGTCGCGACTCAGTTTATAGACATTTTTGCATTGTTTGGGCAAAGAATCAACAGCTTGATCCAAGTGATTTTTGAGTTCTTTGTAATAAATATAATTGTCTTCGTAAGATGCTGCTTTGCTATTTAAGATCAGCTCATGATGTCTCTCTTTATTTCCTTTATTCCGAAGAAATTCTAGTGATTTTAATTTAACCGAACGCAATAGATAACGCTCCGCATCCTGAAGTTCTAGCTGATATCTTCTTTCCCACAGAGATTTGAAGACATCTTGAACAATTTCTTTTGCATCATCTTCATTTTCTACACTTTTAAGCGCAAATGAAAACATTCTCTTCCAATACAGTTGAAAGAACTCTTCAAATTGTTGTTTGTTGATCTCTATTTTACGTACGGAGGTTTTCAAAGCACCCAAATATACACTCTATTTAGACTTGTTCCAAATAAAATGCGGTAATCTAATATCGCGCTACGTTGACTTAGTTGTTCCTGTGCTATATAGCTGAAGCCGGTAACAGGTTAAAATTATAATAAGAGAGATTGATTATTCCTTAGATTTTAGGTAGGGGATACGATATTGTTCGTCAAATCTTTTCTTGTCATCACGATAACTACTGACTGCGCCGAGTTTATGCATCATTTTGATATAACACCAAGCGAGATCAATCTGATAAGGTTTAAAACCACTCCGCGCACTCTTAGGATATAAATGATGGTTGTTGTGCCATTCACCTGCTACAATGCCGGGCCATAACTGATTTATCGATTTGTCTTTCTCATTGAAATCAATACCTTCACGTTGCTTGTCTTCACCTTTTGCATGGCCTTCATAGTTGAATGTCCGTACACCGATTGCCCAGAAACCGGCCGCACCAAAGAGTGTACAGGCAAGTGCGTGGCCACCGATCAAATAGAAAATGGCATACCAAAAAGCCCAGTTTAGTATCCAGGATCCGATAGCATGAGAAGGATTTACGTACGACCCCCATTTTCGATATTGTGCATAACTATTGGCGGTTACACCAGTGTGTCGCATCAGTAATTTGACACGGTTATATGAATTTTCCGTAAGGTCCTTAGCAATAGGCTGATGATTTACATCGGCTAAAAAACAGTATAGAAAGCCAGCTTGTGCATTATAAGGGTCACCAGGGGTGTCAGATTTTGCGTGATGAACATGATGTGAAATCACATATATTTCTTCTGGAATTACATTAATAGTCAGATTCTGTGTGAAAAAACGCCAGAATCCGTTCCGGAATTTAAATGCGCCGTGTGTTGCAAATCGATGGTGCCATATCGTACCATGAGTCCCCATAACGATCATACTGTAGACAAATGCTGCCAAGACAGTCCACCAACTGAAGTGATACACCAAAAAGATGATAAAAAAGGGGATGAGGCAAGCTACTTTTAGCCAGCTAAAAAAGGGTAACCAATTTCTTTTATCTTTAAAAATATTGAGGCGTTTGAAGAATTCGCTGAAAATTTCTTTTTTGCTTGGCTTTACGAGGTTTCCATCGTTGTCTTTCCATCCGTAGGTAGGAACTTGCAGAACATGGTCTAAAAAGGGCATTTGTGGTTGATGTAAATTATAATATTTGCTAAAGCTACCATTTAACATCGTTAAAAAGTGTTAATACGAAAAGTTTAACATATCCTTAAGATGTATCAGGCTATTTGGAAAAATAAAATACTGTAAGGAAAGCGAATCCCATACGCGGTAAGTTTAATCTTATATAGTTTTCGATATTCACTCATACAATCGACGTTTTTTCCTCGGAACTTAATCGCTATTTATTCGCTTCCAACCGAAGAAGCACCGAAGAAGTTCCGAACAAGCACCGAACAAGCACCGAGTAATCTCCGAAGATGATAGCTATTCATTAGCTCCACAATTTCCATTGTCCTGGTTGGTATTGAGTTCTAAATTTCTTCTAAATTGTTTTTGAATTTTATGGAATCATTAATAAAAAGAACATGAAAAGATTAATTTTTATTTTGGCCCTGATGGTAAGCGTATCATTGGCCAAAGCTCAAGAAGTCTCAGAAAAGAAAGTTCCATCAGTAATTAGGCTGGCGTTTCAACAGAAATACCCTAATGTAAAGTCGGTTAAATGGGAAAAAGAAAAGGGAAATTATGAAGCTGGATTTAAGGATGGGAAAATTAATTATTCCGTCCTTATAAATGCCGCAGGAGATATTATTGAAACCGAGGTTGGAATTCCTGCCGGAGAGCTTCCTGCAGACGCTAAAGCTTATGTAATCAAAAACTATCCACATAAAAATATCAAAGAAGCAGCTAAAATTACTGATGCTAGAAATAATGTTAGCTATGAGGCTGAAGTCGATGGTAGGGACTTAATTTTTGATGATAAGGGTAAATTTCTAAAGGAGGTTAGGGATTAGATTATGGTTCAATTACGGTTATTTTTTATTTTTATTTTAGTCATATTTTCTTCGGTTGTTTCTGCACAGGTATCGTCTGTTAGCCTTTCAGGTATTATAAAAAATAAGACGGATAAATTGGCTATTCAATACGTTAATGTTGTGGTCAAATCTGATAAAGACGACGCTTTTATCGCCGGAACGATGACAAACGATGAAGGCCGGTTTACCATTTCCAAAATTAAGCCAGGAAATTACCAATTAAACATTTCATTTACAGGGTTTGAGGATAAGAAGCAATCCCTGTTTGTTGGTAGTCTTTCGGAGTTTTTGGATATCCCAACGATCGAGTTGGAGGAGCGTTCCATCGCATTAGAAGGGGTTACCGTGACTGCTCAGGCAGGTCATGTAAGTAATAAACTGGATAAGAAAATCTATTCCGTTGCCGATAATATAAGTCAGACCGGCGGTTCTGTTTTGCAGACGATGCAAAATTTGCCCGGAATTACGGTTCAGGATGGCAAAGTTCAACTGAGAGGCAATGACAAAGTCACCGTGCTTATCGATGGAAAACAAACCGCCTTGACAGGTTTTGGTAGCCAATCTGGGTTGGATAATCTTCCGTCATCAGCGATAGATAAAATAGAGATCATCAATAATCCTTCTTCGAAGTATGATGCCAACGGAAATGCAGGTATTATTAATATCATTATGAAGAAAAGTAATCAAAATGGATTTAATGGTAAAGTAGGTTTCAGTTCCGGATTGGGTTCATTATGGATACGGAAGGAAAATCTACCAACCATAAGACCACAATATACTTTAACACCTAAAATCAATCCCAGTGTATCATTAAATTACAGAAAAGATAAGGTCAACATTTTCATACAGGCCGATAATCTCTATACACAGACACTGAACAAGAATGAATTTGTAACTCGTAAATATGAAGATGGTACAATAATTAACTCACAGCTGAAACGAAATCGGAATACGAATTTTCTAACGACGAAAGCGGGGATAGATTGGCATATTGACGAGCAGAATAATCTGACTATTTCGGGGATGTATGGTAGTGAGAAGATTATTGACCGGGGCGATCAACCTTTTTTCAATGCTGATATTTCAACACGCTTGCGTCTTTGGCAATTTTTGGAAGATGAATTGAAGACAACAGCCATGGCGACCACTTCTTATCAGCACAAATTTAAAGATGCCGGGCATTTGCTCAATGTTGGTTTTAATTATACATTTCATCGAGAAGACGAAAAGTACTTCTATGACAATTATCTACCTTCTTCGAAAGGAACAGACTCTTTTAAGCTGCTATCTGACGAACAGGTTTATGATGTTAATGTAGATTATATCAAACCGCTGAAATATGGACGTATTGAAACCGGAATAAAGGTGAGAAACCGGAATATTCCAACTAATATGGAGTTTAAACCGGGCGCCAACTCTGTTCTTGATATGGATGCTGGCGGCTGGGCAAATTACAAGGAATTAATACAAGCAGTGTATGGGAATTATGTTTTCGAAAATGAAAAATGGGAGGCTGAATTAGGCTTGCGTCTAGAATATGTGAAAATTCAATATGATGTAAATCCAAATCATAACACCTATAAAAGCGATGGGTACAATTATACGCAACCCTTTCCCAATGTGAGATTGGCCTACAAACTTAACGACAATAACAAGCTTTCGGCTTTTTATAATCGGCGAGTGGACCGACCTAATGAAGTTGACATTCGTATTTTTCCAAAGTATGATGATGCTGAAATTATCAAGGTTGGAAATCCAGGCTTGCGTCCTCAGTTCACCAATTCTGTCGAACTGGGATATAAGAACACCTGGAGCAAGGGTTACTTTTACGCCGCAATGTATCACCGTTTCGCTGATGGAACTATTACACGGATATCGAGTACTCTTCCGGACAGTAAATTAATTTATGCTGTATTCCAAAATGCAGGAAAGAGCTTCAATACGGGGATTGAAACAATCTTGAATCAAAAAGTATCTTCAATTTACTCCTTTAATATTAATGGTAATCTCTATCGAAACCAAATCAATGCCTTTACAGTAGAAAATCTTTATCCCGAACCCAATACTTTTTCAGCAGATAGGCAGACTGCACTTTCAGGTAACTTGAAGTTTAACAATATGTTTCGTTTTGCAAAAGGATGGGATGGGCAGATTACAGCAATCTATTTGGCACCGGATATTATACCGCAGGGAAAAATCCAATCGAGGTTTTCAATAGATGCAGGACTAAAAAAATCCGTTCAAAAAGGAAAAGGCGAGCTTTTCTTTAATGCTACGGATTTATTAAATACGATGGTTATTAAGCGAAAAATAGATGGTATTGGTTTTAATTATACAAGCCATGATTATTACGAAACGCAGGTGCTGAGACTAGGATATAATTATAAATTTTAAAGAAGCAAGATTCTTTACACCTTCTCTTTAAGCTCCTGAGTAGAATAAAGTTTGCGAAATGTTGAAAGGTAATGGTTAAAAGGGATAACCACAATTGAAAAAAATCAGGATGGCACTGTAGGTAATTTGATAGGTTGTTGACTTACAGTGATATCAGTGTGGCTTTAAATAAATATAATTGCTAAATTTAAGTATCTTTCACAAACACATACTGATATGCACCATCCATTAGAAAAACACTATGTCAACCGGGTTGGGTGGCTTCGCGCTGCTGTGCTAGGTGCCAACGATGGCTTATTATCGACGACGAGTATTGTGATTGGAGTTGCAGCGGCAAGCCCTGAACGCAATACCATTGTCTTGACAGCGTTAGCGGGTATGATTGCGGGAGCAATGTCTATGGCAGCAGGAGAATATGTTTCCGTAAGCTCACAGGAAGATACCGAAAAGGCCGATCTCCTACGTGAGAAAAAGGAACTTGAAGAAATGCCTGAAATCGAGCTACAGGAATTAGCCAAAGTTTATGAAAGAAGAGGCGTCAGTCAAGAAACCGCCTTACAGGTTGCACGTGAACTAACTGCACATGATGCATTGGGCGCCCATGCACATGACGAATTGGGTATCAATGAGATTACACAAGCTAAACCTCTACAAGCTGCACTGGCATCTCTGGGCTCATTTGCGTTAGGAGCGCTACTTCCATTTATGGTTTCATTGCTTGCACCAATTAAGCAGATGGTCTATCTGCAGTATGGTTTTACGATTATTTTTTTAATGGTTCTTGGAGCGATTGCGGCCAAGACTGGAGGCTCGAGTATCGGAGTTGCAGTAGGCAGAATATGTTTCTGGGGGACGATAGCAATGGGAGTGACAGCGTTAATAGGACACTTCTTTGGTGTTACAGTTGCTTAAATTTTTGAAATAATACGCACTTCATAACTGAACCAATGAAAAGGAAAGCATTTTCAATAATTCAGGATATCGGGTTCATCCTATTTCTTGTCGTATTTCCGCATGCTGTGCCATTACCTTTTTATTCTTATGCAGTCATTTGTTTTCTAGCAATTTTTCTTGTTTTAAGAAGAAAAGGCAGGACATTGAGGGATTTGGGATTAGATAAGAAAAACCTTTCTTCGCGTGCTATTCTTTTAGGAATTCTCTCTGCATTAGCCTGGGTAATATTTATGCAGATAATATATATTCCAGTTATCAAACATCTATTTAATGTTCCGGATTATACGGAGTATAATTTTATCAGGAGTAGTATAGAAAGATTGATCATGACAATTTTTGCAGCTTGGATTATTGGTGGATTTTATGAGGAAGTTGTGTTTCGGGGCTATATCCAGAATATACTCGAAAAAAGATTGTTTAAAGGAATGGGACATTGGTTGCCTATCGTGATAACCAGTATTCTTTTCGGCCTCTATCATCTGCAGCAAGATATATTTGCTGTTATTGCTGCTTGTTTGGGAGGATTGTACTGGAGTATTTTATATAAAAAAGGGAATAATAATCTTTGGGTTTCAATCATTTCACATGCGCTATTCGATATGATTACCCTTATCCTAATCTATACTGGGAAATTTGGAAATCTTATATAGATTTTGTTGTTTTTTGAGACTTGTTTCAAATGCTTTGTAAGCTCCGACAAGAATCTGACGATAGAAAAACAGCCGACTAAATATGGCAAAAGTATTACCCTTATTTATTGATAGTGGACGAATATTAAGGAGATCAAAGCGATAATTATATTATGTGGGAGATTCCTTGGCTTTTAACTATTTTGGTGTATTAAATCAATCTTTTATCATTAGTATGAAAATCAATCTATCACAGCGGACACTCATTTTTTATGGTGTCTTGGCGCCCTTTATTATTTTCGGATCACTCTATAATCTTTTGGGAATTATCTCAGGTACAAGTACGGTTATTTCTTTTGGGGCCTTCGCTCTCTTTGGATTTGTTCTTTTACCCGCCTTACTTGTTTCCACCTATCGGCAAAACCGCTGTACGCTATTCAGTGACCGGATAAGCATTGGAAAAAAAGAATATGTTTTCGATAGTTACGCAGTTTCTATTGTTGAAAAGTATCTACCGCTAAAGGAAAGGCCACTTTTTTCATTATTTAGAACACAATATGCTAATTTGATTATTCGGGAAAAATCAAGTGGACAAATCGTGCTCAACAAAGATTTAGCTATTTCCTTGCAAGCAATAAATAAAATGAAGACGTTTTTATTGGAGTAGATCAATAACTAAAGTGCCGTCTTGCTGTTTTATGGAAGTTGATTGAGAAGAAATTCGAAAGTGAACTGCGGAGTGTAACCAAGTAATTGCATTGCTTTATCACTTCGGTACACTCTATCTATCGATGTTGGAAAACTCCAGTCTCTCTGTCGGTATATTTCAACGGCATTTGGGATACGCTTAGCGATGATATGGGAAGGGTTAGATTTTAGTTCAATTAAATCCTCAATTTCAAAAGGCGAACCGCTAGAAACATTAAAAATCTGAAACGACGTAAAGTTGGTCTCAACACCTAGTCGAAGAGCCTCAGCTCCATCTCTTTCATCTAATCCCCGATACAAACGATGATTTAGCATAAGGTTATCGGGTTCTGGAAGAAATCGGCCAACACGATAGACGCTGGTCATTAGCTGTTCTTTTTCGAAAAAATCTCTACAGAGCTCTTCACAAGCCTGTTTGGTAATATCATAAATATCACGGGGTTGGGCTATGAGATCCTCTGTAACCCACACCGCTTTTTCCGCATCAACAAGTGCATTGCCATATATGGAGGTTGTAGAGGTAAAAAGAAAACGCTTTATTCCGTTCTTTACACAGGCATTTAACAGATTTAATGTTCCTGTTATATTGGTATCTATAAAACTTTGCCGGTTATAATTCAAATCCATATGTCTACCATGCAGCGCTGCAGTATGGATAATGGCTTCATAACCACTTGTGAATTCAATAACTGCCTCAGTTCGCTGTACATCTAAAAAATGATCAGTGGTATCGCTTTCTAATAAATCAACTCCCGTAACATCGTGTCCAGCCCGACGTAGATTCCGAACTGTTACACTTCCTAATTTTCCCGAAGATCCTGTTACCAATATGCGCATATATACAAAATAAAGGAAAATTTAAGACATAGGTATTTATATGCAATTTTTTTCTGCGGTATTGGTATGAGGTAATAAGGCTGCTCGAAGCAGTAAAGATAGTCATACGGTAATTGTACACAACAGAGACATTTATAAAAAAAAATGATACAAATTGTACAGCAATTGATACGGCTTGTCAATAAATACAAACGCGTATGCAGTATCTTTCATATGGATATTTATAAACTAATTATAAAGCTTTGGTTAGATGGCTAGTTATGCCTACGCTGTGTAAAGGAAAAAACTAGAAACAAGTCTTTCCTGACGGTTTCGGATAATCGAAATAAATCAACTATGAAAAGAAGAACATTTATTCAGGCGCTGAATTTTGGCATTGCCTCAGCTACGTTGTATAAAGGTTACGCAAATGAAATTTTATTTTCCTCTGATGCTGAACCAGGAAACAAGGTCCTGTCCTATCACAAGATAAAAGATATCAGATTTTTTACCGTAAAGATGAATTATCCGAGGCTTGTGGGGAAAAATGCCCGTCTCGACCTACATGGTTATGGACCTGATGTGGAAATATGTGTTATAAGGACAGATCAGGGAGCAATGGGCTGGGCCTCACTCCGTGGCTCAAGACGTGAAGCTGAAAAAATTTCGGGAGAATTGATAGGCAAGAAAATGTCAGATCTTTTTTCTCCCAAAGTCGGTACACTGCTGCAGACACATATTCCCTTTGATATGGCTCTTCATGATCTCGCAGGAGTCATTTTAAATAAACCTGTTTATGAAATACTTGGTCGAAAAGATCCGATCATAACAGATTATTATAGTGGTATGATCTATTTCGATGACTTAGAACCAGCGGATAGGCCATCAGGAATTGACCGTATTCTTGAGGAATGCCAATATGATTATGGAGTGGGGTACAGGCAATTTAAGTTAAAAATTGGAAGGGGGCATAAATGGATGCCTTTTTCCAAAGGACTTCAACGGGATATTGAGGTTACAAAAGCAGTGGCAGACGCATTTCCTGACTGCAGAATTTTAGTTGATGGAAATAACGGTTTTACATCAGACCAATTTATTCAGTATTTAAAAGGTATCCCAATGGTAAATCTCTTTTGGATAGAAGAACCTTTTCATGAAACGGTGATGGATTATCAAAAGCTTAGCGGCTTTTTAAAATCGGAAGGCATAAATACTTTGCTGGCGGATGGCGAAGCAGATCCTGATCAGAACTTGCTGAGAACCTTATTTGAAAAGAAACTGCTGGATGTTCACCTTACGGATATTGAAGGCCTTGGATTTACGAATTGGAGGAACTTAATGCCAAAGTTAATACAACTCGGAGCACAAGCATCTCCACATGCCTGGGGATCGCTTCTCAAGAGCTACTATACAGCGCATTTAGCCGGAGGGCTCGGAAATACCGTAACCATTGAAGGGGTTACAAGTACATCTGATGATGTGGATTTGTCGGGATATCTCGTCAAAGATGGGAAACTTATTCCTTCCTCATCTGCAGGGTTCGGTATTCCATTAATAAAAAAGATCTGAAAGAAGAAACATTAAAATATTTTTCAAACTTTTCAACGTTTTGCAGCGTTTAATGAAGAACAAACAAAATGACTTCTTAACCTTAAAAAATTGACTAACCTGTGAACGAAATGAGCTAAAGCATAGTCACAGCTGTAAAACGTTGTTTAAGGGCCAAGGAATGGATTTTATAATTCTTTTAACTTAGTTGTTGATCAAAATTATTTCGAATGTCTAAAAATGCTCCACAAAAGGTAAATGACCATCTTGCTAATGAACGAACTTTCCTTGCTTGGATCCGGACAAGCCTAGGGATTATGGGATTCGGTTTTGTGGTTGTTAAGTTTTCACTATTTATTCGTCAGATTGAGCTCATTTTAAAAAAAGATGTAGTTGCAGGCTCCCAGCATGAACATTCTGGTGCTGTTGGCGTTTCCATTGTGGTCATTGGTGCATTGACGGTTATTGTCGCTTTCTTTAAATATCGTAAAACGAACAAACAAATCGAAGAAGAAAACTTTACTCAAACTTCAAATAGCATAACAATTGTGGCCGTATTAATTTTTGTCATAGGTATTATTCTGAGTTGGTATCTTATCGATGGTCTTTAAGGAGAAAGCGTTAGATCTAGTTCGCGCTGGAATGATTATCCAAGCTAACTAGATCTAAATTGTCGTGCATTGGCTATTTATAATACCGGCAAAATATATTATTGCTGTGTACACTGTACCGCGGTGATTTGATTTGTTGTGCCACGTTTTTCTAAAAACTGTCGTAGGGCGATCATCAGAAAGGCGAGAAAACCAAAAGCCATCGTAAGCCAGGGCGAAAATTCTATACCTTTCGAAACGATAATCCAGCCACCTATGGTAGTTCCCAAAGTTACCCCGAGATTGCCAAATGAAGTCGCTAGACTATTGGCAAATTCTAGCGCCTCGGGAGCGGAAGAAATCATATAGGTAGATGCGTTTAAGAAGCTAGGAGAATAAAGAAATCCCCATAAGGCAATCGTACAGACCGTAGCGAACATATTGCCATCTGAAAAATACAGTAATAAAGGAATAATAAGTGTACCCGATAAGAAGAATGCTGTGGTAAACGTAATATTTCGGTTGAGCATTTTCCCTGCCACCCAGTTTGCGATGACTCCAATAATACCAAATACAAATAGCATATAACTAACCATGGTGCTGTCCATATTCTTTGCTTTGTTTAAATATTCGGCGAAGTAACTATAGGTAGAAAACCAAGCTGATACCATAAAGAAATTCATTGCGGTACTGACCATAAAAATGGGTTTGGTTAATATTTTCATCTGACTGCCGTAGGATTTTTTTTCTTTTATGGGCAAAGGAGGAATGGCAAAATAGATTGCCAGCAGTGCTATAATACTGACAATAGCCTGTATCGTGAAAGAATATGTCCAGGAGTAGAGACTGGCAATGTAGGTGGCGAAGGGGACTGTTGTCACCATAGCAATTGCAACACCGCTAAAAACAATGCTCATAAGTTCATTTTCATTTTTCTTCCCCCCTTTTAAAATGGCGACAGACAATGCTGTCGCAATATAGACAGGTTGGAGAAAGGCAGGAAGAATTCTTACAGTAAGTAATAACCAAAAAGGAGGAGATAATGAAGAGACAATCGCCGTGACTAAGAAAATAGCGATGGCAGTTAACATGACTTTCTTGCGGTCGAATCCCGAAGCCAACAATGTCATAAATGGCCCAGTTAAGGCGATGATCAAGGCAAAAGCACTTAATAAATAACCTGCTTTGTCGATACTGATATGATAATGATCGGCTATTTGGGGCAAGATGCCAATAATGCCAAACTCGGTTGTGATTACTGCGAGAAAACCCAAAGCTCCGATGTATGCGTATTTTTTCATAAATAAAAACTTGTTGTACATGATTAATTATACGAGCAAATGTAAAGGCAAATACTTGCTTCTGGATGTAAAGCAGCTATTTGTGTGTTACTAACAAATTTGTAAGTAATGGTAAAAGAAAAGTTGTTCCTGAATAATTGATCTCCGCCTGACATTGATAAGTTGTGTGTTGTCAAAAGTTCCTTTATATTCACTTTAGATTTATTTTAAGGTTGAATACAGATAAGGAATACGAAATAAAAAAACTAATGGAACAGCATATATTAATTGTGGGCCTGGGGGGAGTGGGCGGATATTTTGGCGGTATGTTAGCGCGCAAGTATGAAAACACTGATATTCATGTCAATTTTTTGGCGCGAGGTAACCATCTTGAGGAGATTAACCAACATGGTTTAAAGCTGTTATTAGAAAAGGGAAGTTTTACAGCGAAGCCCTATAAGGCTTCCAGTGAGGCTGAAAACTTCACAAAAATGGATTACATTTTTCTTTGTACTAAATCTTATGATCTAGAAGATACTATGGCCTTATTAGGACCGTGTGTGAGCGCAGATACAGTATTCATACCCTTACAGAATGGAGTGGACAGCAAAGAACGTATCAACAGATATTATCCGAATAATTTGGTTGTGGATGGTTGCGCCTATATTGTGTCCCGGTTAAAGGCTGCCGGAGTAATTGAAGTGACAGGAAAATGGGGTACAATGAGTTTCGGATTGAATGGAGAACATGATGAAAGACTGGATAGGTTATATCATCTTGTGCAACAGGCTGATATCCATGTGAATTATTCCGATGAAATTGAGAAAATAATATGGGACAAATTTATTTTTATTTCCGCTATGGCCACAGCTACTTCTTATTTTGATTGTTCTATTGGTCAGATAATGGAAGATCCAAAGAAGAAAGATGCGGTTATTAAACTTATTCAGGAGGTTACAACATTAGCTCAGGAAAAAGGAATTGTTATTGCTGATCATATTGTACATAGGACCTTGGACAAAATGGAACAAATGCCTTACGATGCGACTTCATCCATGCATACGGATTATCTTAATAAACGACCGAAAACAGAGTTGGCATCTTTGACAGCTTACGTTATTCGTGAATCTAAAAAGTATAATCTCGAGACACCTGAATATCAACTAATGTTTGATGTATTACGCCTAAAATCTGACTAGCTGTATTAAAATAGTTTGCGAGTTGGAAATTTCAATCGATAAATTCCTCTGGACAAGCTTTTTTTGAATACAAAAAGTAGGTTTAGCTGTCAAAAGAAAGCTGATTAGATTTTATTTCCTGTAAGGCCGCTGAATTTATTGCCTCGATTGTCTTTATAAAAATCACCGTCCTTCTTAAAACTATTTGCATCTACTCCTTCAAGCAGCTGTTTTTGATAAAAGACATTTTTTGCATCTTTTCCGAAATCGTGACCTAAAGGTATAAACGTTTTAATATCGGCACCCGGAATTATTTCCTGATTATAGTACACATTATTCTTGTCTTTTGAATAGGAGTTGCTTCCGTACACATCATTCTTTTCATCAATCGGGAATAACGCAAAGGAAGGAGCATCTACCTGTTCATATCTGAAGCTTTTCCCCCTGAATAGGATCGTTTTGTTGTCAACACTAATATGATCATGATCAAGTACACGAATTTTATCAATGGTCTTAAAAGACCTCGTTATGACATCTGATCCCTGCTGAAATGGTGGGTAATAAATAGTATTGCCAATTCTCATGTAATATTTGTTTATGGCTTCAATGTTTCCGGAGTTAGCAACAACTGCTTTAAAGGCACCTATATTCGGAGAGACATAAACTGAATCTTTATCCATTAAAAAATAGTCATTGACGAACGAAAAGGTTTTCCGATCTGCCTTTATCATGTCATTACTGTAGAAGTAATGGTCCTTGTCGCGTGCCCAGTTTATATGGTCCTTTACGAGCTCATATGTTTTTGGATCTGCTCCTTGGATGATATTAAAGCCTAGGGCCTGATCGATATAATAGACATGAAAACGATCTTTTGGAATCTGATTATCGACGTAAAAGGAATTCTTGTCCACAAGTTTTTGAGTCGTGCCACGAAAATATACCGCATTTTTGTCTTTAGCTATATCTTCTGACAAAACCTCAAATGACTTTGTATCAGCCTGCATTTGTGAAATGCCCAAACTAAACCAATTTCCATTCTGACAATAAGCTATCTGCCCTTTTGAATCGATGAAGTAAGAACCGGATTTTTGTTTATCAACAGGTTTGCCAATATTTCGACAAGAAATAAAAAAGCAAAGTAAAATACAAGCCAGAAAAAAAGTATATTTTTTCATTTTTGCATTGCATATAATCCTAAATTTATTATTTATCATACCCATCTATATAAATTTACAACGACAAAATTAAAAAACCGAATTTTCAGTTTTCCGTTCCCTTATTAAGGCAATTGCATAAAACTGGCACCAATGACTTTTAGCGTGTTGTCAATGCGTTTCCATACCCTAAAATATCTAAATTTTCCTTCTAATGGTGTTCCCATTACCTTGCCTTTTGCCGTCATCGTAGTAACGGAAAGCGCGGTATCCCCAATTATTCTGATCTCATCAATTTCTGTTGAAGCATTTTCAATAATCATAGCTTTTGATCGGTGTGCATTTAGATCCATTTCTTTGGTTAACATTTGACCATCAGGTGCTACAGCAACAAGGTCGTCATATAGGAGGAGATCAAGACCATCTACATTACTGGCTAGCTGTGCCAAGAAAAGTTGGTTCTCTGCTTCTGCAATTTCTTTTTTCGTGATTTTATCCATATCCCTATCAGATTGTTAATTTTTTTTGTGCTTATTACTTTAAAAATAGTAAATCATTGTCGTTCTGTTTCGGTTTTAATTTTTTTGAGACACCTGCTAGCAGAATGATAAATTTAATTACCGTAAAAAAAATAGAGCTAGTTCACGACTATTTCTTCTGATTTACTATTTCTTTTTGCTAAAAAAGCTTTTGAATCACACTATTTTTACTAATCCTCACGCTATCAAGAATGAAAACAACATCCTGATAATAGACGCAATATGACAGGAACAGGTACGAGCTCTAGTCGAATGATTTTAGGGGATATAGTTGTAGTTGTTTAGCTACAAGAGTGATTGGTTATGGCATTATTTCTGTCTTCGAAATTTTGAGAAAATGGGAGAGTGCTATTGAAGTAAGGACCGAAAATATTTTAATTAACGATGTTCTTGTACAGCGCGTGTTATGTTGCAATTGATTGTTTTATATTCTGAGTTACGAATTTGTAGCATGTTGTAGTCGATTTGTTGTCGTTCTGGTATGTTTTTGTGGTCAAATTGAAGCCTTTTAACCCTTGATTAAGTTTTGAATTTTTGGCTTATTTGTTAGAGAAAGATTTCAGCCATAAATCAACCGCCAATGAAAGGTGCCTACCGAAAAGTAACACGATACACATGCTCAATTTGTTGTTGTACACCATTTATCGGTCGTTTACATGGATCAAAAGCTGTTTATGCGAATCTTATTTGAAATCAAGAAACTTAATAATGAAAGGTCTTATCATGGTAAAGGGTTTATTTTTTAATCAAAAAATTTCTAGAGATATTACAAGGTCTGGATATATTCCAGTATATGCCATAAAGATGAAAAAAAAGCTCTTTTATTCGTTGGAAAGAACATATTTAGGTAAAGCATATGTTACGCCGTTATTGCATGTGACTTATCAATGGAGAACGAAAGGATTGTTAGGGAGCGGGACTAAGGATATTCAATTAAGTCAAAATGGACAGGGAACGGAAATTGTTGAAGTGTTGAACACAATTGAGAGAGATCTTAAACATCGACAATATCATAGTATATTTTGGGGAAGTATGAGTGTCATCCTATTTCTTATGATTCTTACGTTAAGTTTTTTCTTCAGAATAAAACATAAAGCGCAGACAGATGAATGTATAAAACTAAGAATGCGGAATGAAGATTTAGAAAACCGTCTGAATGGTGAACTCGACTATCAAAAAGATGATCGGATGAAATTGCTTTCTCAAATACAAGTACTACAATCACAGAATGAACAGATGCAAAAGGCAGCTCTATTTGATGCATTACAGATCGAACGTAAAAATAAACTACTTGATCATTTGAAGGTCGTACTTGTAGAAACAGAAGGCAATGAAAATGCGGGGGTATTTGAACGGATGATAAAAGATGAACTGCGATTTGATGAAGTGACGGGACAACCTATTCGCGAATTTCAAGCCATCAACCCTGATTTTTTTCTAAAACTAAGACTGTTGTCTGAAAACAAGATCACTGCACTCGAATTAAAGCATTGCGCATATATGTACCTCCAGCACAGTACACTTGATATTGCGACTGCATTTCATATTGAACCCAAAAGTGTTCGTGTGACGAAGTATCGAATAAAGCAAAAGTTGAAATTAGAAAAAGAAGTGGATCTCGAGGCCTATTTACAAAGTCTGGTTTAGACCAAGATGATACGTAGCCCCCCATTTTTTAGAGTACATTTTTTTATTGCTTTCCGCTAGAGCTAACATGTTGTTTGTTTGGGTTAATTTGTTTGATTTTATGTTTCTGTATTTTTCCTTTTCTGTTTATTTATCTGTTTTTTAGGGTTTTATTTTATTGTTTTGGACTTGGTTTGTGTCGAGTCACATCGAGTTTTGTTGTTGTTATCTGTTTGGTTGTTAGGTTTTTATGTTTTGTGTGGTCAAATTGTAGTCATGTTTGTGGTCAAAATGTAATCTTTGTTTTTAAATATTTTTCTTTTTCATATATAAGTTTGCGTAAATATTATTGGTAATGTTGTTTAGGTCATTTTTAGGCTTAATTCAATTAAGTATAGATGTAATTAAACCAAATTTTAAAAAAATGAAAAAAGAAAAGAAAATCTACGAAGCGCCTACTATGGAGGTGCAAACAATTGAGCTGGAACAAGGGATTGCTGCCGGTTCGGGCGGTACAGGAACTCCAAATCCTGGTGTTGGCGATTGGGGAAATGGTTCTGGAGGCGAAGGTAACGGCGATTTATAAACTAACATCTATTTATTTAAATTAACAATTTTATGAAAATATCACGTTTAAAGCGTTTAAGTTGGACCGTTACATCTATTGCCCTATTGTTGGGAAGTACGGTTACATTCTCTGGATGTTCTAAGGAAGATGGTCGTATTGATCAGACTGAAGAAGGAACAAAACTGGATGGAACGAAGCTGGTTCTCAAAGTATCGGGTATAGATGAGACGCAGCAGACAGCATCTGTCAAAGGTAAAGCTAGTACAAATTCGACCAGTTTGAATGGTCCAAAACTATTGGAGTTTCCAGAATTTGATGCATTGATTGAAATTGATAATAATGTTCCATTTAAGGCGGCCCAGTTTACCACTAAGGCTGCAGCAACATCTGCACATGGGGCACGTGCCGCCGCGATGGACAATGGCATTACTTATCGTTTATTCTTGTTTTCACAAGACGGCAGCCAACTGGTATCTTCTACGCAATTTACAACAGGGAGCCAAGGAGCAATTGATGTGACGCAGGGCCAAACCTACAAATGGGTAGCTTTATCTTACAATAATGGTGAAGATATCCCTAACATCAATACGGGCAATACAACGATTGCGCTTCCAGCTGGAAAAGATGTGTTGTATGCAACGGGTGAGGTTGCTGTGCCCACGGGAGGAGCAAATTTAAATGTTCCGATCAACATTTTATTTAAACATAAATTTGCCCGTTTGGCGGTAGAACTGAACTCGATGGGGATGTTCGCTAATATGACCGGCGCTAAGGTAGAGATCGCAGGAATAAAAACTGCCACAATTGATGTTGGTAACGGTACACTTTCTAACCTAATTTCTGCTGATCAAGAAATAGCCTTTTCAAGTTTTGCGGATATTGACCCATCTTACCAAGATGCAAAAATCGCTTATGTGTATACTGCAGACCCTGCAGCGGTATCTGGTGGGATAAAAGTAAATGTCTCAAATTTGGCATTGAAAATAGATGATAATTCAACGCGCCAATTCTCATCGACTCCAGCGAATTTTACTTTCAATATTACACCGGTATTAGGAAACAGCCATCGTCTATTGGTCAATTTGTTAGAATCACCTTTAACTGTGGACGGAGTAAGATGGGCGAGACAGAATATTTACTATCAGGCAGGGCATAATCCATATCGTTTTCACCATACCTATGCACATTCAAATGCCAGAAATACTTACTTTTCATTCAAAGGGCTAGTGCCTGATCGATTTGGCGTCAATAGTGATCCTTGTAACGAAGTGTACCCTAAAGGTGTGTGGCGCCAAGCTAGTGAAAGTGATTTTCGGAAGCTGACCGGCTTTTTGGGAATCGGTGGTCAGAGTCCGACATACGGCACAAGTAACGGTAGAGGTTATTTTGAATATAACGCAAGTGGAACAGCCGCACCATATCCAAATAACAAACTTCACTTCAACTTCAATGGGGGCAGTACCTCTTTCGCTGTGGTGAATGGTCTTGTACAGATCAACCTGGGCAATTTCGGAACTCGCGCAGAAATCTGGACCGGTTCCTCGGGTATTAAAATTGGAGGACTACTTGGTTTGGGTGCGTGGTATTACCACGGTGAAAAAGGAATCTTCGGGAACAATAGTGCGGATCTGACAGCAAATCTACTTAACATATCTGTCATTGGCATAGACTTGATCGAGACACAGATGAAAAATGTGCGTTGTGTAAGAAATTAACATCGCGTTCTTATGATGATTAATGAGCTATTTAATTAGAATTTTGGATTTCGTTTAAATAGCGATAAAAGCGACCTGTTTTACAGGTTGCTTTTTATAATCATAGTGACCTGTTATGTTCCTATATCGTTAATTAAAAAAGCGAGATTGTGTTAGTTCTTTGTGTTTGAAATTTATGGAAACCTTGAAGTTTTCAATCTTCAACTGACCTTAACGCAATATGAGCTTTCTGAATAGCCAGTTATAAAAACCAATTTAATGAACGAAAATAATAAAGTTAGACCCCGATTTACAAAAGAAGTGAAGACGGATGTGATCAACGCAATTGTTAATGGCGAGTTGTGGCTTGAAGAAGCCATGGCGAAATATAATGTACAGGATAGGAGGACAGTCATCATCTGGCTAAGGAAATATTTGCGCGATAGGTGTAAACTTGCTTAATTCTTTATTATGTCAAATACTGAATAGGGAGTGGATAGCATATTTAACAATTTGATAATACCTGATTCTTAACTTCGCGAAACAGCTTAGTCAGATTAAGGACGTGAATTATATTATTATTGTAGGGGCCACCCAGGCTTTATTGGCATTGGGTGTTTTATTAAAGAATAAAAAAAATAATGGACAGCATGATAATATTCTTTCTTATTTATTAGCCTCCATATTTTTGCATTTGGCAATCAGTTTTGCTCTGAATGTTTTTTGGCCCCATTCAAAAATCCACCAACAGTTTAATACATTTATTGCTTTAGCTTATCCAGGGTTACTATGGTGTTATATGCGCTATCTCGAACATCGCGGGAAACCCATTGATATTCTCCTGGCTATGCTTCCGTCGATATGTGCTTCAATTGGTTATTTTTGGATTGCTGCTTATGTAATTAACAATGCTGGGGAGCTACCACCATTTATAAAAAAATACAATTCAATGTCAGGTTATGCTTATACGGTATTATATATTGCTTATCCTTTAAAGATTTTGGCTCAGATAAAGTCGATATCGGTGTTCTGGAAATTGGAAAAAGGTATGGTTAGGTTAGCTGCGTTTTTGCTCTTACTAATAGGTCTTGCATTTCTTATCATCACGATTTGGACTCAGCTGTTCGATATTACTGCTTATTTTTCTTTTATCCATTTGTGGCTTCGCGTCTTTATCTATTCGATATTGGCGATTATCTGTATCTCGATTATTTATGTAAAAATAAGCTCTTTCCTCTATGTCCATGTTTATCAGCCGGAAAAACCTAAGGAACAGCTATCTGTCAATGAAGAGGAAGAACTGATCCTCGTCGAAAGTAAAAAACAGCACTCTTTTCCTGTGGAAGAAAATGAAAAGAATAGCAGCTTGGACTACGCCGGTATTTTGGCTAAGGTAGAGTATTTGATGTCCAATCATAAAGTTTTTTTGGATCCCGATCTGACATTGGAAAGTCTGGCCGCAAAAGCGGATGTATCGCGCCATCACCTTTCAGAAACATTAAATCAATACAAAGAAAAGTCTTTTTATCAGTATATCAATGAATATAGGATTAAGGAGGTGGTGATGCTGATGGATAAGTGCAGAAAGAAAGGCGAAAGTATTAATATTCTCTCATTGGCATTTCAGGCCGGCTTCCATTCCAAATCTTCATTTAATCAATATTTTAAAAGAGTCCAAGGTTGCACTCCATCAGCCTATCTCAAGGACGCAGCGCATTTCAATCTACTCAAGGCCTAATGTAATGGCTTACTGCAGCATCTCCGAGTAACGTTATACTTTTCGCTATGAATTGGCAAAGGAGTATTTCTGCGTCGTTAGCCAGGTGCCAATTTATCGATAACCTAAGCTTAATACAAAATTAATTCTTGTAAATAGCATAAATACAGTTATTTATGTGGTTTGTCGTAAGTGGTAGGTTCTTCTTTATCGAGGAAGACGATCGGTAGTTAATGAAATATCAATTTCGTGTCAAATAACAAAAATTGATTACATGATATGAAAAGAACGTTACTCTTTTTGATTGTGTTGATGCCTTTTTTTTTACAGGCACAACAGATTACGGGATTAGTTACTTCAACGACTGATGAAGTATTGCCCGGGGCAACAGTGCAAGTTGGAAAGCTGGCGGCACAAACCAATTTAGATGGTAGATTTACATTGATTTTAAAAGAAAAGGGACGTATTAAGCTTTCTATTTTCTATACCGGCTATCAGGTGTTCACACTTGATACAATAGTTTCCCATGAAGGGATTCATTTAGGGAACATTAAATTAGCGCCTTCCAACAATAGCCTCGGTGAAGTTGTTGTTGTTGGTTCTTCTGCGGGCTCTCAACTCAAAGCATTGAACATCAAGAAAGGGGCAAATGCCATTATGGAAGTGTTAGCGGCAGATGCCATTGGTAAACTGCCCGATCGGAATGCTGCCGAAGCTGTACAGCGTATTCAGGGGGTCTCAATTGAGCGGGATCAAGGGGAAGGACGTTATGTTTCTGTACGGGGGACACCAATCCAGTGGAGTGCTTCGTTGTTAAACGGAAATAGACTTCCTTCAGCTAGTCTTGATTATGCAGATAGGAGAATTCAGATGGATATATTTCCCTCGGAAATGATTCAATATGTACAATTGTCAAAAGCTATTACTCCTGATATGGAAGGAGATGCTATTGGTGGATCCATCAATTTTATTACCAAGGCTGCCCCCCTTAAACGTACACTCAACATCAATGCTGCCGGTGGGTATAATGAACAATCTCAACGAGGCTCATATAATGGTTCTGTCCTTTTTGGAGACCGTGTTGCGAAGGGTAAATTAGGGTACATTCTTTCTGCAGTAATCTGGGACCGAACAGCTGCCCAGGATCGATACAATCTAAACTATGATTTTGGAAACAGCAATAAGACTCAAGCTTTTTCCATTACAGATCTTCAATTGCGAGATTATATTGCCCACAGACGTACTGTTGGGTTTAATGGAGGGCTGGAATATGCCTTCAACGAGAAACATAAAATTATGGTCAAGGGCTTGTATAGTGAATATCTAGATGCTCAACGCGTACGGGAAAACTACTTCTATTTTAATACCAAGACAGCAACAATTACAACAAGGACGGCAGATTATCATACAAATCTGTATTCCGGAGAGCTGAGCGGACAGTCCGTTTTTTCAGAAAAATTAGGCTTGGACTGGGCAATTAGCATGGATCAATCTTCATTCAAATTTAAGAATCCAGATTATTACCCGATGGCTACTTTCTCCCAGAAAGTTTCCTACGAAGACATGGCTACAGATGGAAAGAAATACTTGGCGATGGATTCACCTGATGGAGTAGGGGATAATATTGATCGGATCCTACCACATCTTTCACCATCCTCTCCAATTAGTGCCGAGGCTATGAAGTTGACACAAGTCGTCAATATTAGGAGTAAAAACAAGGAGAGCAACAAACGTGCTGGCGTCAATTTAAAATATACGCCGAACAATTCATTGGCTGTTAAATTTGGCGGCAAATATATTCACAAAGACAAGAAAGTAGAAAACCCGTATAGTATTTATGTAGCCGGTGTTTCAGGACCTGCCCCGACCTTAGCTAGTTTAGGGACTGAACCTTATCCGTATCGTGGGGGTTTTTTGACCGAAATAGGATCACCTTATGACAATGAACTCATTGACCAGATTTCTATGGAATCCGTAAAGCAGCTTGCTTCACCAGCAGGAATTGCTGGTAACAAGTTGTATCCCTTCCGAGTCGATTCCGCTACAAATGCCTCTGGAGCGGCCAACTATTACAGTGGAAGGGAAAATGTCTACGCTATTTATGGCTCCGCGGAGTACAAACTGACTGAGCAGTTTACCCTTATTGCTGGTATACGGAACGAATATAACAAAGTCACTTTTTCGGGGAACAAAGTATCTACGCTTGCCGATAAATCTACTCATGTCGAAGCTATCAATCAGGACAATAGCTATAATGCCTTTCTGCCTATGTTGCATGTGAAGATCAATGCGACAAAAAACGATATTATTAGACTTGCATTTACGCGAAGTTTTGCGCGCCCCGATTTTGGGAATCTCAATCCAGGTACAGTTCAGGATGATATCAACCGTGTGATCACACGCGGAAATCCTAATTTGAAACCCACTTTTGCCAGCAACTTTGATCTGATGGTTGAGCATTATTTCGGTGGAATAGGGATGGTCTCAGCAGGCGCATTTTATAAAAAGCTTTCCAACCTGATTTATTCCAATCAGTCTACACAAAATATCAATGGCATCATGTTCAATGTCAACGAACCGGATAACCTCCAAAATGCTTGGCTCGCAGGCTTCGAAGCCGGCATATCAAAGAGGTTTACCGATTTGCCCGGAATATGGAAGGGATTTGGAATCGATGCAAATTATACGTTTACAGATTCAAAGGCTACAGTTCCGCGCTTCGACAATGGAAAATTAATAGAAGATAAAAGTGTGATTCCTAAACAGGCCAAGCATCTTTTCAACGTTTCTCTAATCTATGAAAATAGCAAATTTATGGCTCGTATTGCAGGGAATTATAAAGGGAAATACCTTGATGCTATTCGGCAAATAGCTGGACCTGAGCATTATCGATGGTATTCGAGTAATTTTTCGGTAGACTTTTCTTCTTCTTACGCTATTAACGCCAAGTTTAGGCTATTTGCCGAACTAAACAATATTACTGGTGCCCCAGTACGCTATTACCATGGTGTATACGATCGTGCTGAGCAGGCTGAATGGTATTCAGTCCGCGGTCAAATTGGTATCAGTGCAAAACTTTTTTAAATGACAACAATGATGAAATTGAAACAAATCACTTTAATCGCAATGTCCCTGCTTGTAGTGGGCATTGGAACAAGCTTTGGCCAACAAACCGAACTGGCAGAACTGGATCAACTAAAGATCAATCAGATTCAAGTCCTTGGGACACACAATAGTTACGCCAGACCCGTGGATCCACGTCTTTCGGCTTATGCAGACCCTATTTTTTCAAAGATGATGGAGAAGATGTCAACGTTATTCCCTCCAGATAAACTTAATTCCTTTAAGGAGTTTCACCCCAATGCGATGTCTATGAGTGAAGGATTAAAATACGACCATCCGCCTTTTGATGTGCAATTAGATAGTGGAATCCGTAGTTTAGAAATGGATGTATATTATGACCCTACTGGACATCGCTTTGATAAACCTGCAGGCTATGAACTCCTAAATAAAATGGGAGTTTCGGATCTCGCTCCATATCAAAAAGAGGATTTGGAAAAACCTGGTTTCAAGATGCTTCATATTGCTGATTTTGATTTTCGATCACATTATGCAACATTCCGTGCAGGTCTTGTAGCGCTGCGAGAATGGTCCGAACAGCATCCCCAACATCTCCCTATATTTATTATGGTCGAGGCCAAAGACAAGGGGATCCCGATTTTTCCTAATGGTGCTGAAGTACTTCCATTTGATGATAAAGCTTTTGACCAGCTGGATGCCGAAGTTGTTGCGGTATTGGGAAGAGAAAAGCTCATTACACCTGACGATGTACGTGGAAATTACAGTACTTTACGTGAAGCAATACGTTCTGGTCATTGGCCCACTGTTAAGGCTTCTCGAGGGAAATTTGTCTTCCTGCTGCTGCCAGCAACAGCAGGAATGAACCTTGAATCTGCCTATGTTAAAGATAAACCTAATCTTGAGAAGCGTATCATGTTTGTCCAGTCGGAACCCAATGATAGTTTTGCTTCTTTTATACTATTGGACAATGCTTTGGTTCGTCAGGAAGAAATCCAACGTCTGGTGAGGGAGGGGTATATCGTACGTAGTAGGTCTGATATTGAAACCTATGAAGCAAAAATAAATGATTACAGTAGGGCTAATGCTGCTTTCAGTAGTGGAGCTCAGATCATTTCCACAGATTTTTTTAGACCTGGAAATGGTTATAATACTTCTTATTATGTAAGGCTGCCCAATAGTAAGGTGGCCCGCCGGAATCCTGTAAATAGCATGATGAAAAAATCTAAGGACATGGTATCTACAAAACGTTAGGTCTATTGGTCGCTATTGCAAATACACTTGAATAAATTGAACAAGTAAGGTCACTCTCAGAAGTTTTTCGAATGATCTTACTTGTTCATACAGGATTTTTCAGAAATTGAAATAATCTGAACGGTTGTTTTTCTCTTAAAAAACTCCATTTTTGAACCTTTTTCCTTGCCTTAACCTCTTTTACTTCTTTGGTTTAGGTAGTTCCTTAATCCATATATTCTTAAAATCTACGGGTTGACCTTCACTCTGTAATGCGATAAATCCACTGCTGAGCAACTTACCATCGATCTTAATTTTTGGGTCATACCCATTGGCTGTTCCACCTCCAATCTGAGGTCTTGAATATTCTAGTACGGTATCTCCGTTAATGATATGTTTGATTATCGAATCTCCTAATACAATCAATTCCCCTTTAACCCATTGATCACCATCATAGGTCTTCGAAGTAGAATTTAAACAATGTGAGGAAGCTATTTTGCCCTGATAGACCACATTAGTTCCAGGAGAACACATATTGCCTGTTGGGCGGGGCTGACCATCGCTCAGTCCTCCCAAAAGTTGCATTTCGACAGAAATGGGCCAATCCTGTTCTTTCAACATTGTTCTGGGGTCCTGCGAATGAAACATAACGCCGCTATTACGAAGTGTATAGGAGGGGGCACCTTTATGGAGCTCGCCTACAAATCGATATTCAAATTTTAAATGATAATAAGAAAAGGGTATTTTATAATATAAATGGCCAAATTGATCATTAAAATCATCATACTGATCATATCTGACCTTAATCATTCCATCTTCAACTCTAAAAGTATTTCCGTAGTTCACACCAACATCATGATGATGAATTTTGACAAACCAATCATTGATGTCCTTTCCGTCAAACAAGGATTTCCAGCCATTATTATCGCCCTGACCTTTCATTCCTGCGCATCCTGTAAAAATAAGACCGATAGCTACTATTGAATAGATAATTCTTCGCATTGAAGTGATATTTGGTTTAAAATTGGATAGCAAGATACGATATATTCCATTAAACTTTACAGTCTAAGAAATATCGTGGACAGCCGTAGCTCATTGCCGTTAAGCGCTGGCTAGATCATAATAAGACAATTTAAACGACGAATCAGTATATATTAAGCAAGTTTCGCTTCTCTTGTTAATTTACTTTTGTCAAGGTATAGTTCACTACTGAACAGGTCTGTCAATACTTTTTCAATCTCGATTTTATTGCATGTGGTAGGGTTTCGTCTCGATTTTAAATAATTTTCCGCTGTCATTTTTTTTGCCAGTTGTCCTACCGTCTGCAAGTCAAGCACCTTACCGGTTTTGTGTGCAATCCAAAGCGAAGTGTGCGAAAACACAAGGCCTGTTAGCCCAATTGGCCAATTAAAGTAAATACCAGCTAAGGAAGCAACATAAAAAATCGCGAGTATTAGCGTTAGCCAGAAAGGGGGGCGTAGGATGTCAAGTTTAAAGCCTAAATGTCTTTCGAGTTTTTTTACCGTTAACCGCCGACTATGTTTTGGGAAAATGTCCGTAAGTACAGTGTTTACCGTGATCGTTTTAGAATCGATTTGAGCTGTCGAAGCTATTGCTTCACGTAGCTTATAAAAAGCCTGTTGATTTGTACAGTCGCTCGAATGATCAAGTTGGATCTTATTTGTGATATGATCGCAGAGCTCACCAAACGTTGAGATATGCATAAGTTCTGTGCCCCTAAACTTAATGTCAAATGATTTTTCGACTTTAACGAGTACATCGCCAATATCGTCTGGGTCTATATTTTGAAGTTCACAGTCTGTCATCGCATTCATAGTATGAATTCGTTAAGTTATACGAATATACTTAAATGTTCATTTGCATAGTCATGGTATCTGCCTGAAAAAAATAAAACCCTGTTTATGAATATAAAACGTTCAGTTGGAATGTCTACTCATTAAACTTTAATTGATTTGGAATAATCTGTTATTCCAAGTTTGTTTCCGAATGGATCATTAAATTCAACCGCTAAACCCGTCATGATCTCAAATGGCTCGCTTAGAAATACGACTCCCTTTTCCTTTAAATATTCACATGTAGTTTTCACATCGTCAACAGTAAACCAAATAGTCGGTTTGGTATGTTGTACTGTACTAAGAATGATTGCAGGTTCATTTTTGCCTATTTTGAACGCAATCATTCCCTTATCCGAAAAGTCGAATTTAGTTTCAAGACCAAGTTGATTTCCATAAAATTCCTTGGCGCTCTCCAGGTCCTGTGCTGGTAGAAAGAAATTGTCGTAATCTAAGAGTAAGTTCATGATGGTTACGATTTGATTTGTGATAAGTCAATGCCGAATGCTGTCAATTGGGATTCTCCAAGTTCAGTAATATAGAGGTGTCTATCGCTGGGATCTGTTTTTGCTAGCCAACCTTTTGTTATTAACACCTCCAATAAGAGCTGGCCGAGTTTTCCGCCGATATGTTCGTAACATAATTTTGCGGACTTCACTTTATCGTAGTTTTTCATTTTCGTCTGTTATGTTGGGCTTAATTTTTGATTTATAGTTTCTTAGCTATAAAATTATGAAAATGCAAAGGGAAGCAAAATGATCAAAATCATCTATTCAAGTGGCTATTTGACACAATGTGGCGTGTTATTCTTTTAGATTAAAAAAACAAAATGTACCTAAATTTGGTATCTAAAACAGGGATTTTATAATTTATGAAAAAAGAACAGGATAAAGAGCAGCAGGTAAGCAGTTTGTTTATACGATATAAAACTCAATTACAAGACTCTGCTTATGTAAGCGTCGATTTTTTGGTTCTACTAGTGGATATGATTCGTCCCAAGCATACCAATCTGCTTTATCAGATCGATATTCAATTTTTACTGGACTATCTCCATGCCGCACCCGAGGAGCTGGAATGCTTTCAGTTTTATTTAAAAAGAGTTCTGGCTAGTAAAGATTTTGATCAGTTGATTTCAGATACAGGAATTATCAGCTATGCGGATTTTTTTTATGAACTTAAAAAAAGGATCACCGAGCGATACTTGCCTTTTCAGCCACCCAAGTCTACTTTGCAATATATATTAAATCAGGTTTTTTACAAACCTCGTGATGCTGACTGGATTGCTACGGTTTCGCAAGAGCAGGTCGATGAACTGTTTCGTTTATGTAGATTCGAAACAATTTATGATGATGAAACTGGTTTTGGAATGATCGAAATATTGTATGGATTGGAACTGTTGGTTCAACGTATTACGGGGCGTGCAATGGAAACGGATGTAAACAAGATGGTACCTGAGTTTCAGAATTTTGATAGTCCATTTATAGCCATTATGCGGGAATTCACCGAATTGAATGACCGTATTTTGCAATCGGATAATAAGTTTATCTCCTCGGATGATCTGTCTTATAAACAAATTTTGGTACTTCATAAGCAGTGCGAATCGTATATTGAAACTGCCTTCGATAATTCACATCGTTTCGGAATTTCCATAAAGGTTAATCAATCACTTTTGCGCATGCGGCAGCAACTTGAAAGGATCCGAGAAATCTTACTTTTTTTAGTGATTGATAATCCGGAAGAAAAAAAGGAAAAGACGATTGCACTAGCAATGACCCTTATTGGTTACAATTCCCGAAAAAGCAATATTCGCAAATTGGTAGGGCAGAGTACACAGCTTTTAGCGTACGAGATTACTCATCATACTGCACAGACTGGGGAGCATTATATTACTTCAAGTCGGCAGGAATATTGGAAAATGTTCCGTTCTGCCTGCGGTGGCGGCCTCATTGTGGGCGTAATGTGTATCGTTAAATTATTATTAGGTAACGTACACAGCAGTGAGTTTGGTCATGCATTTTTATATAGCGTGAATTATGCTATTGGCTTTACGTTAATTTATCTCTTTGGTGCTACCTTAGCCACCAAACAACCTGCAATGACAGCTTCAGCATTGGTCAACGCAATTGAGCAGGGGATTGCCGAACAGGGGACCAACAAGCATCGATATTGGATATTTGCTGAATTATTTGCGCGATTATTTCGGTCTCAGTTTATTGCTTTTGTTGGTAATGTTTTGATGGCTTTTCCGATGAGTCTTTTTCTTGTTTGGGTGATTCAACAATTGTTTCAGGTCAATATTGCGAGTGCCAAGTGGTTACATCTGGTCAATGACCTCAATCCGATAAAGACGCCCTTGGTCTTGCATGCCTCTATTGCAGGTGTTTTTTTATTTCTTTCCGGAATTATTGCCGGCAGTATTTCAAATCGGGACAAGCATAACTCCGTATATTATCGTATTCAGGAACACCCCATGTTGAAAAAGATATTTGGACAAGCAAAAACAAACAAAATAGCTTCGTTTTATGAAAAAAAATGGGCAGGAATCGTGTCTAACGTGTGGTTCGGGATCTTTATGGGTTCAACAGCTTCCATCGGACTTTTTTTAGGTTTAAATCTTGACATTAGGCATATTACATTTGCCAGTGGAAATTTGGCCTTGGGCTTATTTGGTCATGGGATGGAGCTCTCTACCGACATATGGGTTTGGGGCATTTTAGGGATTGGAATTATAGGGTTCTTTAATTTTGTGGTCAGCTTTTCGCTATCCTTGATGTTAGCCTTCCGCTCGCGAAATCTATCGTCGAAAGAATTGATTAAAATGGGAAAGGCTGTTTGGATCTATTTTAAAATAAATCCAAAACTGTTTTTCTTCCCACCTCGAAAAGGTTAAGGGACTTAATATTATTGTTGACTGCGATGTTTCGATGCCGAGAGGTATGTGCCCAAACGTAAAGATATAAGATGATTTTGCTATGATCTAAACATTGATGTCACCAGAAAGGTCGGGCTTATCTTCATCATCTTTTTCTTTCTGTTCGGCTTGTGCTTCCTCCTTGTTATGGGTGCGATCGTCTTTGAGACCAGATAGATTGGTGTTAGGGCCCTCTTCTTCTTCTTTAGAAGCTTCCTCTTCCTGTGACTCGGACAAGTCTGGGCTTGGCTCACGTGGATCTGGATTTGGGATAGCAATCATGAGAAGGAGCACCATGCCTAGTTTATGGTTTATGTTTTTTGATCCGTTCATTTTAACTCGTTTTTTAAAAGAGAACATTTTTCGAACCATTATCGTTGGCTGAAATCGTATCTTATTTATTGCCTGTGATAATTTCAACTATACCTTCCAGCAAGGTAAGCTTCAATTGTTGGCCGAAGTAACTCTTGCGCTCATCATCGATGTGTATTTCTTTGCCTTCCCATTCCATCGCCAATCGACTAGCCCGGATAGGTATTATTTTAAATTCGACGTCGGTTCCATTCAATAGTCCATCGATATAGCTTATAAGTTCCTGACGTTGATCGACAGTGACAATGATGATATCAAACTGTCCATCTCCAGGATCAGCATCAGCAGCAAGCACTAGCCTCGGTCCGATGCTTGGTATATTCATGATCTCAACTAGTATGCACTCTTTTTCATAGTTATTTCCAGCCACTGTAAGTCTCAGTGTGGTAGCGGGGAATGTTTCCACCAGCTTGCGGAGCTGTCTTAGTGCGGTTTTGATTTCATCTTCTGCACTAAGATCTTCCGTGTTTTTTTTATCCATTTTTTTCATTAGTATAGGAAATACCCCAAAACCGATAGATTCAATAAAATATAGGGGCTTTCTTTCTAATCCTGTGACCATCCCTACATCGAATTTTTTAAGTAGAGCGTTTCTCCATAGACCAATAGCTTTTTCACAGTCTAGAGGAATACCAAGAGAAATAGCAATATTGTTTGCCGTGCCTTGTGGTAATATGGCGATCGGCCTCTTAAATCTTAGCTTTTTTTCCAATAGACCCATAACGGTCATTCTTATGGTACCATCACCGCCGGCCAAGGCGATGATATCTGTCTGTGGGTCGATCTTTTTGACAGCATCTTTTTTTGTTACTACAGTGCAATTGTGGCCAAGATCTTCAATCAATTGACATAGTTCGTCTTTGTCTCCATTCGAGTCATCCCCAGCGGCAGGATTGTGTACTAACCTTATGTTTTTGCCATGTTCTTTCATAACAGCAGAACAAAGCATGCTTGAGATTGGTTTTCATAGAAAAGGACAGCTATGAATATACTTATCACCAATGACGATGGTATCTATTCACCGGGGATTGCGGCACTGGCACAGATGGCGAAAGAGTTTGGGACGGTTAAGATTGTTGCACCCGATGTTGAGCAGTCGTCAATGGGGCATGCTATTACGCATTCTCGGCCCCTAAGCTATCGGCATGCGCCTGTTACTTTTGAGGATATTGATGCCTATAGGGTCAATGGCACACCGGCAGACTGTGTGGCCTTGGGTTTACATATGTTTCCAGATACGCAGGTTGTACTTTCTGGTATTAATATGGGGCCAAACTTAGGCAATTCAATGTGGCACTCAGGAACATTGGCTGCAGCAAAGCAAGCCACATTGCTCGGGATTACTGGTATAGCATTGAGTACACCTGTTGGAAAGACAGAACCTGATTTTGAAGGGCTATCTCGGTGGACAATAGAGGTACTCAAGATATTACTGAAAAATAAGGGCCCTGCTCTTTATAATGTGAATTTTCCACCCAAACCCGAAGGGCTTTCCTGGACAAGACAATCAGTACGTTTATATGATGGCAGTGTGGTTCCTGGACAGGATCCCATGGGAAGGAAAAACTATTGGATCACAGTGGTGCCATTAGAACCAGCTGAAAAGGGGACTGATCGCTGGGCAGTAGAACACAATTTGGTCTCTATTACACCTTTACGTCTTGATCTTACAGCACATGATGAACTTGCGGCAAGGCAGACGAGCGAACATAAATAATAGGGAGTACTAAAACAATATAAGATGGTAACAGCCGAAAATTTAATACAAAAGAAAAGATTCCGTCCCGCCAACAAAGCTGGATTTGGCGGAGTGGCATTGGGAAATGGATTTCAGCACAACTCAGATGTCGAATGCTTAAAGGCAGTCGAAGCCGCCTGGAATGCAGGGATAAGATTGTTTGATACCTCGCCATGGTATGGTTTGGGTATCAGTGAACGTAGGATGGGCTTATTTTTAAAAGATCAGCCTAGAGAAAGTTTTACGTTGTCAACAAAAGTAGGCCGATTAATGTTGCCGCAGGAGGATTTTAAAATGGAACAATCGTTATGGAAAGGAAAATTAAATTTTGCTTACCAATATGATTATAGTGCTGCAGGAGTGAGAAGAAGTATTGAAGATAGTCTGCAGCGCTTGGGATTATCTTCCATTGATATGGTATTTATTCATGACCTTTCACCTGACAATGGAGATATGAAAGACAGCTATACACATTATTTTGAGCAAGCTATTCATGGAGCAATGCCCGAATTGACTAAGATGCGAGAAGAAGGAGTTATTAAAGGTTGGGGACTGGGAGTTAATACCGTTACTCCTATCTTACAGACATTGGAAGTTGCCGATCCAGATATTTTTCTTTCGGCCTGCCAGTATTCATTGATAAAACATGACGATGAACTGAATCAGGTTTTCCCGAAAGTTGCTGAAAGAGATATTTCCATTATTGTAGGAGCTCCATTATGTGCTGGATTTTTATCGGGTAAAGACCGTTATCTCTATGATGGGAAGTTTCCTGCCGGTGTTAAAGAAAAGCTAAATGCTCTGCAACAGGTCGCGGAAAATCACGCTGTGGATCTCCGTACAGCAGCATTGCAATTTGCAGCGGCTCCCGAAGCAGTGTCCGGTGTTATACCCGGAGCACATACCGCTGAGCAGGCCGTGCAAAATGCACATTCCTTTAAGGCCAAGATTCCCGCCGACTTTTGGAGAGAGTTAAAACATGATAAACTTATTGAAGAACACGCACCGGTACCCAATACCCAACATACCTAATAAGACTAAGGGTTTGATTAGCACACCCTTAGTCTGTTGAATAAAGTATCTCAGCGAAAACTAATTCTCACTGAAATCATTGTCTATACTTTATTATTGAACAACTGTAGCTGAATCTATGGGGATCATCAGGTTAAAAGTAATTTTATTGTCCTTTAAATTTACGACTATTTTTCCCTTATGAATTTTTACTATTTCACTCACAATAAATAATCCTAATCCGAGCCCATTACTATTGACTCCTTTTACGAAAGGCTTAAATAGATCTGTAAGATCTGAATATTGAGGATAGGCGACTTCATTTGTAACACTAAAAATGAAATTTTCTTTTTGAATGCATGCATTTATTTCGATATTTTCATGAGGATTACCATGTTTTATAGCATTTCCAATTAAATTAGCGAAAGCCCGCCCCATTTTCTGATGATCACAGGGTATATCAACTGGAAGGTTGATGTTGGCGATTAGTGCTCTATTATGTAATACTTCAAATTCCGATAAGATTTGCTTAATCAATGAATCCATGCGGTAATGATCATTAATTCTAATTAGCCTGTCTTGAAGACGGATACTACTGAAATCTAAAATGTCATCTATCACACCCTTTACCCGTGATGAAGCCTCCTCTATTTTCTTTATTAAGTTTTTTTGGCTTTCATCTTTAATGTTTGCGCCAAGATATTGTGATATCACTTTTACGATGCTGACGGGATTATTTAAATCATGGGCCAAGGACGATAAAACGAGTTCTCTGTTTTTGGAATAACTAAGTTCCTGTTCTAATTTTCTTCTCGTATTTCTACGTTCAATTGCAGTTTTAAAATCTATTGCAATCAAATCACTGCAAACAGGGAGCAACGTCTCCAATTTAATTGGGTCGAAGTGTACGGGTTCCGCATTCATGAAACTCAAATGTCCAACAATAGAATTATTTTTGTTAATAATCGGATAAGAGATATAGCTTTTTAAACCGAATTCATGAAGAACTTGTGTCCATTCGTCGACAGAACATTGCTCGCTATCGTCAATGTAAATAGGTGAGAAACCTTTCCTTATTTCCTGATATATTTTAACGTAGTTTTCACTGTTTTTATTGACGATCTTCTGAGAATGATAGTCATAAACGCACCAATTCCCCCATTTCCGGCCATCTTTCCTGCGTATCATGCCATACCTCATTTTCGTGTGGCCACATAAAGCCTCCAAAATTCTTTGACAGGAGTCGAAGTCGCTCTTCTTCGTATACCTATCGTACCATTGATTTTGATTTAATTGGTTTGGGATTATCATTTTTGTTGCCGGTCTATTTGTTTACTAATAGCTTTGACTTACTGTTGAGGTTGGTGCACTTTAGAATTACTAATACCCTTTATTGCGCGAAATATAAATGCTATAGCTGCAATAATTAAAAGAATATGAATAAAATCTTCTGTTATGAATCCGCCCACAAAAGTAACCGCCAAAACAATCATTACGCTAATAGCTACCGAATATAATAGGTCTTCCATATAATATTATTCTTTATTGAAGAACAATATCTAAATAGAATCGTTTCGTAATTTTGTAACTTGATAAGAAAACTCACAAAAAAAAGCCGTTTTACATTAGTATAACGGCTTTTTCTTCAATTTCTACGGCTTAGGTCTAAAAAGATTTAATTTTCCAAATGATGAAACTATTCATTAATGGATCAGCTTATAATTTAGACCTAGCCCAAAGCGAGCGCCAGACCAGTCAATCTTGGTATCTCTCATTTCACTACTTTTACCAGGTATTTCAGCATTATATCCTAAACCTAGGTTAATGCCCAGGGCCTTAACTATATTCCACTGAATACCAACATAAGGAGTGATCGAAAAACCTGTGGATTTGGATTCAACAAGGTGCTTTTTGTCAATTTCATTGCGGCCAGATTGAGTTTGATAATAACCGTCTGATGTAATATTATTGATGGTTATCGCAGGAGAGATCTCTGCAAAAAGCAATAAATTTTTATCCTGTCCTTCATTTGTCTGGAAGAAAAAATTACGATATACCGCTCCGATACGATAGGCGTTCGCATTCAAGTTATAGGCAATAGCTCCGGAATAATCCGAATAGGCCAGTCGACCCCCTGTGGATAGATAAGTGAAATTGACACCATAGTCATTCTTTTTTACGGAGTATGTAATTTCACCGTAATTGGTATAATGATTTGGGAAATTATCAGTAACTGAAATAGGAACTGGATAGTCTAATTTAATTCCGCTTTGAATAACATTTAATAATGAACTCATATCGGACATTTTATAGCTACCCATGCCAAATCGATATCCGAATCCAATTTGAGCCATTGAGGTTATCGTAATGAATAACAAGGCAATACTTAAAAGTAGTTTTCTCATGATTTTTAGGCTATTGGACGATATTAACATAATTGTTGTAAAGAATAATATTGTTGTTTAGAAGTCGTACTTGATAAGGTTGGAAATAATTGCCTGTCGTCATACTAAAGAGGACATTACTATACTTATTATCTAACACATTAACGATCGAATTAGAAGAGAAGTATTCATCCTTAAAAAGGATATTTCCGGTGAATCCATCAAAGCAAAGAAATTCTCCTTGTACTTTTTTGATTACTTTTAAAGTAGGTAATTCACAAATTGAGAAATAATTATCATATGATTGAAGAATAACCTGATCTTTAATTAACGGGTGAAATATGATCTCATTTCTAGTACGGCTTCCTTTTTTCTCAGCAATCAATGTAAACTGATCATTTTCATATTTATAGATTTTGTACCAACCATTATCATAGCTTCCAGAACTTGAGGTGTATCTACCGTCTTGAGAAATAATAGGAAAGAACTGTCCGTTGTTTTCCCTTTTTTCACTCAATAATTTACCTGAATTTAGATCATATATCTCATAGTGATATAAATCATTGTTACCGACAAGGATTTTATCATCACTGGTCAAATAGTAGACTGGAAAATCATCACTAGCATAAGTTCTAAGTTTTTTACTGAACGTAAAATCCAAATACACTTCGATTTTTGGCTTCGTTTCATAAATATCACTTCTCAAATGAACTGCAACTTTTCCTGTAGCAGGAGAAACTTTAAATGAGCTAATATAATAAGGGTATTGCACAAGATCAGTATTGTTACTTTTCATAGCGAGATCATCAATTCCATAACTTCGGATTCCAAAACCATTTTTTACGCCGCGCATGGAAAGGATTAATTTGTTTTTAATATCTCCCTCAGCCATGATCATATGCGCATATTCTATTTCAGCTTCGTATTTTTGTTCTTTAAAATAGTTGATGATCTTCGGGTATTTAGCATAATCCCATTCATTAGCCTTTTCGGGCAAAATATATAATTCATAATATTGCTCTTCTTGAAAAGGGAATGCAGGCCTGTAGACCTCAGCACTATTTTTACCTACTGGGATTGTTTGTGTATTTCCTTTCCATACAAGAATATACTTGTTTGCAATGCCATCTGGGTGAGTCCACTGTATGTTCAGATTTAGATTTTTTAAGGTTTTTATTTTGAAATAATCGCTTGTGAAAACCTTATATTTTACAGAATAAAAATCTTCTTTTGGTGGAACTTTGTTACCCTTGTATTTTGTTATTATTTTATATGTTTTTGCTCCATAGGAATAATCATCGTCAACAAAGCTATTCTTATCAGGATCTGAAATTCGGTTAATCAGGATTTGATCCAAATTGCTGAAATTGTATATTTCATAACTTTCAATTTCAGCACCTTCTATGGCTGGTTTTGTCCAATAAATCTCTAATTTTTTTGAAGAATTAATCCGTTGGTTAATATTCAAATTTACCTGAGGGTTTATGTATTTTATTGGGTAGGTGAATTCAAAAGCAGATTTCTCCTGTCCTAAAACCTCAGCTAAACTTCCGGTTCCTGAAGATAGTTCTACTTTTACTTTCAATATATCCGACGTTCCTCCTGCAAGATCGGAAGGCTTTATGCGCAATACTGCCTTTTCACTACCCACAAGTTTATTATTGAGATAAAACTCTTGTTTAGCGATAGATCCTGATGTAGCATTGATTGCATACGATAAATCGGTTGGAGCATAAATATAAACGGTTTGACCATTTGGTACGTCTGCTAGATTCATAGAAACCTTAGCATCTTTATCTGGTGGTTTAATTTCATGAAAATTAAGATCTTCGCTGTTATATTTACAGGAAATAAGACATAAAAAATTGAAACACATGTATAATTTAAAAATACATAGTAGGTTCTTACGACGCATATAGATTAATTTATGGTTTTTATTTGAGGTACAAAATAAGTTAAAATCCTTCTAAAACTAGATTTATTTTTTTAAAAATTCACTTTATGGTTAAAAAAAATGAGCTTGAAAAACGGGTCTTTTGAAGCATGATGATCAAAAGTTCTTTTTTCCATAAAAAAGAACTTTTGTCTTTTGATTATGCTAACGATCCAGTTTGTTTTGCTATTGGCATGTTGCTAGTTACCTACATATCAATGAAGATAATAATGGCACACATAACATTTATTAAATTTTGCGGTTACAAAACCTCAAAAAGCTCTTTATATTTAATCGTCGTACCGTTCAAAGTCATTACAAGAGCTGATTTACCTTTAGGTGCAAATGCCGGGATGATAAAACGGTGTTCTTCTGAGCTTCGAGAGATACTTGTTGCATAAGCGCCGCCAACAGTTATCTGTATGGAGCCAAGGCCTTTTCCTTTGATCGTTATAACATCTCCAGGATAACCCTTTAAAGGTGTAATGTCGCTCACTTGAAAATCGTTTATATACAGGGGCTGTTTTTTAGGTGCGTAAAAAGATTCATCGTAATTGATGTCGACACGGTAGCCAATTTGAATTTCTGTCCGCCCAATTATGTTTGATGGCAGAGTAAAATTTATTTTACCATCTTGCGCTATAGGATGTTCGTAAATTCCATCGCCTGATACCAGGTATTCGTGATCATCAATGAAATTACCCGTAATTGTAAAAGTTTCTCCAACAAATCTCGATGTAATTGGGGGAGTAACCCAGGTCAAGTTTCTGACTTCAACCTGCTCGGTAGTTGTTGCAGTATAGAAGGGATTACTATAACTGAAATTGTACAGGCCATTTGGAATATTGCGCACAGCAAAAGATTCTGTATTTCCGCGCGTACTGTAAGGAATATGTGCTATGTCATGCTTACCAAGATAATATCTTGCTTTTTCAGATACTGTAATGTAGGAATAGAAATCGACTCCAGTCATTTTCATTAAGTACGGAGAATGAATAATCTTCTTTTCAAAATGAATATTACTACCGATAGGTTTGATCAGTTCGATAGAGTCTTTGAACACAACAGAATCCTTTCCATTGTGGTATCCCAGTTGAAATTTAGTTCCTTTTAGATTCTCTATATCAAGTAGATAGATGTAGTTTTTGTATTTAATTTTTTTGCCATTGATCAATATGTACAAGGGAGGATCCATCCAAATCCGTTCCGGATCTAATCCTGTTCCTTCTATTGGTAGATAATCGCTGAGATATAGTTGAGTTTTTGTTGGCGGATTTACGGTTCCCAGTATCTGGATGCGGGCGATGCCTCTACTAATTTCCTGACCGGATTTGTCTTTATAGCGGAGAAAAAAGAATATCTTATTTCCATGATTGAAACTACCTGATTTTGGAAAAGTAAAGATTAGGCTCTTTCGGTCACTTGCGAGTTGATAAGGTACAATATATTCCTTCTGATCTAAACCATCGTAGTATAATTTTACATTTTCGGATATGAACTTGAAATCGCCAGTAACTGTTATTTTATTGTTATTGGGTACAAGCATGTCTTCCAGGTAATTGATTTGAAGTCCATCTGCTTCAAAAATACTACTTTCACTGCGGTAAAATCCGTTTTTTGTTTTGACGTATAAGGTATAACGAAAACGGTCTCCAACTTCAAAATCACGGCTGTATTGATATTTAAAAGAAACCTCACCGGTGGTTACTTTATTGCCTAGACTGATTAAGATTTCCTTTTCATTATCCTTATTGTTTTCTATCTTTTCGATAATAAACCCATGGTCTTCTACCGGCACCCCATTTAACCGTTCTATGAGACCATGTAAAGTAACGGTTTTCCCCTCCAGGTTGCTAAATGAGCCAGCCTTTAGCGATACTGGGCTATAATCGACTACCTCCGTAACTTCTTTCTTTTTACATCCAATAAGAATGTTCAAACTCATAATGAATAACGAAAAAAGGAAAATTGCTGCGCTATGGATAGATCTTGTCTTCATAATAAATTATCTTTATCGGTTAGTTGATTTCAAGATAGTCTGTCGCCGTAATAGTATTGTTTTTCCCGAAATTGGTAAAACTAATATTGATGCGATATTTACCTTTAGGCAGGTTATTTGGAATTTCGAATTGAATTTTATTGTTCTGGGACAGGGTATGTCGTGCTTCCACCGTTGCAATTTGCGCTTGATAACCTTTTAGTCCATCTCCCTCAATCGTAATCAAATCACCTGTAGAGGCTTTCAAAGGATATATGGCAGTGATTGTTGTCGCTTTAATTTCCAAGGGAATGCTATTGGAATAATAAGATCGTTGATAGTCCATATCACTTTTATAACTCATCTTGATTTGATATTTCCCGGCCGTCATAAATTGGGGGATTTCAAAATTTACTTCACCGGTCGTTGTGCAGGTTGTTGAGCTTGTATTAGTTTTATCTATTTCAAGTGTATAGGATTGCCCTTTTACAAATGTGCCCTTTAACGTTATTTTATCTCCGGCATAGGCTTCACTATGGCTACTTGAAGCAATATTCATTTTTTTGACCTTAATTGTATTGGCACTTTTATAGGTGAAGTGATTATTGTTCATAATCATCGGATAATCACCTTCAGGGAGATCACTTATTGTTAATTCCCCTTTTTTTGCGTTTCTGTCTACTTGGTTATAAATGACATGCTGATTCCCTACAGTTACGTGCCCCCCAAAATTGAATTTGTCCGGGCCACTTCCAAATACTTCAAATTTTGTTCCTGGGTGTACATACGCTGGTATTACCTTGAATTCGTTTGGATCTGGCTCGATAAGTTGCAACGGTTGGGGAAAGGTTATGGTGTCACGTCCATTCGTATAACCCATAGTGAATTTTTTTCCTTTTTGGTTATCAATAAGATAGCGAAGATCCATCTCATCGCTATGTCTTAAAAAAATATTACCGACAAACACTTCTAGCCCTGGTTTTTCTGAATAATCTGTAAGATAGGGGAGACGAAGAATATCATCGTAATAATATGAATAAGAAGTCGGTGGGGCTAATGTCCCAACAATAAAAGCCTTAGCAATGATAGCAGCTAGATGCGGTTCCTCCTGGTTTTTGCTGATCAATCTAAATGTGACATTATAGCCTTGTTTTACACCCTCGGGAACCTTGAAACGAATGGCTTTTCCCGAATTGACAATTTCAAAAGGCATTTTTTTATCTTCGTGGAAGGAATAGTAGAGATCATAATCTTTTTCAATGTTGGTAAACTCACCTTCTATCGTAATAATTTCGCCTGCAGCTATTTTAAGATCCTCTTTGGCAATGACTTTAATGTTATTGATTCTAAACTGATCAGATTTACTTAGGTATGTCTCTTTTTCTGACTTTACAAAATATTTGTAACTGTAATAGTAACCTTCTTTGTAAATCTCAGGGTCGGGGATTTTGTACGTAAATGAGCCAGATTTTAAAGTCGAAGCAATAGGATATTCTCTTTTTATATAAGTATCTCCACTTCTTCCGTCGACCATAAAACCATGGGATAGGATAATATCACTATTATTTAAATACCTTACTTCGGCGGATAAAGTCAAATTATTGCCCGTATTGCTTAAGGGAGCTAAAAGAACGACTTCTGTCGGATTTGTATCTGGTGGGATTATGATAACATCCTTTGCACAGGAAAATAATAATAATCCAAGGAGGTTACAAATACATGTTAGTACTCTTAATTTCGTAAGTTGGTTGATCCAAGTATGAAAATTCATTAGATAATATGCTGGCTAAATATTAGCTGCAAATATGATGATAATATCTTATAAGTAATTCACCCAAGGTTTTTTTATTATTTATGAAAATATCCAGGGATTTAACTACGAATCAGGATACGAATATGTGATCAAAGTAAAAGTTGAAGAGGTCAGGAACCCTCCTGCTGATGGTTCATCTCAGCAATATACACTGATAACTCAAGTGTCGAAAACAAAAAAGTAATTTGATAATACACGAAAGAAAGTCCCTTTTTGAGAAATTGGGACTTTTTATTTTCTTATCCCGGCTGCCAAGCGGAAAGGACGTTGATTCCCTTAGGAAAATGGTAAAAGTGATGAAAAACACATGTTATGCTGTTTTTTTTTAACGACATTTGAACATGGCTCTATTAATAACTTTGGATAATGTTTATCAATTGTATAATCTTGACCTTTCAAAAAAGACGGAAGGCATAGTTATTCTTAGTCAACGACATGGCCCTGGGAAGAAGTATACAAGTCATAGCCGCATATTTGATGGTTTATTATTAGGTTTTATGGTACAGGGATCTATGAAATCTCAAATCCATTTCTTAGAATATGACGTAAATAAAGGGGACATTGCTATTTTGCAGCCACAAGTGATGATCGACACAAAATCATTGAGTGAAGATGCTGAAATTATAACAATCGGTCTTTCATTGGATTTCATTACAGAATTTCCTGTTCTACGGGAATTTGTAATGAACAATCAAATAAGATGGCAGCCAATTATTAGACTTCAATCGGAAGAAATTAAACTCCAAAATGAATTATTGACCCTTATACAAAACTTCTACCATAAAAAAGCAAGTCCCAATAAGACACAAATGCTACGGCATCTCGTCATGGTGCTAGTTAGTATGATTTCTGAAGTCTATTCTAAATTACCAAATAACAAAAATTTGGTGAAAAGCCGTACGCATGAGATTATCGATGAATTTTATCTGCTTGTTTCAAAGTATGCCGGGCAACAAAGAAGTGTTGTATTTTACGCTGAAAAACTACATTTAACACCTCAATATCTTTCAACTTTCCTCAAACAGAAAACTGGAAGATCGGCATTACAATGGATTGATCATATCACAATTCTACATGCTAAAACATTATTAAAATCTTCTAATTTATCAATCAAAGAAATCAGTAATGAACTTCATTTTGAAGAAACAAGCGTCTTTTGCAGATACTTCAAACGAATTGTTGGTTTGTCACCAACAACTTATCGAAACGTGTGATAGATGGTATTCGTTTAACTATCGAAGGCATTTACAGATTTTCAAGTAGAATTAGCTTTCAAATGGTACGTAAACACCATTAAATTGTCAATAGCTCCTTTTCTCGTCTGTTTAATTTTACGGCATGAAAAATACAGGAAAAAAAGCAGCTATTGGGTTTATATGTATTACCCTGTTGATTGATATTACAAGTTGGGGCATTATACTTCCAGTTGTTCCTAAACTCATTGCAGAACTTATTCATGGAGACCTTAGCGAAGCAGCAAAATATGGAGGATGGCTCGGCTTTGCTTATGCTGTTACACAATTTATATGTGCGCCTATAGTGGGCAATCTCAGTGATAAATATGGTAGACGCCCAATTATCTTAATTTCTCTTTTTGGATTTGCTATCGACTATATATTATTAGCATTGGCGCCATCTATCAGTTGGCTCTTTTTGGGAAGAATCATTGCTGGGCTGACTGGGGCTAGTATTTCAACCGCTAGTGCATACATCGCTGATATATCCACGGATGAAGATAGAACCAAAAATTTTGGTTTAATAGGCGCAGCTTTTGGTATGGGGTTTATCTTGGGCCCGGTAATCGGTGGTTTACTTGGATATTACGGCGCTCGAGTACCCTTTTATGCAGCCGCATTATTATGCCTAGTGAATTTTCTCTATGGGCTGTTTTTCCTGCCGGAAAGTTTAGATAAGGATAAACGACGACCATTTGATTGGAAACGTGCGAATCCTATTGGAACATTTAATTTTCTGAAAAAACAATCGAAAATAGCGCGCCTTGTTGTTGCCTTGATTTTGGTCTATATCGCTCTTCACGCCGTGCAGAGTAATTGGCATTTCTTTACCATGTATAAGTTTAGTTGGACAGAACGGGCGGTTGGCTTATCACTTGGGTTGCTCGGATTATTGCTTGGATTAGTACAGGGGTTTCTAATAAGATGGGTAAACCCTAAATTAGGCGACGAGAAAAGTGTATATTTTGGATTATTCTTTTATGCGGTCGGTCTTATGCTATTCGCATTCGCTAGTGAAGGATGGATGATGTTTGTTTTCCTTATCCCATATTCTTTAGGCGGAATCTGTGGACCCGCACTGCAATCCATTATTAGCAAGAATATTCCTTCAAATGAACAAGGTGAACTTCAGGGAGCGTTGGCAAGTTTGGTAAGTGCAACATCTATTATTGGACCTCCAATAATGACAAACTCATTCTACTATTTTACACAGGATAAAGCGCTATTTCAATTTTCGGGAGTGCCATTTTTTCTGGGATCCATTTTAATTTGTATGAGTGGAATCATTATATATTTTGTTTTTCAACGAAATAATAACCATTAAGAAATGGAGATAACGCCTGCCAGTTGTAATGAGAAATTGTTACTTGTGTCGATAATGGGCTCATATTCTAAATTTCTAGCTTTAAGTATTTCCTAACTTTACTATATTTGCCGTTAATAATAATTAGTCTAAATAGTAATTATATCTTTTTCAGAACAGGCTTTCCCAGATAGAAAGGTTTGGAAATAAACAGATATTAATATGCGGACAGGACGAGTGATTTTTTAAATACCTTCAACACGTGAAAACAACAACAAGATCTTGGTTTATTACCCAAAAAACAACATTGGCGAGCAGTCTATTGGTTTTAAGTTTTTCCATAATTCCAGCAATAAGTTTTTCAAGGGAAAGACCGATTGCTGTTAGGAAAAATGGTAATGATCAAGAATCGGGGACAATTAAGGGCAAGGTGAAAAATTCAGAGGGGAAAGGTTTGTCCAATGTGTATATCAATATTGACGGGATAAATAGCGCCAAGACTGATCATGAAGGGAATTTTATTTTTTCAAAGATTCCTAAAGGAATTCACTCCATGACCGTAAAGCATATTGGTTTTCAAGAAATCAAATCGCAGATCGCACTGGAAAGGGAAACCCTGGAGCTCCCAGACTTTGTCATGGAGCAAACAAGTAATCACTTGAATGAAGTTGTCGTAACGGCGAGCCGACTGGCTGAAAGTATTGACGAAGTGCCATCATCAATTACCTATATCGGAGGTAAGACCTTAGAAGATCAGCGTCTGATAAATGACAACCTACCCAATATTTTGATGCAGAAAGTGCCCAGTATCTCTCCCAGTGAGGAAAGCCAAAACAATTTTATTGCTAAAATACGTGGTCGGAATTTTTTGGTACTTATTGATGGAATTCCTCAATCTACTCCTTTAAGAAATGGCGGAAGAGATATGAAGACGATAGACGCTAGCGCAATTGACCATATTGAGGTCATCAATGGTGCTTCTGCAATGTATGGAAATGGCGCCGCAGGTGGTATAATTAATTATATAACAAAGAAGGCAAAGACAGACAGGAGTTTTCATTCTTCAACCTCTTTAAATAATTCCCTAAGCTTGGTCAGACCAGATGAAACATATGGGTATAATTTGGCACAAGTATTTTCTGGATCGAAAGACAAGTTTGATTATGTTGTGCAAGGAAAGATTGCGCGAACAGGTGTCGTACGTAGCTCCGATGGTACCATTGTAAGTCCATTTTATGGCCTGGGCGAGACAAAAAGTTATAATGCCTTAGCGAAGATTGGTTATCAGATTAACGATAATCATCGTATTGAACTTATGGGGAACTATTATAGAAGTGTTCAGGATAGTAAATATGTCGGTACTAAGGGAGAGTTTGGCAGTAAACCTGCTATAGGGATACCTTCAGATACAGTGATTAACGGTGGGACACCTTACAATAAAGCTTTTCATGTAAAGTATGATGGTAACTTTGGTAGAACCTCAGCAAATATGAGTCTGTATTATGAAGATATGAACACGGTATTTGAAAGCTACAACCAAACATATTCTGATCATAAGGGAGCCAGACTAAATTTTAGTACGCCCTTTGATCTATCCAACAGCAATAAGGTAACTTTAATTTATGGAGTAGATCTTTTAAAGGATCACACGGTTCAAAAAACGTTGGACGATGGATTAGTGACACCCGACATGAATATGAAAAGTGGCGCCCTATACCTTCAAAGTAAGTTTAACCTGGCTGAATATTGGATCTTAAAAGGTGGTGTGCGATACGAAAACTTGGATTTCAAGGTAGGAGATCTAACAAAAGCAGGGAAAGTCACTCCTGGAGATAAGAGCAACTCGAATGCATTTGTATTCAACTTGGCAGGAAGGTATAATAAATTAAAATACCTGCAGCCCTTTGTATCATTTTCACAAGGGTATTCTATCGGCGATGTAGGACTTGTATTACGGAATGGAGTACCTTTGAGTCAAATTGATCCGAAGCCTGTAGTTGTCAATAATTTTGAGTTGGGGCTAAATGGAACCTATGCTATGTTAAGTTACCAATTGACAGGGTACTATAGCTCTTCCAAAAAGGGGAGTACTTCCGCAGAAACTTCAACGCCAGGTAATTATGAACTGATTCAAGTGCCTCAACGTATTTATGGTTTGGAATTTGTAGTCGATGTAACCCCTGTTGACTGGTTGAAGTTTGGTACTATTCTCGGGTATATGGATGGTAGGCAAGATTTGAAAAATGAGGGAAAATATAAGGATAAATTGGACAATTCCATTATTTCACCTTTTAAAGTAAATATCAATGCAGATTTCAAATTGACAGATCGGTGGAATGTCTATCTGCAGTATTTACATTTGGGGAAACGCGATGTGTTTCAACCTTCTGAATATAATTATGGCAAATATCCGATTTCGGGCTATGGTCTGATGGATTTCCAAACACGCTACAAATTAAAGAATCTGGCGTTCATTTTTTCAGTTAATAATATCCTTAATAATGATTACTTTCCACTGCACGCGGAGGTGAGGGGAGCTACAAATGAAGGCCGTTATTATGTAAAAGGAAGTGGAACAATAGCGAATTTAGGTATCCAACTGGATTTGTAATACAACAATTTGATACGATTAATAGAAACAAGCCCCTGTAAGATTTTATAGGGGCTTGTTTATGGCGAGTCTTTTCCCTCTTATTGTCCCTTATACCGCTCATAATACTCTTCTATCAATTTTTTGAGTGCATTGAAATTAAGCGACAATTGATCTGCCGAAACGGCTATTCCATTTTCGAGTACATGTTGTTGTACTTGTGGAGAGAACTGCTGCATATAATTTTCGGGATGGTGTAGCTTCAAAAAAACAAAATGGATGCCATGGGCCATTCCTGTCGAGACAGATTTAATAGCAGTCCATTTTACAGTCCCAGCCTTTATTCCTACTGGCGTACCATTATATCGAATGCCATTTGCGTTCAATATTAGGCCAGTGCGATCTTTAACAAATAGGCTTTTTACACCGCCAATTAGACAATAACATCCCAAGCCCCCTAAGGTCAACATCAGTGCTCCAGGGAAAATTCTTATTTTTTCAGCGACAAAGAAAATATAGTAAGCAAATGCCAAAGCCGCTATCGTCAACAGCAAGCCAAATAGCGCTAATTTCAGACGTTTTTTGTTATCGAATTCTATGATAGTCTCATTCATAATTAACGTTCTCTTTCACATGTTTATAGGACTAAGTTAAAACAACGCTTTTCAGATTTTCATGCGAATTTCAATTCGTATGGATTCGTTTTAAATTCGCAGTATTTTGAGGTCTATCTGTATTTAAGCTATTTTCTAAGCTTAATTATATCCAGCGCTATGCTTCCACGAATCATCTTTGACGATTAAAGTATTGATGGATTAATCTATCCTCGAATCTTTTTCCAGCTTTTTGGTCTGTTTTGCGGAGAAGGTCTTTCCGAAATTGTAACTGAAACTCAATTTTGCATAGCGTGACTTCAATTTATTCACTGTTTCAATGCTAATCACATTGCCTAAAATGGAAATAGGTGCTTTTTGTAAGTTGAAAATATCCTCAATCGTCAGGGATATGTTTAGCTTGTCCCGAAGCACTTTTTGTTGTAAACCCGTCGTGATGTATCCTGTTGCCCCATATTGCATTTGAAAACTATTTCTTTTCGAAGCATAAAAGCCGAATATTTGAACAGTAGTCTTTGGCAGAATATTAATAAAGGTGTTGATCGACCCACTAAAGTTGACAATCCCAGGTAACAAAATATCTTCTGTCTTATTCGATCTGAAAGTCGGTCGTTGGGCCGATAAATATGTACTGACATTCACGCTGCTTCCAAATTTGTTTTGCGACATGACATAACCTCCAATTTGGTTTAGATTATAATCATTATAATAGTTAAACTCCGGGCTTCCAACCTCCTCATTATATCTTGAGATATAGGTAAACATATTCTTCGAGGAGTTTCCATATAAAGAAAAGATCAGTGAGTGGTTGCTATTCCACTTATGTGAATATTGCAAATCTAGTCTATTTGCAAAATATGGCTTCAACTGTGTGTTGCCGTTGGTAAAATAGATGGGATTATTGGTCACCGCAAATGGATTGAGCATGTTATAACCTGGTCGTTCGATTCTTCTGTTCCCCGATAAAGTAATGCTGTTTTTAAGGTCCTCGAAATCATATCGTACATTAAAGTTGGGAAATAGATTAAGATAGTTGTTTTTAATCTGTTCGTCAGTTGAAAGGGATCGTAATGTATAATCGAATGATTCTAGTCGCAAGCCTACATCGAAGGAGAAGTGTTTATATTTACCACTCAGAGAAGAATAAGCAGCAAGTATATTTTCGTTATATTGAACCTTATCTTCAATATTTGCTTCTCCTCCGACGATATTTCCATCTGTGGTCAGATTCTTAAAGAAGCTTTCTGTATTTGCACGGGCATATTTTACACCAAATTTTAGATCTATACTCCTTCCAATGTTAGTTTTGTAATCTGTATTGAAGGTCCAGATTTCATATGGTCTCTTAATAATAAAATTTCTGCTATCATTTTCTGAGGAATTTATTTCCGTGTTAGAAAAATCATATGCCTTTCTCCAGAATGAAGTGTTATTCTCATTCGAGTATTTAGCGTAATTCATGCCGATCGAAAGCTTGTTTTTCTTTTTAAAATCTTTGTCGTAGATCAAATCGACGATATGGAAATTATTGTCTAAAAACATGAAGTCCCGCTGTTTAAGCTGCCTTTGAAATTCATCTTTCCGATTATAGATCGTGGCGTCTCGTTCATTTGGAAATTTACCATAAAAGCTGGCGTACCAATAATTAAAAGAGAGCGTACTTGTTGAATCAATATTATAAAGTGTATTGATTTTCATGGAATGTGTCCTTTGGGATCTTTCACTAACCTGTTCTTGTCTATAGAGATAACTAGAATCAGGTAAGAAATAGTTTTTTATAAGATCGTTTCGTTTATGCAAGTTTTCACCATATGAAAAATTATAACCCAATGAAATTTCAAACTTACTTTTTTTTAGATTTAAATTAAGCGATTGGTCCGTTCCCCAAAGGGTAGAAACACTTGTACTTGCCGACCCAAAGAAGCCCAGATTGGAATTTTTCTTAAGTCTGATATCTAACACACCTCCGTCTCCTGCGGAATCATATGCTGCGCCTGGACTGGTAAGCACATTAACAGACAAGACCTCGTTGCTCGGTAGAGATTTCAGGTAGTTCAATAAATCCTGACCACCCAAATTGACTTTTCGACCATTTATCAATACAGTAGCCCCCTTTCCGAGCAATTGTAATTTGCCTTCCATTTCATCAACGGTTAATCCCGGTACCTGCTTGAGCAGTTCTGCTATATTTGTACTATTGCCTAATATATTGTTTTCCGCATTAAATCTATACCCACCGGTAATTAGCTCCAAGGTAGGTCTCTTGGAAGAAACCGCAACCTCCTCAAGTTTATTGTCAATCTTATGAAGCCTTATAGTACCGATATCTATATTGCTCCCGCTCGGCGTCTCGATTCTTTTTATCTGAGGCTGAAAGCCAAGGTGGTTGATTTTTAGGTAAAATGAGCGCTGACTATAGGTTAATTGAAAGTCCCCACTTTCATTTGTAACCACTGTTTTGACAGGACGGCTGCTACTTTGATGATCCATCAGGTATATTGAAACTAAATGAACGGGTTCTTTTGTAAGCGAATCGACTACTTTGCCTGTAACAGTAAAGGTTGAATCGATGCGCGAAAGGATAATCCTATTAGATGAACCATGAGCTATGGCGAAAAGAAGCAGGCATGGGAAGACTAGGGCAATTTTTTTTATGACTTTCATGTAATTAAGGTTCTTGTGCAAAGTTTGATGACCATTGTTTGCAGTTAGTGACTATAGGTTAGTCGAGCTCAGGAAAAAAATGTTGCACGATTATTAATAAAAGCGATTACCAATTGGCACAAAAGTCTTTTTATAAGTAAAAGCAAGTCTCTACCCGATATGAGTTGCAGTTGGTCAAAATCAAGAGTAGATAAGATTTATAGTATATATTTATTCTAAAAAAATCTTTATTAAAAAAATCAAAACAAATATAGTATATTTATGTTCTAAATAAAGTGTATGAAATATCAACTTTTAAAAGAAATCATTGTATTAGTAGAGGAATTTGAACAGGAAAACGTAGATGGAATCTACAGTACCGACGCGGATGGATTTAAACGTTGGGTAGTGGCAAAAGAAACCGATGTTCTGGTCGAACCCGAATGGGACGGTAAGGAAAATGGGCGTAGTCCAGAGAGTGTGATCAGCACATTAATAGTGCATATGAATAGGTTTGCAAAAAGTTATTCAAAGGCAGCTATTTGGGAATCTGATTTTTCTACACAAGAAGAGTTTATATACCTTATAACCTTAAGGTCGTTTGGCGAGATGACAAAAATGGAATTGATCAGGCGGAATATTCATGAAAAGCCAGCCGGCATGGCGATTATAAATCGTTTGATCAAACAAGGATGGATCGGTCAGCAAGATTCAGAGCAAGACCGACGAAGTAAGGTGCTTTATATCACAGAAAATGGCTTATCGGCGCTGGATCGACAAATGGGGAAAATACGTCATGCTACCCAGATTGTTTCAGGTGATTTGACCTACAGTGAAAAAATAACACTGATAAGTCTATTGGATAAATTGAGCAAATTTCATCAATTAATCTATGATAGAAATATTGCACCTGAAAAATTGCTGGAACAAGTGAAGTTATAGTCCATACTGCGGTGCGATGGAAATAATATAAGAACTACAATGTGTACATTACCATATTGCAGTGTCAGTAAATCTATTGGGGGTATTACTCAAGTTCAGCTAAAAAAACAGAAATGAAAAAGAAGGTAGCAGTTATTGGTGCAGGTTTTTCGGGTCTTTCAGCGGCGGCCTATCTTGCGCAGGCAGGATACGATGTGCATGTTTTTGAGAAACATACGCAGCCCGGTGGAAGAGCGAGGCAGTTTAGTACGAGAGAAGGGTTTAAATTTGATATGGGACCAAGCTGGTACTGGATGCCTGATATTATTGAGTCCTTTTTTTCGGATTTTGGATGCAGTACAGCTGATTTTTTTGAGCTTGTATCACTCAATCCACAATTTGAAATGATATTTAACTCCGGACAGATTCGAGTACCTGAATCCTATCAGGAGTTAAAACAATTATTTGAACAGATCGAACCCGGGGCGGGTACGCAGTTGGATCGATTTATGGAAGCTGCAAAATTTAAGTATGAAGTTGGCATGCGTGATTTTGTCAATAAGCCCTGTCACAATTGGAGTGAATTCCTTTCTCCAAAAATTGCACTTAGCGCTTTGAAGCTAGATTTGCTTTCCAATTTTCGATCCTATGTTGCCAAATATTTTAAGGACCAAAGATTGCGGACATTGATGGAATTTCCGGTTATATTTTTGGGAGCTTCACCCAAGGATATTCCGGCATTATATAGCCTGATGAACTACGGCGGTTATGCACTTGGAACTCATTATCCGAAAGGAGGCTTTTTTCAGTTAGTACTGGCGATGCAACAAGTAGCGGAGAGACAAGGAGTCACTTTTCATTTTGATCATAATGTTGATGGGTTCAAGATTGAAAAGAATAAGATCACTTCATTAGTTGTTAATGGTGTGAATCATCCATTTGATCTCGTGGTTGCATCGGCCGATTATCACCATATCGAAACACTACTTGCCAAGGAGTTGAGAAACTACGATGATGATTATTGGAAGAGCAGGACCTTTGCCCCCTCAAGTTTGATATATTATCTGGGGATGAAATCGTCCATTCCAAATCTAACACACCACACACTTTTCTTTGAGCATCCGTTGGATGATCATATTGACTGTATCTATGGTGAAAAAAAGTGGCCTGAAAATCCGCTGTTCTATGTATGTTGCCCATCCAAAACGGATTCTCATGTAGCTCCTGCAGACAGTGAGAATCTCTTCTTATTAATGCCCTTGGCGACCGCTATCTCGGACGATAATGAAACACGTGAAAAATACCTAATTAAGATGTTAAAGCGTTTGGAAAAGCATACCGGTACAAAAAACCTATATGAACAGATTGCATACAAGAGAAGTTACTGTGTAAGCGACTTTATCAGCGATTATAATGCTTACGCTGGAAATGCTTATGGACTTGCAAATACATTGAAACAGACAGCGGTATGGAAACCCAAGATCAGAAATAAGAAAGTCCATAATCTTTTTTATTCAGGTCAGCTAACGGTTCCTGGTCCCGGTGTGCCTCCATCCATTTTATCAGGGAAAATTGTTGCCAAAGAAGCCATTGAATTATATCGTAAAACATAAGACCATGAAAAAGCTATTTGATGAACTCGCTTATGAAGTAAGCAAAAAAACAACTGAAAAGTATAGTACAAGTTTCTCGCTCGGTATATTGGCACTCAAACCCAGCATTAGGGCTAGTATTTATGCGATTTATGGCTATGTAAGACTGGCTGATGAAATCGTGGACAGTTTTCATGGTTATGATAAGCAGCGACTGTTGGCGCGGTTATACCTCGAGACAAACTGTGCGCTAGAGGAAGGTATCTCATTAAATCCGATATTACAATCTTTTCAGGAGACGGTACATAAATATGCTATTGACATCGAGCTAATCCGCCAATTTCTACATAGCATGGAAATGGACCTGAATAAAGTCGACTATAATTCTGAACGCTATAAAGAATATATTTATGGTTCGGCGGAAGTGGTTGGATTGATGTGTTTACAGGTTTTTACGGAAGGTAATAGACAGCGCTATGAGGAGTTAAAACCTTACGCCATGAAACTGGGCTCTGCATTCCAGAAAATAAACTTCTTGCGGGATCTTAAAGACGACTACCATGTTCTTGGTCGCACCTATTTTCCGAATCTGGATATGGCAGTCTTCGATAATGCACTCAAAAGCCAGATTGAGGATGAGATACACAGCGAATTTAAGGAAGCGCTTTTGGGAATTAAAAAATTGCCTGCATCGGCAAAATTTGGCGTCTATCTAGCTTACAAGTATTACCTTTCACTGTTTGCAAAGATTCGAAAAAAATCCTCAAAGGAAATTTTGGAAAGCAGAGTTAGGATACCAAATGTACAAAAAGCCTATGTTGCTTTCAAAAGTTATCTGCGTTACAAAGCTGCTTACTTATAATATAGAGCTATGAATTTTATTACAGTATTGATCACTTTTATCGCTATGGAGGGCGCAACCTGGCTTATCCATAAGTACATTATGCACGGCTTTCTCTGGATATTACATCGCGATCACCACGATCATAGCAATTCGGGTTTTTTGGAAAAGAATGATTACTTTTTTATCATTTTTGCTCTTCCCACCATCGCATTGATGTATTTCGGTTCGTTAAGGGATTACAATTATCTGTTTTACGTCGGATTAGGGATTATGCTCTATGGTATGGCGTATTTCTTTGTGCATGATATATTTATCCATCAACGCTTCAAATGGTTGAGTAAAGCAAATAACCGTTACTTTTTGGCGCTTCGTCGTGCCCATAAACAACATCATAAACATTTAGGTAAAGAGGAGGGCGAATGTTTTGGCTTTTTATATGTTCCGATGAAATACTTTAAAATGTATACTAACAATGAAAAAATATGATGCCATATACTTACTCGCTTATCTTATTTTTTACGGTCATAATCTGTTTTGTCGCATCTTTCGACAAGCGGCTTCGATTCGATCGTGAGTTTGTCCCATTTCTAAAGGCAGCAGCTCTTGTTGCTGTATTTTTTATAGCTTGGGATGTCTGGTTTACCAGTAAGGGAGTATGGTGGTTTGACACAAGATACACCCTAGGCCTGGTTATAGCAGGATTACCATTGGAAGAATGGTTATTCTTTATCTTCATCCCTTTTTCTTGTATTTTCACCTATTTCTGCATTGATAAATTTTTTAGATTACAATCGCTATCCGCCTTTAATAATATTGTTGTCTTTGTGAGTGTCATTATATGTGCTGTGGTGGCACTTCGATATACTGACAGAATCTATACAGTTGTTACCGCTACTGTGACCATCGTGACATTAATGCTGTTTCACTTTGCATTTCGGATACAATGGATTACGCAGGCCTCTGTAGTCTTCACCTTGCTTATGTTGGGCTTTTTACCTGTCAATGGTATACTCACCGGAACAGGGTTGGAGTCTCCGATAGTCAATTACAATCCCATGGAATTTATGGGGATCAGGGTACTTACGATTCCGGTTGAAGATGCGGTGTACGGATACACTCAGTTTTTGTGGGTTCTTTACTTTTTTAAAAAATTTCAAAGTAAGTCGCATGAATCCAATCAATAAAGAAGAGTTAACCATATATTCCTGTGTGAAAATAAGACCGATCATATTTTCCTGTGGATCGACCCAATAATGTGTATTGAATGTGCCCCCGGAAAAATGTGCCGACATTAGCGGAGCGGACAAATTTATTTTCTGGCGTCACCAGCCAAGATCCAAGGCCAAAATAAAAGTTAAATTGCTATCCATCGCAAAAGCAGGTCGACCTGTCTCATTATAACTTGTAGGGGTATTATAACTACCTGATTCACTAAATGTAATTGTAAAAAAATGAGCATTAGATATGGAGAAATCTTGACGGTTATTTTGGAAGTCTAGGAGGTGAAAGTGCAATTTGTCATAAAAAGAACGGGGCCCATTCAATGGACCCCGTCTGACAAATAATGCTACCCACAATTGATAACATTAGCTCTCTAATCTAAATTTCTATATTGATAAACAATACTATTTTGTATCCCACCATACCCTTGCCAGCAGGACTCCATTTTCTCCTTGTGCTTGCACGTTGGCGTTGTTGGTATTGATTTCTGTCTCCGGATACATAAAGCGCAATGGATACGCTCCTGAACTTGGCGATGACAGTGAATTTGGTATTGCAGGATAACCCAGACGTCTATAATCGTTCCATGCCTGGATATTGTTGATGTTGTGCAATGCAAGCCATTTCTGGGTTATGATCTGTTGAATTTTGTTACTCGCTTCCGTATAAATGACACTTTTCTGGTTTATGTAGGATTGCGCATTGTAATTATTTTGGTTGAACAGATAATTAAATGAGGCTTGAATTCCCTTTTGGTAGGATTCACTCGCGTTGCCACTAATCCATTTCCGCTCGATGGCCTCTGCTTCTAAAAAAGCAGTTTCCGCTAAGGAAATGAGAATGGTTGACTGGCTAAATGATTTTATAATCCCAGCGGGCTGATTACCATTCTCCAGCGGACCCTTTAAGGCTGAAGTATTAAACGCTGCAAACTCCTCAACTATGGTATTATTTCCAAAAAGGACACCTTTAAACTCCCCGCTGACCTGCGTATAGTTTTGTTGTAAGCGCGGGTCGTTATAGGCTTTGTAAGTGTTGATCAAAAATTGTGTTGGTCTGATGTTGGCATAATTTGCTATTGCCACACCTGCATTGTTCCGATAGAAGGTCTCGTAAAAAGGATTCATCTTTGCTGCAGTGTTGAGATAACCCGGATTGACAGCTGCATTCTCGGAAAGAAATCCTGAACCTTCTTCGATAATTTTGGATATTTCCTGTTTAATATAGGATTCTTGACTAGAAACTTCCGATTGTTTTAGCAAGGCTCTTAATTTGAGTGTGTTGCCAAATTTGGTCCATTTGCTTTTATCTCCTTTGAAAAGAACGTCGTCTGTTGTAGGCAACAGAGAGGCAACCTTGATATCTGCAATACCTTCGGTAATTAGATCAACGGACTTGGCATAAACATCTTTTCCTGATTCATATTTCGGATGCAGGTTAACAGAGCCGTTTAAAGCATCACTGAAGGGAACATTATTGTAAAAGTCAACAAGTGTAAAGAAATGGTGAGCCATCATGATTTTACAGATCCCCGCATAAAATCTTGCATCTTCGACATTGGCCTGATCCAAAATTTCTTTGTAATACAGTAGGTTGTTATAATTGGATTCCCAGACAGGTATGCCGTCTCTTGTATCCCTTATCGCAGGACCATTATAGGTCTTTAATGCCGTAAAAGCACTCACTCCTTCATTTGAAGTTCCCCAATAACCTCCCCACAAACCACCGATCTGATTCAGTTGAACAGATTCATTTACGGCAGATACGACCAAGGCAGCAGGAAGCTTGGCATTTAGGCTTAAATTTTCCTTTATTGGCGCATTCGGATTATCATTTACATCAAGAAAGTCTTTACAGGAGCTCGCTGTAAGTAAAGTAATCGCAAATAAGGCTGATTTTATGATAGTGTATTTCATCTCCGTAGTATTAAAAAGTAATGTTGACATTAAAACCCATTGATCTTGATGTCGGAATCTGTCTGAAGCTGTTGTAGCCATCTGTTTGATTATAAAGTGCCTCTGGGTCGCCGATTGTATTGGAAGAATGCCTGACGATGAAAAGGTTGTTTCCCACAAAACCAATGCTTGCTTTTTTGATCATCCGTTGCTGGGATAGCCACGATTGCGGCAAATCATACCCGATATAGAGTTCCCTAAGCTTTAGGTAATCTCCTTTAGCGGCGGTGACAGATTGTATATTTCCGTATGCTGTCCACCACGCTTTATCTCCCTTAGAATATACCTCATTATTTTCGACAATTGATCCGTCGGCCAGGCGTACCATAGAATTAGGCATAATAAAAGGCTGTCTATCGTATTTAGCAGTTTCCGGATGTGTTCCGGCAGCAAACATCCTCGGGATTACCTCCGAATACATCCAACTTCCCAGTCTCGCATCAATCTGAAAACCCATTGTAAAGGATTTATAGTTGAATTTGGTATTAAATCCAAAAAGATAGGGCGGTACCATCGTTCCCATTACCTTTTCTTCTTCCGAAGGGATTACATTCCCGTTTGGATCCAAAACGATTTTCCCGTCTTCTCTTAAAAAGTCAGTCATGCGAAGTGTTGGATATTGTAGGCCTTTGATAGCGTAAGCTTGTCGAAAGATGTTAAACTCGTCGCCTGCATATAGATTTTTGGCTTTTGTGTCGGTATAACTGAAATTAAGGCCAAACTGTAAATTCAAATCTTTGCTTTTAATTGCAGTTCCATTGATCATGATTTCATAGGTCTTATTGATGATCTGTCCAGCATTTACGATCGTTGAATTGAAGCCCGTTGCACGCGAGATACCAGCATCAAATATTTGTCCATCCGAGTCGGAATAAGCATAAACAATATCCGTCCGCAAACGGTCGTTAAAAAATCCGAGCTGGGTACCTACCTCAAATGATTTAACAAATTCGGGTTTTATCGATCGGTTTGGCTCAGATAGGGAAGGAGTAAATCCGACCAAACTACCAAATGGAAAACCCGCGGTTTGGCTATAACTCAGGTTCAGACGATAAGGATCTAAGGTTACGTTTCCTGTCTTATTAAAAGAAGTAAAAATACGACCGTAGCTCAATACCCTGCTCTTCTGCAGGCTCGCGATCGCATCTGTAAATACAAAAGAGGAACTTACACCTGGAGAAAAATAGCTGTTGTTTCCTGGATCAAGCACCGAAACCTGATCATTTCTCCCTGTAAACGTTAGAAAAAGATAGTTTTTATATCCAGCCGTAAATTCTCCGTAAGTCGCGAGCGAACGGTATTTTGTAATTGTTGAACCACCGACCAATTCGCCAGTGCGAGAGCCCTGATTGAATATATCTTCAAATAATAGATTTGTAGCACTGATATTGATAGATTTCGTATCATCCATTCGAACATTTTGTCCGACCAAAAACTTGGTAGAGAAATCACCAAAGTTCTTATGAAAATTCAGGATCAAATCATTGTTGAAACGGGTAAAGACTCTATGTGTATCATTTACGCTCCCATTTATATTTCTTGTTGCTATATTAGAAACCAATTTTCTGTTCGTCACACGACCAGGTTCTGATTGGAAATATAGGCCAGTACGGAAAGTCGCATCTAACCAATCTGTAAATTCATAATTAAACTCCAGTTTTGAATTTAATGTATGCTGATCAGACGTATTTCTGTTATTGTCGGCCATGAAAATGGGATTTCTAGTCCCGGCAACTGGATTATACCAGTTTAAAGGATGATTTGGAGAACTTGGATCCTGCCAGTTTCGTGCATCTTTATAGTCGATATTGGCGGGTTGTGTATAAACAGATAACCATGGGCCATCACTTGTCGTATTGTTCTTGAAAAAAACGTAATTTGTATTGAAAGAGGAATTCAACTTGTTAAATCGACGCGACCCATTAAATCGTACTCCAGTACGACTTGATTTGTCGCCAGGAATCACACCTTTGATACGAACATCCTGCAAAGAAACGTAATAAGATCCCTTGTCATCGCCAGAAGAGAATGAGAGATCGTTTTGTACTGTTACGCCCGTATCGAAAAAATCCAATCGGTTATCTTTATCCGGAGCACTATATACCTTCGTTGGTTGTACACCATTGATGGGTAACCCAAAATCTCGGACCTCACCATTAAAACGATCACCCCAAGATTCATTTGCTACAGGACTGTACACACCATTTTGTCCTTGACCAAAACGCTGTTGAGCAGGGGGTAGCAGGAAAACCTTGGAAAACAGCGTACTATTACTATAGTTGATCTGCCCTCTTTCTGCCCGACCCGATTTTGTCGTGATCATAATTGCACCATTGACACCTTCAGATCCATATAACGCAGCAGCATTAGCTCCCTTCAGTACAGTAATGTCTTGGATATCATTGGGATTTATTCGGGTAATATCGGGCAATGGTACACCATCCACAACATATATGGGATCATTTTTTGACCGGTTTAAAGAACGTGTTCCTCTTAACCTAATTTGAATCCCCGGGTCAGTTTTTCCTGTTGTTAAGTCTGTTGCATTGATCCTTAGTCCGGCAACTTTACTCGATAACGCCAAAAGAGGATTTACGACCTTACCAAGATTCAATTCTTGATTGTCCACAGATTGTGCCGAAGTACCGAGTTCTCGTGCTTGCCTTTTTATCCCCAATGCACCAGTTACGTTTACTTCGGATAACATGTGTGGGTCTTCAGCTAGTCGGATGACAAGATTGGATTGTCTACTACGAACCTGAATTTCCTGTGGCATATAATTGAGATGTGAGATCACCAATGTCTGTCCCTGATGAAGGCGGATACGAAAACTGCCCTGTGAACCTGTCATCACAGAACTTGATTTGATACTTTCTTTCACACGGATTGAAACGCCACTAATAGGCTCTTCGGTTTTTAAATCCAGGATACGCCCCTCTATGGTAAAATTAGTCTGTGCGGCCACCTCTTCATAAAACTGCGAGGTGAAGAATAGAAATAGGATTAACAAGTAGCTTTTTAACATTTTTTAATGTTTAATTGAATAAGTAGTATGATTTCAATACCTTTGATTATATTAAGTCTAAATAAATAGCTTACGAAGGTACTTGCTAAGATAATTTACCGAATAACGCAATCGGAAATAAGACTTATACTATTGGAAATTTCTATTCGATGGAGTTACTTCAAGCAGAAAAAAAAGCATTTAAATACGATCATCCGGATTATAAAGTAAGGATGGTCTATCCGTACACAGACCATAACTTTGTCCCGGAAGATAAGAGCTATCTTGTTATTATAGCTATTGAAGAGGGCTGCAGCTTGTCAACTGGGCCGAAGAGAATTGTTTTGAAAGAGGGCAGTAGTATGTTGCTGCGATTGCATGCGAATACAGTCAGCATCACATCCAAACATAGAAATTCGCGCTGTCTCATACTGCTATATCGAGACTCTTATCTTAAGCAAATGGATATTTCCGAGCAGCATATAGCTGCGATAAATGATGCAATACTAAATGCGGAGAAAATTTCAGAGGAGACGTCGCTTATAACGTATGTAAAAGCTAAGGATCTAATACGAATGAATGGAAGCAGTTTGTTATTACCTGCATTTTATAAGTCCAAATCACTGTTTATTCTCTCAACCCTAATGGATGCTGTGCAGCCCGGTATTCCATCCAATAAACTGGAACTACGCGAATCAGATATTGAGAAAATTAGCCAGGTGAAATTGCTTATCGAAACAAACCTTCATGAGACCTATACCATACATAAACTTGCAAAAGAAGTTGGGACCAATGTTCAATATCTTAAACAGCACTTTAAAAGCTATTATGGAATAACGATATTCAATTTTGTGTTGAAGTGTAAAATGCAGCGAGCACAACATCTATTAAAAGATCACAGATTAACGATCAGCGTTATTGGAAATAAACTTGGTTATAAGCACGCAAGCCATTTTACTGCAGCGTTCAAAAAATTCTTTGGTTATGTTCCTAATAGTTTGCGTTATCTATTGGTCATGGGATGTGATGAATTGGATGCGATTATAGAGATGGGGCTTATTTAAAAAATCAATAAGCTCAGGTAATATTCTATTAACCTTTGGCAGTGTACGCTGTTGGGAACACGATATAACTATAAAACATATTGAAATAGGCATGCTGAAGAGAGGGCGCTAAACGGTATTTATTACCATAGCGCAGGTCCGTTCTTCAGTCCCCGCCAAGCATCCTGTTTTGTCGCAGCCCCGTAACGACTGACGTAAATAATACAACGCTATAAGCCCACATGAGCCAAGAACCAAATGTTGCAGCTCGGCTTGACGGCATATTGGGAAAGATCTGTTCAAAAAATTGAATAGCGAATGTATCGAGAATCATTCCTGGCAATACCAATAGCACGCCAGCGACTATATTTTCAAAACCTGAAAGTCTAAATTTTTTAAAAGTTAAGACTGTAATCAAAATCAATATAGGGATTACTGCTGCATATAAACTAGTAAGTACGACTGGTGAATCGGTAATAAAAAAGAATTGTCCCGCAAACCGAAAAGCTAACGTTGCCAAAAACCAAATTAAAAATCCGATAGCAAGAACAGGTAAAATAAACGTTTTTTTCATTTTTGAATAAAAGTAGTATTGGAAAAAAGTAATATTCAGTAATCCCCGCCATCTAAACTCACTTACATACGTTCATACTCATCGAGAACTATTAGTAGACCTACACACTATCATTTAGCTGAATTGGACGACTTTCATCTCACATATATGGCAGATTATAAAAATTGAAGCTAGATCAATAACATTATGGTGGATAATGCCCAAGTTACGAATAGGTATTGTCCATTTTTTGAGATTTTTCTCAAGGCCCAATATACAAATTAAAGTACAGGATTACTGCGATGAAGGGGCCATTTATTCTTCTTCGCCATTTTATAGATTTATTAAGTAAATTAGATCTATGAAAGAGAACTTAATTGCCTTTTAATGTCTTTTGACTTTTAAACTTTTCTCCTCTTCCAGAATTTGGATTGCTCTAAGGAGAAAATCGAAGATGGAGAAGGTTGAGTTATGGTGTTAGTTTATTTCATAATTTTAGATGATGCTCTACAAAAATTTCGCAACCTCCGTATTGAAAGATCTAAAGGCCGCTATTGACGATCAGATGGCTGATTTTGTTGAATTGGTCGAATTCCCCAAGAACTCACTGCTGCTTTCCCCTGGACAACGAAACCTGTATTATTATGTGGTGGAATCGGGGATTTTAGTGAACTATTATATAAGGGATGGTGAAGAGGTTGTTACGAGTTTCACTTTCCCTGGGGATATCGTTGCAGACTTTAGAACAGCCGTATTCAAGGTAGCAAGTACCGATTATATCAAAGCACTTGGCCCAGTAAAGGTTTATCGTATTTCTGTTTCTGATTTTGATAAGTTAAAAAAAGAAAATAATCTTCTATTGGAGTTGGAGAGGCAGCTGATTATTGCTTATGCTCTTCTTTTAGACGAACGTCTGAGATTTATCCAGCATACAACTGCCCTAGAGCGGTATCAATTTTTGATGGACCATTACCCACAATTGATCGCTACAGTGAGTACCCGTTATATTGCATCCTATATTGGAGTGAAGGTCGAAACATTAAGCCGGATTCGCAGTAAGATTTAAAATATTAGCGGTTTAATTCTATTTTTTGTCTTCCAATTTTATTGACAATTGTCATGTTTATTGGGACTTTAATTTCTGTTTTTTGTAATTATGAAAAATAAGAAAGCCGATAAAAAAGATTCTAACCGTTTGGTAGATATTATTTGTAGTTCATTTGTAAACGATCCTTGTTTTAGGTGGATGATCGGTCAGAAAAACTTTGAAAAAAAGATTTATTTTTTGGCTGATTATCTAGTTGAAGAGACATTGGCTAAAGGTGAGGTATTTATCGGGCCGACTGGAGATGCTGCAGCACTTTGGCAATCTGAAAAGAAAGAGCGGTTATCGTTAGCAGTAATTTTCAGAAATTTAAAATTCTTATTTAATATGGGACTTCCAACAGTTTGGCGATCACTTAAGCTTTTAAAGCTAAAGGATGCTCATATCTCTAATCAAAATCCATATTTATACTTGGCATGTATTGGTGTAATGCCATCGGAGCAGGGGAAGGGTTTGGCTAAAGCCTTATTGGATCCAGTTTTAGCAGATGCCGAAAATTCAGGAAGAGATGTTTATCTCGAAACTGCAAATCCTTTGAATGTAAACATCTATAAAAAAAGAGGTTTTGAAATCATTGATGAAGTCGATTTATCTGAAATTAAAATTACGTTTATGGTAAAGCGTTGTTTAACTTCAAAGAAGGCCAAGACCTTCTAATGTAACAATATATATGTTGTTACATTAAATGAGGACTCTACCTTGATAACTTGAATTTTCGAATTTAAAGAGGTTTTTATAGCTTATTTTTAGAACTTTTTTTAAAGAGCAAAGAGTTTTTAAGTACATTTAAATATCAGCATCGAGTTCTTAAGTAAGGAAAATTGGACTTAACTATTCGATTTCAACAGTCCACTGGAACCAAAATTCTTCTTTCATTAAAAGTATGATATACACGAAACATAACCTTTGCTACTTCTTAACCCTCATGTTATTTATTGGTATCGTGACTGTAGGAAAGGCTCAGGTGCTCCCATTCTATAACGTCACCCCCTTGGAGGACGATGATTATTTTACAAAAACTGTTTTTTCATTCAATCCTGCTTTTATGAAAAGCAATAAGGTAAAGCGTATGCTGCTTCAGAGCGAAGAGAAGATTGGGATAAAATATATTTACAATTTTAACACCGACGGCATGGTGGTAAGTATGACGAGTATACGATATAATAACGAAAAACCTGATACCGCTTTTTATACCAGATATTTTTATAATTTAAACGGACTCATCGATAAAAAAGCAAGGATAGATTATTCCAATGGGATTGTGAAAGTCAGTTGCTTCCAATACAATAAGAATAATAAAATTGATATCATCCGAAACTTCACATTGAATGCTCAGATGCCAAATAGGCCACAAAACAATGATTGGCAGGGAGAGCAATTTCCTGGAGCGGACAACATGATTTTAGAAGGCGCCTTACCTGACGAAAGCCTTTGGAAGAAAATGACAGCGAATAATGATTTTTCTTCCATGCAATATCGTTACTATACCGAAAACGAATTCGAGGCAGAAGAACGTACCGAATATTTCAATTTTAGTAAAAATAGCGGCGGTTCAGATACGTGTTATCAAAAAAAGACGTATTACTATTTGAAAGGGCATCCCGTAGTGTTGTTTCTACATAATGGCTGTGCTGTCGAGAAAACACCATCTGAATTGTATCAATTCAAAGACGGACTTTTGGTAGAGCTCACTGATGCACCTTCTTCCCTTGATCCCAAAACCGAAAAGTATGTCTACGACCAAAACCGAAACCTGAAACTAATGGAAGATAGTTGGAACGGACGAAAAGTAAGTGAACTGGGAATGAGTTATGATGAAAAAGGCTTTTTGGTTTCCATACAGCGAAAGTCGGATGCTGCTAAGGCTCATTATTTTGAAGATCGCATTCTAAAGGCAATTTATAGTTTTTACTAACTCAATAACCATTGCTTCTTTTCCATATTCCATTTTCATCGAGAATTTTTAAATAACTTTTAGGCGACTCATCTGATTGACAACATTGAACCAGTTGATCGGTTAAGGCAGTTAGAAAGTCAAAACAAATAGAAAAGTCCTCTTTTGAGTTATAAAAGCCACCCCACTCATTTAAGCTCCAACAAAATATATCGCCCCTGTCGGTCGTAATCGAAATCACGATGTTAGGGGTATCTACGTCTTTTTTTTTGTAGTAATCATAGTTTTCCCCTCCCAACAATGATATTTCACGGGCAGGAATGTTGATTGCACTTATGTTGGAAAATAAAACCGAACCAAAACAGGCACTGGTAAATCCGGCCTTATTCAGCGTTACTATTTCTGTCGATTGTCGTTCGGAGGCCGTTTTAAATAGCTTATAAATAGCTATTAGGAGGACCGGAAATAATATCAGTAACAGCCAGCTCGAGAGATCATGTGCAGGGCGTACAAGAAAAAGGGTGGTTGTCAGTGTAATAGCCAATAAAACCGTAAAAAACCAAACAAGCATGGCTGAGGTTTTGCTGCGGTTATTAAAACGAAATTGATAGCTCTTCATCGTAAGTTGAGTAAGGTGAATTTCTAATAAAAAACCATAACCTTTTATAATAAATATATGGATATTTTATTGGTAATTAGCAAATTGCATGTAAATTGCTTTTGGATTACATACTTTTATGAATGAGATCGATGAAATGTTATCCCTATATGGGCTGAGCGAAAAGCGCAGTATTTTACGCTTGCTCGATGATTTTCAGGACGAGGCGGAAATTAAAGAATATTGCTGGAAGGTTTTGAGAACTTACCCTGACCTTAAGAAAGAAGCCTGGTTAATTGGACTGGAAGGGGGCGATTATATCTACAGTTTTGAGGGACATTACGTTTTCATCACGGATGATATTTGGAGTTTTAATTTAATCGCGAGGAAACCAGTACTAAAGTTGCTGGTAGAAAAGATAAAAGCCTTAAAAGCATCAGGTGAATGATAGACTTCGAAGTTCAATAACCTGTAAATAAGATGTCTTCATTGTTGGATGTTATAATCAACTTATCATAGATCGTAAGGACTGCCGATTTATTAAAAAAATAGTTAGGCGAACAGCTCCAGCAGACTGTTTCCTGCTTGTTAAATTTTGGCAGCGTTAAATTATCGGATATATATTACTCTTGTTACCCTCATAATAAAAATTTTCTTTCAATTTATTTTTGTATATTTATAAACCTCCCTACGTGCAGCACCTTGTCAAAGATACAAGAAGATCGTATGCAAGGACTTCACTTAAAAATCCAACAATGATTTCAGCAACAAAAAGAGGAATAGCGTTCCTATCCACTTATCCTCCACGCGCCTGCGGTATTGCAACTTACACAACAGATCTAATGAAGGCTATCGCGAGTAAATTTGAAGAGTCTTATCGACTAATTCCTATACCGATAGTAGATGACAATACGTCTCAAGAAGATGGTCCACTAGGGAAACTAGATATAACAAACCCGCTCTCTTTCGACACCATTCTTGAAAACATTTTGTTTGATCAGGATATTAAATTGATCTGTATCGAACATGAGTTTGGCCTTTTCGTTGGTCAAGAAACTGAGTTCATAACTTTTCTCAAGGATCTTAATTCAGCACAGCTTGCTATTGTCGTGACTTTCCATACGGTGTTGCCAGCACCAGACCGCATGCTGCTCGAACATGTATATGCCATTGCTTATAATTGTTCGCAAATCATCGTGATGACACAGGGATCCGCCGATATCCTTACGAGTACTTACAAAATTCCTACCGGTAAAATAACCGTAATAGCGCATGGCACGCATTTAGCTCCAGCGACGGATAAACACGCCATTCTTGAGCGATACAGTCTCGTGGACAAGAAAATCCTCAGTACATTTGGTTTACTTGGACCCAGTAAGAGTATAGAGACTACACTTTATGCGCTACCCGCTATTATCGAACAAAATCCAAATGTAATGTTCCTTATTTTGGGGATGACACACCCCAATCTTTTACGATATGAAGGAGAGACGTATAGAAACAAACTTGAGACAATAATAGACCGATATAACATTTCAGATCATGTCCGTTTTGTTAATGAATTTCTCTCAACAGAAAATTTATTGTCCTATCTGTCGATCACGGATGTGTATCTTTTTACGTCAAAAGACCCTTTACAGGCGGTTAGTGGAACATTTTCTTATGCGCTGAGCTCTGGCTGTCCCATTGTGTCGACGCCAATCCCTCACGTAAAAGAGGTTTTAAAGGAAGATATGGGGACCATAATTGATTTTGAAGCTTCTGAGCAGCTTGCGGCTGCGGTCAATCAAATTTTAGATGATGAACTTAAATTAGGCAAGATTCATCGTGTGAATCTTCAAAAGATGGTTAAAACCTCCTGGCAGAACGTTGCTATAGCTCATGTTTATCTTTTTGAGTTACTTATAGATAAAAAGAGGGAAATGATATACTCAGTTCCCCCCGTCAACCTGGATCATATTTTTCGGATGTCTGAAGAACGTGGATTTGTTCAATTTGCGGATATCTCTACGCCCGACCTTGCAAGCGGTTATGCGTTGGATGACAATGCAAGAGCACTTATAGCGATGTTACATCACTATAAAATATATGAATCATATGAAACCATTGCTCTGATCCAGAAATACCTGGATTTTATAGGTTATTGTATGCAAGAAGATGGTACATTTCTGAATTATGTAGACAGGAGCGGCAATTTTACAATACAAAATAAACAGGAGAATCTTGAAGATGCCAACGGCCGAGCTGTCTGGGCTTTGGGTGAAGTGGTGGGCATGGCTAATCTTTTGCCTGAAAGGATAGTAAAACTTGCAATAGAGCTTTTGGAGCGGGCATCCAAGCATGCATTAGTTTACTATTCGACAAGATCGATGGCCTTTACCATTAAGGGCCTAAGTTTTATGAAGGGCAAAAATTATAAGGCTATCATAGAAGTCCTGGCAGATCGTCTAGCAGCTATGTTTGAACATGAGAGCTCTTCAGATTGGCAATGGTATGAATCTTATATGACTTATGGCAATAGTGTTATTCCAGAAGCCATGTTGATCGCCTATGAGACAACTAGGGACAACAGATATAGAGATATCGCCTATCAATCCTTTGATTTCTTATTGAGCAGGATTATTGTCGACGAAGAGATTCATGTGATTTCCAACAAAGGCTGGGCACATCGTGGCCAGCTGAGAACTGATCCCAGGGGCGGAGAGCAGCCCATTGATGTTGCTTATACCATTATTGCACTAGATAGATTCTATAAGTTTACAAAAGATGAGCAATATAAGAAGACCATCCGAATAGTATTCGACTGGTTTTTGGGACGGAATCATATTAGACAGATTGTTTATAATCCTGTTACCGGAGGCTGTTTTGATGGACTTGAAGAGCATGCTATCAATATCAATCAAGGCGCAGAATCCACCATAAGCTATCTAATGGCAAGACTTAAAATGGAGGATCATACGCACGAACCTATGAGTTAGTTTCTTTTGAACAGTAGTTGCTTCATTGTCAATTATTATTTGTATATTTAATACTATGATCTACTATTTCATATAACCCCATTTCGTAGGTCCAATATGATAAATACACTTGTTTTATCTTTAAATTCTCCACAATATATTTTCCGGAAATTTTTAGTTCAACAACTAGCTGCTAGTGTACCTCAAAGAGAGAACACGTTTTAGTTTACTTTTATTCCTCCCGATCAAGTATAAACATTGAAAAGGGAAAAGGATAACACGCACTATAAAATCCATACATCATGAGTAAAGACATTAAAAAGGAAAAAAGCACAAAAGAGAAAACGCAATCTTCTTATCAAAAAGAAAAAGATTCTGTTTCGAAAGACTTAACGGAGAATGTTTTCCGTAAAAAAAAGAAATAGGCAATTGAAAAGATAGCTTATTGTTTGCTCTTGCACAAAGGTAGATTAATTTGGAGCGGGTACAAAGGCTGGATTATTAGACCAGGCTTTTGCTCGCTTTTTTCTTTAACAAAACTGAATTTGAGTATCGCATATTATATCTTTATGATGCTTAATTGTCGAGCATAAATCCCATAAAAATATGATCAAAGCATCTATCATATTGGTATCCAAAGGGTAAAAACCACCTTTTCATCAAAGCATTTGACATGGATATCACCGCTGTGAGCCGTGATTATCTGTTTGGAAATATAAAGGCCCAATCCCAGTCCACCTTCTTTCTGGTTTTTTCTTCCAACAAAGGGCTTAAATAGGTTATTGAATATAGGCGCCGCTATCTGATGGCCATCATTTTCTATCTGGAAGATAAATCTGTCACTTTCAATAGAGGACTTTATAACGATTGTATTTTCTGCCAAACCATGTCGGAATGAATTTCCTATGAGATTTGAAAACACCTGTGCCATACGCTCATGATCACATGTTACTGGATGTTTTGCTCCGAGATTTGTCTGTACTTTTCTGTGGGGTGCACTTGTTTGGATCTCACGAAGGGCCTGAAGGATCACTTTATCTAATTCGACCAGATTTTTGTTCAGATGTATTCCCGTGCCGAGCTTACTCCGGGCAAAATCAAGCATGTTATCTATTAGACCTTTCATTCTATAGGACGAATCATAAATAAGCTTGGCCGTTTGTTTATGTTTTGCATTCTCGAGTTTGTCGGCGAGATATTGCGATAAGGTAATGACAGCACTCAATGGATTTTTTAGGTCATGCCCCAACACGGATAATAGCGTATCCCTGCGTTCAGAGTATTGTAATTCTTCACCTAACAGGGCTTGGGTATTTTTTATTTTGGCGATCGAACCCAAATGAAAACTGATCAGTTCAGCTAGAAGTTCAAATAGTGGTGCTATCCGTTCTCTATCAATTGATACGGCTTTATAATCTATCGTGCAGAGGGTTCCAAAGAACAATCCATCATTGTCAACGATCGGGAATGCAATATAACTTTTAAAACCTTTTGCATGCAATTTTCTTTTCCAATCTTCATTTTCACAGTAGTCGATATCGGGGATAATGATAGGAGCATGTTTATCATGTGCCTCATCTCCTAAGGTATAATGTAATTCGAGCTGCTGCCCCGCTGTTACTCCGACTCCGAGCGAATCCCGTACAGCACAGGCTATCCATTGATGGCCATTGTGAGAGGTCACCAGCCCTAGATCCATTCCTGTATATAGACATATGGTGTTCAATATATTCTTTACTGCAGGAATATCTTCGATCCGCATGAGCAAATGGGAGATGGTATCATTATTTTCTTTCATATCTGTTACTGTTGGTGAAATCGAAGTCAATATCAACGACTAAAATATATCACTTTGTAAGGAATGACTATATAATTACAAATTGGAGAATAAGATGTTTGATTTTCTGTTCGAATCTTATGTTAGCGGACCTTATGTCTAAATATAAGCAAAATTTAATCGTTTTTTAGAATCTAATTGTATCAGAGAGGGGTGGATCCCAATTGGAGATACTTATTATTCCGGTTAAAAAGACCTTGATTTTCAATACAAAAAGATGTTTTTATACGTCTTCGTTGGAATATACACGTGAAATGCAGGTGATAGCTCTGCTAATAGAACTAATACTGTTCGATGGATGTTCTAATTTAAAAGCTCTAGGGCAATAAACTTTAAAAAATGGAAACAACAACTAAAAGTAACGCAAGTGAAAATTCTGGAAATGGAACGATGACGAAACAATCCACAGACCACACGAAAAAGCGTTCAGGATCCGATGCTGCAAAAGATTTGGCCGAGCTATTTGAAGACGGGCTTAAAGATATTTATTTGGCGGAAAAAGCTTTGATAAAAGCATTGCCCAAAATGGAAAAAAACGCTACCGCTGAGAAATTAAAAAAAGCGATTTCCAAACACCTTTTGGAAACCGAAGATCATGTGAAACGCTTGGAACAGTGCTTCGATATTCTGGAGCTGAAGCCTAAAGCAGAGCGATGTGCTGCAATGGCAGGGTTGATCGAAGAAGGTGAACATATTATCGAGGAAACCGAAGAAGGAACCGTTAGAGATGCAGGTATTATCGCTGCTGCCCAAAAGATTGAGCATTACGAAATTGCCACATATGGTACGCTCGCGGCATTTGCTAAAGTCTTGAAGTACAATGAGGCCATTCAGCTTTTGCGTGAGACTCTTTCAGAAGAAAAAAAATGTGATTCTGATTTAACTGCCTTGGCGGATACCAACCTCAATACAAAAGCTAAATAAGAGTTACTAAACAAAAAAAATGGATGGATCTTACGTCTGTAAGATCCATTTTTTATAAATGATGATCTCTGAAAAATGTATCTCTGATCAATAGAATTTAAAAAACTCAAGATGAAGAAGAAAATTGTGGTGTGTGATGATGATATAGAAATACTGAATGCATTTTCTATAGTATTGGAGGATCAAGATACGATAGTTATAACGGTAGCGAATAGCTTAGTTCTGATAGACGTGTTGGACAGTATAGATGCTGATATTCTTTTTTTGGATATTCATATGTCTGCACGTAACGGAGACCAAGTACTGCGAGACCTCAGGAGTTCATCTAAACATGATAAGCTGCCCGTAATTATGATTTCAGGTCATATCGATGGACGGAGTATTTCAGTGGAATGTGGAGCCGATGGATTTTTAGCTAAACCTTTTGATCTTATCGACTTGGAAAACTATATACGGAGATTTGTTTATGAAAGTGAATCTTAATATCGTATTTGGTCTCAAACCGTTTAAAATTCCGTGATCCTTGCATCGTAAATCAAATGAGTAGCAAACAATTATTTAAAGACAAATTATAAGCAAGCTTCGTTTAACATATGATGACTTTAATCCCAATGGATATGCAGACAGGAAAATAATCATTCAAAATATGGTAAGCCGTCGTTGCAAAATGATGGTAAAGTCTGAACTAGACAAATTGGGAATACTTTATAAATCCATTGAATTAGGGGAAAAACTCCTATTAAGAAAGTGAAAAAATCTCGAAGAACTTTAGTATTATATCGGAAAATCTACCAATTATATAACAAATTTGTCTAAATGTATAACGTGTAGTGGGGTATAAATCAGAACTTTATTATGAATCGATAATACTATTATTTAGTAAATTTTAAGCTGATGGAGACAGGTATACAATTGAAGATCAAGTTCCTGAGTGAATAGATGGACCACCTACTCATTTAGCAAAGCAAAAAACTACTGAAGATTCAAAAAGTACAAACAGATTATTTAGCACATCTTTTAAGAGAGTTGAAGAAAAAATAGTAACTAAAGAACGATAGCTGATATGGGATACAAATTAGCAGAAATATATACGGATTATAGTGTGATAGTGGAGGAAGGTTCATCCGATGACAATATGCTAGATTCTAGCTGATACATCAGCCTAAGAAAATTAAAGGATAAAAGAGATGAAAAATGTTACTCCATCCATTGTTGCCGATACAGCCTCGGCAAAAAAAAGAATAGCTGTAATCGTTGCGCATCCCGACGATGAGACACTTTGGGCAGGCGGTACAATTCTCGAACATTTTGATTGGCAGGTGTATGTAATAAGTGTATGTCGGGGGGATGATCCCGACCGTGCTTTAAAATTCGATGCTGCACTTAGAGTGCTACGAGCAAATGGTGCAATGGGATGTCTTGATGATGGGGTCCGACAGGTGCCGTTGCACGAATCCGAACTTCAACAGACTATTCTCGCACTGTTGCCACCTATTGTTTATGACCTCGTGATCACACATAATCCTTCAGGCGAGTATACTTATCACAGACGACATGTTGAAGTTAGCGAAGCCGTTATAAAGCTCTGGAAAAACAGAAAGATAAAAAGCAAGGAACTTTGGACATTTGCCTATCACGATGGCAATCGTCAGTTTTATCCGCGACCACATAAAATGGCTCCGATAAAAAATCAGCTCAATCTTGCAATTTATGATACCAAGTATGATATTATGAATAGAATATACGGTTATCCAAAGGAGGGCTGGGAGGTGATTACAACCCCGAGTACAGAAGCGTTTTGGTCATTTACAGATACCGGAAAGGCTATGGTTTGGTTGTCTAAAGGAGGAGTATTGGTATGAGAGTCTTATTATTATACGATTACCCACCATCTCCGGGGGGCTTGTCCACACAGGGCGATCTACTTTATAAGGGATTGCAGGCAATAGGTGTTGATGTTCATGCGGCGCATTGGCAATCTTGTCAGGAGAAAGAATGGTATTATGATTGGTTCAAGCCAGATGTTGTCGTTGGTATTGGATATTGGGGGCATGTTCCGTCGATCGTCGTGCATCCGCAACTTTTTGGAAGAATAGCTGTACCATGGCTTGTAGCCGATGGATATATTGCGAATTATAATGAAATACTTAACGAATTACCACTTATTTTGGTTACTTCTAATTGGGTTAAACAAATGTATGTTAGGGACGGCATTTCAGGAGATAAGATAGAGGTGCTTCCTGTAGGTTGTCCTACGGATTCTTTTGTCCCACATGCGTATTACGATCCCAAAATCGTTGCGGTACGAAAACAGCTTGGCGTGTCGCCAGACGAGATTATGATTCTAACTATTGGTGGAGATGCAGCTTCTAAAGGCGCAAATGAAGTTATGGAGGCACTTGCCTTAATCGACAGGGATGTGCTTCCATGGAAATATGTTTGTAAAGTATGGCCACAGCCGCGCACCTCTTTTCAAAATCAATCTGATCACGACCTCGCCGAACGATTAGGGATTAGTAAAAAAGTAATATATGCAACAAATACCGTTTCGCGCGATTTTATGCCCTATCTAATCGGTGCTTGCGATATCTACGCAGCTCCTTCCAGATTGGAGGGCTTTGGTATGCCCCAGGTTGAGGCAGGGGCATGTGGTAAACCTGTTGTTGGTATCCGTGCGATGGGCATGCTTGATACACTCGTTCATGGAGAAACGGCTCTTTTAGCAGGGGTAGCCAAAGAAATTGTCGTCGACAACGTTATACTAGGTACTGAATCCGGTTATGAGGACAATCATATTATCCATTTTGATATACCTCGTACCGTAGATTACAGGGCGGACGTTAATGATATTGCAGATTGTTTGTCTAGATTGATGCGAGATGCGTCCCTTCGTACTACAATGGGAGCAGCTGGGCGAAAAAGAGTTGAAGAACGATTCGACTACAGGGTAGTAGCCAAGCGATTTGTTAAAATCATGGAAAAATATTTCAAGATCAACTAATTAGAGGAGCAATGCTTACCGAAAAACAATTTGAGGAGATCAATGCTGCAAAGCTAGCTGCTGAAGGAGTATTGTTAAATAATAGTAGTGGGCCATTCCATCACCTTCCGCGCACGGCGGGCTGGGGGTATCCGGAACCCTATACCCGGGATCTTTTATTTTCAATCCTTGGCATTGCTAGTACTCATAATATGCAGCTTTATGATAGTATAAAGAGTGTTTTGAAAGTTTTAGCAATCACCCAGACAGTACATGGCCATATACCATCCATTGTCTATGATCCTAACAATTTGGGGGCAAGTGATACAACACCGTTGTTTCTCATGGCTGTAGGAATATACCGCAAAATGACAGGAAATACAAATTTTCTAGGGCGTGCCGTTAACAAGTCGCTACGTTGGATGACGTACCAGAGTCCTACGGATGACGGGGTTGTTGCCCAGCAACCCACCAGCGACTGGCGGGACGAACAGTGGGTATTGGGGTATGGGTTGTATGTTAATGCCATATATCACAATGCTCTTCAATTATTAGGTTATCAGGAGCGTGCTGATAGGCTCGCAAATGGAGTGAATATTCTATTTGCTAATGAAGATCAGTATTATGCCCTATGGACATATAAATTATACCATAGCGGAAAGTTTGATCTGCTGGGCAATAGCCTTGCCATACTTAGCGGGATAGCATCTTCCCAAAAGGCAGACGCCATCATAGATTGGGTGGAATCCTCCTGCAAGTCTATGCAGAAAGAAGGACAGTTAGCTATAGATCTGCCCCCTAATTTTTTTCCATTTATTTATCCGGGAGATCGCGAATGGCATGAACGATATAACCAGTACAATCAACCTGGCGATTATCACAATGGTGGAATATGGCCTTTTGTCTGTGGTTTCTATATTGCCGCCTTAGTGAAAGCACAGCGATTTGATCTAGCAGAGGTAAAATTACTCTCACTCACAGTGCTTGTTAAGAAGGCTGTAGATTTTAGATTAGAATACGGTTTCAACGAATGGATCAAAAGTCAAGATGCAATACCTAGTGGACAGGATTGGCAGACCTGGAGTGCAGCTTTATATCTATATGCTGCCAAATGCGTTGAAAGTCGGACGGTGCCTTTTTTGTAAATGTTCTATTCACCGTTACTCCAAATAAAGTAGATGCACGTTTAAATTTTACAGCGCAAATTTCCATTTTGACTGTTAAACTTAATATCGAGATTGTAACATTTTTATTTCCCATTTTTGGAAGTCATCGGTTCCTAAAAAACAATATTCTGTTCAACGCTGTCTTATATATAACATAAACAAAGCAAATGAATTTTGATCTCATTAAGTGTGAAGACCTGCAGCAGGCGATACATATACCCAATACTACCGACGACCATAATGAAGAAACATGGTTTGTAAAATTTGGTGAGGAAATAATAGGTGTTGGCCTTTTTCCACAACAAAGCACGAGCTGCGTTTTGGCAATTGTTGGTGATGCTTATGATGACAAAAAGTTAATTGGCGATGTCGGTGCACATGATAAGCTGATTATTGAAGGATTGAATATCGCCTTTGAAGGTTATTTAAGATCTATTCGTGGCGATGTTGTGATCGGGGAAAAGCAAGTGGATGATTAGCACAAGAGATATCTATTCACCCAATTACCTAGGAGCTCAATAGCACCTTTTACGCTATCAGGTTTTCTTCTAAATCTAAGTTTTATACATTATTATTCTCCCGCTCCCGCGTTGTATGATAAGGAAGCAAAAATTGAGATCCGTAACTGGCCCGAAAAAGTCAGGCTAGTTTTTATCGAATATAAAAAATGGTTTAATGATGGTCGCTATAGTTGGCCGCGAGGAAAAAAACTCGTTTTTCAAAAAATGATGAATTGATTGATTATTATTAATAAAGCGTAATTTACCAATTTCGTTTATACCATAGATAGGTGCCTGTCATAGTAAGTAATGCTGGTGTCAACCCGATTAAAGCATAGATAAACTTTACGAGGTAACCACCAAATCCGCCAATATGCAATTGATAAATTGCCCAGGAAATTTTTTTCGAAAAATCTGCTTTTTCAATATCCAGTTGCCCTATAAAGTTTGCATGAACAGGATCGAAAGCAAAATTGCTCGCCTTTCCACTGAACAAAAAGAATGTGGTACTTGGCAGGTGGCCACGGACCAAAATAGGGGATTTGTTATCCTTTGGAATATTTATCGCAATGGGGTCAAATCCCGGAGCAGCTACTTTGCAGTAGTTTAGCAGTTTATCTAAATTTGGTTTTGCCTTGAACGAACCCTGTTGCTGCACCATGGTTTGGTGGTCACAAAGAAGGGGCTGAAAAACGGGGATATTCATCCATACACCTGTTACCAGCAAAACTATATTGAACAAGGCCGACCAAACCCCCACTATCCGATGCAAGGAGGAGTATAATCGTCGTCCCTGCTTGTACAGCGGTACCTGAAATAAAATAACTTTCCTTATATATTTCCGATAGACAACCAGGCCCGAAACTATCGTCAATAAGAGGAGTATGCCGACAATGGCGCAGATAGCCTGTCCGATGCGACCGAGTAAAAAGCTGTAATGCATGGCATATATCCATCTAAAAAATGAACCGCCAAGCTCCTCGTAGTTGCCTTGGCGCAGGATTATGCCCTGATGTGAGTCTACAAAAGCAAAACTCAAATGATTATTGTAAGGACTTTTGGTCTTTCGATAAAGCATAAATTCATAGGGTTCTTCCGATGATAGCGGAAAGTCGTGCAAGACAATTTTTTCCAAACCCGGAAAAGCGTCTGCGACGATTCTATAGGCGCTGTCTGCAGAGATCATAAGCCCGCTGTCGGGCCTATGATAGATGTCTGGATTGAGTGCTCTGTCAAGATCGTGCCGGAATAGCAGCAATGACCCTGTAATCCCCAAGATTAGAAAGAATAGCCCCGAACTTAGTCCCAGCCATCCATGCCAGCGGAATGCCCACTTGGTTATCGTCTTCATGGCTAGAAAGTATAAGATACAGTCAACCGGAACTCGCGCGGGGCATAGGGCACATAGGCGTAGAGACCTATTGGCCTTGTCCAGGCACTCCCATAATTGAATCGGTTGGTCAGGTTATTGATAAGACCATTGATTGCTATTTTGCCGTTTGTCCAACCTAGACCGGCATCCAGGCGAAAGAGCGCTGCAATGGATGGAATTTCATCCTGCGGATATCGGCCAGCTCTACCAGCTTGATATTGGTAGCCTGTCGAAACACTCAGTCCAGCCAGTTTCTCAAAAGGAAGCCGATAATTTAGCCACGTGTTTTGTATATGCCGTACGCGATAGGGGGTAGCCTTACCTATCAGTGCTGGATTGGCATCGGCGGAAATATAACTATCAGTATACGCATAATTAATGACAGCATTCAAACCCTTGACAATTTCACCTTTGAGGTCAAACTCAATTCCTTTTGACTTGGTCTGCCCAATTTGTGATTGCAGGTTTGTCGAAGGGTCTGTCACCAAGATATTGTCGCGGGTAATATGGTAAAGGGATAGAGTACTGTTCCATTTGCCATCCCACCAGTCTTTTTTTAAACCAATTTCATAATTTTTCCCCCGTAGTGGATCGAATGTTCTCCCATCAGCACTCAAGCCACTCTGTGGCGTAAAAGTATGGTCATATAATGCATAAAATGAGGCGTTTGTGCTAAGTGCATAATTTACACCGAGACGAGGTGTAAGGACGAGATCCGAAACACTGGATTCTGCAGGGATATCAATATGGCTTGTCGATTGTGTTAGACGTGCCGCCAAGGTTAAATGTAGCCGGTCCTGTAAGAAACTAAGCTCATCCTGTAGGTAAAAAGCCAAATATTTTATCTGCTGTTTGTTTGTCGCAATGCTTTCGAGTGAACCTGACTTTTTGTTGTCATCGAATGGTGTACCATACACGGGGTTATTAACATCTAGCGGATATAGCGTTTGGTTGGCACTTTTGTCATTATATCCTGAATAGCCGAGTAACGACTTTCGATTTCCGTCCAAGCTGGCCAAAATGTGATGATCGAGCTCACCTGTTTTGAATAGACCGTTCACATAGACCTGAATGGAAGCAACATCGGTCGCAAATCTTTCATAAGTAACACGTCTTTTGATTTCGGACGGTCGGTTTTTATCATAGGCAGATACAAAAAAATAGTTGCCATCCATGTGGTTATTGGCGTAAGCAGTTTTCGCTGTCAGGTTCCAGTTTCTGCTTAGTTTTTTTGTATACGTTAAAAATGCGCTGTGTTCCACTGCCTGTACAGGATCCTTCTGTGGGTCAGCAATACTGAAATCACGTGGGAGGGATGCGAATCCATAGGGAGAGAATACCGTGAGTAGATATTGGAGAAAGGATTGTTTTTGAAAACTATATTCCGCCGTTAGGGACGATGTGGAGTCTATACTGTATGTCAGGCTCGGATTGACCACGACCTTGTCATTAAATGCAAAGCGTTGAAATGAACGCGATTTTTGTCCTACTGCATTTAATCTATAGCGCCACTTATTATCCTTATCGAAACTGCCGTCCAGATCAGTGCCAAGACGGTAGAGATCCCAGCTTCCTGTCTGAAAGAAAACTTGGTTGGATGTGATACCTGTTGGTTTCTTGGTGACGAGGTTAAAAGATCCGGCGGGATCACCGATTGCATTCATAAAGCCCGAGGGACCCTTGATAAATTCCAATCGATCGATCATATTGGCGTCTTCCGGCATAGGCCCGTAATAGATCATGGACATGTCAACACCATTGCGTAAGGTATTGATCCCAGCCCCGCGCATAAATAGAAAGGGACCATAAAAATCGGCGGTATTGTTGCGCATGACACCACTGACATTCCTGCTAATGGCTTCGTTGATATTAATTGCCTGCTGGTCGGTAATGATACTATGGTCTATTTCCTGAATATTTTGTGGAAGTTGGAGTAGGGGAACCTGTAGCTTTAAAGTGTTGGATGCAGCATCCAATTTGTATTTTCTGTAATATTTGGAAGTGACAAGAGCTTCGTCAAGCCTGATGCTGTCGCGTAGCCTAGATGATGAATCTGGTAAAGAATGTTGTGCATATACTATACTGCCTGACAATGCAAGCAATACGGAAAATGAGTATTTCATGAATTTATGTTGCCTTTGATGATTTTTTCTAAGAATAATTCAATGGCCGATAGTGCCATTGTAGGGAAAGTAACTAGGCAGCAATAGGGGGGCGAAATAAACGATTTGAGTCTATACTGTGATATTTTGTAAAAACCGGTCCCAGTGGAATCGATTTTATTTCAACGGAAGCTGGAATGAAGGAAAATAGTGCATACGAATTAATGAAATCATACACTTCAGCCTTAAGCTTCGCTGTTGGATTCTGCTTTTCTTTCTCCTGTGCCTTCCTGATTTTTTTCATTAACACACAATTTCCATTACAGTGCAATTGTGGTTTATCGCGGTTTTCACAAAGATACTTCGCAATGTAATCTTTGTTTACATAAAATGCACCTATGACAACATAGCCCCAGCTAGCTTGGACGAGCAAGGAAATTGTCAAGAAGTATAGGAGCACTTTTTTCATTTGGCCAAACTTAGATAAATTGTTTCTGAAATACAATTTAATTTTTTGGAAGTCAATTATTGCTTTACCGGACAGTTCGTATTTCTTAACAAATGGTAATTGTAGCTTGTTCAGATCATCCGAACTTTATAAATAAAAGGATATGAAAAGCAAACAAGTATTACTGACCGGAGTTACCGGTTTTTTAGGTTCACATACGGCTATTCAATTGCTCGATAAGGGTTATGAGGTGATAGGTACACTACTTACCAAAGATCGCATCTCGTCGATAAAAGGGATAATTGGGCAGCATACCGATCATTTGGATAAGCTGCACTTTGCAGTTGCAGATTTAAGCGATCCCCATGTCTGGAACGATCTTGCAAAGGGAGTAGACTTTATCCAACATGTTGCATCACCTTTCCCGGCAACACTACCCAAGAATGAGGATGAATTAATAATACCGGCAAAAAACGGTGTCCTAAATATTTTGAGAGCCGCCGTGGAGAACAACGTTAAGCGAGTCGTGATGACCTCTTCATTAGCTGCTGTAGCCTATGGGCAGCAAGAGAAAGATCCAAACAAAATTTTTACTGAAAACGATTGGACAGATATAAGCGGTAAGGGCGATCTGACGCCTTACTATAAAAGTAAAACCATCGCCGAAAAAGTAGCCTGGGATTTTATTGGACAAGAAGCTGGTCCGCTCCAATTGGTTACAGTATGTCCCGGGGCTATTTTGGGGCCGGTGATCGAAAAGGATTATGGTACTTCTGCAGAGATCGTTGTCGCTTTGATGAACTGTAGTTATCCTGCTTTACCCAAGATCGGTTTTGATCTTGTCGATGTTCGTTCTGTAGCTGATTTACTTATTTTGGCGATGGAAAGTCCAAAAGCAGCGGGCAATAGGTATATCGCTGCAGCAGGCTATTCTACCCTTAAGTCAGTGGCGCTTATCCTCAAGGAAAATTTTCCGGAGCGGAAAATTCCTACAACGGAATTTCCTAACTTTATAACAAGAATGCTGGCGCAGTTTCGCCCAGAGCTCAAACCCGTTTTATTGGAGATGGTCAGGAGGAAAACAGACCTCAGTAAAGCGCAGAAAGAACTGGGATGGCAGCCCATTCCTGTTACGGAAGCTATAATTGCTTGCGCTAAAAGTCTTTTGGAACTACAAATCGTAAAATAATGGAAAAACTCAAGGCTGCACTTGCTTTTGGAGGAATACTTGCGGCAAGTGACATTGATCTGCTTGGCGCAAGTTTTAAATTACGTCAGGTAAAAGCAGGCAGCTATATCGAGGAGCTCCATGAAGTAGCCTCTGAGATTCTCTTTGTTGAAAGCGGTGTATTACGTTTGCTGGGTGTAGACGCATCAGGCAATGATGTCACAAAGCATTTTATCAAAGAGCGGCAATTTTTTGCAAATCTTGAAAGTTACTACACTAAGCAGCCGGCAAACGAGGCTATTCAGGCAGTTATTGCCAGTAAAATATATACGATAGCTTTTTCAGTTTTTGAACGTTATTTTCAGACTATTCCAAATCTATACGTATATTTTAAAACCCTTAGTGAGGCTTCGCTGTTGCAAAAAATAAAAGATAATGATTTTCTGAACTATGGTGATGCGAAAACCAAATACCTGGAATTATTGAGACGTTACCCTGAGATTGTTCAACAGGTTCCACAGCAGTATATCGCCTCTTATCTAAAAATAACTCCGCAGTCTTTGAGCAGAATAAGGAAAGAGCTTGCTTAAATGCGATTAAATCATTTCAAATAGTGCGACATTCATCAGATCGGCTTCACTCGCATAAACGAAATTGGATTGTTGTTTAGTAATTTCTGATGGAATGTGTGTTGGCGGCTGTGACGGCAGGCTTAATTTTACTTTCCGAAGCGAAAAGTTGGTTGTGCTGGCTTTCTACAACATTATTCTTTACCATCATAGAGATTCGCTGAGTCGTCATTAACTGTTGCTCCCCAATTTGGTGGATATCCCATACCATTTTGGCCTAGAAAGATGATAAAGGTTTTTTTGTTATCTTTCCAAATATATACTTGTGCACCATAATCCATTGTAAATCCTGTGTCAATGTCTAGGTTAATGGGAAATGTGACAATATAGTATTCTCTATTATCTTTGTTTTCTTTCCATAAATTGTTTGGGTCATTTTTTATTTCCATTTTCCGATTTAGGGTAAGGGGGAGGGCTTTATTCAATATTACTTTTGGGATAAGATAATCTCTATACACCTCTTGGAATTGTGGTTGTTGATAAACTTTTCTGGCGATATCGATTATTTCACTATCCTGTGCCCAAGATAACAATGGCAGAATTATTAGTAGTAACAGCGTGAAGTATTTCATTTTCATATTGTTTAATTTTGACGATAAGTAGAAGTTCTACATACTGTGTCTATTGAATGGCCTACTCTAATCCAGTACATTACATTTGGGTACATATCACTTACACAATCTATAACAATTATAACAAATCTGGTAATTATTACAAATTTAATGTCTGCCTCCTAAAAATCAGCGGGTCTAACGAGATCATATGACACATAAGTCAATGGTGTATGGGTATAAAAAATGATACTGAGACATAATTTTGAGGAAAATGCGCATCCAAGATAGCGGTTTTAGAGATCTTTAGATCGGATGTGATTATCCTCAATGACAATATTATTTTTTATTCAATTAATTTTTTTTATATCATATAATTATCGGTATTTTGCTGACGAGATTTAGCCTATATAATCTAATGAATTTTATTACTGTAATTAAACAAATTACTAGGAGGTATAATATAGTTTTCCTCTGTAGTAGTCTTATCTTTTTAACAGCTTCCTGTGTAAAGGAGGAAACCGTAGTTCCCCCCGATAGCAATCCTACTGAGGTTGTCCTTTTGACACCGGAGAGTAACGCTGGTAATAATCTGATTTTGGCTGCCGAGGTCAGATATTTGAATAATAGCGACGCTATTCAATCGCATGGCTTCTTAATTGAGAGATATGTTGGCGAAACTTCGGTAAAAAAGGAATATGGCATTACCACAAGTTTAAAATCAGGTCGCATCACGTTTAAAGTTCCCGACCCTGAGAATTACGAAGAGGGTATTTACTATAATTACAGGTATTTTGTGCGGACGGAGAAAGGGCTTTATTTCACTCAACCAGCGAGGTTTTTGGTCAGTAGCCTTAAAGTAAAGGCTAAAGAAGACCTGATATTAGCTGTAGGAGAGATCATTACTGTTGAAGGCGAGTTTGGAAATGCTGATAAGAACTACGGTTTATATTATGGTTATGCAGCCTCCGAGGATCAGAAAGTACCTTTTGAAGTTACCAGCTCGGGTAAAAGCATACGTTTTAAAGTGCCAGAAGGAATAGAGCAAGGTAATTATGCAACCTTTAGATTAATTAGCAAGGATAAAAATGGGCCACTATTAACGGCTATCGTCGCTCAGGGCTTTATTCTAGCGACCTTAGCTGCGCCTTCGACTTGTGCTTTTTATGTCGATGAATATCTGCAGTTACCTTCTTCTGTTAGAGAATATAATGAAAATGCCAGACTGCAGGTTTTTATTGGAAATGTTTTCATGAAGCACTCCAGCTACTTGCGGATTTATGACTTTGTGAAGAGTCAGAAAGGTAAGAGTTTCCCAATAGGATATACGAATGGGCGCGACACGATCACCTTTCCAAAGCCTTTACAGCTTATTGAAGCCGATCCAAATGAATTCAAAGTGATTCCGGAATACGTACATCCGGGGACTAAATTTGACATATCAGGGCCAGATCCCGGCAGATTTGATTTTTATGGTTACTCCACCGTCGGAAATAAAGAAGCTTATTATATCCTGCGAGACAATACATTAAAAAAAGGGGAATTAACAATAGGCGATCTTCCAGACGGTGAATACTCACTGGAAATGAAGAATAGTTTCTTCAGCTATAAAAGCAATAACAAAATTAAAGTAAAGAGTGTACATGTCAACTCAAGTAACCTCGAGGAATGTTATCCGGGAGATAAAATAAAGTTGAAGGGCACATTTATAAAAGGACGGTCCTATGGGTTGTTTATTGGCCCGGTTCAAGAAAGCTATTATTCAACCTGTAATACCGATGGTGAGATCATGTTTGAAATACCTGCAATCAAAGCTGGAAATTTCCAGGCGCAGGTAGTTTATTCCAGCGAGATGGGACAGCGAAAAACCTACTATTCCAATGCCTTTCCCCTGAAGGTCAAGGCTACTGTAATCAATTCGGTCTATCCATTACGTGCGACGGCGGGAACTCTGATCACTATTGAGGGACATGGAATGAACGGATATAAGGTGCGAATCGCTGATAAGGAGATCCCACATACGACATCCCAAAACGATAAAATTCAGTTTATAGTCCCCACAGATCTAGCAAAAGGTAAATACCGAGTGAACGCAAGATTTTTTAATTATGTCATCGAAAACGTGATTTTCGCCGATGATTACCTTGAAATACTTTAATCGCATAAGATAAGTTATGAGAAAGACCAGATCTATACATATAGTTGCATTTTTTTTCCTTTGGCTACCTATCGGCTGTTTCAGCATTTTGGTTGGATGCAAAAAGAAAGAAGTCGTCGTGCCTGTGGATTACAGCCCCGTTCAATTGGAAACCACTACGTTCAGTAATTTAGAAGATAAAACGGTAACGTTAAATGGAAATATAGCCCGATTAAATGGGATGCCTGTGGAGGATTATGGATTTCTGATCCAAAAGATCACAACGGCAAACGATGAGAAAGAAATTGTTGCCAGCATGGGAAGCAAGGCTACCGTCGGGGATATTACATTGAAATACCAGCACAGTAGTAATTTTGAGTTAGGAGATCGCTATCGGTATTCATTTTATGTTAAAACAAAAAATGGTTTCTACCGGGGAAAGCCCAACACGTTTGAAGTGGACGGGATCAAGATTAATCTTTTGGAAGATAAACTTGTGCCAAATAACAATAAAGTAACCGTTACTGGCGATTTTCAGTTTCTCTCCGAAAATATAAAGTTATATTACCAGAGCCAATATCAGAGTGAGCAAGTCATGCCATATCAAATCGGTAACGACCGAAAAAGTCTTAACTTTATCTTCCCAAAATCAGACAATTTCTATCATGGAAATCAGGTGTCTTTTTTCTTACGTGTCAATGATAAATCAGGCTATACAAATAGTAGGGCAGTAGCGAACATTCAGGTTTTAGGTGTAGCCAATCCACCTGAAAAAACTAAATTTTATCTAAATGAGCCTATACCGATACGCGGGGCTGCCATCAAATGGGACAGAATGCCCATGTCAGCGCCATTTTATATGCTGATCAATGGAAAAAAAGTTGAATGCTATCATCAGGTTAATCTCTATGACATTGAAAGTCTCAAAGGTGGTAAATTCCAACTGGGCTACCATAATGGGAAAGACTCTGTTGTTTTCAAAGATTCCATCGAATTGATCAAACCTCTCGGTAGCAATATTCATTTTGCAAAAAAAGTGATCCATTCCCCTTCCTTAATGATGGTAGATGGAATTGATATGTACACCTATCTGATGAAGCCTGAAAAGGCTACTTATTTTCTGGGTAAACATGGCATCGCACATTATTTTGATAGTAGTAACGGGAGCCTAGAGACTTTTACCGTACGTGATGTCCCAGATGGTATTTACAATTTTGGATACAATAGTCCTTATTATTCGGTCAGCTCCGTTGAGCAAGTGGAGGTCAGAAATCTGAAGTGGAATACACCTGCAGATTTGACAAGATTTGTTGGCGAGCCGTTTACGATTACAGGCAATTTTATAGATGGTCATGCTTATTCAGTCATCGGAAATGGAATTTACGAGTTTCCTGTTGCTCAAGATGGTAAAATACAATTTTCCTTGCCCGGTTATATCATTGGCAGTACAGAAATTCAGATCGGCTATAGTGTAAATTATAATTTTAATGAGAACTATTATGCGCCAAAAAAACAGCAACTATATATCAATAATTTTGAGGTTAATAATATTAGTCCTTTAAAAGGGTATCCCGGTGATATCGTAACGATTAAAGGGAGAGGACTCAGTCAGATTGAACTGACCCTAGGCGGTGCATACGCGACGAGCATCTTCCGGAGCTCAGAAGAGCTTCAATTTATGGTACCTGCGTTTGCACCTAGAGGAAAAGGCGAAATTATCATGACGATGCACAACAAAACCATGAAATATAAAGATCTTTTTGAAGTTCAGTAGCGAGCAGGGATCGTTCGAACCTTGATTGCTTCAGATGACGGATAGGACGCGTAATTTTGAGAGAAAGGATATAGATAGCGTTTACAAAATTTATATCCTTTCCGTTTTCTTTATTGATAGTTTTCATGAATTCTTATCAACAGTTCGCAGATTCTTTCAATATTTGCATTGTTTTTCCGATTTATCTTTTCCAGTCTTACTTTAAAATTTTCTAGTTCCTGTTTTACAACTTCAATTGCTATCTTTAAAGATGAAATGTCAATTGAAACTAATAAATCTTTTGGTGTAGGGGTTTAAATCAGTTCTATCAGCGCTTATTTTGAAATTATTGACGATTAGATTAAGGGCTTTGGAATTCTGAGTAGCGGTGAAAAATTGAGCTCTGGGTAAGTCTTTACGTTTTTTTATTTAAAAAGAGTCTTTTTTATAAGTTTTGGAGTCATTCGTGATTTTAAATCTGCTTTTGAAAAAAGAGATTTAAAAACTAATGGTGTGCAAATACATTTATAAAATTGATAAGAGGTATGAAGAGCAAATTAAATGGCAAGATGGACAACAGGAGGGAGTTTGTCTTACAAGTCGCTAAAGAAATGTTTTCGATCAACGGATTTCATAACACGAGTATAAGGGATATCGCAGGTGTTGTACCAATGAATACGTCAATGGTATCTTATTATTTCCAAAATAAAGAAAACCTACTTGTTCAGATTTTGGAAAATATACAAAAAGATATCTTGGAGATATTTGCAGCAATAAAACTCCATGCTGATTACAAGGAAAAGTTAAAATCTTTTATTAATCGCTGTATTGATTATTCATGCGCTTCGGCTAATGGTGTGAGATTGCTTTTTCAAACCTTAGTGATTGACGTCAGTGAGCCAATCGTGAATAAAGCACGTGAGATAGTCGCCATGTTTCAGAGTTTTTTTGTTGATCTGATCGATAAAGGCAAAATAGAAGGTAGTTTTTCTACAAGTGAAAGTAGCAATATACTTTACAATTTTGTGTTAGGTACAATAAATAATGCACTTCAATGCCTGGAAATACAAGAACTTAAAAATGAAAACGATTGTAAGTTAGTGATGAAAGATGTCAATCTATTTGTTATCAATGGGTTATCATATTATTTGGGCTGTGATTTGACATAAGATGTTACATAAGCTACTATTAATCAGTCTTTTTACTAATTAATAGCTTCTTTTTGACTATTCATTTTATAAATAATGCATTAATTTTAGTTATTATTATAAGGACAACGAAAGGGACTTCATCAACAAGGTGATTGTCCCTTTTTTTTACTGCAATACTCATTATCTAATTTAAGTCATAATGAATATTTACGTCTTTTTACCAAGTTGATGGATCTTCCTGTCTTTTTAGACGCAAATATGGCCTCTATATTTGTACGCATCAAAAATAAAGGAAAATATATGAATTTAAAGAGCGGTCTGAACACTGTTGTAGGATTAGGAGTACTCGTCAGTTTTTTTTCATGCCAGAGTAAAGGAACTCCGGCGACAAATTCCGCTGCTCCCGAAGTTTCGGTGCAGCAAGTTCAAACTGGAAGCGGTGAAGCAAAAAATACCTATGCAGCGTCAGTTGAGGGAATTACAAACGTTGAGGTAAGACCTCAAATTTCAGGTTATTTAAATAAAATATTTGTTGATGAGGGAGCTTATGTCCAAACTGGTCAACTGCTCTTTAAAATTGATGACCGGCCTTTTGTTGAGCAATATAACACAGCGAAAGCTGCAGTTCGTGTCGCTGAAGCCAATCTTAAAAACATTAAAATTGATCTTGATAGAAAAGTTGAATTGGTAGACAACAAAATTGTCTCTGATCTACAAGTGACGCAGGCCAAAGCATCATATGAAGCATCTTTAGCGAGCTTAGAACAGGCCAAAGCTACAATGAATGCGGCGAAGATCAACCTCGACTTTTGCCTCGTTAAAGCTTCTGTGTCCGGATATATCGGTCGGATTCCCTATCGTTTAGGGAGCTTGGTCAGCGCTTCATCAGTAGAACCGCTGACATTATTGACAGATATCAATCAGGTCTACACATACTTCAGTATGAGTGAAAGCGATTTTGCCAATTATCAGACAAAACAGGAGGGAAATCAGCGAAAAGACTCTGTGGAACTCACACTGTCTAATGGTAACAAATATTCCCAAAAAGGTATTATCGATGCTGTGACCGGACAATTTGATAAAAATACAGGATCTATAGCTATTCGTGCCCGATTTAATAATCCTAAAAGGGAATTAAGAGCGGGAAATACAGGCCGCATCGAAATGACTACGGCACTTGATAATGTACTACTTGTTCCTATAAAGGCTACTGTTGCAGTGCAAGACAAAATATATGTGTATAAGCTGGATAAAGACAATAGAGCTAGTCAGGTCGATATACAAGTTGGAGGGAAGACCACTGAAGATTACTATGTGCTATCTGGGGTGCAAGCTGGAGATCGCATTATTACAGGTGGTTTAGGTTTTGTTAGGCCTGGAGCCATCGTTACGCCTAAAAAGTAAGTTGTCTGTCGTAGTTATACGATATTCTGAGTCTTATTTATCAATTTATTATGTTAAAAAAAATAATTAAACGGCCGGTACTAGCGACCGTAATATCAATATTATTGGTTATTCTGGGCGTGGTGGCAATGACATCATTACCCATTACCAAATTTCCTGAAATTGCGCCGCCCACCGTAACGGTGACAGCAAATTACCCAGGTGCTAGCGCTGAAGTTATCGCTAAATCAGTAGCCCCTCCCTTAGAAAATGCAATTAACGGAGTGGAGAATATGGATTACCTTTCATCGACCGCTAGTAATGACGGTAGTTTGATGATCAATGTGGTATTCAAGTTAGGAACCGATCCGGATCAGGCTTCTGTCAATGTGCAGAATAGAGTCTCTCAGGCGACTAGTATGCTGCCTTCCGAAGTGAACCAGATCGGTGTGACCACTATGAAGCGCCAGAATAGCATCGTCGCTATGTTGACCTTATATGCAGACGGAGGTAACGCAAATGAGCTGTTTTTGGAGAACTATGCCAAAATAAATATTGTTCCTGAGTTAAAACGCATCACTGGAGTTGGAGATGCACAGGTATTTGGAAATAAGGATTATTCGATGCGTGTATGGATGGATCCGCAACGTATGTCTACGTATAATATTACGCCAGAGGAGATTGCGGCAGCCATACAATCTCAAAATAAAGATGCTGCTCCAGGCAAATTTGGTGAAAGTTCTAAGGAATCTATTGAATACACGATTCGCTATCAGGGCAAATATACCGAGCCTGAACAATATGAGAATATCATTTTGAGAGCAAACAACAACGGATCTTCTTTACTATTAAAGGATGTTGCTCGTGTTGAATTTGGCTCCTACACGAATACCGTTACAACCAGCTTTGACAATAAGCCGGCGATTATGGTAGCAGTTTTTCAGACAGCGGGATCCAATGCAAATGCAGTCGAAATCGCGATGAATAATCGTTTGAAAGAATTATCCGCATCCTTTCCTCCAGGAGTGAAATACAAGATCCCGTATAGCTCTAAAGAATCTTTGGATCAATCTATCAAACAAGTTTTGAGCACCTTGTTGGAAGCCTTTATTTTGGTGTTTATCGTCGTGTTTATCTTTTTACAGGATTTTCGCTCGACGCTTATTCCTGCCATTGCGGTTCCGGTTTCTATTGTGGGGACATTTTTCTTTATGCAGGTATTTGGCTTCTCGATCAACCTGCTGACATTGTTTGCACTGGTGCTAGCCATTGGTATTGTGGTAGATGATGCAATAGTCGTGGTGGAAGCCGTCCATGCTAAAATGGAGAAAAAGAAGCTAAACCCGCGCTCTGCAACAATGTCCGCCATGAGTGAGATTACCGGAGCTATTATATCGATTACTTTGGTGATGTCTGCCGTATTTATACCCGTGGCGTTTATGGATGGTCCCACCGGAGTATTCTATCAACAATTTGCATTGACTTTAGCAATGGCAATCTTGATCTCTGCAGTAAATGCTCTCACGTTGAGCCCGGCTCTTTGTGCAATTTTACTTAAACAACATGACCATCACGAGCAAGAAAAAGTATCCTTTAAGCAACGCTTTTTTACAGCGTTTAATGCAGGCTTTGACAAATTGACCAATCGTTATGCCAAGTCCATTATATTTTTGGTCAAGAAAAAGTCTGTGGCTTTTGCAGGACTAGCATTATTCATCGGATTGTTTGTATATGCATTCCGATCCACGCCGACAGGCTTTATACCAGATGAAGATCAAAGCTTTTTAATGGTATTGGCTAATGACCCTCCCGGAGCATCGTTGGATCGGACGGGAAAGCATCTTAAACAGGCTGAAAATATGTTAAAAGATCATCCTGCCATTGAAAGTATCATCAATATATCAGGGCTCAATATGATGAGTTTCAGTACATCATCCTCAGCGGGAGCGATCATGCTTCGTTTGAAACCATTGAAAGAGCGCGGAGACGTAAAAGATATCAATCAGCTCATTGGTCAGTTTCAGGGAATATTGTCCCAACAGGATGAGACCACATTTTTGGTGGCAGGGATGCCGACCGTACCAGGGTTCGGGAATACTTCTGGACTTGAAGTCGTGTTACAGGATCGGAACTCGGGTACTCTGCAAGCCTTCAATGATGTTTCCAATGCATTTGTTGGAAATCTGATGCAAAGGCCGGAGATAGCTTTCGCCTTTACGACATTTAATGCTTCTTTCCCTCAATATGAAATGAAAGTAAATGAGGGATTGGTCAAACAGCTTAGTCTCAATGTGAGCGATGTATTGACCGCTATGCAGGCCTATTACGGAAGTATGCAAGCGTCTGATTTCAATCGTTTTGGTAAATATTATCGTGTGGTGCTGCAGGCAGAACCGGGCTTCCGCGCTGATCCCAAGTCGATTGAAACAATCAGCATTAAAAATAAATTAGGACAGATGGTACCGCTCAAAAGTGTTGTAGAGCTAAAACCTGTTTCCGGACCAGAGAATGTCGAACACTTTAATCTCTTTAATGCGATTAATCTAACCATTATGGCGGCACCGGGTTTCAGTACAGGACAAGCAATGGCGGCCATCGAAGAAGTAGGTAAATCTTCACTTCCGCAGGGGTTTACTGTAGATTGGAAAGGAATGGCTCGTGAAGAGCGTGGGGCTTCTGGCCAAACAGCTGCGATCTTTGGATTGTGTATTATTTTCGTTTATTTTCTCTTATCAGCACAATATGAGAGTTACATTTTGCCTTTTGCAGTGTTGCTGGCGATTCCCGTGGGATTGCTGGGTGTATTCTGGGGAATCTCCTTGGGTGGGCTTTCCAATAATATCTATGTACAAGTGGCTTTGGTCATGTTAATCGGCTTGCTGGCTAAAAATGCGATTTTGATTGTTGAGTTTGCATTGCAGCGGCGGAAAGTAGGAAAACCATTGGCAGCGGCAGCTATTGAAGGTGCGAAAGCACGTTTGCGTCCTATTTTGATGACTTCATTGGCCTTTATTGCAGGTTTGTTGCCGCTGCTGGTTGCGGTTGGTCCTTCAGCTATAGGTAACCATTCTATTGGTTATGCAGCTGTATTTGGGATGTTGGCCGGGACTGTCCTCGGAGTTTTCTTTACGCCAATTCTATTTGTGGTATTCCAATACCTGCAGGAACGCCTCAGTGGAAAACCGATAGACCCAGAAGATTGGGAATATGAGCAACATGAATTGGAAGGGCAGCATTAGAAGAAATACTACAGAAGCATAAGAATTAAAAAATGAGATCAAAAAATAATATATGTTTGGGTATTATATGTAGTTTGTTACTGCTTTTAGGCTGTAAAACAAATAAAGAGATTCCAACCTTGCAGAAAGAGCAACTGCCCCAACAATTTTTAACAAAAAATGAATCGGTTGAAGTCGATACAGCTGCGGATCTTGCCGCGCTTTCCTACCGTGATTTTTTTAAAGATGAAAAGTTGATTGCACTAATAGACAGTGGACTGCTGCATAATAATAATTTGCTTGTAGCCGTAAAGCAAATCGAATCGGCACAAGAGACGATGAAAAAGATGAAATGGGGCTATCTTCCTGTCGTAGATCTGTCCGTTGGAGCGGCCTCCATCAATAGACCATCCAACAATAGCATGAATGGTATGATGGCAAGTCAGTTTATGGGCAAATCCTATATGGAAGACTATTCATCTACACTCACCTTATCTTGGGAAGCGGATATATGGGGTAAGATTAAAAACCAGAATGCCGGCGCTCTCGCGAGCTACCTCGCCCAGAAGGAAGCGACCATTGCGGTACGTACTGGATTGATCGCTGGAATAGCACAGGGCTATTACAATTTGCTTTTATTTGATCAGCAAAAGTTAATTTCTCAACAGAATCTGGCTATTGTAGACAGTACGCTCCAGATTACCCAAGTTCAGCAACGTCTTGGTCTGAGTACCTCCCTCGCTGTTCAGCAGATGGAAAATAGCCGTGATAATCTCTTGAAGTCCATACGCGTCATTGAAGAGAACATTGCGATACAAGAAAATGCATTGCAAGCTCTTGTTGGACAATTTCCTAAAGACGGTATTTCAAGAGGAGATCTTTTGAGTTTAGTGGAGCGGGACGTTTTTGCGACAGGTGTTCCTGCCGATATGTTGAGCCGTAGACCAGATATCAAACAGGCTGAATATACATTTTTACAGACAGTTTCTGATATCAAAGTGACCCGAGCGAATATGTACCCCGCCTTACGTATTACAGCGCAGGGCGGTCTCAACTCATTTACCGCAAGCAATTGGTTTACTGTTCCTGGGTCCTTATTTGGTATGCTGTCTGGTTCATTGACGCAACCGCTATTGCAGGGTCGTCAATTAAAAACTGCCCATAACCAAGCGATCATAAGATCTGAACAGGCAGAGTTGCAATTTAAAGAAACGGTTTTGCAGGCTGTAGGTGAGGTGTCAAATACGTTGGAGCAAATCGCATCACTTCAAGATCAACAACGATATAATGATCAGCTTGTAGCGCGCAATCAACAACTCGTTAAACAGGCCAAAGTATTGTTTAAGAATGATATGGCTACCTACCTTGAGGTATTAACTGCACAACAGAGTAAATTACAAGCCGAACTTGATCAGATGCAAGTGAAAAGTAAAAGACTGTATACCGAAGTAGTTCTTTACAAAGCTTTAGGTGGCGGTGCTAATTAGGGGTGTAAATTGAAAGTAACAGGTAGTAAAGATGGAAGACAATGGTTTTATAAGGCAAGCAATTGAAGATTTGAAGCCACTGTTGATTGACAGTGGATTTCAAAACCTTAAATTGGATGCTATTTTAACATCGTTAAATATTTCGAAAACAAAATTCTTTCGGTATTTTGGAAGTATGGGAGGTATCATGGAGCTGACTGTTTATCATGAACTCAGCGCATGTTACCGTTCATTAGCATTGAAGATCCGACAGGAAAGGAATAAAGAGCATGTGTTATATAAGATTATAGCACACAGAAAGAAATTTATTGACAATAATCCTATTCTGCATATTTATTATGCCACAAAAAAGGGTTTTACCAGACGCTTTGAACCCTTAAAAAAAGCTGTCGTTCAAAATGAAAATGATCTTTTGCATGGGATGCTAGCACAGTGTTTTTATTCCGAAGCTGACATCGCATTTTTCAAACAAAACATCACAAATGAGATCTGATATGGTAAATAAGATAGCAAAACTCACTTTTAAAGACTATTTAAATGAGAAGATCCTAGGTAATTGCTATTATTCGGGACTTCTAGTCTCTAAGTCGACGAAAGCTGAGGTCGTAAATTATTTACGTCAGACGCCAGTACGTTTTGACCATTTGGGGATGTGTTTAGTGAAAAATGGTCGTGTAAAAGTATCCCTCAACTTTGTCGAATATACCCTTGAAGCAAATACACTTTTCTTTTTGTCACCTATGGTGGTTATGCAAGTAATCGATTGTTCGGATGACATTGAGATGCACACACTTTTTACAGAATTTGATCTCTTTCAAAAGGTAGGTTTACCCGTTTACAAAGCATATTCTATGGAAAAGATTGGTCGGGAAAACGATACAATTTTACGGCTTGATACCAGGGATTCAAGCCGTATTTTTGAATATTTTATGAATTTGGAACGACAGAATACAATGGATTCGGAAGCTATGTTCCGTTCGGAAATTATTAAAATGACACTGATGCTTCTGTTTTATGAAATCAGTTCAAAAATTAACGGTAATCTGGCTCGCTCTAGTGCCGGATTTGAGCGTAAAAATCGAATGGTAATGGATTTTTTGAATTTAGCTTCATTGCATTTTAAAACAAATCGCTCTGTACAATATTACGCAGATAGGTTATTTATCTCTAGAAAGCATCTAACTCGTATCGTCAAAGATGTTACAGGACTCGGCCCCAAAGCCATATTAGAAGAAATTGCTATTTCTGAAGCAGTTATTTTGATGAATGTATCAAGTATGTCCGTGAAAGATGTAATGCAGGAACTAAATTTTTCAGATTATGGTACTTTCAGTAAATTCTTTAAGTTACATCTAGGGCAGTCGCCTATGACCTATCGCAATCAAAGTCTTTAACAATCAAGATCAAAAGATGCGGGGAGTAATATTTTTGCGTGTCGGTGATCTGGACTTAAAATTCAAGCCGATGCCAACATTTCAAACTACTTCCATTCCCTAAGTAAACAGGATATTCGAAAAGGCAAAATAGGAGTAGATCAAGCTTATCCTGCCTAAAAAATAACACCTTCGGGACTACTGACTACTTAAGTGAAAATAAATGTAAGTAGATTCCGGTTCTTCCAAAATTTTCTTAACATTTGTATATATTTAAGAAATACCAGCTATAATATGAATTCTAAATCAAAATTGATATTTTTTTTTTATTTTTATTAACTCTAATCTTAATAGTAGCGGCATTTTACGTCACTTTTTCCAATGTAGTCGTTCCATGCTGGAATACATTAATTATCCCTGGGCATATAGTTAAGATCTCCGTCATGACAATACTATCGATTTGGTCAATATGGTTGGGAATAGTTTTCTTGTCAAACATAACCAAATCTCGAATCCGATAGTATATAAATTTATTGTTGATTAGTTGGCCACTGGATAAAACTGGAGATTTCGGGCATTGAGACCATGCGATTCCGAGGCGAATAGACCACTTTAAATAAAAATATAAAAGTAAGTAAAATTCAAATGGTCAAAATTGTCCGGATTAACTAGTCAGCGGTTTTCGAATCTGGATGGTCAACGGTCCTGAAATCTTCAGCTTGGCTAGAGGAAGGCGAATATTCGCTTTTCAGAAGTAGAAATATTGAATCGTATGTTGATAGAAAAAAATTACTAGATTTGAATGTAAATTTTATCTACTTAAACTGAAAAGCAAGAAGTCGCGCATTAATCAATGAACTCCGATCAACAGATTTGGCAAATGTTTCAAGTTGGGCATGAACCATCGTTCAAAATACTTTTTGAACGATACAACCAACTGTTGTTCAATTATGGGTTTAAGTTTACACAAGATGAGGTGATTATCGAGGATAGTATTCAAGAGTTATTTGTTAAATTATGGTGCAACAGAGAGAACTTAAGTACAGATGTTGCGGTCAAAAACTACCTATATAAGGCTTTCCGTCGTACGTTGGTAAAGAAAATCGAGCAATCACTTCGGCGGACAGAAGTGACCAATTCTTCCGTTGATTATTTGCCATTTACCATTGAGCTTCCACATGATCTTACTATAATCCGTCAGGAACGTGCTATGAAGATTCGGGATAGACTCGATCAAGCACTGCAACAGATGACCGCTCGTCAGCGCGAAATTATTCATCTACGTTTTTTTGAAGAATTGCCCTATACAGATATAGCCGAAATAATGGGGCTTTCGACCAAAGACACCTATAAACTATATTACCGCGCGCTGGACAGTTTGAAAAAACACTTTAGCGGGTTTAGTCTTTTGGTACTGCTCTATTTGCTCAACCAGCTACGATATCAATAAATCTTACATCTTACTGTAAGTTTTTCCACAATATATAAAATAACCAGTATTAAATTATCCTGAATGGCGTTTGCACCTTTTGGGTTGATTTGACTGGCATTGCTATTTTAAAAAAAAATAAAATTTATTGGGGTAAAATTTTTGTGAAGGGTGTAACCTATATAAAACAGTATGAATTCTAGGTTAGCAAAATATAAAGATTATACGGCGACGGACTTTTTTTCGGATGAAGACTTTGCGCAGGCTATGTTTCAGAATGAAGCTGCACAACAGGATTTTTGGCAGGAACTGGGCAATCATTACCCAAATTTGACTGCCGAAATGGAGGTTGCAAGAACGTGGATACTGTTAATTAAAGCACAGAAACCTGTTCAAAGCAGCTTAAATAGTCATCAGCGTTGGACGAACATTCAAAACCAGATTCCAGTTTATGAAAGGAAACAGGGGCAAAAATCGATTATTAGAACAATGCTTCGATGGGCAGCTTCAGCTGCGGCACTGCTGCTTTTTGGAATATTGAGTTATGAAATTAGCCAATTTGGTACAAAAGCGTCTAATACCGCATTTGGTGAACAACGTGAATTAGCATTGCCAGATTCTTCTATTATTAAATTAAATAGTAATTCCCGTATTTCCTATGTACGCAGTTGGAAGACCGATAAACCGCGGGAAGTCTGGTTTGAAGGGGAAGGTATGTTTGAGGTAAAACATACTGCAATTAAAAATCGCCTGCGCGAAAACGATCTCTTTGTGGTGCATGTGGGTAAACTTTCATTGACGGTGTTGGGGACAAAGTTCAATGTGAAGGATCGCCGTGGACGCATCGAAGTGGCCTTGTTTGAAGGGAGCGTACGCGTTCAGGGGCAAAATGGAGAGGATCGTGTACTGGCACCAGGGGAGATGTTCATCTACGACGAAAATTTAAAAACTAATGAGATTGTTTATAATGATGCCAACAAAGTGCTATCCTGGACTCGCGGCGAATTGAGCATTGAACACAGCAACTTAGCCAATATAGTAAGCGTGTTGGAAGATAACTATGGCTACCAAGTCGTAGTTGAAGATCCAGCATTGCTCAATAAGCGGTTTACTGGTGTCATACCCGTAAAAAAGATTGATGACATTCTCTTTGTTATCAAACATACGATGAATGTAAACATTGAAGTGAAAAACAAACAGATTGTAATAAAACCTAACTAAAAACAACTAGTAATCAATCAAAATTTATGAAAACTAAACTTCTTGTGCCTATTGTCTGCCTGATGAGTACCACAGGTAGCTTTGCACAAAAAAGAGCTAGTCTCGGGCAGGCTCTTAGCGAGGTAACTCGCATTTACGGAACCAAATTTTCTTATGAAGAGGGACTAATCCGGGATTCTTTTGTCAACAGTGATCTGATCCCGAAAAATAAGAGAATTCCGGTGGAGACTGTATTGAAAGAACTTCTCTATCCAAACAATTATCTCTTTCTCTACGTTCAAAATAATTATTTTACCATTATTCGTGACAATAGAGATAAGGTAAGTAAAGATGGTAATGACCTGTATTGGAAAACTATCTCTGGATTTGTGAAAGATAGTAAAGGTACACCCTTGGTTGGGGCTACGGTCATATCTGATGGACATGCCGTGCGTTCGGGGGTGACATCAAGTAGCGATGGAAGTTATACACTACGTCTTACAGAACCTGCTGATGCCATTATTTTTTCTTACATGGGTATGGAGCCTCAACGCCGTGTAATTGGTGCTAGCAATCAAATTAATGTGACGATGGAACAGGTCGTCAATGTGTTGGATGATGTTGAAGTGGTGTCTATGGGGTACACTAAAATCCCCAAAGAGACAGCTACCGGTTCATTTGGAAACGTGACGGCCAAACAATTACAGGAAACACCAGCAATCAATATTCTTGAACGAATACAGGGCCTCGTACCGGGGATGTATGTAGATCCACGGACAAATAACATACAGATACGCGGTATAAATAGTTTTGGTACCGGGGGAACTCCAAAAGAACCATTGATCGTAGTCGATGGATTCCCGATGGCAGAAACAGTTGATGCCCAATTTTCGCTTACGAATAAGGGCAATACACAGAGCTCTGGTGGTGCGGTATTAAGCCGAATAAATCCGAACGATATCGAAAGCATAACTGTATTGAAGGATGCTGCGGCATCATCAATCTGGGGAGCCAAAGCTGCAAATGGGGTAATCGTTATTGAAACTAAAAAAGGAAGAGTTACCCCAACATCAATCAATTTTGGTACTTCCTTAAGTATCGCTTCTCCGGCTGATCTTAATAAAATGGACAGGATGTCTTCGTCGCAATATATTGACCTTGAAAAACAATTGGTCGAGGAAGGCTTTATAGCAGACAATATCGAAAAAAATAGCTGGGACGCATTTAATAGTAACAAACCTCACTCTGAATCACTCGAATGGATTTTTCGTTCAATACGGGGGACAGCAACTGAGCAGGAACGCGATGCAGCACTCTCAAGACTTGCATCTACTGATAATCGTAATCAAATCAAAGACTATCTATTGCAGAAAGCGACTTCCCAACAGTATAATCTTTCGATCTCGGGAGGAGCCAATAAGAGCACCTACTTTGTCTCCACCAATTATACAAAAGATGTCCCCGTGTTTCGCGCAAATAAAGCAGAAAGCTTCAATACAACGGCTAATCTTACCAATATGCTTTTCAACGACCGCGTTAAGTTAGCTACCGGTATTACGTATAATTATGGGAATTCCATTGGTAATTCGGCCGTAATCAACGCTCTATCATCAAATATTAGTTCAGGCGGCCTTCTCCCTTATGATCTGTTGAAAGATGAGAACGGAAATAACATACGACGCTATATTCAATTTAGACCTGAGGTCTCGCAGGATTTTGAGAACAAAGGTTATATGGATTGGGCTTATAATCCAATAGAAGAGCTTACTGCTGCAAATTATAATAATCAAAATCATGGGTTGCGGATGCATATGGATATCAATACCAAACTGACCAGTTGGGCAGATCTCTCGGTAATGGGGCAATGGCAGCGGCAGCTGAACAACACGGAAAATGTTGACGGGGTAAATAGTTATAGCCAGAGAAATCAGATCAATATCGGTACTACGTTCAATGCTAATGGAAATTATGTATATGGCTATCCGATGGGAGGTCGATTGGGCATTCAAAATTATAATGGCTCCCAGTACGTTTTCCGTTCGCAGCTGAATATCAACAAAGCTTTTGGCAGGTCTATGGAGCATAATTTGAATTTTCTCGCCGGTGCCGAATGGAAACAGAATAATTACCGGTCATCCGGAGATAACTATTTAGGATTCAACGCTGATACCTATTCATTTGCCGTTATAAATCCAAGAGGAAGTTACTCGACGATTTATGGTTGGGATAATTATTTCAGTTCCAATGCTGCTATTGCAAAGAATAGAAACCGAGCGTTATCTTACTATTCCAATGGCGCTTTTTCGGCCTTTAACGGTAAATATGTACTTTCTGGAAGCATTCGATTTGATGATTTTACGCTAGTTGGTGCTTCTAAGAGTGAGCGCGGTAAGCCACTTTGGTCTGTAGGTGGAAAATGGGATGTTAAAAAAGAAAACTTCTTAAAGGCATCGACATGGGTAGATGCTTTGGGGATTCGTATGACCTACGGAGTCAACGGTATTTTGCCAACAGGTGCAAATAGGGTAGTTGTTATCAATACAAGTAATGATAACATTACAAATGAAGTAACGGCAGAAATTGTATCTCCTGCTAATAGTCAGATTAGCTGGGAAAAAGTCCATACACTAAATATTGGCGTAGATTACGGCATCTGGCAAAACAGACTACAGTTTAACGTAGATTATTATACGAAGAAATCTTCTGATATTATTTATGATTTTCCGTTCAACCCAACCTATGGCTGGACGCGTCTGAAATTTAATAGCTCGACAATGTCCGGGCAAGGTGTTGATTTAGGCTTAAGGGCTGTTTGGTTGCAATCTAAGGTGAAATGGAATACATTATTCAATTTTGGTTATAATACCAATAAAGTCACAGATTCGCGTTTCAGCAATCCGACTCGGGTGCTTGACTATATCAATGGAACTATTCCGATTGTCGGAAATTCAATAGATTATGTCTATGCCTACCGATGGGCAGGATTAGATAATCAAGGACGTTCGCAGGTATACAAACAAAATGGAGAAATTGTCAATGCTGATGCACCTGCTACAGCTATTTCACCCGAAGACCTTGTGAAAGTGGGGCGTACCACACCGCCCTATTTTGGTGGACTATTCAATACATTCTCCTATCGTAATTTCACCTTGGGAGTTCGTATAACCTACGAATTGGGACATGTATTTAGACGACTTTCCGTACAAAACTATCCAGATTATGCTCCCTATTCTGGAGTCATCGGTCTTCAGTCTGATTTAGCAAAGAGATGGCGTCAACCTGGAGATGAGGCTTTCACAAACGTACCAGGGTTGAGTAAGCAAGGATACCAATACAATAGTTTGTCCCGTTATGCCAATTCGGATGCGTTGGTAATCAGTGGTAGTAATGTTCGCTTGCAACAGATTGATCTAGGTTATAGTTTTCCATTCAAAACCTTGGAACATACACCGTTTAAATCTGTAAACGTAAATGCGAGTGTTCGCAATCTGGGCTTACTTTGGCGAAAAAATAAAGATGGAATTGATCCAAGTTATCGGACATTGAATAGTTATTCAAATCTTCCGCCCTCACCAACGTATTTTATGAGTCTAAACCTATCTTTTTAAACCTGAAATCATGAAAATCAAAAATATTATCCTCTATAGCCTACTATCCTCGAGCGTATTATTGGCAGCTTCATGTCGGAAATTTGTAGAAGTAGATCAGTATGATAAACGTACCCTGAAGACAACCGACGATTTTCGTTATCTTCTCAACAATAAGGGTAACTTTGAAAGTTCGTATATACTGCCACTTATCACAAGTGATAATATCGCTGCGGAAGTCCCAACTACAGCTTCATTGGCCTGGGGCGAGAATTACCAAAGAGCTTATATCTGGAATGACTATTTCTATGTAGACAATCAGCAAGATGTAGCCTGGAATAATCTGTATAAACAGATTTACATTGCCAATGAAATTCTTGACGGGGTGATGGAAAGCCAAAATGGCACAACGTCACAAAAGCTTGCTGTAGCTGCTGAAGCTCGTGTTCATCGCGCGTTTGCCTATTTTTCTTTAGCCAATCAGTATGCCCAAGTATATGACCCCACAAAGGCCGAAAGCCAACCCGGATTACCATTATTGCTGAAAGCAGATCTTTTTGAAAACCTAAGTCGTGTGTCGCTAGCTCGGATTTATGAACAGATGATCACAGATTTAAGTTTGGCTACGGAAAATCTACCTAATTATCCGACTTTTAATTACCATCCTTCCAAAATCGCCGCTTATGCCTTGTTATCAAGAGTATACTTGACAATGCGTAATTTTGAAGAAGCAGGTAGATATGCCGACTTGGCCTTAGCTTTAGATCCTACAGTGTATAATCTGGAGGACTACGTTTCAGGCTCCTATCCTCGGTTGATTGATGATAAGGAAGTACTCTTGTCAAAGTTAAGCTCAGGATTTATACGCGGTCCGATAAATCCTGAACTTATCGCACTGTACAAAGCTGATGATCTTCGGCTGAAATTATTCATTGGTACCGATGTCAATACCTACAAAGGATCGGTATACATCAAACCTTTATTTAATAACCCTTATTATTACAACTCTTATGTAGGTTTGAATAGCCCTGAAATAATTCTAAATCGGGCAGAGGTATACGCTCGTCAAAATAATGTAGCCAAAGTAGTCGAATTGCTAAATCTATTGCGCAAGAAGCGTTTTGCAGCCAGTAAATACATCGCACTTTCACCGACAGATATCAGTGGTGACTTACTACAGTCGGTCGTCGACGAGCGTCGTCGCGAATTTGTTGGAACGGATCTACGTTGGTACGACATGCGCCGCCTTACGTTGGATGGTAATTATTTTAAACCTGTTAGCCGTACGTTAAATGGACAGACTTATACCTTGACGGCTTCAAGCCCACGTTTGATATACCCCATTAACCAGGAAGTGTTGACTCTTAATCCTGAAATTGGCCAAAACCCCAGATAATTTATATAAGATGAAAAAACAGATGATCTTTTTAGTACTGTTGTTTGTCCAGGCTGTGTTATATGCGCAGCCTCGATTTGACAGCAGCGTTTTCAAACCGGCAAAACCCCAAACGACAGCGCCTGTTCAGGTGGTCTACAGCGCCAAAGACAAGGATCTTGAATTTAGTGATGCAATACATGCGACATTCTTTTTGTTTGAAGATTTTGACTGGAAGCAGATAAGCCTTTCCATGCAGAAAAATGCGACAGGGCTATGGACAGTAGCGGTACCGGTTAAACCGACGACGGCTTTTATAGCAGTAAAATTCTACCAGGGAGAAGCTGATCACCCGGATGCAATTGACAACAATCAGGATCGTGGCTATGCTATTGCTCTAGTCGATGGAAAAGGAAATTCCGTAGAGGGGGCATATTTGGGAGAAGCTGCTTTTCAGGTACCTACAATAGCTGGTGGTGGAATCTTTTCATATTATAGTAGTCAGCCCCCTGCGTTGCCAGCTGCCTATCTGAAAGGATTAGCTGAAAAAGAATTTGCTTTGTCGGGAAATCGTTACCTGCGGTATTTTCAGCCTTTTATGAACTTACAAAAATTGGCTTTGGAGGGCGCGTTTCCGGCATACGCCAAGAAGTTGATAAACGATGAACTTAAACAAAAGGATATCTCTGATCAAAACCTTAACCAACTCTATAGTTTTGCGAGCGTGCGGCTTCAGGATAGAGCCTTGACCCAATTGATCGAGCAGCGTGTAAACACCGACTTTCCAACTGGTGCGACGGCCCGGTTTATCGCTTACAGCAATACCATGGGAAGCAGTCCAAACAAAGCGGAGGTAATTGCTTCGTATGAGAATTTTTTACAACGTTTTCCTGTTCAGCAATGGCGTCAGCATCCCAACGGTCAGGGGTTTATCTATTATGCAGTATACCGTGGACTGGGATCGGCTTACTTCGACTCCAAACAACTTGACAAGTTTGCGAAACTGTATGACGATATCGATTTCCGTACAGGAAACGAATTGATGCGCTGGAATATCATGCGTGCATATATGTTTAAAATGGTTGGTAAAGATAGCCTTTATCAAGTATCAGAAGCAATTCTGCCCAAATTGATCGCGCGTAAAGGAGACAACTCCTATCAGGAAGATTTTGATCGGCAGACACAGGCAGATTCCAATGTCGTTAAAAATTTGGATGACCGTCTTTTTACCCATATTTCTTTATTAAATGATCTCAAAAAGTATCAAGAAGCCAGAAAATATTTCTTGCTGCTTTCCGAAGATGGTAAATACAATAATGCCGAACTCAATGAAATTAATCTTCAGGTGCTGGACGGTTTAGGCGATGACAAACAAATCTTACCCTTACTCGAGATGAGTGCAAGATACAATGCAATGACACCACGTATGTTTGATAAGCTCAAAGCAATTTATTTAAAAGGACATGATGGTGATGAGGCTGCTTATCAAACTTACTTGGCGGGATTAAAATCCAAGGAGGAAAAAGCTGCAATACAGGCCTATGTGGATCACAATTGGGTCAATCATCCTATGCCAGATTTTCGATTGGAAACTGCCGAAGGACTGTTTATTACACCAGAAGATTGGAAAGATAAAATTGTTGTTGTGGATTTTTGGGCTACCTGGTGCCGCCCATGTATTATGGCTTTTCCTGGGATGCAGCTCTTGGTCGACAAGTATGCGCAGGATAAACATGTTGCCATCTATATGTTAGGTACCATGCAGACCGGAAATTATAAAGATAAATCAGTGAACTATGTTCGTGGAGAAGGTTTTCGATTCAATTTGTTGCATGATTCCGTCAATCCAAAGACGAATGAGCAGGATTTGGTGTTCAAACAATTGGTACCTCTATTCGGCGATTCATCTATTCCGCGAAAAATCATTGTGAAAAATGGTCGGGTGCGTTATTGCTCGGGAGGTTACTCAGGAAGCCCCAGCAAATTGATGGACGAACTTTCCCTGGCTATCGAAATACTTAAAAACGAAAAATAGACTATTAAAATATTAGATAATATGAATAGGAAAGCAACGACCTTACTCGTCGGCATGTTTGGTCTGGGATTGTCCTTACAGGCTCAAATGAATCCAAAGTATAAATTTGAGGAAGCACTGAAGCTTATTCAGCAGAATTATGTCGATCAGGTCAACGAAGAACATCTGGTGGATGCGGCTATCAAAGCGATGATATCGGATTTAGATCCACATTCCCGCTATACAAGTCGTGAAGAGGCTGAACAGATGCGTGTCGCCATGAGTGGAAGCTTTGCTGGGATAGGCATTCAGTTTCTAAAAACAAAAGAGCAGACTTTTGTCACCAAAGTCAATCCTGATGGACCTGCCATGCGTGCAGGAATACGTGTCGGTGATCAGATCCAAGGGATAGACGGAGAAAGCATTCTTGAGCAAAAATGGGGCAATAAGGAGATTATGGAAAAATTGCGCGGTGAAAAAGACGTGCCAGTACTCCTTACAATTGCGTCTCCGGGAAGCAAGGAAAGCAAGAATATTAGTATTGTTCGCGAAAATATATTGGAGAGATCGGTTCGAGAAAGTTATATGGTAGATCAGGAGATCGGTTACATTGCGCTTTCAGTTTTTAATAGAACTACACGTCAGGAGATTGATGCTGCTCTAAAAAATCTGAAAGAACAAGGAATGAAAAAGCTGATCCTTGATTTGCAGAGCAATGGTGGAGGCTATGTCGAATCTGCAATTGGTGTTGCCGATGAGTTTTTGCCTAAGGAGAAAATTGTCTTTTACTCAGTGCCCAACGAAGGAGGAAAAGACTATTACTTTACGGGCGGATTTGGCCAGTTCTACGAAGGACATCTTGCGGTCCTTATTGACGAAGCTACTGCTTCATCCAGTGAAATTGTCACTGGCGCGCTTCAAGATTGGGATCGTGCTGTGATCATCGGCCGCCGTAGTTTCGGAAAAGGACTGATGCAAAAACCGGTAGCCCTATCGGATGGCTCAGAAATGCAGCTTACAGGTGCGCGTTACTATACCCCATCAGGACGTTCTATTCAAAAGCCCTACAATAAAGGGAAGGATGATTATTTCCAGGATTTTAACCGTCGAATGGAATCAAAAGAATTATTGGAAGAAGGACATATTTCATTTCCGGACTCTTTAAAATACACGACACTTGGAAATAAAAGGATTGTTTTTGGTGGTGGTGGAATTATGCCAGATCGTTTTGTTCCCATAGATACCAATGAATATAGTACGTGGATGACACAACTGATGAACAGTGGGCTTGTTGCCAAAGGTGGATTTGAGTTTGTCCAACAAAATCGTGAGGCTCTGCTCAAAGCGTATCCAGACTTCGAAGCATTCAACATAAGGTTTAAAGTTCCAAAAGAAGTACACCAGCAACTGATCACTGCCGCAAACAAAATTGCTGTAGCAATTCCACCTCCACAACAGCTTGACGCGCATGCTACTATTGATGTTGAATTTAAAGCACAAGTAGGTTCATTATTATATACTGGCGGTGATTACATGGCCCGGGTCCGGAACGAATCCAACCAAAGTTTTAAAGAAGCATTGTCTGTACTACGGGATGAAAAACTTTACAAACAATTATTACAGACAGGAACGGTCGGACAGCCTGCTAAAAACAGTCTGACGAAATTAGTGAAATAGATTTTTGAACGAGAAAAACTAAATAATTATGAAAAATATGAAATGGGCGCTAGCATTAGCTTGCGTATTGCCAGTATTAGGATATGCACAACAAAATTATACACTGCAAGGAGCAGTGGGCAAGTTAGACAAACCTGCGAAAGCATATCTGCGTCTTAATTATGACGGAAAAGAACGCATTGATTCCGTAGATATGAAAAACGGAAAATTTGAATTTAAGGGAAGCATCCCTTCCCCGATGGAAGCGCATTTACGTATTATTCACGATAATGCTCCTTTTGACCCTGCTAAACCACCGAAACAAGACATTCTTCCTTTTTTTATTGAATCAGCGACGATCAAATTTGTAGCGGCAGATTCAATTAAACATGCAAAAATCTCTGGATCCCCTTTAAATACAGAAAATGAACGGGTAAATACGATGTTGAAACCGATATACGATCAATATGAGGTTTTAAATAACGAATATAAAGCTAAGTCGCTCGCAGATCAGCAAGATCCTAAATATATCAAGACATTGGAGGATCGCGCGAATGCGATACAGCAACAGACCATCGATGCAAAATTGGACTATGTGGCTAAAAATCCTAAAAGCTATATGGCTTTAATGGCTTTTAATTCTACTTTGCCCCCTGAGTTTGATGCGCTCAAAGCCGAAAAGATATTTGCTACGCTAGATCCTAGTCTGCAGAATTCGATCCTAGGAAAGGACTTGGCCAAACGAATAGCCTTGGTCAAAAAAACAAGCGAGGGGGTAGAAGCCCAGGATTTTACACAGCCCGATGTTAATGGTAAGCCTGTGAAATTATCCGATTACCGTGGCAAGTACGTGCTGATTGATTTTTGGGCATCCTGGTGTGCACCATGTCGACGTGAAAACCCAAATTTGGTTAAATCCTATGCTAAATACCAAAAACAAGGATTTGAAATTCTAGGAGTATCCATGGATAAGGCCGCCGATAAGGCGAAATGGTTGAAAGCAATTGAGGATGATGGCCTCTCTTGGAAGCAGGTCGGGGATCTCAAAGGTTGGGAAAATGAAGCTGGAGTCATGTATGATGTCAAGGCTATTCCCATGAATTTCTTGGTAGACCCTAATGGTAAAATCATTGCGAAATATTTACGTGGTGAAGAATTGGATAAAAAATTGGCGGAAATTTTTTCCAAATAGTTTTCCAATATGCGTGAATCCTTACCTGGGTTGGCTTATATTCGGTTAGAAAGAGAAGGCTGTCATTGAGTACAGCCTTTCTTTTTGATTTTAATGCAGTCTATATGTGTCGAATCTTTGTGTCTTGCAATATGTTGTAGAACTATATAATCTTCAGTTATTTAAATAAAGTCTATTAAAATAGTAGTCTTTGTAAAAATATTTTTATATTAGCATCGTTCGTTTCAATTGGCGTTGGCAACGATAGAATCTAAACCATTAATAAAACGTATGAAAAATTTACATCAAACCCGATTTTCTTCTCTTCGTGCAATATTTGATTTTGTTAATCACTATTGTATTCCCCACCGAATGTGTACCTAAACTGACAAAGGGAAGTAAATAACCTCCCCTTGATTTAATAAGCAAATAACAAGTTCAATTGGCGTTGGCACTTGCAGTATTCACTATCAAACACCCAAAACTATGAAATATCGTAGAGTATTTTCGTACTCGCTTTCTATTTTTTTTATCTGGGCCTCTATCGCAGCAGTGTGGGCTCAAGAAACAAAACCGATTATCAATGCTTCTCTTTCGGGAACGGTAATTGATGCCGCGACAAAAGAGCCCATAGAAGGTGCCACCGTTCAGCTGGAAGCAGTAACTCATAGCGTGAAAACAGACCGAAAAGGGAAATTCTCCTTTGTAACAGGACAAAAATTGCCGTTTAAGATAATCGTTACTTCGGTTGGTTATACAACTCAAAACCTTGTCATTGAAACGTCTCCGGCAATAATTGAACTAAATAGAGCCATTGAAAGTTTGGATGAAGTCGTTGTTGTTGGGTATACAACTATAGCGAAAAAAAATCTTATTGGTGCCGTGGATCGGGTATCTCAACAAGCTGTAAAAGACATCCCCACAGGCAGTTTTGATGCACAGCTCCAAGGGAAGGTGGCTGGCATGCAGGTTGCGGCCAGTTCAGGAATACCAGGAGATGCATTGCACGTCCGTCTGCGGGGCGCAACCTCTATCAATGCAGACAATAATCCTTTGTACGTCATCGATGGTGTATTTCTAAATTCAGAGAGCCTCCAAACAATCAATACAGGAGGCAAGGCCACATCTCCCATTGCAGATCTGAGCCCTTCGGACATCGAATATGTTGAAGTACTGAAAGACGCTGAAGCAACTGCTCTGTATGGATCACGGGGTGCTAACGGGGTTATTTTAATTACAACCAAACGAGGAAAAAACGCACAATCGGCAAAGATTGACATCAACCTTTACGCAGGAAGCGCAAAAGCCGCTAAACTGTGGGAATTAACCTCAGGCCCCGAACACGCCGAACTCGTAAATGAGTATTTTAGAAATATTGGTCAAGCTGAACCATTTAGGCCTGTTGCAGACGGCGGGAGAGGATTACCTTCTGAACAACAGACGTACGATAGGCTTTCGGAAGCTTTTCGGACCGCTGTTGTATATAATGCAGATCTATCTGTCTATGGAGGAAGCGACAATACAGCTTACTATTTGAGCGCCGGGTATAACAAACAAGAATCCATCTTAAAACCAATATCTTTTGATCGAGCTAACTTTCGTTTTAACATAGACCAGAAGATAAACAATAAACTTAAAATAGGATCGAGTAATGGTATTTCTAGGACGGGACGTAACCAAGGTCGTGCAGGGGATGGGCCTCAAGGAGGTATTTTACAGGCAGCTTTGCATACGCCGACCTATCTATCGCCCTACAATGACCAAGGTGTTCTGGTCGGTAGAGCCGGATTTGACAATCTAACGCTTTTATTAGAGAATTATGATGTGGGATCAACAAGTTTGCGCTACATCGGAAATGTTTATGGTGAGTATCAGATCACACCAGCATTGAAGTTTCGTTCGACATTTAGTGTGGATTATAACAATTACAATGAACACGAGTACTGGAATAAATTGCTAATCGCTGGAAGTGGTGTAAATGGATTGGCCACTTCTGCAATTTCACAAGCAACAACCTGGATCAATGAACAAACATTGACATACCGGAAAAAATTAGGCTCCCGCCATACCATTGGCGCATTGTTGGGAAATACGTTACAGGGTAGTTATTTTTCGCTCACCTCAGCAGAAGGTCGGGGCTTTGCAACAAATGACTTTAAACTAATCAATACCGCTGCTACAACAACAGGTAACCAAGACTGGGACCAATACAAGCTGGCATCCTTTTTCGGAAGGGTAGATTATGCCTTTGATGACAAATATTTATTGGATCTTTCCTTACGCGCAGATGGGTCTTCAAAGTTTAATAAAGGATATCAATGGGGTTATTTTCCGGCAATCGGTGCTGCTTGGCGCTTAAGTAAAGAAAGCTTTTTACAAGATGTTGCTTTCTTGGATGACCTTAAGCTAAAAACCAGTTATGGTCTCACAGGAAATCAAAATGGCATCAATTCCTTTGCTTCAAGGCAATTGTGGTCAGGTGTAGGGTCGTCGTACCGAGGAGTTGCTGGAGTTTTTCCTGAACAATTGGCCAACCAGCAGCTTAGCTGGGAGACTACATCTCAATTTAATATCGGTTTGGATGCGGCTTTACTGAACAATAGATTAACTGCAGCAATAAACTACTATTACAAATATACAAAAGACGGATTATTGACGGAAGTGTTACCTGGAACCACAGGTTTTGGCAATTTTACGAATAATGCTGTAGAGATCAGTAATAAAGGTTTTGAGTTGAGCATTAGCTCGTTAAATCTTAGAAGTGATGTCTTTTCTTGGAGCACCTCCTTTAATATTGCCCGAAATATAAACAAGATCGAGAAATTAGCGACACCTCAAAATTATGGTAGTAGAGACCTTATTCAATTCAAGGAAGGATATCCAATGTATTCTTTTTGGTTATACAATCAATTGTATGTCGATCCGCAAACAGGAAATGCCGTGTACGAAGATGTGGACGGAGACGGACGTATAACAACTGGAGACAGGCAGATTTTGGGTAGCATCTGGCCAGATTATTTCGGGGGATTAAGTAATGATTTTTCCTATAAAAATTTTGATCTGAGTACATTCTTTACATTCTCAATAGGCAACAAAATATATAATCACAATAGATTCTTCGGAGAAGCCGGCGGTGCTAGAGATGCTGCGCGGGTCATTTTTAAATCTAATCTCGACCGGTGGCAAGAGCCTGGGGATATCACCGATGTTCCGCGTTCTGATGGGGTCAATAATAATAATTACAAAGATGGTGGTGGTAGATGGCTCGAAGACGGCTCTTATCTGAGATTCAGAACATTAAGTTTAGGGTACAATTTCACCTCGAAGAGCTTAGGAAAATCGCCATTTTCAAAGTTGAGAATCTATGTGCAGGCAACCAATTTATTCACGATTACGAAATACACGGGGCTTGACCCCGAATCGGCAGCAAACAGCGCAGCAAATCAACAAGGAATTGATTTGGGAACCCCGCCTCAGCCCAGAAGTTTCCAGCTAGGTGTTAATTTAACTTTATAAGCGTCATGAGAACAAAATTTATTTACATATTTTACCTCCTCTTATTTACAAACTGTTCTTCGTTCTTAGAGGTTGACCCCAAGTCGTCTATATCGGGAGATGGCATCATCAAAGACGAAACATCCGCCAATGCAGCTATTAGTGGGGTGTATGATGCATTGAGAAGTTACTACAGTGTAAATTATCAATCTATTGCTTATTTATCGGGTGATAATGTTCAATGGACAGGGTCACAGTCACAAATACAGGAGTTTATCAACCATAAAGTCAATCCAGAGAATGGAACAATAGCATCCACCTGGAATGGGATTTACACAACGATAAATCGTGCGAATAACGTCATTCGCGCAATTGCGAATTATGAAGGCGATGGAATACCGACAGCCGTCAAGGATAAGGTGTTGGGACAAGCATATGCCATCCGGGGATTGGCCTATTTTGATTTGGTGCGTGTCTGGGGTGGAGTTCCATTAATTAAGGAACCGACAGCGAAAGTAGGCGATAATATCGGTATCGCACGTAGTACAGTTGAACAGACGTATCAGCAAATTCTTGATGACCTCAACTTGGCCGAAGGCCTTTTAACAAGCACAACAGATCGATTTGCTTTTACAAAAAAAACCGTATGGGCTTTAAAGGCCCGATACTATCTATATCAGAAGAATTGGGAGAAAGCGAGAGATTACGCAAAATTATTGATCGATGACCAATCCAATTATGAATTAATAGCTCCTTATTATGCCTTTTTTAAAAATGACGTTACCGGAACCAGAGAATCGGTATTCGAACTATTTTACAGTATCAACGAACCAAATCCGCACCGGGCTCAATGGCAACCGCAAACGAATGGAGGTACAAGACAATGGGCTCCTAGTGACCCGCTGATTGCCTTATTGACAAATACGAGTACAGCGGGCGCGCGGAGTGTATTAATAGCTAAGGATAACCAAAATCGTTGGTACGGTGATTTATATTACAGAAGTTCAGGTGCCGATCCGACTTATGTCATCCGAATTGCTGAACTCTATCTTATTCGAGCTGAAGCCTATGCTGAATTAAACGAATATAATCTGGCCTTGGCGGATCTCAATAAAGTTAGAAAACGAGCTTTGCTTCCAGATAATTTATTCACAACCAGTAAAAGTAATCTCTTGCTATGGATTGAGAACGAACGCCGTCTTGAATTCGCTTTTGAGGCACATCGATGGTTTGATTTGGTTCGGACAGGTAGAGCACAGCAGGTATTGGGAATAGGCGAATCATTCCGGTTGTTGTTGCCCATCCCATATAGTCAGATTCTCGCCGATCCGGCACTGAAACAAAATCCAGGTTATTCATCCTAAATATTGACATCAGATGGCATTATTTTTTCAAAAACACAAGCTGGAGAAGTATCTTCTTCGTGTGAGCATACTCTTTATCTTGTTGCTCAGTCTGCCCTTGCAGCCAGAATTCTATAAAACGTTGTTTACGATCAGCTGGCAATATTTTATTGTGGACGTATTCAAGTTAGTGACATTTTTGCCGCACTATTTCGGCGAACAGAATAGTATACAAGATTGGTTATTGATCTTGATTATCGCATTAGCAGGAGCTGCTATTTGGTTGAAAAGGGACAATACCGACAGTGATGTTAGGGAGCAGTTATACTATTATTATCTAAGAATATTTGTGCGCTTTAAGCTAGCTGCCATATTATTTGTAGCCGGCTTTCTCAAGCTGTTTCCCATATTTGTTCCCGAGCTATCCTTGAGTCATTTAAACACAGCATATGGTTATTTTGCAGATTGGAAGCACCTGTTGTTAAGTTTATCGGCGGCTCCGGCATATCTGGTTTTTTTGGGTATTGTTGAACTTGTTGCCGCGCTACTTTTGCTCTTTCGGAAAACAGCTTTTTTGTCGGTTATTTTTGTCATTCCATTCTATGGAAATGCATTTTTGGCCGATTTGGCCTATCAAGGGCCCACCTATTTTGTTTCTACTTATATCATCCTATTGACTTTGCCCATTTTTCTATATGATGTGCAACGCTTAGGATCATTGATTGTATCTCTTAAAGAAACATTACCCGCCAGTTGGAAATTGGATTGGAAAACAGTACGCTGGTCAAAATGGCGGATAGTGCTCAAAGTAGGTTTCGTGTTCGTGTTTGTTGTATTGGTGGCAGTCAGGTCTTATTCCATCTACCAGCACCCGGAACAATCGCTGCATTATCCAAACGAGGCTGGTTTACCAGCTATCGAAGGAAAATATCTAGTAGACACTTTTATTGTTAATGGCGATACATTGGCGTTTTCGCCAACTGACAGCGTAAGGTGGAAGGACGTCGTTTTTGAGCGATGGAATACAATCAGTGTACGAAAAGTAAATACAGTTTTTAAGGATATAGCCCCCGCCGCCTTTCTCGAGCGGGAAGATCAGCAAAGAGATTATGAATTCACCCAGACTGGAGACCGTCTCTATTATCGGTATACGATTAGTGGCGACACGATCGCGCTTAGAAATCCAAATAAAAATTATCCGAATGATAATTACCGCTTTAAAGTAGAGCGACCCGACAGCCTCCATGTGAATTTGGTCGGTGTTAATGCACGAGGAAACACTGTGAAGGCCAGTCTCAGTAAGGTAGATAAAAAATACCTGCTCTACGAAGTAAAGAAGATCGGACGGCGAGGACTTGGATACAAATTATAAACCTTTAAACTATTTGAAGATGTCAATAAATAATTCGTCGTTAGGTAGGACCCGATGGACTACCTTTCAGCTCATTGCATTTCGCGTCAGCTTTATTTTCTTTATTATAATAGCTATACCTAATAATCCGCTGTGGTATAAACAAGTATTTTCGATTGACTGGTTTAATTTGGATTACCGCGATCTGTATGATATCTGTCGGTTCGGTTCTGGTGTAAATTGGTTTGGCAAAACTACATTTGGCTATCGTTTAGAGGGGTATAGTATTTGGGTGAATACCTTGTTTTTTTCTATCGTAGCAGCATTGATCTGGACATTTGTTCTACGATTGCTCAAAAGAGAGCGATCTGAATATAACAGGCTGTTTTATTGGCTCAATGTTGTGGTACGTTATAGAGCTGGTTTGGGTATTATAGGCTTTGGATTTACAAAACTTTTTCCGGTGCAGATGCCTTATCCCTCTTTAGGTATTTTGGATACCGACTATGGCAATTTAACTGCACAGAAGATCTTTTGGCTTTCGTTTGGAATTGTGCCCTGGTATCAGGTTTTTGCAGGTATACTCGAAGTGAGTGCAGGTACGATGCTTTTTTTCAGGAAAACGGTACCTATTGGTGCGGCATTGTTGGTAGGTGCTTTGGGCGCGATCGTTGTTGTGAATTTTGCCTATGATGGCGGAGTTCACGTTTACAGTTCGTATTTCGTCTTGCTGAGTTTATTTTTACTCGTGCCTTATTACAAGCCGTTCTACAATTTATTTGTCAAAGAAGTTGCCACAAAGATCGAGCTGTATTTACCTACGTTTAAGCCTGGTATTAACGCGATAAGAATAGGCCTCAAAGCTCTTGTTTTATTTGTTTTTGTTGGCATCTTTTTCTATCTGCAATACATCGATTTTCGATACGATCCATACAAACAGCCTTCGTCAGCAGGAGTAAATGAACTGCGGGGAACGTACAATGTAACGGAATTTAAACTAAATGGAGAAACAAGATTTTTTAATCCATACGATAGCATCCGTTGGCAATCTGCAACGTTTGAGAAATGGTCCACACTCACCTTTCGGGTCAATCGTCCTTTACGGTTAGACCTTTCAAATGGGGGGGGCGATCCGAAGCGGGATGTAAACCGAAGTTTTGAAATTTCAGGTGTGGCCGGAGGTCAGCGTGTTTTTCATTATTACGCCGATAAGGATAACAAAACATTGTACCTGGAGGACAAATTTAAGTTGATTCCCGATGAGCGGAATGTAACAGCCGGCGAAGGTGGCGATGGCGGCGTTCGAAACTATCTGAAAGAGCAAAAGCTATCTGCCGACACTCCAGCGATTTCCTTGACAGAATGGATTCCCGATTCGGTGAAATATAAGTTTGCCCATGAGGTAAATGATGTACATCAAAAAGCGCGGACGACACGCCGTATCCGAGAATTTGCTAAAGCAGATGAATTAGCGAGGAAAGAAATGAGACAGCGTTTCGTTCTTCATTATACGGTATCTAATGGGGGAAATAGGGTCATATTGAGCGGGATTGACGAAAATCGTGATTCGCTTTATGTGGTGCTAGATAAGGTTATAAAAGATTATAAGCTTACCCCGGGTAAATTGGTTGCTGGACAGTATGACTAAACGTGGAGCAGTATATCTTTCGATTGGCGGCGCGATCGCTTTCCTCCTATGTTGCGAAATGAGTGATCGAGTCCCATCTACAGCCAGTTTGCAGCAGAGTGAAACAGACTGGTCGGATGGACTGGCTGCGTATCAGGCAACATGGCCGGATAAGTTTGGGATAGGAAGCCCTGCAGATAAAAGTTTTATCGCCAAATGGGATATCGATGTCCGCCCCGACGGAAAAGGCTTGCCCAATGGCGAGGGAACCGCTAAACAAGGTGCTTCAGTATACCGACAAAAATGTGCCAGTTGCCATGGCGCGAATGGATATGAAGGGCCCGAAGATAAGCTGGTCACAGATTCTACGGGGAGCAATACCATCGGTAATTACTGGCCCTATGCGACAACAATCTTTGATTATGTGCGTCGTGCCATGCCATTTAACGCCCCGGGTTCACTAACAGATCAAGAGGTTTATGATATTACAGCTTATCTGTTGTACTTGAATGGAATTATACATGAGGAGCATAAAATTACAGCAACAACTTTACCTCAAATAGAGATGCCCGCGAGGAAAAGATACGTGTTAGATGATCGCCACGGAGGGAAGGAGGTTAGATAAAAGAATATGTCTGAAGGAAAAGAATATTTAAAACAGATACGAAAGCTTGTCCGTTTGTTGACGGTCACAGTAGCTTTCTTTTTAGCAATTGCGGTAGGTTTTGTGGCCTATCAACATATATCCAATCGGGTTGTAGAGCCTGATTTCGATTCCAAAATCACTGTCGATCCCAGCAAAGTACAGGGGAGGCCATCATCTGAAGTTGGCTATCGTTCTAAATTCGATAGCCCTAAGCGAATAGCTACTTACGCTACAGCTTCCCGTACGCCTTTAGAAGATCTGCAAGGCACAATTACGCCCTCCGATCTCCATTTTGAGAGACATCACGCCGGTATACCCGACATCGACCCCGAGCAGCATGAGTTACTTATCCACGGATTAGTAGAAAAGCCTATCCGATTAAAACTTTCGGACCTCAAGAAATATCCTTCCGTATCGCGGATATGCTTTATTGAATGTTCTGGCAATTTTCGTTATGGAAAACGGGAAATGACGCCTGGAGAAGTCTGCGGTTTAACAAGTCAAAGTGAGTGGACAGGTGTATTGCTATCGACCGTTTTGCGCGATCTAGGTGTTAAACCCAAAGCCAAATGGCTGTTGGCGGAAGGTGCAGACGGCGCTTTAATGGCGCGCAGTGTACCCTTGCAAGAAGCACTGACGGAGGCGATCATTGCTTATGGTCAGAATGGAGAGGCTATTCGACCACAGCAAGGTTATCCAATGCGGCTGGTCATTCCCGGATTTGAAGGAAATACTCAAATCAAATGGTTGCGGCGTATTGAGGTCACAGATAAACCTGTGATGACTAGAGAGGAAACATCAAAATACACCGAGAAAGTTAAAGGTGGGAAAATCCGGATGTTTAGTTTAGTAATGGATGCCAGATCTATTATTACCTTTCCCGCCTATCCGAAAAAAATTGAAGAAGGCTGGCAAGAATTACGTGGTATAGCGTGGAGCGGCCGTGGAAAGGTAACAAAAGTGCTGGTGAGTACAGACAATGGTAAAACATGGAACGAAGCACATTTACAAGGGCCAGTATTGGAAAAAGCACATACCGCCTTTAAATTCATGTGGAATTGGGATGGAAAACCGACACGTGTCCTCAGTAAAGCAATTGATGAGACAGGGTATATACAGCCAACATACAATCAACTGGTCAAAGCGCGGGAATCGAAGTCTGGTTATCATTTCAATCCAGTTGTAGGATGGGATATTGAGAAAACAGGGGAGGTTTTCCTTGCTGATGTCGAGGGTATTTGATCTTCGCATTAAATTTAAACGACCATTTTAAAATCGATTTGAGGATATGAGAAAAGTTGTACTTGCTGGAGGGACCGGTCATCTTGGAACAGTGCTAAAGAAAAAGTTTTTGGAATCGGGGTGGGAAGTGTTGATTTTGTCCCGAAAACAGCCTGAGAAAGAAGATGGGGTAAGTTATCTGTTTTGGGACGGAGAGCATTTGGGTACATGGGTTCATGTACTGGAAAGTGCAGATACCGTGATAAACTTAAGCGGCGAAAGCATACGACGTCGATTTACGCGAAAAAATAGAGCAATTCTGACCGATTCACGGCTTTTACCGACGAATGCAATAGGAAAAGCAATAGCAGCTTGTGATAAACCCCCAAGGCTTTGGATAAACTTTTCTGGTATATCTCTTTTTTCTGGATTAAATGAACTGCAGGATGAGACAAGTACTGCGGTTGGAGAGGGGTATCTTGCTCAGCTCACCAAAAGATGGGAAGCTGCTTTTTCAGCATATGCCCTGCCTGAGACGCTTAAAGTGATACTTCGTGTCAGCCCTGTGTTGTCAAAACAGCAAGGTATGCTAGCTGAATTACATCCGCTGGCTAGAAGGGGATTGGGCGGTAAAATTTCTAACGGACGCCAATGTGTGAGTTGGATTCATGAGCGCGATCTTGTACGATTAGTGATGTGGATAATTGAGCAGACACAACCACGGTTTATTTATCATGCATGTAGCCCCCGTCCCGTTACCAATGCTACATTTATGAAAGCGCTCAGAGCGAGTTCGGGTGCATCTTTTGGCTTGCCTATACCTAGGGCAATTGCCCGTATCGGATCGTTCTTGAAAGCTGTAGATTCAAGTATTCTTCTCCAACCTGTTCCCGGGACAACCAGGTTCACCCTGGAAGATGGATTTGATTTCGACTTTGCGGAAATTGAATGCGCATTGAACGATTTAATAAAATAACAAGAATAAATTGTCAGTCAATTTAAAAAAACTTAACTATATAGTATTATGTCATCTTCCAAATCAAGAGCCATTATTAGCGAGGACTGGACAGTCGTCATCCTCGGATTAGCTCTAATTTTTTCAGCACTCTTTGGTATCATCGTACCTAGCCCAAGTTTTTCGTGGAATTCGGCGGCAGATCTTTCTGCAAAAGTCCTGTCTCCTGAGAATCTTTTGGCGATCGGCGTCCAATTTTTGTTGGTCTTTGTTACTGCTCTTGTTGGGGCCGTACTATTAAGAAAACCGTTAAAGTCACTTTTAGTCGTTTTTCCTTTCATCTTTGTATTAACGATACTCGCATTGGTTTTAGCTGGCAATAGTACGGTAAAGGAGTATAATCTGGAAGCTGTTATTTTTAGCATGGGTATTGGTTTGCTGATCAGCAACTTGTTCAAGCTGCCCTCCTGGTTCAAAGAAGCACTTTCTACAGAATTATATGTGAAAATTGGCTTAGTGCTATTAGGAACAACGGTTATATTTGGCGAGATATTAAAAGCTGGAACTTTAGGGCTTATTCAGGCTTTGGTCGTTGTATTGTCAGTGTGGTATTTTGCATTTTGGCTTTGTAGGAAATTGAAAGTGGATCAGGAAATGGCGTTGATGCTTTCGTCGGCTGTTTCAATTTGTGGTGTATCGGCGGCTATTGCTACATCTGGAGCCATTAAAGGAGATCCTAAAAAGCTATCTTATGTTGTTTCTCTTGTTTTGATTACTGCGATCCCCATGATGATTTTAATGCCTTACTTTGCAGCATGGATGGGCTTATCGCAAGAAGTTACCGGAGCCTGGCTGGGAGGGAGTATCGATACCACTGGAGCAGTCGTTGCTTCCGGTTCGCTGGTAGGTGAGGAAGCGTTAAAAATTAGTACTATAGTAAAATTTTCTCAAAATGTCTTACTTGGCATTGCCGCCTTTGCTATCAGTATTTATTGGACATATTCGCATTCCAAAAGTGCAGAAAATGCGGAGAAACCTACATTAAAAATTATTTGGGAGCGTTTTCCGAAATTTGTCCTGGGTTTTGTCTTTGCATCTTTGCTATTTTCTTTTGTAATTAACGCTGAGCAAATCAATAGTGTTAAAGCAGAATTAAAAAGTATACAAGGCTTGTGGTTTGCACTGGCTTTTACATCGATAGGTCTGGAAACGAATTTTAAAGAACTGTTTGTACATAATAATAAGAAGCCATTGTATGCATTTCTGATCGCACAGACTTTCAATATCATGCTCACATTGGTAATCGCCATACTGTTATTTAGGTAAATTTTAGTGCTACTTTTTTCCATGTTGTTGCATTCATGTTTCTCGGGTATTTCTTGTGGTCTATTGATTTTTATCTCAAAAATATTTCCGCACATAAATAATAACCCTTGATGCATACAACGGTTAACAGAATAGGAGGGATAGAACGAATAATTGACTCGGGGGAAGTAAATAAAACTTTTATTTTCAAAAAGATATGGATATTTAAATAAAATCTACTAACTTTATAGAGTATTCAGAATTGCATCGCGCGATACCAACCGAGTAGAATTACCACGGTGGTTAAATAATATGGGTTTCGGCCAAAAAAACTGAATACAATTTATAGTTTAACCCTTTAAATTTTTAAATTGTATGGCAACAACAAAAAGTCTTTATGAACACTTATCTGAAACGCTTATTCATTATTCGATTAACGAATTAATCCAATTTAATAATGATACGGTGTCGGGCCGGGGGTGGGGATCATCCAAAGCCATATTTCGGGCCGCTCTGTTAAGCACCCTTTCCAAAAAGGGTCTTGATCTATCAAGTATTGTTTCGAGAGAAGACGGTTTTACATCGGTAAAACAAGTTGCGGTGAGATTGGAGGACAATAGGCTTGTGCCGATTGCTTAAGAATTAAAGTACTTATTACGACCTTTCTAATTGATTTATTAAACTAAATAATGAGGGGCAGACTGAAAAGTCTGCTCTAAAATTAAGATAGACTTTCTATCCTTCTTTTAAAAAAGAGTCTACTATCGAATTTACACTCTTTTTCAGGTGTTCTTAATCTATTCCAAATTTCATTAAACTTTTACAATATGAGTGAAAAACCAACACAACAGACCGCCTTGGGCGATGTCGCTGCACGACACCTGGCAATTGCCACCAGAACCGTTCCACAACTTGAAAGTATCTCACCCCGATGGCTAGTACACTTATTGCAATGGACACCTGTGGAATCGGGCGTGTTTCGCTTAAACAAAGTTGTCGGCGAAGACAGTATCCAGGTAGACTGTTCCAGACGTGATGAGAGTGTTTTACCACATACATTTGTTGATTATGACGAAAGTCCACGGGAGTATAATTTAAACGCGGTCAATACACTGATAGACGTACATACGCGGGTTTCTGATCTCTACAGCAAGCCCTATAATCAGATCAGTGAGCAGTTACGTTTGGCAATTGAGAAAATTAAAGAAAGGCAGGAGAGTGAGCTCATCAACAATACTGATTACGGAATCTTGAGCAATGTCGCGTCCAAACAGATTATTAAGACCAGATCTGGAGCTCCTACACCCGATGACCTGGACGAATTGATCACAAAGGTATGGAAGCAGCCTGGATTTTTTCTGCTTCATCCCCTCACCATTGCGGCCTTTGGGCGCGAATGTACACGTCGTGGTGTCCCACCACCCACGGTGTCACTTTTCGGTTCACAGTTTTTAACCTGGCGCGGCATCCCATTGATTCCCAGTGATAAAGTGCCTATTGTAAATGGGAAGACCAAAATTCTGTTAATCCGCACAGGAGAAGCACGTCAGGGAGTAATCGGTCTTTATCAGCCTAACTTACCGGGTGAACAAACGCCGGGCCTATCCATCAAGTTTACTGGAATCAATGATAAAGCCATTGCCTCTTACCTGATATCTTTATATTGTTCACTGGTCATTCTCGTAGACGATGCTGTGGCTGTATTGGACGATGTTGACATCACACAATACCACAGCTACAATTATAAATAAATCATTCCTTAAAAAATTTTACTATGTCTCATTTAGATATTGATTTCGAAAGATTTCTAACGGAAGAAGCAAATAAGTATTTTAAGGCAGTTCCAACGGAAAACCTCGTATCTCGGGATCTTCCCCGACATGAAATCCATGCTGAAAAACCGGGCTCTAATCCTGAACTGAGAGAATTCCGGTTAGAAGATCCAGCGATCGGTTTTCATGATCCAAGTTTTCATAGGGGAAATGCTACTATCCCTGTAGCTGGGAATGGCAGGCAGCCAGGTATTTACAACCCAGTTCTTCCTCCTGCTACGGGTGTTGATATAGAACCACAGGTCAATAAATTACCCTTTGCAGAAACGCATGAAAAGCCACTTGACACACTAAGAGGAGCATTGCAGCAATTAAGTGGTTTTAAACATACTGCCCAGATACCACTGGCCGATAGTGCCAATTCATTCTATTTCATAAAGTCGGGGGCTGCCTTTGAAAATACGTCTTCCTTGCCTTTCGATACGTTGAAACCCCGTTTTGACGTTCAGTCAATTCGTCGCGACTTTCCTATTCTGCAAGAAACTGTGGGTGGAAGGCCACTTGTTTGGCTGGACAATGCCGCGACGACTCAAAAACCACAAGTGGTTATCGATAGGATATCGCGCTTTTATAAGACTGAAAATTCCAATATACACCGTGCTGCACATGAACTTGCTGCACGTGCTACAGATGCGTACGAAGAATCGCGAAATGTCATTAAAAACTTTCTAAATGCAAGTTCACCCAATGAAATTATATTTACGCGTGGCACGACCGAATCTATCAACCTTGTTGCCAATAGTTGGGGAGACCAGCATTTAGGCCCAGATGATGAGATTATAATTAGCTATCTGGAACATCATGCCAATATAGTTCCCTGGCAGCAATTGAGTCAAAAGAAAGGTTTTAAGATCCGGGTAATCCCTGTTGATGAGCAGGGAAATTTGCTTTTTGATGAGTATAGCAAACTGCTCAGTTCCCGGACGAAATTAGTCTCTTTTACTCATGTCAGTAATGCACTGGGTACAATAACACCGGCAAAAGCCATTATTGATTCGGCACATCGTGTAGGGGCCAAAGTACTGTTGGACGGGGCTCAGTCGGTCTCCCATATCGCGATAGATCTCCAATACCTAAATCCCGATTTCTTTGTGTTTTCTGGACATAAAATATTTGGCCCGACAGGAATCGGCGTGCTCTATGGCAAAGAAGACATCCTAAACAATACCCAGCCTTACCAAAGTGGAGGAAACATGATCCGAGATGTCTCTTTTGAAAAAACAGAATTTCATGCTGTGCCCAATCGTTTTGAAGCCGGTACTGGCAATATTGCCGATGCTGTTGGCCTGGGGGCTGCAATCCGATATGTGCAGGCTATCGGCATTGATAACATCTATCACTACGAGCATGATCTATTGGATTATGCGACCCGGTCGTTGAAACAGATCGCCGGGGTTACTTTGATCGGTACAGCGACAGAAAAAACCAGTGTACTTTCCTTTACCCTTTCAGGATACAGCAACAGCGAAGTCGGTCAGGCATTGAATGAAGTCGGTATAGCCGTTCGGACAGGTCATCACTGTGCACAGCCAATCCTGAGGAGACTGGGGTATGACTCGTCGGTAAGACCCTCCCTTGCCTTCTACAATACACATCAGGAGATCGATCTCCTCGCGTTGACGGTGGAGAGATTGGTCAGTCGAAACAAACGATTTTACTAATTAAAAGTATGGCAGCTGGCGGTTAGGGGGATCGTTTAGCTGCCAGCTTTTTTTCAGGATATCAGTATAAAAAAAAAGAAATGGAAAAATTTTATAGCACTTTATTTGCCAGACAACAGGCTGCGCATGATATGCCCAGCAACGTTCGTATCTGGGAATGGGCAAGAGATGTATTTCGGCTTATGTTTCCAGAACGTAATTCGAAAAAGCTGCTTACGGTAGAGGCCGTTAAAGCAACTTTTACAATTTTGGAAAATGAGCTATATGATCTTTTGCTGAACAGTAAAGACTGTATAGGCTGTGATCATCGCGAAATTGTCCAACGTTTTTTTGAAAACCTCCCGCATATCTATCATCTGATGCTTGAAGATGCTCAGGCTATGCTGGATGGCGATCCCGCTGCCAACAATCTAAGTGAGGTCATACGTACTTATCCAGGGTTTCTTGCGATTTGCATGTATCGCATGGCACATCAGCTCTGGTTAGATCGGGTACCCTTGTTCCCCCGTATTTTGACCGAGTATGCGCATGAACGTACAGGCATAGATATCCATCCGGGAGCGACCATTGGGCGTCACTTTCATATCGATCATGGAACGGGTCTGGTTATAGGCGAAACTGCGGTTATCGGCGATCACGTAAAGCTGTATCAGGGGGTTACTTTAGGTGCCCTTAGTGTTGACAAGGTTTTAGCCGGTCAGCGAAGACATCCGATTATTGAAGATCACGTAATTATTTATGCGGGAGCAACAATTTTGGGTGGGAATACTCGTATTGGACATCATTCGGTGATTGGGGGAAACGTCTGGATAACAAGCAGCGTACCACCAGACACAACTGTGTTCCATAAACCACAAATACAATTTATCCATTCAAAAGTTGATCGCTGAGACTTTTTTGTAAATCTATCCGATGTAATCGACGATATGGATTTGCTGAAATAGTGTATACCATTGATTAAGTACTTTTAAAACAAAAAAGGTTTTCAAACGGGGAGAATGAAAACCTTAAATAACCAATTATAAACCTAAAAATTTTATGATAGTCAAAGATAATTATAAAGAATCACAAATTCAAAAAAAACTACCTTTTTAGTAGTCTTTTTTTTGTTACCTCTGTATTTAAATTGAAATTTATAATAATGAGACCATTTTTTACCTATGGACTTTTTCAACCATCTTTATTCTGTTTAGAAATCCGCAATAATGATCTTTTTCATTCCCATCATTTTTTTGAATGCACTCGGTCTTTTGTTGAGTTCCGCCCAATTTTCAGGACAAACCTGCCAGCTTAATCCGTATTTGTCTTTCAGCCATCCGCAAACGCTCTCCTGTCCTCCATCCGATGTGAGTGCTTCCCAATAGTAGTCTATTTCAGTCTGGTCTTTGCAGGGGATCATCAGCGAAATAGCCTCGTTAAATTTGAATATCGGTCCGGCATTGATCCCGATAGTTACCAGAAATTATATCATCACTGGCAATAGTATCTCAGATAAATGTGAATATGGTATAGCATTCCTGTACATGCTTACAGATTAGACTTTTATTCAAGACAAGAGGTTTTCTGACTGTTTTGAAAAAGGAAACAATTATAAAAAAGTTAACTTTAAATAATGAAAAAAATTGGAACACTATTGGCTACTTTGTTATTAACCACAACTATCAATAAATATTAAATAAATGGACAGTATAAATTCAAACTTTATCTATCTTGACTATAATGCGACCACCCCGGTAGATGAGCGTGTTTTAAATGAAATGCTTCCATTTTTTAGAACGGAGTATGCCAATCCAAGTGGGGCACATCTATTTAGTTTAACCATACAGGATGCGATGGATCAGGCGAGCGAAGATATCGCTGATAGACTGGGTATGCAACCCAAGAATATCATTTTCACTTCGGGTGCTACAGAATCAATTAACCTGGTCCTAAAAGGACTCCAGTTTTCGTCCAGAAAACATATTATCAGCATTTCCACAGAGCACCAAGCTGTTTTGGATAGCTGCGCTTTTATGGAGCGATTGGGATTTGAAGTTTCCTATTTAAAGGTAGATCCTCAAGGCATGCTCGATCTCAGATTACTTAAGGAAAGTATTCGCGAAGATACGCTGTTAATTTGTACCATGCTGGTGAATAATGAAACGGGTATTATCTTACCGATAAAACAGATCAGTGAAATAGCGCATCAGGGCCATGCATTTGTTCTTTGTGATGCAACACAGGCGGTTGGGAAAATGGACATAAGCCTCCAGCACCTTGATGTTGATTTTTTGGCTTTTTCAGCACACAAATTTTATGGACCCAAGGGTATCGGGGGACTGTATATCGCCAGTCGGGTTAAAGAGCATTTGATACCTCAAATCCATGGCGGCGGACAGCAACAGGGCTGGCGCAGCGGAACTGTCAATACAACCGGTATCATTGGGATGGCTGCTGCTTTGCGAATCGCACTCGAAGATTTAACAATAGATCAATCCCGTGTAGAACAGCTCCGAGATTATCTTGAAAGCGAACTTCTTACTATACCAGATACATTTATAAATGGAAGTACATCCCATCGGTTATTCAACACGACGAATATCTGTTTTACAGGTGTGCTTTCAGAGCAGCTGATTACCAAGTTAGGAACAATTTCGGTATCCAGCGGTTCGGCCTGTTCTGCAGTCACCTCAAGGCCCTCACATGTGCTTAAGGCTATGGGGTTGTCAGATTTGGATGCCTTATCGTCCATTCGATTTAGTCTGGGCCGATTTACGCGTGAAGTGGAAATCAGCCAGACCATTATGCGGATCAAACAGCTTGTCGAAAAGCTGAGGACTTAATGTCCAAGGTTTTCCCTCACTTCAAAGACATGCAGCACCTGTGGAAATAATGCGCCTATACTTTCGCGTACACCATTCGGTGATCCGGGCAGGGTAAGTACCAACATGCGATCGGCAAATCCTGAAATACCTCGTGATAACATGGCTGTTTTAACACGCTGCTGCCCGTATTGTCTTGCCGTTTCCATAATTCCGGGAATATCTTTGGTAATATATGGTGCCACAGCATCTGGCGTAATATCTCTGTCCGAGAGTCCTGTGCCTCCCGTAAATACCAGAAGATCTATACCAGCGTGCCCATAGTGTTCCACACGTTCTTGTACTGCACTCGTTTCGTCAGCAATTACCGCATAGGCAATATCGTGCAAGCCTTGCTTTTCCAAAAGATCGCACAGAAGCCTGCCTGAGATATCTTCTTTTTCTCCTCGGGTTACCGAATCGCTACAAACCACGACTGCAGCTTTAAGCACTGCGACCCAAGGCAAGGATTCATTGCTCTTACCGCCTTTTTTCTCAAGTAATCGGATACCACCTATCTCCACCTGTTTGTCTATGGGCTTAAGCATATCATAAATAACGAGCGCTGCAACAGAGGCGCCGTGCATAGCTTCAACCTCCACACCAGTTTTATAGATCGTATGTACTTCAACTTCAATATGAATTTGTAAGTCCGATAGGGTATAGCGGATCGCAGCATATTCTACCGGCAAAGGGTGACAATCAGGGATCATATCGCCAGTTTTCTTGATCGCAAGTAATGCAGAGGCACGTGCAAATTCAAATATGTCGCCTTTCGGAACCTGTCGCTGTTCAATAAGCCTGACGGTATTCTCAGAAGAGACAAGTACCGTGGCCATTGCTATTGCCTTCCTCAGCGTCGCACTTTTATGTGTAATATCAACCATATTATCTATTAATTTTCCATTGATGCGTATCGTCTTCAAATAATTCTTTACCCCAAATGGGCATTTCTTTTTTTATGCGTTCAACAAGTTCGTCACAAGCATCCATCGCTGCACGCCTGTGTGCTGACGACGTGAATACAAAGAAGCAAATTTCGCCAACCTGTACTTCGCCTTCGCTATGATAAACATGCATACAGGCTAATGGATACTTATCAAGCACTGCTTCGCGGATCTCCGCCATTTTAAGTAGGGCCAGTTCCCGGTTTGTCGTATAATCAATAGATTTTACGGCCTTCCCATCGATCTGATCAGCCCTGATCTGTCCCAGGAAGATGCTATGTGCACCAATTTCAGGTTTATTATGGTGCTTTGAGATAGCTTCCGCAACCAAAGTGGCCGGAATTGGTCCTTGAAAAAATATGTCGTTTTTTTGTTTAGTCATTTATATAGTTTTCTAAGGCGATCATGCCGCCGTCCAGATGGAATATTTGTTGTCCGGCATCTGTCTGTTCGTAAAAGTACTGGGCAGCCAATAGGCTCCGTTTTCCGCTCTGACAGATAAAAACAACGCGTGTATTATCGATATTTTTGATTTGTGCAGGTAATGTTGAAAGCGGAATGGATAGATGTGGCTGGGACAGACGCGGAAGTTCATTTGGATCGCGTACATCGACAAGCACAACATCCTCTGCGGACCACATTTCAACAAACTCTTGTGCATCTATGGCCTGTATAAATTGGCTCTCCGAAGCACAGTATTGCTCATAGTTAAACGTACTCAACTCAGCTAAAGTTTGTGGATAAATGGTTTCTGCGGATGCCGCAAAGGGGATTTCAAAGATATAACTGCTATTATCAAGCATATTGACCGTCATTAATTTATTGATCAAGGCGGTACCGATGCCGGTTAATAGCTTGATGGCTTCTGTTGCTTGTAATATTCCGATCATACCGGGCAATACACCCAATACCCCCGCTACATTGCAGTCGGGAGCTTCCAAGGTGGTTGGGGCTGTAGGGAATAAATGCCGATAATTTGTCTTTATGCCTTCTTTGTCGGCCACATTGAATACAGCTACCTGTCCCTCATATTGATAGATTGCAGCAAAAATCAACGGTTTATCCAATAAACGGCAAGCATCGCAAAGTAGATATCGTGCAGCAAAATTATCTGTACAATCCATGATCAGGTCGTACGAACTGATCAGGTCGGCGACATTATTCGAATGCAGTTGTTCCGCCCAATAGCGGATCTCAATTTCAGGATTCTGCAGCCTGAGCTTACCCGCTGCTACCTCAGCTTTAGCTCGGCCGATGTCGTTGGTATCATACAGAACCTGACGGTGCAGGTTGCTCAGCCCCACATGATCATGGTCAATAATACCGAGGGTTCCAACCCCTGCTGCTGCCAGATATTGGAGTACAGGGCAGCCAAGCCCGCCAGCGCCAACGACCAGTACGCGGGCAGCTTGCAGCTTTTGTTGGCCTAATTCACCAAAACCGGGGAGGACATAATGCCTCGAATACCGTTCATTCCGCATCGCTTATCCTCCTGAATAGGGTGGCATTAAGGCAACAATATCATTTTCCTGAAATGTTACCGGTGTCTTAATAATAGTATTGTTTACGGCTATCAATAAGCTGCGCTGTGCCAATTCGGCATGGTCGCGCGATAATGTTGCCAATAACTCTGTTGTATCGTTAGCTGTTATATAAAATTCCTTTGCCAATATATCGGTCAAGGAGCCAAAGGTCTTTACGTGAACTTTCATTTTTTCATTCATTTTTTATCAAAGTTTCGCCTCTTTTCATCCTACTTTGCTTATCTCACAATTGAAAGACTTGTTCGCTTTCTTTATGTTATCCGATTTGGATAAATAGATCAGTCCTATTTTTTTAAAATTTATTAAGCTGATGTAAACAATAATTTATAGGCTGCAACCAAAAGAACTGTAGCGAGTACATACTTCAGCGCATCCTGTTTTAATTTTTTTGATCCAAGATAGGCTCCGAGTAGACCTCCAAGGAAAGCTACCACAACGTATCCCCACATATGGGCATTGAACGAAATACTTTTTGTGAGCATACCACCAAGTCCCGACAATGAATTTACAAAAATAAATGCAGCACTGATAGCCGCAGTTTGTTTTTGATCGGTCCATTTAAGCAGGATCAGAAAAGGGGAGAGGATAATTCCGCCGCCAATACCGATCATGCCTGAAAGTAGTCCCACAATGCCACCAATTACCAGTGCACCAAAACTGTTGTACGGTTTGAGCTCATCTTCGGCAGGGCTCTTAAAAAAGAAAAATCGAAAAATAGGAAAAAGCAGCAGTAGCCCCAGCAACCTCTTGTACAAATGATCTTCCAAGGTGATCATGCCGCCTATAAAAGCCATGGGAACAGAGGCAATGGCGACCATCAAAAACAGATTTCGTTTGAAATAATGCCCCCTATAATACTGTATAAAGGATGTTAAAGAAACAAAGAGGTTAAGCACCAGTGCTGTAGGTTTCATTTCCTGCGGCGCAATTCCATAGAGTGCCATCAATGCCAGATAGCCACTTGCACCGCCGTGCCCAACCGATGCGTAAAGAAAAGCCAGAATAAAAAGAAAAAAATAAAAAAGCTCAAATTGCATGGCTCGATTAGGTTAAAAGATGGATAAAAACTTCATCGCCAGCGGCACAACCATTGCTATCCTCTTCGAGAATCAGCAGGCAATTGGCCTGTGCGTACGATTGGAGGCGATAAGATTCTTGCGCGTGTAAAGGTTCAACAGCATGTCCATCGTATCGTGCCTTAAGGAAATGAGTTAAACCGGGCTTTTTACTATAAGCATGTGTTGTATGGGTTTTGATGGAACGTGTTCGTTGCGGAAGCTGCATCATACGTTCCAATGCAGGCGCCACATAGAGGTAAAAACAGGTTAGGGCTGAGGACGGATTGCCCGGTAGCCCAAACACCAGCTTTTCATTTTGTGTGCCAAAAAAGAGTGGTTTTCCCGGTTTTTGACGGATACGATGAAAACGCTGTTTAATACCGTAGGCCTTAGCCACATCCACGACATAGTCATAGTCGCCCACGCTGACACCACCAACTAAAAGAACCATATCCGCTTCATCCAATGCATGCTCTAAAGCTGCCTGGAGTTGGCTTCTGTCATCCGGCACATGACGACTTTCAACATGTAGTATGCCTTGCTGCTGCAATGCAGCTTTAAGCTGATAGGAGTTAGACTCATAAACTTCTCCATATCCAAGTTTCGTACCAATAGGTTTCAGTTCGTCTCCGGTGAGAATAAGTTGTATTCGTGGTGGCGCGGTAACAAGAACATCCCTGCATCCGATGCCTGCGAGATAGCCAATAGCAGCCGGAGTCAATGTTGTTCCTGTAAGCATGGCGATGCTGTGAGCCTGCACTTCTGACCCTTGGGGGCGTACATTGTCCCCCAATTGGAGAGCTTCATCGCGAATCTGGATTGTATTTGCATCGCTCAAATCTACTTTTTCCTGCATCACTACTGTATCTGCGCCTTGAGGCAGAGGGGCTCCGGTATAAATGCGCATTGCCTGTCCTTCTGTCAATATTTTTTCGACCGTGGTGCCTGCAGGAATTTTGTCCACGACAGGAAGTTCCCGCTCTTTGTCGCTATATCGAATGGCATAGCCATCCATCGATGACTGGGGAAAAGCAGGAATTGACTGCTCAGCAATAACAGTTTGGGCCAAGGTATAGCCTAAGGCTTCCTCGAGGGGGAGCTGTATCTGTTTTGGCGCAGGCAGATGGTGATGGATAATATCTTTAGCCTGCTGAACACTGATAAACTGATGGGGGAGATTGAAATAATCGTCTTGTGTATCGATATCATACTTTGCGTCCTCATAAGAAAATACGACACGATCTTCGGGAAATTGCTCGGCTACTTTTTTAGCCCCCTGTTGTCCCTCCAGACACATCAGATGCTCAAAATATTTTCTGTCAAAAAGTACCGGAGCGCCCCATATTCCTGAAAAACCGGTTGCTACAATACCTTTATCAGTACTATCGGCCAATTGAATAAGCTGCTGAAAGACATGTCGGTCTACGAAAGGCTGATCGCATAGACTGATTATACAACGATCCAGATTGGGATGATGTTTTAGCAGATCCCTTAAGCCTACACCAATAGAGGTAGACATTCCTGTTGTCCAATGTGGATTGATTACCACAGCGACATTACTGTCCTTCAGAGCTGTGTTGATAGGGTCGGGATAAGCACCTATCACGACAGATACCTTGGCATTAGGTATCGCCAGCGCTTCCCTGCTGATACGGCGCAATAAAGTCTCACCTTCAAACTCGAGCAGCTGCTTCGGGAGGCCGAGCCGCGAAGAATTTCCGGCCGCCAATATGACTATACCTGTTTGCTTTATCATCCACCAATCGTTATCATACTCCGATTCTTGAGAAAATCGGTGTCTATATGTTCAAAATCTGTTGTTAATTGTCCCCCCAATTCCTTTGCTTTGGCGCTAATGGTAGCCTGGATCAATGGAAGCACTTCATCACCTGCGCGTAATGCTGTCAACAGATCGGTTTCACCTGTAGAGAATAGGCAATTTTTGAGTTTTCCATCTGCTGTAAGCCGTATCCGGTTACATCCTGCGCAAAAAGGGGCCGTCATTGTACTTATAATAGCAATACGCCCAACGTGTCCGGCAATCGAAAATGCTTTAGCGGTATCGTGTGGACCTGCAGTGATCGGTTCTATGGGATAGCTCCGCTGAATAGTCGCTAGAATATCGGCCTGTGTATACACCTGGTTGCTGCTCCACTTGTTCCCACTGAATGGCATAAATTCGATAAAACGGATTTCTATCGGCTTCCTCGCTGTCCATGCAACAAAATCTAAAATCTCATCGTCATTGATGCCTTTCATTACCACCATATTGATCTTGGTATGAATTCCATGTTCAAGCAAAAGGTCTATATTGGCACGTACACGGTCAAAATAATCCCTTCGTGTGATCTGAAAAAACCTTCCGGGTTGCAAGGTGTCCAGGCTGATGTTGATGCTTTTGAATTTTGCGTCCACAAGCTGAGGCAACATGTCGTTGATACGGATTCCGTTGGTGGTCATATGAAGTTCAACCGGAAGTTTGGACAAACGTGCTATAATATCGGCTGCATCCTTGCGAACCAAGGGTTCACCTCCTGTAAGGCGGATTTTGCTGATTCCTTGATCGACAAACAATCCAGCCAATTGCTCAATTTCGTCCACCTGCATCAATTTATCATTCGGGGTAAAGCTATACTCTTCCTCCGGCATGCAATAGAAACAACGGAGGTTGCAATTATCGGTAAGCGATATGCGTAGGTAGTTGTGTATCCGTCCAAATGTATCCGTCAGCATGATGTCTTCTAAATTATTGTGGGGTATTCAGTATGTATTTTCGTTTTGAGGAACTTTAATGAAGTTGCCGGCCTATTATTCAACACAGCCTTGATCTCTGCAACGATTGCTATAGCGATCTCTTCGGAAGTTTCGGCACCGATATCGAGTCCTACTGGGCCGTAAATAATGTTTCGTTGACTTTCGGTAGCGGTCACACCAGCCTCTTGCATATCGTCGAACATGCGTAGTAATTTGGTCTTTGGACCCAAAGAGCCAATATAACGTGTCGATGTGTGCATCAAGTTTTTAAGGAGTGTGAGATCGTAAGCATAGTTATGTGTCATCAACACAAAAACAGTCCATGGATCTATGCTTAATTTAGCTGTGATCTCAACTGCTGGTGCGGCAATAAGCTGATGAGCTCTTGGAAAGCGTGCGGTATTGACATGGCTGGCACGTCCGTCAACCACCGTAATTTCCCAGCCGAGCAGATGGGCTGTCTCTACCACAGGTTGCGCATCATTACCGGCACCGGCAATAACCATATGAATAGTAGGAACGAGGTATTCAATGAGTACTTCACTGCTTTGCCCATTTTCCTGAAAGGATGTGAGAACCGATTTTCCTTCCCTTTTGGCAAATTGGATATGCTCATTCAGTGGCGAATAGTGAGCGTCTAGGGCAAAAGCCTGCTCCTTCAGATCTTTAATAAGTAAGCGGGTTCCTTTTTGTTCCCCCTGTTTGTCTGTAGAAAAGAACGTAATCAACAAACCTTCTTCACGCTGTTGAAGCAAGCGTTGCAGCAAGGCGATGGGATGATCTGTTCGTTGCATGTTTACATATTCAAAAAGGATATGAACTATACCGTTGCATCCCAGTTGTAACCCGATTGACGAACCTTCCTCCGTATTTGTATCATAACTGACGAGGCGATTTTTCTGTTGATGGATAGCTAAGAGCGCTTTTTTTAGTGCATCTCCTTCAAGACATCCGCCGCTGATGGCTCCCGTCATTTGCCCGTCTTCTGTTACCAGCATGCGGGCCCCTGGTCTTCGATAGGAGGAACCTTCAACTTTAACCACAGTGGCAAGCACCATCCTGATATTTTCGGAAGCAGCTGCACTGGCAGCTAAAACAATGTCTTTAATTTCTTTCATGCAAATACGGGCAAGACAGTGGAACGCGGATATAATGATTAAATCAACAGCAATATTGATACAATGCCGTTTATCAAATTTAATGAATTAGACGTTAAAAAACACCAAAACTGTAATAATGGTAAAAACATCCGTAAAATGTATAATTATTTGATTAATTTAAATAACGATTTTGTACCACTGAATAAACTGAGCGCTAGCGTATAAATAAGAAAGCTTATCCCATTTAAACCGATAAATATCGCTTACATAAACAAGAAAAAACAACGATTATGGCAAAATATTCAATTTTAGTAAATGGCAAAAAGCACGAAGTTGATGTGCTTGAGGATATGCCCTTGCTTTGGGTACTCCGTGATATCATTGGTCTTAAAGGGACCAAGTTTGGTTGTGGAAAAGCGCTATGTGGGGCCTGTACCGTACATCTCAACGATACTGCAATCCGATCCTGTTCATTTCCGGTCTCAGCGATCGGTGAGGGCAAAATTACAACAATCGAAGGACTTTCAGCGGAGGGTGATCACCCTGTTCAGGAGGCCTGGGAAAAATATGTCGTACCCCAATGCGGCTATTGCCAAACCGGACAGATCATGAATGCGGCAGCTCTTTTGAAGAAAAATGCGAAACCTTCAGTAGCCGAGATCGAGCAAGCAATGCAGGGCAATCTCTGTCGCTGCGGTACATATAATAGAATCAAAGCAGCCATTTTAGAAGCAGCCGGTACACCCGTTACAAACGGCTAGGTATTATCAAAAATATAAACAAGATGAAAATATTAGCTCCTTTTCAAAAAAGAAAAACCGATCGGGTCAATTCGGAGATTTTTACTGTTTCTAGACGCGACTTTTTAAAAGCCAGCGGCTTGCTTACTGGTGGCTTGGTTCTGGGTGTAAGCTTCTTTAGCTGTGATGACAAAGGTAAAAAAGTGGCTACTGTGGCTCCAAATGTATATTTAACAATTGGTTCAGATGGCAAAGTGACCATTGTCGCACATCGTTCAGAGATGGGACAAGGTATCCGCACGTCTCTTCCCCTTATTATTGCTGACGAATTGGGGGCCGACTGGACGAAGGTGGAAATCATCCAGGCTGAAGGGGATGAAAAAAAATATGGTAACCAAAACACAGACGGTTCCTTTTCAGTAAGGATGTTTTATAAACCCATGCGGGAAGCCGGTGCTATAGCGCGGTTACTCCTTCTTCGTGCTGCAGCCAAAGAATGGAACGTTGACGTAGACCAATTGGATACCAAAAATGGACAGGTTATCCAACGGGAATCCAGCAAGAAAAAGGATTTTGGCGATCTGGTAGAAACTGCAAAAACCCTCCCTATTCCGAAAGCCAGCGAAGTGAAACTGAAAGACAGACAGCAGTTCAATATGATCGGCAAAGAAACCCCGATCATTGATCTGCACAATATTGTCACCGGAAAAGCCGTGTTTGGAATTGATGCCGTTGTCGAAGGGATGAAAATTGCGGTCATTAAACGGTGCCCGGTCGTGGGCGGCAAAGTAAAAGCCGTAAACGACAGTAAAGCCCTGGCTGTGCCGGGGGTTCTCAAGGTGATTACGATCAAGGGTGCTGGACTGCCAGCCACCTTATCCAAACCATTGGCTGGGGTGGCTGTCATCGCCGAAAATACCTGGGCCGCCATAAAAGCCAGGGACTTGCTGGAGGTGGAATGGGAGATGGGCCCCAATGCCGGCTACGATTCAGCCAAACAGATCGAAGAACTTAAGCAGGTGGTGGCACAGGAGGGAACAATCCGTCGTAAACGTGGCGATTTCAACGCCGCAAAAGCGAATGCAAAAAAAGTTATTGAACACACGTATATTGCTCCCTACCTGGCTCATGCAACCATTGAGCCACCCTGTGCTTTGGCTGTCGTGAAAAACGGAAGCTGCGAAGTGTGGGCCTGTACACAGAATCCGCAGGGCGCACGTGATGCGGTTGCCACCGAACTGGGTATGGCAGTGGAGAAGGTGAAAATGAACGTAACCCTCTTGGGTGGCGGTTTTGGTAGAAAGTCAAAGCCTGACTTTATCCTGGAGGCAGCTATATTGGCCAAAGAATCTGGTCTGCCGATCAAGGTTCAGTGGACACGTGAGGATGATATTCGTCATGACTACTACCACGCCATGAGTGTACAGCGTATTGTCGCCACCATCGACAGCCAAAATAAATTGAGTGGCTGGGCCCATCATATTGCTAATCCGTCTATCTCTGCGACAGAGGATTTATCAGTGGTACAGCCCAGTGACGGCGAGTTAATGTTGGGAGCTTCAGATTTCCCTTACAATGTTCCAGCAATAAATATTGCTACGCATGATGCTAAAGCCCATCTGCGGATTGGCTGGTTGAGGTCTGTCCGTAATATTCCACAGGTTTTTGCCGCTGCGACAATGCTCGATGAAATTGCTGAAGCAAGAGGAATGGATGCCGTTTCGAATGCCCTGGAGCTACTAGGTGAAGACCGCCACATTACCTTTGAGCAGGAACTGATCAAGACAAGCTATCCCAATTATGGCGAAAAGATCGAAGATTACCCTTGGGATACAGCACGCATGAAAAAGGTGATCGAGCGCGTAGCCAAGCTTTCCGGATGGGGTAAATCCATGCCAGCAGGTACTGCATTTGGCTTTGCGGCACATAAAAGCTTCTTAACCTGCGTTGCCTGTGTGGTAGAGGTCAATGTGGATCAGAACAAGAAAATCAGTATTCCCAATGTCTACTATGTGGTGGACTGCGGATTAGCCGTCAATGTAGACCGTATCAAATCGCAATTTGAAGGTGGCGCACAATTTTCCGCAAGTCTGGCACTCAAAAGCACGATCACGGTAAAAGATGGTCAGGTAGAGCAGGGTAATTTTGACGGGTATCAGATTATTCGAATGCCCGATTCCCCAAAACAGATCCATGTGGATATTATCGATAGCGACGCAAAACCGACCGGAGTAGGAGAGCCTCCTGTACCGCCATTTACACCGGCACTCTGTAATGCGATTTATGCGGCAACAGGGAAGCGGATCTACACCTTGCCAATTGATCTAAGTATTTAAACAGAATGCATTAAAGTAAGCACCATAAATTTAGTATATTTAATCTATGTGAACTAGAAACCATGGAATCCAACGCACTGCTCAATACGACCTTAAAACAGATTGACCTTGTCAAAGTGACGGATTGTATCCCAGCACATGTCATGGATAGCATATCGGTCGAAGAACCGCTGGAGATCAGAATATGTACGTCAGTTGACGGAAAGGCCGAATATAAAAATATTTCGGTCACGATGCGGACACCTGGCCATGATGCAGAACTTGCTATAGGGTTTCTATTTACAGAAGGTTTTATTTCTGTTATTAGCCAGGTAACAGCTGTGGATCGTTTGGAAGCGCCCTGCACAAGAAATAACGACAATGTCGTTATTGTGAGACTGAACGACGGATTTACCCCCATAACAAGCGCTTTGGACCGAAATTTTTACACCACTTCAAGTTGCGGTGTTTGTGGAAAAGGTTCCATCGCAGCAATCAAAACTGTTAGTATTTTCAAGGATCTTGCGCCTATATCCTGTTCGATAGCATTAGATATACTCTATCGCTTGCCGGATCTGCTCCGTGCCGCACAGGGAAATTTCTCAGCCACCGGCGGTATACATGCTGCGGGTCTATTCAATTTACAGGGACAGCTCATCGCTTTGCGGGAAGATGTAGGACGGCATAATGCACTTGATAAACTTGTGGGGCACGCATTGTCCGCCAATTTGTTGCCGTTGCAAAAACATATCCTGGTTTTGAGTGGCCGGGCGAGTTTTGAATTGGTACAAAAGGCAGCCATGGCCGGGATACAGATTATTGCAGCAATCGGTGCGCCATCAAGTCTAGCGGTTGAATTGGCCAAGGAATTCGATATCACTTTATTTGGTTTTTTACGCGACCATAGATGTAATATCTATAACCTGGCAGACCATGTTAAAATAGAAGGATTAGCGGGGATGCTCGACTACCCGACAGCATTAGATCAAAAAATAGAAAGATGAAAATAAGGATTAAAGATAATTCCGTTAGACTGCGATTGACGATGTCCGAAATTGATAAATTGGGCAATACAGGCGAAGTAGCCTCCCGAACCGAATTCATCAACCAGCCCTTTGTATACCGCATCCTGCAAACGGATACTGAAGAACTCATTGCTTCTTTTGTTGAAAATGAAATTGTAATTGGACTGTCTGCCAATATGGTAAAGGAATTGGTGGCGACAGAGCGGATAGGTTTCGACGGGCAGTCGGGACCAGTTAAAATTCTCGTGGAAAAGGATTTTGCCTGCATCGACAATACCCTGGAGGATCAGAGCGACAACTTTCCGAATCCCAATCTTAAATGCTAAGCACATAGAAAAATAGTGTGAACTGTCCCAAAATCTTATGTTATGGAAGAGAACAATAAGCAAAAAATGGAGCAATCAATCAAGAAGGAGCCACAGGCAGAAAATCCTTATAAGCTCTTGGATCTGAAATTGACACCCGTAGAAAAATCTGCGGCTGGAGTTCCGGCTGTATTGGCGGCATTTGCCGATCTTATAGAAGAGAAAACGCTTATCCGGGGCACCAAGGCGCTGTTCAAAATGAATCAGGTAGGCGGCTTCGACTGCCCGAGTTGCGCTTGGCCTGATCCAGACGATGAGCGTTCGCCAGTCGGTGAGTACTGTGAAAATGGCGCAAAAGCACTGGCAGAAGAAGCTACAACAAAAAGAGTCACCCCAGAGTTTTTTAAGAACAATTCAGTGTACGATCTCTCACAGCTCAGCGACTATGAAATAGGTAAGATGGGGCGGCTGACAGATCCGATGTATCTGCGCCCGGGAGGAACACATTATGAACCGATCAGCTGGGAAGGTGCTTTTCAAAAAATCGCCGAACAGCTCAATGCGCTGGAATCGCCGCATCAGGCCGCCTTTTATACTTCAGGCCGTACGTCCAATGAGGCTTCATTTGTCTACCAATTATTTGCCAAAGAATTTGGTACCAACAATATGCCGGATTGCTCTAACATGTGCCACGAAACCTCCGGTTCGGCACTTCGCCCCACCATTGGAATCGGTAAAGGCACAGTCAAACTGGACGATTTTTATGAAAGCGAGCTTATCGTTATCATCGGTCACAATCCAGGGACAAATGCACCTCGTATGATGAGTGCGCTGGAAAAGGCAAAAAAGAATGGAGCCAAAATCATTGCTATCAACCCGCTGCCCGAAGCTGGATTAATGGGGTTTCATAATCCGCAGCAGTTCAATGGGATCATCGGCAAAGGGGTGAGTTTGGCCGACCTTTATCTTCCCGTGAAGATCAATGGCGATATGGCACTCTTAAAAGCACTGGAACTTATTTTACTGGACCTCGAAGCTAAAAATCCGGGCCTGGTTATTCATTCCGATTTTATTAACAGCAAGACAACGGGCTACTCGGACTTTTTGGCGCAATTCAGCAAAGCGGACTATAATCTGGAGCATCTGAGCCAGCTAAGTGGCATTGCAATTCCCGATATGCAAAAAGCGGCTGAACTGCTCGCTTACAGAAATAAAATTATCTTTTGCTGGGGCATGGGCCTCACCCAGCAGCCCAACGGTGTTGATATGATTCGCGAGATCCTCAATATCTTGTTGATGAAAGGAAGTATCGGTATTAAAGGGGGCGGTGTCTGTCCCGTTCGGGGGCACAGTAATGTACAAGGAAACCGTACTATGCTTATCGATGAAAAACCTACCGACGAGCAGTTAGATAGGCTGCAGCAGTATTTTGGCTTTAATCCACCCCGTGAACATGGTTATGATGTAGTGCGTGCAATTAAAGCGATGCACGCTGAAAAAATCAAATTCCTGTTTTGCATGGGCGGCAATTTTGTGTCCGCCACACCCGACACAACATTTACGGCAAATGCACTTCGGAAGCTGAATTTATTGGTCGCTGTGTCCACCAAATTAAACCGTGGCCATCTGATCCATGGCAAGGAGGCGCTTATCCTACCGACTTACGGACGCAGTGACAAGGATATTGTGAACGGTGAAGTTCAGATCATCAGCACGGAAAACTCCATGGGTGTGGTTCAATCCTCTAAAGGGGTATTGGATGCTGTTTCTAAAAATCTGGTCAACGAAACACAGATCGTTTGCCGGATGGCAATGGCAACTTTAGGAGATCGGTCGGTAGTCGACTGGAAACGTTATCATGACAGCTACGACGCGGTACGTGATGCAATTGAGCAATGTATTCCCGGTTTTGAGAATTACAATGTGAGGGTCCGTCAGCGCGATGGATTCTATCTACCGAATGGCGCCCGTGATGCACAATCTTTTTCGCATGAACTCGGAGGGCTAGCACCTTTCACATTAACGGATATCCCCGAAAACCATCTGGATGACGATGAATATATGATGGCGACAACGCGAACCCATGATCAGTTCAATACCACTATCTATGGACTCGACGACCGCTATCGGGGTATAAAAAATGAGCGACGTGTGGTGTTTATGAATCAGAAAGATATTGATAAAGCTGGTTTTAAGGCCGGAGACAAAGTCGATCTGTATAATTACGATGATGGTATAGAACGCGTAGCTCCCTTATTTTTGATCGTTTCCTACGCCATTCCTGAAAAAAATACGGTAACCTATTTCCCCGAGACGAATGTTTTGGTTTCAGTCAACAATGTCGTAAAAGAAAGCAATATGCCAGCTTCCAAATATGTGAAGATTAAAATAAAACGACATGACCCTGAGGTATACAAGAAAGTGGATGAAATGCTCTACCGTGGCGCACTTCAACGACCTTAATCTTTGTTGTTGATCATGGCTTTTACACTGTCGGCCTCGGCAGGGGTATTGACATTGACAAGGGTATTGACATCCGGGGCTTCAATACATAGGGCCTGATGTTGTATCAATGCCCGGCGTGGAGAAAGTTTATGTTGAGCCTGCATCTGCCGGAGTACGGGCAGACTACTGGGTTCCCATATTGCGAACAATGGCTCGGGCAAGCTGTCCTGTTGGCTTTTAAATGCGGTGGCGATCCTTCGAGGATCGCGATGTTGTATTAAATAGGCGATAGCCTCGGGGTCGACCAGAGGTAAATCACAGGCCACAACCAACCAGGCTCGATCGGGCCGAAATTCAAAAGCAGTCAGCATTCCACCCATAGGACCAATGTCTGTATAACGATCGGAAATCCATGCGTAGGTTGAAGTCATCTCCTTGCCGTCCGCTATTTCATCAAACTGTTCTACACGACAGGAAATGTATACCTCATCGCAATAATTCCCTAACATATCGGCCAAATGATAGACCTGTTCTTTGCCATGCCAATGCATCTTTTCTTTCGCACTTCCCATGCGTTGGCTGTTGCCGCCGATAAGTACCAGGCCGTTTAATGGAGGTAAGCGATTATCATTCGGAACTATCATGTTGTATTCAATGGATCAGTTGTATTGAAGTTACGTATTTCAACGCAAATTGGAAACATTCCCATCAACTATCTCAGGCTGTTTTCAACGCTAGTCAATCCCGACTTTACCGGCGTTGTCTCTAACAGTCCGGTCTCTACGAAAGAGGTCGCTCTTGGCGATACCGTAAGGATTGATAACCAAAAAATATCAGATTGGATGTATTTAGAGAAGGGAGTATTACGAGGAGGTTATACGATCCGTGCCATCTACTATTCGTTATCACTAAAAACAATGACTAATTTAAATTATAGACCTGCTTTTGATGATGGGACATGTAATGATTAGGATCAAGTTGTCTTGTAAAATGTATTTACATGGACGGGATCAAGATTTTAAGTATTACTGTAGCAGATTATCAAATTCACTCGTATTGTTGATATATCAATAATAAATAACCAAGAAGTTATGAAAATAAATTGCAGAATCCTACTTCCAGCCATCATTATTGTCGTTCTTAGCTCTTGCAAAAAAGATGAAAAGATAGCCATTGATAACCTTATCGGTAAATGGACCGTGGCAAATGATGATCCTAAAATGGCCGTAGATGGTTCCGTTACATACAAATTCAACTCAGATATGACCTGTATTAAGAATATCTACGATGCGCTTTCAAATCGAGATACTACTATTTACAGAACCTATGTATTAAGTAATGATAAGACTTTGGTGACGCTCTACGATGAACGCAAGATATATACAGAACAGTATCTGATAAAAAAATTGAATACGAAGGAAATGAAATGGGAGAACGCTTCCCCAAATGACGGTAACGAGAATAAGAGGTTAGTTCGATCTAACGATCAATAGAGTCTATTAACTTTTCAGATGAATGCGGGGCAGGAGTCAAGAAGATAATTGCAAATATGGGCATCGGATCTTCAGTCGCAATCATGACAATACGAACGGATATACAATTATATAAAAGTAAATTTTACCTTAAAGGCCGGTATTTATATAACATTCACCTTTTATTTATATTTGAGAAATAACTGGTACAATAACTGCTTAATTACATAAATGACTTTTAGAACCGTTTCGGAATGGTATTGGGAAAGGGAATCCATCTCAAAAAATCATTCAAAGAAATGTTCAGAAATAAGACCGCAAACTGTAATTCATAGATCGAAATGAGAAAGATTATCTGGAGAGGCTTGGTTTATAAATCCTGGGAAGATTGCACGATAGAACTGAAAAATGATGCCTATTATGTAAAATCGTCTATCATTGGCAACTATTTAAACCGTATTTATAATGTAGATTATGTTTTAAAAATAGACAGAAATTGGTGCATACAGGAATTTGAAATAAAAACAGAAATTGAAGGGCACAAAAATTTAATTATCGGGACAAATGCTGCAGGTTTATGGTCGATCAATGGAATTCCTAGACCGGAGTTCAATGAATTTCTCTTTATCGATATTTCGGTTACACCTTTTACAAATACATTGCCAATCAATAATTTGTTACTGGATATAGGGCAATCAAAGTCTATTGATGTCATATACATCAACATTCTTGAAAATGAAATAAAGCCAGTCAAACAGCTTTATAGCAGAAAGAAGAAGGATGAATATCTGTATGACAATCTTGATACCGTATTTTCCTCGTCGATCACAGTAGATCAGAAAGGCATTGTAAAGAGCTATCCAGGTCTATTTGAATTAGTTTTGGAAGATTAGGGAAGATAAAATAATCCTTATTCACGTGGGCCCTAAGAATCCAGCAACAGCTTCAGATCTTCAATCACTTTTGACCAATATGCTTTCGTCACTTCACGCTGGCTTTCATTTTTTAATTTATCAACATGAAATGAAATTGTTGTTTTATCTTGATTTTTCGAAGGAATAAATCTGATCTGTAAATTGGCGTCTTCTGTGAAATCTTTGTGCCTCCACTTTGTCCGGATATGTGAATATTTATTAAAAGTTGAAAAACCCTGGTCTACACCTTCAGACCAATAACTTAATCCCCGGTCTGAAAAAAAGACATTCCACAGTGTTTCCAGGTTTGCTAGCATAGTTTTTCTGATTCCGAACTGCCAGCCTGCATCTTTTGTTAATCCTACGTTATTTTTCATGTAATTGTGTTTCTTGTTAAAGGTGATTTCGTATTTGAATATAATTATTTCTTTTCAACAGAAGCAAATGCCCTGACCGGAAAAGTCCCCACACCTTTAAATTTTGGTGGAGCGGCTGTAAACGTAAAATTCTCAGCCGGTAATTTATTCAAATTGCAGAGATGTTCAACGATTAAAATCCCGGCACCCAATAGCACCGTATGAACAGGTCTTGTTCTGCCATCCGTGTCATCTATATTATGGGAATCAATACCTACAAGTTTAACTTTACAGTCCCGAAGATACATTGCCGCCTGTTCGGTAAGAAACGGATGGTTCTGATAATATAGCTCCGTATTCCAATGTTTATCCCAGCCGGTCTGTATTAATACAGCCTTATTCCTGATTTCTCTATTTTTAAGATGATCTTCTGTAATTTTCAGGGTTTCTGTAAATGGTATATGGATCATCACAGCATCCAGCTGCGCAAAATCTTTTAATACTGTTTGAGCTGTGTCTTTGCCATCCGCAAATCTATGAAATGGACAATCGATATAAGTTCCGGTGTTAGTGACCATCTCTATTTTTCCAATCTGAAAAGATGTATCGCTATCATAGTTCTGTTTTGATTGTTCCCTGGAGAGATAGTCGCAAATAATCGGTGCGGGTAGCCCCTTGTAAGTGATCAGGCCATCCTCTATTGTATGACTTAAATCTATTAAGAAATCTTCCGCTACACTTTCATCAATTGGCTTACGTTTATGGGGTTCAATGAGGATTTCTTTGTTAAGGATATTAACTTTACCTACCATGAGCAACTGCATATCTTCAACGATGTAGTCCGCCAGGGCACTGTCAATGATATCGTCTCCAGATATATCTAATCTGAAATCTTCCCCTTTGATACTACCGCCGTTCGTAAAGAATATCTCGAAGTCAAATTTCACTCTTTTTTTCATAAATGATTTCAATTTTACTATGGTGTAATAATTTTAATTAAATAATGTGATCGATTATCTTCCAAATTTTATATTTTAAAAATTCAATAATTGATGCATATTCTTGACAATGTAGATAAAATCTTATTAATGAAAATAGTAAAGATTCTTCAATTGGATATATTAAATTTGTTAAACATACCCGAAATACACAAAAATGAAAATTAAACCAAATTATAGATTTTACAGTCTCCTGGTTTTATTGCTGTTCTCGGTACGGTACTTACCTGCCCAGGCTACTCGTGCCGATTACAATTATTTTATGGAGGAGTTTCAAAGACTTTTTAATGAAAAAAAATCAGACGAGATTTACGGGCAATCGTCCGCCACTTATCAATCTAAAATTTCAAAAGAAAAGTTTTCGTTGGGAATGCGGAAGTTTGTGGCAAATGTGGGCATGATGCAATATTTTTCTTTTGTTGATTCTACTAAAAACGGGTATAATTATACCATTCAATTTGAAAACTCCGAACAATTATTTTCTGTTCTGCTTGATAATGAGAAACAGGTTCTAAGGATGAATTTTAAGGAACTGCCATTTTTCATAGAAAATAAGAATTTCAAAGCAGAAAGTAATAATCCGTTAAAAGACTCCATAGATTTGCTGGTGGAAAAAATCGTCAGGCCTTATATTCAAAAGGGTGCTGCCACAGGTATTATGTTAGCGGTAATTGATGGAAAGCGACAAAGAAAATATAGTTATGGAGCTATTGCTAAGACAAGTAAACAACTTCCAGATGCTTCCAAAAGTATTTTTGAGATTGGGTCAGTTACAAAAATTTTCACCTCACTTTTATTGGCAAAAGAAGTAGTTGAAGGCAATATGCAATTAGAGGATCCGATCAGTAAATACCTGCCCGATTCCATTCCTCGTTTAGCATGGGATGGTCATCCGATCACACTTGTGCAATTATCAAATCATACCGCTGGATTTCCTCGGCTCCCGGATAATATTTTTACGACTAATGCCGTTCCGTCAGATCCTTATAGTCATTATAAGGTTGATTCACTCTTCCATTTCCTTAAAAATTATCATGTTTCGTCTCAGACCGGAGTCAGATTTTCTTATTCAAATTTAGGCGCTGGGGTTTTAGGTGTAGCATTAGAACGTCATAGTAACAAAAGTTTTGGACAATTGGTCATTGATAATATTTGTTTGCCCTTGGGAATGAAAAATACATCACTAGGGGATACCGACGTGGTACAAGGATACGATGAAAAAGGTAGGCCAACGTCGTATTGGCACTTGGGATCTTTGGCGGGGTCTGGTGCCATAAGATCTACATTGGACGATATGATTATTTTTATGAAGGCACAGTTAGGCTTCAAAAATAAACTGACAAAGGCCATTCATTTGACACATCAGCTGACTTTTGCAGATAAGGATCAAACTATGGCATTGGGTTGGCGTGTTAAAAAGGCTGGAAGTAAGGCGATATTTCATCATTCTGGAGGTACAGGTGGATTTAGGTCTTTTGTGGCATTTGATGATAAATCTCAAAAAGCAATTATTATTCTGTCCAATGTTGCCTTGGATGTTACTGCTGTCGGATTTTCGATATTTGAAAATTACCTAGACCAATCTCCTATTGAAAGATAATGGCTTGCGCAATAATCAGAGACGCATTTTCAAATTTTTAAGAAGGCCTCGGTCTATGATTGAAACCTAGCGGCCATTGCTGCGTTGCCGGTACGTTTATTTTTTCGAGTTTACACCAGTGTTTGAATATGGACTTTGTCGTTACCTAGTTTTAGAAATCGGCAATAATGATCTTTTTCATGCCCATAATTTTTTTGAATGCGCCTGGTCTTTTGTTGAGTTCCGCCCAGTTTTCAGGACAAACCTGCCAGCTTAATCCGTATTTGTCTTTCAGCCACCCGCAAACGCTCTCCTGTCCTCCACCCGATGTAAGTGCTTCCCAATAGTAGTCTATTTCAGTCTGGTCTTTACATGGGATCATCAGGGAAATAGCCTCGTTAAATTTGAATATCGGGCCGGCATTGATCCCGATGAGACGCATTCCAAGAATCTCAAACTCAACGGTAAGCACCTTTCCGGCAAAATCCTTCTGGAAATCAGCCAGTCCTTCGGCTTCCGAATTCGGGTAATACGTAATATTGATTATTTTTCCATTTTTGAAAACCGAAAGGTAGTATTCCGCGGCTTCCTGTGCGTTGCTGTCAAACCAAAGGTTTGGAATTATCTTTTGCATAGCTTTATATTTTTTGGTTATTTTTTTCTTTTTCAGTATAGTCTACATTTGATAACCCTCTGTTCCATTTTATCTGGATTTTGATCATTTGCAGTCTTATAAATTTAAAAGATTTGTTCTTCGGTCGACTTAGCATAGGATAAGAAATAGAATTGCATATCTAACGCATTGCATCGCGTTGATAGTCTGATAGACAGGATAATTTTTCGAACAAGATATTTTGAAAGCGGATTTTTCGCCCGGGATCAAACTGCGGGAAGTACCTCAAGTTTGATGGATAAAATAATAAAATTTATGGGGGGTAACCAAAAGATATTTCAACTATATTAGCTGAAGGGGAGGTAGTATAATAAATTGGCTTGTCTGACTAATTTTAAATAGCAGTAGCTAAATATGGATAGACAAATTACACTAAACAACTTAGAAGACAATACGTTCTTTTGGTATACGTATATTAAATGGTTCAATGGGTACGATGACATCAACGAGATCAACATTGACGAAGCACTAGAAGTAATCGGAATTGACAAAGAAAAATTAGCTGAATGGGAAGAACAATTTTTTTCGATAGATAAAGATGGAGAATCTTTAAAATTTATCGGAGGAAATTTAGTGGAAGATATAACTTTCTTAATTGAATTTCAAGATCATGAAATTATATTTTTTCTTAACGACATTTACTTTGGAAATTTGGGAGGACATTTTGAAGCATGGTTTCTAACTTGGGATGAACTTTTATCACTCCGGCAGTTTGAACATTTATTTCTGCTTATGTTACCAATGACGGCAATTGAACAACATCAAAAAGACAATGCGAAGCAGATTATACATGACCATTTAAAAGCAATACCAAAGTTTGAACAAAATGCAGAATATATTTCTAGTTGTATATTAAACGGACTTTTAATTGACGAGCTCTTTTTTGAATTCGATGAAGTGGGTACCGTAAATAATCAAAATCATAGTGTTCGAAATATTCGAAAATATCCAAGATATCGAGAAAACGTAATTGAATTAAATAAAGTCTTGAAAAAATTGTGAAATTCAAAATTGCAACTCCTTTTTGCGAGCAGGAAATAGGCAATGATGATTTATGTTGGATCGACTATTGACCTGTTGTTAGCTACTAAAGTCCATAATGGATGCTGTCAGAGCTACCTTGGCTCATCATAGCGACGTACTATTTCAATTTTTTAACGGCCTTATTTTCTACGAGCGACTTCATTTGTGTCACCGCTACTTTATTCAGTTGCATAAGCCGTTCATTTTGTGGTACTCCTTGTTAAATTAATAACGCGTTTATACTTTCCATGTTGCTTAGCACGACCAACTGTTCTATAACCGCGTAGTCCCGGATATTGCCTTTCTTATCAGGATTTGCATCTCTCCATTCCTTAGCGGTCATTCCAAATAGTGCAACATTGAGCAGATCGGCTTCATTTGCATAAACGAAACTCACTTACTGTTTTGTAATTTCTGCTGGAATGAGATTTTCCTTTATTGCATCAGTATGAATGTGATAATTTACTTTTGCTAGTGTCCTCTGTAAGTCCCAGTTTAATTTCAAACGATTGTTTTCATCGTCTTTTAAACGTTGAAACTCCTTTATTATATAAAGTTTAAACTCGATTGAAATCCAGGAAGCGAATTCTAGTGCTATGTCCTTATGAGCAAAAGTTCCCGTATCTCCCAGCTTTAGAAATTATACCAATTGCATTGGTATTTTCTATCCAGCGTTTGGGAGTCATCACAAAACTATTGAGACCAGCTTGTTTTCTAAACCCGTCGAATTCGACGGGTTTAAAATTGGGATTATATATACTTTCCCAAAAACCTAAGAGTTCAATTGTATTGCGATTTCTCATCCAGTTTTTAATTAAATCGTCAGTATGTGCCGAATAGAAAGATGCTTAAAAGTGCTATCGATATTTATCCTAATCTTATCTGTTCATGGCCGTTGAAATCTTGGATCGGTTAAAAAGTCATTGTCTGTTAACGTTTTTAAAAAAGCTATAATTTTGCTTCTTTCACTAGCAGAAAGCGTAATGCCTATTTTGCCATTTTGTTGTAACTCCCCATCTAGATTAGAATGCTGCTTTATGCCTTCAGCATAATGGTCTAGCACCTCTTCCAGTGTTCCGAGTCTTCCATCATGCATATAGGGCGCCGTGACTTCAATATTTCGGAGTGAGGGCACACGAAACTTTCCAATATCACTTACCAAATGTGTTGAATTACTTTTTCCAGCGTCTCGCGATATGAGGTCTAGCCCGTTATTACGGTAACTCATATCTGTGAATAATGGTTCCTGGTGGCATACGCTGCAATTTTTTTTAAATAATGTATACCCTTGTTTCTCCTTATCCGTAAAGATGCCACCATTTTCATGCCTGGTATATTTGTCGTAACGTGAATTAGCAGATACCAGCATAGTCATAAACTGTGCAAGTGCGTTCAGCATTTTTGTCGAATCTATAGCTGTTGAACCAAAAGCTGCTTTAAAAAATCCTTTATACTTGCTGTTCGACTGAAGTTTGTCAACTGCACCCGCCATGCTGTTGGCGATTTCACAAGGATTGGTAATGGCATTGTGAGATGATAGTGGCAATTCTTTGATGCGTCCATCCCACATAAATTCCTTTTGCCAGGCAAGATTAAATAGTGCCGGAGCATTTCTTGTTCCGGTACATTGTTTCATCCCTTGACTCAACGCCTTATTCTCGTCTGAAAAAGCTGCGGCTGCCTGATGGCAGCTTGCGCACGAAATGGAATTGTTTAGGGAAAGCACCCGATCATAGAAGAGAAGCCTTCCAAGTTGGAATCCGGCTGGGGTTATCTGTTGTTGACCGAATGGAGCATTTGGGATGGGAAAGTTGGGCGGTACAGTAAAGTCTAGCTTTACGGATGCTGTATCATAATTTAAATGAGAAGGTCGGATATGGTATCCCACAAAAATAATGATCAAATTTATGAAAGCTATAATAGCTACGATTATCGTTTTCTTATTCATTCAGCCTTCATGATAGGTTTGAGAATATGCCTATCGATATAAAATGTACCGAAGGGGATAAGGCAGGCAAGTAATACTTTCCAAGTTGTTTGTCTGAATCTCCAGTGCCTTTCGATCCCCACACTAAGTGTTGATATAATAAACCATAAAAAGAGCATACCATGGATTGGTCCAAGCGCTTTAACCAGCATGGGCTGTTGTCCCCAATATTTTAATGGTACCGCAATAAAGACAAGGATGAGGAGCGAAATACCTTCCAGATAACTGAGCAGCCGCAGGCGGCCCAGCGGTGTTTTAAAAATTTGATTTAACATTTGCACGTTGAAAATTAGTAGCGTATAATGAATTGATTTAGAATGAGCGTAGATAGGGGCGTGCTGCCAGGGGAGAAAACGGCCATGGAATCGCAATTAGTATAATAAGTAATGCTGCGGAAAACCACCATAGCATGGTTTGATATTTGGCTTGGTCTTCCTGCATACGTTTGGCTTTAGCTGAACCGATCGTAATCAACACGATTGCCACTACAGCAAGCGAAATATGGATATATTTGAAGAAAACATGCGGATTAGCCATCGAACCCAACCCGTCAGTCGTTTTAGCTAGGACAATAGGACTTTGGATATAAAGTGCCATTCCGATTAATAACTGAATATGGGCAATGGTTGCAGTCCAGTGACGAACAGCATTGGTCTTGGGACTGAATTTTTTTTTCAATCTCAATCCCCTGAACGCAGCGAATATGGCATAAATTAGGCTACCTAAGACAAACCATCGAATAGCTGAATGACAAACAAGAAAAAAGTAATACATAACATTTTTTTATGGATAATAGATAAAAGATCAAGGCTCGTTATTTTGCCTAATTTATAAAAAGTACTAACTAGTATGTTTTCATCTAAATGCCTAAATGATGAAATTTCTCACTTAAAAATTGCTTCAGTGTTAGGTAAATAAAATTACATACTAACTAGTATGTTTGCAAACATATTAAAAGAATCTAGTGTTTTGATTTTCCTCGAGTCATTTTACCGTCAAAAACATTTTACATACAGTTAGCCCTTAATAGCTAAAGAATAGAGATGAAGTGACTACTTCCTTTAATTTTTCAGTTTTACTTAAGAATGACAAGTGGGGGTGACAAGTGGTGCATTTGCTGTGTATATTTGCGACATACTAATTGGTATGTTTATGTCAAAAGCACAGGCAACAAGATCCGATATTCTCAGAAGAGCAATGGAATTGATATACAAGCAGGGTTTTCAATCGACAAGTATTGATGACATCCTGGCTACAACACAGGTGACTAAAGGAGCCTTTTACTATCATTTCAAAAATAAAGAAGAGATGGGTATAGCGTTGATAGATGAAGCTATGCATACGGAGATTTGGCCAGACATTCAAAATTCACTGTCATCAAGCTCAAATTTTAGAGATAACATTTATAAAATGATGGATAAACTTCTCTTTAAACATCCGTTTATGACGGTTGAGCATGGCTGTCCGGCTGTAAATCTCATTCAGGAGATGGCTCCGCTGAATGATGCATTTCGGTTAGCGTTGAAAAAATCGTTGAATAAATGGGAGAGAGCGATCGAAGCTGAGATCATACGGGGGCAGGAGACAGGACAGTTAGCGCGTTCGCATGATGCCAAACAGATAGCGCTTCATATCATAACATTATACCATGGTGTCAGAAATATGGGCAAGTTATTGGGTAAACCCTATTATGTATCATTTTTAAGCGAATTCCGACAATATCTCGATTCATTGAAGTAAAATTTTTTATAAAAACATACTTTATAGTATGTTTTGGTGAGTTATTAAAATCTAATTTTTACGTATTAAAACATACTGATTAGTATGTTGAAAAAATATCATGCGCAATAAAAACCTTTTTATATTCAAAAACATACCATGTAGTATGTTTAATTCTTGAAATCAATATTTATCCATGTTTGCACGAATACCAGCTCAGTCATCAATCACAAAATATCTATAAAATAATGCCATACAGAAATTCTATATTACTTATCTGGGTACTCACCATTGTTATTAATGGTTTAATCCTGCTTACTTTTTTTATGCCAAAAGTAAGCTTGGTAGCAGGCTGTGATTATTCCAGCCTGCCCATGCTCAATGCAATTTTAAATGGTTTAACCTTCTTTTCGCTACTATTTGCATTGTTTGCAGTTCGTCGTAAAGACATACTCCTGCATCGAAGTTCAATATTTCTTGCCTTCTCCTTTACCTCCTTATTCCTGTTTTCTTATTTGCTTTATCATTTCTCTATGCCCTCTACCAGTTATAAAGGAGATGGCATATTGCGAGAGATTTACTACTTTATTTTGGTCACGCACGTTGTGCTGGCAGCCGTCATTGTGCCTCTTGGGCTCCTAGCCATGGCTTTTGCGCTAAACAATAGAATTAATCAGCATCGCAAGATTGCCCGGTGGACCATGCCGATCTGGTTGTATGTCAGCTTTACTGGCGTGGTCGTATACTTACTGATTAATCCGTACTACCAGCACTGAATAACTCAAGAAATTCAGCAGTCACTCATATTCTTACACATTTCTATTATATCAAATCAAATTTTTATGAAAAAAAATCTGTTACTCGGAATTGCAATTCCAGTTATCATATTTTCTTCCTGCAAACCAGGTCATCAACCTGTTCAGGAGCCCAGTGTTCCTGAGGTTCCAGTGCTGGTTCTAAACAAGACCGATACGGTCGTTTATACAGAATATCCTGCACAGCTAGAGGGGCTTACTGATGTCGAGATCCGCCCCCAGGTGAATGGAATCCTGGAAAGGGTTTTGGTTCAGGAAGGTGCCTATGTGGAAAAGGGCCAAGCACTCTTCCTGATCGATTCACGCCCATACCGGGAAGCATATAACGATGCGAAAGCGCAGCTATCCATAGCGCAGGCCGAAGTACAGACCGCAAAAATTGAAGTCGAAAAGCTAAAAGCGCTCGTTGATAATCGGGTCGTATCAAACTATCAGCTTAAAACAGCACAGGCTAGCTATGACGCAGCGGTAGCGGGTGAACGAAAAGCGATGGCAAAAATAGAAAATGCCAAAATCACCTTAAATTTTACTACCATTAAAGCTCCCGTAAGTGGCTATATCGGCCGTCTCGGAAAGAAAACCGGTAGTCTTGTTGCTCCGTCCGATGCCCAGTCATTGACCTATCTTTCCGACAATAGGGAGGTTCACGCTTATTTTTCTGTTGGAGAAGCTGATTTTGTCGCCTTTAAGGATGGTCTGCAAGGTCGTTCAATCGACGAAAAGTTAAAGAACAGTGCTGCGGTAAATCTGGTGCTTTCTGGTGGAGCTGATTATTCCGTAACGGGTCGGCTTGATATGGTTGATGCAGCATTCGACAGGTCTACTGGAGCAATCACCCTAAGGGCTACCTTTCCCAATAGGCAAGGTCTGCTTCGTTCAGGCAATTCAGGCCGTATTAGACTTGGCCTGAGGCAGCATGGTGTAGTTGCTGTACCCCAGGCAGCTACGTTCGAAATGCAGGACAAGCTCTTTGCCTATGTCGTTGACCAGCACAACAAAACCCGGCAGGTTGCATTAACGGTTACCGGAGCTGCCGGAAACAGCTATTACATTTCCAACGGCCTGACTAGTGGGGACAGACTTATTTTAAAAGGGCTGGAGTCCCTTAAAGATGGAATGGCTGTTAAGCCCGAGATATCATCCGATAAAATGGCGAGCAACTAGTCACCTTATTTTACTTATGCTAAAGACTATTATACCATGTTAAAAATTTTTATTGATAAGCCAGTTATCGCTACTGTAGTTTCCATCATGCTGGTCATTCTTGGCGCGGTAGGTCTGATGGATCTACCTATACAACAGTTTCCGGATATAGCACCTCCAGTGGTTCAGGTTTCGGCCAATTATCCCGGTGCCAACGCCGAAACGATGGTGCGTGCGGTAGCGCCACCGCTGGAGGAAGCCATTAATGGGGTAGAAAATATGACCTATATGAGTTCCACTTCGAGCAACGACGGTACACTCATCATATCCGTATACTTCAAGCTGGGCACAGATCCCGACCAGGCCGCTGTAAATGTACAGAATCGAGTTTCATCTGCTACGGGATTGCTTCCTCCAGAAGTTGTCCAGGCCGGTACTACCACCCAAAAGGTACAAAATTCGCTTATTATGGCGATTAATTTGATGAGTGATAAGCCCGAACTATACGATGCAACATATCTGACCAATTATGCTCAGATCAACATCATTCCGGAGTTAAAACGTATACAGGGCGTTGGCCAAGTCACTTTTTACGGCAGTAATAGAGATTATTCGATGCGGATATGGCTCAATCCGGCGCAAATGGCCGCTTACAACATTACACCAACAGAAGTGATGGCCGCCGTCAAAAGTAAAAATCAGGAAGCGGCACCGGGAAGGTTTGGTGAATCAAGCGACAGATCTTTCGAATATGTACTCAAATATGCGGGTAAGTATACTAGACCCGAGGACTATGGGAATATGATCATCAGAACGAATGGAGATGGCAGTATGCTCAAACTTAAAGATGTCGCCAAAGTGGAACTGGGCAGTTACACCTACAATTCATTAAATACCGTACACGATAAAAAAAGTGTGCTATTCCAGGTCATACAGCTTCCTGGCACCAATTCGAGAGAAATACAGACGAAGGTGGCCGAATTTTTGAAAAAAGCTGAAAAAGATTTTCCACGGGGGATCAAGCAGCAGATACTCTACAATACCAAGGATATGCTTGATCAATCCATTGATCAGGTAGAGCATACACTTCTGGAAGCCTTTATTCTTGTTTTTATAGTCGTATATCTATTCCTGCAGGATTTCCGGTCCACACTGATTCCGGCTATTGCAGTTCCCGTGGCGGTTATAGGTACGTTTTTCTTTATGTCTGTCTTCGGGTTCTCTATCAACCTGCTCACCCTATTTGCACTCGTATTGGCCATAGGTATAGTCGTAGACGATGCCATTGTCGTTGTTGAGGCAGTACATTCCAAACTGGAAAATAAAAATATGACAGCCAAAAAAGCAACGATGTCCGCGATGCACGAGATTACTGGTGCCATCATCTCGATTACTTTGGTTATGGCAGCAGTATTTCTTCCCGTTGGCTTTATGAAAGGGTCCGCAGGTGTGTTTTACCGTCAGTTTGCCTTTACTTTAGCTATTGCAATTGTTATTTCTGCATTGAATGCTTTGACCCTCAGTCCCGCATTATGTGCCTTATTGTTGAAAGATGTCAATCATGGTCATGCTGAAGAGCCCACAAATTTTAAACAGCGTTTTTTCTACGCTTTCAATAAAGGCTTTGAAAATATAACAGCTAAGTATGTTATAGCAGTGAAAAAGCTGATCAAGTTTAAATGGGCTAGTCTCGCTGGGTTAGCGCTTGTTGTTGTAATTACGGGCTGGCTTATTCGTCGGACTCCGACAGGTTTTATACCGTCAGAAGACTTGGGTTTTATTGCAATTTCGGTCAATCTTCCCCCGGGTTCGTCCATGAATAGGACGCAGGCAGTCCTTGATGAGGCGGCCGATAAGGTGCGGGATATGAAAGCGAAATTTGCATTCAATGAAGTAGCAGGTTTCAATGTGTTGACAAATTCCACCAGTCCGTCATCCGGAGTAGCCTTTTTCAGGATGAAAAAGGATGGTGAGCGTGGATCGATGAACGATGTCTCTGCTAACATTGCTGAAATTCAAAAACGGCTCAATACAATAAAGGGAGCCCAATGCTTTGTGTTTTCTTTTCCTACCGTTCCTGGATTTAGCAATGTGGATGCGCTGGATCTGGTCCTCGAGGACAAAGCCGGCGGCAAGCTGGATAAATTTGGTGGTATTGCCAACAAATTTATTGCCGAGTTGAGCAAACGCAAAGAAATAGCTGTCGCATTTACCACTTTCCGTGCAGATTATCCACAGTACGAGATGATTCTAGACCACGAAAAAATCGAACAATTGGAGGTGGATGAAAAAGATGTTTTGGGAACAATGCAATCTTTCTTCGGCAGTGCGCAAGTTTCCGATTTCAATCGCTTTGGTAAGTATTATCGGGTCATGGTACAGGCCGATAAACAGGAACGTGCAGATCCGGCTTCGATGAACGAAGTCTATGTCAAGAACAGATCTGGCAAGATGGTTCCCGTAAAAACAATGGTCAGTTTGAAAAGAGTCTTTGGTCCAGAGGTGATTACACGATATAACCTTTTCAACTCGATCGGTGTCAATGCTGTGCCCAAAGCGGGCTTTAGTACCGGTGACGCTATCCTCGCTGTCCGGGAAGTCGCAGCTGATGTATTGCCATCAGGTTACTCGTATGAATTTTCGGGAATGACTAGGGAAGAGATCTCGTCCGGGGGCCAGTCCGTGATTATTTTTTCGCTCTCTCTACTATTTGTTTATTTCCTGCTGTGTGCCCAGTATAACAGCTATATCCTTCCTTTGGCCGTAGTTTTTTCAGTTCCAACAGGTATAATAGGCGTTTTTGCAGCTATCGGAATTGCAGGCATTGACAATAATATCTATATCCAAGTGGCACTGATTATGCTGATTGGGCTACTTGCCAAAAATGCAATCCTGATCGTCGAATTTGCGGTACAGCGCAGACATGCAGGGCTTACATTGTTGCAGGCCGCATTAGAGGCAGCCAAACTGCGTGTCCGTCCTATTATTATGACCTCAATCGCATTCGTTGCCGGTATTTCCCCTATGATGCGGGCCACTGGACCGTCCGCGATGGGAAACCATTCGATCAGTATAGGTGCTGCAGGCGGAATGATCAGTGGTGTCATTCTGGGATTGTTTATCATACCGGTGCTGTTCGTTGTTTTTCAGGCTCTGCAGGAGAAAATATCGGGTAGGAAAACGCAACCAACACCAGCGATCCAACATGCTATAGAAGCTTAAGACAAATAAAAGAGACAATTTATGAGCTATTTAACTAAAAACTATCGTCAAATTATTCTTATCACTGCATTACTAGGCACCTTGGTTGGCTGTGCGATCACTAAAGACGTCCAGTTGCCCAAACCAGAACTTCCTGCGGCTTTCCGTGGAGAGACCGATAAAGATACGCTTGGTATCGCAATGCTGCCATGGAAGAGTTTTTTCACGGATAAAGTGTTGCAGGTAATGATCGATAGTACCCTGAAGAAAAACTTTGACATGCAGGTCGCGCTGAAAAATATCGAATCAGCACATCTGCTTGTACGGCAGTCAAAATGGAACAATCTACCTGTTGTCAGTCTCAATGCAACGGGAAATACAAGTAATCCTTCTAATTACAGCCTCAACGGGATGACGGCAAGTCAGTTTTTAGGGGCCAATCATATCGAGGATTATTCCTTAGGAGCCAGTTTGACTTGGGAAGCCGATGTATGGGGAAAGATCCGTAATTCCAACAAAGCCGTGCTTGCCGCTTATTTACAGAGTGATGAGGCTCGTAAAGCCTTGCAGACCGATCTTATTATCAGTGTTTCAAAAGGCTATTATAATCTTCTTATGCTAGATCAGCAGCGTCGTGTCGCAGTAGCGAATATGGCATTAAATGATAGTACTTTGCGTATTACAAATGTGCAGTATAAAATGGGGCAGGCCACCTATTTGGCGGTTCAGCAAGCAGAGGCACAGCGACTGGCAGTCGCGGAGCTGATCCCGCAACTTGAAAAGGAAATCATATTGCAGGAGAATGCGCTACATGTGCTTGCTGGTGAATTGCCGGGTATACAGCTGGGGCGTACTGTGCTTCATGAGATTAAGTTTCCGGAGCAGCTCTCTACTGGTGTGCCCATTGATATGGTTCGGCGACGACCAGATGTCCGGAGCCGCGAGCTGGACCTGGTGATTGCGAATGCAAAAGTAGGCATCAGCAAAGCGCAGATGTATCCTGCACTTCGAATTACTGCCGCAGGCGGAGTGGGGGCACTGAAAGCAAGCGATTGGTTCAATATTCCGGGAGCACTCTTTGGTACTGTGGGCGGAACTATCGTACAGCCATTACTCCAGCATAAGGAACTTAGCACACAGTATAAGATAGCTGCTATTGAACGAGAGAAAACAATTGTTGCATTTCAAAAAACAGTCTTGGGAGCGGTTGGAGAGGTCTCCGATGCCATAGTAAAGATCGAGAAGCTGAAACAGCAGCAGTACATTACAGCCCAACGTGTCAATACACTGCAGCAGGCAACAGCAAATGCCAATACCCTTTTCGTGAATGGCATGGCAAACTATCTCGAAGTGATTACAGCACAGGTTAATGTATTGCAGAGCGAACTTGACCTCGCATCTGTCCGACGTCAGGAGCTGTCTGCCATTGCCGACCTGTATCGCAGTCTGGGTGGCGGTGTAGAATGATAGAACAAAAATCACCTTTTACAATAAAAAACAATAATGATGATACAAGAAGAATTAAGAAATCAAACCGCCTCACCGCACCAACAATTGGAGAAATTGGTTGTCGCCAGATTAAAGTCGATCCGTAGCAATGCGGAATACGCAGATCTGTTGAAAATATTTTATAGCTATTTCAAGAATTTAGAAGAAGCCATTGCTCCATATATCACTGCGAATATATTGGCAGATTATCCCGAAAGGCGACATGCCGTTAGTCTTGCTGAGGATATCGTGGACTTAGGTGGAGACCTGAACGAACTTCCAGAAGTACATGTCCCTACCATCGACAGTATGGCAAAGGCGCTGGGTGCACTTTACGTCATGGAGGGTTCCGTGATGGGCGGGATGGTCATTGTTCAAATGCTTGGGAAATACGGAATAACTGAAGGAGTATCGTTCTTCTCCGGCTATGGTTCAGAAACAAATCAGAAATGGAATGTCTTTATTGATGTTTTGCGTGCAAATATTTCGGAAGAACATGCTGCAGATGCCATTTATGCGGCACGAGAAACGTTTGCCCGATTTGCTGATGCATTTCAAATCTGATTATCTATGGTGTCCCCGTTGTTTTTTGGTGTCAGCGGGGCGCCATTTAAGTATTCTAAAAATATGTGTTATGATTGTTATGATTTTTTTCCAAAAGAGATTAAGCTTAAAAATAGAAACCCTTGGAAGCCTTGGTCATCTTTTCGACTGTTTTATTCTCGTCGGGAATGACGTTGAGGTACTCGACGAGTTTGCTCTTTATCTGGAAAAGATGGATAAAACCGTTTATATCTGCTCCGAGATAGGTGAAGTAGCGCAACTAATCACAAAAGATGTAAAAAGCCTTATTTCTTAACAAATGGTAATGGTAGCTTGATGAGATCATCCGAACTTTATAAATAAAAGGAAATGAAAAATCAGCAAGTATTACTGACCGGAGTTACCGGTTTTTTAGGTGCACATACGGCCATTCAATTGCTCAATAAAGGCTATGAGGTGATAGGTACACTACGGAACAGAGATCGCATATCATCGATAAAGGAGGTGATTGGCCAACATACCGATCATTTGGATAAGCTGCACTTTGCAGTCGCAGATTTAAACGATGCAAGTATCTGGAACGATCTTGCAAAAGGAGTGGACTTTATCCAGCATGTTGCATCACCTTTCCCGACAACACTGCCCAAGAATGAGGATGAATTAATCGTACCTGCAAAAAACGGTACGTTAAATATTTTGAGTGCCGCGGTAGACAACAATGTTAAGCGGGTTGTGATGACCTCTTCTTTAGCCGCTATTGCTTATGGTAGACAAAATAAAGAACCCAACAAAATTTTAACGGAAAGCGATTGGACGGATATAAGCCGCGAGAGTGATCTTACGCCCTATTATAAAAGTAAAACCATCGCCGAGAAGGCCGCCTGGGATTTTATCAGACAAGATGCTAGCTCGCTGGAATTGGTTACGGTATGTCCAGGGGCTATTTTGGGGCCGGTGATCGAAAAAGATTATGGTACTTCTGCAGAGATCGTTGTCGCCTTGATGAACGGGAGTTATCCCGCTTTGCCTAAGATCGGTTTCGATCTTGTCGATGTCCGTTCTGTAGCAGATCTCCTTATTTTGGCCATGGAAAGCCCGGACGCAACCGGCAATAGGTATATCGCTGCCACGGGGTATTTAACGCTCAAGGCTGTTGCGCTCATCCTTAAAGATCATTTTCCGGGACATAAAATTCCTACAGCAGAATTTCCTAACTTTATAACAAGGATGCTGGCGCAATTTCGCCCCGAGCTCAAACCGGTTTTGTTGGAGATGGTTCGGAGGAAAACAGATATCAGTAAAGCGCAGAGAGAACTGGGATGGAAGCCCATTCCGGTCAAGGAAGCGGTAATCGCCTGCGCAAACAGTCTATTGGAACTACAAATCGTAAAAAATAATGGAAAAACTTAGGGCTGCACTTGCTTTTGGAGGAATACTTGCTGCAAGCGATATTGATCTGCTTGCTGCGAGTTTTAAATTACGCCAGGTAAAAGCGGGTACCTATATCGAAGAACTCCATGAAGTAGCGTCTGAGATTCTCTTTGTTGAAAGCGGTATCTTACGTTTGCTGGGTGCGGATATATCAGGCAATGATGTCACGAAGCATTTTATCAAGGAGCACCAATTTTTCGCAAATCTTGAAAGTTACTATACTAGGCAGCCGGCTACAGAGGCTATTCAGGCAGTTGTTGCCAGCAAGATCTATACGATAGCTTTTTCAGCTTTTGAACGGTATTTTCAGACCATTCCAAATCTATATGTTTATTTCAAAACCTTTAGTGAGGCTTCATTGCTTCAAAAAATAAAGGATAATGATTTTCTGAATTATGGCGATGCGAAAACCAAATACTTGGAACTTTTACGACGTTACCCAGCGATCGTTCAACAGGTTCCACAGCAATATATCGCTTCTTATCTCAAGATTACGCCGCAGTCCTTGAGCAGAATAAGGAAAGAGCTCACTTAAATGCGATCGCTCTTATTTTTCAATCCATTCCCGAAATGTCGCCGTATTGCTTTGACTGGTTTTTAAATAAGTTTCAAATTCTTTTAATTTGATAGCAAGCGTATTTTTTTTATATCGTTCGATCTTTTCGATGTAAGGTTTGTGAACAAATTCACTTCGGTTGATACGGAAAAAGTCCAAAGGGTTGAGTTGCTCCTCAATTTCTTTCAATGTAGTTTCAGTAAGTAGATGTTTCTTACCTTTGGTATCGTAAGCAAAAATAATTCCTTCATCGGCTTCAAAAAACAAAATGTTTTCTGTTTCTAAGAAATAAATCCCTTGATTCGTATTGATGGAAAAACGTTTTTTATACTGTTTTTGGATGAAATTTTGCTGAAAAAATTTGGTTAGATTGACGATTGCCTTTTCTTCATTTGAAGTAGCATTTCCAAGTAAAAGATATTTGTCCCACGCTTTTAGAAATCGTTCTTTAGAGAAAGGTTTCAGTAAATATGCGATACCATTGCCATCAAAAGCATCCATCCAAAATTGGTCGTAAGCCGTGGTGAAAATGATAGGACACGAAATATAAACTTGCTGGTAAATCTCAAAAGCATTTCCGTCCAAAAGTTCAATATCCGAAAAAATAAGGTCAGGTTGGTGGCTTTTCAAAAAAAACACAGCAGATTGAACTGTATCTAATTCGGCGATGATTTCGGTTGAGGAATTTACTTCTTCAATAAATCTTTTTAGCTTTTTTCGAGCCGGAATTTCGTCTTCTATGATGAGTATTTTTGTCATTTACTTTGTTTATGAATAATAGGGACAGTTGCAGAAAATTCTTTTTCGGTTTGATGAATTTCAATTGGTTTTTTTGAAAGCAATTGATATTGTTCTTTCAGGTTTTTCAGTGCTCGTCCTGATGTTAGCTTTGTATTTCGCTTCAGATTTATATTATTTGAAACAAAAATATTTTCATCAATATTTATTTTGATATAAACAGGATTTTCTTGTGAACCTATATTGTGTTGAAGTGCATTTTCGATTAATAATTGCAAAGTAAGCGGAACAATAAAACCTTTTGCATTTTGGGTTTCGATGTTTAGCTTATAGGCATTTCCATACTTATACTGAATGAGTTTGAAATATTGTTTAGCAAAATCGATTTCCTGATCAATATCTGTCAATTCCTTATCTGATGCTTGCAATACATAACGATAAATTTCGGCAAATTCGTTCAGAAAATCAGATGCTTTTTGTTTGTCTTCTTCAATTAATTGATCCAATACATTTAGATTATTGAACAAAAAATGCGGATTAAGTTGTGCTTTGAGTTGATTGATTTTACTTTCTGCCAAAGATTGGTTATATATTGCTAGTTTTTGTTGGTGTTTTTTATTTTTATTGAAATAGTGATAGGCAAGGAAAAAACTACCGTAAATAACGCCATTCAAAAAATCAGAAAACAAGGAAAGAGTAAAGGCTTGTTGGTTGAAATTTCGCTCTATATTTCCAAAAGCAAATGCTATCAATAATCCTATCAACTGCATAGAAATTACAAATGAAAGCAACGAAGTGCCAAAAATTTTCAGCATTGTTTGATTACTGAACGTATCTGTTCCTTGCCATTTTCGAATGAAGAAAAGAATAATCAAAAACAAAATTCCTGCTCCAATTACTGTAGCCAAAGCTGCTTCTGGAGTGAATATGTAAGCATTTATTTGCCGTCTTACTGCTATTCGCGTGTAAATGGATTGTATGTAAGCGAACAGTAAAATGAACAGCAAAAAATGTCGGATTTGATATATTTTGTGGATGATATTCTTCATTGAAGTTTGATATGACAATTTACAAAAAAAAAATAGTCCTGAGATGTTGCAGGACTATTTTTTATGCTGAAACTAATTAATTTTTCTTTTCGGGAAATGAAGCCATGACGTTTCCTGTTTCATCATAGAAATCTAGTTTTGCATTGTTTTCTTTGTCCACATAAAACATCGCTTTTGGCATGCCTTTATCATCAAAAAGAAACAATCCGTTGTTTTGACTTCTGGATTTACCAAGCATTACTCGTGGAACGCCACCAAGTATTCCTTGTGCTTCATATTCTTTGTATTTTTCTTCCATTGCTTTTGGATCTTTTTTGCGAAGTACTTCAAGTTCTTGCATGATTTCCATTGTTTTGAGTTGCGATTCTTTGTCTGGTCGATCGTTGAACGCCAACGTACTGCTAACAGATCGTTTGTCGCCTTTTCCAATATCTTGTGTCAGTAATTGCATTACTTGGTCGCCATCATATTGGTCGTAAGTCAGAGAAAGCCCCGCCGAATGTCCGTTTTCTGTTTTTCTTCCGTCATAGATAAATCCGCCACATTCTATGCCTTCTTCGTTAAAGAATAACATTCCCGAACGTTTTTTTCGGTCTGCGTTGGTCGGGCGATTATTGATTTTGCTAGTTCCGTTCGGAAAACGATCTACATTGGTAATAACCATTTTTACCGTTCCGTCTTTTTCCACAATGTTGATACGTTCTACATCTATTTCACTAAATTTTTGGTTTCCTGATTTTTTAAATGCAGTTAATGAAATTAATGTAATTCCTATAACAGTTGCAACTGCGAAAATTCTTAAAAATACTAATTCTCTGTTCATCTTTTTTGATTTTAATTGTTTGATGAAGCAAAAATATTATGGTGCTGTTTTTTATTCAATAACAAAACAATGAACGCAGGAAAAAATCGAATGAACTGAGGAAATTAGGCTTTGAGATCAATCAGACGTCGGTCTGATTGCAGTGGCAAGCGATGGACAGATGGGGTTAGCTTTTAATAGGGAAAGGATGATACGGGCTTGGATGGACGAAAGTAAGAAGCCGCACATTTATTTAATTTTTTTTAATTCATCCAGCAATTTATTCTGCTTGATAATGAAAGTATTCAGGCTATCTGTTTTTAGAGGATGCGCATTTTGATATTTTTCAATTTCAGGTAGCGTTTTTCTGATTTTAAAAGCAGTATACGTGCTAACCAGATTTTCATTATTTTTAGTTATTTGACTGACATGATCTGTTATATTTTTTACTTTAAGATCGTATCGATCAGCACTGGCACTAATTTTGAATTATTTAGTTTTGGATATAGCTAGTTAGGGTGAGATTACAATAGGAGGGTAGGCTTCAGGTCATCTTTACAATAAAAAATAACCATTTTTGCCTGTTGAATTCTTATTTGAAGGTGAGTTCTCGGAAATGAGATTTAATAGATCATTATATTTTTCTAACAAGCCAATATATTTATTCATCCAGAAATAAACAGAATTATTATCGGCATCTGTATTTTTTACAGAAGAAGCATCTTGTGTACTAAGCACGTGACGATGGTTTTTTACTAACGTTTCCGGTAGTTCGGCCGTGAAATCGTGTCCAATTATATTACCAACTTCTAAGAGAATTTGAAGATTCAAATTCTCTTGTTCAAACCAATTATATATTGTTCTTCTACTTACTTTAAGCTTTCGGGATAATTCGCTAATCCCAATACGTTCCATTCGAAGAACCTGTTTTAGAATATTTCCTACGTGTATGCCCATAATAAAAAAATGTTAAAGTTGATCTAATTAGTCTCACAAAAGTCTAGCTCTTCATATTTGGAATTATTACTGATGAAATCTGGTAGAATTTCTTTCATTTTTTTTACCATTTCATAGTCATTGTTCAAGCTATTTAAGCACAATAATTCCTCTGTAACCTGATGAACATAATTAAAGCTATAATCAATAATTTTAGATATTTTAATCTTTTGATGATGGGTCGGAATAGTTTCTTCTTCTAAAAGGAGTAACTCCTCATATAACTTTTCTCCGGGGCGTAGTCCGGTAAAAACAATTTTGATATCCTTATCAGGCGTCATGCCGGCAAGTTTGATCATGTTCTTTGCCAGATCAACAATCTTAACCGGGTCTCCCATATCAAAAATAAAGATTTCACCTCCATTTCCCATTGCTGCAGCTTCCAATACCAATTGTACAGATTCAGGAATAGTCATAAAATATCTGGTTATTTCTGGATGGGTAACTGTTATTGGGCCACCCTTTTCTATCTGAGCTTTAAATCTCGGAATGACAGATCCGTTTGACCCCATAACATTCCCGAAACGGGTCGTAATAAATTTAGTTTTTGGTTTAAGTAAACTCTTAAAATTTGCTCTAACGTTCTCCGAAGCTGATAATATATTATTGTTATTTAGCGATTGGATATACATTTCTGCAAGACGTTTAGAAGCTCCCATAATATTAGTGGGTTTTACAGCTTTGTCTGTAGAAATCATAATAAACTTTTCTACCTCATGATCTATCGAAAGCTCGGATATGTTTTTCGTACCTAATACGTTGGTTAATATAGCTTCTGCAGGATTATTTTCCATCATCGGAACATGTTTATAAGCCGCTGCGTGAAAAACAATCTGTGGTTTAAATTCTTCAAACAGTGTTTTCATTCGGCTTTTGTTCTGGATGTTGGCCATGAATATTTTGGTTTTACCTTCGGGATAATAATCTTGAATTTCAAGCTGAAGTTCGTGTAAAGGTGTTTCTGCCTGATCGCAGAGGATGATATACTCTGGTTTATAGTTTAAAACCTGACGTACAATTTCGGAGCCTATTGAGCCTGCTGCTCCGGTAATCAAAACTCTCTTTCCGTTTATCTCTTTTGATACATTATTCTTTTTGAGGATAATAGGTTCCCGTTGTAAAAGATCTTCAATTTTCAAGTCCTGTATCTGATTAGGACTTAATTTACCATATAGCCATTTATCAGAAGACGGCACTGTAACTACTTTAATACCCAGTTCTATACATTTTTCAATTGCTTTCTTTTTTCCATTAATATTTAGATCGTTGCCAACTAATAAAACTTTATTGATAGCATATTTTTTCTTAAGAGTTTCTATGCAAAATGACGGATATACATTTTTTTGTTCTATATGTTTGTTTATTTTATCCAGATCATCATCAATAAAACCAAAGACATTTATAGGTGTTTCCTGACAGGTATCCAATGCTTTTTTCACCAGAATTGAGGTGCTGTCAGTTCCATAAATTAAAATATTATCCTTTATATTTCCGGGTTGTAAATCTTTTAAATATCCAAAAATGTGTTTGACGGCTATTCTCAAAATAATTAACAAGGATGAAGAAATAAAAAAGTTCAATAACAGTACTTTGTCAAACCATTTCCACGGAAGTTTAAAATATGGAGCAACAAACAAATTACTGATAAGCATAAAACCAATACTGCTTATTAGCACTGCCATGAATACGCGGAAGATATCTTCTGTATTGGAATATCTTATGATTCCTGTATGAATTCTCATGTTGATAAACACGTAAATAGAGATCACACTGTAAAGTCCTATATATAGGATATTGCTGGTGTAAAACAATTCAGCAGATTCAGTTTTTTTTGTCAGCAATAAAGACATAAAGAGTGTCCAGATTACGATTAACTGATCGATCAATAATATCAGCCATCTTGAATGTACTTTATTGCTAAATAATAACTTTTTCATAATAAGAGTAATTTTAGATAAATGATAGAGAGGAAAATAAGGTAATGAAAGCTCTGTATAAAGGGAAATAGTCGATTGCTATTTTTTTATCAATTCCGCGCTTATCAAGCAAATAGTTGTATGCTTTGCGGTTTGCAATGAACCGGAAACTTTTATAGTTTAAGAACAGATCTGAAAAAGCCGATTTCCATCGGAACAGGGAATCTTCTTTAAAGCCGAGCCCCCCACCTAGATGAAGAAACTTCATTCCCCTTTCCCGTCCAATAATGGTAATTTCATCAACTAGAAATTTTGCAGGAGATTGATTTAAATATGATGCTTTAGTAGCAACCAAATGTGCCTGAATAATGCCGTGAGAAAAAGAGATGATCATTGCACATGTAATTTCATCACCTAAATAAACCAATAATAATCTGCAATCAAACTCTTTTGAATGAATTAGGTTTGTAAAGTATTGTTTATCAAATAAATAGTATTCAGTTGAGCCGATTCGACGCATGTTTTCTGTATAGATATCAATGAATGTATCAATATCTTCCTGTCGTTTTGATTCCTTTACGAAGTATCCTTTATTCCGGCACCTTTTGATCGCTCTAGTGGCAGACCGATCGTACTTTTTACGCTGAACATCTAAAGGTAAATTCAGATCGAGTGCAACAGTAAGTCCATTTTCATGAACCCCCTCAAATTCTTTCATCAAAATATACTGATCAAAAAAAGGGTTCAATCGGGAGAATACGGAGACTATCTGTTCGTTTTTCAGAAATTTTAAAAATGACTTTTTAAAATTATCGATTAATCCTTCATCCAGGTGTTCGAATTTTTTACTTGCAATTGGTCCAGGATATCCATACACAGAGCTTAAATCAAAAAATGGCGAATCAGGGATAACTCTTTTGAGGAACGGAAAGGCTATGAAATTTTCACCTTCTTCATAAATCAAGAGTATAGGATTACCACTATTGTCTAAAGAATGATAATGCCAGGTATGATAAAAATCGTGTACAAAAGAGCGTTTAATGTAAGAATTCCATTCGCTTCTTTCGTTAAGGGTAAGTAATTTAATCATGGGGTACATTTTTAGGTGGTCACAAGACCAAGAGGTTAATCAAATACTAACATATATCAGCTAATATTGGAGTATTGCATTATTTAACGGTATAAAGTCGTATCTGTATAAGGGGAAATACTCAATCTTATTATTAGGATCGATTCCTATACGATCAACTAAGGAATTATATATTGGCTCATTGGCGCCATACGTAGGCTTTCCATTGCTCTTTGTGAAAAAGAGTAATTAATTTTCTCATGATAGTAAGTGAACTAAGGTTAGATGGGAAACTCTTTTTTATTTAATTTCATTTTAATAAATCCATTTACTTCATTGGAGCCTACTGCAACAAAACCCATTCTTTCGTAAGTTTTATAAGCAGGAATATTTAATGGATTTACCTCTAATAAGACACATTTTAAACCTAGTTCGAAAAAAGCATACTTTAATATAAGCTTTGTAGCTTGCTTGCCTATTCCGTTTCCCCATAAGCTTTTTTCACCTATGAATATATGAAAGGATGCCAGTCCATTATTTATAGTTAATAACTGAATATTTCCTATGTATTGATTGTTTTCTTTAAGACAAATTGCAAACCGTCGTTCATCCTTATTCTCTAATTTGCCTTTTATCCATTCCTGTTCAGTTTCTAAAGAAACGTATCTATCAGGTTTAAATTCAGTATATTTCCAGATGTCAGAATCATTTCTCCACTGATAAGAGACATTTGCATCGCTTAAAACCAATGGTCTTATATAAACTAAATTATCCATCCTATTTTTTTAAAAGATTTAAAGTAAATTCATAATGTGAATCAAAAAATAAAGAGGCTAGTAAATAGAACTAAGATGCTAGTTCATGTATTATATCTTTCAACACACAAACTATTCGTTCCATATCTTTTATAGTATACCGATGATCTATTGGTAGTGGGACAAGGTGTTTTGCCAGATGATTTTCAAACATCTGTTCGTTTGTCCACTTAAAAACATTAGGCCAATAGGTAGGAACAAATATTTTATTCGCTATAAGTTTAGTTTTAACTTTATCATTTGAAATAAGAAGAGGGTATACCATAGGAACAGCATCTAAAGGTATTTCAATATCAAGTTCATTTATTAGAGCCAAATTTTCCTGCAGATAATTATAGTTTTGTTTTCTTATTTTTTCACTGTTTTGATAATTAATTCCAGAAAGAATTTTCTGCGTTAGAACAGACATCTTTTTTATATCGTTGTTTTCAAGACTTTTATCGTTTTCAACAAAATCCCCATATGAATTTTCACTCCCAACATCGATACTCTTTATAAGATGTAACAATCTATCAAAAGATATGTCCGTTTCTATGTTCAATCGGAGACTACTATTAAGTTGCAAGTAAGCACCATCAGAGACGCCAAAAAACTTTCTGCATGAATATATTGTATCGATGTTATCTATTGGTTTTGAAAAGAAGGCCTGCGAATTATCAACAATTAAATTTTTAACGTTTTTGCTTAATTTTTCTACTGTATGCTGTTTTATGCCAAAATAGTTGGTATACAAAAAGCATTCAGTATATCCAATTTCAAAATCAACAATAGGGTCTAACTGTTTATCCAGTGTATAAAACTCATATGGAACTGCCAATTTTAACATAGGTTCCAATATCGTATCACACGTAAAATAGGGTATATAAATTTTAGTATACCCCTTAACCTTCAATATATATTCTAATGCATTTCTGGTTGTATTTAATTTTATGAGTGAAGGATAGTATTCTTCGCCATTTGAGAGTTGTAACTGAAAAAAGCCTCCAATGGTTTTCTGAAGTTCTTTTTGATCTTTCATAAAAATTGGAAGTTAAATTTTCTCAAAAAACTATTAACCTTGACTCGATAAATACATTCTTTTATGAGGAGGTTGATAAAACTCGTACAAATCTGATGGAATTCTGGCGTTGTAACCAACAACTTGCCTTAAGCTTTCACTTAAAGATTCTCCAAATTCATAACCTAAATATCTTGGAAAATCAAACATCGGCTTAAAGAATGGTTTGGTGAAACTTAATGTTAATACTTTTCTAGCATTTTCAGTATAATTTTTACCGGCAGCATGCCATAAGTTAGAATCAAACAAGATAATACTGCCTTTTTTTGTTATCGCCCTGTCAGCGTGTTTGTAAAAATATTCCTCACTTGGTTTAATATCTTCTTTGTGTGAGCCTGAAAGTAAATAAGTAGCACCATTCTCTTCTGTAAAATGATCAAGCAACACAATCATTTGGATCATCATTTTCATATTTCCGGTAAAACTTCTCAAATCCCGATGAATATTTTGAACATACGGCCTATCGTTTTTCATGTTAATAACCGCGCTAAACCCATTTAAAATATAGTTTCCACCTAAAAAGAAGCGTATTTCCTTATCACAAAACATTTGTTCTAAAAAATGTAAACTAAAATTGTCACATTCCAATAAATGATGAAGGGTTCCCTCCATATTTGTTTCAATACCGTTTTGGGTTTGGATTTCTCTTCTTTGCAAATAAGCCGGTTCCAGGTCATTAATAATTTGAGTAATCAGCTCTTCATTAAGAGCGTTTTCATATATAACCCAACCAAACTGATCAATTGCATTCTCAAAGTCACTAATAGTAGCTCCAGAGTAATTAAATATATTTTTCAAAGCATACAGATTTAATGGTTAAAAATTTATTTTTTTTAGAAAACCCGGTATTTTGAAATCGGATTGTTTTTATTTAATGTCCATTTCAGGGTAACGGTACAAGGGGAAATAATTTATATTTAAATCGTTCTTTCTTTCCTTGATCAGATCATTGTATACGACTGTATCCGATACAAATTTCCAGGTAGAATCTTCGAGAAACAGATTTGAAAAGGATGATTTGAATTTAAATAAGGAGTCTTCCCGACCTCCCAAACCACCGCCCAGGTGAAAATACTTCATTCCTAGCTGCCTACCTATTATACTTATTTCGTCCGTGAGTAACTTACTGGGCGATTGATTAACATAATCGACTGCTGTGGCAGACAGATGGTTTCGGATTATGCCTCCACAACACATAATAATTGCGCCGCAAATCATTTTAATTCCATCATACATCACGATTAACTTGCAACTATCCTCTTTAATGATTGCTGCAAAATAATCTTCGTTGAAAAAATAGCTTTTTTCTGCTTTCAGCCGGTGCATGTTCTCATTGTACATGGCCGTAAATAAACTTATTTCATCTCCGGTTTTAGCTTCTTTAATAATGTAAGGCATCTTTCTCAAGTGTCTAATTTGTCTGCCCATCCTTTTTTCATAGCCTGTTCTTTGCTCTTCAATAGAAATGGATAAGTCCATGTATACAGTTTTACCATTGTTGTAAATACCTCCTATTTTTTCAATCAACACTTTCTGGTCAATAAAAGGATTAAGTCTACAGAAAACACAGATATATCTTCCAGTGTTCATGAAGTTTAAGAAGAAATACTTGAAATTTTCAAGTATCTGGTCACTTATTTCTGCAAATTTTCTATTAGAAATCGGCCCTGAATAACCATATACAGAAGTCAGGTCATATAAACCTGAATTTTCAATTTCTCTTTTTAGCAGAGGTAGCACAATAAACACATCCGATTCTTCGTAAACGAAAAGAAATGGATCCCCGTTTTTCTCTAATGAATGATAGTGCCAGGTATGATAAAAATCATAGTTTACAGAATTATGGACATATGCTGTCCATTCTTCCGATTGTTGAAAATTGATCAAGCGATATGCCATGACTTATAATATTTTTAAAGAACTACAGTTTTTTAGATGTACAAGCTAGCCAACGTTCATGATTTTCAGCATTTCTGCATTGACAAGGTTCACATCAAATTTCTCTTTGGCGAATTTTCGACCATTGATACCATATGAGATAATATCTCGGGTATTATTTATGTAGTGCTCCATTTTGGAAGCAAGCGCTGGAATATTTTTTACCGGAACCAAAAAACCATTAGTACAGGAAGGTGAAACATTTACAGTTTCACGACATCCAACAGAATCGCTGGTAATGATGGCCCTTCCCATGGCCATGCCTTCTAGGATACATCTGGGAACACCTTCTCCATAATACGAAGGGAGTACAACGATGGATGAATTTTTTATATACGGTCTTACGTCATCCACTTGCCCAATATATTCTAAGGTATCTCCAGATTGAATTTTGAAATACAGTTCTTTGTTAATGGAGTCAATGTTATCATCAAAAGAACCAATAAGCCTGAATTTTATATCCGGGTATTTGGATCTGATGGTTTTCGCGGCTTCAAAAAACTCATTTACACCTTTTGCATTGATAAGGCGGGATATCATTAGAAAACTGATATTAGTAGTTTCTGGTTCAGAATAATCATAATGGCCCAAATCCACACCAGAACCATTTACTACAAATGCCTGATGTTTAATTCCGATTATACCTGATTCTATTAATTTATTATAATCATCTCGGTTCTGAAAAATGATTCTGACCCTCCGGTTTTCCATCAGGCTTAACTTAAGCAGTGTTTTGGTTATCAGGCTCACTATACTTTTTTTAGAACTATTATCGGTGAAATTATACCCCAGTCCGGTTAACATCGGAGTTATACAATCTATTCCACAAAGCTTTGCTATAATAGTTCCATAGATTACAGGTTTAAATGTGTAGGGAAAGAAAATATCCGGTCTTAGTTTCCTGATAACCTTGTATAATTGAATCATGTATGTAAGATCGGAGAGGATCGATACATTACTTCCGTTCAGATGATTTTCAAAAACAGTTACTCCAAGATTCTTTAGCTTTTCTTGAACATGCTGTTGTGAAATTTTTGGGGTATAAACAAACACCTCATTCTTCTTGATAAGTTCTTCAATGAGTTTACCCCTAAAATCAAGTAATGTACGCGGAGAATCGCACGCTATCAATACTTTTTTTCTATTTTCTGCCATAATAGTGGAATTAAAAAGAATTATACATGAACCAAAAGGCCACCTGACTTACAGTCAGATGGCCTTGCAATTAAATGTTTTAACTTACTTCTGTTGATTATAAAGTTGCGCCAGCACCTTTCATCACAATAGATGGAACATTTGCTGCAGCACTAAGTACTGATTTATATTCGTAAGTAGGTACCCAATTTGAAGGGGCCGTAGTAATTTTGTTTTTTCCAGAGTTATCAAATATATTGGTATTTTCACCGCTGATAACACCTGCTACAGGACTAAGTTCTGTTCTGATCGGAAGCGTAGTGTTTTTGAAATAACTATTTTCCACTCTTACAATTGCCCCCATAAAAGAGCTAACAAATCCTGCATTGTCATAATAGTTATTGAAAGTATGAACAGTTCCATATCTTACATTCGGACAACGTTCTGAAACATTATAGAAATAGTTGTTATGTACAGTAACACGAAGTTTACCAACAGATTCAGGTTCGTTGTAACTAAAACCGATCAGCATAGCTTTATGGTTGTCGTACAGCTTATTCCATGATAGTGTAACGTAATCAGCACCAGTTCCTACGTCCAACAATCCATCATAGTAATCCCAGTCGCTTACCCGTTCTGATGAAAGGTCACAGTGATCTACCCACACGTGGTGTGCACCACCTTTGATAATTATATTTGAATATGTTTTAACTTTGCTGATTGTCATATTCCGGATAATGATATTGCTCTTCCCGTAGATAAACAAACTTGCACCAATCAGTTTAGATCCGTTAAGGCCCAGAATCGTTTTATTAGATTGTACTCTAAGTAATCCAGATCCTGTAATTGTACCAGAAACTTGTATAATTAATGGTGCCGAGGATGAAACAGCACTTTGAAGCGCTGAAAAAGTTGACACAGTTACCGTCTGGCCGCCTGCACCTCCTGTTGTTTTACCATTTACAGAAGCATATCCGATAGGTTCATTAGTAGATACTGGAGGATCTGTGGTACCGGTTGGCGGAACTACTGGAGGTAATGTAATGCTTTGATTTCCTACAGTATAGGTGTATTTCTTACGATTGGTTCTCGGATCTGAGTTATCAGAAGCCGAAAGAAACAAGAAGCCCGATTTATGACTGAAACGACCTTTACCTAAGTTTCTGATTTCCTGGTGTACAGAGTGCGAAGGGCCTATTTCAACACCATTTTCAAATACTCTTACGGTTGATGCAGTTGGCTTATCGTTTGTGTCGCTTATTAAATTGGCGTCCATCGGAATTCGTACCGAAAATCCGCCATCGGAAATACCTTTTGAAACATTTACTGTGAATACAGAAGTTGAAGTTGTTGAAACAACACTTTGTAAATCCACATCGTTAGGCGCATCAATTGTTAGGTTTTCTACCCCTTCTTTTTGACATTGACTAAAGGTGAAAATTGTAAACAGTAGTGAGCTAAATACTAGCACTTTTGTAATTAATTTTGTTTTCTTCTGCATGAATTTGTGTTTTAAATTTACATCTTGGGCGCAAACCTAAAGGATTTGTAAATTAAAACACAATGCAGATAATGAAGTAGTTATCTAATTTAATTTTGAATATTTTTTTGTTAAGACTTGATATTTAGTTAGTTGTGGTTTTTCAAATTTTTGTTTTCGAGTAAAATTATTCAAGTTGTTAAAAAACCTTATGTTACAGTATTATGACAAACCATTTGCGGTTTGTATAATTTTTGTCTGATTTTGATAAGACACTGTATAATAGTTGTTGTACCATTTTACAAAATTTTTCACCCCTGTTCCCACACTTGTTATCGGTTGATAATGAAGGTTATTGGTTAAATCATTAATGTTAGCAGAAGTTTCGGCAACATCTCCGGCTTGCATAGGCAAAAAAGCTTTATTGGCTTTAATTCCAGTATGTTTTTCGATTTCATTAATAAAATTTAACAAACTTACCGGTTCTCCTCTTCCAATGTTATAAACAACGTAAGGTACTTTTGAAGTCGCAGGATCAGGGCTTTTCGCATTCCAATTTGGATTTGCTTGTGCGGGAGTATCAATTACTCGAACTATGCCTTCGACAATGTCGTCAATATAAGTAAAATCTCTACTCATCTCACCGCTATTGAAAACTTCTATTTCTTCACCTTCCATTATTGCTTTAGTAAAAATATATAAAGCCATATCTGGTCTACCCCAAGGACCGTAAACTGTAAAAAATCTTAAACCTGTCGTTGGCAAATTGAACAAATAGCTATAGGCATGAGCCATTAATTCATTACTTTTCTTAGATGCAGCATATAGTGAAATGGGATGATTTACGCTTTCATGTGTAGAAAAAGGCATTACCTTATTTAATCCATACACACTTGATGAGCTGGCATAAAGTAAGTGTTTAATTTTAAAATTTCTACAGCACTCTAAAACATTCAAAAAACCTTTTATATTAGTCTCTACATAAACTTCAGGGTTTGTGATACTGTATCTTACACCTGCTTGTGCAGCAAGGTTGCAAACAGCATCAAACTGAAAAGTTTCAAAACAAGTCGCTAAACTTTCACTATCACAAATATCCAATTTAATAAAAGTATAGCTTGGATATTTAGTACTTATCCTACTTATACCATATTCTAGTTCTGTCACATCTATTCCTGTTTCTATAAGTCTATCGTGTTTTAAGTTGACATCATAGTAATCATTGATGTTATCTATACCTACTACTGTATCTCCTCTTTCTAACAAACGTTTGGCTAAATGGAAGCCAATAAATCCGGCCGTGCCTGTGACTAAAATTTTCATAAGATATAAGTTTATAGATGAATTATAGATTGTTTGAGTCTTTTTATTAAAAGTTATAAGCTATTTACCCGGTGCAACTCTTCCAGAATGGAACTAATAAATAGCTCAGGACTGCGATCTTTGAGGTAGTCTTGCCTGCTATCGTTTTTCTGGCTGGGATAATCAGCGAGCGCAAACCCTATAGCTGATGTTAAAGAGTTGATATTATTGGGTTCAACTTTAAGAATAGAAGGTATTTTTTCAATGCCGCCGGCGCAAAGGGTTGAAACAACGGAGTCATTTACTGCCATCATTTCAAGCAAAACATTTGGAAATCCTTCTTTAATAGATGAGACAACACATAGTTTTGCTTTTTTATAATATGGTATTGGATTATCAACATGCCCCATTAGGATTACTCGATCTTGTAGACCGGTGTCTTTTATTAAAGTATTGAGATTTTTCCTTTCTTTGCCTTCTCCTAATATCAATAACTTTAGGTTCTCATGCTGTTGTGCAATTTTTTCAAATGCATGGATTAGTATTGAAAAGCCCTTTTCAGGAATTAACCTGCCGGCTGAGCAAATAAATTCTGAATCTGTCAGACTTTCATCTATAGAGGCTTCTGCTTTTCTTAATATATGATTTAGGTCAATCGGATTTTCTATTATTACAGCCTTATCGTTTGGGATAAATTTATTTTGGGCTAATAGCTGATTACGCATAATTCCCGTTTGGCAGACGATTAAATTAACGGCTGGATAACCTAATTTATAAGCTATCTGATAGCTTAATTTTTTGAGACCTGTATAACGGGTAAATACCGAAGTACATTCACGGACAATCAGGTTTGATTTTAGGTACCCAACGCGTTTGAGTAGGCCTAAATATGAATTTAGGTAAGGATTTGTGCTTATGATCGTGTAATCTTTTCTGTAAGGGTACAGCTCTTTAACAAGTTTTAAAAAGCCGATCAACATCGCCCCTTTAGTTAAATGCTTTACCTCCTGTTTTTTTGGTATGAAAAGGCGAGAATCAAATATATGTTTCAGAAATATTAATGGACTGTTTGTTACACCTGCTGCCATACACAGGATATTTTCTGCTCCACCTGCAGTATCAGACATTGATACAAATAATAATCTATTTGAAATCGTATCCATCCTTTGAAAATAATCACATTTTTCAGCTAACATTATGCGCCAATATTTAGTAAAGAACTTTTTTTAATAATCTATGTACGGGAGTAATGGGAGAATGTGTTCTTCTCTTTCCATCTACAACAATCAAATTGTCTCCAAAGCTGATATTATGCATACCTTCCAAATAAGGGGCTTCCGGAAATAATTCAAAATCAGGATCTGATTTAAATGAATGTTCAGAAAGTTCAGAAATCTTATTAATAATTATGGATCCTCCGTAACGGATTTCCAGATTCTGAGTTGGGCGGTAAAGTTGCCCGTTTACTATAAATAAGTTTCCGGCACTCCTGCAATTTTTTGAACTTACCGGAATGGGGTTTAATGCATGTGGTTTAAATTCCTCCTCTAATGAATCTGAATAGTATATGTATAGATTATTTAACATGCCATCTATATTGGTAAATAGCCAATGTTTTCCCTTGTAGTAGATAATCGAAGTATCTACATAGCGTGGCCCCACTAGCAAAACCCTTTTCTTCTTCAACTCGGTCGAGTTTTCATGATCCAGCTGATACAGACTTACTTCACCTGCATCTGCTGTTTCTGGAATGCAATAAAAATTTGACTTTTCTTCAAAAATGTATGGGTATGAAAAGTGTATCCCTTTTGGTGTAAGGCCAGATATCCTTTGTTTAGTGCTAAAATTAAAATTTTTAATTCTTGAAATTTTGCCTTTAATTTTCCAAAAGTTAAGCTCCTCATAGTAGATGAAAAGACTGGAATTAATTTTGACAACAAAGGGGTCTGCCGAATAATGGGCTTCATCCTCCTCCAGCCATACTACTTTTCCATTAAATCTTTTTCTCCGGATTAAATCTGCAGCAGATTGTTTAACAAATCCTATATTCCATTTGTCTGCACCAAAATACCTGTCAATTACGTTTTTCATGTTTTCATCAAGATTAAATAACAAGAATTTCATTATCCAAACCTGATTATGCAAATTCTTAAAAGGTTCTGTTTATTTAGTATTTATGTTTAGATCACAAGGTATGCATCTACATGTTTCTTACACGAAGTTCCTATATGGTAGTGCTGTTTAAATGAATTCAGGCTATTTTCTTTTATCTTTTGTTTATCTGGATAGAAAACGGCTCTTTTTATCGTTTGATAATATGAATCCACACTATTATCATTGCTCAAGAAGCCGGTGTCCTCATTCTTAATCATATCTTTAACACCACCGGCCTTAGTACAAATCGATATACATCCAACTGATAATGCCTCAATTAAGGATATAGGCATCCCTTCATAAAAGCTTGATAAGCAGAAAAAGTCTGCCATACTTAGAAAATCAGCGATATTTTCTTTTCCTCCAAGAAACTCAACGTAAGGGTCGTCTTTTATCAGTGAATAAAGATGATGATATAAGGATTCATCACGAACATCACCGATTATTAATAGTTTGCATTTTTTCTCTTCATTTGTATTAAACTTTTGTACAGCTTCAATTAATAGCTGCTGGTTTTTCACTTTCATAATCCTTCCCACATGAATTAAAAGGAAAGAGTTTATATTTTCTTTATATCTTTTAATAAGTACAGGATATTCATCAGTCAGAGTTAAAAATGGACGACCATTTTCAATTACAATAACATTATCCAAACCATAATATTTCTGAAATGATTTGCCTCCATCATTTGAAACTGCGACAGGAATTACCTTATTCTTCTTGTAAAGAGTTTTACGAAATGCCTTAATTAAAAAATTCGGACATTCGGATTCGGCTGTTGAATGGATGGTGTGAAAAAACTTGCAATTACCACTCATAAATCTATACAAAAGCAAATACTCAAAAGCATTTAAGTGCGTGTGAACTATATCCGCTTTTTGCTTAACCAGCCAACTGGTCAATTTAAAAAGTACCCGGAAATTTAGACCTTTGCCCTTGTGTAGGGATAAATAACTTATCTTCCCACTGATTTCATTAAGAAAAGTTGTATCAGCATCATTATCACAAAGAGAAATTAAATATATTTGATACTGATCATTCTTTGCCAACTCATTACATAAGTCGACAACAAAACGCTCTGCTCCACCTCTTCTAAGTGCACCTATAATGTGAACGATTTTCATTTTGCTGATGAGTTTTAGAATCGTATTAATTGACTGGTTTATCCAATCGCAATTTTTCTTAAAGTCAGAAATATGATTTTCAGATCAATCCATAAATCATGATTATTGATGTATTTCAGATTTTGTGTAATTTTTAATGGGATTATTTCTTCTATATAGAAATGCTCTGGATCATTGGATTTTTCCAAAAGTTCGCATTCGTCAGAAAATTCAATTGATGCCCAATCGGTAATTCCCGGTTTAACGGAGAGTACCCTAATTTGCTCCTCGTTATAAAGATTTACATATTTACGAACCTCAGGGCGCGGACCAACAAAACTCATATGGCCTTTTAGTATATTTAATAACTGAGGTAATTCATCAAGTTTATATTTTCTTAACCAATATCCAATTTTTGTGATACGAGTATCGTGATTGCCTATGGTAAGTAGTTGTTGATCTGTCTGATGCACATACATAGTTCTGAATTTGAACAGCGGAAAATCTTCCACGTTCTTTCCCACCCTGATCTGACGATAGAATATTCCTCCATTCGAATCTAGAAGTATTAGTATAGCAATTACTACAAAAACCGGACTAAGTACAATTAGGCCAAATGAGGCTAATAAAATATCAAATATGCGTTTGGTGTCCATGTCCAAAAATTCTTGTTGAAACGATTGCTTTTCTTGTTTTCTTATTTTTATCTTTAGCCTCTGCCTGTGCTGGTTTGTTTACTTGAATTTGTACGGTGGCAATTACCGATTCAATAATAAATTGTATTTCGGCATCTGAAAGCTGAGGGTAAAGAGGCAAAGAAATTTCACATGAGTATTGCTTATAGGCGACTGGATAATCTTCTATATGATACCCAAGGTTTTTAAAATAAGTAAGCATAGGCATCGGTATAAAATGTACGTTGGCGGCTACACCTAGTTGGGCCAAATCATCTATTATCCGATCCCGCTGTGCTTCGGTAATACCCTTTATTCGTAGTGGAAACAAATGGTGGGAAGATTCTCTCTCATTATCCTGCAAAGGGGGCTTTATAAACCAATCCATTTGTTCCAAGCCCTTACAATATTTTGAAGCTATTTCTTTACGCTTAGGCAATAACTCATTAGTGTATTTTTTTATTTGTGCCAAACCAATAGCAGCACATATATCTGGCATATTAATTTTTAACCCTTGAAATAATATATCATAACGCCAACCACCACCTTTTGATTTAGCCAAGGCATCTTTGTTTTGTCCATTAAGTGTATATATCTTTAGATATTCATATTCTGTCATTGCATTAAAACTGCGAGGAAGATTTAAACAAATACAGCCCCCTTCAGCTGTAGTGATATTTTTTACTGCATGAAATGAGAATATAGCTATATCGCTCATTTTAGCCGAAGACAAACCGTTATACGTTGCACCGATAGAATGGGCTGCATCTGCGATCAATAAGATACGTCCTAAAAGTTGTTGTTTATCAGACTCTGCTGTAAACATATTATTCACCTCCGATTCCAGAATAATAGCTTTTAGTTCAACATAATTACATGGCCATCCTGCAATGTCTACAGCTATAATAGCTTTTGTTTTCGCAGTTATGGCTTTTCTGACTTTTTCAGGATCTATACAAAAATCATCGTTGATATCTACCATTACAGGAATAGCACCACAATGCAAAACACTTAAAGCGGTTGCACAATAAGTGTAAGCTGGTATAATTACTTCATCTCCCTCTTTAATCCCAAACCATTTTAACATCAGTATTGCTCCGGATGTCCAGGAATTTACACAAACTGCTGCATCAGAATTGGTAAGTTTAACTATTTCTTGCTCGAAAGATTTAACTTTAGGTCCGGTTGTAATCCACTTATCTTGAAGTGTTTGTACTACTTGGTCAATAACCGATTGATCAATAAACGGAGGTGAAAATGGAATATTCATAATTCTAAAATTTAAGGTGGTTAAATGTCTGTTTCAGTAAAAGAAAGGACATTGATTATGCATTATGCAATATCAAATCTTTCCATTTTGGCAGAATGTTTTCTATAGAATTTATTTGAGTTATTAACTGCGCATTGCTAGCAACTTTTACTCTAAGGCTTTCATCGGCTAATAAATTATCCATTGCGGAAGTAAGTTTACCAGTATTATTTGCCTCTATTAAAATTCCATTTGCTTCATTTTCTATTATTTCTGATGGGCCAAACTCACAATCCATGGCAATACAAGGACAGCCAAAACTCATCGCTTCTATTAAAGCATTTGGGTATCCTTCATTTCTGGATGGTAGAACAAACAATTCGGCTTGATTATAATAATCCTGCAGATTATCTTTTGGTCCAATTAGTTTAGCCCGTTTTTGCATACCCAATTTTTCAATTTGGTTGGATAGGTTTTCATATTCACTTCCGCCACCAACAATTAATAAATCAACGTCATCAGCTTTAATTTTACTATAGGCCTCAATTAGTTGGTCAAATCCCTTAATATAGGAAAGACGACCAACTCCTAAGATGAACTTCTTGTTGTTTACCGGTTTAACAGAGGGCGATTTAAATACATTTAAAGGATTTCGGATAATTTTAAAATTATTTAATCTTTTAAAAGATTTATGGTTTCTAATGCAGTCCTCTATTCCTTTGGCTGGTATAACTATAGCCTTAGATTTTTTATATATGATATAGGAAATTCTTTTTAAAAAGAAGTTGAATGAATTAATCGTATGATCAGGGGTAGTTCGTTCCGAAACTATAAAGGGTGTTTTAATTAAAGAGCAAGCTAAACCGGTCCATAAATTTGCTGTGGTCATAAAAGAAATAACACAAGTTGGCTTTTCTTTAATAAGCAAATTAGACAATCGTAGAAATATTAATAATGCATATTTAATCCGGTTAAAAATATTTTCCTTCTCCCTCTTTTCTAATAAATTAATCATCTTGACATGAGATGAAATTTGATAACCTGGTTCGGCTTCATTGAGACAAACAACAAAAACGCTCAATCCTTGTTTACTAAATTCATTTGCCAATATAGATAACACTCTTTCTGCCCCTCCACTATGAAGGTTATTAATAACAAAAAATAACTTATTTTTCATATGTGTTTAATCTGTCTTTTATCTGTCATTAACTTGTTCCGAGTTACCGGAATGGAATACACACGCGGGATTTGTTAACCATGAGTGTTTCATAGTTGACAAGTATCTGGAAAACTTCAATGATCAAAATATTTAATGGGGCAATACCAACGATTAAAAGCATTAAAAAAAGCCATACATGCCTGAAACAATGCTTTTTTTTTAGTTAAAGAAGAAGTAAAGGGTATTATTATTCGGTGCTAAATGTATTTATTGGGTGCCAAATTTTTATAAAATCCAAATTCTTGATACCACTTAGACAATATATATATTCTCCAAATAAAAGATGAATAGTCATGCTTTCCTTCTAAATGCTTTTTAAAAATATCTTTAAACCTGGGTACATTTAAGATAGGAATCTGACGTAAAAAATCGTCTGTTAGATTTTCTTCAAATTCACTACGCAGTTCATTTCTTATCCAGCCGGCTAAAGGCACAGCAAATCCTCTTTTGGGTTGGTCAAATACTTCTTCAGGAATGTATTCTTTCAGAATATCCTTTAATATTTTTTTTCTTCGGCCTTTTTCGTAACGAAATGATATAGGAAGTGTTCTTGCAAACTCAATGATATTATAGTCAAGAAATGGGCTTCTTACTTCTACTGAATGAGCCATACTGGCACGATCTACTTTTACATTACTATCGTTTTCTAACCACAATTTAATATTTAAATCAGCTGTTGCCTGTAACAAATCTTTCGACCATATTTTATAGCCATTATAGTGGGACAACCAATTAAAGTTTCTCTTCTTTAGAAGAGAGTCATATCCAACAAATATACCTGCAATGAAATCATATTTTGAAGCAGCATTGAGTATTCCTTTATAGGAAAGTGCGCGGGCACCCAGGAAATTAAAACTTAATACGCTGGCGGCCATTTTTCTCAAAAAATAGGGTACAAACGTAATTTTATCTGCGTAAGGCACTAATCTAAAATGGTTGTATCCAAAGAAACTTTCATCCCCCCCATCTCCAGACAAGACCATGGTAACAGATTGCTTCGTTATTTTATTCAACAGTAAAGAAGGCAATGCAGAGCTATCTGCAAAAGGTTCATCGAACACTTTTACTAATTGGGGAATCATTTCTAAAATATCTGTTGCTTTACAAATTGTTTCTGTATGTTCAGAACCTATAATTTTTGCATATTCTGCAGCGATCTTGCTTTCATCATATTCCGGATCCTCAAAGCCTATCGAAAATGTTTTGATAGGATCCTTTGAAACCGTTGAAGCAATACTGGATATTAGAGCAGAATCTATTCCTCCGGAGAGAAATGATCCAAAAGGCACATCTGCTTGCAATCTTATTTTTACGGCATCTTTTAACAGATTGTGCAACTTCTCTTTGGCCTCATTATAAGATAAGCCCACTTCGGCGACCTCCTTCAGATTCCAGTACTCTTTAACTTCGTATTTTTGTCTGTCCAAATCAATCTCCAGATTATTTCCAGGAGGTAATTTATAGACATTTTGATAGATCGTGTATGGGCTGGGGATATAACCGCAGTCCAAATACATCGATATAGCTTCATCGTTTATTTGTTTGTGTTGGCTTATTGGACGTAACTGGCTGCAAATTTCAAGTTCACCGTCCTTCCATGAATAATAAAAGGGTTTTACACCTAAGCGGTCGCGTGAACAAAATATTTTTCTTGATGTGGCATCATATATAGCAAAAGCGAACATTCCGTTTAGTTTCGGCACTAAAGCAGCTCCCCATTCTTTATAACCTTTTAATAACACCTCCGTATCGCTGGTTGTATCAAAAGTATACCCTAGAGCTATTAAATCTGTTTTTATCTCCTGAAAGTTATAAATTTCACCATTGAACACTATAACAAGGTCTTCAAATGTCATAGGTTGATGTGAACGAACATTTAAATCTAAAATGGATAGTCGTAAATGTCCAAAAGTCAAATCAAATACTTTTTGAATCCCTAAATAGTCCGGTCCACGGAATTGTATAGATTCCAGTTTTAATTTTACGGCCTCCTCTTCAATAGGAATATTGGTTAAATAAATTCCACACATACTAAAATGCATTTATATTTAGATACTCAACCTGATAGTTCTTGACTTGGTGAAGATCTAAATGTTTCTTTTCGGATACTTTCTTACCCAGATCTATTTGAATATATAGCCACATCGAAACAAATAATACCAGGTTATTTTCAAAATAATTATGATTGGTAAGCATGTACATTACTAAAGAAAATGAAACCAGAAAAATTACCGGATTATCATGAAACATTCTTATGCCATTAATTAAAAAAGACCCATATATCCATAAAAAATAGAGAAGGACAAAAAAGCCAGCTTCACCAATAACCATTAAAAAAGTGTTGTGTACACCATTTTTTACGGTGTAAGTATTGTATTCAGGTCCAAAAATTTCTCCGCTAAAGGAATGGTATCCATTACCCAAGATTGGATTGTTTAAAATTTGATTATAATAATGGGACCAGGTTTCTGTTCTCGATTCTTCTTTTAAATCATCATTTACTTTTCCTTCAAGTATTCCTGAAAATGCATGCATTCTTTTCGTACTTAAATCCAGTTTATCTCCAAATGAAAGAAACAGACCAAATAAAACAATACCTACTAGTATTTTATATACATTTTTATAATTGATTAGCAAAGATATCAAATTGACTAATATCCAGATAAATAAGAAAGTCCTGGAGAAAGTAAGAAAGCCGGCCATTGAAAATAGTAATTGGCCAATGATTTTTAATTTTTTGTTATTTATTGAAAAACTTAGAGAATAACCTAATATACAAGCATAGCCAGCTGCATTAGGGTTAATATAATACCCTCTATATCTGCCACCAATACCTTCAATAAAAATAGATTCAAAAATTATACTTAAACAGCCTATTAAAAGTACTATATATATATCTTCCTTTGTGGTATCGCTTACAACACTTGCCCCCATAACTATGACAATAAAATATTTAATAAGCGTTACTAAATAACCATCGTCATTTTGTGCACTGACTATTATCGATATCAAAAAGAATAAAAGACCGAATACGATAAATGGAACTATTGGCTTCTTATTCTCACTTAAAAAATAATAAACGATTAGGAGAAGGAAGGTGCTGTAGCTTAAAAGCTGACCAATTGCGGCATTAACTTTAACCAAGAAATAACTTGGAAGATTGCAGAAAACTAAGAATAAAATAATAATCTTAAGATATTTCATATCGGAAATTATTTAATGTATAATTATATTTTCTAACCGCTTACAATATGGTTCTTATAGTACTAAAAGCATTTTGTAGACTGTGATCTCTAACTTCAAATAGGAAATATTTTTTAAGATAATAGAGAAGCAACTTGATTTTTTGAACGCGGGAATATTTGAAAATTTCAATAATCAAGTACAAATCGTCAAGTGTTTTTTGTTTTAAACTTTTTGCTTTTAACATGCTCCAGATGCCTCCTGGATGTTTTCTATAGCAGCACATTATTTCGGGTAAAACATAGATTTTCTTTCCGGAAGTAAATGTTAAATAAAGTTTAAGAAATCTGTCTGGGGCATTAAATTTAAAGAACCAATCTGTTGAGTAAATTTCTCTAATTTCGGGCGTATTTCTGAAAAGAATTGTATTGAGAACTGTTTCAAAATCATTATCGAATAATATATCCTCAAACGAATAGATTATTGGTTTTGGATTTAAATTCATATAATATATTTCATTATTTTCTTTAATTCTTTTTGAATAATGACAACACATGATATACTCTTGATTTTGTTCTAAAAAATCAACTTGTTTTTGCAGTTTTAAAGGGTCTGTCCAATAATCATCTCCATCGCATTGGGTCAAATATTTACCTTTTACCTCTTTATTCAGTCTTACCGCGTTCTTGTGGACACCCACGTTAGATTCTGAAGTAATTAATTTTATTTTATCAGGATGTTTTAGCACATATTCCTCTACAATTTTTCTGGTATTATCGGTAGAACAATCTTCCCCGATAAGAATCTCAAATTTAAAAGAAGTTTGCTGCATCAAGTAGCCCTCAATAGCCTGTGCTATATACTTCTCATGATTGTAAGTTACACAGCAGATGCTAACCATCACTTCAGTTTCTGAACTTTTCATAGCTGGTTTACTTTTTTTCATGACCATTTATGACTTTTTCTATTCGATTGGCAATCAATTCTCCAAAGCCTTTTTGTGTATTGATGGTTTTCACAGGATATTTCTGTGCTCTCAATAATATACGTGAAATCATATCCAGATCGGGGATGGTGAGTGTATCATACAGGGGCAGGCAAACAATTCTCTTTACCACAGAATCGCATACGGGCATTCTTTTACGGTTTACAAACGGTAATGTAGCCAAAGAAGGAAAAAAATACCTTCTGCAATATACACCTGCCAATTCAAGTTTGACAATACAATCATGCATCAGTTCTTCTGAATCAAACAGAATCGGACAGTAGGCGTAATTGTAATCGGGAGCAGAATCAATGAACTGAAATTTAACTTTTAACTTTTTCAGGTTCTCTCGGTAATGCAGAGACAAAGATCTTCTCTTTTCCAGAATGGCATCAATATGTTCCAGGTTACACAACCCCATAGCTGCATGAAATTCTGAGTTTTTCGCATTAATGCCTACCAGCGCAATGGTGTCCGGGCCGCAATATCCGAAATTACGTATAAATGCCATTTTCTCTAACAACTCTGGTTTTTTAGTGAAAACAGCTCCTCCTTCTATGGTATGAAACAATTTAGTCGCGTGAAAGCTTGTGATACTAATATCTCCATATGCAAAGACTGACCTGTTCTTATATTTTGTTCCGAAACAATGGGCTGCATCATATATCACCTTTAAACCATATTTATCAGCAATATTTTGTATTGCATCAATATTACATGGGTTGCCATACACATGGGTTGCCAAAATCGCGGAAGTTCTAGGGGTAATTGCTGCTTCGATTTTATCTGGATCAATATTGAACGTATCCGGATCGATATCCACATATACTGGTTTGCAGCCCTGCCATACAATACTATTCGTTGTAGCAACAAAAGAGAATGGAGTTGTAATAATTTCTCCCTTCAATTCCAATGCTCTGATAGCCATCTGGAGAGCAATAGTACCATTGGATACATATAATAAATAATCCACATTTAGGTAATGCTTGAGTTTAAGTTCCAAATCATTAACTAGAGGGCCGTTATTGGTTAACCATTGGCGGTCCCAAATACTTTTTACATAGTTTTCAAATTCCTCTATTTTAGGAAGAAATGGCTTAGTTACTGGTATCATCTTTTTAGTATTAATTGTTTAAAATCTATTATTGCTGTAAGGTTTATAAGATTGCTGATACTTAAATAAGTAAGAGCGTAAAACAGAGCACTTATGATAATCCGTGTCAAATTGTTAATATTAAAAGAATCCACTAAGAAAGAATCAAGAAGATAAGTTGAAATACCAATAAAGACAGCCAAGATTATGGTGGGTAAAATGTCGAATATCTGTTCTTTGACCGGATAGTTAATCATCTTTCCGCTATAGATTGTGTTGATGTAGAATCCAATAAAATTAAAGGATAATTGAAAATATAACAGACCATAAATACCAAATGGTATTACACTCAAAATGCCTATTACACTTAGTGCTTTTTTTATAACCTCCAGTTTTAAAAACAAATCGCTCCGGCCTTTTACCTTTAAAATATTTAAATTATATGCATGAAGGGGCTGCATTACACCTGCAATGCAAAGTATTTGAAAATAAGGTACTGCTGGCAACCATTTATCGGTTAATAAAAAACTAAAAAGAGGCTGAGCTGCTACACTCATAAAAATCAATATGGGAGCATTCCAAAAAATAACCTGCTGCATCACTTTTTTGTTTACCCTTTTCAATTGCACATTATTATGGGATATTTCTGAAAACATCGGATAGGTAACTTTATTGACAGCTGCTGAAATATTTGCTGTTGGTAGCTGACTGATAGAATCGGCCCGGGAATAATATCCTAGTTGAGTAGCAGAGTAAAATTTACCTATAATCAGTGTATATATATTCTGGTAAAGGGTGTCAAGTATTCCCGATAGGGTCATTTTATAACCAAAATCAAAATGACGGTTAAAACTTGTTTTATCAAATATCAAAGCAGGACGCCAGTCTGAATATATCCAATGAAGTATGGTAGATAAAAATGTAGTAAATAAACTCATCCATACCAGACTCCAAACCCCATATCCGGTCTTAGCCAAAATAATTCCTAAAATTCCCCCTGCTAAAGATGAAGGAATTTGTATGTTTGTTTGTGTTTTAAACCTCATCTCTTTTACAAGACAGGTGTTTTGTACACCAAAGAAAGCATTTAAAATAAATATCAGACTATAAACACGAATGATAGTTGTAAGGACTTGCTGATGGTAAAACGATGAAATAAGAGGGGCGCAAAAAAATAATATAAAATAAAGTATTGTGCTCCCTATCAAATTAAAATAAAAAACGGTAGAAAAATCTTTTTGATCTGCATCGGCCGTTCGTATAAGCGAAGAAGTAAGGCCACTGTCTAGTAATGTATTTCCGATGGATATAAATACCGATAACATAGCTATTAACCCAAATTCTGCCGGGGTTAAAATGCGGGCAAGCACTATGGTTATAAAAAAACTAATTAGTTTAGAACCAAATTGCTGACCTACTGACCATATTAGGCCAGAGATGGTCTTTTCCTTTAAAGTCATTTGTTATAAGCGTGCACTTACCATGGTATTTGGCAAGACTGATTTGATGTCGTAAACGACTGTATTTTCTTTGCAGAGCTTTGTAAGGTCGAGGTGTTTAAATTCCTGATGAGCAACGGCTATTAAAATTGCATCGTATTGTCTCTTTTTCGATTCCCCGTTCTGACAAATCACGCCATACTCTTGTTTAACTTGATCTGAATTGGCCCAAGGATCGTGAATGCAGACCTTTACTTTATATTCTTCTAACCTCCTAACTATGTCGATTACCTTTGTATTCCTTACATCGGGGCAATTTTCCTTAAAAGTAAATCCTAACACCAACACTTCTGCATCTATGATATGCGTGCCGTTATAGATCATTTGTTTAATAAGCTGATCTGCTACATAAGCTCCCATTCCATCGTTTACGCGACGCCCAGCCAAAATAATTTCAGGATGATAACCAACTTCTTGTGCTTTCTGTGCAAGGTAATACGGATCAACACCTATACAATGCCCACCTACCAGACCTGGTCTGAAATTCAGAAAATTCCACTTTGTACCTGCAGCAGTAAGCACTTCAGTGGTATCTATACCCAGCCTGTTAAAAATCATCGCTAATTCATTAACAAAGGCAATATTGATGTCTCTTTGTGTATTTTCTATAATCTTTGCTGCTTCTGCAACTTTTATTGATGAAGCTTTGTGGGTGCCTGCCCCAATTACAGATCTATAAAGATTGTCAATTGTAGTGGCCGTTTCAGGTGTAGAGCCCGAAGTTATTTTTAATATATTGGCAACTGTATGTTCCTTATCACCAGGGTTGATCCGTTCTGGCGAATATCCTACGAAAAAATCTTCGTTATAAACTAGTCCTGATTTTTCTGCTAAAACAGGAACACACTCATCTTCTGTCACACCAGGATATACAGTCGATTCATAAACAACAATATCTCCTTTTTTTAATACACTTGCTACTAGAGTGCTAGCCTTTATTAATGGCGTTAAATCTGGTCTATTATTTTTATCAACAGGTGTCGGAACGGTGATGATAAAAACTTTACAAGAATTTAATTTGTCTTTTTCGCTCGTGCAATACAGTCCATTTTGAACTGTATAGTCAAAAGTTAGCACTTTTTTGAGTTCTTCTTCACTTACCTCTAAAGTACAATCTTTGCCTTCGTTAAGTTCATCCACCCTTCGTTGAAGAATGTCAAAACCAATGACTTTATGCTTTTTGGCAAACTCTACTGCGAGTGGAAGTCCAACATACCCAAGGCCAATTATGGCTATTCTTACGGGTTCTATCTTGTGCATAATGCTGTGTTTAAAGGTGAAGCTTTTATAAGATGATTAATCTCGATACAGGTTACCAATGCGCATTCTATATGGTCAAGCGACATCAGGACTGTTTTTCCTTGTACTTTGATTATTTTACCTTCATGATTGTAGAATAAGCCACTTTTAATTCTTACTCTATCACCAGGCGAAAGATCTTTTAGGTTAATTATTTCAAGGTTATTATATGTTTTCACCAGTTCCTTAAGCTGTTCAATTTCTGACTCCCTTATCACAGCTGGCTTCCCCATAAAATAGATATAGTTAACTACTCCAAGCGTATATCTGACCTTTGTAAGCTCTCTATCATCTATTTTAACAAAAACATAACCAGTAAAAAGTGGTACACTTACCATCTTTTTTCTATCCGCCCATTGGTTTTCTGTAGTTCTTAAGGGACAGAAAGTATCAATCCCTTGTTCCTGCAACAACTTATCAACCTTTTTTTCCCAACGAGGACGTACATAAATAACCAGCCAGTTTTTTTTAAGTTTTCTTTTGTACTTTAATGCCATTTCCATTGTCAGATTTGTTAAGAGGAAGTAAAAAAATGTGTTGTTTTATTAGACCCAATAGAGTTTTCCGGACATTGTGTAAATACTGGTTTGCTATTTTGGGGTGCAAGGCTTCGCCATATCACTTACAGTGATGAGCGTGTGTTTTGTGAAGTAATTAGATAAAGGGTAAATTGGAGGCGGCTAAAATAATTATTTAAAGATCATTTATTTCAAATCAGGTGCAGCGTAAGTTTGTTTTTATAATAGTTATTGCTTTAAATATTGTAATAGATCTATTTTTTTCTTTTAAGAAGCGTGTTAGTTAGGCATGGCATATCCGTAGCCACCATAACCATACTTTTGGTTCTTTCCTCTTTTAGCGTCGTTAAATACTACCATTAGATTTTTAAGCTTATTTTCGTCGTTAATATCTTTCAGGATACCTAATTGATAGTTATTCGTGTAATTATATCTTACCAGGTAAATGCTTACATCTACATAAGGCGCTAAACTGAAAGCATCAGCTACTTGTCCAACAGGGGATGTATCTACAATTATATAGTCAAAGCGTTTTCTTAATTCACTTAGGAGTTCATCAACTCTGGAGCTCATTATCATTTCTGCTGGGTTTTTTGGAATTTCTGAACACCCAATTACACTGACATTATCTGATAATAGACTGGTTTGGATAATATCATCTACAGAAATACACTCATCATCAAGATAATCTGTAACTCCTAGCGTTGATGATAATTTTAACTTTTTTAATAGTACGGGGCTCCTCAAATCAAGTTCTACAATAACAACTTTTTTATTAAGCATTCCTAATGTAGTCGCCAAATTGATGCTAAAAAATGTCTTTCCTTCCCCTTTCATACTTGATGTAACCAATATCATTTTATGACGTTGATTTGTCATAAAGCTTAAATTCATGCGTATGTACCTAAATAGCTCGGAAATAGTGGAGCGATGGTCTGTTTGAAAAACATTGGTACTTTTATCTAGATTGTGGGAAAGTTCACCTAGCAATTTTGCACCTGTAAGCTCAATTGTTCTGGCATCCCTCACTTTATTGTTAAAAAATCCCCTAACATAAATAAACCCTGCAGGTATTAAGCATCCGAAGACTAAACCACATAAATAAAGCATTTGTGCTTTTGGAGCAATAGGTGTCGTATTATAAGCTGGTCTATCTATAACTTGTGATGTAGGTACAGTTGTAGACAATGATAATGCTGTTTCTTCACGTTTTTGCAACAAGTAATGGTATAACCCAGTTTTCACACTTTGATCTCTACTTCTTTCTAAAAGTCCTCTTTCTATTGTAGGGACAGATTTACTTTTACTATAGAATTGCGAATAATTTTTTTGTAAATTTTTGTTCTGAATATTAAACCCACTTTTAATTGACTTTAAGTTTTCCAGAATGTTGCTTTTTAAACTTGATAATTGCTCATTCAAATTTAAAACAAGAGGATTTTCAGCATTAGCTGTACGAAGCATTCTGTTTCTTTCTAACTGTAAATCATTAAACTTTCCGATCATTACATTTAGTATAGGATCTTCTATTCCCATGGCGCTTGGCGCTAAACTGCCTTGTGCCTGATTGCTTTGAAAATAACCTTCTATAGATTTTACTAGGCCGAGCTTTACAACTGATTCCGCTAACAATTGATTGTATTCAACCGATCTTGTTGCATTTAATTGCGCATCTATACCGAAATCGGTCACTTGATTTTGTTGTTTGAAGTTCTCTACATCTTGTTCCGCTCCGGCGAGGTCATTTATTAAATATTTTAATCTGTTATCTATAAACTTAATTGTATTTTGAGCGATAATATTTTTATTGTTTACATTATTAGTATTATAGTTTTCAATAAGATTTGTTAAAATATCTAATCCCCGTTGCGGAATATTATCGTTCAAACTAATTACAATAGTATTAGCATCTTTAACTACAGGAACTATATTCAACCTAGCTAAGCTATATGACTCTGTCAGTTTATACAGATCTTGAAATTGAATATTTATTTTTCCATATTCAGGTTTAAAAGCAGGACCTTTCTTTATTAGTATTGTATAGTTTTTATTTTTGATAGGTTGATTATAGTTTGCAATCATATTAATATTACCAACTGTTAAACGAAATTGGTTGTTGTTAATAGATGTAATTTCTATAGCTCTGGAATAAGCTCCTTTTTTCAATTCCTGTACTTCTACTTTAATAGGTAATGTATTACCGTATAACTCTTTTGTTTTAAAACCTACTTTCTGAAAGTATGATGTCTCAAGATTCAAATCTTTTAAAACTTTAGATATCAAATCTCTTGATCTGAAAATTTCAGTTTCATTTTCAACTGTTTTAGTGGTTTGAAACATGTTCAAATCGCTAAAAGCAGTGCCGTTAGACATAGAAGCACCCTCTTTATCGTCTTGTACTAACAATGTGCTACTAATTTTATAAACAGGAGGTGTTATGAACAAGAAGCCATAAACGAAAGCTATTGCTGTCGTAATGCTAATTAAAAAATAGGGCCAGTTTTTGGTAAAACTTTTCAAAGCTTCTGCAACATCTTTAGGGCCGTTTAAGTTCTTTTCTGCAAACATGATCTTATTCCTTAAGTAATTAATTTCTTAAAATGGATGAAATCAGGACAGCAACTGCCGATATAGAGGCAATAACAATAGGCATAATTCTCGTGCTAGGGCTATACTCTATAGCTTTAGATTTATCCGGCTCCACATAAACTATATCGTTTTGCATCAGATTAAAAAAGCGATCATTAAGCACATCTTCTTTGTTTAAATTCAACCTTTTCATTATTCTTTTCCCATTTTGCTCTCTAATGACTAATACGTTTTCTCGTTTACCATAAACCGTCATATCACCTGCCATACCAAGCGCCTCTAATAAATTAATATGATCGCCAGGTATGATAAAGCTCGAGGGTTTATTTACTTCTCCGATTACGGTAATCTTAAAATTTAAAAGTTGTACTTCAACCATTGGTTCTTTGACATATTTAGCTAGTTTTTCTATTAATGCATCCTGGGTTTGCGTAATAGTCAAACCTTCCACTTTAATATTACCTATTACGGGGAGAGTAATCGTTCCATCTTTAGCTACTCTGTAACCTGCCGGTCCTTCATAGGTAGCTCCTGCTGCATTTTGGCGGTTAACCGTAAATAGCGTGTTTGATTCCGGGTTAAGACTATTTATATTTATCCTCAAAAGATCGTTTTGTTGTATTTTTATTGATTCGTCTTGTATCGTTTTCTCGGCGGTTTGCGGAGCTAAATTGCTGAAATAAGCCAACTCTCTTTTTTGCGCACATGAGCTAAAAGTGAGTATATATATAATAATTAACAGGTGTTTTGTTTTCATGATTTTATATCTTAAAATGTGCAAAACTTCTTGACAACTAAGGTATATAGAAAACTATCAATAATTTATGCGGCAGATTACTTTGTATTTAAAGTGTATAAATGGTATACCGGTTTTACAATAGTTTACGGTTTTGTTCAACAGATTTACCAGGAGTTGTAAAAAAAGTGAATTACTATATGTATAATACTTGGTTGTATTTAATGTTTGATGAATGTAATTTTTGTTGTATATCAATTTGAGAAAAGTAGTAAAACAGGATATTTGCATTTCTCAGTTTAAACATTTTGATTTCTTTACAGTTTTAAACGACAGATAACCAAAAGAAAAATGCATATAGCAGATAGAATGGGGGAGGAGCCCGTCAGGTATTGTGTAGTCTTTATGGTGAGGTATATAAAGACGGGTACAAATCGGGCGTTATATCCTAAGCACGATCATAACCAAGTTTTAGTGACCTTAGTACATATAAGCTAACGGAAAAGATAAAAGGGATGTTTTTTAAAGAAGATAGCGAATTAAGAAAGTTATTTGGGGTTTTGAGAGTGATTTTGATTTATTAGACACTCGTTATATTTTTCTAACAGAAGGATATATTTTCTTATCCAATAGTCAATCTTCTCATTTTCTTTGGATGGGTTTTGTAAAGGATGCTGTTCTATTTCAGCCTCTGAACTTGAGCGAAAAACTTCGGGAAAATCAGAAGAAAAATCATAATTAGTATAAGAGCCAATTCTAACTAATATATCAAAAGGTAAAGTATCATGCTCAAACCATTTGTATAACGTACACCTGCTAATCTTCATATATTTGGCCAGCTTACTTATATTATGACCTTGCTTTCTAATAATGGATTCTACAATACTACCTGCATGTTTTTGCGAAGAATCTTTTGAGGCAGCTCTGCTGCTTTCGGGATTTAAACCAACTTTAAAAAAATCCTTCCCCGATATGATAGCGTTCATAATTCTCTTAATTTTTAGGCCATAATTACTTTTCATATAAATTTCCTTCAAATGTTCTTTGTGTGAAATGATGCTTGTCAGGGTTTATAGTGACGATGGTCACATATTTTGATCGGTTTTGTCGCTGAAAAGCTATGTTTTTTAAGAAAAAATTGTCGCAAAGCAGAATTAGAAGTAGATTTATGAATTATCTTATACAGGTATTGACAAAAATGAATAATATTTTAATTATCGAAAATGATCTGGATTTACTGGGTAAATATTCGGATTTATTAAAAAATTCAGGGTATGAAGTAACAGCAGCATTTAATAGCGAAATAGGGATTAATCTAGCATTAAGTAAACATCCTAGTTTAATATTATGCAATACTGTGTTGTCAAATATAGATGGTTTTGGTGTATTATCTATATTGTCAAAAAATCCATCAACTACTAAAATACCCTTCGTCTTTTTAAATGCTTTATCGACTCCAGATATGGTAAAAAAAGGGATAGCATGTGGCGCTGATGATTTTGTCACCAAGCCATTTCAGGGCGATCAGCTTGTTAGATCTGTAGAAGGTCGAATTAACAAGAATAAGAATCAGACATCATTGCCGATTAGCGAGGCGAATAACAATCATCCCCATAATGGTACAGGCTGGGAAAAACTGTTCGATCTTATTTCTCAATGCAAAATACGAAATATCAAAAAGAAACAAACGTTGTATTACGAAAGCGATCATTCGCAATGGCTTTATCTATTGATCGAAGGTTGTATTAAAACTTTGAAACTAACAGACGATGGTCGACAAATGATTACAGGGTTGTATAAACCAAACAGTTTTATTGGTCTGGATACTTTGTTGCTAGATGATCCTTGGCTTGAAAGTGCCGAAGCTACTCAGGATTCATCTCTTTATCTTATATCTAAAAGTGCAATTATTGGCTTGTTAAACGAACATGTTGGACTTAATCAACACTTTATTAAAATATTATCAGCCAATTTACGCGAAAAAAAAGATCAACTCGTCGAGCTTGCTTATGAGTCTGTGAGAAAAAGACTTACACAAGTATTAATTAGGTTAAATAAGAATGCAGTCCCAATAGACCAAATAGATATTTGTAGGGACGAACTTGCTGGACTTGCCGGTATCGCTACAGAAACGGTTAGTAGAATACTTACCGATTTTAGAGAAAGAGGATTAATAGAAAGAAATGGAAGTCAGATCCACATTATGGATCTTGGCGGTTTAATAAAGATGAAAAGCTAAACAAACGGTTTACAGCCCCGTTTTCATCAGAACAATTATAATTACCTTCCCTAAAATGCCTGTATAAGGTGTTCTCTCCAAATCTTGAAAAATGTATATCATCAAATTATCTGTGAAGCATATTTTACGCTAACGATCAGTGTTTTAACTGATAGCCATCATTGTATCTGTATTATTCTAAAAGTAATTTTAGCGAAAAATGATGAGGATGTATGGAAAAAATTCTGGTAGCTACAGATCTTTCGGCTGGTTCTACTTCAGCCATTCATTTTGCCTATAAATTGTCACAGTTAAAAGGTGCTAATTTGATTATTGTGCATGTTTATCATCTTTTGAAACCCAAAAGCTGGAGACCTCATAGGTTTGAAAATTACCGTCAAGTCAGAAGAGATTTTATATTAACTAAGTTAAACAAGTTTTTAGATCGAATTTTTAGTAACATAGAAGCGCCTGCCGTCAATTTTGAGATCGACCTTCAGATGAATCCAAATACAGTGACCACTATTTTGAGATGCGTGTCCAAGCATAAATGTAGCTGTATATGCCATGGTATTCAGGGGGGAGGGAGATTAAAAAAGACGATTGGTGCCACAGCAAACAAATTAATTGCGAAATCTCCAGTTCCCGTGATTAGTGTGCCTAGTTTTTATAAGACAAAAACTATAGATAGTATTTGTTACGCTTCAGATATGACTAATTATCAAAAGGAAATCAAGAAGATTGTAGAGTTTGTAAAAACACTTAATTTTGAAATTAAATTATTGCATATTGTCTCTCCACGAGAAATTATGCTTAAAGCTACGCTTTTAGAAGCGCGGTTGTTCAAAAGAATAGGAGTTGCGGTTAAGGTTAAATATGCTCTCAGAACCTCGACGAACACTTTAATTGAAGATATTGATCTTGCGGTTAGAAAAATAAGACCGTCTCTAGTTGTTTTTTTTATAAATAAATCTAAACATTATTTAAACCCAATACTTTATGCTTCAACGACACACGAACTATCTCGCTTGAGAAAAATTCCGATATTAACTTATAAAAAGTAAATAAATCCCTAAGAGTGGCGGTAAATACTAGAAATTACCTCTTTCGTTTTTTCATTTCTTCTATCTCTCGCTTTAGCTGATCTCGATCTTCTTTCTTTGAAAGTTCTAGCTCTGTTGCAGAATAATCATAGTTGAATAGTCTTGCTTTGATCTTAGTGTTATTGACAAAAATACCAAAGTCAATGTTTGCTATAGTGAGAAAACCAGCACTATTTCCATCAATTTCGATACTTCCAAATTTTGAGAGTTTTGCCAGTTTTGTATGAAAAGACCCGTTGTTATCAGAAGATATTTTTTTAAGTGTATTTCCTTCAGAATCTAAAAATCTTATCTCGGCATTGATTACCTTTCTTTTTGTCTTAGCTGCAGTGACAACGCCTGAAATTGTTACTGAGTCCTGAGAAGTGTTCTCGTCTAGAAAGCTTGAAGCTTCATATCCTCCGAGAATCTTAACTTTTTCCGTTCTCGATTGGATGATAGAACAGGACGAGAAACAAAAGATCAAAAAATATAGTGAAATTTTAAAGCTCCAAACCTCATTGCTACATCTATTTATGTTTTCGATTTGCTCTTTCAACTTCTTTCCTCAGCTTTTTTTGGTCCTTTTTAGGCCCTGTTTCATTTATATAAACAGGTTGCGTTGGTAATTTTATATCCAAATAATAATCTTTAAAATTAGCATTAATTCGGACATCATCGATTGAAAGATTTGATCCAAATCTTTCAATAATTATTTTCCCCCAGAAACCATCTGATGATATTTTATTTAAAAATTCACCCTTTTTGTCGGTCATAAGGGAAGCTATGGTATCTTTTCCATTTTGAAGAAAAAAAACTCTTGCGTCAGACACTATTTCGTTATTGTAACATAATCTTACTTTTCCATGTATCAATGGTGCAACCTCGCTTTCTGTATATCCTTTGCCTTGCTGATTAAAACTACTGCAATTGTTTCGATCTATTTCAGCAAAGTCATCAAGATTCTTTTGTGTTGAGCAGCTTAATAGTGTTGAAAATAAAAAGAGTTTAGCAGGCCAAACGAACTTTATTTTTAATGAAAGATTACAAATTAATTCGATCTCCATGAGATTTCGGCTGTGAAATAACAAGAAATTCTAAATCTTGATTAGTTCTATTGAAAATTCTGTGCTTCTGACTTGCTTGGATATGAAAGCCATTGTTTTCTTCAACAACATATGATTCATTATCTACTTCGAAAGTTGCGGTACCCTTTAATATGTAAAAAAATTGCTGTGCCTTACTATGAAAATGTAAACTTTCTTTTGTTCCTGGCGGCATTTTCTCTTGAATCACACTTAAAGAATCGGACTTTAATAAGTGCCACCCATCACAATTTTCACCCCAAATATAATGCTCAGAATTGTCGGTATTTTTTACTTTCATTACTTATTCAATAAAATAATGTGATATTCAAAAAAGAAAATGGTAATACGGAATCACAAGTATAAAGATATGCCAAACTAGGTCAAAAAAGAAATCGGATTGCACCTCAGTTTCATATATTCTTACAGTCAACCAAGTTTGTGTTTCTACGATATCAAGGGCTTTATTTTATAATGCAGAGACAAAATATATCGCTGGTGAGTACAGCTACTCTAGCGTGTCGATTGATCCCCAACTTTGCTGCTTCTCATCCAGTTTTAGATCCTTCAATGAAATAAACATAGCGCTATAGCAAGGTGATAAAAAGGCAATATGATTTCGAGTCCAAAGCAAAATTTGGCCTAATTTTTTTATTTAAAAATTTTATATATCATTTTATACATTTATAAAAAAATATTAATATTGTATTTATGTAATACATAATATTGTTGGCGTTTTTTCTTAATCTAACCAATTAATCTTAAACAGCTGCTAACCATTGAAGAACATTTTAATTACCGATATGGAATCGAATCAAGTGGAAAGTCAAGTAGAGCACAAAATTTTGCGCTGTCTAAAAGACGGAGATATGCAAGCATTTTCCCTAGTTTATAATTTTTACTGGGATGGCCTCTATAACTTTGCTTTACGATTAATGAAGGAAGAATCGCTAGCACAAGATGTTTTACATGATGTCTTTACCGAATTGTGGGCACGTCATAAACGATTAAACATCCAGTCATCGTTAAAAGATTATTTATTCATTTGTACGAAAAACAGATGTTTTAAACTGCTGGGGAAATTACGTAGGTTAAATGAATTAGAGGAACACCTGTTGTTAGATATAGCGATTGAGCATGATGAGCTTTCGTATAAAGAACTCTCTGAACAGCTTGATGGCTTACTAGCGAGACTTCCTACCAAAACAAGAGCAATATTTATCATGAGTCGCGAAGATGATTTATCCTACAAACAAATCGCCAAAAAAATGAACCTTAGCATTAAATCTGTCGAATATCATATATCAAAAGTCTTGAATAAATTACGAAAAGCCTTATAATTATATTCACCTTTTCGTTATTTTGTCATATTAACAAATTAAAATCTTTCAAGTTCATCCGTATTATAAGCATATGCCCCTAAACGATAGAGAAGATATAAAAAAAAAGACTTTTGATCGTATTCTAACAACGATTAGTAGAAAGAAACGTAAAAAGCGTTTGTTGAATGGGGCTATCCTATTTTTTGTTTTATCTATTTGTTCTGCTAGCTTATACATTTTTTATTCTCGTTCCATTAATATCTTCCCCAAAAAATCTGAGCATATTTATGCGGATATTACAGCTGGCGATATCACAATCTCAGGGTCAAGGCTCATGTCCCTTTCTGAATGGGAGAATAATGAAAACAAACCTTTCAAAGTCAGTAAAAAGAAAGATATGTTGATTATTGAACAGATAGAATCATCAACCTCCGAATTTGATGATGTTGTACTGCGCGTTGGGGTTGGTGGATTGTATAAGGTTTTGTTAAAAGATGGAACAACAGTATTTCTCAATTCTAATTCTGAGCTGAGTTACAAAGGCGATTTTTTAAAAAATCGGATTTTAACTTTAAAAGGGGAAGCCTTTTTTGAGGTTGCTAAGAGACAGCAGGCTGATATTAAACAGGGGTTTATTGTTCTGACAGATAAACAGCGGATAGCTGTTTTAGGTACAAAGTTTAATGTTTTGTCTCGTGAAGGAGCCGAGCAAACTGTATTAACGGAAGGAAGTATAGCTTTAAAAAGTATTAAATCAGGAAAAAACAAGTTGCTTATTCCTGGAGAGATGGCCATGCTGGATGATCAAGGATCTATTGATAAAACAATTGCTATAACCGAAGATTATATGTCGTGGAAAGATGGTAATTTGTATTATGAAAATAAAAGCTTGCGCTATATTCTCTCAGATCTTGCTAATATCTATCCAATTCATTTTGATCCCAACAAAGTTCCTAATCGGAATTTTACACTTTTTCTTAAAAGAGATCGCTCTTTTTCCGAGATTTTGGATCTCATAAAAAAATCAGGCAATTTGAACATCACGTTAAAAGATCATGAAATAATTTTTTAAAAAAGTTTTTAGGGTAATAGCGTTTGGGAGACTCTTTATTGTAAGAATGGGGATAATACCCCTTTTACAATAAAACCTAAAAATATGAATAAAGAATTTCACCTGAGAAAAAACAAATTTTGGTTTGTTCGGGACAAATCTGCTTTAACTTTTCTAAAGCGCTCTTCAAGAATAGGGACTATCCTTGGTTTAATAGCTCTCCAAAGCCTTCCCTTGGCCAAGGCACAAGAGTTAAACCTCAATCTAAAAAATGCAACTTTAACAGAAGTACTAAAAGAGATACGTAAACAAACAGGATATCAGATTATTTATGATTCTGATATTTTGCAAAACAAAAAATTAATCTCTTATTCTGGTTCCAAATTGGATTTGAAGTTAGTGTTGAAAAAAGCGCTCACGGAGCAGAATCTAGATTTTGTGATTGAAGGCAAGACTATTATTGTTAAACCACAGGAAAGGACTAGTTTAAAAAATATCCCAAATCAAAAATCAGAAAAGATAGAGGTTAAAGGTACAGTTTTAAATGCATCGGGAAAACCAATTGCGGGTGTGACTGTGACAGAAAGAGGTACCTCAAATACTGTATTGACAGCAGAAGACGGAACATTTACTTTAAAAGTAGCAAATGAAAAATCCATTTTGGATTTTTCCTATGTGGGGTATGCTTCTTTAAGTGAAAACGCGAGTCGCACCCCCATGCTGTTGACAATGGCCAGTCAGGATAGAGCCTTGGAAGAAGTTGTCGTAGTGGGTTACGGAACACAAAAGAAGGCAAATTTGACTGGTGCGGTTTCTTCTCTTGACGGTAAAGAGTTAGAGTCAAGACCTGTACAGAATGTTGGACAGGCCCTACAGGGCATGATCCCCGGGTTGAATTTACAGACAACTGGACTGGGCGGTGAGCTAAATCAAAATTTAAGCGTCAATATTCGTGGAGCAGGAACGATAGGGGTGGGGTCAAGTTCATCAGTTTTGGTTTTAATTGATGGGATGGAGGGCAATATGAATGCGCTTAATCCTCAGGATATTGAAAATATCACAGTACTTAAAGATGCAGCAGCTTCCGCTATTTACGGGTCCAGGGCACCTTTTGGAGTTATCCTCATTACAACAAAATCTGGAAAATCGGGGAAGATAACTGCAAATTATAACAATAATATAAGACTGGGCAAGCCAAGAGGACTACCCACGATGTTAGATTCCAAAACATTTGCTTATTATTTCAATGAAGTCGCAGCAAACGATGGTGAGGGTGCAAAATTTTCGCAGGAGGTATTGGAACGAATTGATGCTTATCAGAAAGGAGAAATAGAAACGACGACTACCCCAAATGCTAGTGACAGATTTCAATACTATACAGGATCTAATGGGAATACAAACTGGTTTAAGGAGTTTTATCGGGACTTTACAACTTCCCATGAACATACGCTCAGTTTGAATGGCGGTACTGAAAAGCTAAATTTTTATAGTTCTGCGAATTACATGGATCAAAATGGTTTGAACAGATTTGCTAATGACAATTTTCAACGATATTCGATAGCTACGAAAATCAATGCAAAGATTAGCGATAAGGTGGACCTGATGTACAATACGCGTTTTGTACGTGAAGACTACGAAAAAGCAAGCCATATGAATGATCTATATTATCATAATATAGCGAGAAGATGGCCTACGATACCTTTGTACGACCCAAATGGAAATTATTCCGAACCAAGTGAAATCTTGCAGCTGCAGCAAGGAGGACGTTCAAAATTTCAGAAAGATTTTCTTTATCAGCAGCTACAATTACATTATCAGCCAATCAAAAACTGGAATATAACAGGAAATGTCAATTATCGCATTACGAGTCAAAATGATCATGCTGAAATTTTGAAAGCTTATTCAAATGATGCAAAAGGAAACCCGTTCCTCCTTGCAGTAGGATACAATGCTGCGGGGTATACCAATGTGTCTGAATACAATCGCAAAGACGAATATTTCAGTACAAATTTCTTTTCAGATTATTCCTTTGACATCAACGATGATCATCATTTCAAAATTTTGGCTGGATTCAATTCAGAGCTCAATAAGTATAGAGATCTTAATGGAAGCATGAGCGATCTGATCACAGATAATGTACCTACATTGAATACTGCCACCACCAATCCAAGGGCTTCTGGGGGCTACCAACATTGGGCTACTGCTGGTTTTTTTGGACGATTAAACTATAGCTACAAAGATAGGTATCTTTTTGAGGCTAACGGACGATACGACGGTTCCTCACGTTTTCCAAGAGACTTGCGCTGGAATCTCTTCCCCTCCGTTTCCGCTGGATGGAATATAGCGAATGAGTCATTTTGGCCTATTAAGGAGCATGTTTCCATGTTTAAGTTGCGTGGTTCCTATGGCGAGTTGGGAAACCAATATACGGACAATTGGTATCCTTTTTATGCAACAATGCCAGTAAATATAGCTAATGGTACCTGGCTTTTGAATGGACAAAAAACAAATACCGCCAGTGCACCAGGGCTTATTGCCTCTACTTTGACCTGGGAGCGTGTATCAAGCTGGAATGTGGGGATGGATTTGCGGGCACTTTCCAATCGTTTAGGCTTATCTCTTGAAGTCTATCGTCGGAATACATTTGATATGATAGGACCAGCACCAGAACTTCCTGTTATTTTGGGTACAGCTGTACCACGTTTAAACAATGCCGAGATGAATTCCAAAGGATTTGAAATTGAGTTAAATTGGAAAGATCATATCGGTAAACTGAATTATAGCGCACGAGCTGTCCTTGCCGACGACCGTCAGACAGTCACCAAATATCCTAATCCTACAGGCACGTTGAGTACTTGGTATGATGGCCGGAAGAATGGAGAGATCTGGGGATATCGAACTTTAGGAATAGCACAGAGCGCAGAAGAAATGGCTGCACACCTCGCTAATGCCAAACAGTCTTTCGGGACAAACTGGCAAGCTGGGGACATTATGTATGCTGATCTCAACGGAGACGGCCAGGTTAATAATGGAGCCAATACATTGGCGAACCCAGGGGATCTGGCAATTATAGGAAATTCGGCCTCACGCTATCGTTATAGTTTTGATTTAAATTTCAATTATAGCGGATTCGATTTAGGGATTTTCTTGCAAGGTGTTGGAAAACGCGATTATATGCCCAATGGCCCCTATTTTTGGGGAGCGAATGGTGGCATGTGGCAGTCCGCTGGATTTGTTGAGAATATGGACTTCTACCGCGATGAGAATTCCACGATGGTACAGAACGGTGTTTTAGGTGTTAATAAAGATTCCTATTTACCAAGACCTTATTTTAACACCTCAAAAAATCAGCAAACACAAACTAAATATTTGCAGAGCGCCGCTTATTTACGTTTAAAGAATGCTCAATTTGGATATACGTTTTCTCCACAACTATTGGCCAAGATAGGATTTTCCAAAATTCGTATTTATGCATCAGGTGAGAATTTGTTGACTTTTACCAAAATGGCTAAGGTTTTTGATCCAGAAACCGTTGGACTCGGCGGGTGGAATGATGGAAAGACATATCCATTTTCGACGACTTATTCTTTTGGCCTTAACTTGAATTTTTAAACCGATATATATGAAAACGACATATTATTTTTCTACAATTTCTTGGTTGTTATCGATGACCGTGTTGTTCACTTTGCATTCCTGTAACAAGTATCTGGACAGAGAACCCTTATCCAATGTAACGCCACAAGAATATTTAAATACAGAAGCTGATTTAGCCGCATATACTGTTGGGCGTTATGCCTTTCCATCCCATTCTGGCTGGGGGCTCGGTACATTTGCGAACGATAATGGTACCGATAACCAGGTGACTTCAAGTTATTCGACTCGTTGGGTTCCGGGAGAATGGCGTGTGCCGAGTTCGGGCGGCGAATGGGATTTTACTCAGATTAGGCAGCTGAACTATTTTCTCGAACAGGTACTTCCAAAATGGAAGAACGGTAAGTTAACGGGCAATTCAGCAAATATAACCCATTATGTGGGAGAAGCTTATTTTTTGAGAGCGTATGAATATTTTAATAAAGTACAGGCGCTGGGTGATTTTCCGATCATCAGAAATACACTTAAAGATAATATGGAGGAGCTGACGGCTGCTTCCATTCGACAACCTAGAAATATGGTGGTTAGATTTATTCTTTCTGATTTGGATTCAGCAATTACACTGCTGAACGATGTTGCTCCGGATGGGAAAAACCGTATTTCAAAAAAGGCAGCTTTACTTTTTAAATCTCGTGTAGGATTATTTGAAGGCTCTTGGCTAAAATACCACAAAGGAACTGCTTTCGTCCCTGGTGGAACTGGCTGGCCCGGTGCAAAATCGCACCCAAATTTTTCAATCAATATCGATAATGAGATCAATTATTTCTTAGAGCAGTCGATGACAGCAGCTGCTCAGGTAGCCGATGCTGTGGAACTTGTCGGAAATACAAAGGATGATGGCTATAATTCATCTTCAAATCCCTATTTTAAAATGTTTGGTGATGAAAATCTAAACGGTTACAGTGAAGTCCTTTTATGGCGGAGTTATTCAATGCCTTTAGGAATTACGCATGCTGTAAATCACTACATGAACCGTAATGGCGGAAATTCTGGATATTCAAGAGGTCTTGTGGAAAATTTCACCATGAAAAATGGACTGCCTATTTATGCTTCTAACGCTGGGTATGCCGGTGACGATTCCATCAGCCTAGTCAAAAAAAATCGGGATAATCGCTTACAGCTCTTTATGAAAGCACCTGGTGAATTGAGTTATACCAACCAGACTTCTTCGACAGGTGCTGTACAGACAGAGCCGAGACCAGATATTATCGGACTAGCCGAAACAAGGTACGTGACAGGTTATGCCGTGAAAAAAGGAATGAGTTATCTTTTTGCTCAAGCTGAGGGGCAGACTGGTACCACAGGCTCAATTATCTTTCGTGCCGTTGAGGCTTATTTAAATTATATTGAAGCAAGTTATCTTGCAAAGGGAGTGATCGATGCAAAAGCGAATAGTTACTGGACAAAAATCAGAGAAAGAGCAGGTGTGAATACAGATTTTATGGCAACCGTAAATGCGACGGACATGCAAAAGGAAGCTCAAGGTGACTTCGCTGCATATTCAGCCGGACAATTACTTTCCGACAAACTTCTTTATAATATTAGAAGGGAGCGCCGTTTGGAACTCGTTGCCGAGGGATTTAGATTTAATGATCTTAGGCGTTGGCGGGCACTTGATCAGCTAGCAAACAATCCATACATTATTGAAGGGATGAGGCTGTGGGGGCCTATGCAAGACTGGTACAAATATAAGGGCGTCTCTACTTTAATCGTACCCGGTACAGCAGGAAAAACCGCAAATGTGTCTTCACCACAGGAAAGCCAATATTTAAGACCCTATCGGATTAATCTTTCGGCTAACAATCTTGTTCTAAATGGCTATAGTTGGACCAGTGCCCATTATTTGTCTCCTATTGCAATAAGTCATTTGAGCATTACTTCAACAGATGGTAGCCCAGCTGGTTCAATTATTTATCAAAACCCGAATTGGCCTTTAGTCGCCAATCAGGGGGCCAATCAATAATTGGTCGGAACCTTTACGAAAATTTTGAAGATAAGATAGTTCGGAGATTATTCCGGCTATCTTATTTTCGTCATATAGATATAAAATGAAGAAAATTAATATCATTACTTTACTATTATTGGCAGCGGTATTTGACGCTTCGGCTCAAAATATGATTGCCTTACAACCCGGAGAATCAGAATCTGCTATTGTAACCAAGGCAGCCAACGTGATACCGACCCAAAGACAGCTTGATTGGCAAAAGCTGGAAGTGACCGGATTTCTCCATTTCGGGATCAATACCTTCACAAATAAGGAATGGGGTGAAGGGAAAGACGATCCAAAATTATTTAACCCGACACAATTAGATGCAGAACAATGGGTTAGGACAGCAAAGGAAGGTGGAATTAAACTTTTGATTCTTACCGCGAAGCATCACGATGGGTTCTGTCTCTGGCAAACGAATACAACAGACTATTCGGTTAAAAATTCTCCTTACAAAAAGGGAAAAGGAGATGTCTTTGGCGAACTTGCTGCCGCCTGTAAAAAATATGGTATGAAGTTGGGCGTATATCTTTCCCCTTGGGATCGACATGAAGCTTCTTATGGGTCAGAAGCTTATAACGATTTTTTTGTTGCCCAATTGAGCGAATTACTGACCCAATATGGTCAGATTGATGAAGTTTGGTTTGATGGTGCTAATGGAGAGGGACCTAACGGTAAAAAGCAGGAATACGATTGGAATCGTTATTATCAGGTTATACGAGAAAAACAACCTGAGGCCGTTATCGCAGTAATGGGACCCGATGTGAGATGGGTTGGTACAGAAACGGGCTATGGTCGGGATACAGAATGGTCAGTTGTACCTGCTAGTAACCTAGCGCAAAATCATATTGCTGCGGGATCGCAACAACAGATGAATATTAAACCGGCCGGAGATATGCGTAATAAAGATCTTGGGAGCCGAGAAACGATCAAAGAAGCAAAAGGGCTGGTATGGTACCCAGCGGAAACTGATGTTTCTATACGCCCGGGATGGTTCTATCACGAGGAAGAGGATAACAAAGTCAAAAGCCCTGGGAAGTTGATGGATATTTACTTTAATTCGGTGGGAAAAAATGGTGTCTTGTTGCTTAATATTCCACCAACAGCAGCCGGATTGGTTCATTCGGTAGATGCTGCAAATCTAAAAAAGTGGAATGACTGGCGCACAGCATTGTTTTCGAAAAATCTTTTAAGCAAAGCCAAACTCCAGACTGCAGGCCTCGTTTTGAAAAAATGGAAAAAAATGCCATTCTGGACGACGAAAGATGAAAAAATCAGCACAGCAACTTTTGAATATATCCTACCTAAAGCAACCGCGTTCAACGTTCTCTCCTTACAGGAAACCATCGCTTTAGGGCAACGTGTCGAGCGATTTAATTTGGAAGTATGGCAAGATGGAGTCTGGAAAGAAGTGTCGAAAGGTACTACGATCGGTAACAAACGTCTATTAGCTTTTCCAACAGTTATTGCCCAGAAGATAAGAATCAACATTTTACAATCTCGTCTAAATCCGCAGATAGAACAGTTGGGGCTCTATTTCAATGAAAGAGGAGTATTTGAATAGCAAACCATAATTTCAGTTTTAAATCCAATTACAAAAGACCTGAATAATTTTATTATGTTATACATAAGTTGTATTTTCGGATCTTTAAATCGTTTTTTTGAACAAACTCAACCTTAAAATGCTATAGATGCAAAAAGAATCTAAATCTTATTTATTCATTTTTTCAACCCTAGGACTGAAATTTATACTGTGTGCAATAATATCTATTGGACCCAATACTTTATTTGCACAGGAACGAATAGTAACCTTGCTGGAGGATGGATGGAAATTTACAAAAAATGATCAGCCAAACTTTTCTGATCTCGGATTGATTACAAGCGCATGGCAGACTGTTCGAATTCCGCATGATTGGGCAATTTATGGCCCGTTTAGTGCCAACAATGATAAGCAGCATATGGCTATTGCCCAAGATGGACAAAAGGAAGCATTGGAACATGCAGGTCGGACTGGTGGACTTCCGTTTGTTGGCGTTGGTTGGTATCGTAAAGAATTTGAATTGCCACAAAACGTTCAAAATAAGCGCACGGTTTTACAGTTTGATGGTGCTATGAGCAATGCTGTCGTTTTTGTTAATGGGAAAAAGGTCGGCAATTGGCCTTATGGCTATAATAGTTTTTATTTTGATATTTCCGAGTATGTGAGTCCGGGTAAAAATTTGGTAGCCGTAAGATTAGAAAATAAGTCTGAGTCATCCCGCTGGTATCCTGGCGCAGGATTATATCGAAATGTTCGATTGGAGATCACTGAAAAAACAAGTATTGCCAATTGGGGCACCTATATTACGACACCTGAGATCACAAAGGATTTCGCTCGAATTCAGGTTTGGACTGATTTAGTTGGTATAGATCTGTCGAAAGATTCTCTTTCCTTAGAGACTATTCTTATAGACAGCGATGGACAGATTGTGGCGAAGAAGAATGATCGAATTGGCAACTACCAGATCCAGCAGGAATTGTTCGTTGATAAACCACAATTATGGGAATTGCAATCCCCCAATTTATATAAGGCTGTCAGCAAGCTCTATCAGAACGGCAAATTAATCGATAAATATCAAACAGTATTTGGAATCAGAAGCATTGCTCTGGTACCAAATAGGGGGTTTTATTTGAATGGAAAGCTGACCGTATTTAAAGGAGTGTGTTTGCATCATGATTTAGGGCCGTTGGGAGCAGCTGTGAATGAGGCCGCTATTAGGCGGCAGTTGCGAATAATGAAAGATATGGGCGTTAATGCTATTCGCACCTCTCATAATATGCCGGCGCCGGAACTGGTACAAGCCTGTGACGAAATGGGAATTATGCTAATGGCGGAAAGTTTTGATGAATGGAAAATTCCCAAAATGAAGAATGGGTACAATCAATATTTTAACGATTGGGCCGAAAAAGATCTTGTCAATCTGATACGGCATTACCGCAATAATCCAAGCGTTGTGATGTGGTGTATTGGAAATGAAGTACCCGAACAAGGAAGTCCTGATGGATCAAAGGTGGCGCGGTATCTGCAAGATATTTGCCATCGTGAGGATCCATCTCGCCCTGTTACCCAGGGGATGGACAACCCTGATGCGGTCATAAATAGTAGCTTTGCCTCAACGATGGATGTGGCAGGCTTTAATTATCGCCCATTTAAATACCCCGAAGCGTATGAAAAGTTGCAACAGCAGTTGATTCTTGGTACAGAAACTGCGTCCACTTTGAGTTCTAGAGGTGTTTATAAATTTCCCGTCGAACGAAAATCAATGGCAAAATATGACGACCATCAGGCCTCGAGTTATGATGTAGAGCATTGTTCATGGTCGGATTTGCCTGAAGATAACTTTATCCAGCATGATGATTTACCTTATGCAATAGGTGAATTTGTCTGGACAGGGTTCGATTATTTGGGCGAACCGACACCCTACTATACAGATTGGCCAAGTCATAGTTCTTTGTTCGGTATTGTAGACCTTGTCGGTATTCCTAAAGATAGATATTATCTTTATCGAAGCCATTGGAACCAGGAATCGCATACACTTCATATTCTTCCTCATTGGAATTGGAAGGGACGCGAAGGACAGAAAACGCCAATTTTTGTTTATACAGATTACCCTGCAGCGGAAATTTTTATCAATGGAAAAAGTCAAGGAGTTAAAAGGAAAGATTTTGATGTTACTTTGGAAAAATCTAAGGATAAAAAAGCACAAAATGATTTTATGCGTCAGAAGCGCTATCGTTTGATGTGGATGAATACTAAATACGAACCGGGCACGGTTTCAGTAATTGCCTATGATTCTTTAGGGAATATAGCTGCAAGAGATAGTGTAAAGACTGCAGGTAAGCTATATACTATACGTTTAGAAGTGGACCGGAAACAATTGAAAGCAAATGGAAAAGACATTGCTTTTATCACAGCTACGCTCGTTGATAAACAGGGGAATATAGTGACAAGCGAAGACCGAGAATTAAAATTCAAGGTAAAAGGGCAGGGGGCATTTAAGGCTGTGGCGAATGGAGATCCAACAAGTTTGGAATCATTTCAGAAACCCGTCATGAAGTGCTTTAACGGTCAATTGGTTTTTCTTGTTGAGAGCAGAGAGTCTGCGGGGGATATTATAGCTGAGGTAGAGGGAAAGGGATTGAAGAAAGCAAGTGTCAAAATAATAGCGAGGTAAAATATGATGCTAAGTCTGACACAGTTCAGTTTACAGTCTCCTTTGCATTTATTTTTGTCTTCCATTTTTTTGATTTACAAATCGAATCCCAATTCGGATAGCATTCGTTCGTGGTTATTCATAAAATACTTCATCAATTTGTATTGTTCGGTATCCTGGTATGCAATCAGCTTTATTCCATTTTCAGATACCTGATAGATGTCTGCTTCGGGATAGGCCATCAGGATGGGGGAGTGTGTTGCAATAATAAATTGCGATCTCAGTTCTACAAGTTCTCTTATTCGGCTCAGCATGTTTAGCTGGCTTATGATAGACAGTGCTGATTCTGGCTCATCAAAAATATAGAGTCCGTTTCCGTTTAGGCGATGATGTAATAACGATAGAAAGCTTTCACCATGAGAACGTTCGTGTAGCGATCCACCATAGGAGTCCTGAGCCCCATATTGATCTACAGCAGTAGCGACATTGTAAAAACTTTCAGCCCTGAGAAAATAGCCATCTCTGTTGCGATATGCCGTTCGTATTACCTGAATAGCTTCAAATAAAACGGAATGGGAATCCATGGTACTAAAATTAAAATTGCGGCTTCCACCTTCCGGATTGAAACCTGCATTGATAGCTATTGCCTCTACAAGGGTGGATTTTCCGATCCCATTTTCTCCGACGATGAAGGTCACAGGATTTCGAAATCTTAGTTCATCCAGTGTTGACAATGACGGGATATTATACGGATAATGATCGTGGTCTTCCAGCTTTTTTTTATTTCGGATTTGGCTAATATAAATCATGTTATTATTTAGTATTATTGATGAAACGGAGATTATCATAAGGCAGCAATTCTGTCATAATTATTGTAAATCTGCAGATGAAAGACCGTTGTCGCCAGGCTCATCTTTTTAGGCCAAGAAATTTCCAAAGGTTGAATTTGGGTTTCTTTTTAATTTCCTCAATATGTTTTACGAATATTTTTTCTAAATCCAAATCGGATTTAATCTTAACTTTCTCCCTATCTGTGACGGCAATGCCAGTGTGGCCAGGAACATTAGATTGAATCTCTTCAAATTTTCCTAATGAGGTCATTTTTTTTATTATTCTTAATCCGTCGGCATATTCATCAAATAAGGGAATTGGCAGACGCCTGTAGTCTGGTGAAGACCGGATAAACTTCATGAAAAAATATGGATCTAAATCTCCAAACTCGAGTCCGAAGGTAAGAGGAACTTCAATACATTGTTTCGTTGTCAAATGTTGAAAACCGCAGTGAAAACCATGGACGAAATATCTCCATTCACCAACTGTTCCTATCTGTCGATCGTCTTGTTTTAACTCGTTAAACGTATCTAGTGGAAAATCCTTATTTAAATTTAAATCAAGTTTGTCAACCAACATAAACACGAGTTGTCCACCTAGATGCCCGTAATCTTTTGCACATTGCTCAAAAAAGTCTTGATGATCTTCAATTTCTTTATCGGTAATTAGTTTTACAATGTTAAGTTCGGGTTCGATAGTATGGATCAAGACCTGAAAACCAGAAAGTGCATATTCGAGATATTGTCCGACTTGTTCTCGCTGTTTATTCGTCTTTCCTTCAAAAATAATCTTTAAGGCCACTTCTCTTGAAATGGATTTAATTTCATCGACTGTCGGAATTTGGTCAATTGATTTAATAGTGATTGTATGTGTTGTTCTATCCAACGCAATTCATTTTAAATATATCAGTTGTGGTTATTTTTCTGATCACCCAAGTTTACATGGAGAAAACTACTTCTTTTAATGATACCTTTTCTTTTATTATTATCGTTTCCCATAAAAGATACTATATGGGGTCTTACAAATGCTAGACCGCAGTTTAATTTTTTCCGCATGTTATTCATGCAAATTTTTCACGGATTGAGGCGGGTGTTTTCGGAAGTTCTTCCTCTTTGGCTAGCCGTATAGTTGCAGGCAGTTTTAGTTTATTTCCCATTTGCAAAATCTATCCTATTGTTAATATACAAGATTTGTCTGTCGTTTAGTAATATTCATAATAATTGCTTTGAAAGTATTGCGCCCTTTTCAAAGAGAAATTGTCCGGAATGAGCAGATTTATGTCGTCTATAACTTTGCTTAGCCGTTTGATTTGACTTAATTTTCGCTGAGGTTCAATTCCCTCATTATTCGCTGTTTCATCAGCTACGAGCTGCCGTAGACCCTGAATATACAGCTGTTTTTGTTTGTTGATAGCATATGTTTTCCGAAGCTCGCTCTTATCTTTTGGCATTAGGAAAATCGAATATTCTACTTCCGCCAGTAGCCTTTTATGCTGATGTCCAAAATACGTACCTCCATGTTCAATTAATGCAAATAATTCATTTATTTTTGAAAATAGCTGAACTAATGTTTTGCGCTGTGTAGCATATTTCTGCTCACCATTTACCTGCATTAAGAAGTAGGAATAGAGCATACAATAATTATCCTGTCCAGCTTCGCTATTGAACTCCATATCGTGTTGGAGGTGATAGCTCCATGTGGGATCAAAAGTCTCTTTAAATAGAAATTCAGGATGATGACTTAAGATAGTGTCAAAATCCTTCCGACTGTATACCAGCGAGTCATTTGTCTGAAAATGCAATACGACTAATGAATCCGTTGACAGTGGTATTGCGGTAGCTTTTGCCAATGCCCCGTTTTGATATCCCAACAATAGTAATATAACAATACAGACATGAAATATTTTTACAACTAGCTTCATGATATGGCTTTACTGGTTTTTGAATTTACAAAACAGGAGGTAAAAAGGCAAAATAAATAGCTCATTAATTATAATTTCTATTTCCATTTTTTTATCTTGGTATCACATAACCCATGTATATCTAAAGTGTTGGATTTTAATAAACTTTTGTAAAAGAAAGTTCATTCATTACCTTTAGGGGAAGAATTGTCAATCACGGCACTTCTATATTCAAGTAATATGCAAGAAGTATTTGTAAAAAAATATTGGGATGAGGAAGATGTATTGTTTTATCTACATTTTCAAAATGGAGAAGCCATAGAGCAGGTTGAAATTATGCGCGAAGGTAAAGTCTTTTTGTCCATAGAAAATCCCAGAGAAGAAACTTCTATGTTATACGACCAATCATTGGACGAACTTGATTTAGAAGAGAAGGACTTTATAACGAAGGAAGAATTTTATAGAATTTGGAATAAGCAATAAAGCAAAAACTAGGGAAATGAGGTTTTCGATCACTACAAAGTTCCACCCTCGGGCCAATATTTCCAGTGCGTGTTTGGTGCAACAGTAGGCTTATATAAGACTTTATTGCCAGTTGAAAGTGCTTCTGCAATCTGAATAAATGTTTCCGTTTCACTCGGTAGTTGATTATCAGCTAAATCAGGAGGAAGCCATTCATTCAGCTCTAAGAATATCGGTAAATCTGATGGAATGCTCAGTGATATTTCGGTATTGGTTAGCCAAATATGATCCGAATATTCAGGCACGAAGCTTCTCATTAAATCCCAAGGGGCAATTCTATTCGAGTATTCAAGATCGATTTGTTTGTGTTTAAGAAAATCAGGATCTGTATTTAATGGAATAATTTTATCTCTAATTTTTATTGTTTTAACGTTACTATCTAAATATGGGATATAATTTTCATCGTCATAAAGAAATGACTCCGTATCAGAATCACTTACGAAACAATTGAAATTGTCATTATCATACCCTTTCAGTAGGCAATTGCCATAGAAATAGGCAATTGTTGTAAAACCGTTGACATCATAATCATGATTGTTGAATGCAAAAATTTCAATTAATATTGCCCATCGGCTTTCATCTCGAAAAACTACCATTTTTTGATCTCCATGATAGTAATAGCCGTGATCCAACATTGGAAAGGTATAATTTTTGGCCTCTTTGTCAAGTTGACTAAGTATTTCTTCTCTTGATATCATTTATTTAAATTTCTTTAATTCATCCAGCAATTTATTCTGCTTGATAATGAAAGTATTCAGGCTATCTGTTTTTAGAGGATGCGCATTTTGATATTTTTCAATTTCAGGTAGCGTTTTTCTGATTTTAAAAGCAGTATACGTGCTAACCAGATTTTCATTATTTTTAGTGATTTGACTGACATGATCTGTTATATTTTTTACTTTAAGATCGTATCGATCAGCACTGGCACTAATTTCCTTTTGTACCTGTTGTTTTACTAGTGAATCTGTAATGGCTTTCGTTCGTTCATTGGCATCCTGATAATAAGAATTAGTGGTTTCGAGTACATTATTATAAACAGATAAAACTTTTTCTGTTTCCTCTAATGTCTTCACAATCCTGGAATTGAGAGCTGTAAGGTTTTTATCATCTTTTATCAATTCGGAATAGATATTGTCTACAGTTATATTATTTCCACGATAACTCTTAAAAGAACCTGAAGTAGGCGACTCAGCATTGTCCACTGCATTTTCTACAAGGGGTGAGTTCTGTTGCTTATTTTCTTGGCAGGAAAGTATAGACAGAGCTAGTGTGGAAGCGAAAAGAATATTTTTCATAATTGTTTTGCTAAACGGTATAATATTATAGCCATCTTATATGTCTCCATAATTAAATATACACATTTAACTTCCATTTTCCAATGATCTTGACTTGTCCCTTTCTGCATGTAAGAAATTACTTAGAACAATCGAATTTGTTCATTGGTGTTTCAGCTGCTCTAACAGCTATCAACTTAGATAACGTTGGACAATAAATGTAATATGCTTTCAAACAGTTATAGGACTTAAGTGATCAATTTAATATTAGTGAATAAGATTAGAGAAAATGGCTGGCAGCCTGTTCAATATTGAACGGCTAGTGTTCAATAACGGTCAGTATTAAGAAAGAAATTCGTTCGTAGTGTATTGGCAAATAGCGTGTTAAATTTATTGGCAAACTATTTGGAATTCCCATTCAAGTACAAAATAAATAAAAGATGGTAAAGCCTATTTCCAATATGTTCGAAAAAACTTCTAAATATGTATTGATTATCCTATTCAGTTTATCATTTATGCTTACCTATGGGCAGCGTAACGAAATTATGGATAAGCCAAAAGTTGATGAGCGTATTGAGATTCTGAGTATTGTATTTAGACTTGCTGGCAATCAAGAGTATAGCTCAGGTATTTTTAAGCGCTATGTTGATCGAATCAATGAACACTATGGTCCTTTTAAAGAACACGAATTGATCACCTTTGTCAATAAGATTAAAAATGAAAATGGCATAGGGTACGATGCAGTGATGAGTATGGCTATACATCTTGATGATAAGTTCAATCTTAAGCAAAAAAATATCAACGAAACCCTGGACAAAAGGTGGAGTAGAGCTAATGCTCTTCAATTCGCAACACTATTAAATAAGTTTTACAAAGACAGTAATAGTAAACGATTTTTTCAGGATAACCAGGCACTGTACAATGAGGTACAAAGGCGCTTTCTTCCAATTTATGAACATATTGAATTGGACTGGTACCCTAAATTCTATGGTAAGAAGCCATCCGAAAAGTTTTTGATTGTGAATGGTTTGGGGAATGGCGGCGGTAACTATGGGGTAGCCATTAAAAATCCACAGGGTCTTAAGGAAGTCTACGCTATTATGGGGACATGGAGTATGGATAGTCTTGGCATGGCTGAATTTCCGTTACAGAGCTATTTCCCTACATTACTTCACGAGTTTAACCACTCCTTTGTTAACTATTTATTGGAAAAAGACACGACAATTTTTAGAGACAGCGGGGAAAAATTATATAGCGTCGTAAAGGAGAAAATGAACCGGCAGGCATACGGTAGCTGGCAAACGATGTTGAACGAGGCATTGGTTCGAGCTGCGGTTATCAAATATCAAAAAGATCATAATTTCAGCTTCGAAGAGATTTCAAAGGAAACCAATGGACAGCTAGATAGGGGATTTCTTTGGATTGAGAAACTTGTTGATGAACTTGAACACTTTGATCGTCAGCGAGACTTATATCCTACTTTAGAGAGCTATATGCCTGTACTTGCCAAAGCTTATCGATCTTACGCTGCAGATATTTCTTCTTTAGATGCAGCTTTTGAAGAAAGAAGACCAAAAATCATTTCTTTTGAGGGAATTCAGGATGGACAAACCAATGTCAACAACACCTTAAGGGAGCTGAAGATAAATTTCGACAGGCCCTTATTGGGACAGGGACGGTCATTTAGGGGGATTTCCAAAGAAGGTTTTCCGGTGATAAAAGGACATCGTTATTCTTCAGATAAGAAATCCGTGCTTATAGATTGGGAGTTAGAACCAAACAAAACCTATGAGATCATCATTACAGGAAATGCATTCCGTACTGCAGATGGGATACCGATGAAAGACCATTATCTAAAATTCAGCACAAAGTAATTTACTGTAATGGCTAATATTTGACCATATACATAATCAATTGTGGCAAAGGTAACTCACATTATCGTTGTGAGAGTTAAATAGGTTTAATCCATTGGGGTATACCGATAAACATATCATTTACAAATTTTCCTGTATACCGTTGCATTCCAGTTTCTTCCTAATCAAAGTAGGTCTTTATTTTTGAGCATACTTTAGGATTGTAGCATAACTTGACTCGGAAGTTTTCGATCCATTCGGCCCGTATAACGATGGTAATTAATTTTTTCGTATCTCTGGACAAGCCTATTACGGTGATAGCTTGGCACATCCCGGCATACCAATCGATAATATATACCTTGGTGCCCGGGCTAAACTGTTTCGTGCCATAACGGGTTTGCAGTTTTCCTTGACCATAGCTAATTTCCTGTTTGATGTTAGCTACCAATGTCCATAATGGTATAGGTTCTAAATGATCCATATGACTTTATTGGTTTTTGAATTTACAGAAAAGAATCTAACATGGCAAAATATAGAGCTCATTAACGATGATCTCCATCTCTATTTGTAATCCTGTATTACGTTGCCCAGATATATAGTGTCGGTTGTGAATAAACTTTTGTGAAAGAATGGCCTATAGATCGCTTTGTTGGGTAGTAGCCCTGCTGAAAACTGACTGAAATTTTGGGATACTCATATTTCATTTTGAAATAACCTTGCATTTATATAGATTTAATATAAGTTTTGTTGCTTAGACCAAGTGTAACCTAGGGAAAATATAACCATGGATTTAAATGCAGTTCCATTGAGTCTTGATGAGTTTAATCGCTTTAAATTGGGAGACGAGAAGGTTTTTAAAAAGATTTTTGATTTTTATAGGCCTTTGATGTATCACAAGGTACGTCGTGTATGTTCTTCCGAATTAGACGTGGAGGAGGTTATGCAAGAGATTTTTGTGCAACTTTTTCTAAAACGGAATTCAATCCCCTCTGCGGAAGCTATCTTTCCATTTTTATTTTTAGTAGCAAAGCGAACGGCCATCACTTTGTTTCGAAAAGAGTTGTCTAGACAAAAATATCAAGTATCACAATTGGCAGAATGGGATGAACTAAGTGATGAATTAGAGCGGACAATCGCTCATAAAGATTTAGATAAAGTACTCAAGACGATTGTATCCTGCTTACCGCCACAGCAAAAACTTGTATTTCATAAGAGCAAAATAGAGGAAATGAGTTATGCAGAAATTTCCGAAGAAATTGGTATTTCCAAAAATACAGTACGCAACCATCTTGTAGCAGCATGCCAGTTTGTACGTTTGAAACTTGATGGCTTACTTTTAATCCTTTTTTTAATAAAAAACATCTTTTGACTAGTTCATCGATCCTAGTTGTACGAATAATATTATAGAGTACAACAGATAAGGATGTCCAAAGTAGAAGCATATAAGATTATTATCAGCCAATTTTTGGCAAAAACATTAGACGAGCGTGCAAAGCAAAATTTTGCCAATTATCTCAATGATCCGGATTTTTTGAATGCGTGGCAACAGCTTATGGACGAGGGAGAGATAGAGCAGTCTCCAGACAATCAAATTGCGCACGATAATCTTTTTAAGACAATCATTGAAGATGAAAGAATAAAAGACCAAGTTGTTTCCAGTCCAATTATAAAGAAATCATCAATTCACATTCTAATGTATATTAGTATCGCAGCTATATTGTTGCTAGTTGGTATATCTGCTTCGATCTTCTTCTTTATACAAGAAAATAGACTGGATGACCGGGCAATGGTCAACAATCTACCTGCGGTAGTTCCCGGATCCCAAAAAGCCGAAATAATTTTAGAAAGTGGCGAGCGTATAGATCTCGAAAAATTGAAATTGGATACGATCATAGATAATGGTGCGTTTGAAATTATCAAATCCGACAAAGGTATTATATCCTATCGTCTGAAAAGCTCAGGGACTAGCAATCAGCAGACAGCGTATAATACAATCGTTACGCCACGAGGTGGAGAATATAAGCTGCTATTGGCAGATGGCACAAAAATTTGGCTGAATGCCGCCACTACACTACGTTATCCAATTAGTTTTAACGGTGATGAAAGGAAAGTACAATTGCAGGGTGAAGCTTATTTTGAGGTTGCTAAACAGGTCTATCAAGGAAGACGGGTGCCCTTTATTGTTCATGCAGGTAATCAGAAATTGGAAGTTTTAGGGACAGCATTTAACCTTCAAAATTATGGCAAATCGATTGTGACAACTTTGGTGGAAGGCAAGGTGAAATTAAATGTTCAAGATAGCCCACAGGACAACCTCTACTTAAGTCCTGCTGAACAAGCTGTGTTTCAATTTACAAGCAAAAAGTTTCTAAAGACGGCTGTTGACCCGCGCTATTTCATTGCCTGGAAAGAAGGAAAATTTGCTTTTTATAATACACCTATTGACGAAGTCATGGAAATTATCAGTAGATGGTATGACGTGGAAGTCCACTTTGATTATCATCCCGAAAACTTTGCTTTCTCGGGCACAGTGTCAAGATATGATAATATCGACAAACTACTCCGTACGATCGAACTAGTCGGAGATATTCATTTTGAATTGAAAGGGAGGAAAATTTATGTGAAAAGATAACCTATAAAGAAGAGTTCAGGAGCGTTACGACCGCCCCTGAATTTGTCTTCGAAAAGACCAGGCTGAAAAAGATTTAATAGACTTAAAAACCATTACAACCGTATGCAAAAGTACAAAAAAAAACGGTATGGAGATCCTTTGCCTAAAAGTAGGATCTCTGCCAAAAAAGAATTTGCTATGAAAATGTCATTAGCGATTCCCTTGTTGCTGGCCTCTAACCTCCAGTTGAGTGCAATTACATTTGGGCAAGGAGTCAATTTCCAAAAGAAAAATGCCAAACTCGAAACCATATTAAAGGTTTTAGAAGAACAGAGCGGTTACAATATTCTGTATAAAGCTACTTTGCTAAGCAATGCCAAGCGTATCGATGTCGATTACAAAAATGTACCTTTCGAATATGCATTGAAGGATGTGCTTGAAAACTATCAGATCGTCTATAAGATTATGGACAATAATGTCGTATTAAGCAAGCCAGCTTCTACAGCAGCGGGAATCCCGTGGAATCGATATGTTCCAGGTCTCAATAATACTCTTGTCCTTCAACAGCGTCGCGTAGGGGGAAAAGTGGTCGATTCAAAGGGCAATCCAATTAGCAATGTTATTATAACGGAGAAAGGAACGGATAATAGAACAACTACCGACGACAATGGTAGGTTTGAGATTCGCCTTAAAACAAATAATGATCAGCTTGTATGTTCAATGTTAGGCTATCAGTCCAAGGAGGTCAATGTAAGTGGACAAAATGAGATTCAAGTTAGCCTAGATATGGCTATTACTGCAATGGATGAGGTCGTTGTAGTCGGTTACGGTGAACAGAAAAAAGTTAACCTAACCGGGGCGGTGAGCCAAATATCGGGTAAGGAGTTTGAAGATCGTCCTGTCACACAGCTTACCCAAGCACTTCAGGGCAATATCCCCAATCTCAACATTGTCTTTGGATCAGGAAAACCCGGTACAAGTGGTTCAGTCAATGTGAGAGGAAACACATCCATTAACGGTGGTGGTCCATTGATTTTGATTGATGGTATTCTAGGTACCTTGGATCGTATTAATCCCAATGATGTAGAGTCTGTAACGGTGCTTAAAGATGCTTCCGCAGCGGCTGTTTATGGAGCGCGTGGTGCCTTCGGTGTTGTTTTGGTCACAACAAAAAAAGGGGGTAAAAATGGAAAGACCTCCATTGAATATAATAATAATATTGGTTTCACTACCCATGCCACAAATACTGATTTCATCACGAGTGGTTATTGGAATGCGAAGATCAATGATGACGCTATGTACAACGCATTAGGGTATCGGACCACGCGTTATACCGATGAAGATTATGAAGAATTACTTGCACGTGTTAACGATAAGACTGAAAATCCGGATAGACCCTGGGTTGTGGTTAAGAAAGATGCTAGTGGCAATGACATATATCGTTACTATGCCAACTTCGATTGGTTCAATTATTTGTACAAAAAAACAAGACCAAAAAACGAGCATAATCTTTCTTTTTCTGGATCTTCTGGCAATACACGTTATGCGATATCTGGTTCCAAGGCGATTGAACAAGGGATATTCAATATTGATCCCGATAAATTTGGACGTTATAATCTACGTGCAAATATCGCGTCAGATATCCGAAGCTGGCTGACCATCAGCAATAGCACACATTTTTTCAAATCCAGCTATGATTGGGCCGGACTGGAAAATAATTTCAGTACCGTTGCCAACAACGTGAGCAATAGTCCGACCTACCATTATCATGCGATGTACGTGCCGCGAAATCCGGATGGCACACTTACGGGGTATTCGGGTATTAATAGTTATCCTATTGGGTACGGCCTGCACAATGCGCTCGAAAGCGGCACAATGCGTGGCTATACGCGGGGTACAGAATTTACCAATATGACAGAAGCGGTTTTGAAATTGGGAAAAGGCCTATCCCTAACTGGAAACTATTCCTATCGTGAATATCGTTCTGACTATTCCTACCGACAGACCAAACAGTACTATTCGAAATATCCGGGACAGCTCGAATTGTCTTCACTCGGAGCTTTAAATCAGGATAAGCTTCGGGAAAATATGGGTAAATATGCTTGGCATTTTATCAATGTTTTTGCTACTTACCAAAAAGATTTTGGCGATCACCACCTTACTGTGATGGGCGGTTTTAATCAAGAAGACCGTTTTTATAAGCGTATTGGAGGAATTGGTCAGGATCTATTGTCTGAGAATTTAAATGATCTTGATTTGGTGATCGGGGAGAAGCAGTTTGAGGCAGGTGGCGATGAATGGGCAGTACGTGGAGGGTTCTATCGTGCCAATTACGATTACAAAGGCAAATACTTGCTAGAGGTAAGTGGTCGATACGATGGTACCTCACGTTTTCCAAAGCACAGTCGTTTTGGATTCTTTCCATCCTTTTCTACAGGCTGGCGCATCAGCGAGGAGAAGTTCTTCGCTCCACTGAAAAACAAGATCAATAACCTGAAGATTAGGTATTCGTACGGCTCACTTGGTAACCAGGAGGTGGATACCTATGCTTATATTTCATCCATGGGTACAGGTCAGATCTCCTATTTAGTCAATGGTCAAAAGTTAAATGTTGCCAATAGTCCCGCGCCGGTAGCGCCCACATTGACTTGGGAAAAAATTACCACCAGCAACATTGGCCTTGATTTTAGTTTACTTAATAACAAGCTCGATTTTCAATCTGATTTTTATGTCCGGCAGACAAAGGGTATGCTGAGTAAAGGCAAAACCCAGCCGGCTGTATTTGGTGCATCGGAACCCAAGGAGAATGCAGCCGACCTCAAGACCAAAGGTTTTGAGCTTTCCCTTTTATGGAAGGACCATTTTGATGTAAGCGGAAAACCTTTTAATTATTCCGTTAGGGCAATGCTGTCAGATTATCAGGCTGAAATTACCAAGTTTGCCAACGATGCTGGGCTATTGAGCAATTATTATACAGGACAAAAATTGGGCGAAATATGGGGGTATCATTACGACGGATTTTTCAAGACAACCGAAGAAGCACAGGAGTATGCGAAAATCGTCAATCAAGATCAGATCAATAGGCGTCGTGTTCAGGCTCCCACAGCAGACTTGCGTATGCTTCAGGCAGGTGATATCAAAATCTTGGATCTCAATGGCGATGGTATCATTGATGCTGGCGATAATACGCTTTCCAATCCTGGTGATCGTACCATTATCGGAAATGATCAACCGCGTTATTCCTATGGGTTAAACCTAGGAGCGAATTGGAATGGCATTGATCTTTCCGTCTTTTTTCAGGGAGTAGGGAAGCAAAACTGGTATCCTAATCTTGAAGCACAAGCTTTTTGGTCCGTTTATGCCAGACCATACGATTCATTTATTCCGTCTAATTTTCAGGATAAGATATGGTCGCCAGAAAATCCTGATGCTTATTTCCCTTTTTTACGCGGCTATACAGCACAAAACTCTGAACTTTCTGTCGCCAACGATATGTATATGCAAGATATAGCCTACCTAAAGCTGCGTAATCTGACTGTAGGTTATACATTTCCAGTCACACTTACTCAAAAGGCAAAGATCAATAAGCTACGTGTGTTCTTCAGTGGAGAAAACCTACATACCTGGACGAAGTTGAAGACCGATTACATCGATCCCGAACAAGTAATGAGCGATAATACGGGGCGGAGTTATCCTGTAGGCCGCGTCTATTCTTTTGGAGCTCAGTTATCGTTTTAATTTATACATGACGATTATTTAAAATGAAAACATCATGAAAAGAAATCTTAATATTTTTACACTTATTGTTGGACTTGTGGTTGGCTCATGCAACAACGACTATCTGGAACGATATCCCATAGCAGAGCTGGCCCCTGAAAACTATTTTCGGACCGCTTCCGAGTTGCAGACCTTTACCAATGCTTTTTATGCAGATCTTCCTGATGCGCTGGCCATACATTACAATACACCGGGTCAGGGCGATGACGAAGCACGTAATACGCTCGCTTCTGAGTTTCAGGGCACCCGTACTACTCCAGCAAGTGGAGGAGGGTGGACATGGACATCCCTTCGCCGTATAAATTTCTATCTTGAAAATTCGCACAAATGTGCAGATGAGGCAGCACGGTTGCAGTATGATGGTATTGCTCGATTTTTTCGTGCATATTTTTATTACGACAAGATCGTTCGCTTTGGTGACGTACCATGGTATGACAAAGTAAATCAGCTGGATGATCCTGCGATGTTCAAACCTAGAGATTCACGTAAAGTTGTTTTTGCTAAATTACTTGAAGATCTTGATTTTGCTATCGCCAATTGCAGTACAGCCAAAAGCGCTCAATTGATCAGCAAATGGACCGCTTTGGCTTTTAAATCCCGCATGTGTTTATTTGAGGGTACATTTCGCAAATACCATGGCTTGGGCGATTGGGAAGACATGCTTCAGCAAAGTGTGTCTGCCGCCGACGAGTTAATGAAGTCCAATACCTACAGTATCTACAAAAGTGACCCAAATAAAGCCTATCAGGAGCTGTTCATTGCAGAAGATGCCAATCCTGCAGAAATGATCTTGGCGCGGCAGTATAGCGCATCTGTTCCTTTTGTCCATTCTGCGAATTTCTATATTTTGTCCGCTTCTTACGGCCGTCCGGGTATGGTTAAAGAGCTTGTGAATAATTACTTGATGAAAGATGGAAGCCGATTTACCGACAAGCCTAACTTTGATAAACTATCGTTTTACGAAGAAACGCAGAATCGCGATCCGCGGCTATCGCAGACAGTTCGCACACCTGGCTACAAGCGTATTGGTGCGAATACAACATCAGTTCCTGATTTCGCAACATCAGTAACAGGTTATCAATATATTAAGTATATTCTTGCACCGGGCTTTGATGCTGGGCAAAGCACCAATGATATGCCCATTATCCGTTATGCAGAAGTATTACTTAACTATGCCGAAGCAAAGGCCGAATTGGGTACAATCAATCAGAATGATATTGACAGATCCATTAAATTACTTCGGGATCGTGTCAATATGCCCAATTTGGTGTTGGCCGATGCCAATTCCAAAGCTGATCCCTATCTTTTGGCTGCTTATCCCAATGTTAGTAAGAGTGGCCAAACAGGGGCAATCTTGGAAATTCGCCGAGAGCGCCGTATCGAGCTTGTAAAAGAAGGGCTACGCTATAATGACCTGTTACGCTGGAAAGAAGGAGCGAAAGTTGCCAAACCATTTTATGGAATGTATTTTCCTGGAGCAGGCGAATACGATTTGGATCAAGATGGAAAATTGGACCTGGTGATTTACGAAGGCACTGCGCCTACCAAAAAACCTGGTGTCCAATATCAGAAACTGGGTGAACTGGTTTTGGAAAATGGAAAAAATGGTGGCCGTATTGTCAATTTGCCGGACATCCTCAAAAAATGGACAGAGGAAAAAGATTACTACTATCCAATTCCGACACAAGAGCTTCAGTTAAATACCAAGCTCGAACAGAATAAAGGTTGGGATAAATCAGGTACTTAAAGAAAAAGAAAATGAAAAATTATAAAAACTTATTTGTTATTGCCATCATTGTGGCTGCGAATGCGTGTATTGCAAATGCGCAGGAAACATTAAAGATTGTCTCGTATAATGTCCTTTATGGATTAAAGAAAGATTCGGTCAATATAGATCGGTTTGTAAACTTTGCAGAGGACTGGAAGCCGGATGTGATTGCCCTGGAAGAAATGAATGGATATACCCAAAAGACGCTGGAACAATTGGGACAGCGTATCGGTCACGACTATGTTTTACAATCTAAGGAAGATGGATTTCCTGTGGCCATTACCTCCAAGTATCCTTTGGTCAATTTTAAGAAGGTCACTGAAAATATGTGGCATAGTTACATCTATGCAAAAATAAAAGGCATACACTTTTTTGTCATTCATTTTTCGCCATTCAGTTATGAGAAGCGATTGAAGGAAGTGACCGATATCTTGGCGCAAGCCAATGAGATCCCGAGTAACGAACCTATACTCATTATGGGGGACTTTAATTCTCTGGATATATCGGATAAGGACAAATATGGAAAGGAAGTTTTGGACGCTATGAAGCAAAGTGAGCAAAAACATGATCACATCCGTAACTTGCACAATGGAGCGATCGATTATTCTGTATTGGGGAAACTGCATGAAGCAGGATTTAAAGATACCTATCGTTTGTTACATAAGGAGTTTGAAAGTTCTGTTCCGACCTTTAAGGACGGTAACGGAAATATCAAGCAAAATAATACCGGTCATCCCAAACGCATAGATTTTATTTGGGCCAATTCGGTTGCAGCATCACGGATTACCAAAAGTGGTATCATCAAGAATGAATATACACATTATATTTCTGATCATTACCCAACATTTATAGAGCTTAAGCTCAGTAAATAATAAAATTCGTCCCCATAGGGGGCGAATTTTATTACGATTTTTGTTCATCATTAATTTAAAGTGCAATGAAAAAAAAGATCAGTACTCTTCTCTTACTCATCCTAATTTGTAGTTCATTCTCTGTTTACGCGCAACAAGTTATTCCTGCATCTAAATTTGAGATTCAAGGAAAGCCTTTTGAAAATACCCCTAGATATCACCGTGTAGACACATTAAAGTATAAAAGACTTCCTGCTGCCGTAAAAAAATTGTATACACACGCTACTGGAATGTATGTCACTTTTAAGAGCAATACCGGTAAACTATCCTTGAGATGGAAAACAGTCGATGCGGAATTGGGTAATAATTCGACCCCAATTATGTCACGGGGATTTGATGCATATGTGAAGGAAGCTAACGGCTGGCGCTTTGCCGGGGTGGCCCGTCCCGATCTCAAGAAAGCAGAAAGTAATGCTATAGTGGTCGAAGATATGGCTAACACCGAGAAAGAATTTCTTCTTTATTTTCCTTTGTACAAAGAATTATTGGATTTCGAGGTGATTATTGATGAGAAAGCTTCCTTTTTAGCCACTAGACAATCTTTTAATAAAACGGTGGTGGTTTATGGGTCAAGTATTGTCCATGGAGCCTCAGCAAGCCGTCCAGGCTTAGCTTATCCGGCTCAATTAGGACGCAGATTAAATGCTAATGTGATTAACATGGGAGTGAGCGGAAATGCCCGTATGGAGCCGGCTGTCGCAGATATGCTCGGTGATATCGGTACTGTTGATTTGTTCATTTTGGATTGTGTACCAAATAGTAGCCCCGAGGAGGTGAAAGAAAGAACCTTTAATTTTGTAGCGCGGCTTCGTAAATCTCATCCGGGTGTACCTATATTGTTAATAGAAAGTATTACACGGGAGATAAGCAATTACAATTTGAAGTGGAAATCAAGATTGACTGAGCAGAATAAGAATTTTAGATTACAATATGAAAAACTGCTGCAAGCCGGATATAAAGACTTGTACTACTTGCCAACCGATCATTTAATAGGCGATGATTCGGAAGGAACCGTGGACGGTACTCATCCGACGGATGTCGGATTTGAAAGGATGTTAAAAATAATTGGTGCTAAAGTAGGGGCAATTCTTAATGACTAGATTGGGGTATAATTCAACTATGTTATGAATCGGATAACAAGGTAGAATTTATTCTAGATTGGCAGTGGGATATTGTTGAAATTGTAGAATGGTTTGATGAAGCTAAAGATTTATTGGCTGTTAAAAATATAGATGTCTTAAATGATGAAAATAAATCAATTGCTGAATTAGAGTCTCTCGGTTATGAGAGATCATTTTTCTTCAGTGAAGACGAACAGTTTAGGTATTACAGCGAGTTAGAGGAATGTTTTTCAAGTTTTAAATTTCATTTGAGGGGGACACCTACTCCTATGTATTATATTGGCCTGAATAATGGCAAAGGGGAAATATCGTATTATTCTAGTGAACAAGAAGTATATAAACGTTACTGTTTCAGTATGGAAGAATTTCTAAACAATACTAATAGGGTATTGATGGATTTTCGACAAACAACTTAGTTGGCACATAGTCAATTTTAATGAAAGAAGAAATCTCAATTAAAATTATCATAGGCAAGAAAAGAAGTTTTTTATAGGTCAGAAGGGCTCATTTATAACGATATAAATGAGCCCTTTTTCCGCTGATATAGAATGTCCGCGTTTTTGCTTTTGTTTTTAAGAAGGGGCACTATCGGTGCTGCCAGCATCTTCCACCACCAACAACTACACGTTTGCAGTAACCGCCCGATTTGTTTTTAGCACCGCAGACGGAGGATGTATGTTTGGTGCTGCCACCAGTATTTCCACCGTTGCCCGTGTCTGTATTTTTGTATGAACCGTAGACTGCCGATCCTCTTGCATTTTGGGTGTCGTAGGTAATTGTTGTTTGATTGTAGCCGACATCACCAAATACCGCTTCTTTGTTTTTTAAGATATAGGCATTAATTGTCTGTTGCGAACTTAAGGATGTCTTGATTGATAGTTTTAGTTCGAAACTAATCTTCTGGTCGAATTTGTATTCCCATTTTCCAGTTGTATGGTTCACTGTTTTTGTGACGTTGGATTTATCTGTATAAGTGATTTTACAGTTTGTGCATTCGACTTCGTAGCTAAATTCATCGGTAGGTTGTTCCACAATTGGTTCTTGATTTTTACTGCATCCATTCAGCGATAAGAGTGAGACAGATAACAATATATAATTGGCTAGTATTTTTCTTTTCAATAGATTCCTAAACATAATACAGATTTTAAATTTTGTGATTGGTGTATGTTTTGGCAAATCTAAGCTACCCTAAATAGTTATTCCTACGGTTTCCCTTACAGTATTATGAAAGACATGCCCCGACTTTTCGGTATCTCTTCACTACCGCTTACTTACCCCTTCTTTTCCTCAGATAGCGGTGCAAGCCAGGCTACTTTTGCTATATACTTAAAAGAATAAAAATATGGCAAAACACAATTTAATTAAAAACAGCTTGACAGATAAATGTAATCTGTCTATAAGCGAAATCTTGGCGTTAGAAAGAGGGTTCTTAAAAAAATAGAATGTCATTTGATCATCAATATATTTTGTTTTGGTGACAAGTTAAATGCGTTTAATCATTAATAATAAATAACATGAAAAGTAAATTTATATTACTCCCAATTTTAATTTCAATCTTATCAGGTTGTTCAAAAAGGGTAGATGAGCCCTTTATTCAGGAAGAAAGCATTGGTTTAGATAGATTATATCAACAACCTCAAAATCCATTTATGGGAATCCCTGAAAAGATGTCGGTTGTTCACGTTCGGACCAGTGCAATTAAATATAATCCCTGGCAAAAATTTTACGTATCGCCGGTTGAAGCGACAATTATTATGTGGCCTAGTGATGATAAGACTCTTGCAATAAAAGATGTAGATCAGGCACTAGAAGGGATAGCAGTTGATACGAAAACCAATACAGTAGTGAAAACAGAGAATATCACTAAAAGCTCAGGAATTCAATTGCAAGATTATCGTCCCGGAAAGTATTTAATCGCTGTGATTTTGGATGCAGATGCGGAATCAGGTAAAAGATCTTATAGTAGTCAGGAGATTACATTGAGAGAGCATGGGAAGATTTATATGCATAAAATCTTTTCTAAAGATGTAAAAGATGGAGAATTTGAAGAGTGGTCACCTAAATTAATTGAAAAATGAAAACTAAAATAAATCTTATAATATTATTCTTATTTGTCCTTTGTTCAAATAAACTAATCGGGCAAATTATATCAGGGGAAGCGAATCCTTGTCCAGAAGTTAACTATCAATATTCATTTAGCGGGGCTTCGTTTAATAACTATTTCCTATGGTCTGTGGTGGATGGGACGATTGTTAGCCAGAATACAAATACTGTAGTTGTTAGATGGAATAGAAATATTACTGATGAGGGTAAATGGAGGCTCCGTGTTCAGTACGAAACCTTTGGAACAGGGGGGACATCAGGTGGATCCACCTATAAAGATTTGGATGTTAAAGTCAAGACTGCATCTCGATACAATATCAGTGGCGATAAGGAAATCCCGGGTAATTTTACGGGAACTAAAACTTATACAGCCAATATTGTCAACGCGAATTTTCCTGCCGCTTCATTTTTGTGGACGACAAATACTGGGATTCAAACCATCACAACAGCACCTACAATTAATTTAAACATAAATGATACGCAGCTGAGGTCGATCATGGTGGCAGGAAAAGCATCGAATTGTTCCGAATGGGGTGAAATGTCTAAAATAGATGTATATTTTACTTCTATTATTACTGGCCCAGCGCAGACATGTGCCGAAGATATTTATACTATTGTCAACCCAGGTACTGTAACACTTGTAAATGCGGCTAATGTCGCGACTCTTACGGCATTGGGCAACAATCAATGGAAAGTGACTCGAATTGGTACAGCAAATGGTACTGTCAAATTGAGATCAACTATAGATGGAAGAATATATGATAAAAATATAATGGTAGGAGGGAGCACTGTAATAGGATTTGAAAACTTAGATCATTTAGAGGCTTATGATTATGAAACATTTAAAGTGCTACAAGGGACTGGTAATGTCAAGTACGAAGGTAGTATGAATCTTAATAATTATGAATCTGCTGGTCAAACGAGTTATTCTTGGTCTTTAGTTTCTAAATCGGCTGGGAGCCCGATCGTATCTTGGACTGCCAGTGGGAATTATGTGCAAGTCAGTTCTAGGGGGGCAGGTGGTTGGCTTGTTCTACAATGTGTGATCACCAATGGCTGTAGTATAGAAACAAGAAATTATAGATTTTACTTTGGAATAGAACCTCTAATGCCGTAGTCAAAAGAATGTACACTATTGTGCGTTTGAAGATCTATTAAAATTGCGACTTATAAACAAGGGATTTAGCTATAAAGTATAGCTGAATCCCTTGTTTCTTTACTTCGAATCTCCAGGTTTGTGCTTGTGCGGTTTCAGCTCCGGGTGTTTGGGTTTCGTTTCAGGAGTAACCCGTTGTCTTCTGTCGGGTATACCATTTTGCTTCTCAGAAATAAATGCACACTTTGGAGGAAAACCTAAATGATCTCTTATTGAACTTTCACCATCCACTTACCTCAACATGGTTAAACTCTAATTTCAACAGGGATAGCTACTTTAGTCTCAATCAAATTTTTGACAGGTGTGTAAATATCAATGTCACTATTAGGAGACGAAATGCTAATGATCAGGCTATATCGAATAGAATTGTTATAGCGTTCTAATTTTCTCCGAGTTTTCCACCATCCTGTTGTCGGATATATTGCCAAAATGTTCCGAGTTGCTAAATCAGCAGCATTGCCTTCCCATATATCTTTATGAATAGATCCTTTATTCCGTAGGTCTTCACCCAATTTCCAGTTTCGTTCACGACCCTCATTTTGATAATCATCTTCCCGCATTTCAGCACTAATTCTTCCTGCAAATGCATCTGGAGATTCGTTCGTATCGTTCATTTTAAATCTTAATGCATGCGACATATAGTTGTTTGCCTTTGCATACCTTTTATTTCCAGGATTCGGTTCGACAAAATAAGACAGGGTAACAGTTAATTGTACCGGTGTATTATATAATTCTGCTAGTGCGTCTACCGGCCAAGGTAAGTTGTATAAATGGAATTGGTCCGTTTTAACCCGCGACTCTTCATATTTATATGGTTTTAACTCAGCTTCACATATTAAAGTAAGTGAATTAGAAGCACTTTTAATTGCTCTAGATAGATTAGGAACACCATATCCCACAGTCTGTAAAAGTTTTGTCTTTTCGGCAGGTGACAATTGTCCAATTTTTCTGTTGTTTAACATGCTGGGAGTCCATTCAGCGGAAAGGACAATAAGAGCTCTTATTGTTTCCGGTCTGAAATTAGGATAGGCAATATATAGTTGTGCAGCAAATCGGCTAGCTAGGGCTGTTGCTGCACTTGTATCTCCAAATGATGTTAGCCAATTTTGTGTAGTGCCACGGGATGTGCTTAATAGTTGAAGCGAATCAGGTCGTAATACACCTCCGTATTGTAGTGTCTGATTACCTCCTTCCATTACAATGTCGGGTTTTCTAGGCCATTCATTGTTCCAATTTACTGAGGTTGTGTTACAAGGAGACATTGCTCCACGATTCGCAAGCAATTCTGATTGCGGATGGATAGTTAGATCTATTCTATCTTTCAACGTATATGCTCCCACAGTTAAAGCGTTAAATGCTTGTGCGGGATCATTAATACTATGGTCATCATTAATTAGTGGATATTCATTACGAATTTCGTCTGCTAAATTTCCAGAAGAAATGATAAACAAGTTTCTTTCATTAATATCTTCTGTTCCAAAAGAAAGCATATCAATAGTAGCGGACCAAAGTGACGGTTTCCCCAAATGCTGATTATCATTAGATGTTACAGCGATACAAATTGCGCGTTTATGATCTGGATTCATGATTTCGGCATTAGAGACAGCATCGATCGTTACGAAACCATAATTCAGTGGGTCATGTGCTTTGGTGTGATCTATGACTCTTACACTCTCGAATTTAAAAGGAATGTTTACAGGATGGTTGTTGCCAAATACTTCAGATAAATCTCCGTACAGAATTAGTCCCGCCATGGGAGTCCCATGGCCATTACGCATATCAGTTTTGTCGGCAACATGGCCATCTGCAAAGACTGTAGAGAGATAGTGTTCCTTAATATGAGGAGTTAATAATGGATTACCACGATTAACTCCGGTGTCCAATAAACATACAGATATTTTATTTTGGTCAGAGCTATTGGATACTCGTTGTAACAAATCATTAATCCAATTATCTTGTTCGATACGCGTAGCGTATGTGAAAAAATCTGTCAAATCACGAGGTTTACGTAACTCACTTAGACATTCTAAATAGAGTAAGTTTTCCATTAGCCGCGGAGTGCCTTTAATGTATCCTACTGTATGCTCAGGAAAGCAGATCCACTGTTGGCCAATTTGGATTCCTTGTTGCTGTAGAAAATCTTTGCAATGTTCAATGTAGTCATTGTTATTATCATAATCTAACCATACTTCCCACCAAATACTTTCGTCCGCATTAGGAAATTCATTTTCAGGCTCCTGCCAAAATGCTGCTAGAGTGGCAGCACGAATATCCTCTATATTTGCTATTAAAGAATAATTTCTAGGTTTAGGATTACCCGCCTTTTCACTTTGAGGTGTATTCTTAGTAAGAAATTCATCTACTTTATTTAGAAAGTTAGTGATTGCTGTTTTGTCTAAGTATATGCCTGCTTCTTGATACTTGAATGTCCTGCCTTCTTCATCTACGTCTTGGCATATCCTTGTATACGCAATACGGAAACTAGATTTATCATCAAATTTATCAATATCAAGTGGGAAATCCGGCGCGGATTTAAAAACTATATAAACAAAGTCTTGAATCTGTTTACCATTCCAAAAGTCATTTAAAGCTTCATCGAATCTGACTTTGACGAAATCTCCTTGTTGCTGGCGATTAATACCGCTACGAGCTAATATAGTAGGACCACCTTGAATATTAGAGGTGTAATTTTGCGCATCATAAAAATTTCCATCTATTACTAGATGGGGTAGGTTATTTTCTGGCATATTGGAAAAAAGAATAAGTCCCTTAAAAAGGTCTTTTCCTTCCTTCTACATAATGTAGTATTTTTTCTTCACTCACATTTTTATCGCCATAGACGAGATAATCTTTCCATACATCACTTACAATACGGTGGATGTCTGCAAAGCTTAATCCGATGGCTTTATGAGTAACTTTTCTTAGATCTATAGTAGAGGGGAGGTCAAACCCAGTGAATTCTAAATCAAATAATTGGTATATATCTTCCTCAGTAGGGAGAGGAAATTGAATAATATCATCAAAGCGTCTGAATAGTGCCACATCTAAAGATTCAGGGAGATTAGTTGCAGCGATGATCAAACTTCTTGAATCATCTTTTTCAATCTGTAGCAAGAAGCTATTTAGTACACGCTTTATTTCGCCGACTTCATTTCCTGCGGAACGTGAAGTACCTATACTATCAAACTCATCAAAAAGATATACAGCTCTAAAATCACGCATGGCGTCAAATACTAGGCGGAGCTTTGCGATGGATTCACCCATATATCGACTAATCAACCCATCGAGCCTGATGATGAATAGGGGGAGGCCCAGTTCACTCGCCAATACATGAGCACTCATTGTCTTACCACAGCCTGGAGCACCAGTAAAAAGAAGCTTTCTACGAGCAGTCAGACCATGACTTTCGAGAATGTCTATTTTACGTTGCTCATCGAGTACACGCTGGATAGAGTTTCGTACATTCTTGGAAAGCACCATGTCTTTGAGTTTTACCTCAGGGCGAACTAATTCTAGTAAATCGTCTAATTCTTTTTGAGCACTATTGACAGGAAGCTTTTTTATCAGGACAGACTCTTTACTTTTAGAGAGCTTCGCTTTGTCGATCATTTTTTTGAGCTCTTCGGCTAAGACGGTATGGCCTTGGCGCGCTTCAGCGGCAGCTATTTGCATAGCAGTGGCATAGAAACGACTTTCGTCTCCTTCGCCAAATGAACGAATCAAGCTCTTTATTTGTTCCAATGCTGCCATTATGCTGTACTCAAAAATTTTTGTAAATATAAGGTTATATAATCAAAATAGGTGCCGATATCTTTTTAAACCAACGACTGTATGACTTAAATTACACAAAATATTTGAATATATGACAAGATCCTAATTTAAAAGATACTTTAATTATCTTTGATCTGATAAACGATTGTTTTTATATATTTAGCGATATAATAATAAATTTTTATATTATTTTTGAAATATTATTAACCTTGTTAGAAGTATATTGAATTATCTTAAAAATTACTACTCATGTGAGAACATAGTATTAAGTAAGAAACATTTTTACACTTCTAAGTTTATTTTTTTAGATGGATAAGGACGATGTAAAAAGAAAATTTATATTAGCTATTGAGCTAGCTTTAAAGACTAAATGTACCTATGCTAAAAAAAGTAATTTATTATTGAATTTAATAAGCTTAAACATAGATTTAGGGAGAAATGATAGAATTTATAAAATTATGAAATCCTATTTTTTCTTTCATTTAAAAGCCGTTAAGCATAGCGCGCATGGATATGATAAAGTAAATTTGGCTAAATTAAATGACCTAATCGATTTGTTGCCACTAAGTCAAAGGGTTTCCTTCGTTGATTATTGTATAACAATAGTAAAGTTAAATCATACTGAAGAAACTTTTGACTGGCTATTAAATAAAAGGCATGAATGTAGGATTAAGTTTCTTTGGAATGAAAAGAGAGTTTGCGCGCGTATGCTATCTATACTGCTTTTAGCTAGTTTCAATATACGGAATCTCATTTTGGCAATAATAATAACCTTTGTGGCAATTTCTTTGGTTCTCGTGCCTACACCTTATGAAAAATTAGCTGTTTTTGAGATCAGCTATCATAATTATACCACTAATCAATTTTTTAATCATATAGCCAATATGTTGACCTTGTTTTTGGATATTGACAATGATTTAAAGGTCGACGGTACGGGATTTATTTCGGTAGTAATTTTAGTGTTAGCAAAATTAGCCTATATACTTCTCATTGTTAATTTTATATATTTAAGACTGATTGATAAACTTTCTGTAAAATAGCATGTTTAAATTTGATAATCGTTTTACAATATTTAACAGTATAATTTTTTCGATTCTGCTAATCGCGCTATCGGTTGTTGTTTTTTTTACAAATGAAGAGGCAATACCTTTTGTAACGGTGGTGATGTCATCAATAATTTTCTTTTCGTTGGTTTTGAAATTTGATAAAACGCCGGCACTGAAATTTTTCTTCTCCTATGGGTTAATTCTCGTTGTTTTATTTAGAAATAACCCAAATTTGCCGGTTAATTTTTTGTATTTAATATCTCCTATTATTAGCTCGTTCTCGACCGTAACCCGTAAAGATCTCAAATACATTATTCCTTTACCCATAATAGCTTATTTAATTCTTCTTGTTATTTATAATAGTTATACGTTTTTGTCATGGCGTACTTTTATATTACCTGCTGTAGGCTTTATTTATCTCTTTTTTTTAGCTTGGTTAAATTCTGTTAGAAGCTCTGTAAGGTTTGTTATTCATCAGTTAGAGGAAATTATTAATAATTATTACATCAGGAAGGGATATCTTAAACATGTTTACAAATTTTATGGTGAGTTTATTCCAATTTTGAATAATCATCTTTGGACATTTAACCCTTTAATTGGTAATAATAAGAAACTTATCAAAGATATTATTTGTTATGCCGTAATTAATAATAGGTTAGTAGTTGTTAATGGCTCTAAATTTGTTTGGAAAAGTAGAATAGAAGATGGATTATTGGATACGTTAAGAGCAAAGGGAATCACTTACAATGTAAGGTCAAAGTTTGATTTGATAAATTCCGAAAATAATATTTTTCTATATTCAGTAGCGCAAGATTATGAATACGTGTATGCATTTTTGTTAGAAGGGGATTTAGATTTTCTGTATAAAGGATTCGATTTTTTTCAAATGTTTAGCCCGATTTTCAATAAAATATCGAATATTTTAGTAGCAGAGAAGGACTTATCAGACCAACGAAATGAAACCACAAGAGAACTTTCGAAGAAGCGGCAATATGTAACATACGCGATCAAAACGATGCATTTTATCAGAAACCATTTGGGGTCATACAGTAATCTTATCAAAATGTTAGAAGATATTGGGAAAATGCCTACTGATAAAAAGAAAATCATGGATCGGCATATTGAATCGGAAGTTGCTAGATCAAGGATAGAGCTCAAGACAATTACTGATAGAGCAAGTTATTTGTTGGAGAAAAACGATAATCCCTATAACTTTTTAACCGTTAAAAAAGTATCAATTGTAAAAATATATGCTATATTAGCTAGGACTTTTTCGGTGTATTTTCCAAACTTGGAGGTAAAGATTCATAATATTCCAGAATCTAATACTCGGCATGTTAATATTAATGAAGAGGGGTTGGAAGTGTTTTTATCTGATTGGCTAAATAACATACAAAAGTATTCAAAAAACAAAATTGAATGTGATTTTGTTATATCTAAAGACAATCTTAGTATTACGTTTTCAAATGATTATTCGCAACCGGCTTCAGAAATAGATAAGCTAATATTAGATTTAAATAGCGATGATAGGAGAGAAATTTTAAAACGTACCACACATGGGATAGCCTTAATGAAAGATGCTTTAAATGAGATGGATGTATTCCTAGAAGCTCGGCATGATGCTCCTTTAAGTATAATTATTGTTAGAATAGATATTAAAATAATCGATGAAAATAGCTGTATTTGAAAATGAATATGACTCTGTTAAGATAGCTTTTGAGGCGGCAAATGAATTAAATTTTGATAGTAAATTGGATATTGATGTTTTTGCTAAAACACAATTATGTGATTTAAATAAAATTAGTCAGTACTCTGTCATTTTCATTGATATAGATTTAGCCACAGCAAGCAATATGGATGGATATAGTTTGTTGAATTACTGGAAAGATAATGATAACGTATTACGTAAGGTTATTATATTAACTGGGAATAATAAGATAAAAGAGGGATTGGAAGCAAAAAAAATAGATCCAAATATCTTAGAGTTGATTATTAAGCCTACTAATTATTCTGAAGTGACACAAAAAATTAAAACTGTTCTTTTAAAAAACTCTAAATCCAAATAACTAAAATTAATAGACAATTTGAGTAATCAATTTTTTGTAATATTATACTTAGAACTATTCCCTTTGTGAAAAGTATTAAAATTTATTTCTAATTTTCTCTTTTTTTTATTCAATCCAGTAATTGTCAAATGTAGTATAATAGCGATCTACGGTATTCTATCAAATAATTCATTTACCCTCCCCTTCAACTTGTCATAAAACGCTCTTTTCTGCTGTGTTAACTTTGTTTCTAGGGCTAAACAATTCTCGATTAATTCTAAAACTTCTGCCTTGGTCTTAAGTACAAATAGTGATGAGAAGTTAATATTTAATTTTTGGCTCACCAACATGATGACATTCCAACCAACTATATGTTCAGCTCTTTCAATCCTACCTATCAAGGTGTTGTCGGTCTCACTAATAATACCCAAGTCAAGCTGGGAGTACTTGTGTTCTAGCCTCCTTAATTTGACAGTTAGTCCTAGTGAGATATTAATAATTTCTATTTCGATTTTTGAATAGTTGGTCATAAACCAAATGTTGATATATTCGGGAATTTTATTCGATACATATTTGTATTGAATGAATGGAATTTGTATATTTGCTTAATATTCATTCAATTTTTGGATAGAATAGCATTTGACTAAAAGAGTCTCGATAGTGAATTCCGACAAATTACTAGTGAACGAGACGGTAGTCCAATGCCCATGTAGATATTTTTGTACTTTTGTGCAAGCTATAGCTCGTGGGCGACTATCGTAATTCCGTTTCACTAGGCCGTCGGAAGCCTGCTATACGGTTGATAGGAGCCCGCTATAGTTCTTAATAACCTCGAGGGACTCACTTTATAAAACTTAAATTAAGTGAGCTATGAATCAAAAAAAACAATCCACAAAAAACATTTTCAAATCCCCCGAGTAGCTCGGTGCGATTCAGCCAGCAATGATCTGGCCACATCAGCTACGGAATTCGAGACGCCCAATTATTTACCTAGTGATACTCATTCAAAAGAATTCTAGCTCCCCAATTAATCAATTTTATCACGGGCGGTTTACGGCCTAAAAAGTAACCGATTCAGTCGGACTGGAATAGGTATGCTCTAAACTCGCCATTAAAAATCTAATGAATGAGATCTGATTATGCTCACCTAATTCTACTGGATTTGGTAATTTATGAAACTCATAGATCAGGATATGATCCTGTGAAAAATGTTCAAGACTTTTGGGATAAGTATCCTTTAAGTACAATCCAAGACTATATCGTTGTTTTACATCCCGACACGAGCGATAAGGAGAATTTGAAGGTCAACCCCCAATTGTCTGAATTTTCCGTCGAACTTCTCCGCGTCCTGATAGCCTATTTAATGATCCACATGACTCAATTGGATCTTGGTAAGGTATCTATTTCAATAGGAGTAAACAAAGAAGCAATAGATACTTCTAAAGCGATCTCCGATTTCTTTAATCGGATATCCCCATCCAATACCAATTCCTAAAATGATGAAAAAATTAAAACTACAATTCAATAGCAGCGCACTGCTATATATCCAAATACTAAAGATCACGGTACTTGTGATCTTATACTTCTTAGTTTCTATGTTTAGTTTATCAGCTCAGACGTCCCGCAAGAACAGCGGGGCCGATGGGCTACTTTCAAGATCAGCAATTAAAAAACTGAATCTTTTAATCGCTTTATTTTCATTGTGCTTTCCTACCATGCTAAAGGCACAATTTTATACGCCCGATTCGAGTTCTTTATTTGTAGGCGATAAAGTGCCGGAAAACTTCTATACAACAAAGTATAAGTTATTTGACCTTAAATCTAAAGCTGAATCAATCAGTGATCTGAGTGCCGATTATGACAAGTTAATCGTATTGGACTTTTGGGCCAACTGGTGTAAGCCTTGTCTGTACTACCTGATGAAAATGGATTCCATATCCAAAGAATTGGATCCGTCCAAAGTAAAGATTATCCCAGTTACTTATCAGTCTTGTAAAGATCTGATCAAAATAGCGGATCGTTTTGCTTGGGACTATCGATCCATTACCGAGGATACGGTATTGGCCAAAATGTTTCCGCACCAAAGCCTACCGCATATGATCTGGATCTACAAAGGGAAGGTGGTTGCCAAACCCAAGTCAGACTATGTATCCAAGGAGAATATCGCATTGATCCTACATGAAGATATGCCCAAGATGGTGCAGAACAATACTATTAAAGCGGTAGATCCAAACAAGTCCTTGTTTACAATGAACAATGGTAAAGCAGATCTTTTGGTAGATCAAAAGGGCTTTAAGATGGCTGGTTTCGTGGATCAATATTTTACGGTTCCCCTGACTATTCATCGTGGCAGGGACAGTATGTTGATCTATTCAATAAATAATCCATTGGACCAGCTTATTTATCAGGCTTTTCATCAGGATGTCTTCCAGCTATTTGATATTACATCAGCCTTTCAGTGGAATGTATCGCCATCTACCCTGCAAAAGCAATCTTTTAATGAGCCTGTGCCAAGTTATCAAGGCGATTATGCGCAGGACCTGAAAGTAAAGGATTGGATGTTGCACAATTATTATAGTTATGCCCTACAACTACCGGCATCGTATACTGATGCTGACGCCAGGCATCTCTTACAGCAAAGGCTTCAAAAGGCAATACTTGCTCATTTTGGGTTAAAAGTAGAGCTTATTCGAGGCCCCCGAAAGCGGTACGCTGCACTGCAAAGACTTAAGCCATTATCGGCCGTAGAACAGCTATTGCAGCAGCACTTATCAGCAAAACAATCTGCTGATAGTGTACAGGCAGAGGTTGCCTTTTTTGATCAGCCACATTTTCAGCTATTTGTTTCTTCACCGCTCAGAAATATGAAACAGCTCAAGCTAGATGAAAATGCAGTCATTAACGAAACGGATATACCAAACGATTTCATGGCATCTTTTGCATTCCCTAAATCCATGCGACAGGCAAGGGAACTACAGTCTGTACAACAGGAATTGAAACGCTACGGTATGAAAATCGTTATCAGGGATCGAAACGTACCTATGCTACGCGTTTCGGAAATCAAAAAAATCAATCGTTAATCCTTAATCTTTGCTAGAAAATGAAACGTATCATTTTACTCTATATCTATCTCTTCCCAGCACTATTATGGGCACAAAATCGGGTCAACGGGATAGTGTCCGATAGTATCGGAAATCCCTTAGAAAAGGTGTCAATTGTGTTGTTGCCCCAAGGGCTGCAGCAATCAAGTGCAAAGGATGGTTCCTTTGCTTTCCTCCTGGGCAGTAACTCCCGTATCCAATTTAGTATGGTTGGTTATGAACGCAAGGTAATAGGACTGGAACAGGGGCGGGACCAGCATATTAGCGTTGTACTATCCACTAGTCAACAAAAATTGGGCGAGGTATTGGTTAATACAGGTTATTACAAGGTCGACAAAAGTCGTGTAACGGGTTCGTTTAATACCATTGACAATAAACAGCTGCAGTTTAATCCCAATGGTAACATCATTGAACGACTTGAAGGGATTACTCCAAGCCTCCAGTTCGATCGGAAGTTTAACGTCAATGAAAATGTAGGTGAACCTGCTTTACGACTTCGGGGCCTGAGTTCTATTCAGTCAAGCACTGAGCCATTGATTATCCTCGATAATTTTCCATACAAAGGAAGTATCAATACGATCAATCCTGATGACATTGAAAGTATCACGATATTAAAAGATGCCGCTGCCGCAAGTATATGGGGGGCACGTGCTGGTAACGGAGTGATTGTACTTACAACAAAAAAAGGACGGGCGAGCGATGCTATAAAAGTAAGCTTCGGTACTCAGCTTGTCCTGTCCGATCGGCCCGATCTTTTTTACAATCCCAATTTTCTGGATTCCAAAAGCATGATGGAGGTCGAAAAAACATTGTTCGACCGTGGTTATTATAAGAAAGCCAATCAGACAATGCTGCCCGATTATGTCTCGCTCTTGTTCAAATTGAAGGAAAATAAGATCGATCAGACCGAATTTGACCAGATTAAAAACCGTATGGAAATGCAGGATATTCGGCAGGAAGCCAAAGAGGAGCTTTACCGAAAGGCAGTAACGCAGCGTTACAACTTGATGCTTTCCGGTGGTTCTACCAAAAACCGTTTTGTGCTTTCGGGTAGCTTCAATAAGGATCTACTGAATGTAATCGGTAATAAAGCACAGCGGTACACGCTGCGTGGAGCTAATGAGCTTAAATTAACATCCCAGCTAACACTGAATACCGAAGTGCAGGTTGCAAGATTAGACAATGTCAATAATGGTTATAACCTGACGAATCTGAACGGAACAAGAACCTTATCTCCATATACTTTTCTGCGTAATGTGGACGGCACTGTGGCTTCAACTAACTATAAATATCTACGGGAATATGTAGAACAGGCTGAAAGCACAGGCTTGCTCAATTGGGATTTTAAGCCATTGGAAGACCGTGAGCTCTTAAATAAATCAAACCAAAGCAAGAATCTGTTGCTCGCGGCCGGATTAAATTATAGGTTGCTTGATGGATTGTCTCTGGACCTCAAATATCAATACCAGAATATAAACAACAGCTCGCAGAATTGGTACGATAAGGACAGTTATTATGTACGGAATCTTGTCAACCAATACACGCAGACCGATATGACGCGGATCATCCCATACGGTGGTATATCGGAAGGTGGCACCAACCGTAATATTGTTAATCATAATTTTCGTTTGCAAGGAAATTATCAGAAAAAGTTTGCTACTAATTATGAACTCAGCGCATTGGCTGGAGCGGAGATCAGTGCCAACCTGACGAAAGATCTGCCTGGATTTCGTTTATTTGATTACAATAGGGATATATTGACGAATCAGATTGCTTTCGATTATACTAATCTGTACAAATTGCGACCAAACGGTTCGGCCCGTGTTCCTGTCCCGCCCAATAATATGCAGGATATCACCGAGCGATTCTTGTCCTATTTTGCAAATGCTTCATTAACCATACAAGACCGACATAGTTTCAGCGGCAGTGTACGTTGGGATGCCTCGAATATCTTTGGTGTAAAGACCAATCAAAAAGGTGTACCGCTATGGTCTTTGGGTGCCAAGGAAAAGCTAATTGCCTTTGACTTCCTTAAAAATAGCTGGCTTTCGCAACTGGATGTTAGGGCTACCTATGGAGTCAATGGAAATATCAATGCCGCATTGAGTGCCCTGCCCTCGGCCTTCTTTAATAATTATGATCTGATGACCGGTTTGCCTTATAGTCAGCTCCGCAGTGCGGGCAACCCGAATCTTCGTTGGGAAAAAATAAAGATCTTAAATCTTGGACTAGACTTTGGCTCTTTGAAACAGCGATTAACTGGTTCGGTCGAGTACTTCCATAAAAAAGGAACAGATCTCATCGGGCAGAAATTGTATGACCCCACCACCGGAATTAGTCCGGTAGATGGTACTTATTACATCGATAACTCAGTGAATTATGCCAACATGATCACCAAAGGTCTTGATTTCAATTTACGTGCTTTGCTATTGCAGGGTGATTTTAAATGGTCAGTCAACACACTATTGAGTTATACAAGCAATAAGGTGACGGATTATATGGCTGCTTCTCGTGTCTCGACTTCAAGCTATGTAACTAGTCCTGTTCCGACAGTAGGAAAGTCTCTTGATCAGCTTTACGCATGGAAATTTGGGGGGCTAAGTGCCGAAAATGGAATGATCTTGACGCCGAGCGGTGATCAGGATTACCTGAAATATATGAACAATGCGAAGATCGAAGACCTCGAATATGTAGGTCTCAGATTCCCGCCCTGGCAGGGCAGTCTGATGCAGAGCTTTAATTATAAGGGTTTCGAACTAAATGCAAACATCGAGTTTAAAATGGGATTTTACCTCAGAAGAGCATCTATTGATTATAGCAAACTTTTTGCGAATGGTATTGGCAATCGTGACTATGAACGACGTTGGCAGAAAATAGGGGATGAGCAGTTTACGACGGCGCCTGCTACGCCCACAAACGTGGATAATAGAAGGGATGCGCTTTATGCAAACTCGATGGTATTGATTGAGAAAGGTGATTTTGTACGGCTTTCGAATATACAAATGGCTTATACCTTCAAATGGAGGAATGTAAAATTTGTTCAAACCCGGGTATTTGCTGTCGTTAATAATTTAGGCATGCTGTATAGAGCGAATAAATCAGGATTGGATCCCGATTTTTATCAGGCTAATTATCCTAAACCAAGAACTTACACAATAGGCGTTCAACTTGATTTTTAAGAGCTAATAAAATGAAAACATTACTATTATTTTTGTGCAGCATGTTTCTGCTGGCATGTAATCCGGATTATCTGGATCTAAAACGGGACAAAAGTCAAACCGTTCCTACAACGCTGGATGACTTCGATGGTTTGCTAGGCAATTCAATGACAATGAACCAGTCTTCAAGTCATACATTAGGAATGATAAGTGGCGATGAGTACGAAGTTCGTGATGCCTCCGTAGGCCTCGTCTCAAGAGATTTCGAAAGGGCTGCTTTTTTATGGCAACAGGATATATTTGGAAACGCAGAAAGCGAAGACTGGAACGGTGCATATCGTAGGATATTGTATTGTAATATTATTTTGGAAGGACTGCAAAAGATCACAAGAAATGAAATAAATAAAGTACGTTATGATCGTATTAAAGGTGAATGCTTGTTTCAACGATCTTTAATGTTTTTTAATTTGGCGATGCAATTTGCTGGATTGCCCACAGATAAGCAACGATCTATTTATGGAATTCCGCTGCGTACAGGGAGTGACCCTGAACAAAAAAATGCTAGAAATACTGTTCAGGAAACTTATGATAGGATAATAGCAGACCTGTTGGAGGCAGAATCGCTTTTGCCACAGGAAGGACTTTCGATTTATAGAGCTGATAAAGTTGCCGTACAGGCCTTGCTTGCCAGAGTTTATCTCGTTCTTGAAGATTACAATAGTGCTTCTGTCTATTCCATGAAGACGATTCAGGCTGATCATACATTACTAAATTACAATAGCCTTGATCCGAATTTGAATTTTCCATTTCCATCCTATGGATCAGGAAATACGGAAATATTATTTTATGATATGCCAGACTATGCCGAACTGATAAGCGAAACGTATGCAAAAATTCCGGATGTCTTTTATAATTCCTTTGATCAAAATGATCTGAGAAAAGCCCTGTTTTTTAGATCGGAGGATCCGGAGAAAATAACGTTCAGAGGTACATATGGTGGAAATTACGTGGATTTTTCGGGATTATCCCTAGATGAGTCTTACCTTACGCTGGCCGAATGTTTAGTCAGGAAAGGGGAGATAAATCAAGGCATGTCATACCTCAAAAGGCTACTGACAAGTAGGTTTAAGCGAGAGAGTGCTGTGTCCATTCCAGTATTGAACCAGGAGGGGGCATTAAAATTTGTACTTAATGAACGCAAAAAAGAGCTGCTTTTTAGAGGAGTTAGGTGGATGGATCTTCGGAGATTAAATCGATCGAAAGAAACCGCAATTGTATTACATAGAAACTATGAAGGAAAGGAATATATCCTTAATCCTAATGATGTACGATATATTTTCCCAATTCCGCAGAGTGTGATGTTAAATTCAGATGTGATACAGATACCTCGTTAAACAAAAAAGGCCCTGCATATTGCAAGGCCTTTTTTGTTTTTCATTAGGGCCTATAGGCTTTCTTTGCTATAGATACACCAGACTGCTGCAATGCTTCCTCGACGGTCATGTCGGTAAGATCATGATCGTTTGGATTATTGAATTGCACAGCACAACGTTGGGGTTTAACTGTCAAAACACAAGGACCACTACCTGTTGTCGGATCTGAAATCTCATCACCCAATTGATCTTGATTGGGATCGGATGAAGAGTTAGTTGTTACTTCGATCCATGGAGTTGAGCTTTTCTTGCTCAATCCTGCCGAGGTCAATGTCGCCCCAGTTACTCCTGCAACGGCCAAAGCTACTAAGACCATTACATTAATTTTGAATTTTCTCATATGCATAGCATATCGATGTTTAGTATTTAAAAATTGTATTAGTTTTTCTCTTTTTGATCGGCAAATGAAGCTTATCAGGGACGAGAAGCCCTAAGTCTTTTGGCAGACGCGCCCTTCCGCCGAACCAGCCTAGGGTTCAGCTTCCGCTGTGGCAGATAGTGTTAATTTTTTTATGAACCTAACTTCGTCATCAATTTCCTTCGATGCGAAATCCTTATCTTTCTATCAAATAACAAGCCTACAGCACATGCAATTGTGATCAGACCATTGACCCAAAGATGTGCTTTCCAGCTGATCGGAAACTCGAGTATACAATCGCAGGGAATACTGCCCCAGGTATCGCGTAGGGCAAGAATCACATAGCCTGAAAAAACAAGCATCAGTATAAGGGTTAACCAGAATCCCAATCTTTTTGTGCCTTCAAAAATAAAGAGGATACCGGTGGCTAATTCCACGGCTGGCAGGATATAGGACAGTATAATCCCATACTGATCGGCAAAAGGCTGCCTGATCATGGATGCCCTGAATTCGGCGTAGGTGAATACCTTTTTCGATCCCACATAAATCCACAGACAGAGCAGAGCGAAAGTCAATACATGCAAGACAAATTCCTGGGGGTGCTTTCTGCTATAAGAAACCGCCCCGGTGAATTTGCGCCCTAACAAGCTACGTGACCTCAGGCCTTGAACTGTATTCGCTGCTGCAACCCCATCATACTTTCTATATTTTCCGTTTTCTTTCATTGCCGTTTTTGTTAATCGCTTACCAAGTTTTATAAAGCTAAATTACTACCTGATCTCACCCTAGTGTTAGGCCAAATTTGATCGATCGATATGCCAAGTTTGATCGGGCTCCTTAGTAGCCTTCATAGTCTGACAGTAAATAGGGGTAGCCTTTTGGAAAATCATCATAAACATGGAGGTAGGCCAATACAAAAGGGCATACCCAGCGCCGGTTGAGTAGGTCGACAATTGACGATAGGTTAAGCGGATCAATGTAGGAGCTGTCATAACGCTCGAGGATTTCGCTGATATCGGATTTGATCTGCTGGCACCGACTATCTTTTTCTTCGTAGTCTAGATCCCCATACAAAATCGCCCAATACATATCTTGCAACTCTACAATGTAGAGTAATTCACCGTGCCAATAATCCAGCTTAAAGCCATGTTTTTTTAGAATTGTGAACAAAAGTTCCAGACAGTGATGTACGTCCATCTCATCGAGATAGGGTGGCGGCATGGCAGTGAAAGCGATATTAGCCCATTCTTTGTCGACCTGATTATTGACATACGCCAACTGGATCATGATACCTTCACATTGCAATTCGTCAAAATAGTAAGCATCAAACTCATGGTCTCGGTAGAGAGCAGAGGTAAAGGTGATTTCAATCAATATGCTGGATAGGATATAGAAGAGCTCTAGATGATCATTACCCAATGGTGGAAAGGTGAGGTAGAGGTATTCATCAAAACTGAGCGCTGATTCGGAGCTGATTTCCTGATCCGTTTCCGATCTCCTACAGTCGATCTCTGTGGACGGATAATCATCCACATGGAGAAATTCATGATATAATACCTGACGGCAGGCCATAAGCTCCTGATGGAAAGAACTTTCTCGCCAACCTCCCGGAGCCAACAAGGTCATCAGTTGTGGTACGGCCTCATAAGCATCCTGAAGAATCGCTTGGGTGATTTTAGTACCTAGTTTTTTGTTGTTGTTAAATTTCATGTTTAAGTTTATCAGTTGTTTTTAGCGTTTGAGATTTTTTTCAATTTCGGCCTTAAACTGTAATGCAGTTTTGCCGGTCAACTTTTTGATAAATCGGTTCAGTTCACTCGGACCGCTAAATCCGGTCTCATCTGCGGTAGCCCCCAGTTTATCATGTTCCACGATGGTTAATTGTACGAAGGCCAGCAAGTGCATATTGCGCTCGTCCTGCATGCTGATACCGTAAAATTGATGGTATCGGCGGCTTAGGCTCGCTGGATCGACAGCCAGAATCTGAGCAATTTCATGGATGCGCGTCTTCGCGCCTTCATGAAAGACGATCACTTCGAGCAGTTCTTTCGCTTTCTGTGGGAGAGGCAGGATCGGATCCTCTACCTCGATGAGCTTAAAGCGGCTGAGATGAACCAGGAAAATTAAGTATCTGAGCAGGATATGCTCGTTGTTTAGCGTATTGGGGTTAAGCTTGCTAAATAGAATGCGCAGATATTTGATGGTTAGCGGACCTACCCTAAAGTCTGCACTTTTAAGTGTTGCCGCAGACTGTTCCTTCTTGGCTTGTATAAGATGTCTGATAAAAGCGAATTGCTGTAGGACAGGTGGTCTGAACATGCCCGCATCGACAATAAAGCCAATCAAAATGTGGTGGCCTACTGGCAGGTGTAGGTTGTAAATGCCTTTAGCGAGGTAAAAATATGCACCTTTTGCTTCTGATAGTTCGAAGGTAAAGGATTGATCCATACGTTTGCCGTAAATATGCCCTGTGCTTAACTGGGGATAGATGAGATGCAGGTCGTTCATGGTGATCTCCACCTGGAGATCCATTGCCTCGTTGATCCAATACTCGTAATAATAGAGGTAAGCATACCGCCCATCGAAGATCTGCTCGCTAATCTGGTTGTCGGTAGATTGCCAATGCATTTGCTCTGCATTGCGGATGGGGTAACTAAATGTTTGCTGAGGTTGGTTGACTGCGCTAAAACCCTCATTTAAAGAAAATTTGTAAGTTCTTTTCATCTCGATTATATAAATAGTTAAAAGATGATTTTATGAAGTTTAATTGGAGGGAGCCAAATATAATTGTACATGACTTGTTTTTTAATGCAGTTGACGGAATTAAATTTCAGATGACATTTTTTGATTGTGGATGACAGATCTAAGCTGTATTTGAATTGTAAGTGACATTAACCGGTATATGTACAATTTTTTTTGAAAGGATTTATTTGTTCTAACATATTTGCCACCGTCGGATCCGATATGGAGTAGTCAAGTGTTCGACAAAGGGAAGGTACAATCCTTTGAAGGACCAATTGTAAATCAAAGATAGTATGAAATGAAAATCTTGAAAGATCAGGTATTCAATGGCATAGATCAGGCAATGGAAGCGCAGCCTATTTTACAATGGGATGAGCTGCAATCTTTTATTTCCGGTGAGATCAAAGATGAGGAAAGTTGTCCCATCTTAACTTTCTAATTCGCGCAGCCAAATACCCTTGAGGGAGGAACGAAAACAGCGATGTTTTCTTCCTCCCTTCAATAAATCGCCTTAAATGATATATTCAGAAGACAACCACAGCTGGAGCTATGCGCTATTTTCGGCGCATCTGCACCGCTACATGCCCCGATTGAAATGGGAGCAACACCAATTTATTTACCAACAATGGTGCAATTATCATTTGCCCAAACCCTTGCATTCTAATCTGATTTGGAATACTGACGCTATAGAATCGCTCCCGGAAGCCGAACCGAGCATTTTGGTACTATATCACTTGGGGATGCATGCCTATATCCCCCAAATACTAGCTGAAAATAACATCCAGTTCGATATCTTAATGGATAGAAAAGTATTTGCAAAGCATCAGGAAGAAATGTCAGCACTTCGTGATCTATGTCATGAAAAGGGGACATCACACAGCTTTTTGATGAGCGACGATCCAAGTGTACTATTGAAGGCCAGGACGACGATGCGTGCGGGGAGACACTTGCTGATATTTGCCGATGGAAATAGTGGAACTAAAGATACGCTGGAGAGAAAACTGAAAGTTAGTTTTTTGGAAAGCTCTATCTATGTACGCAAAGGTATTGCTGTACTGAGTTTTTTACTTCAAATGCCGATTGTCCCACTAGCCCATTCCGTCAAAGACGGCCGCTATTACATTTTTATGGGGGAAAATATTTTTCGATTGAGCCACGAAAGTAGAGAAGATTATCTATTGCGCAGTATGCAATTGCTGTTTCAATTCTTAGCCAATCAAATCAAGGATGAACCCTGGCGTTGGGAATGCTGGGCATATCTACATGTTCTCAATTGTTATAAAATCAAATCATATATAACGCCTAACTTTAGTTTGAAACTAGCAGAAAATATTCATATTCAACTCGAAGAAAGGAAAGGAATATTTAACAGAAAATATTTTTGTTACCAATTTGAATAAAAATATTTTTTTAACTTAAACTTGTTAAGTAAACTGACGGGTTACCATGCGAAACATACTTCATTTGGCGTATCAGAATATGCTTGTTTTTGCTTTTATGTTGACTTTAGTAGGGTTGGCAAATTTGTTATGGAGTGAAGAAGCTATTCCCTTCATCCAGATTGTAATCGCTGCATCTTTGTATACGGTATACAGTTATGTGATAACTGTACTGTACTTATATATCTGGAAAGAAGGGTATAAACGAAGAATAGTCAGCATAGTGCTGTATGTCCTTATTTCCCTGACTGTTATACCCTGTGTCCATACCTTAATTTATACGATACTTCCGAAGGTTAATATACATTTCTCCCGTCATGTGCAATCCGCTAATCTGTCAAAGTTTTATTTTAGGATTATCAGTGGATATCTTGTCGCTAATTTATTGGCGGCAGGAGTTTTCTTTCGTTATAAAGCATCGCTGTTAAAAAAGGAGAGAAATGAGCTGAATAAGGACTTGGAACAATTTAGGGAAAGGGCTTTGGGTATTCAATACACCTCGCATTTCCTGACAACGATATTCCTGACGAGCTTTGGTAAGATGTTGATCGATGAGGAACCATCCGATAAACGTACCAAACGGGATATCATCCAGTTTTTGGCTTATTTGCTGGAAATCGAGAAAAATGGTGAACTCAAACCTTTTGAGGAAGAGCTTGACGAGCTCAATTGTTTCGTTCGACTACTACAGGATTACTATGGAGAAAGAGCCGTTCGCTATGAGCCTACAATAGGAAAGCCTACTTACCCGGCAATACCAACAGGCATATTATTCTTCCCGTTGGAAAACTGTCTAAAACATGCCCTTATATCGGCAGATTATCCAATCGTATTTACGCTCCTTGGCAACGGGGTAGAAATGTCTTTGTGTTGCACAAACCATTGGGCACCAAAAAGTGATAAAGTCAGTACTGAAACTGGCTTTGGATTACTGCGCGCGAAACTGGAACAAGTAGATTATCAGACCACACTGGAGACACAGCAACAAAATGGGATCTTTTCTATACATATTAAACTAAAATTTTTTGAAAAGAAATGAATAAGCTAAATTATAGGGTATTGATCGTGGACGATGAACCCAGTTCGTTGGTATATGTGCTGATGTCCTTAAAAGAGCTTCCTTTTATCAATGAGGATATCGCGATCGTGAATAAACCCGTGCAAGCCATTGAATATTTGAAAGAAAATGAAGTGGATATTTTGATACTGGATATGGACCTTGGCGATGCCGATATCGATGGAATCAAACTGGCTAAATTGATCCCTAATCCGCCATTGATGGTGGCCTGTTCTGCGCATACAGATTATGTCTTTAAAGCCAATGAGGCTGGTATCTATACTTATTTCAGTAAAAAGATTAGTTTTAACGCCTTAAAGGCGAAAATGGAAGATGTAGTCGAGATGGTCGACAAAAGATTGGATGTGAAAACGCGTGATGTAAAAAGCCTAAGGATGAAAAGTCTCGAAAACAAAATGATAGAAATAGAAGTTGATCAAATTTACTATGCTTTTGTCGACGATAACAAAATAGATATTTTCATGGCAGAAGAGGCCTATCGATGTGGTGGAAACCTTAGAGCATTACAATCCGAGCTTCCGGTCGCTAAGTTTGCGCGTCCACGACGTAATACCTTGGTTAATTTAGCGAAGGTTGATCTAGTACGCACAGATGAATTATACTTGATGAAACCAAGAAATACTTTTCCTATTTTAATGACGAGATCTTATAAAGAGAATTTTAAACACCAATATGAAGTATATAAACAAAATAATAAGTAAAGGGTAGGCTGCCCTCATTTCATGGTATCGACCAATGGAATATTTTATGTCACAATTGGATGAAATCGTACAATTGTTGCGAGAAATCAATGCAAAACTATCAGCACACCACCTCTCTTCGGAGTCTGGACAAATGACAAAGTGGAACATTGATGAATTGATGACCCGCATGGCCGTGGTGTCAAGATTAGGTATCTCCGAACGAACCTACAACCGCTGGGTAAAATCGGGAGTCCTTAAGCCCATTTACCTGGGTAACAAACATTACTACCGCGAAAAGGATCTACAGGATGCAATCAAGCGGAGTATCGCTAAGGGACTAATTTGAGTCCTAGTGTTTAGTAGGCTGATCTTTTATGAAAAGGTTGGCCTTTTTTTATTCTCTTTTTTCATAGCTGATTTATGGCCAATTCTTTACTTGTTGTGGCGCATTGGTTTGGTATTGCTAGTATACTGACCTGCTATTTCCTTACTGATAGCTTACCTAAACTAGCCTACTTCATTGCATATCCTTTGCTATTTCTTTGCCTATTCTCTGGTATTTCTTTGCCATTTCTCTGCCTATTCTTTGGTGATTCTTTGCTGTTTATCTGCTTAGACTTTGTCATATTAGCAATGCAGCGGCCTTTGAATGGCCTAAAAATAGCCACAAACTAACAAAGAATGACTAATCCAGAAGCGGGCGAGCCCGGACCGAAACCCCTCGAAAAATACAGTATTTCCCAACATATAGCTCGGTTTTATGTCGCCATAAATGGCAATTTCAGACAAATGGCGTCAGATGGCGTCGTTAGACCAAATGCGCTTCTAAACCACTTTACCTTAGTTTCATGATATCGATATCGTGGCTGCCTGCAGCGCCACATGATGGTTAAATATTTTAAAAAAATAATAGTATGGCAAGATTTATAAAAGGAATTCACGGGGCCTACCAGGGTAAGGTCGGCAACATCGTAGGTTCGTCGTGGCGGGGTATAGACTATGTACGGTCACTGCCAAAGAAAAGTTCAAAGGCAGCATCGGAAGACCAGCTGGCACAGCGCATGAAATTTGGGATGACAACCAGTTTTCTCAAATCCATTAAAGATATCCTGATGCTGGGTTTTTCGGACAGCAAACAAAGAAACAAAACGGGCTACAATGTAGCTTTCCAACAATTTATCAATAATGCGTTTCAAGGGACTTATCCCAATTTTACGGTCGACTATAGTGTCGTGAAAATCGCAAGCGGCGGTTTGGCCGCTCTGGTAGGGTTGCAGACAGTTGAATCTTTTCCGAAGGTATTGTCTTTGACCTGGGATCCGATCGGAAACCGCTTCAATGCGTTTGACGATGATCAGGTCCTGGTGATTCTGTACGACGTAATAGAAAACCTCTTTTTTGCATTTGAAGGTGCAACACGACTTGATGCCGCAATGGATATTACGCTGCCAGACAGCTATACCGGTAAGACAATAGTCGGCTGGACATTTAACATCCATCGGGACGGAGTGATGACATCAAGCAGCCAGTATTTAGGTGAATTTGTGCTCACCTAGCTGTGTGGATTTATAGAGACTGCTCTTTCGGGAGCAGCTCTTTTTTTGAAACGAATTGATTCGATAAGGTAAAATTTAAAATCAAACAAATGAAAATAGTACAACAACAACAACAATTGGTCGCGGATATCGAGTATATCTATTGGCCTTTGACAGGGAGATGGGTACTGGGCATTAGTCTGGTCTGTCTTATGGTATTTTTTATTGCTGCAGGCTTTCTGCTGCAAGCGATAGATCCCACGGCAGGGGTATTGGATATTGGTATTCTTTCGGTATTGTTCTTTGCCGTTTTGGCGGCACTATTGATTATCTACTGCTGCTTTTGGCTACAGGAGATCCTCTGGCAGCCTTTTAAGCTCTTTCGTCAGCAATTTAGTGTTCACTTTAATCAATTGACATCATGGCAACAATGCGTTATTTATTTTTCGGTTTTCTTTCTGTCGCTGTTCTCTTTCTTGGCGGTGCTGGCAATGCTGCTATAGCCGATAAGGAGCAGTCAGGCAGTTATGCTGAGCTCCCAAGTACCAGCCCTGGGCTGGAGCAGGTGGATGACCCATCAGTGAAACGCTACGCCAGTTCGGGTGTACGCGAACGCATTGTCGATATTGCGGTACACGAAATTGGTGTGCAGGAAGCCACAGGCAATAACGATGGCAAGCGGGTAGAGGAATACCTAGCGTATACCGGACTTGGAAAGGGGGATGCCTGGTGTGCCGCTTTTGTCTCCTGGTGTTATGGCCAGACGGGCCTTGCTGTTCCGCGCAATGCCTGGAGTCCGGCACTTTTTCCAATGGCCCGGCGTTATACGGCCCAGCAGATCAGGCAGGGAACTGTGCGCCAGGCAGATCTCTTCGCTATATATAGCCCCAATCTCCAGCGTATCAACCATGTGGGTATTGTGCGCAAAAAGGAGGGAAGCTGGATACTGACCGTGGAGGGGAATAGTGCGGACCAAGTGCTTTCCAAGCGACGCCCTTTGATAACTATTTATGCCTTTTCGAATTGGTTGGACTGCGGGGAGGGGATATGGTAAGGTATATTTACAAGCGGTTGCTTTTTTTTATTGTCTTCTTGTTTTTCTGTTCCTGTAAGCTTTATCGAAACAGGGGAAAGGAAGATCAGCGAGAAGAGCGAATTCAATCACATTACAAGCGGCAAGTGGATGTTGTGTACAAGGAACTAAAAGACAGTCAATCGCGGTATTGGCATTTTTGGACGAATAGCAGTTTCCGCTTTCACCCAGATAGTGGTCTGATTGGACAAAACGGTCAACTGGCGATGCTGGAATCTAAAGTAAATACACGCGCGAAAAATGAGCTTTCCACAAGCAGCAGCGATAGCTACATGCAAACGAAATATGTACTCAGCACAGATAAACGTAGCGCATGGGCGGTCCCTAAGCTTTGGCTCATCGGATTTGTTTTGGTAGCAGTTGCTATTACCTGGAAATTTCGAAATTTTTTTAAAACATTCTTGCGCTGACAGTGGTTTTTTGGATACCTTAAATAAGTTAGATGATTGTATTTATATAGGCTAGGTATGGTTTCCTAGCCTATTTTTTATTCGATATTTTTGTGATTTACTCATCAATGCAAAAATTTAGATACCGCAAAGAATTTTAATATTTTCATGGGCTTCGCGCTGCTGGCTGAGTTGAATCTGGATGAGGTTTTTGGCCCCAATGGATAGCTTGTTTTCCTCTGCTAGCGCTTTCTCATAAACTTCACTGAAAACCGCTTCTCCCCGCTCACATTGCTCCAATAAATGCTGCATATTGCCACCCGATAATTTTGATTTGATCACCATCCACAGCCGGAAAAGTTCGCCGCTCAGTTTCGTCCGGTCGGTGGCGTCTTGACCGGCAAACTCAACCAGCGGACTGAGTTCGGCAATGAATTTTTCGGACTGCGCAGCGAGCTTTTTGAAGACAGCTTCCCGGGCACCTTCGCCTTGCTCATTGGCCAGATCGACCGCCAGCTTGTATCCTTCGATGCGGTCATTATTGATTTTTATAAGCTCATTTAAAATATTAGGGTTGTTCCGATTACTTTTCATTTTTTCGTGATACTGTTTTTAATCTTTATGCTGTTTTTAAAAGGAACAAGGTAGATTAATCATTAGTTTGTCTTTATTTCTTTTATAGTAATTATTGTGGTTTATAAAATGAATAGCTGAAATAGAAGATTCGAAAGAATATTTTAACATTTGATAACATTTTTTTTTAAACGATTTCAGCTGCAGGATGTTCTATTTATAAAAAAACGAAAGGAAATATTATGAGCGAATTAACATGGAAAGGTCGTTGGAACGAAATTAAAGGTAAGGTAAAACAACAATATGCAGATCTTACAGATGATGATTTACTATATGCAGAGGGAAAAGAAGATGAGTTGGTCGGTAAACTTCAAAAGAAAACAGGAAAAACACAAGATGAGGTGAATAGCTGGTTGAACGGTTTGTAGAATAGTGTTTTTAGGTTAAAGGCGGATAGCAGCAATGTTATCCGCCTTTTTTATGCTGTTTTATTATATCCTGGCAAAACTCGATAAGCGTAAATTCAACGAAAACGGAGTTTACCATAGCAACCAGGTAAGAATCGCTAGAAAACCACCCCGGATCAGTAATTCCTGAGTAAGCTCCTCGCGGTCAAGTTTATACCAGCTATATTTTTCATAATACCTCCTGATGGTTTGCCTGTTCTTTTCGTTGACGATTTTATATGTTGCTTTCATAACCGATTTGTATTGATTTTCTACAAATCCTGCAATTTTAATGCAGTTTATATGACGTTAAAGGGATTTCAGTAGTTATTTTGTGAGATAGGTTATAAAATACTGGCGGTTTGGGTATTTTAACGAGTCAATTCAGGAAATACGGCCCGATAAAACAGCTATAAATAGACATCAGGTATAGATAAGTGCTGTTATCTATACCTGATGTAATAGTTATACCTGATTGTCCTATAGTTCACTGTTATTGTCAAGCGTACCCGGCTCATGTCCGGTACCTTGCTCATATCGGGCAGCCACTCTACGGGTGCGCTGCCTCTGATCTGTAGGAAGACTTTCCGTCTTTTTCCCGCCGCTGTAGAACGTATCTTCACTAAAGTGATAATGATCATAGAACTCAGTCGGGTGATAGTTGATGTCGCTCACGACAAAACCGACGTCGCCGGTACCTTCAAACACATGACGGACGGATAGCTCAGTTTGCGGATCAACTTCATCTGGTCGGTAAGCAGGTAAGCGGATTAACTGATCTTCACTGACAGCTATGACCACAACTTCGCCATCATCGGCGGGATTATACAGATAATCCGTTGCGGGTTCCTCTGTTGGGATTTCGTCTACCGTTAGGATTACGCTATGATCGATCGGTTCGACAGGCGGAGTGGCGTAAGCTTCCTCATTGCTGGCCTGAATCTGTGTGCCATCGTAAAGCGAAGCTAGTCCAATGGGGGCCAATACCTTTTTATCTTCGTCAATAACAAATTCGGCGTCATGGAGATCGATTATAATGTAACGGACCTGTTGGCTTTCAGGGTCAAAGAGCAGATCATCTACCTTGCCGAGCAGTTGACCGGCCTCATTCTTTACTTTCCAGCCCCGGATATCAGGTTCGCCGTCGACAATTTCGTAATCGCTTCCACCGAGTTCAATTAAATGATTATATTTTTTTTCTTCTAATGCCATGTCTTCAATTTTTTTGGTGATCAATTCTTATATGCAACGGAGGTCTAAAGGGTATCTCTTTGCGGCGCTGTTGTGTTAATGCTTGTATCGGGAGTGGATTTATCTAACCTAGCGTCACTGTTGTAACGGTTTATAAAATACAGGACCAAGCCCAGCGCGATAAGTGAAAGCAGCAGCCATAGCCACCAGGGGGCTCCGTTTCTCGGTTTTACTTCTAAATGTGCCATATATACTTTTTTAAAAAGAACAACCGCTACTTGGCTTCGTTTGAAAAATTTTGAGTTGAGCAGGATTGCCGGGTAAAGAATATCAGCTGGAAAACGGTCCAAAAGTCAGAAACGGATCATCGACGTACAGGATGCTATTTCCGCTTCGGACGATTGATTGGATAAGTGGTATTCCATTTGAAATAATTAAGTTTGTGGTATAGCGCTTATAAAAAATGCAATCTCTTTATTTCTATTGGTCACTTGTCTTTTCCTTTGTGGGTACGGCTGTTTTCGGGCAATCGCTGGATTATCCCTCTTTTCGGAATATTTCCTTGGGAACGAATGCAAATACAGTCCATTCTTTTGCACAGGATAGCTTGGGGATGCTTTGGCTGGGAAGTAACAATGGGTTATTTAATTATGATGGCTATGCGCTGCAGCCGCTCACGGGGACCAAATCTCCTTTTCAGACTTTCGTTTACTGCATTGCGCTGATCGATAATAAACATTACGCATTGGGGACGGGGCAGGGAGTGCTGCTCTATAACTATCAGTTCGACCGATTTGAATCTTTTCCGGCAGGGGGACCTGGAGATGTCAGGTCTTTGCTACTTGTTGACGACACCTTGTGGATAGGTTCAATAAGTGGTTTGTATTGCTATAATACCAAGACACGTAAACTTATTGATTATCATAATTTATTTCCAAAAAATAAATCAAAAACCGCCGTGTATGCACTGGAAAAGGTGGGCGATAGAATCTTAATCGGTACCTATAATGGACTTTTTGAGTTAAATCCAGCGAGAAAAGATATTGTGCCTCTACCGCTCCCAGATTATAGGCCGGGGAGTAATCAATTTGTGAATTCTATATTTTCTATTCCGGAATCGGCAAGTACCTATGTTGGAACAGAATACGGCCTGTATCGCTATAATACGAAGAACCATACGCTTCAGAAAACTCCGGTATTACAAAATCATCCCATCAAAGCAATGGCTTCCAAAGATTCCAACACCTTGCTTGTCGGTACGGATGATGGTCTTTTTACGTATCAGCTGGATCAGCAGTTGGTTAAACGGATCAAACATGATTCCCGGAATAGAAACTCGCTGGCCAATAACATCGTGTGGAGTATCTTTAAGGATCGGTCGGAAAATATCTGGCTGGGTACCGACCTGGGATTTTCCTTATGGTCCAACCGCAAGGTGGAAAAAATACTGCCGATCTATCAATTTACAGCGAGCAGCGACGGCAACCGTTTTTATAAAATTAACAGGGATCGCAATGGCTGGTATTGGCTGGGAGGCGATAATGGTTTGATCCGTGTACGTGGACTGGACGACAAAAATACGGAAAGCAACTGGTACCGTATGGATGCCAAGACCTATCGTCTGGCACACAACCGTATCCGGGATATATTTGAGGATCATACGGGATTGGTGTGGATAGCCTCCGACGGTGGCGTCAATGTGTTTGATGCGCATACGAAACAGTTTAAAACCTTTACAATCGTCGATGCCAGTGGAAGACGAAATGCGAAATGGTCGTACGACATCTTGCAAGATGGACAGGATAATCTCTGGGTGGCCTCCTATATGGGGGGGATATTTGTTGTCAACCGAAGCCGTTTATTGGAGGCGACGGGCCCGGTCATAGCAAACCGTAATTTCAGTAAAGCTGACGGTCTTCTGGAAGATTTTGCCAATCAGATCGTTGACAATGGAAGGGGGAAGATCTTGGCGCTGTTCTATAATAAGGGGATCAGTAGCATTGATGTGGCCACAGGGAAAATAACGGAGCTTAAAGACAGCGCTGGGCATGCATTGGATCAGGCGACCTTTATGCTGAAGGATGGGCAGCATACGGTGTGGGTAGGGGAACATGGCGAATTGAGGCGAATTGCTCCGGACGGGAAAAATACATTGCTTCGTTTTGATCCTGTTGGTAAAGGAGAAGTAACTGCCATGGCCGAGGTCAAAGAAAGCATCTGGCTGGCAACGAGTACTGGAGTATGGCAGGTTAATAAGCAGAGTTTAAAAACGGGATTATTAAGATACGGACAAAGGATATCCTCGATGTACTACGATGCCGAGCGGGAACAAGTGGTGCTGGGAGGAATTGATGAGGTGGTCCTGTTGCCCGCGCAAAATGAGCTAGCGGATCTGGATGGTTCCAAAAAGATTGTGCTCACCGCAATGTATGTCAATAATGAACGTTTCGGTAATTACGACTATGGCTTGCGGTATAAGAACGAGATCGCTTTGGCGCATGATCAGAATAACCTCCGGCTTGAATTTTCCGATTTGGATTATGGGAATCATTTGGGCTATCGCCTAGCTTATGCTTTTAAAGGAAAAAATGAAACCTGGATTCCGATGGAACGGGGTGATAACAAAGTGCTCCTGTCCAACTTAAGTTCGGGTAACTACGATCTTCAGTTGGCTAAAGTGGATATCGCCGGTCATGTAGTCTCAAAGATTTATACCTACCATATTCAGATCCGTTATCCATGGTATGCAAGCTATTGGGCCAAAACTGCTTACGCCCTCATTGTTATTTTCCTGCTATTTTGGGTTGTCAATTTTTTCAGGGTTCGCAGTACGCTAAAATGGGAAAGGCGCGAACGGAGAAAGGTACTTGAGCTCACAAAGATGAAAATGGACTTCCTGACAGCTGTGTCGCATGAGCTGAAAACCCCTTTAAGCCTGATTTTGGCTCCTGTCAGCCAAATGATGCGGCAGACAAAGAACAGTGACAAAAAGAAGCAGTTGGATGGTGTTCATCGAAATGCCTTAAAAATCAGCCATCTCATCCAGGAATTGATGACTTTTGATCAGGTCGAGCAGCAACAGACGCCCTTGCAGGGCTTGCTTACCTCTCAGGTGGATCTGGTCGCCTATAGCAGACAAATTATAGCTGACTGGCAGCAGGTTCCGGAGTACAGTACCGTCCATATTGACTTTGTTGCTGATGTAGAGAGCTTTTTTATACAGACCGACGTAGCCAAACTGGGGTCGATTCTCAACAACCTCATAGCTAATGCCTGTAAGTATAATCGTCCGGAGGGTAGCGTGGAACTGCAGCTGAAAGTAATTGGTCCAGATGTCAAGCTTATCGTTCGGGATACGGGAATTGGTATAGCACCCGAAGACCTACCTTATGTCTTCAGCAAATTCTATCGTTCTTCCCTGAAAGAAGTGAGTGCTGTACAGGGGACGGGCGTTGGTCTGTACCTGGTCAAAAGTTATTGTGAGCAGTTGGGCTGGAGCGTTGATATAGCGAGCGATCAAAAGGGCACAGCCGTAACGCTTAGTTGGAAACATGACTATGTAAACGATAAGGAGGCGACCGATAGCATACCTGTAGGGGGTAAACGAAAACTACTCATCGTAGAAGATAATGCCGAACTCGCTGATTTTTTACGAAATGCCATGCAGCCACATTACGATTGCCGCATTGTGAGTGATGGTAGCGAGGGCTTACGCTTGATCGACGGACATGCTTTTGTGCCCGACATTATTCTCACTGATGCCATGATGCCCAATATGGGGGGGATTGAAATGGTGAAAAAACTACGACAAAATATCGTGACGGCAACTATTCCGATCATTTTGCTGACAGCACAAAACGATGAGCTGATCAGACGCGAGTGGGTTGCAGTCGGAATAGATGCTTATATGGCGAAACCTTTTGATCTGGAATTGCTCCAGATACAGCTATTGCAGCTCTTGGATAGGAAAGATAAGATTGTCGCTCAATTGCGTATCGACGAAATAAGTAAACCCACAGAATCAATAGCTGTACATTCACCGGATGAAAAATTTCTGACCAATGTGACGCAGCTGATCGAAGAAAATTTGGACGATTCGGAATTTTCGGTACAGCGGCTCAGTGAGCTCACTGATGTCGCCGCCAGACAACTCCATCGTAAAATTAAGCAACTAACAGGTTATACACCGGTGGAGTATATACGCAGCATTCGTATCAAAAAAGCAGCGCTGTTATTACAGCAAAAAAAGTTTACCGTTTCCGAGGTGATGTATATGGTCGGATTCTCCAATGCTTCTTATTTCTCAAAATGCTTTCAATCGGAATTTGGGATGTCACCAAAGGTATATATGGAGGGTTATTTGTAAGTAGTTGATTGTTAGTGTTGTTTGTTGTTTTGGGTGGTTGAGGTTGTCCAATTTGTGTTGTTCTTTGTCCGATATGTGGCCTTAAAAAATAATCACGTTTAATAGGTTTGTAAGAGTAATAACCAAAAAATTATAAATCGATACAATCCATGCGTGTAATTATTTTATGCTGCTTTGCTCTTTTGGGCTATGTCAATTCTTACGCTCAATCTAAGGCTATTAAAAAGGTCCCTACAGTTTTTGTCGACCGTGAAGGTGTCATGCGCTGGTCCGACTCCAAAGCTGAAGCTTCATTTTATGGCGTCAATTATACTGTTCCTTTTGCCCATGCCTTTCGGGCTTTACACAATAAAGGCTTCGATCGAAAACAGGCTATTGATCGCGACGTTTACCACTTCGCCCGTTTGGGATATAATGCTTATCGTATCCATATCTGGGATGTAGAAATCTCCGATAAAAATGGTAACCTGATCAACAATGAACACCTTGATCTATTGGACTATCTGTTTTTTAAACTTCAGGAAAGAGGAATTAGGATCCTGATTACGGGAATGACCAATTTTGGTAATGGTTATCCAGAGAGAAATATAAATACAGATGCATTTACGTATCATTATGATAAGTGTGCGGTTCATGCTAATCCACAGGCGATAGCTGCACAGGAAAAATACATTACCCAATTACTTCATCATGTCAACCCGTATACCGGAAATGCTTATCAGACGGACCCTTATATCATTGGCTTTGAAATAAATAATGAACCTTGTCATACAGGTGCCATTCAGACAACGTCGGACTATATCGGTCGAATGGTGAAGGCCATGAAGAAAAGTGGTAATAAAAAACCAATTTTCTACAATGTAAGTCATAATATGGAACATGTTAAGGCTTATTTTGATGCTGATATCCAAGGGACAACTTATCAATGGTATCCTGTGGGACTGGTTGCTGGACGGGAGCGTCAGGGGAATTTTCTTCCTTACATTGATCAGTACGATATCCCTTTTTCAAACTTGAAAGGCTTCGCCAACAAAGCGAAAGCGGTTTACGAATATGATCCTGCTGATAATCTCTACAGCTATATGCATCCCGCGATGAGCCGCACATTTCGTTCGGCGGGATTTCAGTGGATCACTCAGTTTGCTTACGATCCGATGGATATTGCAGCCTACAATACCGAATATCAGACACATTATCTCAATTTGGCTTATACCCCAGCAAAAGCACTGAGTACCATGATCGCTGCGGAGGTAGCTTATACGATACCGAGAAATAAAAAGTTTGAACAGTATCCTCAAGACACCCTATTTGGCGATTTTAGCGTCAGTTATGAGCAGGATCTCTCCGTGATGAATGCGCAGGATAAGTATTTTTACACCAATAATACGACAGTAAGCCCTTTAAATCCAGTGAAATTGCAACATATTGCCGGTCATGGTTCATCACCTGTGGTGGAGTATGGCGGATCTGGTGCTTATTTTTTAGATCGTCTGGAAGATGGTCTATGGCGTTTGGAGGTTATGCCGGATGCAGAAAAAATCGCTGATCCTTTTGCAAAGCCATCGCTCGATCGTGAGGTGGTACATATCCTGTACCGGTCACAGATGATCGATATTCGGATTCCTGATCTAGGCGACCTTTTTACCGTCCGGTCACTGTTAGGGAAAAACAACAGCGATGAAGATATTTCAGTCGCTAAAACAAGTTTCAGCGTTGAGCCTGGAGTATATCTGTTAAAACGTAAGAATCTCCAGCTGAAAAATAGCTGGCTAGCTTCCTCGCCCTGGAAAAATGGCCATTTGGGCGAATATTACGCGCCAAAAACTGAAGCGCTGAAGCAGCCTTTATTGATACACCAGCAGCCCGAAATATTGGAAAAAGGCCGGTCTACTAAATTGCAGTTCCGTTATGTTTTTGAAAAAAAGCCCGATTCAATTATTCTACAAACGGATCAGGTTTCGTTTTGGAAAGATCATAATCCCTACATCAAGTTGTTCTCCAAAGATAACCGTACCTATGAAGCGGACATCCCGGCATCCTTATTAGTGGGCCATGAATTGAAATATACAGCTACTGTGTTTGTTGGTGGTGAAAAAATTACTTACCCAGACAATCAGACTGGAGCCCCACTGGAATGGAATTATCGCGTCAATAGTTATTGGACGGTGGGCTTATATGAGCAGCGTGCGTCTATAGGACTTTTTGAGTCCTTGTCCAAAGTCTCTTCATTGGAAACTTTCGCTATTCCAGAAACGGCTTACATGACTGCGCAACGGGAGCATCATGATCTCAGTAAAGTTCCTTTTTGGACGTATACCTTTCATGCCAAGGATTCGGGGGTACAGTATTTTTGGGTAAAAGATATCAAATCGACAATTGCTGAACGGCCTGCGGGTATCGCTGCTGCCACAAAGCTCTGTATACTCTTGAAACATGAGGGCGGGAATCCGCTACTGAATGCTGGTTTTGTGACAAAAAAAGGGTATACCTATGTGGAAAACATAGCTATTGGGGCATCCGGCGAAACATTGGTCCGTATGGATCTAGCCGACTTAAAGCTCGTGCCTACGGCTTTGCTACCTGCTCCTTATCCTGTATTTCTCGAACGGTTTTTTAAGCCCACGGTTCCGGTTCAATTTGACAAAAGGGATATCGAAAAACTAATCGTTTCAGGCGAAAAGATGGAAGGGGTGGCACTATCTATAGCTGCGATATGGCTCGAATAACGATAAAGCTGCTTAATACCACCGATTAGTAGGGCATGGATAATAATCCGTCAGGCTGTAAGGATCAAGGTTTGTAGCAGGACGACGACCTGAAAAAAACGGCTGCGTTTTTTTAGGGGAAGGCTTAACAAAGCGATAAGGAGTACAAAGAATATAATAAAGGGAAAGAAAACAATTATAAACACATCTAAATTTTAAACAATGAAGGGTTTTGCATTTAAAACAAGTTTATTGGGCTTGTCCTTGCTATCCTGTCTTGGGGAAACGCAGCTTTATGCTGCAACGAAAGGGGAAAGCAAGTGGATCAGGTCGATGCAACAACAGGATGTCCGTGGGGTGGTCCGCAACGAGCATGGACAGGTGATGGCAGGTGTAACAGTACTGGTGGCCGGAACTACGGTGGGCACTTCAACAGCGAGTGATGGCTCGTACCGTATCTCATTGCCCAAGGGTAAATCCCAGCTTCTATTCTCTGTTGTAGGCTACAGTAGCCAAACCTTGACGGTTGTAGGGAGAACATCCGTGGATGTCAGTATGGTGCCTGCGGGAAATGTGCTGGAAGAGCTCGTCATCGTAGGTTATGGTAGTACGACAAAAAAGGATCTAACCGGTGCCGTAAATACGGTCGGTAGCAAGGATTTTAACAGTGGACTTGTCGGCTCTCCCGAACAGCTGATCAATGGAAAAACAGCTGGTGTACAGGTGATGTCCAACAGCGGTTCACCTTCTTCTGGGAGTACGATACGTATCCGTGGGGGAGCCTCCTTAAGTGCCAGCAACGATCCATTGATCGTATTGGACGGGGTACCGCTAGAGACTGGTGGTATTAGCGGCAATAGTGGCAATTTTCTCAGTCTGATCAACCCGAATGATATCGAAAGCATGACAGTGCTCAAAGATGCATCATCGACAGCAATATATGGATCCCGAGCGTCAAACGGGGTATTATTGATAACCACAAAGAAGGGTAAAGGAGATGCTTTACGGCTTTCTTTCTCTTCAATCGTGTCCATGCAGCAGGCTATGGGGGTTGCCGATATGATGTCGCGCGACGAGTTTGCCTCGCTCATCAATACCAAAGGGAGCACTGCCCAAAAGGCATTATTGGGCAATGCCTCAACAGATTGGCTGTCTGAGGTTTTTCAGGATGCCATCGGGACGGATAATAACTTAAGTCTACAGGGAAAGATCGGTAAGACCTTGCCTTTTCGTACATCGGTGGGCTATTATAATCAGCAAGGGACTTTGCGGACCGACAAAACGGAGCGCGTGACGGGGGCTTTGGTGTTAAATCCCACTTTTTTTAATAAACACCTGACCGTAAATTTAAATGTTAAAGGTGCCCATAACAACAACGGTTTTGCCAATACCGATGCGATATGGTCTGCTGTAGCGTTTAATCCTACGCAACCGATTTATTCTGGGGCAGATGCTTATGGCGGCTATTACGAGAGTTTGGATAATGCCGGTCTTCCGGCAACAGGTGCAAACCTCAATCCACTGGGATTGCTCAAGCAGGAAAAACACCGTAGTACAGTCAATAGAGCTGTGGGTAATCTTGACCTCGATTATAAATTCCATTTGCTACCTGAATTGAAAGCGCACGTAACACTCGGATATGACTATGCCAAAGGAAATGGATCGAATCTTATTCCGGCAAGTGCGGCCAATAATTTTACGATTGGAGGTGCTTTTGACCGTTATGAACAGACGCTTAAAAATAAATTGTTTACAGGCTATCTAAACTATAACAAGTTCTTTCCGGAAATTAAAAGTACAATTGATGTGACAGCAGGCCACGATTATCAATATTGGAGTGCCCGACGGCCACCTATAGTATACTATAACGAAGCTGGTGATATACGCTCGACTGCTATTGCATCTGACGAACGACATACCCTGATTTCCTGGTACGGACGGATCAATTACAATTACGATAGCCGTTATTTATTGACGGCTACGGTCCGTAAGGATGGAACTTCCCGATTCAGTCCCGAAAACCGCTGGGGAACATTTCCGTCAGTCGCCTTGGCCTGGCGTCTTTCGCAGGAGTCTTTCATGAAAGGAATCTCTTTCCTGGACGATCTAAAGCTCCGTGCGAGTTACGGTATTACAGGACAGCAGGAGGGAATTGGAAATTACGAATATTTGCCGGTATACAATTTGGGAACAGCCTATGCACAGTATCGTTTCGGCGATCAGTACCATCTGGTGTATAGACCATCGGTTTACAATAGGGACTTACGCTGGGAAACGACCAAAGCATTTAACTACGGCCTCGATTTCGCTTTGTGGAAAAACAGGGTGTCTGGTGCAATAGAATATTACACAAGAAAAACACATGATCTATTGGCTAATGTGCCTGTAGCCGCGGGAACCAATTTTGACCAGAATGCGACTATTAACGTAGGTAATGTCGAAAGTAGTGGCTTCGAATTTCAACTGAATACCGTGCCCATACAAAAGGATGATTTGCGCTGGGAAGTCAATTTCAATGCGACTAATCAACATACAAAAGTGACCAATATAGCTCTGGTGCAGGATGCGAATGCCGTGGGAACTTATGTGGGACCGAATGTCAGTGGTCGTGGTATCCAGATTCTGACAACGGGGTATCAGCCTTACATGTTTTATGTCTACAAACAGTTGTATAATGAGGCTTGCAAGCCGCTGGAAGGTGTATATGCGGATCTGAATGGTGATGGAGCGATCAACGAAAAAGACTTGTACCGCTATCAATCGCCGGCAGCAAAATGGCTCTTCGGTTTCAATACGCAGTTAACCTACAAAAAATGGACAGCAGCAACGACTCTACGTGCAAATTTGGGTAACTACGTATTCAATAATACCAAAATGAACCTTAGTGCTTGGGAGACAGTTCAATATGTCGATGCGTCGATCAATAACTTACATCGGGATTACTTGAATACCCAATTCCAGACCAGACAATATTATTCGGATTATTATGTCGAAAATGCTTCCTTCCTTCGGATGGAAAACCTGTCGGTGAACTATAATTTTGGTCAGGTAGGTAAGATCTCCAATCTACGTGTGGGTGCAGTAGCTCAGAACGTTTTTATTGTGAGCAAATATAGCGGTATGGACCCTGAGGTTCCGAATGGATTCGACAGCTCGTTCTACCCACGCTCAAGAACTTTCTCCTTGAGTCTCAATATGGATTTTTAATGGCTACCTCAAAAAAGAAAACTTATATAGCGATGAAAAATATAAAAAGATATTGTTTTGGATTGTTGGGTATAATCGCATTGCTGCAATCCTGTACAAAGGACTTAAACCAGTATCCTACTGTAGAAACGACTTCGGAGTCGGTATACACCTCTGTGGATGGTTACCGGGCTGTGCTTGCTAAATTGTATGCCTCATTTGCCGTTGCGGGCAATGGACGTGGTGATGCCGATCCGGATATGGCGGGCAGCACGGCTTCTTGGGGGTACCTTCGGGTGTATTTTAACTTGCAGGAGGTACCGACTGATGAGGTGATCTATACATGGGCCGGAGGCGACAATATGACCGATATCCAGTATATGACCTGGGGAGCTTCCGATACCTGGGTCAATGCCATGTATTATCGGATCTATTATACGGTAGCCATCTGTAATGAATTTCTACGGAATGCAACAACAGAGAAGCTGGCGACTTTTAATTCGGCCGAGCAGGCACAAATTTTGGAGTTTGCAGCCGAAGCGCGTTTTCTGCGTGCATTGGCCTATAGTCATGCCATGGACCTTTATGGGAACGTTCCTTTTGTGACCGAAAAGGACCCGGTAGCTGCATTTTTTCCACCACGGATGACACGAGCTGATCTCTTTGCATTTATTGAAAAAGAATTGACAGAGATCGAAACGATCTTACCGGAAGCACGTCAAAATGAGTATGGCCGGGTAAGCCGTGCCGCTGCCTGGTCCCTATTGGCCAAAAATTATCTGAATGCTCAAGTTTATACGGGCACAGCTCGTAATGCCGAATGCCTAAACTATGCGAAAAAAGTGATTGATGCTGGATATTCCTTAAATGCGAATTATAAGCAGGTATTTAATGCTGATAATGATAAACGGACCAATGAAATTATTTTCCCGATAGAGGCCGATGTAGCGCATACAACGACATGGGGTGCGACAACGTATCTTGTCAACGGCCCTATTGTTGGAAGCATGAAATCATCGGATTACGGTGTGCTTTCCGGCTGGAATAGTTTTCGTACACTTCGCGAATTTGTGGCACTCTTTCAGGCGGAAGACAAAAGAGGTGATTTTTGGAAAAACGGCCAGTCCCTGGATGTCGAAGACCCCGCTGCCTCGAGCCAGGGATATGGGCTTGTTAAGTTTACAAATTTGAAAGATGATGGTACCTATACGACAGATGAAGGTTTGGTAAGTACTGATTTCCCGATGATCCGCTTGGCCGACGTGTATCTAATGTATGCTGAGGCTGTACTGCGCGGTGGCGGAGGAAGTGTACAGGAAGCGATCAGGTTGGTCAACAGTATCCGTCAGCGAGGGTATGGTAGTTCGGCCGGAGCCATAGACCAGGCGCAGCTGACGCTGGATTTTATCCTTGCAGAACGCGGTCGTGAACTGTTTTGGGAGTGTACGCGTCGTACTGACCTGATTCGATTTGGGAAATTTACTGGTAGCAATTACCTCTGGCAATGGAAAGGCGGTGACATGAATGGCCGTTCTGTGGATGCGAAATTCAATCTGTATCCGATTCCAACTACCGATATGAGCGCTAACCCGAATTTGATCCAAAATCCTGGCTACTAGCGGTGGCTGGCATTAATAACTAAATCTATGGGGATATACTGCTATTTGAGCACACATGCTGCGGAGAGTATCCAGGTATTCCCATATGGACTTTTAAAGATAATAATACCTATGAAACAATTGACACTCTATATTCTGGTGTTGCTTTTCGTTGCCTGTAAAAAGGAGGGCGGGACACCGGCTGTCAGTGGGATAAAACCTGCGGTATTGTACAGCAGTACAACAGAACTGGTCTTAAAATCTACTGACCGCAAGGCCGTGGCCCTGCAGCTTGTCTGGGATGAGGCGATTTTGGCCAGCGATGAACCAATGGCGCAGTCGGCTTTAAAAAATAAAATAGAAATTGCTGCTGATCCATCTTTTTCTGCTGTCACCAAAAGTATCGAGCAGGTAGCAAGCTCGCTCAGCTATACGCATGAACAATTGAATAACCTTGTCACGGGAATGGGATTTTTGCCCGATGAAAAGAACGTGTTTTATGTCCGTATTGCTTCACGATTGGGAACCAATACAGATTGGCTCTACAGCAATGTGATCGCCCTGACTGTTACAGCTTACCAGCCCGTCGAGGATGCTGCCTATCTCTATCTATCGAATAAAGAGTTTACGCAGTTTCCATGGAAACTGTGTTCGAGAAAGGAAGATGGTTTTTACGATGGTTTTGTGCGTCTCGACCAATGGTACAACTTCTATTTGACCAATGCGGAAAGCGCGAGTGCACCGCTCATCTATGGTTCTTATCCCCTGGATGGTAGCCAATACATCTTGTATAGCGGAGCTGATCGCTGGAATTGCTGGACGAGTAAAGGTGGGTACCTATACTTGACAGCCGATCTCAATAAATTGGCCTGGAAAGAGACTTCCGTAGAATCCATGACGGTAACGGGCGATTTTAATGGTTGGAGTGCAACAGCAACGCCAATGGTATATGACCAGACGGCGAAGGTTTGGAAAGCAACCATCACGACAACGGCAGCTGAACAATGGGGAATTAAGGTATTGATCAATGGCAGCTGGACTTGGTTTTTTGGCGCAGCAGAGGGCGATGGAAACTGTGCCTTGTATACGGCCGATGGAACTGGCTTCGCTTATGATAAGATCGGTACACATACATTGATTCTTGATCTAAGCGATCCAAAACAATTCAAATATCATGTGGAATAAAATAGATCGAGACGGGTTCTTAAACGAAATAATCGGATGAAAAAAATAAAAATAATCTTGGCCTTGGTAGGCTTGTGTTTGGGCTTGTCTAGCTGCAACGACAAAGATAATCTTAAGGTGGATGTACCCACAACACATTTGGCAAAAGGTGCGGACGTGAGCTGGATTACTGAAATGGAAGCCTCAGGTATGCAATTTTTTAATGCAGGAGGCAGCGCAGTGGATGGGCTGAAAATCTTGCGTGGACTGGGGATGGATGCGGTACGATTGCGTGTTTGGGTAGATCCTCAGCAAGGCTGGTGCAACAAGAATGATGTACTGGTCAAAGCTCGTCGGGCGCATCATCTGGGCATGCGCATTATGGTGGATTTTCATTACAGTGACACCTGGGCGGATCCGGGACAGCAAACAAAGCCTGCCGCATGGAAGAGCTTATCGTTTGATGGTTTAAGGAAGGCTGTTAGTGATCATACAACGGAGGTCCTTCAATTGCTAAAAGATAGCGGTATCTCACCTGAATGGGTGCAGGTAGGTAATGAAACGGGCAATGGTATGCTTTGGGAAGATGGAAAAGCCTCTGTCAGTATGGCTAATTATGCCACATTGAATAATGCCGGCTATGATGCGGTAAAAGCGGTGTTTCCGGCAGCAAAAGTGATCGTACACCTGCATAATGGATTTGACAATGACTTGTTTCGTTGGATGTTCGACGGTCTGAAAAACAACGGTGGGAAATGGGATGTAATTGGCATGTCACTTTATCCGACCCCAGAAAACTGGGAAGAGCGCAATGCGGCCTGCATCAGCAACATCAAAGATATGGTTGCCCGATACAATTCAGAAGTGATGATCTGCGAGGTGGGGATGAGCTGGGATGAAGCAGATAGTGCTGAAATATGGTTAAAGGATCTTTTCAACTTGGTTAATAGCGTGCCCGATCAGAAAGTACTGGGTATATTCTATTGGGAGCCTTTGGCGTATGGTGGGTGGAATGGTTATACCCTGGGTGCATTTGACAATAATGGGCGGCCAACAAAAGCATTGAATGCTTTTAAATAAGGTATATTTAAGCCGCTGAATGACAATGAAAAAATTGAACTGTAGACTATAAACACATGATTTGATGATGAGATTACTGCGTACGACTTACTTTTTGTTTCTTTTATTCTTACTTGTTCCGGGCAATTCGCACGGACAGTCTACCCGCCAATCCTTCTTGTTGGAGAAAAACTGGCGTTTTTTTCAGGGTGAGGTTGTTCACGGGGAATCAGTAGCATTGGATGATAATACCTGGAAAAATGTCACTGTACCGCATGATTGGGCTATTTTCGGGCCTTTTGACCGGTCACACGATCTGCAGGATGTTGCAGTGACACAAAATGGAGAGAAAAAGGCAACGGTAAAAACGGGCCGGACTGGCGGTTTGCCTTATGTGGGGGTGGGGTGGTATCGTACCAAATTTGATATTCCACAATTCAATCCCGTCAATAAACGCGTGGTACTGAAATTTGATGGTGCAATGAGCGAAGCCCGGGTCTATGTCAATGGAAAGGAAGCCTGCTTTTGGCCCTACGGTTACAATGCTTTTCATTGTGATGTGACCGAATTTCTACATCAGGACGGGATGAATAATACGGTTGCTGTACGGTTGGAAAATAAAGCGCAGTCATCACGCTGGTATCCCGGTGCAGGACTTTATCGCAATGTGCATGTAATCGTGACGGAGAAGATCCATGTACCTGTTTGGGGCACGTATATCACGACGCCTTTTGTGTCGGACAGTTTAGCCTCAGTTAAGCTTGAAACCAGTTTGAAGAATGCTGATGGCAAGTTGGTACGTATGGTAACTGCGATTTTGGATGCAACTGGACAGGTGGTTGCGCAGAAAGAAAACCAACAAAAACTAAATTATGGCAAGCCTTTCGTACAAAATCTTGAAGTGATAAACCCTGCCCTCTGGAGCCCCGAACATCCAAATCTATATCGGGCCTCCACACAAGTATTTGTAGAAGGCAAATTGACAGACAGTTTTGAAACCCGTTTTGGGATTCGGGAGGTACGTATTATTGCCGACCGGGGATTTATGTTAAATGGAAAGGTCCGAAAGTTTCAGGGGGTATGTAATCATCACGATCTTGGACCATTGGGGGCTGCAATTAATGTTTCGGCTCTTCGTTATCAATTGGAATTACTCAAAGATATGGGCTGCGATGCCATTCGTACGGCACATAATATGCCAGCTCCGGAATTGGTTGCCCTATGTGACGAATTGGGCTTTATGCTGATGATTGAACCTTTTGACGAATGGGATATTGCTAAATGTAAAAATGGATATCATCGATTTTTTGCGGATTGGGCCGAACGGGATATGGTCAACATGATTCGTCATTTTAGAAATAACCCATCTGTCGTGATGTGGAGCATTGGAAATGAAGTGCCCACACAATGCAGTGCTGAAGGCTATAAAGTAGCTTCGTTTTTACAGGATATATGCCATCGTGAGGACCCGTCCCGACCAGTGACCTGCGGTATGGATCAGGTAAGCTGTGTGCTGGAAAATGGTTTTGCTAGTCTGTTGGATGTTCCGGGGTTAAACTATCGCGCGCACCGTTACGAAGAGGCTTATGCCAAATTACCCCAAAATCTAGTGTTGGGTTCTGAAACGGCGTCAACAGTGAGCTCAAGGGGCGTTTATAAATTTCCGGTGCTAAAAAAAGGTGATATGTTGTATTCCGATCATCAGTCGTCTTCTTACGATATGGAATATTGCTCTTGGTCCAACCTGCCGGATGAGGATTTTGCCCTGGCGGAAGATCATCATTGGACCATGGGACAATTTGTCTGGACCGGCTTTGATTATCTTGGCGAACCTTCCCCTTACGATACAGATGCCTGGCCCAACCATAGTTCCATGTTCGGTATTATTGATCTGGCGAGCATTCCCAAAGACCGTTATTATCTGTACCGAAGTTTATGGAATAGAAATGAGCATACCCTGCATATACTTCCACATTGGACATGGCCTGAGCGTGTGGGACAAGAAACCCCTGTCTTCGTGTATACAGATTATCCAAGTGCCGAACTTTTTATCAATGGGAAAAGTCAGGGAATACAGCGCAAGAGTAAGGCTTCTTTACAGGAGCGTTACCGCCTAATGTGGATGAATACAATATACGAACCCGGAGAAGTCAAAGTAGTGGCTTACGATGAATCTGGAAAACCAGCGGCCGAAAAAATAATACGGACGGCTGGAAAACCCTCCAGGATTGAAATGGATGCAGTTCATGATTCCATTTCTGCTGATGGCCGTGCATTAGCCTACATCCGTGTCAAAGCAGTGGACAAAGCGGGGAACCTCTGTCCAAGGGCTGCAGAGCTGATCCAATTTGACGTAGTTGGCGATGGTACATTTAAAGCCTTGGCTAACGGTGATCCAACCAATCTGGAGGCTTTTCATAAACCGCAGATGCATTTATTCAATGGACAGCTTACCTTGATTGTGCAGGCAGGCGAAAAATCGGGAAAGATTCAGATAAAGGCGAAATGCAAAGGTTTAAAAGAGGGGGTATTAACTGTACAGACTGTAAATTCTAAAACGTTTTGACCGTAGCTTTTGTTTAAATGATACCTTAAGTAAGTTAGTGCGTTGATTGTATTTTAACAGAAAGGCTAGATCGATATCGATCTAGCCTTTTTTGTGCATTATTTTCGCCTAATCTGTAGCTTGACACCTAGGGCCAGTCCAATGTAATCATCAAATTTAAGATACTTGTTCTGTACGCCGCTAACGAGGTAAAGATCGCTGGTATGAAGATCATAATAGAATTTTAGGCCTTCAAAATAAGAACTGTTGGATTTGATTTTATAGCTGAAGTCCTGTCCTACAAAGATATTGATGCGTAGCCTGGTCGAAAACCGATAATAGCTATTCGGGTATTTGTCAGGTTCTTTATACCAAAATTGTTTACCCAAGGTCGTATTGAGATAAGCGCCGGTACGCAAGGGATGATAAGTAAACTGTTTATTGAGTTTAATTTCCCAAGGTGTATACGATTGACGCAGCGTTAAGGTAAGTTTTGCCCGGTCTGTATCATATTTTGGTACATAGCCAAGCAGGAAATCTGTCGACCACTGCTTGTGTCGGCCATAATCCCAGCCTGTTCCGGTAGAAAGCAGTCCTATGGACCCTGCGTATTGAAGCATATAACTTGATGGAACAAGGCTAAAGGCAGCTTTTTTTAGTTCTTTAGTGCTCATGTTTCCCGTTTTGATGCTGTCCGTTGTGATGCTATTCTCCTGGAGGGTCTCCGTTTTGTTGCCAGCCAAGCTTGTTCGTGGGAGATATTGGTTTTTGGCGGCCTGAGCCATATCGTGAACTGAAAAGAAAAGGGTAACAAGCGCGAAAGAACGTATTTTTGATTTAGTAAGAAACAAGTTCATGGGTATAGTGGTCCTTAGTGATTGTAAAAATTAGAAATTGACGTTTACCGATATTGGGAGTACCGTAATAGATGATACCATCCTTAAAAATATCTTCTTCTTGATAGATATGATCGTGGCCATTGGTACAATAAAGGAGATTGGGGAATTGTTTTATACTGTATTGGAAGACCGAAGCTACATTGTTGTTGAACTGATCGGATGTGGGTCTGGCATGCATGACGACAACTGTTTGTTCAAAACGTGTGGTATCTTTTTGACGCTCTTGCTCGATAAATGAAAAGTCGGGAACGGGATTGGAGTAATCTGATTCCAGCGCATTGGTATTTAAACATAAGAATTTTGTTTTACCAGCAATAAAACTATAATTGACTGTGCCAAACACTTGTTCGAAGATCTCTTCGCCATTGGCGAGACAATCGTGATTCCCCAAAAGGGCGACATAAGGCTGTTTCAGCTTTTCCAAAATATCACGCTGCCACAAAAATTCCTTGGTAAGTCCAAAATCGCTAATATCGCCGCCGTGTACAATAAAATCAATGTCATTTCTTTTATTGACTATTTTTACAAAATCGTCAAGTTCATCGTGCCAGCGCTGCGAATCACTGATAAAAGCGTAGCGGATGGTATCCTGATTAGCATAATCATGTTCGATTTTGGCGATATTATCTGCATTAATATGTTTTCTTCCATCGATTTTTCCTGAATAAGGGTGGATGTCAAACATGTTGCAACTGTTGGTAAGAAAAGAGAGAGAAGCTAGTGTGATGAATTTATAGCGCTTTTTCATTTGAATTCTTTTATTGACTTTTTGAATCCAAAAGTAAGTTTTAACGAACGAAAGCACAGTTTTTACATTTTATTATTACCCTGAAATGATATTAATGGGCACTATAAGGGGATCGCGGGGTATCTGGTTAGATCAAGCGATTGAAAGGGATTATTTTCGCTACGAGTGCAAAAATTTGATCATGTAGAGCAGGATGAGGAGATGCTATTCTTTAAAGCGACAAGCAAATAATGTTTACAATAAACTTTCATAAGAATACAGTCAGTTTTTATTGATATGACCGAATTTTAAGGACAATTATTATTCAATTCTAATACTAAGGTGGCTGATTTTATCGGTTGCCTTTTTTGAACCTCGGCCGATCTGCACAAATGTGGAGAACCGAACCCTATGAGGTGCCGTTACGGTATGCTAAAATAATTTGTACCTATGTGGTGAGTTATTTTTGACAAAAATGCTTTTTCTTATCAGGTTTTGGGGTCGTGAATTAAGCATGAAATTTTGCGGTCGCCAATCGATAGGCCAATAAAGCGAGTTGCGCACTGTATTATTTAACCTTCAGGCTAGCAGTTAACTAAATTATTATTTATAATTAGTCTAATTAGTTTTAATTAAACATCAAATAGTAGTATATTCGGCTCCATAAATTTTTTATGGAATGAAATCTATACATATTGCTGTAGCGATGTTATCGCTTACCGGTGTCGCCAATGCACAGACAGCCAGTATCTTTGGAAAGATTACGACTTTGGATGGCAATCCAGCGGAATCGGTCAACCTAACCATTAAGGGAACGAACAGACAGACACAGACAGATAAAAATGGTCACTACAAATTTGAACGCCTAAAACCGGGGAGCTATCAGCTTGTCACGAGTTTTACGGGTTTAAACTCAATTGAAAAAACAGTAACCGTTGAAGGCAATAAGCCGACCGTGCTTGATTTTGTCCTCAATGAAAACTACGCGCAGTTGCAGGAGGTACTCGTATCTGCATTCAAATCCAACCGTACGGTAAGCTCTGTCGCCAAAATGCCGCTGAGCAATCTCGAAAACCCACAGGTGTACAGTACAGTCTCTCATGAAGTAATGAAGCAGCAGGCCATTACCAATTTTGATGACGCTTTGCTGCGCAATGTATCGGGTATAAGCCGTACCTGGGAATCGACAGGACGGGGTGGCGATGGTGGCGCTTATTTTTCGCTACGGGGTTTTGAGGCCCAGAGCAATTTGGTCAATGGGCTTCCGGGCTTGTCGAGCGGTATCCTGGACCCGGCCGGTGTAGAGGAAATACAGGTGCTCAAAGGGCCTTCGGGAACGCTTTTTGGCGCTAGTTTTTACGGTTACGGTGGTGTGATCAATACCATCACCAAAAAACCTTATTTTGATTTTGGTGGTGAAGTGGCCTACAACTATGGCAGCAACGACCTGCATCGCGCAACCTTAGATCTCAACTCACCGCTAAATAAAAATAAGACGATCGTACTCCGGATCAATTCGGCTTTCCACCGCGAGCATAGTTTTCAGGATGCGGGTTTTAAAAACTCGTTCTACTTTGCGCCCTCACTGACCTATAAGGTCAATGACAGGCTGACGGTCAACCTGATGGCCGAGCTACTCGATATGAAACGGGCTGTTGCGCCGGTTTTCTTCCACTCGGACCGTGTTGCTCCGTTGACCTTTAAAAATATTGCCGAACTCAACCTCAATCCAAAACTTTCCTTTACAAGCAACGATCTGTCCATTAAAAATCCACGGTCCAATGTGCAGGGCGAGGTGCTGTACAAGATCAATGAGCAATGGAATTCACAGACTGTAGTCTCCATGAGCAATGTGAAGTCTGATGGGATTTACAGCTATATCTGGGGAAATCAGCCCGGTGATAGCTTTTTTGACCAGTACTTCCACAATGAAAACCAGAAGACCCGAACCTTTGATATACAGCAGAATTTTAACGGCGACTTTAAGCTGGCCGGTCTGAGAAACAGGCTTTTGGTCGGGGTCGACTATTTTTCCCGCGATGTAAAGGATCATGGTTCGGGCTGGGCACTGGGACGTCGGGTAAATCCGCAGGGACTGATCAAGGGGCCACTGGATGGCAATGGCAAGGAGCTGACGACGGTTCCGATGAACAGGCAGGCGATAGACCAGCTACTGGCGGGGACCGACGCGGGCGACCCTTCGCATATCAAAAGCAGTTCGTTCAGTGTATATGCCTCGGACTTATTGGATCTGACCGACCGCCTTTCGCTGATGGCGAGTTTGCGTGCCGATTACTTTGATTCAAAAGGGGAGGTTTCCAATGCAGACGATAATTATAGCCAATGGGCACTTTCGCCAAAATTGGGCTTGGTCTATCAGGTGGTAAAAGACCGCGTCTCGCTCTTTGCCAATTATATGAATGCATTCTACAATGTTGCGCCCAGTATCGTATACGATGCCAATAATGTCAAGACCGGAGTACAGTCCTTCAAGCCGGAGCGGGCCAACCAATGGGAACTCGGCACCAAGGCGAGTCTGATCAAGGATAGACTGTGGACAACACTGGCCCTGTATGATATTAGGGTTGCCAATCGGGTGTATAGCACTCCCACAGGTTCCATACAGGGTGGAAAGGTCGAGAGTAAGGGATTTGATTTTGACGTCGAAGCAATACCGTACGCTGGTTTTTCGGTCAAAGCAGGATTCAGTTACAACCATATTGCCATCATCTCCGGAAACGGAAATGATTTCTACAACGAAAAGGGACGTGCTCCGGGTGGACAGGGACCGAGTACACTGGGTAATCTCTGGGGATCGTACCAGATTCAGAACGGTAAACTCAAAAATCTGGGCTTTGGCCTAGGCGGTAACTATGCTGGCAAATACAAAGTCATCGACAATAGCGTAACCGGAGTGTTTGAGCTCCCGAGCTATGCGCTTTTAAATGGCAGCGTATACTACTCGTTTAACAAATTCAGGGTCAATTTTAACCTCAATAATATAAACAACAAGCAGTATTACATTGGCTACTGGTCTGTCAATCCACAGCAGCGCAGAAATTTTGTGGCGACGGTTTCCTACCGATTGTAATCGGGGATAAAGATAAAATGGAAATCATATTTATTTAAAATTTATTTGGAATTATTCTAAATAATATTTAATTTTAGATCATACTTAAAATTTGTTGTTTCGTAAAATCAAAGACTAGTCGTGAGACTAGTCTTTTTTTTTGTGGCGGGCAGAAAGACCTTTCTGTCAAAATTCTTATGTTTGCATAACCTGTCATGCTGGCTTTAGTAGGGTTCAGATGATACTTATAAAAAAATCTTAATTGACAATCTATCCTATGAAAAAACGAATTCTCTCTTTGATTTTATTGTTATTTGCACTGAAAACAATCGCTAGTGGTAGCAGAGAAAAAGAGATTGATTCCATCTTAAACCAAACGAAAGAGCTCCATGTGGCCGCAAAAATGGCTCCCCAACTGGAATCAGCTATGAAAGCTCTTGATTTGTCCATTGAATATGGTTATGATGAAGGAAAAGCAAAAGCTCATTTTTGGGCAGCAGACGCACTTTCGAATATTGGATTGTTTAAGGAGGCATTTAGCCACCTCCAACAGATTCAAACGACAGATTATTACAAGAAAGAGAACTCCTTGCAATCCGAAACGCATCGCTTAAAAGGACGGGTGTATTTGGGACTAAGGTTATTGCGCCAAGCGATTCGAGAATTTCATCTCCAAATAGCATCTACCGGTAGCTTGAAGGGTGAAATACAAATAAAATCCTATTTACATGCATACGGAAATTTAAGTACAGCATATGATTGGCTGGGACAGGCGGATTCGGTATTGAAATATAGCCAATTTCAGTTGGATATATTACCCAAGTTGCATGGAAAAGATTCAGCGATGATCGGTTTAGGCGTTTATGATGATCTTGGGACATTGTATACCAAGAAAGGGGATTTTGCAAAAGCAAAATTTTATCTTGAAAAGTCGCTGGAATTGATTGAGCAGAATAAAATTCCCATATACTTTAATACATATACTTACCTGGGCAACTTAGAGCAAGAGAAAGGTAATATTAAAGAAGCATTGCCTTATTTTTATAAAAGCCTGGCCAACATGCAGGCAGTTGGCGATCGAAATGCCATGCGAAACCAATACAAGTTTCTAGCGGAGTATTATCAATACTACAAGTTGGGCGCTAATAAAGCCAGTGAATATAATATCCATTATAATCAGCTCAATGATTCGCTAGAGAACGAAAATAAACAAGTATTGGATATTGTGCTCAACCAGATCTTGAAATCAAAAGATGTAGAGTCTGCTACAAAGGTTTCAAAATCAGTAGCCTTTTCAATCATGGCCTTTGTGTTGCTCGTTATCGTAATTGCATTTTTTATAAGACGCTCTAGGCACAACCGAAAGGTCCTAGCCGAGAAAGAAGGGGCCCTACAGGAAACGGAGAATACAAATAGAGCGCTAACCGAGCAGATTGGAGAAAATAAATTCAATAATCTGGTCGACCTGGCCAAAAGCAATAATCCCGAATTTTTGATCTTGTTTTCCGAGTTGTACCCCGAGTTTATTCAAGCATTAAAAACATTTGACGCAAATCTTAGAAGCACCGAATTGGAGTTTTGCGCAATGGCCTTTCTCAACTTTTCGACAAAAAATATTTCGGAATATACCTTTGTGACAATACGGGCGGTACAGGTCCGTAAAAATAGGCTGCGTAAGAAATTCGATATCCCTTCGGATGTGGATTTCAATAATTGGATGCGTGAACTGGTGGATAAGATCGATCAGCCAGAGGTACTCGAGTAACTCTCGGGCCTGCATTGCCGATTTCACGACGCCGTTAGCTTGGATGGATTGCTTTTAATTTAAAATATTATTTAAATTAGAGGGTAAATAACCCGGTAAACTATATAAATCCTGAGCTATGCTAAAAAAAATGAGCTGTGTCTTTTTCTTGTGCATCCTGTCGCTGAGCTGTACTTTTGCGCAAAGCCCTTCGCTTTCAAGTGGTTTTGTAACCTTGGTCGTTAAGGTTAGGGGCGATAAGAATGTGAAAGATCTCGATCTGCCTATTCCGTTTATGAGCAATCCCTTCCAACAGGATAAACCATTGCCATTTAAACAAGTAAATGATTCTACATTAATGGCATCAGCCTATTCCTTTGGACCTTCTGCAGTCTATATGCGGCTAAATGGACAATACCTTGCTTTTATACTAGTACCAAAACAGGTAGGCACGTTAACCATTGATATTCAGAATGGTGAAAACGGCGGCTTGCATTATCAGGGGCCGTTTAAGGAGATTTTTGACAATTCGGCAAAGCAGGAAAAATTGCTGATGGGCTTGTTTACTTATCCAACCGATAAAAAAAATATAAAAACACCATTTAAATCAGCCAATGATTTTAAAAGATATCTTTTGGGCCAGACGGAAGAGATGACAAAGAAACTGATCGCAGATACAACTTCGGGATTCCTCAGGGAATACTATACCCGACTCGTTGAAGGTTTTCAGGTACCAAGCTTTCTTTTAAATTATGCAGCTATTGTGTATGAGCACAATAAAAAGGCTGGACTGGACTCTACCAAGTTTCCAATGGTACCAACACGGGATATTTCGTTTTACGGCGATATCCTTAACCCCAGGTACCAGGATACGATGAGTCTCTATTATTCTGTGTATTCGAATGTTCAGGCTGCTATCCTACAAGATACGCTATTACATCTTCCAGATATTACAGCGGTTGGGCCTAGAGCCTTCAGAAAACAGTTGCAGCAGCGCTTTGATCCTATATTTAAAGGGCAGGGCAACCTGTTTTATGAGATGACAACAGCAAGTGCCTTTGTTCAAAAGATGAACAAGGGTTATCTGTTAAGTCCACAAGATAAATACGATATAACGAATAGTTTTACAATTAAAGACCTGGGCGAATATCTTCTTTATCAGGATGAACAAAATGTGCTCCTAAAACAGAAGTCCAATTCAAAGGTCACGATGTTTCCTTTCGCAGCAGACAAAGAGGAGGTTATTGAAGACTTGATCAAACCCTATCGGGGAAAAGTGGTACTGGTCGATTTGTGGGCGACCTGGTGTGGTCCCTGCATTGCATCTTTTCCTGAAATGGAAAAGGTAAAGAAACAGTATAGCGATCGCGATGATGTGGTATTTGTGTATGTGACGGATGAAAGCTCCGATCGCAAAAAATTCCAGGAGTTTACAAATCTGCTGGAAGGCGATCATTATTACCTCTATAAAAAACAATTTGCAGCAGTTATCAAACAGTTTGACTATGCTATTCCGAGCTATCTGGTTTTTGATAAAGCAGGAAACTTATCCGATCGTGCTGTCTCCCCCGAGAACAAGACTGAGGCTGCCAAATCCTGGATAGAAAAGGCGCTGAATAAATAGGGAGTCATAAACATAGGAGACAAAAGAGAAATTTGATAAAAAACTTTTAAAATTGTTCAATTGAATTTAAATCTACTCTATTTTAAATCGTATTATTTTTTATGAAAGCTTTTGGATTCCTTTTCTGCATTTTCTGTTTACTGACCATGAAATCTTTGGCACAATTGCCAAGTTATAAGATGGTCGATTGGGCCACGGCCAATGATATGTCCTCAAAAGAGGGAGGATCGTTCCTGAAATCGATAGCATTTAACAATGCTCAGGTCTATAAATATAAGGAAACCTTTATTATCATGCCGCTCAACCCATTCAGCAAAGCGATCTTAACCAAAGATAGCGTATTGATGGAAAGCTGGATCCAGAAGGAAATCTTTCCCATGGAAGGCACACTGAACCGTTTCTATTTCAATAACAGAGAAAAAATGGATCATTTAAATACCTTTGTCCCTGTACTGAAAAAAGAGCTCCTGCAAGCAGCTGGAATTGAATCCGAGATAGTTACAGCCGCTGAAATCGATAAGATTTATGCCTTTGTAGCAGACAAGAAGAATTTTGAAAAATATAAATTGAATTATATTGCGGTAATGGGCGATTACCTCAAATCAAAGGCAGCACCTGATGTAAAGTGGGGGCTGCTCAAAAGTAAGCAATTGCTGAATCCTCTGGTGCAGATGGCGCTGGTGAAAGATGACGGGGGAATAATCTATTATTTTGATCTGGAAGAGCGATTGGACAATTATGAGCTTAGCGGCAGAGAATCGATGGAGTATAAATTTCAGGATGCACACTGGCGCCGTTCCAACGAGATTGAAACTGCCATGGCCATTGAATAGGGATCCGTTATAAATTTTGCCCGACTGTTTCTTAGCTATAGTATTTGAAAGTTTTAGGTTAATAATATCTTTCTGATCGCAAAATACCGTCTTACGATAAAGCCTAAGACGGTATTCAACAAGTCGATAATGTGCAATGATTGATCGATAATCTTCTTTTTGCTCTTTTTTAATTCTTGTATTTTTACAAAATCTGTATGTGTGTAAACAAAAGTTTACTTAAATTAAACACCTGCTATTTTTTGCGAAATTGGTCTGTTTTGATCTATTGGTTTCCGAAAGATATTTGCCCAGTTTAAAGCGAGCTTTTTAGAATAAATAACGAATTATGAAAAGGAAATTGATGTTTGCGCTATGTGTAAGTAGTTTTTTTACACCTATCTATGCGCAGAAACAAATGAACTCAGATGCATTGGTATTTAAAAACACCTACGCTATCGAAGCAAAGGATAGTAAGAAAGACATTATTGCCAAGGCAGTCCATATTATACCGACGGACAAGCAGTATGAGGCCTTAAAGGATGAATTCATTGCATTTATTCACTTTGGCCCCAATACATTCACCAAAATGGAATGGGGCAGCGGAACAGAAGATCCAAAAATATTTGACCTAAAAAATCTCGATACCGACCAATGGTGTGCTGCGATGAAATCTGCCGGGATGAAGAAGGTGATCTTTACGGCCAAACATCATGATGGCTTCGTTCTTTGGCAAAGTCGCTATACAAAGCATGGTATAATGTCGACGGGATTTCAGCAGGGACAGGGCGATATTTTAAGAGATCTTTCACAATCCTGTAAAAAATATGGGCTCAAATTGGGGGTTTATCTTTCTCCGGCGGATCTTTATCAGATTGAAAATGAGAAAGGAATCTATGGGAATCAAAGTGTTTATACGGAGCGAACTATACCGGAAAAGGCGTCGGGAAGGCCCTTTAAGGATAAGCGAACTTTCCGCTATAAAGTAGACGATTATAATGCCTATTTTCTGAATCAGCTTTTTGAATTACTGACAGAATATGGCCCTATCCATGAGGTGTGGTTTGATGGCGCGCATCCAAAAACAAAAGGTGGACAGAAATATAACTATGCCGCCTGGCGGGATTTAATTTCCAATTTGGCGCCGAAAGCGGTTATTTTTGGTAAGGAAGATATTCGCTGGTGTGGTAATGAGGCCGGTAAGACCCGCAGTACAGAGTGGAATGTGATTCCATTTTATGCAGATCCTGTTCAGATGGAGGGTTTTCGAGATCTGACGGATGAGGATCTGGGCAGCAGGGAAAAGTTGTATAGCGCAAAATTTCTCCATTACCAGCAGGCCGAAACCAATACATCTATACGGGAGGGCTGGTTTTACCGCGATGATGTGTATCAAAAAGTGCGATCGGCGGACGACGTATTCGATATTTACGAACGTGCTGTTGGTGGTAATTCAACATTCCTTTTAAATATTCCGCCCAACCGAGAGGGGCGCTTCTCTGATGAAGATGTAAACGTGCTACACGCTGTAGGCGAACGTATTGAATTGGGCTATAAAAACAATTTGCTGACCGGAAGTAATCTGGACAAATCCTTGTTAGACAATAATGATAAAACGAATAAGACATTTCCTGCCGAGACAGGTGAACTGATCGTCTCTTTGCCACATCCAGTTAAATTGAATCGCTTGGTGATTCAGGAGGCGGTGCACAGCAACGGTGAACGTATTGAACAGCATGCGCTTGACATCTGGCAAGGCGGAAAATGGCATCAGGTGGCGACAGCTACCAATGTAGGGTACAAACGCATTTTGCGCTTTCCGGCAAAAGAAACAGACCGCATTCGATTACGCGTATTGGCTAGTCGTGCAACACCGGTGCTGGCTAGTCTCGGTGCCTACTATGTTCCAACACGACCACCGCAATTGGATATCGCTCGGGATACAGAAGGTAAAGTCAGCATTTATCCCGCAAAAAGCGAATTTGGTTGGAAACCACACCATGAGGATATTCTCAAAAATCTCAATAACGCTTTTGAAATCTATTATACCGAAGATGGTACAACGCCTTCCGCTGCGTCTCTAAAATACAGTGGTGCATTTGAAAGTAAAGGTAAACTCGTTAAAGCGATCGCAATTGACAAGGATGGCGCTAAAGGTGCCATAACACAGAAAGAAATGGGAATTCCTAAACAACGCTGGAATCTAGTTGCTGCAAGCAGCTCCTTAGATGGAAAGAATGGGCGTGAAGCTTTTGACGAGCGCGTTGATTCATACTGGCAATCGAAAGCAACTGGCCCGGTGCAGGAGCTGGTTGTCGATCTAGGAACCGAGTATTCAATTGCCACATTCAGCTACACTCCACAGCGTAAAAATGCGGAAGGCATGATGCAGTCAGGTAAGCTTTCTGTAAGTCTGGATGGCACGCATTGGGAAGATGCAGGCAGCTTTGAGTTTGGCAATTTAATTAATGATCCCTCGACACGCACCTATCACTTAAAAAATGCTAAAAAAGCACGTTTTATAAAGGTAGAATCGACAGTAATTGCCGGGAAATCGCAGTCACTGGCCATAGCAGAGCTTGATTTTTTTACGCCATAATGGTCGATTCAATTGCCTTATAACTAGAGCTAGGTGTTGATTTATGGTACCAAAAAATAGCCATCATACCCTGACAGCTGTAGCTGAATGGATGATTGCTCAGGATAAAGCAGACAAAAGCCCGGCGATGGAGATCCATGCCGGGCTTTATAATTCATTGCTTCCAATAGGAATTATTTTACGCTGTTATTCTTGCACTTTTTTGTATTCGAGGGTGCCCAATTGTTTATGATAAATGATACGTTTGGTCGCATCAATGTACTCTAAATTAAATTTGACAGGGATCAGTTTGACTGTCACAGTCAATATCTTATCGTCCTTTGAAAGCTTCCATTTTCCGTTAATGCTTTCTTCGGCAATAATACCTTCAAATTTTCCGTCTTCTTCAAAAACCTGATAGACCTGATCTGATTTGAACTGCTCCTTAATGGATTTTTCAGCTCCGTTTTTTGTAATCTTGACCAGCTGCCATTTGCCAATAAGGTCTTTGGATGCCTGGCTATAACCTGCAAAGGAACAGAGGACCAAAATAAATGTTACGAATGTTTTCATGTTGTGTTTGATTGTGTTGTAACGTATAGCTTAAATTTAGGAAATATCAGCGCATATTGGAGTACTGTTTGTCTTATTAAAATTAAATTTAGGATAAATCTATCTTCATAAATCCCCTCCGTTTTTTCAATAGCAAATAATGTGTGAAGGAATTCGGTATAAACGGGAAAGGATTGGGTATAAATGGGAGGGATTCGGTATAAATAGTTGTGCGAACGGTGTGTATAGTTTAATTTTTTGAAGGGTATTTCTTATACCTTCGATTTTTATGATTTTATTTTCAAAAATGAACCTGATGAAAGTACCATTTATCGTGCTGATCTTGATCTTCAATTGCTTCCTATCGCGAGGGCAGGATTACAGCATTCCGACACTGACAGCTTTACCCAAAGATATCATCCAAACTAAAGTTGATCTCAATGGAAGCTGGAATTTTGATGCATCCCCTAAACCAGACTTCTGGACAAACCTCAACCGTCGCAACACTCAAAATATACAGGTCCCTGGACAATGGATTATGCAGGGGAAGCAGGTTCCAGCGGGGCAACCGGCCGGTTATGCGCGTACATTTACGCTTCCGGAGAGCTACCGCGGTAAATGTATCAAAATAAGATGCAATGGCGTGTTTAGCGAAAGTACGATTTATGTGAACGGAAAGCGGGTGGGGTACCATCTTGGTGGTTTTACGCCTTTTGAATTTGATATCTCAGATCTTGTCCACTGGGATAGGGCCAATGATATCGCCATAGCGGTACGAAGCGAGACTTTGGCGGATTCTTTGGCCAGTGCATCCAAATATGCAGCCCATAATCTAGGTGGAATCAGCCGTGATATATTCGTATTTGCAGTGGCATCGACCAATATATCTTCCTTTCATGTATCAACTGATTTTGATGAGGCCTTTCGTAATGCAATACTGCATACAGAACTCGAAGTAGCCAATCAGTCGAATCAAAAACAACAAAATCTCCGCGTAAAATTTACGCTATGGAATAAAGATACCCAGGTCGTACCGATCGGAAATGAAATACAAACAATCGACCCTTTGTCGCTCAAAGAAAGCAAAAGTTTCAAATTTGCTATACCGGTCAATCAGCCAAAGCAATGGACCTCGGAAGATCCTTACCTGTATACCCTGCAGGCCGAATTGATGGATGGCGACAAGTTGCTGCATCGTACAATCCGAAAAATCGGTTTCCGTGAACTGAAAGTGGAGGGTAGCCAGCTCTTGGTCAATGGCAAAGCGGTCAAATTGCATGGCGTCAACCGCCATGAGGTGATGCCACTCCGTGGCCGGTCGTTGACGGACGATATCTGGAAAAAGGATGTCGAATTATTCCGTGCCGCAAATGTTAATTATATCCGTACCTCACACTATCCGCCCGATGAGCGTTTTTTGGATGCTTGCGATGAACTGGGGATGTTTGTCGAAGTGGAAGCCCCTTTCTGCTGGGCCCATCAGACCGAGGTACCGGCCGATAAAATGGAAGCGCTGTTGGTTAATCAGCATGTTGAAATGGTCAATCGGGATAAAAGCCATCCTTCGGTGATTATCTGGTCGCTCGGAAATGAATCACTCAAATACAAAGAGTATTTTAAACGGGCGGGCCAGGTGGTCAAACAGATGGATCCCACGCGGCCACGTATTTTCAGCCAATGGGGACCTGATGCGGATGATGGTGAACTGGAAATTACCAACCACCATTATCCCGGACCGACAGGCCCCGATAAATACCGGGATCTCAAAAGACCAATTACCTTTGATGAATATATCCATGTCAATTCTTACAACCGCTTTGAGCTTTCTGCCGACCCTGGCATCCGCGATATGTGGGGCCCGCTTTTGGATCGGATGTGGACCGCTATGTACAACAGTAAAGCAGTGCTGGGTGGTGCGATATGGGCGGGGATAGACGATACGTTTTTCCTGCCCGACCATAAAGTGGTCGGCTATGGAACCTGGGGGCCATTGGATGGCTGGCGCCGCGAGAAACCCGAATATTGGAATGTGAAAAAGGCCTATAGCACTGTCCGTATAACCCAGGTAGCAAACCATGATGCCCACGGGAAACTGAAATTTGAGCTAGAAAACAGGTATAATTTTACAAATACAGCGGCCTGTCAGATCGTATGGAAATGGGGTGATAGGGAGGGCACTGCGCAGACGCAAATCGAACCGCGTAAAACGGGTGCTTTCGAACTCGACCTCCATGGCATCGACGAACCAAATAGTCAGTTGTATATAAAGGTCATTTCGCCATTAGGTTTTGTGGTCGATGAATATCTGTTTACCGTAAAACCTCAAGCCTTACAGGTACACAAATCGCTAAAGACTACGTTAGTGACCAAAGCATCTACAGCTAATATTACGGTGTCTACCAAACAAAACAGCTTTGTCTTTGATAAGTCGAACGGTAAAGTTACGGTGTCAAATGCTAAGGGAACAACGCTTATCCAGTCGGGGGCCAATTTGATGTTGCTTCCACTCAACTCGGAAGGTCGTGGCATTCAGATGTTGGGTGACGATCAGAATTTTGAGCCTTACAATCCCCTTTGCTCAAACTGGGTAGCTCAATCCATTCTGCTGAAAGAATCTTCTGCAGATAAGGTCGTGATTGAAGTGACTGGCACTTATGCCCAGGCCGAAGGGAAATTGAACTATACTGTTTCCAATGATGGTACCTTCACTGTTACCTATAATTTTAAATTGCTACAGGATGTCAGCCCAAGACAGATCGGACTGGTCTTTGACATTCCAAAAGAATTGGATGAACTTAGCTGGGATCGTGTGGGCTATTGGAGCTATTATCCGCAGCAGCATCTGGGTGCCTTGCAAGGAAGGGCAAAGGCTTTCAATCCGCAGCGGCCGATTTCTGTTTCGGCAGGACCTTCCGAAAAACCAACTTGGGACTGGTCCGAAGATCAGACCACGGCCGGGACAAATCTGTTCAGGGCAACCAAACAAAATATCAGATCTGCAAGCTTAGTTGCGGGCGATGGACGAAAAATCAATGTTTTAAGTAATGGGCAGCAACATCTCCGGACATGGCGGGATGTCCATACCGACGCCAATAAACTCCTGGTCGCTGATTATATTAACGCCGGTAGAGAAGGGTTTTTGAGTTCGCATGCCGAATTGGATTATAGGCCGCTTAAAAGAAATGATCAGGTGAGTGGATCGATAACGCTCAATTTTAATTAAATTTAGGAATCAATGGTATTGAACTTTTTAGGAACCTAAAACAAGCATGAAAAAAGCAGTGAAATATAAAATTTCTTACCTAAGCCGTACCCTACAGTACGGCTTATTTGTCTTATTGTTGACTATTGCAGGGCAAAGTATAGGGCAGCGAAAATCGAGTACCGACGGGATCACCTTAGGGAAAAATGGAGTGGGCGATTTCAACCTGGCCCAAAATATGAAATTGGGTGCCTCAAACTTAGATTTCCACGGTTTTGAGGGCTATAGTTTTTTATTTCAGGGACGTGAGGCCAAGATTATCCGTCCAAAAGTGACAGCGGTAGGGCATCCTTGGGTATGGCGGGCCCGCTTTTGGGGGCACGAACCGCAGGTAGACATTGGCCTGCTCGAGCGCGGCTACCATGTGGTATACTGTGATGTCGCCGAGCTTTTTGGTAATGAGGAAGCGATAACAATCTGGGATGGATTTTACCGAAAGTTACAGAAAGGTGGGCTCAGTAAAAAATCGGCTATGGAGGGAATGAGCAGGGGTGGTGTCTATATCTACAATTGGTGCCTACGTTATCCTGATCGGGTAAATGTGATCTATGCCGATGCGCCCGTATTGGATTTTAAAAGTTGGCCCGGCGGCAAAACTACAGGAAAAGGAAGTAAACCGGATTGGGAGATTTTTAAGAAAGACTATGGATTGACCGAAACACAGGCTTGGGCATTTGCGGATGCACCCATTGATAAAGCCAAAATCATTGCGGGTTTCAAAATACCATTGCTGCATGTTGTCGGCGATAAGGACGATGTCGTGCCTATTGCCGAAAATACCTTGCCATTTGCGGAGGAGATTCGTCGCGCAGGTGGTCATATTGAGATCATCCATAAACCCGAGGTCGGCCATCATCCGCATTGTCTGGTAGACCCAAGTCCGATTATCGATTTTATACTGAAAGCAAGCAGCAAATAGGGACAAAAGTCATTGCTTTCTTTGGCTAAACAAAAACCACATCAACAAGGGTTGATGTGTTTTTTTTTTTTTTATTTTATTGAATACCTGAATTTTAAATGGGGGTAAAATAGTTTTAATAATTGATTTTCAAGTTTTAGTTTCTCCATTCGATCTGTAATAATTTTGGTTAATAATAGCGCTGTAAACCGAAGCGAATCCATGGTGCCGTCGTTTACCGATGCTGAATTATAAACTAACTTATTATTATTTATGAAAGAACTGTTGACCAATAAAAAGCCTAGGGATCGTATGGGCAATTTTGACCTGTTGAAGGCTGGAATGGGCGTAGGGATACTTGTTATGTCTATTTGCCATGGACAGGATTCATTTGCCAAGGAACGGCCCGAAAGTGAAAAGATGTTTACCATCCAATGGTCTTACAAAGGCGGGCTGAACAGCAAAGCACAAAAGGTGGAACCGGTCCTGATCGAGGGAACCGTGCGGAATAAAAAAGGTGAACGACTGACTGGCGTAACGATATTGTCTAAAGAGGATAGTAAAATCGGAACGAAAACTGACGATGAGGGCCATTTTTCCATCCGTGTGGCTGACCGTTCGACCTTGATTGTTCGCCATGTAAATTATAGAAATCAGGAAATCCCTGTTCACGGCACGCAAAAGAACGTAGAAATTGTGTTGGACGATAATGATATCGCATTGGATCAGGTCGTTGTGGTTGGTTTTGGTACGACCAGTGTGAAGAAAAACTCTACTGCCATAGCTTCTTTTGATGCGAAAACAATTGAAAACTTGCCCTTTGGGGACATGGGCTCAGCTTTGCAGGGAAGAATTCCGGGAGTTATCGTGCAGCAAGGTTCGGCCGAGCCGGGGCAAAATGGCGCTAGCATTTCCATTCGTGGCAATGGGACACCGCTTTATGTAATTGATGGATTTATCTCTACACAGCAGCAATTTTTTAGCCTCAATAAGGCGGATATCAAATCGATGACGATCTTGAAAGATGCCGCTTCAACTGCGGTGTATGGCATGAATGCCGGAAATGGGGTTGTGCTGATTACCACCAAACAGGGTGATTCGGGTAAACTCAATGTCAACTACCAGGCAAACTTTGGCTTTAATACGCCTTCATACCAAACCAAACGTATGGATGCCTATCAATATGCTACGGCGATAAACAACCTTAATCAGGCCTTGGGAATGGGAATCAACTCGTTCAAGACCGCTGAAGAAATGGAGGATATCAAAAACAATCCCGGTAACTACACCAATTGGGAAAAAGAACTGACCCGCAGGTTTGTGCCGCAACAGGACCATACGCTTTCACTGAATGGCGGCAGCGAAAAGCTACGTTTCTTTGGTAGTCTCAACGCCTTTAGTCAAGAGGGTATTTATAAAGCCAAATCACTGAATTATCACCGGTATACCTATCGGAGCAATGTGTCGAGCAACTTCGATAAAATCGGACTGAAACTCGATTTCAATGTCAATGGATACATCCGAAATGAGGATTATCCACCAGCAAGTGCCTATACGATCTACAGTAGGCTGCGCGATCGTAATCCATTTGAGAAACCTTTTACATCCAGCGGCCAAATATCCAATCAGTTTGATAACCCAGCATTGGCATTGCTGAGCCCTGGTTATATCAAGTTAAAGACGGTGTATAATCAACTATCGGGGGCCCTCAACTGGAACGTGCCGTGGGTTGAAGGGTTGAGCCTCGGATTTAATGGGAATTTTAACATCGAATCTCAGGATCGTGTAGACTGGGTAGAAACGGCTACCTATTACGATGAACAGGGAAATGCAACAAAAGAAGATCCTACAAACATTAGTGTCGGACGCTCTTCGTATATGACCCAAAACTTTGACGTCAATTTCAGAGCCGATTATCGGCGGACATTTGGCGATGGCCACAATGTGGAAGCAACCCTGGTTCAAAACATGCGTCAGTATTATAGCAATGCCTTAAATGCGGGTTCCCGCGGATTCTACACCACCGCGATCAAACAGATCCAAAAAGGCGACGCGGAGTTGATCACAGCGAGTAATACCGAAGGCAAACAGGCATGGATGGGTTATGTGGGCAAGTTTCATTACGATTATAAACAGCGTTATATTTTTGATTTTGCCGGACGTTATGACGGTTCAGACAATTTTATATCAACCAAAAGATGGGGCTTCTTCCCTTCATTCTCCGCTGGTTGGGCGCTGTCTGAGGAAAACTTCTTCAAAGACATAAAGGCCAAAAATGTCTTGACTTATTTGAAACTGAGGGGCTCTTACGGGCAAATTGGTCTCAATGATGCGGATCACTGGGCATATGCTTATCTCGCAACGTACAACTACAATACAAATGGGTATGTGGTGGATGGGAAGTTGGTCAATACGGTTACCCCTGGTGCACAGCCAAGTATCAACATGACCTGGTATACCCGATCGAAATACAATATAGGCGCCGATTTTGCACTATTCGGAAATAAGGTCGATGGTGCGTTGGACTATTTCTTTGAAAAAACCAAAGGCTATCTCGCCGCCGATAATTCCTATCGCTATACAGAACCCATCGGGTATACACTTCCATTGGTGGTGACCAATGCCGAAGACCGGAAAGAAGGACTTGATGGTTTTATCAAATACAAGGACAAGATTGGCAATGTCGATTTTAATGCCGGTTTTAACTTTACCTATTATAAATCGTTTGCTTTTAAAACCAACGAGGATAGTGTCACCTTGGCTAATCCGCGGATTCGTCAGCAAGGTAATTACTATGGTTACGTGGGTACTGGTTATGTGGGGGCACAGTTCTATACGAACCCACAGGATATTCTGAATAATCCCAAACGCGAAACTTCAACAGACCTCAGACTTGGAGATCTCTGGTATCAGGACGTCAATGGTGACGGTAAGATTGATGGGCAGGATCAGGTGCGTTATGGACATAATTCGAGCCCGACATTCGTTTATGGGGTAGACTTGGGCGCAAGTTACAAAGGTTTCAGTGTACAATCTACCATTCAGGGAACAGGGATGAAACAAAATTACTTCTCCAATGTGGCCATGGGCTCCGAAGGCGAACGACGCCTGGACTTTCAGTTTCAGAACGACAATTGGTCGCCATCGAATCCGAATGCGACGATGCCAAGACCCGGCAACGCTAGTTTGAACAATAACAATAACTATTCGTCCTCAGACTTCTGGGCCCGCAATACCTATTATGTTCGATTGAAATCCTTAACCCTATCGTATGATTTTAAATATTCGATCATGAAGTCGCAGCAATGGATGAACAACTTGACCTTTTTTGTCTCGGGTGTAAACCTGTTGGCATTTGGTCCATCAGTCAAATATGGTGATCCCGAATCCAACACTTTTGATGGTTACGCATATCCAATGATGCGAACCTACTCCGCGGGATTTTTATTGGGATTTTAATTAACTAAGAAAATTATGAAAAAACGTTTGATAATAGGGATGCTGGGCTTGACGGTGATGTTCTTCTCTTCCTGTAAAAAGTTTTTGGAAACAACACCATACGATAAAATTACTGGTGAGCAGACCTGGAATAGTGAAAATTTGACAACAGCCTATATTTATCAGGTATATGCTGATGTATTGGGTACCGATGCCTGGATGTCGGGATATGCGCATCCTTATTCGGCAAGATCGGAAGGGACCACTAAAAATGTGATGGTGGGTACGCTGAACGGTGCCTATTGGACAAAAGAAAGAGCCGAGCTCATGCTAAAATCAGATAATTATGGCTGGTTAAATTATTCACTTTTATGGCGTATCAATTCGGCAATTGCCAATATTGAAACAAGCACGACTTTTTCAAGTGAATTTAAGAACAGGAGTTTAGGGGAGTTATATTTTTTAAGGGCTGCGCACTACTTTGTGTATGCCAAACTGTATGGTGGACTGCAACTGATTGACAAAGTGTTGACACTGGATGATGATCTTCAGATTCCGAGAAGTTCAGCCAAGGAAACTTACGATTTTATGCTGGCCGATCTTCAAAAAGCTGCAGCCGCGCTTCCGGCAACTGCCGAAAGGGGACGGGCTACTGCCAAAGCTGCAAATGCTATGATCATGCGCATAGGGTTGCAGGCTGCTGCCTATGTGGATGGAGGGGCTGCAAATAGCGGGTATTATGATAAAGTGATTCAGTCGGGTGAGGCATTGGGGCTCAGTAATGGTGGGACGCAACTAAGTCCTTACTACAACATGTTTCGATCCTATGAAACTGCAGTTACGGCCACCGAGTTTATCCTCACCCGTGAGCGTAACAAAACAAATACCTCCCTCTATGATGTGCCTATGCAATATCAGGGGCTTTGGTCCACGGGTAAGTTTTCGGCTTATGCCAAAGCTAACTTTCCAATCAATGTCACGATGAACTTTTGGGGCATGGATGGCGGTTCGTGGCCAACGCAGGACCTGGTCGATGACTATCTGGTCTCGGATGTAGATGGACAGTTGAAATCATGGAATAATGCCAGTTATGTCACCACGGGTAAAAATGTGGACGAGAAAATGTATTTCTCCAACTCCAAGAAAAGAGACCAACGTTTTTATGCAACGATTCTCTATGATAGCTGTATGTATTTCAATAATCAGGTACGTGTGTTTTTTAGAAGGGATGGAAATGTGAGCAATGCCAATAGCAAGATTAATGAAGGTTCGGTACAGGAATATGGATACCAATCCGGAAATACCGAAAATTATAATTCCAGTACGGGTTATGCGATGGTGAAGTATTTTTACGATAATATTGTGAGCCTACCTTCACCATCTGACCAAAAATTAGACTATGTGTTTTCGGTGCTCCGCTATGGTGAGGCTTATCTCAATATGGCCGAAGCTTATCTCATGAAAGGAGACTTCGCTAATGCAAAAAAATACATGCTGCCGACCATGGTACGTCATGGTGGTTTTTCTGAAAGTAGCGTCAACCAGTATTTGAATACGCTTTCGGGCAACAATTGGGGGAGCTCACTTTTTGAGGCCTACAAAAGAGAACGCAATGTGGAGATGGTCTACGAGAATAACGATCGGTATTGGTCGCTGTTACGCTGGGGCATGCGCACATCGGGTGGTCTGCGTGATGGAGCTTATGTAGGATCGGGATTTGTTATTCCTGAACTGCAGGGCGCCTTACGGGGTATTCGAATTTCGAGAGATGGTAAATCCTATTCTTTTTTTGAAGACAATAACGTCGTTGGGGAAGCTCGATTCTCTGCCAAAAGGTACTTGATGCCAATCAACGAAACATTCCGCTTGAAATCGGGCGTGAAGCAAAATCCGGGATGGGAATAAAATTTTGGTATACAGATATAATGAAATTGATTATGCATAGAATAAATCACAAAATAGGGCGTATTCTGCTCGGCGCGCTGACGCTCATTGCGATGGGAAGCTGTTTAAAAAAGGGTTATGAGGAGCTGCCAAATTCGCCAGACAACAAATTGACTGCAGTAAGTTATTCGTACCGCTTTCTCTATAATGATACCATACAGAAAGGAACTCCCATGCAGGAGATTGAGCTTGACCGGGTCTGCGAGGTCGTTTTTAAGAATACGGCGGTAGCTTTTGATACGAATGGACAAAAAGGATATACGTCTACGATTTCGTACGATATCAACTCAGTTAAGAAGGCGGGGCCTTTGGGATCCGTCACCAAGCAGATGTTATTTGATGAGTTTAAAAAACGAATTCAAAAAGATCAACTTGCTAATCTGTGGGTTACGATCACTGTGTCGGACGTTTCGGTGGTTTCGCCGCTCAATGGAGCTCCAGTACTGGGTAAACCAGGCGATTTTTCACAGGATAGAATGTATCGGGTGACAGCAGCGAATGGTGACGCTCAAGATTATACGTTGAAAACAATAAAGGGTTTTTAAATAGGTGTTAGTTTCAGTAAATTGGTAGGAGTGGGCTGTACTTTTGTACAGCCTTTCTTTTTGATAGGAGGTATAGCCCCACATCATTCTGATCGATTTGACACAGCTTACAGATCCATCTCTTTACGAAACTCCCGTGGTGTTTTGTTCATAATGGATTTAAAAAACTTATTGAAGTTGGTCAGGTTCTGATAGCCACATTCGTAGCAAATTTCTGATATGCTAAGTGTCCGGTCCATCAGCAGTTTACAGGCATGACCGATACGCATCTCATTGACAAAGCGAGAAAAGGGTTTTTGAGTATGGCGTTTAAAAAAACGGCAGAAAGCGTTAGGCGTCATATTCAGCATGTCGCTGGCAACTTGTAGATTAACATCCTCCTTAAAGTTGCTCATCACATAGAGGTAAACCTTATTGATGCGTTGGGTCTCCTGCTCACTGAAAGTAGGGCGATAACCGTCGGAAGCCAAACTTTCAAATTCATCGGTTTCCTGTAGCAACTGAATAAGGTTTAGGAATTCGATGATTTTTGGAAATCCTTCTTTATCACTGAGTTTTTCCATTAAGCGCTGTGCTTTATCGAGTGTTTCGCCATAAAAACGAAGTCCACGTTGAGCCTTGCGGATAAATTGCTGCATGGCCTGGATGGTTTGATGTTCGTCGGTTAGGCGAAGTAAGAAATCGGCCGGAAAATAGACAACGATGGCCCGGGCACGCAAATCATTGTCCTGCTGCAGAAATAAATCATCGTTGCGCCAGATATGTGGGATATTGGGGCCCATCAAGACCAGGTCTCCTTCTGTAAAGGTCGCTACATTGTTGCCCACAATGCGCTTGCCGAAACTTTCTACGATCAGCACCAATTCACAGAGCTCGTGAAAGTGCAGCGGATTACTCAAAAATTCCTGATCGACCAATTTGACATGGATTGTCTTTTCGCTGGGTGGAGTAAGCTCAATAAATTGAGGTTTGGATAATTTGTTCATACATAGCTAAATTGGTTAATGCAAAAATACGGTATTTACTGTTATATCAAACAATATTCACTTAATAATATTTTATTGCTTGTTATTAGGGTGTAAATAGTTTTAGTTTTTGTATAACCAGTTGTAGTATTGCCGTGTGAGAGGACCTATCTTTGACAAAGAATGTAACAATGTGGTATTGCGTTCTAATCGGGGGGAATTACAACCTATTATGATATGAAAAAACTAAAAAAACTGGTGTTGTTGGCCTTGTGGGGGGTAATGGGGAGTTGGGCAATGGCGCAGCAGACAGCTTATCAGTTGCCGGCCAAAGTGACCGGTCTGAAAGCTCCTGTACAATCCTTAAATGGCCAATGGAACTTCAAATTTGATCGCAGTTCGGCCTGGGAAAATATTCAGGTTCCCGGGGAAGCTGTCATGCAGGGCTATGGTATTCAACACGACAATTCTTTTTTTTATAGCCGTAAATTTTTGGTACCCAGCCCCTATAAAGGCAAAAAGACAATCATCCGCTTTGACGGTGTGTACAGCTTCGCCAAACTTAGCATCAATGGTAAAGCGGTTACGAGCCATCATGGTGGATTTACGCGTTGGGAAGTAGATATTACACCTTATGTGATTTTCGGAAAGCAGAATGAAATCGAACTGGAGGTGCAGGATCAACTGGATGATATTTCGTATGCATCGGGCTATGCACACCATCCGATAGGTGGAATCTTGCGGGATGTCACCCTATTTGCAACTGCAACACATTCTGTGACCGACTTTAACCTCGAAACAGCCTTTGATGCGTCTTATAAGGACGCGCAGCTAAAATTGGATTTTGGCGGTTTTGTGGCCAAGGAGGCTACGATTAAGTATACATTGACTGACCCGAACGGCAAAAGTATTGTTCTGGATAACCCTGAAAAACCAATTTTAGCGGGGGCCAACAGCCATGTGTTCCGTGTAGCTGCACCGATAAAATGGGATGCCGAACATCCAAATCTTTATCGGTTGGATGTGGAAGTGAAAGAGCAGGGGAGGTCTACGTATGCCTTTCATAAATCGGTCGGGTTCCGCGAAGTAAAAGTGGTTAAAGACCAGCTTATGGTAAACGGCAAACCGGTCAAGCTACGTGGAGCCAATCGGCACGATATGCACCCGATCTTAGGACGCAGTGCTTCGGCCTATTACGATAGTCTGGACGTTCAATTGTTTAAAGAAGCAAATATCAATTTCATTCGTACTTCGCATTATCCGCCGACGGAGCGTTTTGTCGAATACTGTAATAAATATGGTATCTATGTGGAGGTGGAAACCGCAATCTGTTTTGTGGATACTTACAGGCAAAAAAATTATGCGCCCGGCGCTTCACAAAATGATCCGAAAAAGACGGACCAATACCTGAGCCAATCGCGTGAGATGGTCAATACCTTTAAAAGCCATCCAGCTGTACTTTTCTGGTCCATCGGCAATGAGTCGATCTATGGCGACAACTTTAAGCAGAGCCACGATTTGGTGAAGCGAATGGATCCGACAAGACCCATTATCTGGAGTTATCCGGGCTCGCAAACCACCGAACCTAAGATTTATGAAATCCTCAGCATGCACTATCAGGACGTGTATGGTAACTTGACACAGTATGGCAAGACCACGCGTAACTTTGAGGGACACGGCATCCCGGCTTTATTTGATGAATGGGCTCATCCGGCCTGTTATACGTATAAAACCTTACAGGATGATCCGAATATTCGTGAATTTTGGGGGATCTCCATGGACATGATGTGGAGCGGCCTGTTTCCGAAGCAAGGGGGCCTTGGCGGTGCAATATGGGGCTACGTGGACGAAGTATTTATGATTCCACAACAGCTCAAGAAAGGAACTGCTTTTTGGAAGGAATTTGCCCATACAGCCAAACCCGAAGATTTTCAGGGGCAGGCAGTAGGCTACGGTGAATGGGGGATTGTCGATGTTTGGCGGCGAAAGAAACCTGAATTTTGGTCAACAAAAAAAGCGCAGTCTCCTGTATTGGTCACGTTGAAAGGAAAGATTATGCCTGATTTTGCCTGCTTTCAGCCGCTGACGATCCCAGTATACAATCGATTTGATCATACTTCGCTCCAGGAAATTAAACTGCAATACACGTATGACGGGAAGACCTATACCTTAGGATTACCCGATATCGCACCGCATCAGAAAGGATATATTCAACTACCCGGTTTAGCCTGGCAACAGGGCGGGCAACTGGCTTTGCGCTTTGTGGATAGCAGGGGGATGCTGCTGGATAGCTATCGTTATTTCTTGGGTGAGCATAAGGTCAGAATACCTGAATCGACTCAAAATGGAGGAATCCAGCTTGTTGAAGAGCCTAATCGTTACCTGATCAGGGGAAGGAATTTCACCTTTCCGATTTCAAAAACAACAGGCTTGATCGAAAACGCGCTGATCGATGGTAAAGTGGTGATCCAAAAAGGTCCTTTCTTAAATATGGACATCAACCTCAACCATCTGACTGGTGCAGAAGTACGCAAAAGTGCAAGCAAATACCTGCTCGAAGATAAAAATTGGCAATTGAACAAATTGGATGTACGCATCAAAGACAATTTGGCCCTGGTATCGATTGTGGGAAAAAATGGCAGTTTATCCATTCAGTTTGATCTGACTATCGATGGTAAAGGAGAAATGAAGACGTTATATCATACCCAGGGTGAACCCAATGGCTACCTGCGTGAAATTGGGCTAAAGTATTATCTCAGCAATGAACTTGATCGTATTACCTGGAGCAGAAATGGTTATTGGAACGATTATCCCCAAGAATCATTTGCGGGTAATGAAGGAACAGCAAGCTTGTCTTATGTAGATAAGACGCCGTACGGTCAGGAGCCTAAACAGTCGTGGTATATGGATACGCACAACTATTACTATTGGGCCGATAAAGGAGCGCGTAGTAAGCATCCACTAACACAGCAGGCGAAGGGAATGAAAGAGAATATATACTATTACTCTTTGGGCAGTGGCACAAAGAATCTGATGCATGTGGTTTCACAGCAAGCAGACAATGCTTGTCGTATGGATCGCCTGGAAAATGAGCAACTGGTTTTGTATGTAAACAACAAATGGGATTATCCTGAAATTGCCTGGGGCAATTATTGTAAGACCTTGGAAGCTTCACCCTGTCAGGGATCTATCACATTAAAATTCTAATGATATCGCTATGTTGGCTTGGATTGATCAAATCATTTATCTGCTGTATTTTATTGTTGTCGGTGGTTATGGCTATTACATTTATCGACGCAAACACAGTTCCGGTTCACTAACGCATGACTATTTTCTGGCGGAAGGTTCCTTAAGCTGGTGGGCCATTGGGGCTTCTATTATTGCTTCGAATATCTCTGCCGAGCAATTTATAGGGATGTCGGGGTCGGGTTTTGCACTGGGGCTGGCCATTGCATCCTATGAATGGATGGCTGCTATCGGACTAATTATTGTGGCGGTGGTGTTTTTACCCATTTATCTGAAGAATAAGATTTTTACCATGCCTGGGTTTCTGCGCAAGCGTTTCGATCCGCGGGTGAGTATGGTGATGGCGGTATTCTGGGTTTTGGTCTATGTGTTTGTCAATTTGACCTCGATACTTTATCTGGGTGGTTTGGCCATTCAGTCGATTGCGGGGATTCCCATGGTTTTAGCGGTTTGGTTGTTGGCGGCATTGGCCTTGATTATCGCCTTAGGGGGGATGAAAGTGATTGGCTACACCGACGTAATCCAGGTGGTCTTGTTGATTATAGGCGGGCTCACGACGACTTATATCGCCCTCGATCTCGTGGCGCATACAAAGGGCATGGGACATTGGCTAGATGGACTCCTTATCTTGAAAACGGAAGTGCCACAGCATTTTCATCTTTTTATCGAAAAAGGACAGCTGATAAAACCCGATGGTACCGATGCTTATATGGATCTGCCCGGATGGTCGGTTCTATTGGGCGGTATGTGGGTGATCAATCTATCGTATTGGGGATGCAATCAATATATTACCCAGCGTGCACTTGGAGCCAAAAATCTAAAAACAGCCCAAAATGGGATGTTGTTTGCAGCCGTTATGAAGCTGTTTATGCCCTTGATTGTGGTGTTGCCCGGCATTGCTGCTTACTATTTATATAAAGAAGGTTCGAATCTCAGTTTTGCACAAGGGATGCTTGAAGGTAGTACCGTGAAGCCCGATAAAGCTTATCCGCTGCTACTCTCGATTTTACCGACGGGATTTAAAGGATTGGCTTTTGCAGCTTTAACGGCTGCTATCGTGGCCTCACTGGCTGGAAAGGTCAATAGTATAGCAACCATCGTGTCTTTGGATATTTATAAGAATATAAAAGGCGATGCCGTGAGCGATACAGCGTTGGTGAAGCTGGGCAAAGTAACTGTACTGATCGCCTTGGTCATTGGTGCTTCCTTGGCTCCGCTATTGCAGCATCTGGATCAGGGCTTTCAGTTTATTCAGGAATTTACAGGTTTTATCACACCAGGAGTATTGGCGATTTTTCTGATGGGTATCTTTACTACGTGGACAACACCTAACGCAGCATTTGCTGGTGCCATCTCTACATTTGCCTATTCTTTGCTCTTTAAAAATTTCTGGTTAGATCAAAGCCCCTTTATGAATCGCATTCTTGTGGTGTTTATATGTACGGTAGCAACGATGGTATTGGTCAGCCTGCTGGGCAATCGAAACTATCGTAATGATACAGTAATCGTGAATAGAAATCTTTTTGTGACCTCCAGTGGTTTCAAATTAGTGAGTTTATTCATCCTAGGGATATTGGTAGCCCTGTATGTCTTTTTATGGTAACATGATTTAATTGATATAAAAAATGAAAGAAAACTATCTGGTGGAATGGGCAAATGATGAGGAGCTCTTTGAGCTGATCCGTAAGGAACTTTTTACAGCTGTCATTGGGGATGTGATGGACAAAATGGGATTGTTCCATCAATTTCTGCCACCGAGTATAAGACCGTTAAAATCAGATTTGTTTTTAATTGGTAGGGCGATGACGGTATTGGAGGCCGATGTTTGCGGAAATGCTGAACAGCAGTCGAAGAATCCTGTATTGGCTAAATCATTTGGATTTATGCTTGAGGCCCTGGATGATCTGCGCCCGGGCGAGGTTTACATTTGCAGCGGCTCTTCGCCGGACTATGCGCTTTGGGGTGAGATTATGAGTGCACGGGCCAAAACATTGGGTGCACATGGGGCGATTGTCAATGGCTACTCGAGAGATACCGTAGGGATTTTGGCACTCGAGTTTCCTTGTTTCTCCATGGGCTGTTATGCGCAGGATCAGGCGCCGAGAGGAAAGGTTATTGACTGGCGTGTGCCAATCCATTTTGGAAATGTCCTGATCAAGGATGGCGATATGCTGATCGGCGATATTGATGGTGTCTGCGTGGTACCGCGCGAACATGAACAGGAGGTTTTCGCTCGAGCATTTGAAAAAGCCAGAGCTGAAAAAGTAGTATTGAACAAGGTTATGGAAGGCATGGGTGCCAAAGAAGCATTTGAAAAATATGGAATTATGTAAATTCAAATTGTCCAAAGGCAGCTGGCTGGCGCTGTTGTTGGCCTGTTCGTCCTTTGGAAATCTGTCGGCACAACAGGCTGGACCATTTTTGACGCCCCTGCCCGATCAGTTGGCCACAAGTAAAACCAGTCGGATTCTGTTGAATGGACAGTGGAACTTCAAAGTGGCCAATACGAAGCCCGTGACCATTCAGGTACCGGGAGAATGGGAAATGCAAGGCCAGCATGTCGCTGCGCGAGAAACGGCAGTGTATGAGCGTTCATTTGATATGCCCGACGATTGGGAAGGCAATCCAGTATACATTCGCTTTGACGGGGTCAGTTCACATGCGCTCGTCAAAGTAAACGATCAGGTAGTCGGTGAACATGAAGGTGGATTTGTCGCTTTTCAGGTCGACTTAGCAGGGAAAGTCAACAAAGGAAAAAATAAACTGACTGTAGAAGTTCAGGCAAATACCATCAGTGATATATTATCTTGTGTGTCTCAGTATGCGGTGCATACCGTGGGTGGAATTTTGCGGAAAGCAACTTTGTTTACAGTGCCTAAAGTACATATTTCGGATGCAGCGATTGCAACAGAATTCGATTCAAAATATGTCCATGCAACACTTAAACTTGCGGGGCTGGTGCAAAATAGTTCGGATCAGCAGCAGCAGGTCCAATTGCGCTATGTGCTCCGAGATGCCGAGGGCAAAACAGTGCTTCAAAAATCCTCCGACAAGATTCAGCTTGGATTAGGGAGCCATAAACAGATCGAAAGTCTATTAGCGGTAAAAAAACCGAAGCAATGGTCGGCCGAGACGCCTTATCTCTATGTGCTGGAGACGGCATTGATTGTGGATGGCAAGGCGATACAGACCAATAAACAAAAGGTCGGATTTCGTGAAATTGAAGTTCTCAAAAATCAGCTGATGGTAAATGGTAAACCCATCAAATTGAGAGGAGTCAATAGGCATGCTGTACATCCACTGAATGGCCGGGCTGCTGATCCGGCAATAGATCTGCAGGACGTTGTTTTATTTAAACAGGCCAATGTCAATTATATCCGTACGTCGCACTACCCGCCATCAGAAGAATTTTTGAATGCGGCAGACGAGTTGGGAATGTATGTGGAGAGTGAGGCGGCTTTGAGCTGGATTCAGCACCATGCTTCACCAATCTGGCGCAAATGGGATTACAAGGATAAGCGTTTTTTACCGGTTATGTTGGGTGCAAACATCGATAATGTATTGAGCAACCGCAATCATCCTTCGGTGTTATTCTGGTCTCTAGGCAATGAGTCGCATTGGAGCCCGCTGTGGGCCGAGGTCAATACACGTGTGAAGGCCTTGGATCCAACGCGCCCAACCAGTTTCCATGATCAGACCTGGGGTGGATTTAATAATGGCGGAAGTAAAGCGGATATTGCCAATTACCATTATCCGGGTATCAATGGCCCTGCGGCCACCGATACCATGAAAAGACCGACTTTATTTGGTGAATACGCCCATTTGTCGACGTATAACAGGCGTGAGTTGCTGACCGACCCTGGTATACGCGATGCTTACAATGCGCCTCTGGTTACTTTTGTGGATTCCATCTATAAGCATTCGGCCAACTTGGGTGGCGCGATATGGAGCGGTATCGATGATACCTTTCACCTTCCCGATGGACGTATTGTTGGTTATGGACCTTGGGGGCCGATTGATGGATGGCGTAGACCAAAACCGGAGTATTTTGGAATGAAGAAGGCTTATTCGCCAATCAGGATCGGTACACCGCAATTGAAGAAAGGTAAAGTGGTGGTCACGATTGAAAATAGATACGATTTTCTTTCCCTTGACCAGCTCAAACTCGTCGCCATTGTAGATGGTAAGGAAGTTCCTTTTAGGGCAGCGATTGGACCGCGGACGAGTGGCGAGATCATTTTACCGATCCAAGCTGAATATGGCTCATTGCGGATTATTGCCATGGACAATCAGCAAAATGAGGTTGAAAATGAACTCTTTGAGAAAGTAGCCAAAAATCAGGAAAAGTTTTCGGCTACGGAACTACAGCTCAAACAAGATTCGGCGTATATTTATGTAAAGCAGGGAAATGTGGATTATACATTCAGCCGAACCTATGGCAAATTGCTTGCTGTGCGCAAAGATGGTGAGCTGATTCTGACGAAGGGGCCGGCCGTAGCGCTCATCGAAGCAAATGCGGAAGATGGTGGTAAGCCAAATGTTGCGGGAGAGACGTATCAAAATAACATTGCGCCATTGAAGCAGTACGAGCAGTATACTTTATTTGCGGATGCTGCAGAAGCCAGTCAGACAGGCGACAGTATAAGTGTTCGCATGGACCTGCGGTATCAGAATGGCACCGGAAAACAAAAATTTGTTTTCCTTAAAAATGGTCTTTTGCGGGTGGAGTATGAAATGGTCTATCAGCAGGGGCAGGAAATGGATCTTTATCAGGCCGGTCTGATGCTTGAATTGCCTTTATCCTACGATAAATTGGCTTGGTCGCGAAAGGGTACATTTTCCACTTATCCCGCCAATCATATCGGACGCAATGAGGGCGAGGCTGTATTGCATGCCGTGCCGTTGTATGAAGTAGAAGAGCATGGTAAGCCACAGGCAAAAGATTGGAAAGACGATGCCAATATATTGGGCTCGAACGACTTTAGGTCGACCAAAGGAAACATTTACTGGGCTAGCTTGCGTAGCCCTGCGGCAACGGTAAAGGTGCTGTCGAATGGCCAGCAGCATGCACGGGCCTGGAAACAGGATCAGCAGATACAATGGTTGATCGCTGATTATTCGAATAATGGCTCGGAACCTTTTTATGGATCGCCACACAGTTATGGGCGCAAAAAGCTAAAAAAAGGTGATAAGTTAAGTGGACAGATTATTCTTAAGATAAATTAAAATAATAGAACAATGAAGATTATAGATGTTAAAGTCTGGCTGGTTGAAGGCGTAAAATATAATTGGACTTTAGTCAAGATTTATACGGATACGGGGCATACAGGTGTGGGCGAAGCGACCAACTGGCCCGGCAGTCCCATTGTATATGAGGCCGCTAAGCATGTGGGACAGCGCATTATTGGTTTGGATCCGATGAAAACAGATTTTATCTGGACCAAACTCTACCGCGATCTCAATTGGATCGGACCTTATGGTGCAAGCATGTGTGCTATTTCGGGTATTGACATGGCACTATTGGATTTGAAAGGCAAGGTGCTTGGTGTACCTTGTTATGAATTGTTGGGCGGTGCTTTCCGTAAAGAGATCCTGTTGTATGCCAATTATTGGTTTACGGGTGGTGGACATAACCCCGAAGATTATGCCCGACAAGCGCAAGCGGTCAAAGAAGCTGGTTTTACAGGCTTAAAGTTTGACCCATTTGCGCATACAAACTATCTGTATGGAGAAGATTTGGCCGCAAACCTGACTTTGACTGCCGAACAGCAGGATCTGGCGTTTGAGGTGAGTAAAGCGGTTCGTGAAGGAGTTGGACCCAATTTTGATATCATGATCGAAACACATGCCATGCTCAATTATCGTGTCGCTGTACAGATGGCGCAACGTCTTTCTGAACTGAATATTACCTGGTATGAGGAGCCTGCGGGACCGGAAAATGCAGACAACCTGCGTGCCATGCGGGAGCGTATTCCGTCCAATGTGTCGATCTGCGTGGGCGAAAGACATTATACCCGTCATGGGATCCGACCGGTATTGGAAAAAAATATCTGTGATATTATGATGCCTGATATTACGCGTTGTGGTGGGCCTTCCGAAATGAAGCGTATGGCAACGATGATGGAAGCATACAATGTGTTATTGGCACCACATAACCCCAACGGACCACTTTCCACATTGGCCAGTGCGCATGTCTGTGCTTCGGTGCCCAATTTCTTTCGGCAGGAATTTATGTTCAATGATGTGCCTTGGCGCGATGAAGTCATTGACTATCCGATTAAGGATATGGTGAAAAATGGGCACTTGGTCTTGAGCGAAAGACCAGGATTGGGTGTAGATTTGATCGAAGAAGAAATGCTCAAACATCCTGGAGTATTGGAACCACGACCAGGTTTTTATGTGTAATTTTAGCAGTAGATGGCATTTACAATTGATTTAACGGGTAAGGTTGTCCTGATCACAGGTGGAATTTCGGGCATTGGGCTGGGAGCGAGTCTGCAATTTGCATCGGCAGGTGCGACCGTTATAGCCTGTGCCGAATTGGCGGTCGATGATCAGGCAGTGGCTTCATTTTTTGCAGCAATGGAACCTTATCGGCAGCGAACATTTTATTATGCGGCTGATGTGTCCGATGAGGCTGCTATTCAGGAATTGGCCGTGCTCCTTCAACAGGAGCATGGCCGTTTGGATGTACTGCTTTCGAATGCAGGTCAGAATATGTTCAAAGGCTTGGATGAGTGTACGCTAGGAGATTGGAATCACAATAATAGCTTAAACCTGGCATCACATTGGTTGCTGGCACGGGCATTAAAACCACTGTTGGCCCAAGCTTCGCCGGGGGTAATTATTGTCATGGCCTCCAACCATGCTTATGCCTCCATACCTGGCTGCTTTCCTTATAATGTAACCAAAGGGGCGCTCCTTTCACTCGTGAGGGCCATGGCTATCGAATGGGGCCCAGCGATCCGTACGGTCGGACTTGCCCCTGGGTTTATCGATACACCCGGCAATCAAAAATGGTTTGACAGTTTTCCGGATGCCGATGCCGAAAGACAGAAAACAGTCGATAGACATCCCGTCAAAAAATTAGGTACAACTGAAGAGATCGGTGGCTGGTGTGTTTTTCTTTCCAGTACCTACGCTTCCTTTGCAAGTGGAAGTACCTATTTAATTGATGGTGGAAGAAGTGCACTGATGCAAGAGGATTAAACCCCAACGTGAGCTTGCCTATTTAATACTAGAATATTAATCTCAAGAAGAAATTGCCGATCAGGTCGGGCATAGCAAAATGGTGATGAAGAATAATTTAAAAGAAGCAGCAGTCTTATTGCATACCGAATGTCTGCTGGGGGAAGGCATGGTATGTAGCCAGCGCGATAACAGTTTGTATTGGGTGGATATTTTGCACAAGCGTATTCATAGCTATCAGTTGGAAAGCAAGAAGTCGGCTTACTGGGAATTACCAGGTTATGTAAGCAAGATCGTACCCTGGCCAGATGGATCCGGTAAATTTCTTGTGGCCATGCAGCAAGGGTTGGCTATTTGGACAAAGGAAACGCAAGATTTGACGATCGTAGCTGAGCTAGATGCTAGGGGTGGACAAGTCCGTACCAATGACGGCGGAGTAGATCCCGAGGGTAATTTTTGGTTCGGCACGATGCACATGCAAGCTTTGCCCGATCAGGGGAAACTTATGCGTTTCTGCAACGGAGTTTTGGATACAATTATTCCGGCAGTGACGATTCCCAACGGTATTGTATGGCCCAGCGATAGCCCTTATTTTTACTTTATCGATACCTATACCCGCGAAATCCGTCGTTATGCTAGGCATAACACAGGTGAATCAATGACAGCAGGGGGGGAGCACTACAGCACATTGGTATGCGTACCCCATGAGCTGGGCATGCCTGATGGTATGTGTCTGGGACCCGATGGGCATCTTTGGGTAGCCCATTGGGGTGGTTTTGCCGTTTGCAAATGGCATATTGAAACAGGCGAACTGTTGGATAAAATAAGGGTGAATGCGCCGCATGTGACTTCCTGTTGTTTTGGCGGCGCTACAGGCACTGATCTGTTTATTAGTACAGCCAGGGAAGGACTCACAGCGGCAGAACTGCAGCGCTATCCCGATAGCGGAAAAGTATTTCAGGTAGCCCTTCTTGCATAGTTGTAAATAGCGGTGGGAAATTAGCTTAATGGTAACGTGCTCGGTAACTTCTAGTTTCTTTCATGACTTAAGATTTAGTAGGATTTGCGATTTGGCTCTTATTGAGTCAACGCATGAAACGATATGTGAAAAAGCCCGGCATGGAAGTTCATGCCGGGCATTAGATACCTATTGATCCCAATAGGAGTGGTAATAGGTAGGGATAGTTATAAAAAAAACTATAATAAAAATATATGTTTTATGCTATTTGTCCTGGATACAGCGAACTGGATAGGCGGCACGTTTAAAATAATTCTGTGTATCCCAAGCACCACCTTCGAATCCTCGGCCCTGTAAAGCTCTATCATTACCGCCTACAGCCATATTTAGCCAATAAATAGCAGTAGCTTGTCTAACAACTTGCACCCCGTCTACTGAACTTCTGTGACCATTTGCTGGGAAGCTTAATTTAATATCACTGCTCTTTTTACTAGTCATAATATGCGCCGCAGTAAAATCCGATAACCCAGATGAAGTTCCTGTATTTGGAATCCAATTTCCAATTGAAGTATGACGAGTATAATTTCCCAAACGGGTATATTCAGCCGCGCTAGGTACGCGATCGCCAGTGCCACATGGATCCAATGCCGCTTTCACCGGAGCTGCTGCAGTACCATTATTCCAAGATCCATCTGGAGCAGGTGTAGTATTCCATCCTGCAATAGCGCCATCGCCACTGTAGGCATTTGCTACCGCTGCTTGACGACCCCATTGATAATAATTGCCATATAAAGCTTGTTTGGAAGGGTTAGCATCAGGGTAATTTGTTGTTGGATTCACATCAGTGACGCCCAGGTTATAACGATCCCAACGATAACCACCGATCACAGCATAACGTGCATCCGCGGCTGTAGCCGTTCTAGTGACATTTGAGGCATTTACATAACGATCGCTGTTAAAACGCAATTTTAAGGTATACGAATAACCTGGTTTTAAACCTAAGCCAGCATTCGAAAAATTGAAATCGACATTTTGAGCATTGACATCATGACCAATTTTGATCTGACTGCTTGGGATCCGGAAAGATACTGCAAAAGTGGAACTCTGCAGCTGATTAACGATAAAAGTCTGCGCTGTCGCATTAAGGTTTGAAATTGCAGCGACTGAATTGTCCGCAACTGAAGATAAAGTTGCTCCGGTGCTCAGGTCAATTTCAACATCCTGAAAAGGAGAAAGCCATTGCGCTTGTACAGGAACTTCCGACAGATAACCTCCTTTTACATAGTTTGCAGTACCAAAGGTGCCTGTTGCATCGCTATTGTCCACTACAATATTTACTCGTGTAAACAAGTGTTTAAGCGGAGCTGTCAATGGCGTAGGTGTATTGTTACCTAAGATGGTCACATCTTTAGAAATTGCATACATTAAGTCACCACCATCCTGCGCGTACGTCGAAAAATCGAAGAATAATGCACCTGCCGAATATAAGTTCGTTGTCGGCGCTGCAGGTGGCGCTGTAGTTGTGGAACCCACAGAATATACCACGAAGGTATATTTGTTGCCCGCGATCAATTTATCACCAAAAAATACCTGGCTTGCATCTGCTGCGTTGCCAACTGCTTGATCGATATAAGTACCATCTGTTTCGTAGGCGACTATCCGATACTGTACGGTACCTCTCAAAGACAGCGAGGTTGCAGCTTTGTTTCCCGAAGATGCTTTAAGTGCAGCTGTTCCAGGTGTGTTTTCAGTAAGTTCGGCGCTAATAGAAAATGGGCCCGATTGTATTTCTTGCATTATACTTAGAGGTTTTGCTATACTTGAATTTGTCGAAGCTTTCGTTACCGGATCGTCAGTACTCGTAAATTCAGCCTCTGTTAACGTAAGTTTCAAACCACCCTGATTTACATCAGCTTGATTTCCTGTTTTATCCTTATTACAGGAAGAAGCTATTGTCAGAAGCACAATCAAAGCTAATTTTATTTTTGTAATCTGATATATCTTTTTCATCATCTTTTTGAAATAGTTGTTTGATTGTTTGTTAGTTCCACCATTCTCCACTTGGATCCTGTGTTTCTGATCCGCCATTATTCCATTCGTTTTCTGTGACACCAGTCCCACCTCCAGGTTGGGCGGTTCCCACAGATCCAGCAGCAACTCCCTCTTCCATCTCCACCTTTAACTGCTCGATCACGGGTTTCACGTAAGTCATTTTTTCAGTTCTTTTTTTCATTTGTTTTATATTGTTTGGTTTAAGATTAGCGCACTGTTTATCAGACGAAAGACTTCCTGGTGAACCAAAAAGCTGCAATATGCTGCGTAGCAATGCCTATTGTTAGTTGAGATTTCAAATGCTTATCGTTTTTATGATGATTTATATTTAAGTTAGTTTCTCTTAAGTTAAACAATTAGCTGTATTTGTGTCTTTTCAATACTTTGGACTTATCGCTAGGATATTTTCGAACATATCCAAATACTTGTTCAAAGATACTTCATAGCTAATGATGAAATACTAAATGTATATATCACATGGTTATCACACCTGTATCACATTTTTGATTTTTAGTCGATTTAATAGGTTTTTCTGGTTTAATTTTTTTGTCTTTAATGGAAATTGCTGTTTGACAAGACGTGTAATATGTTAAGTTATACCTTCTAATGTTCTGTTTGTTTCATCAAAGTGAACTCTAAGTTAAATCTTCACTTAGCAGATTATCGCACTTTTGTTATACTAACGTTTGTGTGATATATCTGTGATATTGCGGTGATATTTCTTTTTGTGAAATAATTTTAATATTTGCATCCAGTTAATTGAATATTCATCACATAATTAAAAATTAGAAGAAATGATTTTACAAGCGCAGACAATGAAAGGTTGGAGAGCTCTGGCTCTGTCGGCTTTGATTTGTATTTCGATGTATTCCTGTAAGGAAAGCAAAGACAGTGTAGCAGCCAGCGGTAAGGCAAACGTCAGTATCCAGTTACTTGGCGTCGAAAATCCAGCTATCGCAACGAAAAAAGCGAGCAATGGTAATAACTCAGGGGTATCACAGAAAGTGGTGGTTCCATTAACAAAGTCTAGCTCTTTCGAAGCAACTTTGACCAGCAAGTCGTCCGCAACTAACGGCAGCCTTTTGCGGGCTTCTTCTGGTTCTCGCGCTGCAGTTGTTGAAGAGAAAACACCATTGGCAGCAAATGTCAAATATAAAATCGTCGTATATAACGCTGACGGTGATTATGTAACTGAAAAGACCTATACAAATTCAGTAGACAACGCGACTGAAATTGAATTGGACGCAGAAAAGACCTATACCTTCGTAGCTTATTCAGTAAACAGTACTTCATCAGTACCTACAGTAACTGCACAGGCTGATTTGGCTAATGCAAGCCTCGATAACATCAGCGCAGACCTGATGTACTTCAAAAAAGACTTAACAGTTCATTCTGGTGACAATAATCTTGATGTGATTTTAAAACACCAATATAGTGAAGTGACAACCAACTTAACGATGGCTACTGAAATGACGGGGGCGATTACAAGTCTGGTGTCTCCAACAATCAATCCTACACATCCAAGCGCTAATTTAAAATTAGCGGACGGTACAATCACGTATAATGGTACTACTTCAAGTTCAGCTGTTCAATTCCCTCTTTTGGGGGCAGGTTTACGTTCTGTATCAAGTAACCCTACTTTATTGATCCATCCGGGAGAAACAAACGGTGTGTTCAGTTTCGGATCTATCACCATTGATGGTGAAACAAGATCTAATGTTGGTGTTGCTGGTTTACAGATCTTACCAGGTCAACGCTACAATTTAAACCTGAACTTTAAGACATGTACACAACCTGTGACGGGTGGGGCTGACTTAAACTGGAACTATCCAGCTTCCGGATCAGGTGCTGTTGTGAACGGTCAAACTGTTGCTGCAGGCACTACAGTGACACAGGAATTGACTGCTCCGGGGGCAGACTATGGTTTCGTTTTTGATATTCTTCAATTGGACAACTCCTTCAACATGGAAGTAAATGGTGTAAAACTTGCTACCCAGGAAATTCAATTTGAAGGAAACATCGCTATCGCTCCTAAAAATGTTCAGTTCGCGGATGGTAGTCAATATGGTGGAACCAATACTGAAGGCGGCGCTGTCCCTCAGATCTATAGCATGGTAGGTACAGCAACTAATCCAATAATCCGTGTCGTCATCAGCCGTTCGGGAGAAGTTACGATCTATGGCAGTAAAGTGGCAGGTGGTGAGCTGTATCCATTAGTGCTGACACAGGGGGCATTTAATTTGGTTCCATGGAGCTCTACTTCAAACACCGTCAAAATTACGCAGATTGTTCAAGGAAAGACAACCATGATCGGATCAGGAAGCGGCAGAAAGAAAGTTGCCTGTACACTATAAAGTAACAGCTAGTTACTTTATGCATCGAAATAGTATCTAAAAAATAATAAAACATGAACACAAATAAATCAAAAAATATATATGTGAGCCCAAAAGTTGAGGCCATTAATGTAGAATTGGAACAAGGTATTGCTGCAGGTTCTGCTGCGACGACAAGCAACGATCCACAGGAATCTTGGGAGAAAGCAGATGATGATAACCGACTAATCAATTGGTAATATCTAAAATATATTGTCTAATCCATCACATTTTGCTCGGCAGGTTCCTGTCGAGCTTTTTTATGGATCTTAACCTGAAAAAGGATCACTTTTACTGAAGTTCTGGTTCAGTGGATATTGATCGAATGGGTTTTTTAATTCTTTTTTTACGCTTTTAATTTGTTGTTAATGAGGTTTTTGTAAAGTGTGATATTTATGTGAAAGGCTGTTTTTTTTGATTCTTTCTTTTAATGCAAATCTTTGTCAAACAGAATCAGTTAAATCATTTCGGACGGACAACAACTGGATGATTGTATCGCAGAAAGGGGTAATGGACAACTTTTTAATTGCATGCTGAGACTGAATTATTACTAGATCTTATTTGCGTGGAGGTCTGTGATAATATCATTTGGATTTAACTCGACGGGGACATTTGGCCCTGTCGAGTCTATTTGCTCGTAAGTCCGCTATTCCCAAATAAATAAAAAATAGTTAATAGTATTTGAGCAAAGGTGACTCAGAATAGGGGGAATACAGAAATAAATTTACTTGAAAAACGATATATATGGATAGGAATAACTTCAATTATTTAATTACTTTGGCAAAAAACAATGATGCGGAATTTTTAACTGTGTTCAGTGAAATTTATCCTGGATTTGTGGCGTCGTTAAAGCGGATTAATCCCAAAATTCGGAGTAGTGAATTGGAATTCTGTGCGATGACCTTTTTAAATTTTTCGACCAAAAATATCGCTCAATATACATTTGTGACGGTTCGTGCGGTGCAGGTCCGTAAAAACAGACTGCGTAAAAAGTTTAATATTGCCTCTGATGTGGATTTCAATAACTGGATGCGTGATCAGATTTTACTTGGTCCAATTGTGGAACAGAGTCAGATTTCAATTATAAGTGCCCAAATATAAAACCTAAGCCATAATTTCCGGAAGCTTATTTTTTAGGGGAGCATTCCGGAAATCCTGCTATTATCCAATCGGAGTTTTGGTGATGGCATTCGTGAGGGGCTGCAGGTGATAAGAGAAATTTTTAAATCGATGTTTGATGAACAGAAAGATTTTTGTATGTGATGACAACCTGCTAATTTTGCAGTCGTTGGAACTGGTTTTGAGTCTGACCGAAGCTACTATTATAAGTGAAAACAGAAGTACCGAAGCATTGGAATATATCTTGCAGGAAAAACCCGATATTTTTATCTGTGATTTAGAAATGCCTGTACGCAGTGGTGAAGACCTAATTAAAGAAATTCGTAGCCGAAGAGAATGCGACTATCTATTTATTATTTGTGTATCTGCATCTTCTGAGGGTCGAGCTATTGCACTTAATGCTGGAGCTGATTATTTTCTGCCCAAACCTTTCGCTATAAACGAGCTTTTGCCTGTAGTCACTGCGGTGTTAACTTCTAAAAATTATTGAATTTTTGCTGCTTTTTTTATAAAGAATTGCTGGTAAAATGATCATGCTGACATAAAAATCTTCGGTTTATTCATTTACCGTTTAATCAATTAAAATGCTTAGTTTTGCAGATACTATGCCATGACTATATAGCTAAAGTAGTTATGGAAAGCTACTGAAATATTGACAACCTACTTAATGAAAAAGCACCTTTTAATTTTATTTCTTATTTTTTTTCGTTTAAGGCCATCGCAGGGGATAGCCCGAAACAAAGAGTAGATTCGCTCTTAGCAAAGGCAATGGAATTTGGCAGTCAAGGGAAATTAGTACCCTATATAGAGACGGCAATAAAAGCATTTAATTTGGCCAATTCTGCTAACTATGATGAGGGGAAGGCCAAATCCGGAATGTATATAGCAGAAGGTCTAGTGACTGTTGGCCTATTTAAGGAAGCATTAAAACAGCTGGACCGTATTGAAACCACCGACATTTATAAAAAAGAAATCTTTGTACAATCCGACGTTTATCGCTTACGGGGACGGGCTTATGGTGGTCTCATGCTATATCAGCAGGCCATTCGGGAGTTTCGTTTGCAGCAGGAACTCATTAAACAGCTTACCGGCGAAAAGCAAGTCAAAGCATACCAGTATAATTACGAGAATTTAAGTGCAGTTTTCCAGCGAATGGGACAATTGGATTCCGTGCAAAAATACACCGAACTCCAGTTGGAGAATCTAAAGGTTTTCGCAGAAAAGGATGCGGCTATGCGCTACCAGATTGTGTATGAAAATTTGGGGAGGCTATATGTTGAAAAAGGTGATTTAGTAAAGGCGAAGCAAAGCTTGGATAAATCATTGGAGCTTATTAAGAAATATAACATTCCTGTTGTGCTGAATACCTATACTGCGTTAGCTATTTTGGAGAAAAAAAAAGGAAACCTGCAAAAAGCTGCTACTTTCTATGAAGAAAGTCTTGTGAGAAAGCGGGCAGCTGGTAGTAGAATAGGAGTGCAAAATTCTTACCGTGAGCTGGCTGATTTTTATCGCATAAGCAACTTGGATAAAGCTAAAGCAGATCACTATGAAATAGCCTTTAGCCGGCTCAATGACTCGCTGGAGAATGAAAATAGACATGTCGTCGATCAGGTGCTCAATCAGATTTTGAAACTCAAAGATGAGGAATCGAATACCAAGGTGTCAAGGGCAGGAACAATTGCACTTAACGCCCTATTGTTGCTGCTTGTTGTGGTTTTGTTTTTTGTTTGGCGGTCGAAGCACAACAGGAAGATATTGGTACAGAAAGAAGAGGCATTGCAGGAAACCGAAACAATCAATAAGGAACTGACCGAACAGATCGGAGAAAATAAATTCAATACGCTCATAGACCTGGCCAAAAGTAACAATCCTGAATTTTTGATTTTATTTACTGAATTGTATCCACAGTTTATCCAGGCGCTCAAATCATTTGACGCTAATCTTCGGAGTACCGAATTGGAATTCTGTGCCATGGCATTTCTCAACTTCTCGACAAAAAATATTTCGGAATACACCTTTGTGACGATCAGGGCGGTGCAGGTCCGTAAAAATAGACTGCGCAAAAAGTTCGACATACCATCAGATGTGGATTTCAATAACTGGATGCGTGAGCTCGCCGGAACATCCGTTAGCCCATTGGAACCTAAGGGCTAAAAAAAGAGCTATGTTAACAGCTCTTTTTTACAAGGGCGGCACTGCTCGCTAATCTTTATTTGATAAAAGCTTACTTTTATAATCGGAAGGGGTAATCCCTTTAATGGATTTAAAGAACTTGTTGAAGTTGGGCAGGGAGTTGAATCCACAGGCATAGGCAATATTGGTGATCGGGTTCTCATCCTGAACCAACAGCCTGCAAGCTTCATTGATCCTTACTTCATTGACGAATTTTGAGAATGTTTTTCGTGTATGTGCTTTAAAAAAGCGACAAAAGGATGGCTTGGTCAAGTTCGCCAATTTAGCTGCCTCCTCTAAGGAAATTTCATTGTTGAAATTTTCAAAAACATAATTGTAGATGTTAAAAATAAGTTCTCCGTCCTTGCGCGGTGATCCATTGCTATAAGACTTATCCGATAGTACAGCATATTCTTCTGTGTGAAGAAGGGTAGCCAAACACTCAAATAGATAGGCTGTTTTTTGCATATCGGAGGCGCCGACCATTTTTCGTAGTATTTTTTTGAGTGCATCTTTTGTTTGTCCATAAAATAACATCCCCTGTCGCGATCTTTCCAGGAAGTCATGCAGCGGGGCCGTTTCAACTAATAAGGGGCAAAAAGACAGTAGGGCTTCTGGATCGAAATGTAAGGTGATAGACTGTGCGCTAGGTTCGTGGCTGGTATCACCACGCGCATTATACCAAACATGTGGCAAGCCCGGGCCGGTAAATGTCAGCTCGTCGCTTTCAAAGTCTTCCAGATGATCTCCAATGCAGCGTTGCCCATTACCCTTGATGATGTAGGTAAGCTGGCATTCACTGTGAAAATGATATTCGGAGAGGTATTTGTCGCAATTTTCTCGTCGAATTTCAAAAATCCTGTTCCCTAAATTTGAAAGTGCTTTCGTATAAACCGGTCTCATAAATGCTGAAAATATTTTAATGAAATAATGGCAGCGTGTACCTATCTTTATAATTGATTTGAAATTGTATCTCAAAAGACGCATTATTAACCAAAAAAGCCATGTATTAAAGGCTTAAAATCATGTAAAATATTACTTTTTTTAACCGTTTATGTCAATGCTGCTATAATATATGATTTTTCAGATTCCCTTTTTCCGCTTATGGTTACGACAACAATCTCTGTTCGGGAGAAATGGAAGCAATCAGAAAAAGCAGCGCTACATTCTTGGTTAAGATGAGTCAATGATGAAGTCGAAACATAAAAAAATACCGAAGGGATTACACTTCGGTATTTTTTGTGAAAAAGAAAACTTACTATTTCAATCTTAGATGGTTTTGCTATCGCGCAGCATTTTAATGATATTATGCGCTTCAAGCTGTTTGCTGAGCTGTGTATTGATTAAGCTGTGAACATTTTGTGAAAGTTCTTCCGATCCTTCAGCCAAAGCTGTTTGATAAGTTGATTTGAAGGCATCTTCTCCCTGCTCACAGGTTTCGAGCAGACTTCTTTCGTCATCTCCCGTAATATTTACTTTTATCCCCATCCAGGCACGGAAAAGCTTGCCGCTCAGCATGGTGCTATCCGTCGCCTCTTTGCCTTCAAGCTCAACATAAGGTGTCAACTCGGCAATAAATTCTTCCGATTGTCCGATAAATTTTTGAAATGTTGGTATAAGTTTATCTAAACCATGACTTGTCGCCAGATCAATAGCTTTTTTATAACCCTCGATGCGGTCGTTGTTGATCTTAATAATGTCATTGATGATCTCCGGATTGTTGATGTTGTTTTCCATAATATTGTTATTTGTTATCATTTTGTTTATTCGAAAAACAGCAGGTACCTGATGATCGTTTGCAGAATCCGAGATTCAGGTATTTAAATCATGGCCCGTATTTATCCCGTTTTTTATTGTCCGGGAATAAATGGGCCTAAAACTTTCTGCAATTTACCCTTGTTCTTAGAACCGAATACTGTCCTTTAGGCAGCGCAACGAAAACTATGCAACAAAACATTCATGTAGCCATTATCGGGGGTGGACCCAGTGGCCTGTTTATGTACAAGAGATTGGTCGAAAAGAATATAGCTGGTCTCAAAGTATCTATTTTCGAGTCCCGCAAGCAATTGGGGGCAGGGATGCCTTATAGCTACGAAGGTGCTACACCTGAGCATCTAACTAATGTCTCGGATCATGAAATTCCCGCACTGGTCTCCACGATTGAGGATTATGTTCAATCCTTATCGGAAACCACGCTTCGAAGCTATGGAATCGATGTTGACGATTTTAATCGCTACAAGGTGATGCCACGGTTGCTCCTTGGCCGCTACCTTTCGGAGCAGTTTATGCTATTGAAACGGATGGCGGATGAAAAGGGGATCGAAACACAGATTCATCTTGGCAGCCAGGTCAGCGATATCATTGATCTCGATAGCCAGATGCAGGTTAAAATCATGGTGGGCAGCACCGACACCTATATCGTAGACAAGGTTATCATCTGTACCGGACATAAATGGCCAACCAGGTATGAGGGTAATGTTGAACATTATTTTGAGTCGCCCTATCCACCGTCCAAGTTGGCCTTAAAAACCAATCATGCTGTCGGCATACGCGGTGCTTCGCTCACAGCAATCGACGCTATCCGTACGCTGGCTCGTCACAATGGCTCTTTTGAAGTCCTGGAGACCGGGGAGCTAAGGTATCAGATCGACCCGGGTAGCGAAAATTTTAAGTTATTGATGCATACGCGCAGTGGCCTTCTGCCTGCGATCCGATTCCATCAGGAAGAACCTTTCCTAGCCAACAAGCTCTTGATCTCCGAAGAGGAACTTATGCTTAACAGACTTGAAAATGAAGGTTTCGTGTCGTTGGATTTTCTGTTCGATCGTAATTTTAAAGCGCAGTTTAAAGAAAAGGATCCCGACTTTTATGCAATTGTAGAAAAGCTCAGCCTGGAAGACTTTGTAGAAGCAGTACTCAGTTTAAGGGAACAGAAAGATGCCTTCGAGGGATTTCGCCAGGAGCACGAACAAGCGCTGAAATCTATCAGAAGGCGTCAGTCTATCTATTGGAAAGAAGTGCTTTCTGCCTTGAGCTTTACCCTGAATTACCCGGCCAAATATATGTCTGCCGAAGATATGCTGCGGTTAAAAAAAGTACTGATGCCGTTGATTTCCATTGTCATCGCTTTTGTGCCGCAGAGTTCCAGTCGTGAGCTCCTCGCACTACACGATGCTGGTCGGCTGGATGTGGTCAATGTTGGTACGGACAGTCGGGTTGAACCTGCGAGCGACCGCGGCGCTAACTATTTTTATACCGATGAATCTGGGATAGAAGTAAAAACCCATTATAAGACATTTGTGGATTGTGTAGGACAGCGACCGTTGGACTTTGAAGAATTTACTTTCAAGAGTTTAGTCGACAATGGCAATGTCAGTCCAGCTTACCTGCGATTTCGTTCAGTGGAACAGGCCAAAGAACAAATGCTGGCAGGCAACGACCATATGTTTGTGGCTCCGGATGGCGCCATTTTTTTGCAGGTACCAGGGGTAAAGATAGACGACAGCTTCCGGCTGGTAGACCACAGCGGCAACGCCAGTCAACGTCTTTTCATGATGGCTGTACCTTATATGGGCGGCTATAATCCGGATTATTCGGGCCTCGATTTTTGTGCAGCAACCTCCGAAATCATCGCCAATAGAATTGCTTCGGGGGGATAAATACGTAAGTTTTTGTTAAAATACGGTAAGATGGTTGGGGCCGGGTGACGCGGGATTTAATTTAGGCTCCCTATTGCTATATTTGGCGGCCATCTAGACCATCAGTTGGCATTGTCTTAACTCAATTGTTGAAAAGCATGCCTAAAACTATTTTAAGAAACCTGCAGGTAGGTTTTGGAATTTCACTGTTGATCCTGTTAGCGAGTTCAACGGCTTCTTATGTCAGTATCCGTAAGCAGATCCACAATAGTACGATGGTTGACCACAGCCGACGGGTCATGAGCCGTGTCAATAAAATTCTGCAGGATTTGCAGAATGCAGAAACGGGCCAGCGTGGGTACTTGCTGACGGGGATGGAAAAGTTTCTCGATCCCTACAAAAATGGTCTTCAGTCCTTGCCTCAATCGCTGAGCCGCGCGCACGATCTTACGGCTGATAACCCAGCGCAGCAGCAGGTGATTGATACCCTGTCAACACTTGTTCAGTCTCGACTAGATCGATTAGAGAATTTGGTGAACATCAAAAAACGAGGTGGTATGGTCTCTGTTGCCCAGCTCGAAGAAGGCAAAACCTATATGGACAGTTGCCGTTTGCTGATCAGCAAAATCATAGATAAAGAAGAATCGTTGCTCAATCGACGCTCGGATGAGCTTACACGGTCTTCGGGCTACACATCCATATTTGTTTTATTGGCTGCCGCAGTTTCGTTGCTGATTACGCTGTTTTTTTACTTCCGCCTTCGGGCAGATTTCTTTAAGCGCGAGGAGTTGCAGAATGACCTAAAGCGCAAAGATGAAGAGATCCAGCGTCGACTGAGCATTACCCAGCGTATAGCACGGGAGATTGCTGCCGGCAATTATGAGATGCAGATTCAGGATGGCGAACAGGATGATTTGGGCAGCTTGACGGGATCCCTCAATGAAATGGCTAGGTCGCTCAAAACATCTTTTGATGAACTCAATAATAACAACTGGCACCAAGCCGGACTAACCCAGCTGAGCAACCTCTTGATGGGTAATAAACAGCGGGAAGAGCTCACAGCCGTTACGCTGGGCCATCTGACAAAATATGGCAACTGTGTCAATGGTGCCATTTATCTGATGGAACAGGATGAGCTTGTCTTAAGGGGATCCTATGGACTTGAAGATCCCGACCATAAACGCTTCGTACCGGGGGAGGGTATGGTTGGCCAGGTCTTTAAGGACGGGAAAGAAAAGTTATTCGAAAACCTCGAAAATAGCAGCTATGTTATCAGTTTTGCTATCGGAAAGGTGCAGGTGAACAACCTTTTTATCTTGCCTGTTTTTGATGGTAACCAATGTATCGGTGTGATGGAGCTGGGGGCATTACAGCCTTTTTCTTCCATACAGCTGGCATTTTTTAGAGATGCAGTGCAAAAAGTAGGTACTACACTTGCGGCGGCACAGGCCAGACTGGTGGTGCAGAATCTATTGGAAGAAACCCAGGCGCAAACTGAAGAGCTGCAGGCACAGCATACCGAATTGGAATCCCTCAATTCGAGCCTCGAAATGCATACCCATAAATTGCAGGCATCGGAGGAGGAACTCCGCGTGCAGCAAGAAGAACTGGTGCAGTCTAACCGTGAATTGGAGGAGCGCTCAAAACTGTTGGAAGATAAAAATGTTGAAATTGCCGAACGCAATCAGGAAATTCAGAAAAAGGCGGCAGAGCTGGAACAAAGTACACGCTATAAGTCTGAATTTTTGGCCAATATGTCGCATGAACTGCGTACACCGCTCAATTCAATTCTGTTACTTTCCCGTTTGATGGCCGAAAATTCGGATGGTAACCTGAATGAAGAACAGATGGAATCGGCAGCTGTGATCCAAAGTTCGGGAAAGAGCCTGCTAACCTTGATAGATGAGATTCTGGATCTTTCCAAAATAGAATCCGGAAAAATGGATCTGGATGTACAGCCTGTATTCTTTGCCGATATACTGAATGGGCTGACGGCTATGTTCGGACCAGTCGCCGCGGATAAGCAGCTCGGATTAGAAATGAGCGTCGCCGAGGGATTGCCGATGCAGCTCGAAACAGACAAGCAACGCTTGGATCAGATTTTACGTAATCTATTGTCGAATGCCATCAAATTTACAGCTTCGGGTAAGGTTACCTTGCATATTGACCGCGAACAATCGCAGAGAAGCCGTATCGTATTTGAAGTGCGCGATACGGGAATAGGAATACCAAAAGACAAGCAGCATCTGATATTTGAGGCTTTTCAACAAGCAGATGGTTCTACACGCCGCAAATTTGGCGGTACTGGACTGGGGCTCTCGATCAGCCGTGAACTGGCGCGTCTGCTCGGAGGCGAAATCTTGCTGGATAGCGAAGAAAACAAAGGCAGTGTATTCCGGCTGATCCTTCCGGAGCAAATTTCGGGAGACATTCCGACCGCATTTGCTGTGGAATTGCAGCGGCCAATGACCCGCGAAACAGACCTTGAAACAGTGGGGCCCGCAGTAGTGGGACAAGATTCACAAGTGGCAGTGCCGGCAGTGGAAAGGATGCCTGAGATTCCTATCCCAGCCGATATCCCGGATGATCGCGATAGCATCGTCGCAGGCGACCGCTTTATCTTGATTGTTGAAGATGATATTGAGTTCGCAAAGATCCTGCTGAAATATACGCGTCAGCAAAACTACAAAGGTATCGTGGTAGTCCGTGGTGATATTGCGGCGGAGATGGTGGCACGTTATATGCCGCTGGCGGTCCTGCTGGATATTCAGCTTCCGCTCAAAGATGGCTGGCAGGTAATGGCTGAGATCAAGGAAAACCCCAAGACTCGTCATATACCCGTGCATATTATGTCTTCTTTACAGGTTAAAAGAGAAAGCCTGCTTCAGGGCGCCATAGACTTTATCAATAAACCGATGGCATTGGAGCAGATGGGCGATATGTTCCGTAAAATAGAAGATGCCCTCACGCGGCATCCCAAAAAAGTACTGATCGTTGAAGAAAATCCCAAACATGCTGCGGCGCTGTCGCTCTTCCTCGATAGTTTTGACATTGCCTCGGAGATCAAGAGCAATGTAGAAGATAGCATTGTGGCGCTGAGCTCAGACACTGCCGACTGTGTGATCCTTGATATGGGGGTTCCAGACCGTGTTGGCTACGAGACATTGGAAGCCGTAAAACGAAACCAAGGCCTTGAAAATTTGCCGATTATTGTATTTACCGGTAAGAACCTTTCGCAGGTAGAGGAAATGAAATTAAAACGGTATGCGGATTCTATCATTGTAAAAACGGCTAATTCCTATCAGCGTATTTTGGACGAAGTCGGTCTATTTCTACATCTTGTAGAGGAAAATAATGGTCCTTCTACCAAATCGCCGGGTAGACTTGGCTTTTTGCAGGATGTTCTGCAGGGAAAAAAGGTACTTGTAGCGGATGACGACATCCGAAATATTTTCTCGCTCACCAAAGCGCTCGAAAAATATCAGATGACCGTGGTGCCGGCAACGGACGGAAAAGATGCGCTGAAACAGTTGGAAGATAATCCGGATGTGGCTGTGATCCTGATGGACATGATGATGCCCGAAATGGATGGTTACGAAACGATTGCTTCGATCCGAAAAGATCAGCTATACGAAAATATGCCCATTATTGCTGTTACAGCCAAATCAATGATGGGGGATAGGGAAAAATGTATTGCTGCAGGAGCGTCTGATTATATATCCAAACCGGTGGATATCGATCAGCTATTGTCCCTCTTGCGCGTATGGCTGTATGAATAATAACGCAATAAATAAGGAGCATGGATAAAAACAAAACCATATTGATCATCGACGATGATCAGAACAATATATTTGCGTTGAAATTGGCTTTGAAGTCAAGAGGTTTTCAGGCGATAGGCAGTCTGTCTGCAGAAGAAGGACTAGCTCAGTTACGGGATCATGCCAGTGTAGGTGTTGTGCTCATGGATATGATGATGCCCGAGATAGACGGCTATGAAGCCACCAAGCTGATCCGTCATTCATGGAATGCAAGTGAATTGCCTATTATCGCCGTGACGGCACAGGCCATGACCGGCGATCGTGAAAAATGTCTGTCTGCAGGGGCAAATGGCTATATCTCGAAACCGATTGACATTGAACTGCTTGTGCAGATGATAAGAGAAATAGCAGGATGACCACGGGGAAAAAAATTGTAAGCCAAGAGCAGGTCATGATCCTGATGGAGGATGTGGAGCGTCTCTATGGTTACGACTTTACCCACTATACGAAAGCATCCTTATCGCGGCGGATAAACCAGCTTTGCCTGCTGGATAATTTTGCGAGTTTCGCCGAACTACGTTATCGTGTTGTCCACGATCCGGAATACATGCAGCGATTTGTCGAAAAGATGACAGTGAACGTAACCGAAATGTTTCGTGACCCAAGCTTTTTCGCAAATCTTCGTCATGAAATCCTTCCAAAATTGCGTACTTCGCCGTTTATCCGCATCTGGATAGCGGGCTGTGCAACAGGTGAGGAAGCGTACTCGCTGGCAATTTTATTGCAAGAAGAAAATCTATTGCACAAATCATTGATCTATGGCACCGATATCAACCCGTCGGTGCTCGAGCAGGCAAAGAAGGCTGTTATCCCGATGGCAAACCTAAAATCCTATGTTGAAAATTATCAGCTTTCGGGCGGTAAAGCTGATTTTTCATCGTACTATACCGCGAACTATAACTGGGTAAAATTCAATTCCACCTTGCGGGAACGTATTGTTTTTGCTTCTCACAACCTGGTGAGTGATGCTTCTTTTAATGCTTTTCAGCTGATTCTATGTCGCAATGTGCTGATCTATTTTGACACAGAGCTGCAGGCCAGGGTATTGTCCCTTTTTGATGAAAGCCTCGAAACATTCGGCTACCTTGCCTTAGGCAGTCAGGAGACACTGCGCTTTTCTGCACTGGCACCCCACTATAATCAGGTGGGCAATGAAAAGATATGGCGAAAGGTCAAGTAGAACTGGATGGGATTTTTACGTGAACTAATTTTAAAAAATAACTTAATAAAAAAAATAGATTATCTTGGTAGGATTGGAGGAAAAATGACTAAAATTCTTTTAGTTGATGACCATCGACTTGTGCGAAATGGGATACGCTTGATCATTGATACCCACGACAAGCTTTCGGTGGTAGGAGAAGTAGACAGTGCAGAGGATGCATTAATCTATCTTGAACAAAATGCATTGCCAGATCTGGTTTTAACGGACCTGAATATGCAGGGCATGGATGGTGTGAGTTTCATCCGAATGGCCAAAAAAATATATCCTGATCTTAGGTTTGCTGTGCTTTCCATGATTGAAGATCCGGTTGATGTAGCCGAAGCTTTTCGGAGTGGTGCAGACGGGTATCTATCTAAAGGAGGGGACTATGATGAAATCTTATTTGGATTGTTACGTTTATCTCAGGGGCATAAATATCTGATGACCAATTTCGGTCTACGGTTTATGGAAAACTTTGATGTTGAGAATAGTGCGAATGTTGATGTTACTTCACGGCTGTCGCAGTATGAAATCTCAGAAAGGGAATTTGCCGTACTGGAACTCATTGCGCAGGGTTTCACCGCTGTGGAAATTGCGGATAAAATCTTTTTGAGCAAACGGACTGTCGAAGGGCACCGTCAGAATCTGATGGATAAGACAAAAAGCAAAAACACGGCCGATCTGATCCGTTTTGCATTTCAGCAAAAACTGCTGAGCTAAATAGCGCTGTAAAAAAATAGCCTTTGTTTTCGCGCTGCTGTGTGCAGCGCGGAAAACAGAAGGCGTATATATGTAAACGGGGTTAGTTCGACAGAATGGTTGTTCTGTTTGATTATTTTGAAGCTGGCTTCCAGCCATTGTCGCGGGCTGTACCAAGCTCACCAAATTTGCCTTTTTCACCGGCAGACTCATTCCCGCCGAAAGTGTAGACAGGTTCTCCGATGAGTTCCAGTTGGATCTGTGGTATCGGAAACTGGGTCGGCGTGCCGCCCTGTAGCAGATCATTTCTCCGCATGAAGCTGAAGGGGACAAAAGTACCACCCGCTCCATCTATTTCTATCGCATATTCATAATGAATGGCATCGCGTAGGGCACTGGCGTTGGCTATCACATCAGGAAGACCTCCTTTTTGTTTGCGGGAGGCTGTCGAAGCATTCAGCTCAGCGGCAGCACCATCGTAATCTTTCAACCAGTATTTTGCTTCTGCCCGCAATAAGCGTGTTTCTTCGGCCAAAAAGTAAGGATTGACAGCGCCAGCAACATTGAGGGTAGACAATTTGGGATACATCCACCGGGAACGCATGTAATTGCTGAAAAGCCCCCTTCCTCTGGCTTCAAGCAAAATACCGAAGTTACTTGTGTAAGTAAAATATTGGTAGAAACGTTTGTCGTCAGATTCAATAGGACCCAAGATAATGCTGTTGTTGGTTGGATAAGCTGTGGGCGTTTTTTTTGTTTTATCCGCCAAATAAGCGATTTTGATATCTGCAGGAACATAGGAGGCCGTTCCGTAAGGACGTTCGAGTACATCGACCAGGGCATTGTAATAGCCGCCCACGGTAGTGGTGATGGTGTAATCGGTGGTAAAACCCTTGTTGGCATAGGCAAGAACTCTGTTCCAATAAGGAGAACCCAGATTTTCTGCTTCGGCCTTATCCCGTGCTACGGAGGAAAGGATCCGTGCAGAAAGCGAATTGATCAGCAATACGAGATCGCCTTTGGAAATGGTGACACCCTTTAAAAAATCGAAATTCAGGTTGGGTGTTTCGGCAATAAGCTGCAAGGTCTTATCAAGATGTTTGATGCCATTCTCGATCAGCTCTTTATAGGAATTGGGAAACTCCTTGAGTTTAAGGTTGACATCATCGACAATCAGTCCGCGGTCGAATATTGCGCCCAGGTAACCTTGGGAGACACCTTTTGCATAGTAGGCACCAATAAGACAGTCTTTAGTCCGGTCGGCACCCTTGTCATCATAGATCGTCAACTTTTGATTCTCGATCAGGTCGATCACTTTGGTGGCATCCAAATTGGACTGATAGAAATTGGAATACACTTCACGAACGGCTGCATTACCGCGATAAGCGGAATTGTTGTTCAAGCGTAACCGCGGTTCGTTCGCAAAATCCCACCAGGACTGGCTGCCGTTGGTATTGGTCGACTGGTCTGCCCAAAGGCTAAAATGGGAGCCACCGGCGTTATTGGTCGTGGTATTGAAGGCGGTCTGCACACTGCTTGTTGTGAGTACATAACCTAAACTTTTTATCTTTTCTATGGCTTCGGCATTCGTCAATGTCGAGGGGTCATCGAATCCGATTGATTCGCATGAGCCTAGTGAGAAAAGCACGGCTAAACCAAAAAATATCTTCTTCATGTTTTACTTTGTCTGATTAGGTTAAAAATTGAAGGTTAGTTTTCCTGAAATAATACGGTAGCTAGGATAGTTGAATCCATCCTGTCCGATTCCATCAACATTAACTCCCTTATAGTTTGTCCAGATAAAGAGGTTTCTGCCGATAAGGGATAGATTGGCGTTTTTCAGAACCTTGGAAAGACCTAGTTTTTCTGTTGGGAGTTTATAGGATAACGATAGCTCGCGAAGGGCCAAATAGGTTGTTTTTTCGATCCAATAATCTGTTACTTGTGAGGCGTTGAATACTTGGGTGGTAAAGTTTAGCGGTTTGCCTGCGGCGGCACTCCGGTCAGAAAATTCCGAGCGGTAGACATAGGTCAGATATTGTGCGGTTTCATTGAATTTCTGTCCCCCTTGTTGCCAATCCAGCACGCTGTAAAGTGAAAAACGCCCGTAATTAAAGGTGTTTGTAAAGCCCAGTAAAAAATCTGGATTGGCATCGCCGATAATTTTGGCATTGCCAGTTGCAGCATTGACATAAAATACGGGCGCTTCATTTGCCGTACCTAAAGCTGCTTTTTCGACCACAACACCAAAGTCATTTACCACATATTCTTCAACCCGTTTGGTACCGTTACCGGCATTGATGACAAAACCGTCGGCATTGGTTTGCAACTGCGCGAGATCCGAGTGGATACTGTACCCATAAATTGCGGTGGTACTGGCGCCGACAGCTTTTCGATAACCGTTGTATGTAAACTCGGGAACATCGCCCAGTGATGTAATCCGGCTACGGACGCGGCTGAAAGTAAGGCCTGATGACCAACTAAACTTTTTATGCTCGAGCACTTTTCCATTGACCTCCAGTTCGAGAGAATTTGATTTTACAGCGCCTAGGTTGTCGTAGATGCTTGCTGAGCCCGAAATCGGTGTAAAGGCTGGGACAGAAATAAAATCGTTGGTACTATTTGAAAAAGCATAGTTGAACTGTACATTCAGTCGCTTAAATAAGACGGCATCAAAACCAAGTTCCGTTTCCGCGGTAACTGCCCGCTTCAGGTCGGTATTGTCATTTTGTGTATAGCTGACACCCCCTGTATTGGTGATGCTGACGCGGCTGTCTTTGGCTCCAAAAGGAGGAAGGCTTCCCGCTTTTCCATATGCCACCCGTAGCTTAAACTCTGTCAATGGATCGAGCTTGATATCCTGCGTCAAACGGTAGGCGGCAGAAATGCGGGGGAAAAAGGCTGTTCCTACATCGCGGCCAAACCGTGAACTCTGATCGAGCCGGCCCAAGGCATCTACAAATAGTTTATCTGCCCAGGCAAACTTGGCGTTGAGGAAATAGCCATGGTTAACTGTTTTTTCCCAATTGGATGAAATGACCCTCGTGCTCGGTTCTGTCACATCCAGGCTTTTGACTGGGGCCGTAAGATTTCGACCGGAAGCATTGAAACCTGTCTGCGATGCAAATTCATACACATATTTGGCAGTAAGCCCCCAATCCAGATTGCCAGTCCTGCGGTTGTAATTTAATTGTAGCTGACCATTTTTGCTGGTGCTTTTAGAGGTTCTTAAAGCATAGTTTCCATTATTCAGACTGACATCCGGGACAATGGTCTGATAACCTTTAGGATAGTATTCTTCGGTATTATATTGTTTTGTCTGTAAGGAAAGGGCTCCTTCGGCACTCAGGTGTTCGGTAATTGCATATTTTAGTTTTCCACCCAGCAGCAGATTCTCGGTCTGATAGGCGTATTCCTCATTGCTCAGTCGATAGAAAGGATTGGTCCATTGCTGACCGGAAAGATTGCTCCCTTTGGGTAGGTAGACATATTTTCCCGATTCATTCTTTTCACTGAGATCGATAAAAGGCTCGACAAGTAAAGTCGAATAAAGCAGTCCATCCGAACGGCTGGATACAGCACTCGAAGGTGTATTGAAGAAGCTATACTGTGTGGTTAGATCGGCTGTAATTTTGGGTGAAACGCGGTAACCAAGATTGAACAGAATGTTCTGTCTTTTGTCTGCATCGACCACCGGTGAAACACCGCCTTTATGTTGGTTTTGTGCGGATAAATAGATGTTATATTTTTCACCACTTGCTGCGGCCGAGATGGAATTGGTAAAATAGCTGGTCCGGCCCAATAGATTTTTGGTATTGTCCACATAGTCTTTATAGGGATGCAGATTGACCGAAAAACCATTTTCCTTGTAGTCGATCACCCGGGCTCCATTGACCAACAGGAAAGATCCGTCTGGGTTGACCTTGAAATGATGCTGATAGGATAGGGGTGGAAGTAATAACAGACTCGAGTAACCAAGTTCGTTATCTATACTGATATTCAGTTTTCCTTCCTTTTTACCGTTTTTTGTCAACACTTGAATGACCCCGCCCTCGCCGCGGGTTCCATATAAGGCCGAAGCTGCAGCTCCTTTGACAACTTCAATGCTCTCAATGTCGTTGGGATTAAGGTCTGAAAGACGGAGAGCTGTGACGAAGCCATCCACCACGATCAAAGGTTCGATTTCTCCAGTTACCGACTTTGATCCACGGAGATATACCGATGCCCCGGCATTGCCACCCAACTGGTCGATACGAAGGCCGGCGACTTTCCCGCGTAAACTTGTGGAAGCATCGAGAGCAGGAACTGTGCCGATCAGCTCCTGGTCTACTTTGGTCAATGCAAAGGATAGCTTTTTGCGGCTTGTGCCTTGTGCAACACCTGTTACCACGACTTCTTCCAGGTCTTTGCTTGCTGGGCTAAGCTCAATAACAATGGGACTTTTGTCGATCACAAGGGAGAGTGACTTGTAGTTGAGATGCGTCAGCCTAACCTTAAAGGGAAGCTTCTGTCCAGTAACAAATTGAAATCTACCCTCCCGATCGGTTTTCACAGAGTGGGTAACAGCATCCAATTGCACAGTGACATCTTCTATAGGCTGTTTTGTAGAAGCGTCAATGATATGGCCCTCAAGGGTAGCGTTTACGATAGGTTTGGGCTTGTTCTGTGAATAAGTGGGTTGTACCCAAAAAAAGAACAATAGAAAATAGATAGAATACAGCCGTACTCCAATGTTTTTCATAAAATTTGGATTAATAGTTAAAAATTAAACAAGTGCCAACGCCAATTGATTACTTGCAGGATTTCTAGGGGAATGTTTCTACAGCAGAGCACTGTAGTTTTGTGTTAGCAACACATTCGCATGGATGCAATGTGGAATTGTTGATTTTTCATAAGGGATCTTAAATGTTAAAAAAGTTTAGTTGATTGAATATGATAAGCAAATATAGGGAATAATAAATAAAGTCTATTAGTTTAGTGGATTATTTTTTAAATTAATTGAACTGCGCTGCTGCTACGAAACCAAAGCGGGCTTCCATGTAAATGAAAGCCCGCTTTTTGAAGTCTTATAATCGCTTGTGTTTCTAGCATTGACGCTAGCGAAGATATAGCCTATGTTTTAGTAGGCTGTTGTCTGGATCTTTTCTACTTCAGCTTTTTCAATTTTACCGTTTTTGTTGATAGGGGTATTACATAGCGATTCAACGGATCTTTGTTTATTCCTTCCACCTCATAATGGCTTTCGGGATTTACATTGAGCAGAATATTCGCGCTATTTTGTTTTGCCTCATTATTAAAGATCAGGGTGACGCTGCGGTCTTTTTGATCGTAGTGCAATTCGGCAATTTCTCCGGCATCTGTGGTCAACCAAAGATTTTCTTTTGCCAGGAAGACACGTCCCTTGGAGGCTGTAGTCAGGGCAACCTTGACCTGTTGTTTTTCGGTTTTTAGATTACCGCTGAAAGCCAGCCAGCCAAATTCGGGATGTTCGACAATGTAGGTCCCCGAATTTACGGCATAACCATAAAAGCCGGTTCCATAATCGCCCGAGATGCCGTCATTGGCTAGTGTGGACGGGTAGGAGTGGAACGCTCCCGGGCCAAAGCCGTCGGCTGTGACATTGGCCAAGGCCCCCATCATACCTGCATGTCCGATACGGAGCAGGTAGAAGTCGTCCGGATGGTCGCGATAAGCTGTAAGGACAGGAATGGCATTGAGGGCCGAACCATAATGGTGCAGCTGCCGCTCGATACGGGAGAGCTTGCCGCCATAGACAAAATCCCAATAACGACGTGCACTGCCATTGTAACCCCAGTGCGGCACGGTAGGCATGTAAGCAATGATGGCATTGAGCGTCACTTGAGCTTTTTCGTCGAAGCCGAAAAAGCGCGACCAGAGGTATACCTCTTCCTGACCTGTAGAATCCCATGGCATCTCACTCCCGAATGGATAATTGAGGGTTTTCCAATGCTCTGCTCGCTTGCGCATGGCGGCTTCAAGCTTGTCGGCCATCGTTGTTAATCCTTCCTTACGGAGATCATTGAGGACGATAAGGAAGATACTGCCTTCCATTTGACCGAACTGCGCGTAATAAGGCGCTTTTTCGACCATGGCGATACTGGTCTGGTAAGCCCGTTCGAGGTACTTGTCCCAGGTTTCCTCATTGACCAGATTGTTGTAGTTGCGGGCGAGCCTGTACATCACCCAATGTGCTGCCGCAACATGTGGATAATTGTAGGATCGTCCAATGTCATCGGCTTCCTTTTTGGGCCAGGCAGACCAGGTTTTCCAGTTGATATCCGAACGGTAGGTACCGGCTGGCATTGAATCTGGTTCATAATAAAAAAGGCTTTTGACAACACCATATTTCTTGTCGCCTTCTTTATGCTGGATATGACCGTATAGGGTCTCATTGACAAAACGTTTCAATTTGGCTATTTCCTGTTGATCGGGCTGCAGTACTTGTTTCATCAGGGCGGCAAGCCAGCTTGCTGCTCCGGCTTCATCGCTGAGGCCTGCAAACCAGGCGCTCCTATTTTGGGTGATGGGCTGCTGTTCTTCATAGTCATAGGATATGACAGATGGTGAACGGCCAAAGAGATCCTTGTCATTTTCATACCACTGCTTGGTGGTGAGGAAATGGCCCAGATCCCGTACAACTTCTTTTTCGGATTTGATTACTTTATAGTGGATCGTCTGCGTAATGCCATCCCTGTAGTTGATGGTAAGCCGTGCACGTCCCCAACGGTTGCCCTTCACTTCGTATTCGGTCCATTGCTGAGCTGTGCTTCCTTTTTTTGTCAGGGTCAATGCACCTTCGGGATAGACACTGACACTTTTGACCGCTTTGTTGTGCTTAACAAAGAGTTTGGCGGGATTGTCCATGGGGACAACATATCCGGGAAGTCCAACAGCGACAGGCCTATTGTTTTTCAATAACTCCGATTCAATTTGCCGGATACTTGGTGCGAGGACAAATTTTAAGGCAAAGGTCTTTGATTCATGTGGCTTCAAGAGGGTAGAAGTCGGTGTATTCCATTGTTCTACGCCTTTCCAATCAGTCTCGGCATAGGCCTTACTGTGGATCATCCATTCATGAAATCCCTCAAAGGTAATACTTCGGGGGGTAGGGTCTGTATTGAGCGGATTGTAGGCTTCAAAGCCTGCATTTTTATAGGGCAATACCAACAGACTCGGCCCATTGCCATGTAGGCGGTTGACCTGTAGATAACCCGCATCTTGGCCGATATAGGGATCGAAAAAGACATTCTGTGCATGTGCCTGATCGAGATTTTTCCAATCCATGTTGTTGTTGAAGGGAAGTGGGATACCCAGCGCGCCGATTTCGATGGGATAATCGTTGGGATTTGAAACCTCAAAACTCAGGATCAGATCGCCTCCGTCATCTCGCCAGCTGCGTACAACCTTCAACGGAATATTGTTGAGCGTAGGGCTGATATCTGCACTTGCAAGATCGTTTTTCGCCGGATTTATCGGGATGACATGCTTACGGTCTGCCGCCGATGAGTAGGAAGTCCAGGGGGTATCACCCTGACGGCGCAAACTGATATTGATATCACCGATATGAAAAAACTTATTGCGGTCTCTTTTGCTCAGGAGCTCAACAGGTGTATAGTCAAAATCTTTTTCGCCGCCGTTGGGGCGAAAAGAAGATAGCGTCTGCGATGCATTGAGGATAGCTACATGGAGGTTTTTGAGGGTAAAGCTTTTGGCACCCTCTTCAACACCTAAAGTGGCTTGCTGTGCTTTGACTGCTTTCCATACGGGGTGTTCGTCCTGTTGACTATATACGCTGCTTGGCAACTGTGTGCATACGAGCGCAAATAGGATCCAATAGCTTTTTTTAAGATTCATTTTTGACATGTTATTGCTCATTTAATACGCCGAAGATCATTGTTCTTACAAAGATGAAGGATTGTACCCTCGATTTATGGGTAGATTTTAACCTTCAATAGCCCATTTTTAACCTATTAGCCCTCAAAATTTGTAATGCGATGATCGAAGTTATAAATTTAATGTTAAATAGACATTTATCGTAGATTTTATTTGTTATAAAGTCAATTGAATGGCGATATCGTTTTTTATGTACCTGTAAACTTTGTGTTATCATGAAACATTATTTTTCTTTCGCTATTTTGGCTGTACTGGTTATGTCGCTTACAGGGCTGGTGGCACAGTCGTTGAAACCCTACCAACAGCCTAATGTATTGAATCCACTGCTGCCCGGGTATTTTGCGGACCCGAGCATCAAGAAAATTGCGGATACGTATTATATCTATGCGACCACCGATGGTAATGGCTGGGGAGCAGGGCCATCACAGGTATGGACATCCAGGGATTTTAAGAACTGGACCATTCAACCCATGAACTGGCCCAATACACACTGGTACTGGGCTCCTGATATGACGCAGGGATACGACGGACGATATTACCTCTATTATAGTCAGCCTGTAGAAATTTTTGGGGCAGTGGCCGACAGCCCAACGGGACCCTGGGAACCTTTGGTAGCCGAAGGCAAATCGATGATCCCTAATTATATGATTCCAGGCGTAATTACTCTGGACGGGCAAACCTTTCGGGATGATGATGGCCGTATTTATCTATTTTGGGGAACCTGGGGAATCTACCCCGATCATGGATGTGCGGTGGGAATACTCAACAGGGATATGAAAACGTTCGAAAAGACAGCATTGATTCCCAATACGGTGGCAAAGGACTTTTTTGAGGCGCCCTATATGTTTAAGCGTAAGGGTATCTATTACCTGATGTACTCCTCGGGGCATTGTGAAGATGGTACTTATCGCGTGCAATATGTTAAAAGTAAAATCGGTCCGATGGGACCTTTTGAATTTCCATCGACCAATCCAATATTGATTACAAACGAGGATGGCAGTATTCACGGTCCGGGACACCATAGTATTCTTGAACAGGATAATCGTTATTTCATCGTCTATCACAGGCATAACAATCCACATGCTGGGGGCGGATTCCATCGTCAGGTTGCCATGGACGAGCTATTCTTTACGCCTGACGGCGATATTGAGCAGGTGCGGCCCACACATGCTGGTGTGCCAGATTTGCTTCCAACAGTTACAGGGCCAGTAGATTTGGCTTTTGGGAAAACGGTGCAGGCCTCCTCTTACTACAACGCAGATTTTAGGCCTGCATTCTTAGTCGACAACAACAATGGAACACTATGGCGGGCCAAAAATAATCAAGGACCGGCCTGGGTAACTATTGATCTGGGTAAGAAGCTGGATATACAGACCATATCCATTCAGTTTGAATACCCAACTTATGCCTATCAATATCGACTCGAAACTTCTGTGGATGGTCTTGTCTGGAAAAGCTTTGTAGATCGCTCGAATAATGACCGTTGGGCAAGTCCTATTGTTGAACACGGCAAAGCTATGGCAAGATATGTTAGATTACATGTATTGAACACGCAAGTGAATGGACTTCCTCGTGGCGTTTGGAACATGAAAGTGTATGCACAAAAGCTTGCGCAACAGACGCTGTGGTCTGCAGCACAAACGATGCCCGTCAAGGAAATAACATTGGGTAATTTAATCCATATCGATGCGGCCAATTACCAGGAGGGGCAACAGGTAAAAGGTATTCAGAATAAAGGGCTACTCGGGGGGATGTTCCGTACAGAACATGCCTTGGCCGTTAAAAATTATCAGGGTAAAAAGGCATTCTTCTTTGATGGAGCTACCGCGTTGCGCTCGACTTTCGCTGTGCCACAGTCGTTGGCTGCAAATAGTTCTTATAGTATTGCGCTATGGGTTAATAATCCGGACATTGCCCGGTTTGAACCGTTGGTTGCCTGGTCGTCGGGGCAGCAGGATCTCAGTAAAGCGATTTTTGGTTATGGTACAGATTCCGGACGTGGGGCCATCACGCATGGCTCCTGGCCTGATTTGGGGTATGCATCGGTTCCGGGCGCAAATGTATGGCATCATATTGTATTTTCTTTTGACGGCTATAAGGAGTCTATTTATGTGGACGGAAAGCTGCAGCGCAAGGAAAATAGGATGCTGTTTGTCAGGCCCGGGGATGTTTTTGTCCTAGGGGCTTCGGATGTGCTGGATCAACATTTTTCGGGCTATGTATCCAGTTTGCAGGTATATAATACGAGCTTGGATGAGGAGGAAGTGGCCAGTTTGGCCAATGAAGTCCCGAAATCGGATTTCTTTGCGCTGCAAACTGACGATTTAAATCTCGGAAAGCTCAGCACTTTGCGGAACCAAGGAACAGCAATGGATACCTTAGTGACGCTTGACGATGCGGAGGTCATGGTAGCGGGAAATAGATTGGCATTGAAAGGTAAGGCTTTTGAAAGTGCGGCGTTAACAGACATTCTCCGACAGCAACAGTATACGCTGGGTTTTGACTGGTACGATGGCGCTGCCTGGCAGCATGCTGTGTTTGTGTATGATAAAGGAAAAAAGCGCTTTTATCGCAATGGGAAGGCTGAAAAGCGGGTGTTTTCTGACAAATTGCTGCGGGTAAATAAGACTAGCATCGAACTGACTTATCCATTTTATTTCTTTCGCGCCTATTCTGGCACCTTAACATCGGATGAGGTAACCGCGAAGTTCAGTCAGTGGAAGGCTGGCTTGGCCAATGGGCTGGACGGGTATGTTCCGCAGGTGCTTTCTCCACCGCACCTGATCAATGCCGATCAGGTATTTGCACAGGTCGAAAAACAGCCGGGAATGTGGTATCTATTCCGTTCTGAGGGTGAGAGCTCAGGCTGGAAGCAACAGTCTTACCATCTCTTTAAATCATTCGAATCTGGAAAATCTATCGAAGTTCTGGCGAAGGATGCCTTTGGCCATGTCAGTAAGCCGGTAGTGGAAGGGATTTTGGTGCAAAAGCCACAATTGGTACAGTCAGCACACAATGAAAGCTATTCGGCCAAGGATCAGAAAGTTCCTTTCTGGGATGGTTATCAATATAGTGAAAGAACCGACAGTACGCAGACAGCGCTTTCCTACTTGAATGGAACCTGGAAAATCCAGTCTAAAAATACAAAATGGGGTGATGCAGACCTTCTTGCCCCCTTTGTTTATAAAGAGCTGGAGGGAGATTTCACGCTAGAGGTTAAGGTAAGCGATGTGGCAGGCTTAGCCCGTAAAGTACGCACATCAAATGAAGCCGGTATCATGATTCAACGCATGGATAGTAAGGATGCCTACATCACCAATTGTATTTTGACGGGATGGAACCTGGGCAATCTTTCGCGGAGCATCGGCCCACAGATTTTTCAGGAAGAGAATACAGGAACCGGCCTAAATTTTTCGCCCTACCTTCAGGTTCAGAAGATCGGTAATTATTTCTTTTTGCGTTGCTCGGGAGATGGCATGGACTGGAAGGATCTTCCCGGAACACCGTTTCTACGCCCCGATTTGAACGGCAAAAGACTGCGCGTTGGACTTTATCAGATTGCCGGTAACAACCAGTTAGGTTATGGTGAATTTGAAAGACTTCGTATCTGGAAGTAAAAATGATATGTCCATAAAAAACGGTATTGAACATTGTTCAATGCCGTTTTTTATCGAAAGTTTACTGATGATGGATTACTTGGAGTCATTTAGCGCTAAAGTGCTGATCAATGAGTCAGCTTCTGCTTTTTCGATTTGTTTATTGTATGATGCGGTCAGCACTTTATAACGGATATCCAACACTTTCTCCTGTAAATCATAATCTGTCGTTACTTCCAATACCTTGGTATATTGTCTTTTTTCGGCATCATATCCGAAAGCAAAAAGATCGAGTTCTTTTTTGATGCTGCAGCCTTTAAAATAGATGTTTTTCCAGCGATGTCCTGTATTACCGCTCGGATTATACCAAATGATGCACGAATCGAGATTTCTTCTGCCCCAGCTAGCTGGAAGAGGATGCAGTCCCAGCTTTTTGCGTTGCCCATTGTAATTGACTCCATATTTTTCAATAATACATGTTTTGCTGAAATACGACCGAATAGATGGGTAAATGGGCAAGAGTATCACAACGAAGGATAATACAATAAATAGGTTACGAAAAAGGGTTTTGTTCATAAATGGTCTTTTGATGTTGCTAGGCTCGTATATTTTGCACCCGCATTGTATCTGTCTACAATGGGTTCCTGTTTTCATTTTAAATATATTAAAAAAATATGGAGTGATCGACCTGTTGTGCGGATTTTCAAAAAAATATAGGGCCTGCTTTTTGTTTTCCAAAAAAGTAAATAAGGGGGGGCAAAAACATTCTGAAAAGGTTATTGTTGTAAAAAATAAGGCATAACCTCAGATAATGAAAATAATTCTTCTAACGATCAGATCCTTTCTCTTTTTGTCCGTATTGCTGTTGACAGCCTGTTCGACCTTGATCAACAATGTTCAGGTACATACGTTGACAACAAACTACTGTGTGCCAAATGTGGCCTATACATCAATTCCAATACAGGAAATCACTGCCTCGGACAGTATTCAGATAAGGAAAATTTTTTCTTACCATGATTTTGTGCTGATCAAATACCTCAATCTGGCAGAACCCATTATCCAGTATTTGGGGACTGCGAATAATGCTACGCTGAAATTGGCGGCAAGGCAAAAGATGACCGAAAGGTACATGCTGTTTGAGACAGAACTGAATGCCATTGCAGCAGAGTTAGACTGTAACGGTGAGCGTATCGATAAGCTCGCAGGATATATAGACGAACTGAATGCGAAAACGCAGACGCGTTTGACGGTGGCTTCTATACTTCTGGGAGCGGTGACAGCGGTGACGGCGACCACGGTCAAAAATGATGGACTCAACAATGGATTGAGCATCGCTGGCGGGGTCGGTACGGCGGTATTGGGATTTATGACACTGAACCCAAAAGGCAAAAAGGTCAAGATGCAGCTGCAACGTAATATGCTTGAAAGTATTTGGTATCAAAATAATAAGGCGCAGGTCTACCCAAGCTCAGTTTGGGGGATTTTATCCGAGAAAAACTTTAGCAACGCTGAAAACTCGTCATTGATAGAAACAATGCGGCAGCGCTGGCTGCAATATGGTTTGGACGATGAACCGGATAGTCCCCTGCTGCAGCTTTATTTTAAGAATGGTGGAACTTTTGCTGCCCAGGAACTGCACGATCTGGCCAATATGCACAATGAATTGCAGGCGACCATACGTTCTATTCAGCAGGACATGCGAAGTTTAATACTGGCCATTCATACACTGGAATGAGGGTAAGGGTTCAATTGGTTAATATTGTACTATTTTTGGTCGATAAGAAACTTCCTTTTACCTAGGATTGTGAACATTCGTTATTCGCTTATACGGCTATTTCCTCCTCAGTAGCGACAGATTGTGATTTTTTAATATTTTTGATGCCTTTCCTATGGAGCCATTCGGTAAAATGATCCGGGTCGTCCGGTATAAAATGGATCACCTTACCATTTTTGAGAAGTAAGGAAAATATACCGCAATTAGCGATGAATTTGATGATTTCATCGGAATGGTGTTTCAATAGCGAAAAATATTCCATTAAGTTTGGTTTTTTCTTTAAAAAATAGGTCGGATAAACTATCCAAAATATGCGTTAAATGGCTAATTCAATCGATTGCATAAGTCAATTCAAAGATGTAAAATATTTTTAATATTTCTTCAAAAGATTATAAATTAATATTGCTTTTTTTTGCGTTAAACTGTTTTCGCTTGGCGACCTGATCACCGCATTTCAATAGATCTCTCAAAATGATCTCCCAATAGGTTTTCTGTTTTGGTCTCAAGACAGGTTCTGGATCGATATCGTAAAGTAATGGCATCCGTCTTCGATAAGAGCTTTTAAACATTTTTACCCTTCTTTTAAATATTCGTTGCAAAGCGATTTTGTTGAAAGCAATAGCTTTGCTTTGTAACCAATTGGCGAAAAGCCAGTTCATTTTAAATAAATGATCGAGTAAATGCAATAGTGAATTTTTAAGGGATGCCGCCTGTTGAAACGAGCTTAATATGTGACCTGATAGCACATAGCGGTGAGCACACACAGTTAGCATATAAGTAATAAATAACCAATTTGTATAAATAAATAACCAAGTACTCGCCTCAAGGGGCAAAAAGACATTTATCTTAAATAAAGATTATGAACAGAAATTATGTGTCTTCTTTCTTTTGTTTTCCTAAAGAAAGGAATAGGAAAGTGAAGTGGTTGTTAATGGCTTCCATGTTAATGTCCATTGGACGACTGTCTGCTCAGGAAAAAGTGATCCATGGAAAGATCATCAGTGATCAAGGAAAACCAATTATTGGGGCGTCGATCAAAGTGAAGGACAAAACCCTCAGTACTTCAACAAACGAGAAAGGCGAATTTGTACTCAAGCTCAATCCGGGAGAAGTCCTTATTGTATCCAATGTGGGTTATAATCAGGCAGAATATGTAATCGGTAATTCTTCGGAAATCAGTATACCACTTGTTGCCGCAGAAATTGCCGTGGATGAAGTTGTGGTGGTAGGCTATGGTAAACAGAAGAAGGTCGATCTGACCTCTTCCATCGCTGTTGTGGACACCAAAGATCTGGTGAAAGTACCTGGTGGTACAATTGCTACGCTTCAGAGCGCCGTGCCTGGAGTGCAGGTAACCAATGGCGCTATCCGTATCCGTGGCGTTGGATCCATTAACGGAACCGATCCGCTCTATGTCGTGGATGGGATGATCGGCGGAGCTATGCCGGATGAAAATAATATTGCCAGCATTCAGGTTTTGAAAGATGCCGCATCAAGTGCCATCTATGGTTCCCGTGGGGCCAATGGCGTTATTTTGGTCACCACAAAACGGGGTAAAGCCGGAGAGGTGAAGCTCGATTATAATGCCTTCGCCGGCATCAAAAATATTTCCCATAATATACCTCTGCTGAACGGACAGCAACTGGCCGAATTGATTAATGAGGAAATGTACAATAAGGATCCTTCGCGCAAAGATTATCTGGCCGCGCTGTCTAAACCCTCCGACATCGGGCACGGGTATAATATGATGGACGAATTGCTGCAGACGGGCAATTATCAACGGCATAATCTCTCGGTTTCCGGCGGATCTCAAAACGCCAATTTTCGGCTTAGCGGTATCTATGCGACAGACAAATCCATTATTATTCAAGATAAAAATAAGTATTATGGCGCCCAATTTATCTCTGATTTTACCAAAGGAAAACTCAAGATAGGCGAAACCCTTTCCCTAGGTTACACCCGCCGCAACTGGAGCGACAAAAATATCATCGATGCGCAAAAGTGGTCCTCGACATTACCGCTCTACGATGCCAACAGCAGCACTGGTTTTGCCGGAGCTGGCAATGGAACGGATGTTCAGAGTGCATTGGCAAATGCATACCTCAATAAAAACGTCAATGACAACTTTTCGGTAAACGGCAATGCCTGGGCTACTTATGAGATTATAAAAGGCCTGGTTTACAAATTTAATATGGGGATCGACCTTAGCCGGGTGCGGAATGAGGGGTATATAGGTAACTACTCTGTCGGACAATATCAGAACCATAATCCGGATGAACTCAATATTTCCAGCAGTCAGAATAACCGCTGGTTATTTGAAAACACGCTGACTTATGAAAATAACTTTGGTAAGCATGCGATTTCGGCTTTGGCGGGAATCACTTCAGAAGAATCCCGGTATAATGCTGTCAATGCTGGGGCCCGTGGTTTGCCGAGTCCGGATGTTTTGATCCTTAATTCGGCATCCCTGGCGAGTTCCCGTCTTGTGGGGTCAGGTGTGGGACAGTCGGCCATGTATTCCATGCTGGGGCGTATCAACTATAATTATGACAATCGTTACCTGTTGACCTTTAACATGCGGCGGGATGGATCGGCCAACTTCAGTAATCAATACCGCTATGGAAATTTCCCTTCGGTATCTGCAGGCTGGCGCATCAGCCAGGAATCCTTTATGAAAGCGTTTCCTGCAATCAGCGAATTGAAGCTCCGAGCTAGTTACGGGCTTCTGGGTAATTCGGATATTGCACAATATCAGTATCAACGGACAGTTAGTTTCGACCATGTCTGGTATTACCTGAACAATGTGATGGTCACGGGGGCCCTGCCACAGACTCCCTCGAATCCGAATGTAAAATGGGAAAGTCAGTATTCAACTGATCTTGGTCTCGATCTGGAGCTTTTTGATCATAAATTGGCTTTGACAGTTGATTACTATAATAAAAAGACCGAGGACATGCTGATCAATGTACCCATTTCGTTTACCGCAGGCTATGGTAACAACTTTCCCGTGCTGAATGCCGGTAGCATACGGAATCGGGGCTGGGATATCCTGGCTTCCTACAAAGATCAGGTCGGTAATTTTGGCTATCGTATCGGCGCCAATATTTCTTTTGTGAAAAACCGCGTGCTGAGTCTGGGCAACAATAATGAAATTTTATGGGGAAGTATCTCTCCTGGGGGTGAAAACGTCACAAGAACAGCAGTTGGTCGTTCGGTAGGGGAATTTTGGGGCTACACCACCAACGGTTTATATACCAGTCAGGCACAATTGGATGCCGATAAAGCTTTTGCACCCCACGCAGCATTGGGCGATGTACGCTTCAATGACCGAAATGGCGACAAGGTCTTAAATGATCAGGATAAGGATTTTTTGGGAAGCCCAATACCTGATTTTAGTTACGGCTTCAATGCTGATGTAAACTACAACAGTTCGATTGGCACATTTGATCTGTCGATGATGTGGCAGGGAAGTAAAGGAAACGACATCTACAACAATAGCCGCTATTGGGGCGAGGGAATGTACCATTACTACAATAATTTTGCATCGACTCTGGATCGTTATCGTGCGGAGGAGCTTGTCTTCAAAAATCCCATATCCGGTGAAACGACCATCTATCCCAAAAATACAGATACCAATATTCCACGTGCAGTACTCGGCGACCCGAATCAAAATTTAAGGGCATCCAACAGGTTTGTGGAGGATGGTTCTTATTTGCGGCTCAAAGTCGTCAACATTGGTTACAGTTTTTCAAGTCCTAGACTTGAACGTTGGAAGATCGACCGACTGCGGTTTTACGTAGGCGCAAAAAACCTACTGACCTTTACCAAGTATTCAGGTTATGATCCTGAAGTGGGCTCGGGCGATACACGCTCCAATCTAAGCCGTGGTATCGATGGGCAAACGCCTTGGGGGTTGAGCTTTCCAAATTCAAGAGAGTATTTTATGGGTATTCAATTTACATTCTAATCCCTTATTGACATCATGAATAGAAAATATATAAAACTCGCAGCTGCTGCATTGCTGATACAGTTTTCAAGCTGCAAACCGAATCTGGATCTCTCCAACCCGCAGGAATTGTCGACAGACACCTATTATAAAACAGCAGATCAATTGGAAAATTCGGTCATACCGGCCTACCAAGCGTTAATCGGCCGCACACAGGGTGGATATGCGCGCAGTTTGTATTTCGAGCTCTTGGCTCCTGGGGATGATTATAATCATACCTTCAAATGGGAACCCATATATCAGGATACCTACAATACCCCTGCGAGCGATGGGATGGCAGCCCAGACCTGGAGAGATTTTTGGAACGGGGTGTTTGCGGCTAATTTAGCCATCGATCGGATTCAGAAATTTGAAGGCGAAATAGATCAAAATAGAAAGAATAGACTCTTGGGGGAAGCGTATTTTTTGAGAGCACTGAACTATTTGCACCTGAGCATGTTGTTTGGCGAAACCATTCCGCTGATCAATAAACCTGTCGAGACCAACGAAGATTACTATCCCGGCAATGCACAGGCGGGGGCCGTATATGCCCTAATCGTGGATGACTTTAAGAGGGCATCGGAATTGTTGCCAACGCGGACAGCACTCTATGCCGACAGTAAAATGATCGGTCGGGCAACCAAAGGTGCAGCACAGGCTTACTTGGCTAAAACCTACCTGTACAAACCGATTTTGGCAAAAGGACAGCCAGCGGATTTTGCAAATGCCGAGATTCAATTGAAAAGCGTTATTGATAGCAAGGAATATCAGTTGATGTCCGCATACAGCGATAATTTTTTGGAAAAGAAAGAGAATAATCAAGAATCGGTTTTCGAGGTGCAACTTTACAATGGCCCAGGTTGGCTAGGGGACGATATATCGAGTTCATGGCGGTGGCAGGAAATCGGAATGTTTGACGGAACGGGTGGTGCCTGGTGGAACTTGGCCCCCAATAAAATGGCCCACGATGAATTTGAAGATGGAGATCCTAGAAAGTTTATGACGCTGTGGTGCGAGAATGGTGCAAAATTTACGCAGCTGGACGGTAAGGTGAGCACATATACTGACTGGATGAAAAATCTGGCGACCAATAAGGATCTCTATGGTACGAGAAAATACTGCCCCGATGTTCAGATAGCGGATTTTGATAACGGCAACAACGACCGGATTTTCCGATATAGTGATGTTCTGCTTCTTTATGCGGAGTGCCTTAACGAACGTGGCGATATCGCTGGAGCAAAGCAATACATCAATCTTGTGCGTAAACGAGCCAATAATATCGTCCCCGATGAGCAACCGCATCTCTGGTATCAAAAATCCAACGGGACAATTCCCGACGTAGATGGACTGATTGCAAAAGGTTTGGTGAAAAACGGTGTTGCGTTGAATACTATAAAAAGTATTATCGTGCATGAACGATTTGTCGAATTTTTGGGAGAATATCAGCGGTATTTTGACCTTTTGCGCTGGGGCATGGCTGACCCTACCTGGCTTGAGCCTTTAAAGAAAGCGGGCTGGTCGGCAAAAGCCATGTATTATCCCTTCCCACAGGCCGAACTGGACAATAACAAAAATTTGAAAGGGAACGACATGAACAATTGATCTGGGAAAATAGATGTTTTTATTTATTCATAGTTAGTTTTAGGTGGGGTGTCCTTTTTAGGGCACCTTTTTTTGTTCCATTGAACAAAAAGAATCCTGTGTCGATATTGTACTAGTATTGATCGATTATGTAGTTTCTTTCCTGATCCAATACAGGTATTTTTGGTATTCAAGTAGATAACAAATTATAAACCGGATGCCTTTGTCGTGCAATTTGTGTCGAGGCATTCTGATCGAAGATCATTGTATAATGGACAGAAGAACAGCAATTAAATTTCTCGGTGCAACTATTCCGACGCTTTTCCTTGGCAAATTTAGCGCTGCACACACCTATTTGGGAAGAGTACCTTTTCATCCCGACTGGCGCTCACTTGAAAATTATCAGGTACCTGATTGGTTCAGGGATGCCAAATTTGGTGTCTGGGCGCACTGGGGCCCGCAGTGTCAGCCCGAGCGCGGCGATTGGTATGCGCGGGGTATGTATCAGGAGGGATCCGATCAGTATAATTATCACGTCGAAAAATATGGACACCCTTCGGTGTTTGGTTTTAAAGATGTTATCCATCAGTGGAAAGCCGAAAATTGGAATCCGGAAGAGTTAATGGAACTGTATCAAAATGCCGGAGCCCAGTATTTTATGGCTTTGGCCAATCATCATGATAATCTGGACCTTTATCGCAGCAGCCACCATAAATGGAATAGTGTAAATGTTGGCCCCAGGAAAGATATTATAAAGGGTTGGGAAAGCGCTGCAAAAAAAAGAGGGCTGAAATTTGGTGTCAGCGTACACGCGGCACATGCCTGGACCTGGTATGAAACGGCACAACGGAGTGATAAAGAAGGTAAGTTTGCCGGTATATCCTATGATGGGAAACTAACGAAAAAGGATGGCGCAGGAAAATGGTGGGCAGCATACGATCCGCAGGAGCTTTATGCACAGGATCATGCGCTTAGTTTGGATAGTAAGGATGATAACACCGTTCATCGGCAATGGCATTGGGATGTAAATTCAGGGGTAAGTGTGCCAACAAAGGCCTATTGCGAAAACTTTAAGGCCCGGACCCTGGAATTGATCAACAATTACAAACCCGATATCGTTTATTTTGACGATACGGTGCTGCCACTTTATCCAATAAGCAATGTTGGCCTGGAGATCGCAGCCGATTTTTATAATAAAAGCGTGCAGGCAAATAAAGGCAAGGTTGATGTGGTAATCAATGGAAAAATCCTGAATGAACAACAACGAAAATGCCTGGTATGGGATATTGAACGTGGACAGAGCAACACCATTGAACCGCAGCCCTGGCAGACCTGTACCTGTATCGGTTCTTGGCACTATGATCGCCGGATTTATGAGAATAATCACTATAAATCGGCTAAAACCGTAATTCATATGCTGATTGATGTCGTCAGTAAAAACGGCAACTTATTGTTAAGTGTACCATTACGCGGTGACGGTTCCATCGACGACCGTGCAAAGGAGGTCGTAACGGGAATAGGAGGCTGGATGGCAGTTCACAGTGAAGCAATCATAGGAACAAGACCATGGCATATTTTTGGTGAGGGGCCTGCACAGGAGGAAGCTCCTTCACTGCATGTGCAGGGCTTTAATGAAGGGAAGGGAAAAGCTTTTACCGGCGATGATGTGCGCTTCACGACAAAAGGAAATGTCATGTACGCTTTTATAATGGGAACGTTGACCAAAAAGCAGCTCCGAATAAAGTCATTGGGTCGTTTAGCCCCCAATTCGAGAAAAGTTGGTCAGGTACAGTTACTCGGAACTAACGATCGTATAGCGTTTCAACAACTCGATAATGATCTAGTGGTCTCCATACCCGATAGTTTTGTTCAAAACAGTATCGCAACGGTACTAAAAATTTCCTAATGACTTTATCTTTTCTTGTGCTAGAGCATGTGTTCGACTGTGGATAAAAAGGCTAGGATGGTATCTCTTGGGATCGCCAGGCAAGCTGTATGACTAAATCGGGCTATATTGAGCCCGATAAAGTTACCTTTGCTATCGACTACCGGACTTCCACATTCGTCGGCATGAATGCGTGAGTCATGAAGAAATACACGCAAAAAATTATCCCTGCGAACTGACTTTCCTTTTGGAATATTGTTTGCAGGGTGTGGATTTTCCCTGACGGGCCAATTAGAAAGAATTACATTTGTGTATAGATCTGCAGCTCCACGTCGGTATTGAACCTGCAGCGTATCGCCGGCAGAAAATTGCTGCATCACCGCATTTATTTTGATGGCGCTTGACACATCGCGATTATTTAGTGTAAGCATACGGTCGCCGACACGAAGTCCAGCCCGGGCTGCGGCACCCATGCTATCTACTTTTGTTAAGGTCGGAAGGCCTTCTATTTCCTGCATTTGTGCATCGAAAGTTCCGGGAACAGGTAAACGTGGGAAGGTTTGGGATGACATGCCCAGTACACCGAATTTACGCTGATCGTCTCCAAGAAGCGACCACAGGTTTAAACCAACAAAAGAATCAGAAATACTTTGCCGGGCTACCTTCGATACATCGACTGACGGAAATTGATGATCACTGACGAGCGCTGCCAAGTCGCTTTTTTCGTCTCTGAGCAGAATTCTTAATACATGAATCCTGTTACCTATTTTGACGATTGGTGCTTCGCCAATAAGACTACTTTTGGATAAGATGACCTGTTTATTGTTTCCCAAATTAAATGCTGTACCTAATAGCAGTATGCTGTCGCCATCTAATGTACTGCTAATCTGGATGGGCTGAAAATTTGTTTTCGGATGTTTCGCAGGTTTTTTGATCCCCAATTTAAATAGTTTTTTTTGCTGAGGATCTTTACCGATTGAATCGGTTGATACAGGATAACTGCTGATAACAACTGGATTGGTCAGCGACTGCCAATAACTCCGGTAACTGTTTATAGGAACCTCAAAATTGATGCCTTCAGCACCATCTATACGGCTGTGAAGACCGATTACACGGCCCAGGGCATCAAATAATGGACCTCCGGAATCACCGGGTTCCATTATGCTGCTGCTTTGAATAAACCCAAAGTTGTCCAATTTCTTTAGAATGCGTCCCGTCCGTAGAAAAGGAATGTTGAAAGGTAGTGTTTCGGGATACGATAGCCCAAAGCAAAGCTGGTTTTCAGTGATGGATGACGACCAGCCCATTTCAGCATAAGGCCAGGGGCCCTGGCCTAGCATTTTCATCATGGCAATATCGGGCAAGTTACTTTGTTGATCAACGACTAGCCTTCCGAGCGCTTTGGCAATCCCTTGCGTTCCGTCGGAGAAAATAACGCGATAGAAATTGCCGGGCCTTGTAGCATGTGCCACAGTAAGAATTGTTCCGTCCGAATGGACAATTACCCCACTAAAGGGAGCACTGTTTTGCTGTCCGCTCAAACTGTCAATGCCAAACATCTTTATGGAAGCCGTCTGAACCCGTTCAATGACAGATCTCGGTATCTCATGAACTGCTGACCGCCCCGTCTGCGCAAAGCAGTAGGTGGAGCAGGTAATTAAGTATAATATTGTCTTAATAAGATATTGGAGAAATGTGCTTATAGCGAATTTTTTGGAACGAGGTATCATATTGCGAATAGGTTGATTTATCGGATTAGGTTTGGTTTTAGAAGACCACGGTTCAAAGTTAGTGGAATTGTTAATAAACAAACAAGGGTAAGTGGTTAGTTCTGGATATATTATTGATTTTACTTAGTTTTTAATGCGCTTTGCCGAAAAATTTATGGTTTACGAGTGGAAATTTTGAAAAAATAGTAGGAAGAATTTAGGGATAGGCCAATCATAGGAAGTATCCATTCTTTTTAGTTATCTTTATCCACGAAAAGATTAACCGCTAGCTAAACGAATCTACCCATGAAGTATACGAGCGAGAAAGAGCTGCTTGAAGATTTCCTAAATGGGGAGGAGCGCGCTTGCGCTTATGTATATAACCGTTATTTCAGTCGTATTTGTTTATATGCATCGAGCTTTGTAGAGGAAAGCAAAGAAGCGGAAGACATTGCCGAGGAGGGATTTATACGGTTATGGCAGAGCAAACGAAGTTTTGAAAGTTTATCCCATCTGAAAGCGGCACTCTATCAGGCCACCCGCCATGTAGGACTCAATAAGCAGACTGCCCGGCAGCGAAGGATAAATCGGGTCGATAGCTATGTGGAGCAGCAGGAACAGGATCAAAAATCCCATTTGCATGAGCTTGTCTATGCCGAAACAATGGCCGAACTCTACGATGCCATTCAAAAACTTCCACCCAAAGCACGGGAAATAATACAGCTGAGCTACCTCGAAGGCAACAGTAATCAGGAGATTGCTGATCTACTGCAGATTAATATTCAGACGGTAAAAAACCAAAAATTACGTGCCCTGGGTCTGCTGCGGCAGCATTTGAGACGAGATTCCTTTAATTACCTATTGTCATTAATCGTTCTTTTTGGGAAAATTTAATTTTTTTTTAATTGTTTTTGGTACTTTTTTCAATCGGTGTGGTATCTATAGATGAAATAGCTCAAAATGGATCCTAAAGAAGAAGAAAAACTCATCCGTATCAGTGCACTCATTCTCCAAAAAATGCAGGGAACGCTAACAGGCGAAGATCGATTTTTTTTGGAGAGTTGGCTACAGGAATCCGAAAGGAACAAACAGATCTATCAACGTTGTCTTGATGAGAAGCTGCAGCGTGATGCTTATACGCGTCTACAGGATTTTGAAACGCGACGTAATTTTGAGTCATTAAAAGCTAAAATTTCCTTCCATACTTCAAAGAAAGGACCTGGGCTCCTGAAACGTCTATTGCCTTACGTTGCTGCCGCCAGTGTGCTGCTGGCTCTTTCTGTGGTTTGGTATTGGAATAAGGATAGCAACCGGCTGGTTGAAACGCAGCGGGAGGTTGTAAATGATCGGCTTCCAGCTTCCCATCAGGCTGTTATCACACTCTCGGACGGTAGGCAATATGCTTTGAATAAAGGCGAAAAACAAGTTGTTATCGATGGCGGCGGCATACGCTATGAAGACGGACATGAAGTTGCACCGATCAATGCTGCGGTGTCTGCCAGAATCGAAACCCCACGGGGTGGTATCTACGAAGTCACTCTGCCCGATGGAACCCTGGTTAAACTAAATGCCGGGACGACACTTTCTTATCCGACAGTATTCGCTAAAGATAAACGCGAGGTAACGCTCCGTGGAGAGGCTTATTTTGAAGTTGCAAAAAAGAAGGATCAGCCTTTTATAGTTCATACCAAAAACCAGCAAGTACAAGTACTTGGAACGCACTTCAATATCAATGCCTATCAGACATCGGTACCTACAAAGACCACTTTGTTAGAAGGTAAAGTAATGGTAACGACGCTGCTCGGAAGTCAAAAAGTAACCTTATTGCCCGGCGATCAGTCTGTCAACACAGGTACAGAGTTGACCAAACATCCGGTAAACGTACAACAAGAAATGGCTTGGGTATATGGCAAATTTAATTTTGACGGAAAATCACTTCGACAAGTGATGGATGAACTGTCCCAATGGTATGCCATAGATGTCGTGTATAAGGGCGATGTGCCTAATGTTTCCTTTTTCGGTGGAACATTCAGAACGAGCAAGTTATCAACTATCCTTAAAATATTAAAAGACCAGGATCTGTCGTACCATTTGACGGAAAATGGGAAACTCATTATTGAAAAAAATGATCCTAAAGCACAGAAAGGAGGGTAATAAAGAACGAAAAATTATACTTCACCAAACGATATGAATTAACAAATTGGACAGTGGATCCTTTCATCTAATCAGTGGATCCTGCAATCTAACCTAACTAAACTAACTAGAATTAATGAAATTAAGTTGTTTTTCACAAGCGACCAAACCCCTTTTATGGCTCGTTTTTGCTGTCTTACTCCAGCTGGGCCATAAGGTAAATGCGCAAACCGTTACCTATGCCGGGCACAATGTTCCACTGATGGATGTGCTGCAGGCGGTCAAACTTCAGACGAACTATGAGGTGCTCGGAGCCAAAAAGATATTGGAATCGGCAAAGTCAATTTCAATTAAAGCGGACAAAATGCCCCTTAAATTATTTCTTGATAAAATTTTAAGTCAGCAGGAAATCGGCTACACGATTGAATCAAAGACAATTTTTCTCGAAAGGAAAGCCAGTTCACGGAAATCCGAGCCCAAAAGCCTCCCCCAGGTAGAAAAACCATCCCAGAAGCAGATTCGTGGACAAGTCCTTGGGAAAGACCAAAAGCCGCTTTCCGACGTGAATATTTCACAGGTGGGCAATACCATCGCAGTGGTCGATAAAGATGGGCATTTTTCTTTTGTCGGTACTATGCAACCGCTTACATTCAGTAGGGTTGGCTATAAAAACTTCACGCTCGCTTTGGCCGAAAACAAGGATGAGTACAGTGTAGTGATGGAGGAAGAAGCGAATGCTCTTGAGCAGGTCGTTGTAACGGGGTACCAAGTGCTAAAAAAAGATTCCTACACAGGAACGGCGATTACGAAAAGTGGCGACGAGCTGCGACAGGTAAATCCACAAAACGTCCTCCAAGCCATGCAGGTATTCGATCCATCGTTTAAATTGCTCGACAATAATCTTGCTGGATCCAATCCCAATGCCTTGCCGAATATCAATGTGCGCGGATCTTCATCTTTGCCTACTGGCGGGAACGAAGTGCTGCGGAGGGATAATATCACTACAACTATCAATATGCCGGCTTTTATATTAAACGGTTTCGAAGTGAGTGTACAGAAGGTTCTCGATCTGGATATGACCCGTATTGAAAGTGTCACGATCTTGAAAGACGCTGCTGCTACAGCCATATATGGCTCGAGAGCGGCCAATGGTGTGATGGTAATAACGACTAAGATGCCCAGGGACGGGAAATTGCAATTGACTTATACGCATGAGAGCAATATAAATATGCCGGATTTGACAGGATACGATGTATTGCATGCTGCTGATAAATTGGCCTATGAAAAACTGGCTGGGTTGTATGATGCAACAATTCAGCGCCAACCACAGGATGCATTGGATGAGCTGTATTATCAGAAACTAGCAAATGTGCTTGGCGGTGTTGACACCTATTGGCTGTCACAGCCAGTACGGACCGCGGTCGGACAAAAGCATGGTCTCTATCTAGAAGGTGGGTCGGAAAGTTTTCGCTATGGCGTAGACATGCGTTATCAGACCAGACCCGGTGTGATGAAGGGATCGGGAAGAAATCAATATTCGGGTGGGCTAAACTTTAGTTATAACCTAAAGGATAAATTTAGATTTCAGAATGAGCTTGCCGTAACCGTGGTAGACGGGCGTGAATCGCCCTATGGAAATTTTGCGGATTATGTAAGAATGAATCCTTACTACCGCATGACAGATGATCAGGGCAATATTATACAGGAGGCGGATGTATGGACAAGGGTTGCAAACTCAGGTAGTGCACAACGGGAATACGTCTTGAATCCACTCTATAATGCGACATTGAATAGCTTCAATAAATTGGGCTATACCGAACTGCTGAACAATTTTTCGGGGGATTTTGACCTGAGTAATGGGCTGCGTCTCCGGGGACAGGTAAGTTTGTTGAAACGTTTGAATACCGATGATAATTTCCGCTCGCCCTTAGCTAATGACTTTTATTTCTATCCTACGGCACAAACAGACGAAAAGGGTAGTTATACCAGTTATACAAACAATGAATTGTACTGGGATGCAAACATACGTCTCAATTGGATGCGTACGATTGATAAACATAGCTTCAATGTGGTGGGGGGAACCAATATACGGACAGAAAGCTATGACGAGCGTTCATTTCAAGCGATCGGATTTCCGAATGATCGGTTTACAAGTGTAGGATTTGCCAAGGGATATGCTGAGAATGCGAGCCCGTCGAGCAGTTTGGGTGCCTCCAGGTTGTTTGGAGCTTTTTTAAGTGCTAACTATTCCTATGATAACCGCTATCTGATGGATGCAACGGTCCGAATTGATGGCTCCTCAAAATTTGGGGCAAATAAGCGCACCGCACCATTTTGGTCGACTGGTATCGGCTGGAATATGCACAAGGAGAAATGGTTCGCCAACGATGTTGTCAGCCAGCTGCGGCTGCGTGCAACACTGGGGCTGACGGGATCTGTGCAGTTCGATCCTTACATGTCGCGGACAACCTATAGTTACGATAAAAGCAATTGGTACTCATCGGGGCTGGGAAGTATCGTGCGTAACTATGGCAATGAAAACCTGACCTGGCAAAAGACCCAAAGTACCGATGTTGGTCTTGATCTAGGCCTTTGGCACGATCGTCTGACCCTTTCGCCACGCTACTACCATAAGATAACCCGTGATATCTTGGCTGATATTAACCTGGCACCTTCTACCGGATTTAGCTCTTATAAAGAAAACCTGGGGGACCTTGAAAATAAAGGATTTGAGCTCAATGCCAATTGGATTGCCCTTAAAAACGAAAAATGGACTCTGAGTCTATTGGCGAATTTGGTGCGGAACAGAAATAAAATCGTCCGTATTTCAAACGCATTGAAGAGCTACAACGAACGTGTCGACGAAGCTCAGCAGGGAACTGATTTAATGGCTGTTCCTTTGCTTCGTTATAAAGAAGGGCAATCCCTCGACGCTATCTATGCCGTTCCTTCTTTGGGTATCGATCCCGAGAATGGAAAGGAAGTTTTTATTAAAAAAGACGGGACGTTGTCGTATGACTGGGATGCAAGGGATATTGATGTCGTTGGAGTAGCTACACCAACAATGGAAGGATTTTTCGGAGGGACACTTCGCTATAAGCAATTTATGATGGTCGCTTATTTCCAAACGCGGATAGGAGGTAAAACCTATAACCAAACCTTGGTAGACCGTGTCGAAAATGCCGATCCACGCTACAATGTGGATAGCAGGGTTCTGGAGGAAAAATGGAAAAATCCTGGCGATGTTACCTTTTACAAAAGTATTCAGGATTTGGGACAGACAAGAGTGTCCTCGCGTTTTATTATGCCGGACAACTTATTTGCCCTACAGTCTCTTAATCTTTCTTATGATGCAGGGAAAGCGCTGTCGAAAAAATTGGCGCTGTCAAGCCTGCGTGTCGGCCTTGTTGCAAATGATATCTTTCGTTGGTCTTCGGTGAAAGTGGAACGTGGAATTACGTATCCATTTGCCCGAAGTTTGACTTTTACCCTACAGGCAGGATTATAAAAGATGGTAAATCCCATCCGAAGGATGGAAAAAATATGTACAGATGAAGAATTTAACTATAGTTTTAATACTGTTCACAGCCCTGAGTACGCTTTCTTGCTCCAAGTGGCTCGATATACAACCAGAAAGCGAAATTGACAAATCAGTTCTCTTCTCCACCGAAGATGGTTTCAAGGAAGCCCTGATTGGGGTATATACGCGTTGTGCAAAAGATGATCTCTATGGTAAGGAGCTAACCATTGGAACACCGGAGGTATTGGTCCAGAACTATGCATTATCAAGCAATGATCCGTTGCGTTATCAGCAGACAAAGTTGTTTAAATTTAATGACGGTAATTTTATTGGCCGAAAGGACAATATCTGGAAAGGTCTATACAATGGTATTGTTAATACCAATCTGATACTGGAGGAAATCGACCGTAAAAAACAATTGTTTACGGGAAGCAATTATCAATTGATCAAAGGTGAGTCGCTGGCTTTGAGAGCATATCTGCATTTTGATGCCTTGCGCCTATTTGGTCCGGCTCCGGTTGTAAATAACAAAATCGAAGCCATTCCATATGTAACGACCTATTCCAATAAGTCTACCAAATTGTCCACAGTGTCCCAACTATTGGATTCAGTAATCCGAGATCTGGAAGAAGCCAAAGAATTGCTGAAAGTTGACCCCATCCGCCTGAAATCCTATGTGGTTGGTTATCCCACTGTCGGTGACACGTTGAAAAATTCGGAGCTACAGGACAAGAGCCTCTTTTTACAGAATAGAAGGCACCGGCTTAACTATTATGCCGTGTGTGGACTGCTGGCACGCACCTATCTCTACAGCGGAGACAAAGTAAAGGCATTGCTGAACGCACGTGAAGTGATTGATGCCAAAAAATTTCCATGGACCAATGCCACTGATTTCCTTGCTGTCGATGCGGATAAAAAGGATCGGATTTTCTATAAAGAACTGTTGTTTGCCTGGTATATCCCGGCTATGAACAACACCTATAACAATGACTGGTTTCAGGACAACAACAGCGCGATCTATTTGGATCAGGATGAGGCAAAAACCATCTACGAGGTTGCAGGAGCCGGTGGCGGTGACATGCGCTATACACAATGGTTTGGAACAGTAAGCGTTGGAAATTCCTTTATATCATCTATTCACAAATATCGCCGGAATACGTTGGGTGACAGTTTTGCTGCCAATCTTCATTATTTGGTAGCTCCGGCGATCCGCTTGAGTGAAATCTACTATATCGCCGCCGAATGTAGCTACGAAACAGCACCCGCTCAGGCTGCAGCATGGCTTGACGAGGTCCGTGAACATCGAGGCATTGGTCAGAAAGTGGATATTTCGACAAACGCCAAACTCCGAACCGAACTACTGAAGGAATATCGGAAAGAAATGTTTGCCGAAGGACAATTGTTTTTCGCGTATAAACGGCTCAATGAACCAATTGTCGGACAGCAAGGCACTACAATTCCGGCCAGTCAACAAATTTATGTATGGCCGTTGCCGGATGATGAAATTATCTATGGACAACGGTAAATCGTAACCAAAATGAAAAAAGATACTTTATTACTTCTGCTATTGCTACTACCACTGCTGATGTTGTGTTCTTGCAAAAAGGCAGTTTTAGCGACCTACGACAGGTCGGCAAATGTTTATTTTGATTTGAGCGACGCTGATCGGGATAGCATTGTATATACTTTTGCCTACGATATGACCAAGGCGCAGGATACCATTTTTGTTCCTGTCAAAGTAATGGGATACCGTGACCAGCACACTCGGCATTTTGAGGCTTTCGTGGAAAAAGATTCATCAACGGCGCGTGCAGACCTGCACTATGATCCGTTGAAATCAGAATATCCATTGGAAAGTAATGCCGGTCGGGCCTTTATGCCTATCGTTGTGCATAATATAAGCGCGCTTGAAAGTCAATCTGTATCACTGCTCGTAAAACTTAAGGCTAGTGATGACTTTGGGGTTGAAAACCCAACACTGATACGGGCGCGAATTATTATTTCGGCCCAATTGGAACAGCCTGCCTGGTGGACCATGTGGCTCGATAATTATTCGCGGGTAAAACATCAGCTCTTCCTAATTGTCACCGAACAACGTTCGCTTTCGACGGTCGGGCTCGATGCACCCAAAAATCTCTACTTTGCAAATCTCTTGCTCATGATGCTCAACGATCCATTTAAATGGGTCAAGGATCATCCAGAAAAAAATTACGTGCTGAGCAGCAACGATAATGGACAGACCTACCAATTCTATCATGTGGACAATCCAAACCGAAGCATCTTATTAAGGAAAAATAGCGCTTCGGGTAAGTATTATTTTATAGATGAATCAGGAAAGGAAGTCAGATAGATGAAAAGAAATTTAAACAGATTGAGAGCAATACTATTTTTTGCTATTGTGCCTTTAACCCTATTGGCTTTCGAAAGCTGTTATAAGGACAAGGGAAATTATGCCATCGATATGCCTGATGGGCCGCAGATCACAGGGTTAGATACTTTGTATGAAGCATCGGTGGGGGACAGCCTTATTATAACCCCAAAAATTACCGGCATCGATGCGGCTTCAGTGAAATGTAACTGGCGAATCGATGTGCCAGAGGCACTCGTCCCCGAAGCTAACCACTACGAAGGTCCCGCGCTGCGTATCGTTTTCGGGCTTCAGGCCAAAAGATATACGGCGCGCCTTACGGTGACCAATACGGGCAATGGGATGAAATATTTCTATAATTTTAAGATCCAGGGAACGACAGCTTTTTCGCGTGGGTCACTTGTGTTATCTGTCGAAAACGGGGTTAGTAAACTCTCGTTTATAAAGCCCGATAATACTGTACAGCCCAATATTTATGAGGCGATCAACGGCGAACCATTACCGGTGGATCCTATGCATATCCATTACTTAAAAAACCAGTTTACGGGAAATACCCCCTTGGGTTACTGGATTATATCAAAACAGGCCGGCGTGCGGTTAGATGTAAACAATCTTGTTAAGGAGGCGGTAAAACCCGGTACCCTGCACGATAACTTTTTTTTGGCACCGTCAACGATTGCTGTGGGAAGTTTGTTCGCCCATCCTCAAGGGGTAATGATGGGGGTAATCAATGACAAATTTTATGGGGGAACTACAAACACCTGGGATCAATCGAACACCTACGGCATGTTTGGAACTTATGCGGATGGGGACTACGCGTTAGCACCAGAAGTAGTATTGACAACAGTAGACAATAATTATAGCGTAATCGCTTTCGAAAAAAATAAAAAGCAGTTTGTCCGAATCAATATTTACGGTAGCCCTATGTATTTTGGTACCCAGTATAGTCCCGTCAGTACTGAAATTTTTGATCCAACACAGGTAGGCATGGATCTGATCAAAATGGTGCAGATCAATAATACGGATACCTATGCTTATACGAAGGACGGGAGTGGTCATATTTATGAATTGAAGTTCAATGCAAATTTTAATGGACCATTTATGATCACCGCAATACATAAGAAGATCTTTATAAAACAAGAATGGATCAATGCGGAAACAAAGTTGGTGGCGACCCGAAATGGGTATATTTATGTGGCCTACAAAAATCAGGTATTTCGCTACAACCCGCTCAATCAGCAAGTCGATCTATTGAAAACAACCATCAAATCGGATATAAGCATGCTCAAATTAGAGGACGATGAGAATACCCTGATTGCTGGGGCAGAAGGAGCGCTGTATTATATGGATATCCGTGTTGGGAAAAATGGCGAGTTGCTCAAAACAATTGAGGGTCTTCCCGGAAATCCTGTGGATATGACCTGGCGTAACTAAAAGGAATAATATAAAAATTGAACCAAACAAAAAAATATGAAAAATTTAAAAATAGTTGCCTTAGCACTGGCATTTTTGCCTATGACATCCTTTGCGCAGCAAGCTAGCTTCCAGATCAAGGGAAGTGCACCAAAAGCTTTCAATGGCAAGAAAGTGTATCTGGATTATATAAGAGATGGATTTCCGGCATCGGATTCATCGGCTATCGTGGACGGCAGATTTAGTTTCAAAGGAACAGTAGAGGAGCCGTCTTACTCCAGGATGGTTTTTGATCAAGACAGTAAGGGGAAATTAGTCGCACAGAATATTGGCGACCGTTTATACTTCTATTTAGGCAATGAAACTTACAATATGACCATCAAGGATTCATTGCGTACTGCTGCCATAAAAGGGTCGCCGTTGCATAACGCCTATGTCGCTTATTTAAATGAAATTGGTGGTGGTTTCATGGATATCATTGATGCGGGGAATAAGGCCTTTGCGGCCGTAAAGCAAGATGCTCCCGATGCCAGCGAGCAGTATAAGGCTATTCATGAAAGGTTTGAGGCGCGTTTTGAAGCTCGCCGGGTAAAAGAGCTTGCATTTGCTGCCAAAAATCCCAATTCAATATTTGCGGTGGACGCCCTTATTGATGCGGCCAACAAACGAAAGCTCAGTGAGATCGAACCTTTGTTTTTGAAGCTGTCCAAAGAAGTGCGTCAAATGACCAATGCGCGACAGTTGGAAGCGCGTTTTCTAGCGGAGAGAAGTGTAAAAATCGGCAATAAGGCACCCGATTTTTCCCAGCCGGATACGGAAGGGAAAATGATCAAAGTATCCGATTTTAAAGGCCAGTATGTGCTTATCGACTTTTGGGCAAGCTGGTGTAGTCCTTGCCGTGCTGAAAACCCCAACTTATTAAAGGCCTATAACAAATACAAAAGTAAAGGATTGGAGGTCCTTGCAGTGTCGCTAGATGATACCAAAGGAAAAAATGCCTGGTTAAAAGCCATCAAAGATGATGGTTTGCCATGGATCCATGTCGCAGATCTAAAAGGCTGGAGCAATGAGGCTGCGGTATTGTATGGCGTACGTGCTGTACCACAAAATTATTTAGTGGATCCTAAAGGAAACATTGTCGCTATCAATATAAAAGGTGAACTGTTACACCAGGAGTTGGCCAAAATTTTTGGAAATTAATGATCGAGCGTTTTGTTATCTCTTTTAAAGATAACGAAGGAAATTATAAGAAAAGAACGGTTTAGTGATTCGGGCGGCTAGCTGCTTGTCATTCAAAGCTAGGGATTGACTCCCTAGCTTTTTTTATTTTTTTATTTTCGTCAGCAATTTAAGCATGCTTGCCGCATAATTTTTACCCAGCTGCCGGTATCCGGCAGGACTGAAGTGTAGTCCATCGCCGATACCCTGGCAACCCGCAGAAGAAATGATATGTGCAGTTGGGATAGTAGCGGGCAATGTTTGGATGATACTGTTCATGCTTGCGCATTTACCCCCTGCTTCGGCCGATAGGAGTTCACCAGCAAGTAGGGGTACATCTTCGGCTTTCAGGTGCAAATCGTGCAAGAGGTTTTCATAGACTTTTTTTACTTTATTGGGCCATTCGCGATCGCCGGTATTGGATTCCCCCTGGTGAAGTAAAATACCTTTGATAATACCTTTCTGCTGTGCCATCTTGGCCAGGACGACAAGCCTTTCATAAGGATTATTGTCATAAGCTGCAAGCATGGATTTCATCCATTCGGGTGCCTTTGCGACATAGCTTGACGTGCTATCTTGATCAAATAATTGAATATGGCAACCACCTACCGAAACATTGATGACTCCGATCTCGATATTTTTGGGAAGCTTTTCTACAAGCGTTCTGCCAAAATAATCTGCAGGTGTAAGGCCTGTGTGGCAACGCGTAAGTGGTGCCCGGGCAGGATACCACTTACCGTACTGCCGTCCCAATTCGGGGCAATCTACTGCCGCCAGCACATGAAACCGGCTGTTGGTGATGGTGTCCTGAGGTTCGAATTGTCCATGTCCCTCCATATTGGATTGTCCTAAACAAAGGTAGATATGGAAGTTCTTGTCTTGGGCACAAGCTGTTGTTCCGGTAAAACAACATACCAAGAAGATCAGTAGCAGCATTTTAAATTGTGTTTGTCGCATCGTGAAGCTTTTTATGTTTTTAAAATTAACCTATTTCGCGGTAAGTATGGCTTACCGCGAAAAGATAGTGTTTAGTTCATGGCAATAAATTTGAACTTAAATAATTGACAGGAGGTACCATAGTAATCCCAAAGCTGAAGATTGGAATTGCCGTCCATGGTACAGTTGGGTACATCCCAACCGCGTGTAGCATCTACCTTTGAGGTAATTTTGTAATAGCCATTGGCTACAGCAGTTACCTTCCAGGCCTGAGCATCATTGCTATAGTTCTGCCAAAGCCGGATGGCAGTTCCGAGCGCATTGCTATTACTCGTCAGATCAATGCAGCGATTGCTTGCACTTGCTTTTGAAACAAAGCGCCAGTATCCGTTACCGGCATCTATAGCGACCCAGCGCTGTGCATTTGCGCCATTTCTGGTCCACGGTCTGAGCACTGCACCGTTGGCATCTTCACCTGATTTTAAATCAAGTACCTTGTTGGCATCGGTCTGGAATTCGATTTCGTAAATGCCATTATTGACCAGACTAGTAACTGTACAGTTAGACATGGGGTAATTGGAGGCAGCATACTGCTGAAACCACTGTTTAGCGGGAGCAGCACAGGCTTCCCAATCATTGTTAAAAGCTGTCCCGGCGTTGGGATCCCCTTTGTGGAGCAGATCGTCGGGGGCGAGAAAGTTCCAGCTTACATTGCCGGACTGATCCACAATATATTTTAAATTTGCACCAAAACCGTTTCCGCCAGCGGTACCGGTTGATCCCGTACCAAATGTGCCATATCCCTGTGGAGCCCAGTCTGTCTCTGTAATGGCAATGGGTGCAATGTCTGCAATAGGTTTAACATTTGTATTCCAGGCATTTTGAAAAGCTTGATAGGTATTGACACCACCCCAATACCCGGGGTAGATATGTACTGCATAGCCAATGTTGCCACCCGTAATCGGATTATTGACATAGCCTTGATAATGGGACTGCCAGCCAGTTCCTGGTATCCAGCATACATTGTTGGCACCGTTATTACGAATGATATTGACCAAGGGCTGAAAGAAATTTTTCAACGCAGCAAAATGCTCGTTGCCGGTCGTCCCCCAGTTGCCATTTGTTCCCAGAATCTCAACGGGTTCGTTAGCCAATTCAAACATCACATTGTCTGCATTCTTTAGTGATGGGTGCTGCGATAGAAAAGTCCATACGGTCTTAAGATAGGTATGATAGGCATCATTGACTGCGATACGGTGTGGACATACGCCAGGAGGACGCAAGATCACATACATGCCCCGGCTGCGGGCATGGTTGATTAGTGGAATAATGACCTGATCAGTATAGGTAACCAAGCGATTATAGTTAAATCTTGAGATGTCGTCTTCAGGAATAGGAGCGCCTGGATCATTGGTCCAATACGGATCGATGTGCAGACGGATATAATTGAGATACCAACCGTCGGCCGCGCTGCTGAGTTTGTCAACGACTGCTTTATTGTAATTGAGCGCACCCTGAACATTGTAATTATCCCAGGTGCAGTAACCGGAGTTGGCACCATACTGGCAGCCATTGAACCAAGGGCTTGGCGTAATGGCTACCCCATGCAGGACAATATTATTGTCGCAGGGATCTTTGAGGTACTTGCCTCCGACATGTAGGGTCGGGGTTGGCCGCGGCCAGCTTGTAACGGCTTGCGCGGAAACATTGGATTTAAGACTTCTTTCGGATTCGCTGGTCAATGTTTTTTCTTCCAGCCGCGAGCAGCTGGAAAAAATAGCTAATAAAAAGATCAGCAATAACCACATGTTGTTTGTTCTCATAATTTACATATTTAAAGGGTGATTAATGATCTTATTTTTTAGCTAACAATGCCTCAGCAACCGCCTGATAGGCTGGCTTTCGAACGAATCCTTCGGTCCATAAACCGATGGGTTCCCCACGTCTCCAAAATGAATTCTCTTGGTCCGGACTGTCCAGTGGGCTCCATATGGTAATACCATATTGCTTATCCTTGGGAATGATCTCAAGATATTTTTCAATGACAAATTTGTACATGTCGGCCTGCTGCTGATACATTTCAGTCGTTGCATTGCTAGTCTTTATGCCATTTCCCAAACCAATATCGAGCTCAGACACTTTGATCAGCTTGCCGGTGGCGGCCAATAGGTTAAACATACTGACGATATTGTCTTTGCTTGTGTTGATGTCGATGTGCATCTGGGTACCGATCCCATCCACCTTGGCGCCTTTGCTTTCGATGTAGCTGACATACGCGATCAGTCCTTTACATTTATTGCCACTGCCTTCCAAACCATAGTCATTGATGAAAAGGAGGTCATTTGCATTGCCATATTTGCGGGCAAATTGAAAAGCTTTCACGGCATAATCTTTACCTAAGTAATCCTGCCAGTAGAACTCATCATCAGCCAGGTCGGTTTTTCCAACTCCTGTCTTCAAGGCATATTGATCGGGCCAGTCGGACATGGGCTCGTTGACCACATCCCAGGCTTTGATATAACCTTTGGTTTTTTCGAGCATGCCAGCAATAAACGTCTCAAGAGTTTTTGTGAGTATGGCGTCTTTCTCGGCAGGTGTTTTCTCAATCGTGCTACCTCCCGGGCTGCCATATCCTTCACCATTGGCGGACTGCGCTCGGGATGAATTATTTCCCCAACCGAACCAACCGTCAATATTGTTTTCAAAATCACTGTTGGCAATGAGGCTTGTTGAACTGCCAGTTTTTGTAAGCACAACCTTGTCGATGAAGATTGTTCCATCGTATTGGCCAAAATTGATAATAAAACGGTTACGCGCGGCAGTTGCAGTCACTTTAAGTTCGTATTCTTTGTAGCTTGTCGTTAATGCTAATGAGCCCATGTTGTCGCCGGTGTAATTGGCGGTGGTCTGCAGATCGATGTCAATGTTGCCCGCTTTATTGCCTCGTGCGACAATCTTCAATACATATTCTTTACCCACTTCCGTCGGGTTGATATCATAGGCGGTCTGTGCTTCCCAGGCATTGACAACAGAGGGGTTACTCATTTTTAAAGCGTGCCCCGCCAGGGCTGGACCTCCCGAACCTGGTATCACCACAGGGGCAATTAACTTATTGAGATAGGCCGCATTCTGTCCCGAGTGCCAGCAAAGGGTATGGCCATATAGCGCCATGTTGTTTTCCTGTGCGGCTGTGATAAGCTGTTCGACCCGTGATAGATTGAGACTTCCGTCGGCCTGCACAATGGAGCCATGTTTCATTTCATAGCCCATGACCATTTCTTCAAAATTTCGGTTAGCTAAGCGGTAAAGGATTCCTTTGTTAAAATAATCGTTCATATTGAGCGCAACACCGAGCTTAAATCCGGGGTTGCCTTGCTTATCCAGATAACTTTTTAATGGGTTGTAAGCATTGATATCTTCCTGCGTCAGTACTTTCTCCGGTTTATCGACGGCGTAATCCAGTGGCTGATATTTGGAACAGGAACTCCAGGCGGTGCCGAGCGAAAGTAGGATGACGATAGTTTTATTGATTTTTTTCATCGTTGTTCGTTATAGAATTGATACTACTTTTTGATGGGTGTAAATGTTTCCATTTTTACAGATCTGTCCCGCATCACGAGGGTATCCTTGCTGGTGACACTCATTTGTGTCATATCGATCGTGTAGGAAAGATAAAGTGCATCTCTGTCTGTATTACCCCAGCTGTTTTTTTCGCCCCGTTTGACAAACTTACCGGTTCCTGTAGCGGAGATGCCAGCACTTGCCGAGCTAATGCTACAATTGTTGTCGTCATCAAAAGTTAAGTTCAGATTGACATTGATATTGACATCATCAGTTCCTTTAAAAGAAAGGGGTAAGATCGATTTCTTTAGCGCTGCCGTCGTGACGCTTTTGACTTCGTCTTTTTCTACGTAGGCCTGATGTCTGACGATATTTTTTGTCAAGCTATTATTGGCACCTTTGCCGACAATTTGGTCGGTACCCCGACGCAGGTAATTGCCGTGCCAGGGATTGATATATTTGAGTGCATAAAAGATAAAATCTTTTGGTGCGACATCCCAATCGGATACAATAGCCCTATTGGCAGTCTGTAGCGAAGTTTTACCGGAGAGGATGGAATCGGCGTTAACCACTTTTGTCATCCTTAGAGGAAGTACGTAATAGGTTTCCAAGGATTTTGGGTCGGCAAAAAATGCGTCAGTCAGTTGCACTTCAACACCGGCTGTGAGACTACCACTTGGGATGTTAATTTGATTGCTGCCAAGCTGGTAGTAATTGTTGGGCAATGCGGAAACTGCCTGGCCGTTTGGATAGCTAAGGCCATTCGTAAGGCTGTTGTCGACAACAAAATCGATACGGATGTCTTTTGCATTGTTGTATACTCCTCCAGTGGTTGCCATGACTTTCACCTTATGCTGGTTGTCGAGACTGTTGTCAAAAATGTCTTCGCCTAGGGTTACCGTTCTGACTGGTGTCTGATAGGCGAAGTATACCGATTGAAATTCGAAATCTGGGAACTCCCAGTCGTTATTTTTGCAAGACGCCAGGCTTACCAAAGCCATGGCGTAAAGAAGATTGATCTTTTTCATTATGCGTGTATTAATGTTAATTCCATCCCGTATTCTGTACAAGATTGCTGTATTGGAGTACTTCACTGTACGGGATCGGACCGTAGTACATAAAGTTTTCATAAAGCCTATTCTCTACCGGAATCTCGGTATAGCTGTTGTTGCTTATACTGACTCCTTTTGCAGCAACGTTGATATCCAACTTCCAGCGACGCAGGTCCCAAAACCGAAACCCTTCAAAACAAAGTTCTAGTCTCCGCTCATTGCGGATTAGCTGCCGCATTTGCTCTTTGTTGTTTTTTACCTGTTCTAGGTAAGGATCGCCATTGTTGGCTCCTACACCCGCCCGTCTGCGAATAGCCTTGATGATGTCGTAGGCCGAGAAGGTAAAAGTACCCATGCCAGTAGGCCCCCAGGCCTCATTTGCGGCTTCGGCATAGGCCAGATACATTTCTGTCATCCGTATACGTGTATTGAAATGCATTTGTTGTGTAGAAGATGAAGGGTTGAGGTTTACATCCTGGCGCAGCAGCTTTTTCAGGTAATAGCCCGTCCGAGTAGATGTCTCGACCTTATTTAACCCATCGTTTGTTGGACTATTGGCAGCGGTATTGATAGCCGTGTTGCTTACGCCTGCTGTGGCACCATTGACAATAATGTAAGTCTTCAATCGGGGATCCCGCTTGTCGTACGGATTGGTTTTATTGTAAGCCGAATTGGCATCGTCAATGGGATAGCCATTTTCCATGGGAAAGGCATCGACCAGATTCTGTGTTGGATTGAGACGTCCTCTGCCAAACAATGTTGGCGGAAAATGGTCCTGTTCCATGCTGTTGCTATTTCCTTTGTCGGTGCGCCAAAGTATTTCGGCCGGATTGGATCCGGAGGTTAAGCCATCGACCACATCTTTATTGTACCAGGTGAATCCTTTAGGATCAATACCACTTGGTCCGCCTTTGGCCTGGATGACCTGCCCCGCATAGGTGGCGGCTTGCTCCCAGGTTGTTTTGCTGCCCTCGCTGTATGCCGGACTTGCCGCCATTAACGCTGCTCGGGCACGAATTGCCTGCGCGATGCGCTTGGTCATGCGGAGTTTGAAATAGGCTCCAAATACACGGTTGTAGTCGTCTTTATTGATTGTGCCTGCGTATTTGACCGGAACTTGACTGTCTGCACCGATGTCCTCGTAATCCATAGGCAACAGGTCTTCTGCTTTTTTGATGTCATCGTAAAGTTGCTGCATGCAGGCTTCGAACGGTGCACGACTGTGGTTAAAATCCGAATTGACATCTTCGGGAGTCAGCAGGATAGGCACACCAAGTATCTCACCGGTACTCGACTTTCCGGCATGGGATTGCAACAGGTGAAACATAAATAGTGCCCGGAGACCATAAGCTTCACCTTTCATGCGATCGTTAAACATCGTACTGACCTTGGGATCCAAGGCCCATTCTACTTTATCACTTAGGGATAAAAAATTGTTGAGGTACTGTATGGCTGCATAGCTATTGCGCCATTGGTCGAAAGGATTGTTGATGCTTGTCCATTGTCCGGTTGCTGTTTTAAGGTAAGTATTGCTTTTATCGTTGCTCACAGCATTGTCTGTGGCGACATCATCAAAGCTATAGCTATTAGCCGGAACCCGGTTGTATCCATTTAAAAGTAGCCCTTGTGCGTAAAGGGGGCGACTATTGGCTGTTTCAATTTCAAGATTATTTTCAAGAGCCGGCTCAAACATATCTTCACAGGAAGAAAATAGTAAGCTGCTTAGGATGGCTATGGTTAGTATTCTTTTCATCATTCTCGTCTTAGATAGTAAAGATTAAAATAGTGCCTTCAGTCCGATGTTGAAAAAACGCATTTGTGGTGCTTGTCCAATATTCAATTGCATCGTTTCCTTTTCTTTGGCGATGGTTAGTAGGTTGGATCCCGTGGCATAAATACCCAGTTCGTGTATAAACTTAGCATTGAATAGACGCTTTGGGAAATCGTAAGACAGCTGCACTTTGGATAGGTTGATGCGATCGGTCTTATAGAGCCAAAAGTCTGAGCTTCGAAAGTTGTTGTCACTGTTAAAGGTGGTAAGGCGCGGATAAGTTGCGGTCTCCTTGGTCGATTCTGTCCAGCGGTCACGTACGACCACTGAATATTTATCTTCCGCATCTACCCAAAAGTAAGAACTGTTTTTCATCGCTTTGGCTCCGAACTGTCCCGTTGCCGCGGCAAATAATGTGAAATTATTCCATTTGACTGTCAGGTTGCAACCTAATGTCAGTGGGGCACCGGCCCATCCGCCTTTGCCTAAGTATACTTCGTCGCGGGTATCGATGGTACCATCACCATTCTGATCTTTATACTTGATATCTCCAGGCTTGACTTCTCCAAATGTTGAAAAGGCAGCTTGGTCAATTTCACTTTGACTGTTATAAAAACCATCATGCTGTAAGCCCCAGATGGCGTCTAGTGGTTTTCCGGCTCTGTTTTGGTAAGCAAATTCATAGAGTTCGTCCCTTTTTACCGCCTTGGTCGTATAGTACATCCCGTTGAAACCCAGTGATACGAAGGTTTTGTTGATCTGTTTGTTCAGGTTGATGCCAAAGTCGACACCCCGGCGTTCGTCGTAGTTAAAATTGACATAGGGAAGGTCAGAATAAACCGGCCAGTAAGTCATAAAATACATTGGGTACTGTGTTGCCGCCTGTACCAACCCGCCGCTCATCCGATTAACAAAGTAGGACGTATTAAAGGTGATCAGGTTGTTGTAGAGCCCACCTTCGAGGTTGATATTAAATTCCTTGCGTTTCGGGAATTTCATGTTGGGGTTGTCACCCCTGCGTCTGTCAAAGGTATGGACGAGGTCACCGTCGCGCCAGCTATACCATGCTGCGTCGTTATAGGTATAATACCCCTGATAGAGGTAATAGTCGCTAATATCCAGATCCGTGTTTAATATACCTGCCGAGGCGGATAATCTTAACTCATTGACGACTTTGCTGTCGACCAAAAAATTTTCTTTAGATAGACGCCAGGCGAGCGCTAAAGTAGGAGATAGGGCTCTTCTATTCCCTTGTGGTAATTTGGCGGAATGACTGTAAGCACTGCTAAAGTCAACATAATATTTGCTTGAATAATTGTAGCCCAACTGCAGCCCTAGGTTGGCATTGCTGGTTTTGTGGTAGCTGCCGGAGGCAGCGATCTGGAACGCATTGGCCAATAGGATTGCCGATACATGGTGGTCATTACCGTAGGTACGGTTAAAGTTTAGGGACCCATTGAGACCGATGGTCTGTCTATAGGTACTGCCACTGATATTTTGGATGCCTGAAATACGGTCGTCACCATATTTTGTGAGGCTACTGATAAGGTCTTTTCCATCATAGTTGTTCCACGATGCCTGATAAACAGCATAATTGTTGTTATAGGATTGGTTGTAATTTGACTGATAATCCACAGCCAGGTTGGTTTTGAAAACCAGACCTTCCAAGATGTTTTTTAGATCAAAATTTAAACCCGTATTAAATTGAAACTGCCGATTTAGATAGCGGTTTGTGCCGCCGGCATAAACGTTTGCAAAGGCATTGGTTTGATCCAGCTGACTTCCCCCAAGGAGATATTTGCCATCGATGAGAAAATTGCTGTTGTTGACATACACCATCGAGTTGACGTCACCTTCTTCGATCATATCAATAGGAATGAGTGGAGAGAAGCGATGTGGCCGCACGGTTGCCGCTGCACCCCAGTAGTCCGCATTTACCCCTTTGGAAATATAAAAACTGGCTGCTGCATCGACGTTCAGGGAGATCAGATCATTGACTTTCACATCGATGTTACCGCGCATATTGAATCTATTGGCGCCACCATTTTTTTTCGCCTGTCCAAAATTGAGGAGGGACCCTTCAGACCAAAATCCAAAGTTGGTATAATATTGTGCACGTTGATTGCCTCCCGAGATTTCAGCGGTGGCATCGTAGCGATTGTAGTGATCTTTGATATAGTCCGATGAATAGTAATCCACGTTGGGATAACGGTAAGGATTTGTTCCGGCTGCATGTTGGTAGATTGTTTCGGCACTATAGAGTGGTGATAATCCATCATTTTGTCGAGCTTCGTTATACAATGTCATATATTCTGCGGAGCCAAGATATTGCGGATAGCTCATAGCCGCATTGATACCGCTATTGGCTCTAATTTTTATCTGTTGACTTCCGGATTTTCCGCGTTTTGTCGTGATGCTAATTACGCCTTTGGCTGCTCGGCTACCATAAAGAGCGATGGCATTGGCGCCTTTCAATACACTGACCTGATCGATTTCTGTTGGCATAACGTTATTGGCATCACGCGGAAATCCGTCCACTAATACCAAATAACCACCCATACCCCAAATATTACCGTTGTATCCCGGAATAAAGGCATCTAGATTTTCCAGACTGTTGGTGTTGTAACTCTTGTCGAGCAATTGTGGAACATTGATGGATTGTACATTGCCCATGAGGTCCTTCTTCTGAACTTTTCGGAAAGCGACCTGTACAAGTGTCGTACTATCGGTGCCAATACTGTCCGGACCAACAAATGTCGAGCGCTCCGGAAAAATATTTTTATGTTGTCTAATGGTTGGATTAAGTGATTCTTTCGCCATTCCTTCAGCGGTAGCTATCCAACTTAATCCAAGACATAGTGCTATTCTTAATTTTTTGTACTTCATTTTTTAAATGATTAAATGAAAAACTTGTTACCAGCCTGGGTTCTGATAGAACTCGGGATACATGTTGACATCTCTGACCTTTAGGGGCAACCAGTAATGTTTGCTTGTAAACTTCCGTTCCAAAAGCACATTTTCTTTAATGTTGACGACGCGGTTTTGGGATGGATCTACGGTGTTGAAGGTTCCTGCCCGATCAAAAACAACCGATTTTTTTAAGGTGTAAGGTGATTCGGTCAACAGCAACCAGCGTCGAAGATCATTAAAACGATGACCTTCAAAAGCGAGCTCCACAGCTCGTTCCCGCCGTAATTCAGGTAACAATGCGTTAGCCGAACCTAGAAATTTGGCATCTACATGATCCACGCCAGCCCGATCCCGAACGATATTGATCGCATCAACTGCTGTTTTACCGTAATTGTCCGCTTTGCCTGTAGCTGAGTTGGAAGCCATCATGGCGGATTCGGCGTACATCAGATAGACATCAGATAAACGCATATAGGGCACGTAAATATGAAGATTGGATCCATAATTATAGGCTTGATCATATTTGTTGGCTGTTATAGGGACAAATTTACGTAACACGTAGCCTGTCTGGCTGCCAGACTGGATATCTCGATAGCTTCCATTACTGTAAAGGTTAGCGTATCGATTTTTTTCGTCCTGTGTATTTCCTTGGACGACTTTTGTTCCATCGAAAATGATATCCTTATAAAAGCGTGGGTCGCGATCTTTCCAAGGGTATTCGGCATTGTAACCTGATTCTGCGTCAGACTGGGTAATGTCTTTGATCGGTAAACCGTTTTTCATGCCATAGTAGTCGACATAATTGGCTGTTGGAATAAACTTCAATGCGTCTCCGTCGGAGACGACCAGCGGAATGTACTGTTTACTGGTACCATAATTCGATACCCATGCGTCAATGTAGGGCCCTCTAAATATAGCTTCTGTACTGCCAGGCATGGCCCAATTTTGGCCTGTTGTGTAAAAATTCAAGTGAATATTGGCCATAGGAACAAGGGCGTAATTTGTCTGTCCGCTTTCGACAAGTGAAAGTAGTTCACCAAAGGCTTGGGCTGCTTTTTTACAATAGTCAGTATGATAGGTTTTATTCCCGGTAGACTGAAAATTCATCAAAGGGCTTCCCGCCCAAAGATAATTTTTGCCAAGATAAGCAAGGGCCATGATTTTGTTGATGCGCAATTGATTTTTACCCAGGGTACGTTTTCCGGCAGTGGTATTGTCCCAGTCGATCGGCAATAGATTGGCCGCTTCTCTAAAATCGGCCGCAGCAAGATCCGCACAGGCATGGTAGCTCAATCTTGGCAACCGCAGCTTTTCGTCACTTGGAAGTACATAATTGATGTACGGCATCCCGCCAAAATATTCCATCAATCGGTGGTGAAACCAACCTCGGAAAAATAACAATTGCCCCTTGATCAGGTTCTTTTCTTCGGAGGTGGCTTCGGTTAATTTGTCGATATTCTCTAGTCCGAGACTGACTTTTCGCAGGCCAAACCAGGCCGCGCTCCATAAATCGCGGAAGGCACGGTTGGCAAATACATCCCCATTGATGGTGGTAAAATCACCCTGATCCATCCAGCCGGAGCCCCAGCCGTCGGATTCTCTTTGCCAACCCCAAAAATTACCATTGTCGATTTTGTGAACGAAATGATAATTGCCAGCCGTTGAGGTCATTTCATCTTCACCCCAGTTCCACGAGTTGGTCCAGTAGTTGTTGCTGAAGTTGACAACACAGCTGTATAACTCTTCTGTATAACCTTGAAAGTTAATAAAGTTTTTAAATGCTTCTTTGGAGGACACATTGGACTGTTCTTCTTTATCCAGGTATTTTTTACACGAGAGTAGGGATGTTGAAGACCAGATCACAGTAGATATAAAGATTACCTTGAAATACTTTTTCATAGTGGTAGGATTAAAATGTAATGTTTGCACCTAGATTAAACCGCTTTACCGTAGGGTAGGCGCCCTGTGATGCCCAGCCCGTACCGGCATAATTGGATTCACGGTCGTCTGGCATTTTGGACCAGAAAACTAAGTTGTTGCCATTTAGAAAAATGCGAAGGTTTTGAAGCCCAAGTCGTTTGATTACGCTGGATTCTCGATTAAAATTGTAGGCAATTTCGGCTGTTTTCAATCGAATGTAGGAACCATCAAACATATACCGGCTACCGGGTGTATAAGTACTCGACTGTGATAACCAGCGTGGTAGTGGTACGTCTGCGTTGACATTGTCCTTTGACCAATAGGAACCTTCGTCATAAGCGAGGTTAAGTTGGCCCGAGAAGCTGTTGAAAACAACTTGCCGGGTGACATTATTTACGGCATACCACTGGGTCATGACACTGAAATTCTTCCAATCAAATCCAATGGTATAATTATAAGTGTTCTGTGGAACTGAAGGAAAGGCGTAGGGAATGTTGTCCTTAGCATCGATAATACCATCCCCGTTATAATCCAGTATATGATAATTGCCGGGTAGTTTCGCTAGGTCATTGCTTTCGTGCGCGGTACTCGAATAAAGTTCGTCCCAAGTATTGTAATATCCGGAGCTAACATAAGAATAGGTTTGACTCACTTGTTTGTTATCCGGTTTCTGATATTCGGGCAGCAACTCGGGTGCATCGGCATTGATGACTTTATCCTTGGCATAGGTAAAATTGATATCAGCCCATATTCTCCAGTCGGTATTGAGCTGTCTGTTAAATTTCAGTTCTACTTCAAACCCTTTATTCTGTACCTTACCTAGGTTGGCTGTAGGTGCCTCCATCCCAAAGTAGGAAGGAATGGCTCGGTTGGCGCCGCTAATCAGAACATCTGTCCGCCGGTCCCTAAAAAAGTCGACTTTACCGGTTATCTGGCTATTGAACAGACCGAAGTCGAGGCCGATATTGAATTTGTTAACTTTTTCCCAGCGGATATTTGGATTGCCAAGCGCACTTTCCTTATACCAGATATAAGGACTGGTATTGCCGTCGGAGTAGGAGTAGCGGCCTTCAACCCCCATGCCAGCGGTGCCCCCATATGCCCATTGGGTTAGGTACAGAAATTGACGGCCGCCACTATCGTCACCGATGTCACCATAGGACGCACGTAACTTGAGCATATTGAGAAACGAGATAGGCCTCATAAACTCTTCTTCAGTAACTAGCCAGCCTATCCCACCGGAATTGAAAAAGGCAAATCTATTGTCAGGACCGAATTTTTCTGATCCCGTATAGGCTCCATTGTACTCGAGCATATATTTATTTTTGTAGTTGTAGGTGGTGCGGAATACCCAGTCTTCGCGATAGGAGGGAATCATACTCCCTGTTCCGGTCTGATTGCGGTTGAATAAACCCATGGCAGTGATGTTGTGATTCTTAGCGATGGTCGTTGCGTAATTTAACTGCAATTGATAAAATAATCTTCGATAGGTAGACCAGTCTCTGACCTGTCCGGCACCGGTTGTCCAGTTTATGCCCTCGACGAAGTCAAATCTATTTGTACCATCGAAAGCGATCTGATAGGTTGGCAATCCCGTATTGGGATCGATCCATTTACTTTGTGTACTGTTGTTGGCATCATTGATACCGCGGCCGCCCTCGACAAACGTGTTGTCCAGTGAGATTGTCCCACGAACGTTAAGCCCCTTCGTTAAAAACTTAAGATCTTGTTCGAGCGTAAAATCTGTTGTAATACGACTTGTGGTGATGTATTCGGTTCCGCTTAGTGCCAGCACACGGGCAGAGTTTATTCCGGCTTGTGTGTTTAAGGCATAGTAACCCCAAGTACCGTCTGAATAGCGTGGATAAATAACATCTGGAGCTACCGTATAGGCAGCGATCCAATAGGAATAATCGTTGCCGCCGCCCCATGGACTTTTTTTGACACCGCGAGACCCTGCCAGGTTGGTTGAAAATTTGGTTGTGGGAGTAAGCTGGAAGTCTAAATTGGACCGTACATTCAGACGGTTAAAACCATAGCCTGCTTTATAACCGCGAGCATTTTCGAACTGGCGGAACATATCGCCTTCGTAAAGAAAATCCGCATTGGCAAAATATTTGACAAAGGGTGTACCACCAGCAATATTGACGCTGCTATTTTGTGAAAAAGCGTGGCTTTTAAATAATTCCTTTGCCCAGTCGGTATTCACATAACGTTCGCGTTCCGTCTGGTCAGCGGGAAAACGGTATTTATTGATGACGTCTTGTGGAAGATAGTTGGCCCAACTGGAAGGAGAAATGCCTAACTCATATTCGATAACCTTGTTGCGTAGCATCAAAGCATCGTACGAATCCATTTTTCCCGGAAGTTGGGAAACGGTTTTTACAATGTTGTTGACGGTACCGCGTATCAGCATTTGCCCTTCTTTACCCCGCTTGGTGGTGATTAAAATAACGCCATTGGCCCCTCTAACACCATAGACAGCAGTTGCAGAGGCGTCTTTGAGGACGGAAACAGTTTCGATGGAACTGATATCAACGGCAGATAGTGGTCGTTCCACTCCGTCCACCATGACTAAAGGGTCGGTATTATTCCAGGTACTGCGCCCCCGGATCACAATACGAGGATCTTCCTCGCCGGGCATACCTGTACTGGCCGTGGTAATAACCCCGGGCACGTTACCGGTCAATGCGGCTCCTACACTGGAAACACCCCCTGCGCGTTCGAGGATTTTACCCGAAGTTTGCGCAATGGCACCTACAACGGTTTCTTTTTTCTGACGACCATAACCGACGACAACGGTTTCCTCGATCTCGATAGACTTATCGCTCAGTTGTACTTCTACCGTGTTCTTATTGTGGATATCCACTTCGAGTTGGCCATATCCTAGCTTGGAGATAGTCAACAAATTATTATCTGTAGGGACTTGGATCGTGAAAGCTCCATTTTCATCGGTAGCCGTGGCTAGCGAGGTGCCTTTTACCCTGATGGATGCACCGCTCACTTTTTTATGGTTACTATCGACGACAATGCCCCTTATCTGCCTTTTGGCCTGAGCATAGAGTGTTGCCTGTCCCACATAAAGCAGGAACAGCAGTAAAGTGAATGGCTTAGCTATACCCCATAGCTTTTTCCAATGCCTTACTCGTGTGATTGTACATGTAATCATCATCGCATTTGTGGATTGATAAATAGGTTGAAGAATTCTTGGTTAAATTTTCTCTAATTGGCTAGATACGTTTGTATCGGTGTTCCCTTTGTTCATTTTGATAAAAAATCTAAGGGACAGTCATGGATCATCAGGTACTGTCATATGCTGTATAATAATTGGTTAAATTTTTTATAACTATATAGCAACCGGTTGCATTGTTTGCATATAGTTTTCCCTATATTGGAAATGCCTTTCAAAGCAGTTTATAATTGTATACCAAAGCTAGCCATTGGAAAATTTGGTGGATAGCAAGAATGTTTAAATGAAGGATAAGAATGTCAAAAAATACCGCTTACATGGGTCAAATGATTGTAGAGACTAGTTTAGTAGGGATTAATTTGATAATTTAGTTGACAGTTCAATACAGATTTTTTTGTATTGAAGATTACATACCTAAATATATGATACGAACTTTAGTGGTATTCACCTGGATGATGCTGACGTTTTTTTCTTATGGACAAAGCCAGCCTGTAACTTTTCAACGCTATTCTTCAAAGGATGGACTTTCTTCCAATACAATCTATAGTATCTACCGCGATAGTTATGGTTTTCTTTGGTTAGGAACAGAGGATGGGCTTAATCGCTTCGACGGACGTCATTACAATGTCTACCGCTATGATGCCAACAAAGAGAATAGTTTAATGGCAAACCATATTTCGGCCTTATGTGAAGACAGGAAGGGAAGAATATGGATAGGTACAAATGGAGGGGGATTAAGTTATTATGATCGGGAAGCAGACCGGATCAGGTCGTACAATCTTACCCCAGATGGTAAATGGCTCAGTACCGCAATTAATGCAATTGATAAGGATGCAAGTGGAAATATCTGGATCGCTTCATATGGTGCTTTGTATATTTTGGACGTCAATGATCTACAAAAGAGAATGGATCCAACTTATCGACGTATTGTAGAAGCTTTTGCCGGTAAAGTAACGGGCAGTGTTTTTCGTGACCGAAAGAACAACATGTGGGTGTCATCAGAGAATGGCATATTCCGCATATCGGCAGACCTAAAGACCATAAAACGTTTTGAAGTTCTTTCGGAAAAGGAAGGATATGGAAATGGAATTGAAATTAGTTCCATTGTTGAAGATGATCAGGGCCGTATCTGGGTCGGATCTATGCTTGGCCTTAAATATTTGAATCCGGGCGATTCGCAGTTCAATAAATTTAGCGCAGGAGAAGGGAAAGGAGCTTTAAGCAGTCCCCGCATTTACACCTTATGTTACAATCAAAAGCAGGACTTATGGATCGGAACGGACAATGGTCTGGATGTGCTTAATACCAGGGATTTAACAGTTCGGACCTTTAAGCCGGATCCAAGTAATGTTCATAGTCTTTCTCATAAATCGATACGGTCTATTTTTGTCGATAATAGCGGAATTTACTGGATAGGTACCTTTCAGGGAGGGCTAAATAAATTCGATACCAATTTAAGCCAATTTAGATTAAAAAGTTTAGATTTTTTGGAGGGTATGACCGGTGACCCAGCTATAGTAACTTCTTTCGCGGCTTATCAGAATAAGATTTTTTTGGGCGTTGATGGTGGTGGTATCTGGAAATATGACCGATTGACAGATAAACTGTCGTCTGTTGAACTTTCGGCCAACTTACCTAAAGATCTAACGGTGTTGACTTTGGAAAGAAAACACGATCAGCTTTGGATCGGTACCTACCAGCAAGGGGTTATCTGTTATGATCTGCTTAATGGAAATCTAAAAAGATATACTGTTGGTAACAGGGAAGATAATTTGAATAATAACGATATTTTTTGTTTAAAAGTAGACTTTCGGGGGAATACCTGGGTTGGGACAAATGGCGGCGGCGTGAACATCATTCAAAAAGGAAGCGCTATCGTCAAAAAATACAAGAGGGAAGAGCACTCAAACGATGGAATAGAGCTACCTGGAAATTTTATACGTGCGCTAGCGGAAGATCAGGCACATAATATGTGGATTGGAACTTACGGCTCGGGCCTGGTGATGTATGACCCTTTGAAACAACAGACTACACTGTATGACAAAGCAAAAAATAAGCTCCCAAGCAATTATATATTAGCCGTGCATACGGATAAAAATGGAAATTTATGGGTTGGAACAAATGGCAATGGAGTAGGTTTGCTGCGAAAAGGGAAAACACTATTTGAGACACTTTCTGAGAAAGATGGATTAGTAAATGGTGCTATTCAGAGTATTATCGAGGACGATAAAGGGAGGATCTGGTTTTCAACAAACAAAGGATTGAGTTGTTATTCTCCGGTGCAAAATAAGTTCAAAAACTATTCTAATGCTGTGGGATTGCAAGAAGGTGCTTTTATGCTCGGTGCGTCACTAAAAACGGACGATGGAGAAATTTATTTTGGTGGGCAGAAAGGGTTTAACCATTTTTATCCGGCTCATTTAAAAACAAATGGCAATCCTGCGAAGGTCGCACTGACGGATTTAAAAATTGACAATGTGATCGCTCAGCCCACGGAGAAGGGGCCAATACAGCAGTCGCTGTTGACTGCCGATCGCATCAACCTGAAATACAAACAAAATTTTTCAATTTCTTTTGCCGCGCTAAATCTAACTGTACCTGAGGATAACCAATACGAGTACCGACTTGTCGGCTTTGACAAAAATTGGATTCGAAATGGAAAGGAAAATAGTGCCTATTATACAAATTTGGATCCGGGAGATTATGTTTTTGAGGTTCGCGCAAGCAACAACGACGGTATTTGGAACAAGGAAATCAAATCGATTGCGATACATGTTGCTCCACCGTTTTGGCGCACCATTTATGCTTATCTATTTTATGTGCTAGCAGTATTGGGGGGGCTGCTGTGGACCAGACATCGCGGGATTCAAAAGTTAAAACAAAAATTTGCGATTGAACAAGAGCGTATCCAGGCGAGGCAGCTCATTGAACAGCAAAAGAGAGATGCCGAGACAAAGCATCAAATAGATGCAATGAAAATCCGATTCTTAACAAATTTAAGTCATGAATTCCGAACCCCAATCTCTTTGATCACAGGGCCCGTGGATGCTTTGATTGCCAAAAATAAAGATAGCAAACTGGGCGATCAACTAAATTTGGTAAGCCGTAACGCGCGGCGGCTTTTAAATTTGGTCAACCAATTACTGGATTTTCGTAAAATGGAATACCATGAATTGAAAGTGCAGGATGAAGATGGTGAATTGGTATCTTTTGTACAGGAAGTATACCGTTCATTTCAGGATATGGCGCTGCAAAAAGGTATCGATTATTCTTTTTTTCCATGCCAGGAAAAATTGTATTGTCGTTTTGACCGAAATAAGGTTGAGCGCATTCTATTTAATTTAATCTATAACGCTTTTAAATTTACCAAAAAGGGTGGGGATATCGCTGTAAGTATATCATCTATAAGCCTTGTCGACAAGAAACTGCATGTTTCCCTTGAAGTGCGCGATACTGGTATCGGAATTCCCGAGCAACTGCAACAATCGATATTTGAGAGTTTTTTTCAGCATGATACTGAGGGCAAGGTGGCAAGTCAGGGTTCAGGTATTGGACTGTCAATTGCACAGTCATTTGTTCAGATGTACCATGGCGAGATTTCGGTTAACAGTCAACCCGACAGCGGAAGTACCTTTAAATTTGATCTATGGCTGGATCAAGCTGAGTCGGTATATGAGGGAGGGGTTGAACCAGAGGTAGTTACGGAGATACAACCTGTGGAGCTTAGACAGTGCCCGCTTGTGTTGGTTATTGAAGATGATGAAGATTTTAGATATTACCTCAGCGAGTCTTTAAAGGAGTATTATCAGATTATCGAGGCTACTAATGGAAAGGATGGCTGGCAAAAAGCACTTTTTCATCACCCTGACCTTGTGGTGAGCGATGTTCAGATGCCATATATGAATGGTATGGAATTTTCACAGAAGCTGGCGCAGGATAAACGGACAAAACATATTCCTGTTGTACTGCTGACGGCCTCACAGGTCGATAATGGTCTTGTTTGCGGGCTTGAATCGGGTGCGGTGGGATATCTGACCAAACCTTTTGATATGGATGTACTGGTAGCGAAGGTTAACAGTTTGCTTCAGCTGAACCAGGCGTTCAGGGAAGTCTATAGTAAACAGGTGTCTATTTTAGCGCCCGAAATGACGATCAGGTCCGAAAAAGATAAATTTTTACAAAAAGTACTCAATTATGTACACGATAATATCGATAATCCGCAGTTATCGGTCGAAGCGCTAAGTGCCCACACCTCGATGAGCCGAGCCTCCCTTTACAATAAGCTGCTGGAACTGACGGGCATGTCTCCCGTAGATTTTATACGCTCTGTGAAACTAGAAAAGGCGGCAGGTTTGCTGGAAAAAAGCGATAAGTCTATTTCTGAAATTGCTTATGAGACGGGATTTGCCAATCCAAACTATTTTACAAAAGTCTTTAAAGCAAAATATCAAATGACGCCAAGTGAATATATCCAATCGCATAAAAATACATCCGTGCACTAAGCATAATATTGTTGTTTAAAAGGTCGTTTTAGGTCAGTTTTTTAGGAGGGTAATCTGTTTTAAACATTTTTACCCTTCTTTTTTTTATTTGTTGCAATCCTATCTGGTTGAAAGCTATAGTTTTGTCTTATAACCAATCGCTGGAGATCTAGCGAATTCAAAACTAATCAACTAAAAAAAATGAAATTTTTTATCGATACGGCAAGTCTCAGTGAGATTCGTATGGCTCAAAATTTAGGTGTCCTAGATGGTGTAACGACCAATCCTTCGCTGGTGGCCAAAGAGGGTATTACAGGAACAGCTCCTGTACATGCGCACTACAAAGCTATCTGTGATATTGTAGACGGTGATGTAAGTGCTGAAGTGATTTCAACTGATTTTAACGCGATGATTGAGGAAGGTTTGCTTTTAGCGGCCTTAGACAATAAGATTGTTGTTAAGGTTCCAATGACTGAAGACGGCATTAAAGCAATTAAATATTTTAGTACAAAACAAATTAAAACCAATTGCACCCTGGTCTTTTCTGCCGGGCAAGCACTCTTGGCCGCCAAAGCCGGAGCAACCTATGTATCTCCTTTTGTCGGTAGGCTCGATGATATCTCTGTCGATGGACTGGCCCTGATTCGCGAAATTCGGACGATCTACGATAATTATGCTTTCCCTACCCAGATTCTTGCGGCTTCGGTACGTCATAGTGCGCATATCTTGGGTTGTGCCAAAATTGGTGCGGATGTGATGACTGGACCTTTGCAGGCGATATTTTCCCTCTTAAAACACCCGTTGACGGACAGTGGCCTTGCTCAATTTTTAGCTGATCATAAACGCGTTGCCGCACAAAGTAACAATTGAGATGGTCATGACAAGACATAGTATCCATAATTTAGAAGCGATTGTTAAGCAAGTCCGAAGGGATATACTCCGCATGGTGCATGGTTGCCAGTCGGGGCATCCGGGAGGATCGTTGGGCTGCACCGAATTGTTGGTCTGCTTATACTTTGAATTGATGCAGCGAAACGATCAGTTTGATTTGAATGGCGTCGGGGAAGACCTGTTTTTCCTTTCCAATGGTCATATCTCTCCGGTATTTTATAGTGTGTTGGCGCGAGCAGGTTATTTTCCAATCGATGAACTTGCCACCTTCAGAAAACTCAATTCAAGACTGCAGGGACATCCGACTACGCATGAAGGACTGCCAGGTATCCGTGTCGCTTCGGGATCCTTGGGGCAAGGTCTTTCTGTCGCTATTGGTGCTGCTCAAGCCAAAAAACTAAATCAAGATAACCGCATGGTTTATGTGCTTATGGGCGATGGCGAATTGCAGGAAGGGCAGGTATGGGAAGCGGCCATGTATGCAGCTCACAACGAAATGGACAATTTGATTGCTATTGTAGATTACAATGGTGCGCAGATTGATGGGGCTACCAACGATGTCCTTTCGCTGGGCGACCTACCCCGCAAATGGATGGTATTCGGCTGGAAGGTTATAGAGGTTATGCGCGGTAATGACATTGGTTCTGTGATTTCAGGACTACGAAAGGCCCAAGCTTCGACCGGAACTAAAATGCCTGTAATGGTGTTGCTACATACCGAAATGGGAAATGGGGTTGATTTTATGATGGGCTCACATAAATGGCATGGCATAGCACCCAGTGATGAACAACTAGCTATGGCCTTAAACCAGAATGCAGAAACATTGGGTGATTATATCGCCTAATCGTAGGACGATTTTGAAATAGATTAACATGAAAAAATATACATATACAGAATCAAAAGACACACGTTCTGGATTTGGTGCCGGTTTGCTGGAAGCAGGAAAGGAAGATGAAAATGTGGTTGCACTCTGTGCAGACCTGATCGGTTCGCTCAAAATGAACGATTTCATCAAGGCCTTTCCGGAACGTTTTTTTCAGATCGGCATTGCCGAAGCAAATATGATGGGTATTGCAGCTGGACTTACCATCGGTGGAAAAATACCTTTTACTGGTACATTTGCCAATTTTTCAACGGGTCGGGTATACGATCAGATTCGTCAATCTATTGCCTATTCGGATAAAAATGTGAAAATAGCGGCTTCGCATGCCGGCCTTACGTTGGGTGAAGATGGGGCGACCCATCAGATATTGGAAGATATTGGATTGATGAAAATGCTTCCAGGGATGACGGTTATCAATCCTTGCGATTATAATCAGACGAAGGCTGCAACGCTAGCTGCTGCCAAACACAAGGGGCCAGTCTACCTGCGGTTTGGACGACCCGTGGTGCCGGTTTTCACCCCGGAAGATCAGGAATTTGTGATCGGCGAAGCCCTGATGCTCAATCCGGGTACAACTGTGACTATTTTGGCAACTGGACATCTCGTCTGGGAAGCCATATGTGCCGGGGAAGAATTGGAAACATTAGGTATTGATGCCGAAATCATTAATATCCATACCATCAAGCCACTAGATGAGAAAGCCGTACTGACTTCTGTCGCTAAAACGGGCTGTGTTGTTACAGCCGAAGAGCATAATCGTATCGGTGGACTAGGAGATAGTGTAGCGCAACTGTTGGCAAAAAAAATGCCTACTCCGCAGGAATATGTGGCTGTAAACGACAGCTTCGGTGAATCGGGACCGCCAAGTGCGCTGATGGATAAATATGGCTTAAACGCCGATGCTATTGTAGCTGCGGTATTAAGAGTACTCAAAAGGAAAGTGGTGATTTAGTTGAAATTGGGCTGTTGTCCCGTCATGGGTGATAGCCTCGCTATCTATTTGCTATTAAACCAATTATAATATGAAAAAGATGATCTGCACCATGTTGTGCGTTTTTTCCGCCAGCCTAGTGGCCCAGGCGCAGCAGACTGCCCCACAGGGATTTGATGTTGAGCGAAAATTGACATCAACTGGGAAAATAGATTCCCTTGTTTATCCTTCAAAAACTGTAGGAGTTAAGAGGAAAGCACTGCTATATACCCCGCCGGGATACAGTGCCGCAAAAAAATATCCCGTATTATATCTCTTGCACGGAATTGGCGGTGATGAACGGGAATGGTTCAGACATGGAAATCCTCAGGTTATTTTTGATAACCTGTATGCAGAAGGAAAAATGGAACCTATGTTGGTGATTATGCCCAATGGCCGCGCCATGGAAGATGACCGTGCTGGTGGAAATGTGATGGCACCGGATCGGGTAGCGGCGTTTTCAACTTTTGAAAAAGATCTGCTCGATGACCTGATTCCATTTGTTGAAAAGCAGTTTCCCGTTATCAAGGATCGCGAGCACCGCGCGATTTTTGGATTGTCTATGGGCGGTGGACAGGCCCTGAATTTTGGACTTGGCCATATCGATACTTTTGCCTGGGTGGGCGGCTTTTCCTCCGCGCCCAATACCAAGATGCCACAGGAATTACTGCCTGTTCCGAAAGAAGCTAAAGATAAATTAAAACTGCTGTGGATCTCCTGTGGTGACCAGGATGGTTTGCTCAATATAAGTAAGCGCACACATGAGTACCTTTCGGAACATGGGGTGCCTCATATTTACTATCTGGAGTCGGGCGGGCATGATTTCAATGTATGGAGAAATGATCTCTATAATGTTTCGCAATTGCTATTTAAGGATAAGAAATAAAGGCCTTACTAATTTGATAATAGCAATAAACAATTCGAAGGTTTGCCTTGGCCGTTCTTAAAATGAGTTTGTTAGCTCTGGGAATTAATTCCGAAACTGCAAAAAATACTATCAAGAAAAATGATTGAAAAATTTATTTGGAAGTACATAAGCCTATTCATTGCGATCTTGTCACTGCATACTACAGTGTTGTTTGCCCAAAAGCGATCGGCATTGACCCTATGGTATGATCGGCCTGCAGACGAAAAGGTATGGGAACAAGCTTTACCGCTTGGAAATGGTCGGTTGGGCGCGATGGTTTATGGAATTCCATCTTGTGAGCGTATGCAGCTTAATGAGGAAACAATTTGGGCGGGAGGTCCTTATCGCAACGATAATAAGAAAGGCGGCGCGGCATTAAAAACTATTCAGAATTATATATTCGATGGGAAACCAGCTGAAGCCGATAAGCTTGCAAATGAAACCTTCTTCACTAAGACACATGGCATGCCCTATCAAACGGCAGGAAATATTCTGCTGCGATTCCCTGGGCATGAACGGTACCGGCACTATTATCGCGAACTGGATATTGAACGGGCAGTTGCGTTGTCGCGTTATACAGTAGATGGGGTAACATTTACCAGAGAAGTTTTTACTTCGTTTGCTGATGATGCCATTGTTATGAAAATAAAGTCGAGCAAGAAGGGGAAACTCAATTTCACATTAACTTATGAGAATGAGTCGAAGCATACTATTTACAAAACCGGTGATAAGCTTATTTTAGAAGGACGAGGATCCGATCACGAGGGTATTAAAGGGCAGGTTGTTTATCAGATTCATACGGGAGTAAAGCATACCGATGGACAGCTTGTCGTGAAAGAGGAATCGATTGATATAAAAGATGCAAGTTCCGTTTGTCTTTATATTTCAATTGCGAGTAATTTTCAAAATTATAAACAACTGGGAGCTGATCCCTATAAGCTGGCTGCAGAAAGATTGGAAAAGGCCATGGACAAAGACTATCAGCAGGCTTCACACCAGCATACCCTTGCTTACAGCAGACAGTTTAATCGATTCCAGCTGCATTTGGGGGATGCCAATAGCGAACAACAGTTGCCGCTGTCCGCGCGTATTGCAGACTTTGCCCGTACACAGGATCCGGCCTTAGTGACCTTGTTGGCTCAATTTGGGCGCTATTTGCTCATCTGCTCATCACAAGAGGGTGGCCAGCCTGCTAATCTACAAGGAATCTGGAACCGATCCATGCAACCAGCATGGGACAGTAAATATACAATCAATATAAATACCGAAATGAACTACTGGCCTGCTGAGGTCACCAACCTTTCCAGTACGCTTCAGCCGTTATTTTCCATGATCAAAGAACTCAGTGAACGTGGTGAAGAAACCGCGAAGACATTGTACCATGCGCGTGGCTGGGTGGCCCATCATAATACCGATATCTGGCGCGTGACGAGTCCGATTGATTTTGCGGCTGCCGGAATGTGGCCAAGTGGGGGGCTGTGGTTGTCCCAACATCTTTGGGAGCATTATCTTTTTACGGGAGATAAAGAGTTTTTGAGGCAACTTTACCCGGTTATGAAGGGAGCTTGCGACTTTCTTTTGTCTGCGCTTGTCGTGCATCGCGGTTATCCAGCTGAAAAATGGCTCGTCCTGAGTCCCTCAATTTCGCCCGAGCAAGGGCCACTTGCGGCAGGCGTGACCATGGATAATCAACTATGCTACGACATGCTTACCCGTACCGCTTTGGCGGCAGAAGCGCTGGATGTTGATGCAATGTATAGGGATACATTGCTGGCAACGGCACGGCGGATTCCACCAATGCATATCGGTCGATTTAATCAGTTACAAGAATGGCTGGAAGATGTGGATGATCCTCAAAATCGACACCGGCATGTATCCCATTTATACGGATTGTTTCCAGGTAGTCAAATTTCACCGTTCCGCACGCCTAAATTGTTTGAGGCTGCACGTAATTCATTGATATATCGAGGTGATTTTGCGACGGGATGGTCAATTGGATGGAAAATAAATTTATGGGCCCGTTTATTGGATGGAAACCATGCCTACGAAATTATAAAGAAAATGCTGAGCATTTCCGATGAAAACCATCCCGATGGACGTACCTATCCAAATCTTTTTACGGCACATCCTCCATTTCAGATTGACGGTAATTTTGGCTTAACAGCGGGTATTGCGGAGATGCTGGTCCAAAGCCACGATGGCGCTGTGCATCTGCTGCCAGCGATTCCCGATCAATGGAAAGAGGGTTGGGTAAAGGGTATCAAGGCGCGCGGTGGATTTGAAATTGAAATGCAATGGAAAAAAGGGAAGATAAAGGAGGCAATGGTCTTTTCACCTTTAGGCGGTAATTTGCGGCTACGGACAGCTTCGCCATTGAAAGGATCTGAACTTCAAATCGCAAGAGGCGATCAGACTAATACCCTTTTAGCTCCTGTAATAACACCAGTAAGTATTCAATCTGCAGATTCACAGCTGAAAGGAATTGAATTACCAAGCTATTATGAATACGATGTACAAACCTTGCCTGGAAAACATTATACATTTAAGGCTTACTAAATTAATGCGACTAATAAATCCTGTCAATATGTTAAGAATGAAAATCGGCGCTTTTGTCTTCTCCTTAATGATCCCGTTTTTGGGAGCATTGGCGCAGCAAGCCCATAATCCAATCATCTTTGCTGACGTGCCCGATATGTCCATGATACGCGTCGGTGATACCTATTATATGAGCAGTACGACCATGCACATGAACCCCGGTGTCCCGATTATGAAGTCCAAAGACCTGGTCAATTGGACGTTGATTAATTATGCGTACGATCGTCTTGGCGATCAGGATGAACTCAATCTGTCAAACCATAAAAATGCGTATGGGCACGGCTCCTGGGCAAGCAGTTTGCGCTTTCATGAGGGGCGGTACTATGTCAGTACATTTTCGGCCAATACAGGAAAAACGCATGTCTACCACACAGCAGATATTGAACATGGCCCCTGGGTTTCGAAAGAATTTCAGCCGATGATGCACGATCATAGCTTATTCTTTGACGGGGGGAAAATATATATGATCTGGGGTGGGGGACGTATCTATATTGCTGAATTATTGCCTGATTTTTCAGGTGTTAAAGCAGGAACACAACGCGTATTGATAGACGATGCCTCTTTACCCGCCAAGCCTAAAGAAGGCAAAGCCGGTTTACCTGCTGAAGGATCCCAAATGTTTAAGATCAATGGTATGTATTATCTTTTTAATATTTCATGGCCAGCGGGAGGAATGCGCACGGTGATTGTACATCGGGCGAGCCAATTGGAAGGTCCGTATGAGGGGAAAGTGGTTTTGCAGGATCAGGGTGTGGCACAGGGAGGTCTGATTGATATGCCCAACGGAAAATGGTATGCTTATCTTTTTCAGGATTATGGTGCTGTAGGCCGAATTCCATTTTTGGTTCCTGTCAAATGGGAAGATGGATGGCCAGTGCTTGGTATTGACGGAAAAGTCCCGGCCACATTGGATCTTCCCGCAAATAAAAGCTTAAGCCCCGGAATTGTTGACTCGGATGATTTTGACCGGGAAGCCGGACAAGCCGCCCTTCCCCTGGCATGGCAATGGAACCATAACCCAGTTGTTGATCTTTGGTCAGTGACCGAACGCAGTGGCTTTTTGAGACTGCGAACCGGCGACCTTACTGATGACTTTCTTTCAGCTAAAAATACATTGACGCAACGCACCATCGGCCCGAGCTGCAGCGCCGCTATTGCTATAGAGGTTTCTAACATGAAAGATGGTGATTTTGCGGGAATATCGCTATTGCAAAAAAACTATGGTTTAGTAGGAGTCCGGATGGAAGGAAATACAAAATCGTTGGTAATGATTAATGCGATGACGGGGGCGCCACAAGAACTGGCGAAGATCAATCTCAAACAGCAGCGTATATTTCTTAAAGCAAACTGCGATTTTTCAAACAAAAAAGATACGGCCCAATTTTTTTATAGCACCGATGGACACCATTGGAAGATGATAGGTAACGTGCTAAAAATGAGTTACACCATTCCTCATTTTATGGGGTATCGGTTCGGACTTTTTAACTATGCAAGTAAAGAGGCTAGTGGCTACGTAGATTTTGATTACTTCCATTTAACCATAAATTAAGATGATATGAGAAAACAATTTTTTACGTTATTTCTGTTTGGATTCCAATTCCTGTTTTTGCCTTCAATAAATACGTTAAAAGCACAAAATCCGATCGTACAGACATCCTATACGGCGGATCCGGCACCATTAGTGTATAATAACCGTCTTTATCTTTATACCACGCAGGATGAAGAAGAATCCACCTGGTTTAATATGAACAATTGGCGGGTGTATTCAACCAATGACATGGTGAACTGGACCGACCATGGTGCGATTCTCTCTTATACAGATTTTGAATGGGCAAAAGGGGATGCTTGGGCGGCGCAATGTGTTGAAAAGAATGGTAAATTTTATCTATATGTGCCTGTTATTTCTAAACTCAACAATCGTGGTGCGATCGGTGTTGCAGTTGCTGATAGTCCGTTGGGACCTTTTCATGATCCCTTGGGAAAACCATTACTACAGAGTGAATGGGGCGATATCGATCCGACTGTGTTTATTGATGACGATGGTGAGGCACATATGTACTGGGGGAATCCTCAGCTGAAATATGTCAGGCTGAATGAAGATATGATCTCTTATGCGGGTGATATCGTTGAGGTTCCGATGACAGCAGCATCATTTGGAAAAAGAGCGGGAGATCCGAAACGACCTACAACCTACGAGGAAGGTCCCTGGTTGTACAAAAGAAACAGCTTGTATTATCTTTTTTGGCCGGGAGGCCCTTTACCTGAATTTATTGGGTATTCGACCAGCAAAAAAGCCGAAGGACCCTGGAAGTATGGTGGTGTAGTTATGTCAGCCGAAGGAAAAGCATTTACAAACCATCCTGGTGTTGTCGATTTTAAAGGGAAGACCTATTTCTTTTATCACAATGGAGCTTTACCCGGCGGGGGAGGTTTCACGCGCTCTGTTGCTGTTCAGGAATTAAACTTTAATCCAGACGGCAGTATCCCGCCGATGAAAATGACTGCAGGAATTACTCAGGGGCTAGCAAACGTAAACCCTTACGAACTTCATCAGGCCGAAATGATTGCTTGGTCCGAGCATGTTAAATCCTATCAGCGTGAAAAAGTAGGTGTTTTTATAAAGGCAAGGAAAGATGGAGCTTATACCTGTGTGAAAAATGTTGACTTTGGTGAGAAAGGTGCCCGCACTTTTTTTGCACGGGTGGGAACAACACATAACGGTGGAGTCAGCATGGAGGTTCGTTCGGGAGCGATCGACGGGGCTTTATTAGCTACCATACAAGTTCCTATGACAGGGGGCGATGACCGGTGGACTACAGTGGAGACCGTACTAGCCGATAAAGTGAAGGGAATACATGATTTATACTTTGTTTTTAAAGGCAAGGCTCCGTCGAATATTCTGTTTTTCGATTGTTGGAAATTTGGAAGGTAAAGTGGTAGAATATGTTTTTTAGAATAGAAAATTTCTTTTGTTTTTCATCTTTTAGTCGTCTAACGCTGGTTACTGTTTGGCTTCTCGGACTACTACCATGTGCTGCCAGTGTACGGTTGCCAGCAATCCTGGGGGACCAGATGGTTCTACAGCGGGATATCGATCTCAATATTTGGGGATGGGCAGCGAAAGGCGAAAAGATTACTCTTCGTTTTAGAGGTGCATACTATTATACAGAAGCAGGGAGGGATGGTAAGTGGTCTGTGCATATCCCGCCACAGCATTACGGTGGTCCTTATCTCATGGAGATCAATGACATTGTTATTCGGGATGTGTTAATTGGCGATGTCTGGCTCTGTTCGGGCCAGTCCAACATGGAGACACCGATTAAGCGGCTTGTCGAACGTTTTCCTGAAATAAATGAATCGAATAATCATATGATCCGTTATTTCAAGGTGCCGACACAAAATAGTATAGTGGATAGACAGGAAGATATACCTTCTGGTGAACGATGGCATTCGGGAATCGCCTCTGATGTTATGAATTGGACGGCATTGGCCTATTTTTATGCTATGGAGTCCTATCGGCATAATGGTATTCCTGTCGGAATGATCGTATCTAGTCTCGGCGGATCAGGAATAGAGCGCTGGATTGATCAGAAATATCTGAAAAAGTTTCCCGAATTGTTGCTAGATCAACATGCTGTCGATAGCCTTCGGTTGGCCGAAAGAGATCTGGGAGCGGATTATTGGACGGAAGAAGAATATAACGATTCGGATTGGCCAACGGTGCTGGTGCCTGAATACTGGGAAAAAGCGCAGCGAACTACTAAAGGGGTACGTTATTACCGTAAGAATTTCACTGTTCCGGAAGCTAAAGAAGGGCGGCATGCCAAGTTGTATTTGGGGACTTCGATCGATAGCGATTCGGTGTATGTCAATGGTCATTTTGTAGGTTCTACTGCCTACCGTTACCCGCCGCGGATTTACGATATTCCTGCAGGGATACTTCATGCAGGAAGAAATAATTTAACCGTGCGCCTGCGATCGGATGGAGGGGATGGCGGATTTACACCCGATAAATCCTATAAGATTAGATTGGACGATGTATGTATTGATCTTGCAGGCGAATGGCGTTGGCAAATTGCGATCGACCAGGAAGAAGTTGAAAAGTATAAAAGCCGCCTGCGGCATTTGGGGCAGGTTGGTTCAGGCCTGTATAACGGAATGATCTATCCATTGCGCGGCTATGGAATAAAAGGTGTTCTCTGGTATCAAGGGGAAGCAAATGCGGGTGATCCATCCTATTATCAAAGCTATCTTACTAGTTTGATCAGTAATTGGCGCGCGCAATTTGGTCAGCCTCAGCTTCCTTTTTTGATGGTGCAGCTGCCCAACTTTATGGCCAAAGATACGTTACCAACGGAGTCTAACTGGGCAAGGATCAGGGAGGCTCAATTTGAGGTTAGCAAAGAGGTTCCTTTAACAGCGCTTGCCGTGACTTATGATCTTGGTGAGTGGAACGATATACATCCGCTAAATAAGAAGGATATGGCAAAGCGATTATTTCTATGCGCGCGTAAGATGTTGTATGGCGAACAAGTAGTCGCTTCCGGCCCACGGTTTAAACATATGCGGACCGATGGAAATCAAGTTGTCGTTTCATTCAACGAAATTGGAAAGGGACTGGCTATCGGTCATGGTAAAAAATTGCAACATTTTGCGATTGCAGGTTCAGACCGAAAATTTGTATGGGCGAATGCAATTATACGTGGGAATGAGGTTGTATTGAGTCATCCAAAGATCAGCAATCCACAGGCAGTCCGCTATGCATGGAGCAATAATCCCGAAGATGCAAATCTAGTCAACAAGGAAGGAATGCTAGCTGGGCCATTTCGTACCGATAATTGGTAGCATGAGTAGTTCGAAGCAAAAAAATCAATTGAATAGTGTAAAATATAATTCAGCAATTTAAGTAATTAATATAATCAATTTATGAAGGGACTAAATATTGTTTTAAAAAAACGGACAATGATATTGTTATTATCCGTTACGGGAATTTTATCAACAACACGGGCGTTGGGGCAGCAGCAAAATATGGTGAAGGATCTCAGTAAGGGGTTTGTGCACCAGTCTATAGGTAATCCATACCTACCACTTTGGGAGCATCTCCCTGATGGTGAACCCCGTGTTTTTGAAGATCCTGACCAGCCAGGGAAATATCGCGCATATATCATTGGTTCCCATGATTTACGTTTTACGAGTTATTGTGGGCCTGACATTCGGATGTGGTCAGCGCCGATTGAAAACTTAACGAGCTGGCGAGACGAGGGTGCTATTTTTAGCTATCCGATTGATGGAAAATGGGATGTGATGTATGCCCCAGATCTTGTAGAGGTCAAACGTAAAGATGGAAAAAAAGAATACTACTTGTTTCCACACAGCAGAGGAGATAAACGTGAAGCAATGGTAGTCAAAGGCGATCGACCGAATGGCCCCTTTAAACCTATAAACCTCACGGAAGACGGTAAGCGTACTTTGCCCGGAAGTATCTTAGGGTTTGATCCGGCCGTTTACATTGAATATGTGACGGATCCCAAAGATCCTGATTATGAAATTGGATTCCGGGCATACGGTTTTTGGGGTTTTCAACGCTCGATGGCGGCACAGTTAGATCAGAAAACGATGTATTCGCTACGACCAGGTACCGAAATTATTAATTATCTATTGCCAGCAAGTGCACGATATGGTGAATTGCGTGATCCAAAAGGTACCGCCTATCCTAATATTTTTAAGGGCGAGGATTTAGGAACTTTTAATTTTTTTGAAGCTTCATCAATTCGTAAAGTCGGCAACAAATATGTTTCGGTATACAGTGGGTATTCAGGTCCTGAATATGGGGTAGGGAGCTCAAATTCAACCTTGCGGTACGCGGTGGCAGATTCGCCATTGGGGCCTTGGAAGAGTGGTGGTGTTTTGGTCGATTCGCGTGCTCCAGTATTAAATAAAGACGGATCGGCTATCGAAACCAGCAATGCGGGGCATAATACCCATGGCAGTATCGAATTGATCAATGGACAATGGTACGTATTTTACCATAGACCGCCACGCGGATTTGGCTTTGCACGTCAAGCGGTAGTAGAACCTATCAGAGTTTCGTGGGATGAAAAAAGCGTAAAAGATGGTGGGATGGTTGCTATCCGAGCTTTTGACCCATTTCAAGAAAATTTAACCATCAAAGATAAGCAGGGAAAAGAATATAAAGGTGCAGAGGTGACATCGGAAGGATTCCATTTCTATGGATTAGACCCCTATCGGTATTACTCGGCTGGATATGCCTGTTATCTTTCAGATATCAGTTTACAACAGGATTCATGGGACGTATGGGATAACCATATGCCTGTGACAAATATGAAAAATGGAACTATCGCAGGTTTTAAATATTTTGGATTTGGTGGCCTGAAACAGGATAAATTTGGATTAAAGGCGTTTGAGGGAACAAAAAAAGGAAATCGTACGACCTTCAATCTGTTTATTACACCAAAAACACAAGCTTCATTTAAGGTCAATGTGTGGCTGGATAGCCCTTGGGATAATGAAACCTGGAAAGGAAAGCGTATTGCTCAAATAACAGTTCCCGCAAATACGGCGACAACAGTAAAGCAATTTACGGTCGATGTTTCTAATTATGTCGATCACTTGGATGGCAAACATGCTTTGTTTCTGGTCGCTGAGGGTGAAGAGGGCAAGCCGCTTTTTGATTTTATAGGATTGGGATTTAGTTCGAAAGACAAAAAAATTGAACGTCCGGTACCGCCTTCGGTTACGATTACAGTGAATGGCAAAAAACTAATGTTGCCTTCGATTCCTGTGCGATCTACCGATGAGAACGGCATCGTTGGTTACAACCATTATGAAGTTACTTTTCCAATGGAAACCAACGACAAGAAGATACCTGTGGTGAAGGCTATGGCAAATAACCCTGAAGTTGAGATCAAAATTAAACAAGGAAGCTCGTTTACCGATTACGCACAGATTGATTGTGTTTACAAAGGGCAAACCAAAAGCTATCTTGTAAAGTATGTAAAGAATTGAATCGTTAGCCGGTAAGCGGTTTTACAAACATGTAGAAAAAGGCTGTCCAATGAAAATGGACAGCCTTTTTTAAACATTTTTATTGGAATATAAAACATTTGTATTGGTTCCCGGTAGAAAGCTACTTGTAGTTTTACCCTTGTAATTCAACTAATCGAATAACCAATTATATGGATCAAAGTATAACAGAGGTAAAGCCTATTAAAGGTTTTTACAAACTTTCAATGAAACAACGGGTCGGGTTTGGCGCTGGTGATCTTGCACAGAATCTTATTTACCAGACTGTTTCGATGTACCTCCTGATTTTTTATACCAATGTTTATGGAATTTCTGCTGCTTCGGCAGGAGTCATGTTTCTCATTGTCCGAATCGTGGATGTGTTGTGGGATCCCATTGTAGGCGCATTTGTCGATAAGAGAAATCCACGGATGGGAAAATACAGATCTTATTTGGTGTTGGGAGGAATTCCATTGACGGGGTTTGCAATTCTGTGTTTTTGGAATGGCTTTTCGGGTTCTTTGGCCTACGCGTATATTACCTATGTTGGCCTATCAATGCTTTATACTTTAGTAAATGTTCCCTATGGTGCTTTAAATGCTTCTTTGACGAGAGATACGGACGAGGTGACAAAACTAACATCGACGCGCATGTTTATGGCGAACGTGGGCGGGCTGGCTGTTGGGTATGGCGTACCGCTGGTCGTACAGTATCTCGCTCCGGATGGAAAGATAAACTCAAAAGCTTCGGCCGAAGCCTGGTTTACAACGATGCTGATCTATGCTTTAGTCGGATTGGCCCTTCTGATTTTTTGTTTCTCACAAACAAAAGAACGGGTTATTATGGATGAAAAGGATACTGATAATGTACACGTATCTGATCTATGGCGAGAATTTAAGCACAATCGGCCTTTGCGTATTTTGGCCTTTTTTTTCATTACAGCATTTGCGATGATGGCCATCGGTAATTCGGCAGGATCCTACTACATGATCTATAATGTACATGCTCCGGATATGCTGCCTTATTTTATGGCTCTGGGCTCCCTGCCTGCTTTTATTTTTATGCCATTGGTGCCGGCTATCAAACGTACAATAGGAAAGAAGCAAATGTTCTATGTTTTTCTGACTGTCGCTATCCTTGGAATGCTCATGTTGTACATAATTTCATCCGCCGAGACACTCAAGAGTAGTATTGGACTGGTATTGGCTGCTCAGTTTATCAAATCAACTGGTGTAATCGTTGCTACGGGGTATATGTGGGCACTTGTACCTGAAGTCATATCCTATGGCGAATATAAAACCGGTAAGCGTATTTCGGGCATTGTCAATGCACTGACAGGTATTTTTTATAAGGCTGGAATGGCATTGGGAGGAGTCGTCCCTGGATTGGTACTGACTTATGTTGAATTTGATAAAGATAATGCCGTAAGCCAATCTGCATTGGCTGAAAAGGGAATTCTATGGTTGGTGGCTGTTATTCCTGCAGTACTTTTGGTGCTCGCGATGTATGTTATCTCCAAATACGAACTGGATGATATAACGATCGACAAAATCAACCAAGATATAGAATCAAGACATACTTATTAATCAAAAATAAACCATGAAGATGTTAAAAACTATTTTTGTGGCGGTAGCAGCCTTACTATTTGGTCCTGCTGCTTCAGCCACTTTGCAGAACCTGAAGGGGGCTCCTGATTCATTGACCTTGAAAGATGCATTTGAGGATAAATTTTTTATAGGAACAGCATTAAACCTTGATCAGATATGGGAGCGCGATCAGGCAGCGGTCGCGGTGGTCAAAACGCAGTTCAACTCCATAGTTGCCGAGAATTGTATGAAAAGTATGTTTTTGCAACCAAGGGAAGGTGAGTTCGATTTTAAGGATGCGGACCGCTTTGTCGCATTTGGAGAAAAAAATAAAATGCAAATTATCGGTCATACGCTGATTTGGCATTCGCAGACACCAGCTTGGTTTTTTGTCGATAAAAATGGGAAAGAGGTCACCCGAGAGGTACTTATCGAACGCATGCGGAAGCATATACAAACCGTTGTTTCCCGTTATAAAGGAAGGGTATTTGGTTGGGATGTGGTGAATGAGGCCATATTGGATAATGGAGAATGGCGTAAAAGCAAATTCTACCAGATCATCGGGCCGCAATTTATTGAATTGGCCTTCAAATTTGCGCATGAGGCAGATCCAAATGCAGAATTATATTATAACGATTATTCAACTGCTATCCCCGAAAAAAGAAAGGGTATTATGCGCATGGTGCAACAGGTAAAGGCTGCCGGTGGGCAGGTCACTGGAATTGGTATGCAGGAACATAATGCATTGGACAATCCATCGGTCGATGAAGTCGAAAAAACCATACTCGGATTTGCGGGGCTTGGTGCGAAGGTAATGGTGACGGAAATGGATATTTCGGTCCTACCGCATGTACGTCCCAATATGGGAGCGGAAATAGGGGAGCGTCATGCCTACAGTAAAGCGATGAATCCGTACGAAAAAGGACTTCCTGCAGCGAAAATGAATGAGTTGGGAGCGAGATATGTAGCGTTTTTTAATTTATATCTCAAACATCGGGATAAAATATCACGTGTGACATTGTGGGGTGTTGGCGATGGAGACTCATGGAAGAATGGCTGGCCTATTCCGGGACGTACAGACTATCCGTTGTTATTTGACCGGAATTATCAGCCCAAACCTTTTGTAAAGGATATTATTGCGTTGACTCAAAAAAAAAAAAGAAATAAGAAAAATGAACAAAAGTAAGTATTTATATCCGGGAGATTACATGGCTGATCCTTCAGCACATGTTTTTGAAAACAAAATTTATATTTATCCCTCTCACGATAGGGAAAGCGGCATCCCCGAAAATGATAACGGCGACCATTTTGATATGCAGGATTACCATGTATTTTCCCTAGAAGATATCAATGCGGCGGTTGTTGATCATGGAAAGGTATTGGATGTAAAAAACATTCCCTGGGCCGGTCGTCAGCTTTGGGATTCCGATGTAGCCGAGAAAGATGGGAAGTACTATATGTATTTCTCCATGAAAGACAAAAACGATATTTTTAGACTGGGTGTCGCTATGGCAGACCAACCCTATGGACCATTTGTGCCGCAGGATAATCCAATTAAGGGAAGCTACAGTATTGATCCATGTGCTTATAAAGATACAGATGGTTCCTATTATTTATATTTTGGTGGTATATGGGGTGGACAGCTCCAATTTTATCGGAATAATAAGATTGTTTCGCCCAATGAATTGCCAAAATCTGATGAAACTGCATTGTCGCCTAAGGTTGTCAAGATGTCTGCTGATATGCTGGAGTTTTCGGAACAGCCGCGGGATCTAGTTATTTTAGATAAAGAGGGCAAACCATTAAAGCATGGGGATACGGAAAAGCGATTTTTTGAAGCTTCCTGGATGCATAAATATCAAGGTAAGTATTATTTTTCCTATTCTACAGGCGACAGCCATTTGATTTGTTATGCCATCGGAGACAATCCTTATGGACCATTTACTTATCAAGGGGTGATCTTATCGCCTGTTGTTGGTTGGACCACACACCACAGCATCGTGGAATTCAAGGGCAAGTGGTACCTATTTTATCACGACTCGGTTCCATCTGGAGGAAAGACCTGGCTCAGAAGCATGAAAGTTATTGAGTTGACGTATGATGAGAATGGTCATATTAAGCCAATAGATGGATTGTCTTCTTAAAAGATGTATTTGTTTTTTTACGGATGAGGTATACTATGTATTTCCATTTCTTATTGTTGGCGTTGCTTTTTATTTTCCCCGCTACTTTACGGTCGGAGGATGGCAGCCAATTGTGGCTGCGGTTTTCAAAACAGGTAAAACCTGTAGGCACCATCCAGGTTATCAAAGGAAAATCAACCGATGTAACCTTGGCATTGGCAAAACAGGAACTGGAATGTTACTGGAAGGGAGGGGATGTCATCTTAAAATTAGATCCTAGCCGAAAGGATTTAAAAGATGGCTATCAGATAAGCCAACACGAAAATCAGGTTTATATGATTGCAGGCCAATCTGTGGGTATATTATATGCTGTTTATCATTTATTACGTCTTCAGGAAACGGGAGCAGGGATACCCCGCTCGGGATTGGTTGAAATACCTGCCTATGATATCAGGGTTTTAAACCACTGGGATAATCTCGACGGGACAATAGAACGCGGCTATGCCGGGCATTCATTATGGAACTGGGAGGAGTTGCCGAATAAACTTTCACCCCGATATGAACAATATGGACGAGCCAATGCTTCAATAGGAATTAATGCGACGGTATTGAATAACGTGAATGCTTCGTCGGATCTCTTGAAGACGGATTATCTGAAAAAGGTTAAAGCATTGGCGGATGTCTTTCGTAAATATGGCATTAAAGTATATGTCTCAATCAATTTTTCCTCACCTCAAAACATAGGCGGTTTAACCAATTCAGATCCCTTAAATCAGGAAGTTAAGCGCTGGTGGAAATCCAAAGTCAAAGAAATTTATGCATTAATTCCGGATTTCGGTGGATTTTTGGTTAAAGCAAATTCTGAAGGACAACCAGGACCGCAAGATTACGGAAGAACCCATGCGGATGGGGCAAATATGCTTGCCGATGCGCTAAGTCCTTATGGTGGTATAGTTTTTTGGCGGGCTTTTGTCTATCATCCGACTAAAGATGACCGTGCCAAACAGGCTTATCAAGAGTTTGTTCCCCTTGATGGCGAGTTCCGGGACAATGTTATTCTTCAAGTAAAAAATGGGCCTATAGATTTTCAGCCCCGAGAGCCATTCAATCCTTTGTTGGGTGCGATGCCAAATACAGCAAAGATGCTCGAATTTCAATTGACACAGGAATATCTAGGCTTTTCTAATCATTTGGTCTATTTGGCTCCTTTGTTTAAGGAAGTATTGGATAGTGATACCTATGCCAATGGGAAAGGGCAAACGGTGTCAAAATTGACCGACAGTAGGGGGCATTTGGGACGTAAAACTGCAATCGCTGCTGTCGCCAATATTGGTTTGGATACCAATTGGACGGGGCATCATTTTGCCCAAGCCAACTGGTATGCCTTTGGTCGTTTGGCTTGGAACAATAACCTGTCGTCGGTTCAGATAGCGGATGAGTGGATAAGAATGACTTTTACGGGAGTCCAGGAGTTTGTAGAACCTATAAAGAAGCTGATGCTTGAATCACGGGAGGCAGCAGTCGATTATATGATGCCTTTAGGCCTGCATCACCTTTTTGCTTTTGAGCATCATTACGGCCCAGAACCTTGGGGAGATATTCCGGGGGGACGTCCAGACTGGATGCCATGGTATTACCATAATGCGGATAGCGTGGGATTGGGCTTTGACCGAACGGTTAATGGAAGTCGTGCTGTAACACAATATAATCCACCATTGGACAAGATTTATGGGAATATATCCACCTGTCCGGAAAATCTTTTATTGTGGTTTTATCATGTTTCCTGGAATTATCGAATGAATAGCAGCAATACGCTTTGGACCGAATTATGTTTCCGTTATGACCACGGTGTCCAAAAAGTGAGGGAGTTTCAAAAAGTTTGGGATCGTATGGAAAAATATATTGATCGACCACGTTTTTTGGCTGTTCAAGCTAAACTGAGAATCCAAGCTAGAGATGCAGTTTGGTGGAAAGATGCTTGTCTACAGTACTTTCAGTGTTTTTCGCGTCAGCCGATTCCTTACGAGTTGGAGCGACCAATACATAATTTGGAGGAGTTAAAGAAAATTAAGCTGCCGATGGGGCATCATAATTAGCAACGAAAGCAATGTCTTCAAGATCTTATTCATAATGGGTTGCTTTATCTGCTTATTCGACGTTTATAAATCGTAGGTGTTTCGCCCGTTATTTTTTTAAAGAGTCTGTTGAAATAAGATATATTTTCAAAGCCCAATTTAAAGCACAGCTGTTGGATATTGTCTTCATCGATTAACATCATCAACTGTGCTTTTTCTATTTTTTTTTGATTGATGTAATGTACCGGTGTGGCATTCATGTGTTTTTTGAAAAGTCGGATCAGATGATCTTTGGAGATAAAAATCAGATTGGCAAGTTGTTCGATTGAAATCGTATGATTGATATTTTCGTCTATGTAATCGAGTACACGCAGAAGTCGTTTTTCTACTTGTGGTATTTTGTTGGTCGCTTCTGCTAGAAATCGGCTCATCAACAAATGAATGATCGCTTGGTTTTCGGAGGCTCTGGCGAAAGGCGAAGCCGTTTGAAGTGCCATGTTTTTCATTAATTCTGATGAATTATCGTAGCCCTTTGGATCGTAAATTTTTAACTCACGACCTGGATTCGAGGCATAGAGATGCTGGATGACAGTCTCCAATAGCTGATCAGATTTGATCTCCTTTGGAAAAGTGTAACGATCAAAAATACTTGACCTTCTTTCGGGATTTTCATAGATATGGATGTAATAGAGCGAGAGTTTAGCTGAACAGGCATAGCTATGATGGATATAGGCTGGTGTAAGATAGAGATGGCCAGGTCGAAGTTTAATGATTTCATCCTTTAAAATAATAGATGCCTCACCTTCACATACATAATGTATTCTTGCAAAGGGACTCTTAATATTTTGAAAGTTCCAATCTGCCAGATGTTCCGCATAGCCAATATTCAATAGTGTAAAATCGAGTTTATTCTTTTCGTTATTTATCATTATGCGAAGCGGAAAAATAGTTAGATACCATATTAATCTCAGATACAATAATACTCGTTTTCTCAAAAAAAAATAGCACTTTTTACCTACAGTTGTCGATAATGTGTTTTTTTTGCGCAAGCAACGCATTTCTAAGAGATCGTTGTATGTTTTTTGTGGAATTATTCCGAGAGTTTTGTTTTTTTTGAAGGCTATGGTTTCATAACAGCTTTACGAGTAGCTGAACTTATCTGATAAATATCTTTTTAGCATAAAGCAATTTATCTGATCGTTGATAACCTTCCCTTATTTGAGATTTTTGAAAGAGAGGTTTTGTGATATATAATGGGGATGGATCGATATCGTGTTAGTTTTTATCGCTAATGTAGTTCCTTTCTCCATTCTATATAATTATTTTTGACTATACGATACTAGTAAAGATTCCAAAACAGGAAATCTCATCGATTCCGATATGAGCTTTGATCCAATTCATAATCAACGCAATTGTTATTTAAATCTTGATGCCATTTATAAATGAAAGCAATAAAAATAGTGAAAGAAGGACGTGTGGAAATCATGGATATTCCGCAGCCGACTGTTAAAGATGGGCATGTCCTCGTAAAGGTAGATTATGTTGGGTTCTGCGGTTCAGATCTGAATACCTTTCGGGGGTTGAATCCATTGGTCAATTTGCCGGTCATACCAGGGCATGAAATTGGGGCAACGGTCGTGGAATTGGGGAGTAATGTAACAACTGATCTTAAGGTTGGTACAAACGTTACAGTAAACCCGTATTCCAACTGTGGTGTTTGTACCGCATGTAAAAATAATAGGCCCAACGCTTGCCGTTACAACGAGACCATGGGGGTGCAGCGCGATGGCGCCATGACCGAATATCTTGTCTTACCTGTTGAAAAGATCATCGCTGGGGGACAACTTTCATCCAAAGAATTGGCTCTAGTGGAACCTATGAGTGTGGGCTTCCACGCCGTTGACCGAGCATCGGTAACAGACAGCGATATTGTATTGGTATTTGGATGTGGTATGATTGGGGTGGGGGCGATCATTCGGGCGGTATTACGGGGGGCTACAATCATTGCTGTGGATGTGAGTACTGAAAAGCTCGAACTAGCGAAAAAATTAGGTGCAAAGTATACGATTAATAGCGCTACGGAAGATCTGCATGCGAGGTTGGATGTGTTGACTCAGTCCATGGGAGCTGATGTTGTTATCGAAGCCGTTGGCCGAAAGGAAACATACCTGGCGGCCATTGCTGCCGCTGCATATACAGGCAGAGTGCTGTATATCGGGTATGCAAAGGAAGCGATTCCTTTTGATACACAATTTTTTGTCAAAAAAGAGCTTGATATCAGAGGGTCGCGCAATGCTACGGCAAGGGATTTTGCTGCTGTAATGAATTACTTGAAAATGAAAACCTGCCCGATCGAAGAACTGATAACGGGTGTTTTTCGGGTGGAAGATGCGCAATTGGCCTTGGAATCATGGTTAAATGAACCCGGACGTGTTTTTAGGCTACTGATAGCGTTTTGACCGAAACGGCTATGGCTTTGTGAAAGATCGAATTGAGGGGGAGATAACTATAAAATATCTTGCTGTTAAATGAAGGATAATGAAACAATATTAAAGCAATATATGTACATTTAGGTGTTCATAGTACAATTTAAATACCTAAAGGAAAAAAATAAACTTCAATGGCAATGAGTAGGAAATTTTTAGCGTGTTTCTTCATCATACTGTTTTCAAAGGTGCTATTTGGTAATCCGCAAGATTCTCTTCAACAGGGATTTGTCGCCAAGACGGAACGATTTTTTAAAGAATCGGCTAAAAGGAGTGTCCGGGATTTGGAAATGGACCGTGCAGCCATCCGCCAAAATCGGGTATTGGAGGATATTAAGTTATTGGCGAGCCAATCGCGTTCCTTTCTGCACAAAGGTTTCGATTCGTTGAACGTGGACCAAGGGCTGACGGAGTTGATCGTCTTACACGATATTGCAAAAGATGGTGTCTTTGAAAACAAGGGTTCTGCCCAATCATCGCGCAACCTTACAGTGACCTTCAACATCTTGAACGCACTTTCCATAGAGGTAAGGAGTTTAAAACGCGATATGGACCGTTATCAGGATAGGATCACAAATTATCAATTGGATCTCGACTCGTTGAGCAATGACCCCGCACTTTTTGTCATCTCCAAGGATTCTGCTAATCTTGCCCGGTATATGGGGAGGATTCGGGTGATCGCAAGGGAGATTTCACCCATTACGCTGAAATTGGCAGAGCGGATCAACAGTGTCCACGAACTGCAGAATAAAATTAATATCGAGCTGGCACGGCTGGAATCGGATATGGAGGAGGTGCTCTATTACCAGAACCGGCTCTCTAACCGAACGATAGCTCGCAACTTTGTCAATATTTGGTTCCCAAGTAAGTTTGAACGACCGATGAATGAAATCCTCTTCTTCTCATTCGTGAAAGCAAAATGGCTCTATTTTTATTATTTGAGAGCGCATCTGGGAAAACTGCTTTTCTTTTTTTTGGCAACCCTGGTCGTAGTTTCCTATGTCTATGTATTGCGCAGGAGGATCAACGATAAAAATATGGTTCAGTCAAGTCTGTTGTTGCGCCGACCGCTTCTGAGCGGGTTAATCATCGGATTGTGCGTCATGCAATTTATATTTCCCGCGCCACCTTTTGTGTTTACGATCACCATATTGACTGTTGCCTCGGTCTTTTTATCCCTCGTTTTTAGACCGGCAATAACAGGGTATTGGATGGCGATATGGCTTTCCATTCTGACCCTATTTATTTTAGCCGGATTAGATAACCTCGTGCTTCAGCCTTCGCGATCGGAGCGCTGGCTGATTCTTGTCATTGCTATCCTTACTTGCCTGGTTGGTCTGCTGGCACTCTTGAATAAGAAACGTCGCGATGAGATCAAAGAACGCTGGATACTTTTTCCGATCGCATTTATGGTTTTCCTGGAATTTGCATCCATTATAATGAATCTTTTCGGGCGTTTTAACCTCAGTAAAGTGCTCTTGATAGCGGGATTGACAAATGCTGTGGTCTTTATTTTGTTTTTGTGGGTGATTCGTTTGGTAAATGAGGGATTGCAATTGGCTTCTTCTGTCTACGAGAAACAGGAAAGAAGACTATTTTTTATCAATTATAATCGGGTGGGTAAAAGAGCTCCGGCTTTTTTCTATGCGGTATTGATTGTGGGATGGTTTGTGCTCTTTGGCCGAAATTTCTACGAATTCAGGTTCCTTGCAGATCCCTTGAGAGACTTTTTGGAAACCGAACACCGTTTGGGTAACTATCAGTTTTCCGTCAATAACCTCGCGGTGTTTCTATTAATTATGGTCTGTGCAACGGTGCTTTCGAAGATCGTTTCCTATTTTGCTGCGGACTCCCAATGGGAGAAAAAGGAAGGGGCAGCTCAGCATAAATTTAGACTGGGAAGTTGGATTTTGCTCGTTCGGATCACGATTATCGTGATTGGATTTTTTCTGGCCTTTTCTGCGCTGGGGATTCCGGTTCAGCAGATCGGAATTATCGTAGGGGCGTTGGGTGTAGGAATAGGTTTCGGCTTGCAGACGCTTGTCAACAATCTTGTGAGTGGTTTGATCATTGCCTTTGAAAAGCCTGTGAATGTTGATGATCTAATTGAGATCGGTGGGCGATCGGGAAAAGTGAAATCTATCGGATTTCGCAGCAGTGTAATTGCGACAGCAGAGGGGGCCGATCTGATTATGCCGAATGGGGATCTGCTCAATGCACATGTGATGAACTGGAGCCAGGGTGGTGCAAAAAAACGTCTCAGTATTCGACTTGAGGTAAAATATGGGGTAGACCTTGAATGGGTAACTCAGCTGCTCAAAAAAATAATGGACGAGGACGAGCAGATTCTTTCTTCAGGTGGCACTGCTGTGCAATTTGTGCAGGTGAGCTCGCAGGCAGTGGTGGTCGAACTCTATTTTTGGGTCAGAATATCCAAAGATAGTGGCGGTGTCAAGAGCGGATTATTAACCAAAATTTATGCAGCTTTTGCTGATGAAGGTATCGATATGGCTTTGCCGATTCAACAGATAGTCCTCGATCAGACCGATAGCGAACAAAAGTAGAACCCAATCATTAGGGTTGCTCTGCTTGAAGATGTCGAAAGAAAGAAGTACAAAGAAGCCGCCTTTCCGTTATGGAAAGCGGCTTCTTTTTTTAGATCAGGGGATTTTTACCAGGCTATTCACTGATTGTTGCATCAGTACATCAGTTTACGGGAGTCGACTTTGGAAGTAATGGGATAGACGTCTTTGTAAACATCAATTCCGGTTTGGTCGAGTGGAATGCCTGCTATAACGGTTTCCGTTCCCTGAATCGTAATATCTTTCTTACCAATCGATACCGTTGCCCAAATGGGATCCTGATAAACCAATGTGCGTTTTAAGATGCCATGATCTTTATAGAACGCTGCATCAAAAGCTTTGCTCTCAAAGGTTTCGCCTGCCCAATAGTACGAAGAGCTATTGATCTGTACGTAGTGGATGCCGTTTATCTCATTGTGATAATTGAGGTGATGGTGTCCTGTCAAAACGAGAATGACTTTGTTGAAACCCGCTTCCTTGTTGATCTGTTCAAGTAAATAGCGTACCTGCATGCCATTATCTAAGCCGCCCATGGTATTATCGAGCCCTTGATGGCAAAAAATAATCGTTCTGAGTTTTGTCTGTTGGAGATCCTGTTTTAACCAATTAAGCTGTTCTTTTCCAATGGTACGTGGATAGCCTTCAATCTTATTTTCGGGATCTTTTTCATTGCCGTCCAGCACCACAAAGTGGAAACCTTTATCGTCAAAAGAATAATAGGGGGATGTTGCATCCCAGAAAGCCAAAGCCTGCTGTTTGGTAAATCCGCCGTCGGTATCGTGGTTGCCCAGTACGTAGTGTTTTTTACCCTTAAACTGTGCCCATATAGCCATCAGTTTTTTGTTGGCGGATTTTGGGACACAGAAATCGCCTAAGGAAATAATGAAGTCGGGTTGTTCATGGTTCATTGCATCGATAAAAAGTTGAGCACGACGTTCACCATCATGCATAAGGTCATAATGCAGGTCGGCAATAATACCGAATTTTAGGTTTTGCTGTCTCGCTCCCAAGTTCTCAGATGCTGCAGAGTCTAGGTCTGTACGTGTTTTTGCAAAGCTGAATGCGGCGGGAACTAAAAGTCCCGAAATACCCAGGCTGCCAATTTTTAGGAATTTTTTTCGGTTTATCATGGTTTTTTAATTGATATTGATTTTGGGCTTTGGACAAAACTAATGATTGTTGCACATATCGCACATATTAGCGCAACGAAAAGAAATATATTGGCAGTATTGCCCGTGTAATCGATCAGCTTACCAAACAAAGGTTCACCGACAGCAGCAAATACATACGCAAACATATTCATTACACCAATGCCTGTCCCGACGAGCCTGGCTCCCAATAGGTCTGGACTCAAGGTCCAGAAATTGGCTTGTGGACCGTATACAAAGAAACCTGAGGTAAACATGAGCATACCCATCAGAAGGTGGTTGTGAATAGGTAACCAATAAATGAGAAGAGCAATAATGCAGCTGATCATCATACCTGCGGCAATAGATTTACCTCTATCTTTGTTAAAGACGAGGTCTGAAATGTACCCAAAAGATAGGGCTCCGAGAGCCATTCCAATTGGGATGAGCAGTGTAAGCCACATGTTGCCTGAGGATTCTTTATAGTTGTTCCCTAAAAAGTGGATCGGCACCCAAAAGATTAAACCGTAGCGTGCCATACTTTGAAATCCAATGGCCAGCGAAGCGATCATAAAGTTGCGATGCCGAAATACGTGTAGATAGGACTGCTTCCAGTTGTCTTGTTTTTCCGATGCTGAAACCTTTTCCTGTGCGTCTTCCTGCTTCGCTATTCCTTCTTTTTCTTCAGCAGAAGTATATCCTTTTCGTTTGGGATCGCTATATGCTACAAATAGAAAGACCACTAATGACCCGGCAAGAAATAAGATGGGATAGCGAAATAGTGTACGCCAGCTTTGTTCCTGTTGGACGAGTAACAAGGCCATCAAAAAGGTCAAAACAGAAGAGCTTCCGGCAGCCATGGTATAAAAGCCAAAGGCCTTGCCACGTTCGGAACTGTTCCACCAGTTGGAAATAAGCTTACCTCCAGAGCCCCAGGCCATGGACTGGAAATAGCCGTTTAATGTCCAAAGGACCAAAATAGCAATATAGGAGCTGGCAAAACTGATGGCGAGATTACAGAGAATAGATAGCCCCCCGCCAGCGACAATCATAATCTTGGGACTCCATCGATCTGCGAGATTTCCATTGATGAGCTGGCCTATCGCATAGCCCATTAACATTGCAAAACTGATCCAGCCTACTTGCTGAAAACTGATGTCTAGCTCTTTGGCAATACCCCTTGCTGCCCATCCAAAATTGTGTCGCCCTGTGTAAAAGAATAAGTAGCAAAACATGGTTACAAACAACATTTTCCACTGGTCTTTTCTAAATTTTCTTTCCATTAAAGCTGCTCCGTTGAGGGGTTGATGAATAAACCTGCTCGTATTGGTTTGTGCGTTAATGCATAGCTTATCGCTTCATTGACTTCGGCCAGTGGAAAGTCGCGTTCGATCAATGATTCGAAGGGATACTTTTGCCAGTTTTCGATGATAAAATCTACAGCCGCGGAGAAATCGGTATAGTTGTAATTGTGCAGCCCCTTAATCGTGAGCATCTTTCGAATCACTTTTTCGGCGTCTATCCCAGTAGCGCGCTGCTTAAACACAGCACCTACGAAAACAGCATTTCCATGGAGCGCCAAAGTTTCGATGCCGAGTTCCATAGCCTCTGGCGAGCCGCTCATGTCGATAAATCGATCTATTACTGTAGCTTGTAATGCTGTGCTGGATGTGGTTTCACGCAGATCTATTGTAGCAGTCGCACCAAATTTCTTGGCAAGTTCTAAACGTGCAGGATTAATGTCAGAAGCTATGATACTTTTGGCACCCATTTCCTTGCACATGGCAATGCTAACCAGACCCAATAATCCAATGCCTGCGACATGAATGTTTTTTTTCGTAATGGTTCCTGCCAGGCGAAGGGCTCCGGCCGAAGTGGCAACAGCACAGTTGATGGTGGCGGCTACTGCGGGGGAGATATCTTTTGGAAGTACTCGTATGCAGGTATGCGGCCGTAAGATGATATGTGTGGCCAATCCACCATGAAGGTCATCCGCTTCGGTTATCTGACGGTGACCATACTTGTAGATCTTATCGTTTTTCTGCGGAATATCCGGCTGATAGTTGACACTATTCGGATCGCTGGAAAAAACAGTCCAGGTAATCAGGTCGCCAATATGTAGCTGATTGCCTCGTGTATCAAGTCCGCTATGATCAGGAGAAATCGCGGCGATAACGCCTACAATCTCATGACCTAAAATTGTAGGACGTGGTTCGTTGCGCAGCCCACAATAGGTATGAAGATCACTGCCACAGAGTGTGGTATAACGTATGTTGACCAAAATTTCACCATCCTGCAAAGGTGGAATAGGTTTAATCACTTTGGAGAGCGCTGTATTGGCGCGATCAAATACGTAATATGTTGCTAGGTTTTTCATTTTATATAAAAATACATAAGTTTTGTAATACTAAACAAAGTTTATTTATACTGTATTTTTAAATGATTAAGTTTTTGTGAATTATGTATCATTTTTTTTCAAGACAAAAAATGGACAAAGTGAAAACGTTGTGACGGATATCTTGTTATCTTGTCAAAAAAAGTGTAATCAGATTATTCTATGGAACTTGTAAAAAAGAGCCTCCTGTTTTTGGGGCTGATAGCAGTCTCTTCCTGCGGTGATAAAGTTGAGAAGAGCGTGGTGGATTGTTTCGGTCAATCTATTCTAATTGATGTCGAGCACAAGGCTTCAGACTCAAATGCATCAAAGATTGATTTTAACATTACGTATGCAGGCAAGGAGACAGTGGACAATGCGGTTCGATGGCACGGTGCAAGATTTTACAGGACGAGATGCGAGTCATACCTACACAAAAGCGGGGACGTATACAGCCATTGCTAAGGTAGGATTGAACAATGGATATTGCTCTTTCGATATTAAAGAAACTGTAACGATAAAATAGCGTTTTTAAGTTAGATTTAACCCTATAATTATACCCTTATCATGAAAAAGAAATATTTTTTTACGATGACCTTGCTGAGTATGTTTTTTTCGGTAATGGCCCAGGAGAACAAAAAGGTAAATACGGGCTGCGGTATGGCATCTACCTATGCCGAGATGGCCTTTATGAGCTTTAAAAAAGCCTATCAGGCTGGATCACTGGATGAGGCCAAAGTTTTGCTTAAGGACGCCGTAGGCAAAGCGAAAGAAGCTTCTGCCTACAGTATAATTCCAAATTGCAATTGTGCGAATGCCAAAAATTATTCACTTAATGCGGTAATCTTTGGAAATAAGGCGTTAAAAGCAGCTGATTTGGACAATCTGAAAAAGTGGGCCAAGAAAGCGATGGATATGTCACTGGATGTGATGGCAGCCATACCCAATTGCAAATAATTTTGAGCATATTCAGTAGACTTTAGGCAGGCTTTGGAAATTTAGGAAGTCTTTGCTGAAAGTGCAGCATCGCCGAAATGGATTTAAAAATAGATAGGTTTATTTGGCGAATAAACAAAAATAAGATACTTAAAACTATTTTACTGAGCTATTGTTCATTAAACCAAAGGTATATAAGGTATACGTCTATTAGAGGATATTTTTTTGTAAAGGCTAGGTCAATATTGATCTAGCCTTTTTTTGAATGAGTTAAGAAAGAATCGAGGTAAGTGTAATTTTTTTTAAGGTAAATTTTTTAATTAGCATGTGATTGTTTAGCTTTGGTATTCCATTAGTCATTATTGTTAATTTATTACCTAAAAATTGTGCAAAGCCAAACTATTATTACCTTACTTATTGTTGGAATAGTCATCAGTAAAACGCTGATAGGCGTACTGATCTACTTTTTAATCCGAAAAAATCGGTTGTTAAAGGTCGAGCAGCTCAAATTGACGACCGCAAACAGTATCCTCAGTGAACAGGCAATTCGTATTCACCATTATAATGAGGAATTAAAAATTGCCGAGAGTTTCAAGACTAAAGTCCTATCGATTGCCTCACATGATCTCAGAGCACCATTTGCATCGGTCGAAATTTTGTTGGCGATTGATGATATTTCTTTAGTCGATAAGGAGGATCTTAAACTTATCTTTTTAAATCTAAAAGGACAGGTGGCCAGATCGCGTACGATGTTGGAAGAGGTTTTACTCTGGACAGAATCACAACTTCGAGATAAGCTTGAAAATACTGAGAACTGCAATATTTGTGCTCAAATTGACGCGGTATTAGGGATCTATACGCTAGAAATCCAACGTTTCAATATACAGATAATAAATTCAGTGAGCCAGGATTTTTGGGTGGATACCCATAAGGGAATCTTTGCTTTTGTACTTAGAAATGTGATCAGCAATGCCATTAAATATGGACGAGTCGGCGGTACCATTACACTGCAATTGATCGATGATCGGAGCGATCGATGGGAACTTATCGTCAGCAATGATGGCGAAGAACTTACTTCGGAAGTCCTCCATAATCTAAATTTTGTCAATAGCTGGGACCGTAAAAAATCTGAGAGCAAAAATGGTGCAGGATTGGGTATCTCCCTCTGTAAGGATTTGATCAAACGGATTGATGGAAAAATGCAGTTCGAGAATCAGCATGGTACAGGCGTTTCTGTTCGGATCTCGTTTCCGCGGAAGGCTTATCAGGCTGTCTCTTGATAACAATCAATTTACTGTAAAAGCCCGATCTATATCGGGCTTTTTTTTATGAAAATTTAAATGACAAACTTAGTTTATCATGAAAGATCGGTTGGCATGAAAGGTTAGTAAACCGATTGTTTTCCAGCATTTCCAGACGAAAAACAGATCAAAGGTGTTGAACAAATTTTACTTTTTGATAGCCCCTAGCATAAAAAGTCCTTCAGTTTCGAAAGGGAGTTCAAGAATACGATTTTGGGCATCCATATCGACTTCAATAGAACCAAATCCAACTGCTTCCAATAGTTCGACGTCTTTAGCAGGACGTTGATGCGCACTGATGTCCAATGCCGATTTGATGTCATTGATCTGATCGATAGCGCCCGATGGGCATTCATCGTGCCTTTCGGTACTAAAGACCGTTTTCCCAAAATCGGCATCCAGGTTGATCAGTTTTCCGCCCGGCTTAAGTACACGTTCCATCTCGCGGTAGCATGTTTCAAGATCGGGGATGGTCCACGTCATCAACCTAGTGAAGACGAAGTCAAAGGTGTTGGCTTCAAATTGTAGTACTTGCGCATCCATGACCCGATAGTCTACGCGAAGTTCTAGTTCTTGGCTGACGAGTTTTGCATATTCAATCATCTGCGGGGAGAGGTCAACGGCAGTAACTTCAAAACCGGCAAGGGTCATAATGTTGGCAAAATATCCGGTAGCAGTACCAACCTCAAGTACTTTATTGCCCGTAGTCTGGCTACGGATGGACTTGAAAAACGCAAGCCAGCGTTCGGTCTCCGGCCGGGACCAAGCTTCATGCCTTTCCTTGCGCCAGGAACTACTACGGTCATTCCAATATGCTGTTATTCTTTTAATCATCGTAATAATGTTAACGGGTACAAATTTATCCATTTTATCAGCAATAATTGCTGGAATTTATGTCATATCTCCGATCAGCTTATTTTGGATTTTTATTCTGCTTGCCTCAGCTGCGAACATAAATATCATCAAGCCAATGCACCAACGTAGTAATAAATAATAAGCAATACCTGTTGAATATTACACGATGACGTGGGTGATTTTGCCGAGGAAAACAAATTTTAGCTGTTTTTTGATTGTTTCAGTTCATCAATCGTCCGGTTGTATCGATCATAAATGACTTTTTCAGGCTCAAAATTTGGATTAGGTTTCCAATATTCTTCGATCTGAACCGTATTTTCCCTTAAGGTGGTCTTTGAGCTCAGTAGTGTTCCTTTTCCATGGACTTCGTTTATGTCAACAGGGTTGATGGAGGAAAAATGTTTTTCTAGCATTTTCGGGATTTCGCGAAAATTGATGCAATTTTCGTAAATAACGACCTTTTTACTTGTTTTTATCAAGGGTAAAAGGACTTTCGCTATCCATCCTGGCTTTTCTGACGCGATTTGCAATGCCGGTTGTGTCAGATAAAAGCTGAACTGCGCCTGGTCGTCGCTGTGGTAGTTGCTGTAGATAATGGTCTCGATAATTTCCCAGGAGATAAATTGGGTTGTTTTTAGCAAAGGGATTTGATAGGATAGGCCTTTATGATCGGATGTTACACTTTCCTGTTGGGCGATCTGTTGTGTTATGGTTTTCTCGGATACTCGAAATCCAACGGTCATACCGTACAGGATAATACCTGGGAATAGTATGAAAAGTCCAGAAACGACATAAGCTCCCACAACTTTGCTGTTATGAACCATCATCAATATGGTCAAAGCTATTCCGATGCAGATAAACAGCCCAAGTAATAATTTAATGACTAAAAGAGGATTAAACTTCATTTGCTCAAAGCACGTGATTTTTAGCTAAATGTACTAAAACTTCTTGATGTTTTAGAAAACATTTGGGCGTTTTGAAAAGAGGCAGTTCGTTGCTGGTATGTCAATAATTAGTATATTTGCTGCACTAGCGATACATGAAAGCGAAACAATTGATATGGATTCTACTGCCGCTGATGCTCCTGCAGAGCTTCTCGTCGGTATGGCTATGGACTGTTTTTGAATTTAACAGAGATTATATCGCTAAGAATGAGTGTATCAATCGATTCAACGAAAAGGCACTTTCCTGTAGAGGACAATGTATTTTGATGAAGAAAATGCGTGAACATGAGGAGAAGGAACAAAAGAATCTGGAATCTCGTATAATCGACGTTGTATTTATCAATAATCAGCAATGTTTTAACCTTGATATCGCTTTTTTTGAAGAAGCAGCTGCGGAGACCTTACTTCCAGCATATCAGACAAACTATAGCTATAGACCAATCTTTACTATTTTTCATCCACCTTTGGTTTAAGTCATTTTGCTTTTCGTACGGGCTGTCGGCATGTTGACTGATGGCAGGTACTGTCTATTTTCAAAAGATTTAAATCAATACATATGAATTTATATTCCCGTGTAGGGACTGTCGGGGGCGTGATATTACTGCTACTCGCGTTTTCAGTTGCTTTTTCAACTTCATCCTGTACTGCCGATCATTCAAAAAAGAACGGTAAGAATGCTACGGATTTTATCCTGCCTAAGGAGTCCGATCTGGTCCGTGTAGCGGATACGGTTTGGGATTTTACCAATTATACCATATATGCGGATGCCAAACTCAACAATAAATATCATACCATTTATCTGCGTTTAAGAGATACTTCGGGAAATCCGATCAATGACAAATCCCTTGATTTCTATCCAGAAATGAGTATGGGACGTATGAAGCATGGTGGCCCCTTTGAACATCCCGTCGCGCTCGGCGAAGGCTGGTATAGAGGCCCAATGGTTTTTATTATGGCAGATATCCCGCAGATGGGAAAGGGCTGGCAATTACATACGATACGTAGTCACAATCGCATAAAAGATACAGTTGCCATCAAGATTCCGGTTACTGCAGCAGCAACCATGCGAACAATGAGCTCAGGAACTAGAGATGATAGCCGCATATTTATTTCCTGCCTATTGCCTGATAGCGTAAAGCAGGGAAAGCATCCGATCCGATTTTTAATGAATAAAATGGATGGTCATCATTTTCCGGTATTAGATCATTATGTCATTAAACTAAAGACCAATAGGCCTACTACGGAAACGGGGTCTTCGGAAAATTTTGCTGCTGAAAGTACAGGTAATGGTTACTATGAAGGCACGGTTAATTTTTCTATGCCTGGTCGTTGGGAAGTCATTGTCGAACTATGGAAAGAGGGCAAAAAATCAAATCAGGATGATATAAAATATCTGGTGCAGGTCACTTAACACAAACAGAATTTATTTTACCAATATACTTAAACAATAAAAATGAAAAAGAGAATCAACGTAATCCTGGGCTGTTTCGGTTTTGTAGCTATACTGGCGTGTAGCGGAAATGAGGGGACAAAAGCCAAGAAAGAAGATGGTGCCCAGCAACCTTCCGTAGCTGAGCCCGCGGCCATGCTCGATTATAAAACAGAGGGATCCAAAGGTGTAGGAACCATTACCTCCTTTGAACACAAACCCTTTGATGCGCAGCTTGCAAATAGGGGGGTAGAACTATTTGTGTCGAAATGTGCAATGTGCCATAGTTTTGATCGCACATTGGTAGGCCCATCGCTGGACGCTGTCATCAAACGTCGTACCCCGGAGTGGATTATGAACATGATGCTGGATCCGGCAACCATGCTGGAGAAGGATGCCGACGCGAAAGTACTTAGTAAGGAATATGGTTCGCCAATGATTAGTTTGGGCTTGAAGCAGGAAGAGGCACGTGCCATTTTAGAATATTTGCGCGAACGTAATAGCACAACAAAATAGATCGGATCAATGAAGTCTCAGCGCTGTAGATGGTGGTTTTGTATGACAATGGCTTGGGCAATATGTGTGCAGGCAACCAATCTGTTGTGGGCATTTATTGAATTTGAGTGCAATCGCACCTATATCGAGCAAAATCTCTGTGTCAATCGTTTTGAACCGGCAGTGAGCTGTAAAGGCTTCTGTTTCCTTAGCGAAAAAACGGTTGAACAAAAGGATGTGAACAATGTGCTCGCCAAAATGAAGGGGATGGAAATATTGGTCTTTGTGCAGTATGTGAAGGAAATCTTGCTGTGCTCTCCAATAGTACCTGCTGTGAAGACTGTCTATCCGAAAGACTTTGCCTCCGATACCTTCGGAGGTATACTACCTGAAATTTTTAGACCGCCAATCATTTGATTATTCCACAAATATTTTTTTACAGAATAATCATAAAGAAATGGTAATACGAAAAGAGAAACTAGATTTTCTAAAATTAGAAGATATTGATTCCGCTTCGAAGGGAATCGTTATTATGCCTATAGCAGCTTTTTTACAAGCTAAAGCAAATCAAAATACGCTCCATCTAAGATCTTTTTATACCCTTTTGTTTATCAAGAGTGGTGAACTGTCTATGGTAGCGGATCAGAGCGTACAGATTATAGCTGGCCATGATATAATCAGCATAAATTCAAATTGTGTGTGTAGTTTTCAGGCAGGTTCGTCTGTAGAAGGATACAGTGTCTTATTTACAGAATCTTTTTTCATGGAAAGGCAGAACACTGCCGTAAGAAACTTCTTTCATTTTTTAAGGAGTAGATGTAAGCACGCTTTTGTGCTCTCAAAAGAAGATATGATCAGTTGTCTACATATAGTAAGTTTGATGGAAACAGCTTATAATCCAGTCAAGTTGAGTGCTCACGGTGTATTGAGCCGCTACTTAACCATGCTGCTCCAGATTTTGGGACGGCAAATCGTGGTCGATCATGTGGCTGTAAAGCAGGAGGAAGATGACGATAAAATCCGAAGTTTCGAATCTTTGGTTGATAGTCATTATGCGCAGCAGCGTTATCCGTCATTTTATGCAGCGCAATTGAATATATCGATCAACTATCTTAATCGGATTTGTCGAAAAAAAAGATCGACGAGCTGCGGTACTATTATCCGTGGACGCATACTATTGGAGGCCGAGCGACTGCTTTATCATACTTTTAAAACTGTAAAAGAAATTGCCTTTGAACTTGGTTTTGAAAATGTACCATATTTCAGTACATTTTTTAAAGCAAATAAAGGAATGAGTCCTGAGGAGTTTAGGAAAAATTGTTGATGTAAATATGACTAAAAGCCTTTTTCATGTAGTTGAAAAAGGCTTTATTTTTCCATTGTAGCATCTTCCTGGATCTTCACAAAAAGAATAAAAGTGTATTTTCCATTTCCTTTTTATATTTTAGTAGTAAGATTCAACCAATTATCTTCTATTACCAAAAAGTATTGAGATAAATTTATGTTCGCTTAACAGTAAAGTTAAATGGACATCGTTTATTTATCCATATTTTTTTACGATAAGAAACAACCGATGAGTTTAAAGGAAATGCCTATTGAAATAAATACGTTCACTCTTTTCCAGCAAGGAAATGAGCAGGCTTTTCGACGTGTGTTTGAAAAATATCAGCCACAGATTTTTTCACGCGCATTATATTTCTCAGGTCAGTTGGAAGAGGCAGAAGAAATTACACAGGAAGCCTTTGTGCAGTTACATCGTTATCGTGAAAAAATAAACACTCCGGAATCAATTTATCCCTTTTTATATCGCGTTGCCAAACGTATGGCTATTTCTGGATTTAGGCGAAAGGTATTGCGTGATCAATATGAACTCGATCAACATGCGGATTGGGAAGAAGCTGGACAGGCATTGGCACAACAACTGGACTACCGTGAGCTTCAACAAGAATTGGAAAAAATCATCGGAGAACTTCCTGAACAGCAGCAGCGTATCTATCGTCTTAATAAGCTGGAAGATCATAGTTATCAAGATATTGCCGAACAGGTGGGGCTATCCAAAAATACGGTGCGCAATCATCTGGCCCTGGCAAGTAAATTTGTCCGTCTTCGTCTGGACAAGATTTTTCTGTTTTTTTTGTAGCATAAAGCATCTTTAACGTAAGTAATAGTAACCTGGACAGCCAAGGGTTGATGCCGCTTTTATTATTTTTTAAATACTTTACAATTCCATTGGTACATCTTTCTTTTTCGTTCGATTAGTTAGTATAGAAGAGCAAAGAAAGCATGAATGAAAATAAGGAGTACAACGAACTGATCAAAAAATATAGAAGAGGTTCTTGTAATGCGGCGGAGATCAAACGGATTCGGGAGTTGGTAAATGACCCTAAGTTTATTGCTGCTTTGGAAGAGCAGTGGGAAAAGGGAGAGCATGTTGTCGAGGAGACAGCTATCGACAAAGAGCGACAATTTCAGCACATTTTATCCCGTATAAGGGCGGATAGGAAAATTGGAGCTATTCCCACCGTGGATAGCGTCGTAGAGCCAAGGCGTTTGTGGCTTAAAGTGGCAGCTTCTGTTATTTTAGGCGCTTTTGTAGCTTCACTATATTTTTATTTGCAGCAACCCTCTATACAGACTGTCGAAAGAAGATTGGCCAGCCAAGATTCGGCCGTGGTACCGGGAAGGCAGACAGCTCAGATCCTATTTGATGATGGAACCGCTGTCGATCTTGAGAAAATCATTGGAGATACTACCATCGTGCGCACATCGTTTACTGTTCGTAAAACCAAAGACGGAAAAATTACCTACCATTTCCCGCAGGGGCAAGCTGAAAATAAATTGGTGTATAATACGATTGTGACACCTAAAGGCGGTGAGTACAAATTGGTGCTTCCCGATGGTACACAGGTGTGGCTCAATGCTATGACGAAAATTCGCTACCCCATCAATTTTCGGGCGCAGATTCGGGAGGTTGATCTGGAAGGTGAAGCTTACTTTGAGGTCACAAAGGTCATGAATGGAGGCAAACGCGTTCCTTTTATAGTGAAAACGGGTGGGCAGTCGTTGGAGGTGCTAGGGACAGCTTTTAATATCTCCAGTTATAATCAGCAGGTAGTCACTACACTTACTGAAGGAAAAGTGAAATTGACCTATGCGGGAGCCCAAGTTGGCGAGAAGTTCCTGATACCCAATGAACAGTCACGATACGATATCAAGAAAGCTGTATTTACCAAAGCTGTGGTTGATCCTTTTTACTTCATGGCATGGAAAAATGGAAATTTTGCCTTTGACAATGCTTCGATCTATGAGGTGATGGAGGCAATTAGCCGCTGGTATGACGTCGAAATCCGCTATCATGGTAATTTGGAAAAAGTTCGTTTTTCGGGTTCTATATCCCGATATGAAAATATCGATAAACTGTTGAAAACAATCGCTCTAGCCGGGGGTGTCCGCTTTGAGCGGAAGGAAAGGAGGGTAGAGGTGATGTAACAGGAAAAAAACAGGAGTGTTGGAAGCACTCCTGTCTAATTGATGGATTTTGGATAAATCCTAGATTGATAGATCAAGTCGCTTATTATTAATTTATCAACCAATGCAAATTTATAAAAAAAATCGGGCTCGCGTTTTCCCGATGAAGGAAAACGTATGCTTTAAAATTCCAATTTCAATGAAATTGTCTATTGCTTTGCCGCTCTTATTTGCCGCAAATATGCATGTCGGAGCGATGACTTACGCGCAAAAGGTAAGTTTATCCATGAAAAATGCCAAACTATCTACCGTTCTCAAAGACCTACAAAAGAAAAGTGGTGTTAATATTTTCTTTAACGAGTCCATCTTTTCGGAAGATAGGCTTGTCAATGTAAATTATAGAAATGTACCATTTAACGATGTATTGGAAGACATCTGTAAGCGATACAAGATCGATTACAAGCGTGTAGATAATAATATTGTATTGAATCGCACCGCGGTTGCCTTGTCGAAAACAGAAGACATTCGGATGAATATTCAGAAACGGCAGATCACAGGGATAGTCAAATCGGTAGACGGTAAGGGTCTTGCTGCTGTAACGGTAACAGAAAAAGGAATGGGCAATAAGACCAGTACCCAAGCGGATGGGAGCTTCCGAATTGAGGTACAAAGCCAAAATCCTGTTCTTCAGTTTACGATCGTAGGTTACCAGGCTAAAGATGTCGCTGTCAATAATAACAATGTATTGACTGTTCAATTGGATACGGTGATCAATGCAATGGATGAGGTTGTCGTTGTGGGATATGGAAAGCAGACGAAGCAGGATCTAACAGGTTCTGTCAATCAGTTGGATGAAAAGAGTTTCAGACAGGGAGCGGTCATCTCGGCCGATAATCTAATTCAAGGTAAAGTTCCCGGCGTGCGTGTAGTAGGGAACAGCGGCGAGCCAGGCGGTGGCGTGGATGTAACGATTAGAGGGGTAGGTTCTATCCGCAGTGGCAGTACACCGCTATTTGTTGTTGATGGAGTACCCTTGAGCAATGAAAATGTGAGTCCTGGTGGTCAGGATATCGGTTTTGGTTCAAGTAGACCTAAAAATCCACTGAATTTTCTGAATACAAGCGATATCGAATCCATTACGGTACTTAAAGATGCTTCAGCAGCGGCAATTTACGGGGCGAGAGGTTCTAACGGCGTGGTGATTATTACGACAAAAAAAGGCAAGAAGGGGGAGGCCAATCTAACGGCTGATTCGTATCTGGGATTTTCTTCGGTGGCTCATAAAGTAGATGTGATGTCTGCCGAACAATACCGCAGTGCAATAAAAGATAAGGCTTTTGATCACGGTAGTAACACCGATTGGCAGGATGTGGTCTATCGTACGGCAAAAACAAGGAACAATTCCCTCTCCTTTTCAAAAGCAAGTAGTACAGGTAATTATTATGTGTCTGCCGCACAAATGGACCAGCAGGGGATTGTACAGAATAGTGATTTTAGACGAACTTCTGCTCGTGTTAATGCTTCCGAATCTTTTTTGGATGATAAAAGGCTTACGGTTGGATTTAACCTTACGGCTAGTGAAACCAAAGATATTGGTGTGCCGACAAGTGACAATACGGGGGCATTTGGCCAATTGATTACACATACCTTGATGGCAAATCCTACCCGTTCGGTATTTGATGACAAAGGGAATTTTACAAATTTTAATATGAATGCGCATTACAACCCGATGTATCTGTTGGATATCTATCGGGATAATACGCGGACACTGCGTGCATTAGGTAATTTGGATATTTCTTTTCGCATTATCGATGGGCTGGTATACAAGTTCAATTTGGGAATTGACCGCGCCATGGGTGAACGGAATACCACTATTTTTCCCAATATTACCGACCTCAATCCACGAGGAAGATTCATGAAATATAATCAGAATTCGAAAAATACTCTGCTCGAGCATTACCTGAATTATAGTAAACTGATCGATAAACATAAAATTGAAGCTTTAGCGGGATTTTCCTATCAGAAATTTGATAATGGAGGAAATGGTTATACCATTGATGGTATCGCAAATAAGGGGGAAGGTGTACTTCCTGAAAATAATCCGGGCTACGCTGGGCGTCCAACAACAGCGACAGGTTTTTCTCAGGTGAATGAACTGCAGTCCTATTTTACACGTGTAAACTATAGTTATGACAATCGTTACCTGTTGACAGCTTCCTTGCGTGCCGATGGATCGACCCGGTTCGGAAAGAATAACAAATATGGCTATTTTCCTTCATTTGCCTTGGGCTGGAATATCGCGAAGGAAAACTTTCTGAAAGAGACCAATTGGCTAAATGACTTGAAATTCAGGGCCAGTTGGGGGAATACGGGTAATCAAGAAGTGCAGAATAAGATCACCAAAGCGAGCTATTCTTTGGCAGCTGGCAATGGCTATTACATGAATGACGACCTTGCACTGGTCAACGGCGTATCTGTCAATCGTACACCCAATCCAAATTTAAAATGGGAGGTTGTCACGCAAACAAACTTCGGTGTTGATTTTGATTTGTGGAAAGGTAAATTGTACGGAACATTGGAATACTACAATAAAACCACCACAGATGCAATATTAAATATCCCTTCGCAGGTATTGAGTCCTACGGCCGATATTTGGGTCAATATCGATGGTAAATTGGTGAATAAAGGATTTGAGTTTTTACTCGGATCAAAGTTGATCAATAAGGAAGGATTTAGCTGGACAGTGGATGTCAATGGCGCTACACTGCAAAATAAGATCCAAGATTTGCCAGTATCCGAAATTCTTTCTGGCGCTATTGCAGGACCGGGGCAATCTGGTGTGAACGTCAATATTTATAAGAGCGGATATGCTGCCGGCTCCTTTTATTTATGGGATTATGAAGGAGTAGATGATAAAGGTAATTACTAATATAGTGACCAGCGTCGAATTATCGAAGGGGCTTTACCTAAATTTACCTACGGTCTGAACAGCCAAATGTACTATAAGGCATTTGATTTTTCTTTTTCATTTATTGGACAGTTGGGCGGTTATAATTTTAATAATATGGCGATGAATGCCTTGAATATTAATAATCTGGCATCGGATAGAAACGTGTCCAATAGGTATTATGCGCCCAATATCAGTCCTTCCAATAACCCGCAGATTTCAACGCTTTACCTCGAAAAGTCTGATTTTATTCGTCTTAATTCTGTTCGTTTAGGCTATACGATACCTTTGGTCAGCAAGAGATGGGTTCAATCCGTTGGATTGTACGTAACGGGACAGAACCTATGGACGGTAACAAAATATTCGGGATATGATCCGTTAATCAACAGCCCGCGTGTAAGTAACGGCAACCAGTCACTGGGGGTTGATTATACGGCCTATCCTTCGGCGAAGACATTTTTATTTGGTGCAACGATTAAATTTTAGTGATGAAAAAGATTTTTTTTAATAAATATATCCTCTGCCTATCCTTTATGTTGCTTTTAGGTAGTTGTACAAAGTTGGATGAACAGGTACTCGATGAGGTTCTTGGTGACGATGCTTCAAATCCCGAAGGCGCATTGGCCGCGGCTTATGATCGTCTGGGAAAAGGAACTTTTGTTGATCATGGTGGTGTTTTTGCCCTCCAGCAATATACCACTGATGAAGCTATTTTGGCAACCCGTGGAAGCGATTGGGGGGATGGCGGTAAATGGCGTTCGATGCATGAATTTACCTGGACACCAGATAATGCCATTGTCACGGACAATTGGAATATGTTAACCAATGGAATCACACGAGCAATGACGGCGGTTAAAGCTGTGACTGAGTCAAATATCCCACAAAAAAAGCTCTTTCTTGCAGAATCCAAAGGACTACTGGCATTCTATATGTATACGGTTCTGGATTTGTATGGTCAGGTTCCTTATAGAGACCCTTTGAATGAACGGGCACCTTTGGAAATAAAAAAGGCGGCCTCCACTATTGATGAACTGATTGTAGAAGTCGAGAGCTTACTTCCTGATTTGGCTTCATTGGGCGATCAATCCACCCACAATGGTCGATTTACCAAAGAAGCAGCCTACGGTTTATTAACACAGATGTATCTCAATCGCGCTGTTTTTAAAAACAGGATGGCAAATACCTATGAATTTACCGAGAAAGCTGCTTCTGGTGATGGAACAGATATGGATAGGGTCATCTATTATTCTTCACTGCTGATCAATTCTTCAAAATTCCGTTTGGAAAGCAACTATTTTAATAGCTTTTCCATTAAAAATGAGAAAGGCCCAGAGCTAATCTGGGTAATTACACAGAAAATCGATAAGATCAGAAATGGATCCAATTCTTTTGCTTATGTCTGCGTCGAACGTAACCAGCGACCTACTCCGGTAAATCGTGGTACCAATGCAGCCTGTATCACACCTGAATTTTATGCGACGTGGAATGGAAATCATGATGATCCACGTTTCTCAAGAAAGTATCAATATGGCGACGGTACTTGGTTTTATAATGATCGGGAGCAAAGTGTTCCATCGACAGATATTGTACCGGGGACAAATCTGATGTGGTTTCATTTTAACCGCGGTATTATTGAAGGCCAACAGTATGGACCAAAGCTGACTGCAAATGGGGCTTTTGAAATGACCGCAGACGGACGTATTAAGGTATCGCAATTGTCTATGGAGAAAAGCGCTGGTACAAAGATGGTATTTACTCCAGAACTCAATTTTGACGATCCCAAACAGGCTGTCTTTAAGCAAGATCAAATCAATCGTGGTGTTCGGGTTTTTAAATATGAATACGATCCCGGAGACGGCAATGGCTCAAGTAATGTCGATATTCCATTGGTGCGCCTTGGTGCAATTTACACAATGCGTGCCGAAGCTTATTTCAGAAAAGGAGAAGTGAATTTGGCGCTCAATGATATTAATAAATTACGTTCATCACGCACGAGGGAGTCACTCTATGGAAGTGAACCTGGGAAGACAATTTCCTCTTTAAATGCGGGCGATCTTTACCGTGAAATTGCTTTTGAAACGTACTGGGAGCTGCTTCGCCGCCCACAAATGATACGTTTCGGAAAGTATGATCTGCCTTATAGTGCCAAACCGGCAACACAACCGTTCAGGCGTTTGTTTCCGATTCCACAAAGTGTCATGGATGTGACGAAGGATTTTAAACAGAACGAAGGTTATTAAAAACGGGGTCCTTAATAAAATACTCCCCTATTCCTTAATAGGGGAGTATCAAATACTATTGAGACCGCTGGATTTCCTTTGTGTATCTTGGTGAACCAACCTTATTTTTTCTTTTCCGATTTTTCCTTACCATCAACAGGTAAATCCAATATAGCCATTAATAATAGATAATAACCTTTTTCCAATCCTATTTTTTGTGCTTTTTGGTGTATAGTGTCCATATCTTTAGTTAATTATTGTTTAAATTCTATTTTGCTATTTGGGTAAACAGAATCAAATGCTGTACCCAAAAGCTTCCCTTGGTCCGTTAACCGTATTTTTAGGGTGTAAATAACGTAGCGCATTCACTTTATGACAAAAAAATACGGACTACTCAAGTATTTAATGCAGTGAACGTATCGGACGTATCCGCAGTGAGATGTAAAAAGTACATGAACGTCATTGCTGTAAAACATTTTCAAGGCCAGTATTGTCATACTTCCAATTAATAATTAAAACAGGTATTTATGAAAAAGATAATTCCATTTGCGCTCATGTCGAGTTTATTGGTGCTCGTGTCGAGCTGTGCAGCAATTGAAGGTATATTTAAAGCTGGTGTGTGGTCGGGCATCCTATTGGTTGTTGTCGTCGTCGCTATTGTCATTTGGTTGGTGAGCAAGCTGTTTGGCGGATCAAAATAATGATATGAATAGGATTTTCGCTAATTCGGGACTTATTGTTTTTCGACGAGATATTTCCAGTAACGTTTGGGAACATGTCTTAAGTGAAGCTTCAGGTTTTTGCGTGATTCAATAGAGGTACTCTTAAAATAAGTCTTCCAGAGATGCTGATAATCTTTTTCTTGAGGGTCGAGATCCACTTCTAGCTGATATGGATCTTGAACCTCATGTGTATTGTTGTTGGATACCTCCAAGATATTTTTGCCATCATAATGGAAGCCATAGTTTCGCCGTATATCATAAATTAACCAGCACTGGTCGGCGAATCGATTTTTAAAGAAGTCTACAACCAGAGGAATCACATTGAAATCGGGTTCAACGATGGCTGTGTAGAGATTATCGTTAGACTTGACAAATCGGATAAAAGCTTTCATGCGGTGTCGTTCGCGGCTGATCTTTTTGATCGTCTGATGGATACGGAGTATAGGTGGGTATCCATAATTGCGTATATCCAATTTTCCCCTTCGAAAAAGTTCAACGATCAGTCGAAATCCATTGAGCCATTCCGATTGATTATCGGACAAAAAGTTAAGATAAAAAATTTTTGTTTCTTGTGCTCCGAGTATCTTTTCCATTCCCACTAAAATGCGCATGGCTTTTTTTACATCAGTATGAACCTGTCGCTTCTCCGAAAAAATATTAATTTCCATGGACTTTTCTGTTGTAGGAATGCTATCAAATTCTTTCCGTTCAAAGGCCTCAAATACACAACAGAGGTATCCGGAATAACTTCCGTCAAAAATATAGTCCATTAGAAAAGTGTTAGCTGGGTATTGGAAGCCGTGACCTGTGCACGGGGATTAGTTTCAAGAATAGACTTTCTGATGTTTTCGGGATAGTGGAAGCCTCCAGCGATGAGTGTATCCTGGCAAACCATAAAATATTTGGCACGATTATAGGCAATTCCTATTTTTCGAAGTTGATATTCCTTTAATTTCCCATATTTGCGCGACTGCACAATTTTGTTTGCGGATTGCCTGCCAATACCGGGGATTCGGATAATCCACTCATACGTAGCGCTGTTGATGTCGATGGGAAAGAATTGTGGGTTGCGTAGCGCCCAAGCAAGCTTAGGGTCTATTTCTAGATCGAGATGTTGATGCGTGCTGTTGAGTATTTCATGAAGCGAAAAACCATAAAACCGAAGTAGCCAATCTGTCTGATAAAGTCTGTTTTCACGTACAAGAGGTGGTGATGTCCCAATTTGGGGAAGGTTGGAATCGGTCGCGTTGATGGGAATATAACCCGAATAATAAACCCGTTTGAGATTGTAATCTTTATAGAATGTATTGGCGGTCTGCATAATCTGTAGGTCGCTCTCTGGAGTTGCTCCAATAACCAGCTGTGTACTTTGGCCTGCTGGTACAAACAAGGGTGTTTTCTTGTCTTTTTTTCTATCCTGCCGAAGGTTTAGGATTTCATTTTTAATAATCGCTAGAGGCTCGCGAACGGATTGATGATCCTTTTCGGGAGCAACTAGCTTGAGTCCCTCCTCAGTGGGAATTTCGAGGTTCACACTCATCCGGTCAACATATAGGCCTGCTTCTTTTAATAACGATTCACTCGCACCCGGAATGGCCTTGAGATGGATATAACCATGAAACCGTTCTTCCGTCCGAAGTTTCTTGACGACCAACATTAAGCGTTCCATGGTGTAGTCGGCAGATTTGAAAATACCCGAACTTAAAAAAAGACCCTCAATATAATTACGACGGTAGAAGTTCATGGTCAATTCGACAACTTCCTTCACCGAAAATGCTGCCCGTTGTACGTCATTGCTTCGTCGGCTCACACAAAATGAACAGTCGTAGATGCAATAATTAGTCATTAAAATTTTTAGCAGGGAGACGCAGCGACCATCTTCGGTGTAGGTATGACAAATGCCACTAGTCGATGAATCACCTATACCACCACTATTTTTTCGTTTACTTCCGCTTGAGCTGCAACTTACGTCATATTTAGCGGCATCAGCTAATATTTGCAATTTATCATCAAAACCAAACATGATTTATTCTCTAATATTTTGACGTAAAATTACTAATATTATTAGTATTAAAAATACGTAAAATTACTTGATTTGCCTTTTTTTATTCGTACTTTTCCCCTTTCACTGCTGAAGATAGCCTGAATTTGCTAAAAAAATAAACGATTTTCTACAGGATACTGTTCCTTAATAAACGACATATTATGGCAGAGAATAATTTAAATAACAAAGAAGCTTTAGATAAGCTTAAAGCAATTGTAGATCAAATCGATGTGGGAACAGTGTGTTCATTCCCAGCTGAATCGGAGTATCCACATGGGGTTCCAATGAGTAGACAAGAAGTAGACGAAGATGGAGATATTTGGTTTATTTGTTCTGCTGAGAGCGATACCTTTAAGAATATCGCACAGAACCCAAAGGCTTCCTTATTTTATGCGGACCCAAAACACTACACCTTTCTAAGTATAAATGGTAAAGCGAGTCTTTCGCGAGATCAGGAAAGGATAAATCGTTACTGGAACAAAATGATGGAAGGATGGTTTGAGAAAGGTAAGGAGGATCCTAATATCCGATTGTTGCGTGTTACGCCTAAAGATGCTCATTATTGGGATTCAGACTCCAATATGATTGTCAACCTGTTTAAGATGCTAAAAGTTAGACTAACAGGTGAAACGGAAGATATAGGTAAAGAAGGAGATCTGAATATTTAAGTTCGTTAGCTAAAGAATTTACAGCAAATAAAAGCTCCTCAGCGTTAAAAATGAGGAGCTTTTTATCGTAATCAATAAACTGCTTACAGTCTTCACGCGTTTCCTTTAATTACACGCAGAAGCACTGCAATGATAGCGATAACCAAAAGAATATGAATTAGCCCTCCGCCAACAAATCCGCCAAAAAAACTGATTGCCCATATCAGGACCAAAATAACAGCGATAGTATATAATAGATTTCCCATAGTAATGATTATATGTGTTTATTGAATAACAATATTTATCCAGCGATGGTTTACTATTTTTTCTCTTTTTTCCACTTGCGGATTCTCCCGACTGCATTTTGATAAGGTGAAGCGGTGTTAAATTGAATCATTCTGCCTAAGGTCCATTTTCCATACCAGGTTACACCATACAGCTGCATGTTTGTTTTTTGCTCAAGGAGTTCCACAATTGTTAAAACAGTTTGATCTAGTTTTGCGCACAAAGTCGTAAAATCGAGGTCGGAATAATCCTGATAAAATTTTTGAGCCAGTTTGCCTAGTTCATTCCATTTAAAACCAGTCTCCGGAAAATCAACCTCTTTGTCATCTTCACTTTTCTTATTCCATTTGAGAACCAGCTCACCCCAGCCAATTAAATAGGAAATTAGATTATTTATACTCATTACTGTTCCTTTAGCATGACCCTGGAGTATAAGAAGATTAGTTTGATCGACTGGAATATCGGAAAGTTCACAGACAAGCTTGCTGTAATTTGTACGTATAGCTTGAAGGAGTTCGTCTTTTGTGGTTGGTATAGCCATGGCATAAATGTGAATCATGCATAAGATACAGATTATTATGTAAAATTGATTAGCTCGGGATGGAGTCGTAGAGCAGAACGCGTTCACAAGCTCGCAACAGACAATGTTTGACAATTCCCTTTGTTTTAGTCTGATAGCCTTTTTTGGATATATTACTGGAATTGAAAAAACTGAGCCTCTAAAAGTGTAAAAAATATGGTTTAATTATTATTTTTTGATAAAATTTATTGTTTTATTGTGATCATGTTGTGTTTTATTCTGTTTATAGCGAATATTGTTGTAAGCATTTAAGTGGTGTTTTTTACAGAAAAAATACTGTATGAAATGTGCTGCCGATGAAATAATAAACTGAAAAATTGATACAAACATGAAAAAGATTTTATTGTTAGTGACCGTGGTTATGTTCGCCGTTTCGGGCGCATTCGCTCAGATCCATAAACCTGTAAAATGGACTGTGGCCAGCAAAAAATTGAACAACAAGGAAGCTATGGTTTACGTGAAGGCTACCATTCAAGATGGTTGGCACATTTACTCTCAAAATGTAAAAGACGGAGGACCAATTCCAACATCTTTCAATTTCAGTAAAGCCGCTGATTATGCGTTGGTAGGTAAGACTGCTGAACCAAAACCAAAGATTAAACACGAAGAGGTTTTCAAAATGGATGTAGGATACTTTACAAATGAAGTGATCTTTCAGCAAAAAGTTTCGCTCAACAAAGGAACTGCAACAGTAAAAGGTACAGTGGAATGGCAAGCTTGTGACGCTTCACAATGTCTTCCTCCCGATGAATATGCTTTTGCTGTAACGATCAAATAATGTCATAAATAACAGCAATTAACCATCTAAAGCGATTTGGTGCTTGGGATAATTGATAGAAAAAGGAAAATTTAAGGATAAAGGCGAGGTATGATTACCTGGCCTTTTTTGTTTAAAGGCCCTTTGGTATAAAAAATAGCCCCTTTGGTATAATATGTTAAATCTATTTTTTACGGAATTTTAGTTTTGTTTAAATGGATTACACAAACTTACTTCAGCAGGCAGATCTTTTTTTAGTGCAGAGTTACCGCGAGAACCACAATCCACAACTGTGTTTTCACACGATTGATAGGGTTCGTGATATTGTAAATGCGGTAGTTATCCTGAGTGAAAAGTATAGCTTGACGGTCGAAGATAAATTCGTCGTAAATTGTGCCGCTTATTTTCAGGATATAGGTTATCTATTTGAAGGGGTAAAAGGAACCCGTCAGAGGAGCGCATCTGCAGCAAGGTGTTTTTTACAGGAACATTTGGTTGCAGAGTCCGTAATCAAAAAAGTTGAAATGTGCATTTTTGCAACAAGGCCCTCGAAAAAGCCAGAAAATCTGCTGGAGGAAATAGTTGTGGATGCGGTCTCATTTCATTTGGGGAGTAAAAGTTTTGTTGACCTTAATCAAAGGATGTATCTGGAGGTAAATTATAGGAAAAATCAGGTGGTCGATGAGCGCATCTGGTATGCTCTTACCCTAGTCTTCTTGCGAAATCATGCTTACTTTACACTGGAAGCCCGAATATTGAAGGAAAGTATAAAGAAAAATAATATAGCCTATTTTGTGAAGTTGCAAATTACAGGAAAACAGTTATTGGTCTAATGTAATGGTGTGTTTTATGGTAAAAATGATAAAGATAGATCGATTAAAGTTGAAGCATTGTACACTAGTTTGTTTTTTGATCGTGGGATTGTTCGGTTTCAAGACCGCATGTTACGGACAAATGGGGTTTGGACTTCGGGTTGGTGGTAATATTTCGCGTGCAAGTGGGAATGCATTTGGCGCCAATAGAATGGGATATCAATTGGGGGGAGATTTGATATTTGGGCTTAATAGCAAAATGGATATTCAAGTTGAACCTAGTTATAATTTAACCAGAATACGTGTTAATGACAACACAGCTTCCCTTTCCGGAGGTTTATCCAAAGGGACTCGTTCGCTGAAATATCTCAACACTCCGGTGTACCTTAAAGTTAATTTTACAAGAAAATTTTCCATCCTGGGCGGTCTAGACCTTAATATGTTGCTCAATGACGACGCTTATAAGCTCAATGATGGAAAACCAGCGTTCAACAGTCGTACACGGATAGGTTACGCATTAGGGATAGACCTTGGCGCGCTGTATTTTAGATACCGACAGTTCAAAAAGAATAATAAAATCGTAGACAACTGGGATGCGCATATTGACCAGTATCAACTGGGATTTAAAGTGCGTTTGTTTTAAGCTAATAGTTCCACTGGTAGGTAACCTTTACAGACTTTCCTGTGCTGTAAGCTGAGCCGCTCTGATTTTGCTACATCAGGCGGCTTTAACTTTTTTAATAATTTACCATTTGTTGTGGGGATGTTTATTGCTGGATATCAAGGATATTTCAATATCTTGTGCAGACAAACCAATAGTTCCTTCCGCTAAATTCGGGACGGCAATAAATTATAAACGAATGGACAGAAGACGTTTTTTTAAGAAAGCCAGTTTAGTTGGCCTGGGCGTATTGGCCAGCAAATTTCCTGTATGGTCAAATACCGTATTTGCCTGGGATAAACCTGTTCACAACATTCCAGAGGAAAAAGGTCTCAGCAGGCAATGGTTTGATTCGCTGTATGAAAAGGGAAAAAAAATCACCTATCGAAAAAGTAAAAACGAGCTTCGGTACATTGGAATGCCTGTAGGTGGTTTACATTCGGGTACGGTCTATATAGGAGGTGATGGTCGGCTATGGTTGTGGCAGATATTTAATACGGCTTATGATGGTGAGCGCGAGGGGATAGAACCCAAAAATGTGCAATGGAACAATGGAAAAGAATTGGTCACTGTACGGCCGAGGGATGGATCTGCTTATATTGACCCTGCTATAGCAGACAACCTGCGGAGTATGGAACAGGGCTTTGCGATTTCGACCTTAGTCGATGGAAAGCAGGTTATCAAGGAGCTTAGGGAAAACCACTGGGATGAGGTAGCATTTGAAGCAACATATCCAACATGTCGAATAACCTATAGCAGTATCGATTTTCCATTGGATGTGGTATTGGTAGCCTATTCACCATTTATTCCTTTGGATCAGGATAACTCTTCTTTGCCACTTACCACCATACATATCGAATTGCAGAACAAGGGCGACGCGCCAGTCGATGTAACGGTTACGGGCTGGATGGAAAATGGTGTACATAAAGGGCGGAAAGATTTTGATACTGTACACAAACGCTCTTTCCTAGCGGAACATGCCGATACTCAAGTGTTGCTTTTTAGTTGCGATCAGGTTCCTACTCAAGCCATGGAAGCTGGCGACCATGGATCAATGGCTTTTACCTGTATTGATATAGAAGCGCAACCCACGACGAGGATACGGGAATGGCCTGTAAAACCGAAGGAGGTAGAGGCGGATAGGGTGGATTCGACCGTCGGTTTTTCGGATTTGCAAGTAGGTGCCTTTACGGTAAAACGGACAATAAAAGCGAAGGCGACAAGCCAAATTTCTTATGTAATATCCTGGTATTTTAACAATCCACACCCTAAACTGAAACTTCACCTCAAGGATGCGCAATCGGGTTATTGGTATGGTGCCAGGTTTAGTAATGCGGCCGAAGTAATCAATTATTATTTGAACAATCGTGAAAAACTCGAGAGCGAAACCATGGCATGGCAGCAGACCTGGAATGATACAACACTGCCGTACTGGTTTATGGATCGCACTTTTGTCAATATAGGCACACTGGCCACAGCAAACACCATGCGTTTTGCTTCGGGAAGATTTTGGGGCTGGGAAGGAGTAGGGGCATGTGCTGGTACCTGTACGCACGTTTGGCAATATGGGCAGTCCATGGGCAGGATATTTCCGGATCTTGAACGTAATCTACGTGAAGTGACGGATCTAGGTGTTGGCTTTCAGTCTGATACCGGTGCCATCATCTTTCGTGCTGAATATGAAAAAAGACCGGCTATTGATGGGCAGGCTGGTGTTATTCTACGCTTCTATCGTGACCATCAGATGAGCAGCGACAGCACATTTCTTGAGCGAAACTGGCCTAAACTTAAGAAGGCTGTTCAATTTGTTCTTGATCAGGATAAAAACAAGGATGGTATGACCGATACGCCAATGGAAAATACACTTGATGCGGTCTGGGAAGGTGAAATTGCCTGGATTGTCGGATTATGTCTCGCAGCAATACAGGCTGCTGCATTGATGGCGAAGGAAGTAGGTGATAAAACGTTTCAAAAATTGTGTTTGGAATACGTTAGGAAGGGATCTGAAAATATGGATAGCAAACTCTTTAATGGAGAGTATTATATTCATCGTCCCGATATGCTGCAGGGGCGAAAGATGCTAGGCTCTTATAATACCTGTCATATTGACCAGGTCTATGGTCAGGCCTGGTGCAGACAAGTGGACATGCCGGGGGTCAATCGTCAGGAGAACGTAGTGTCTGCATTGAAAGCACTCTGGAAATATAACTTTACCATGGATGTTGGCCCCTATATAAAAACGCATCTTGGCGGAAGGCCTTATGCCTTGGCTGGGGAGGGGGGCATGGTTATGAACACTAATCCAAAGAATGAAGACAAGGCTTATGGCGACAATACTACCTGGCAATTAGGTTATTTCCATGAATGTATGAGTGGCTTTGAACATCAGGTCGCTGCACATATGATGGCGGAAGGCATGGTTGACGAAAGTTTAACATTGACAAGGGTGATCCACGATCGCCATCACGCTGCCAAGAGAAATCCTTTTAATGAGATTGAATGCAGCGATCATTATGCACGTGCCATGGCAAGCTATGGAACCTTTATCAGCGCCTGTGGTTTTAGTTATCATGGGCCGAAAGGGCAGATTGGATTTGCCCCTAAGTTAGGAAAAGCAGATTTCAAGGCGCCTTTCACAACAGCAAAAGGATGGGGGACATATACCCAGAAGCGAAAAACTAAAGGGGTATGTCAGTGTACACTGACCTTGAAATATGGTCAATTGATGCTTCATGAATTTCATCTAGGTGATGCGGATGACCTATCGCTCAATAAAAAACAACTCATTGTAAAGCAAAATGAAAGGTCGATTGAACTGGTTGAGCTGAAATGCACTGATGGACGTCTGATTCTTAGTTTTAAGGAGCAAGTCATGCTAAAAAATGGAGATACACTAACAATACAATGGCTATGAAAAAATGGATAAATGATTTGCTTCTTTTCATGATGTTTGCTGTGATGGTCGCTTGTGAATCATCGCCACGTCATTTGGGTGATCCGCCGTTAAAACCAGACTGGAAGGATTTATTTTCGCAGCAATTACCTTTGTTAGGTCACCGCAATTGGATATTGATTGTTGATAAGGCCTATCCGGCTCCTGCTACCAAAAATATGCTGATTATTAATACGGGAAGAAAGATGCCTGAGGTATTGGATACCGCATTGCGACTACTCGATAAGCAAACACATATAAGGCCTGTTTTTTACCAAGATAAGGAGCTTGGATACTTAGATGAAACCATCGCGCCAGGCTTAAAAGCATATCAGGAGAGTCTAAAGAAATTACTTCCGAACATAAAATTAACCCCGCTGATGCACGAAGAGGTATTTGCGAAAATGGATAAAGCAGCACAGCTTTTTGGTGTTGTCGTACTGAAGACCGAGTCAACTCTACCCTACAGTTCCTTATTTATCGAACTGGACTGCAAGTATTGGGATGCTGATCGTGAACGTATCTTACGGCAACGTCTTGCTGATCAGGTTAAATGAAACTTATCTTAATCATTGATAAGTTTTTAATGGCATTTGGAAGACTTTTGGTTTAGTGTGTACAATAATAAAGCAACAGTGTTGCATTTAAGTGTTATTGTTTTTACATTTGTGAAAACGAAATTACTATGAGCAGCATTTCCCAAAAAACTAAATTGCCTGTCACCGTTTTAAGTGGATTTTTAGGCGCAGGAAAAACAACACTATTGAATCATATTTTACACAATAAGGAGGGTAAGAAGGTGGCCGTCATTGTCAATGATATGAGCGAAGTGAACATCGATGCACAGGCTGTTGAGCGCGAAAATGTACTTTCACGAACGGAAGAAAAATTAGTAGAGATGAGCAATGGATGTATTTGTTGTACATTAAGAGAGGATTTGATGGTGGAGGTGGAGCGACTAGCGAAAGAAAACCGTTTTGATTATCTTCTTATCGAAAGTACTGGTATTTCGGAGCCTATCCCTGTTGCCCAGACATTCAGTTATGTTGGTAATGATAATGCGATTGACCTGTCTACATTCAGCTATATTGACACCATGGTAACAGTTGTGGACTGTTTCAACTTTGCCAAAGATTTTGGAGGCGCCGACACCTTATTAGATCGAAAATTGACGGACGACGACTATGATAATAGGGCGATCGTAAATCTGTTGACTGATCAGATCGAGTTTGCGAATGTTATCCTCCTGAATAAGGCCGATCTGGTATCTGAGGAAACTTTGGGTACCTTGGAGGCTGCAATTGGGCGGCTCAATCCAGGTGCAAAGCGTATCCGTACACAATTTGGACGCGTTGATCCCCGGGAAATTATGGGTACGGGCTCTTTTAATTTTGATGAAGCTTCATCTTCGGCAGGGTGGATCAGGGAACTTGAAAATGAACATACACCCGAAACAGAAGAGTACGGTATTTCATCTTTTGTTTTTCGATCGCAACGGCCCTTCCATCCACAACGACTGCACCGCTACCTCAACGAGCGCTACCCGCACAATATCATACGAGCTAAAGGTCTCCTGTGGTTGGCCTCCCGCCCGCATTTGGCCATTAGCTTTAGTCAGGCAGGCGGTAGCGTAAGGTTGGAAAGTGCAGGCTCATGGTGGAGTAGCATGCCCGAAGAGCAGCGCTATCAGTATCCCAGTTATGCCGAAATCAGAGCTGAACTTCTTAAACGTTGGCATCCGGAGTGGGAAGATCGAAAAAATGAATTGGTATTTATAGGTCAGGATCTGGATAAAGAAAAATATCTGGCGGAGCTGGAAGAATGCCTGTTGACCGAAGAAGAAGGCTATGACTGGCGTTTTACCTGGTGGAAAGACGAATTTCCTAAAAATATTTAAAACTATTTGCGATCTGCATCGGTTAAAAAAGTAAGTAATGTAGGTTAGATATTGTATTTTTCGAAGGTCAGGGGTTGATTTCCTGGCCTTTTTTATGCTGGCTTGTGAGATCTTGCCCGGAAAACTATGCTGAACCTTTATCAACCCCAACATCTAAAAAAACAAACTTTTTTTGTGTTATGGTTGTGTTAAGATAGAAAGTTAGCTACGATTAAAAACAGGCGTATGGGTTTGTCAAAATATCGCGAAAAGCGTTCCGCAGGAAAAACACCGGAACCCTTTGGAGGAAGATCAAGCGGAAAGGAGTTGCGTTTCGTCGTGCAGAAGCATGATGCTTCGCATCTGCATTATGATTTTCGGCTTGAAATGAACGGGGTGCTCAAAAGTTGGGCGGTTCCCAAGGGGCCATCTATGGACCCATCTATCAAACGCTTGGCCATGATGGTTGAAGATCATCCTTACGATTACCGGAATTTTGAAGGTATCATACCAAAAGGACAGTATGGTGGTGGCACAGTGATCGTGTGGGATGAAGGGAGCTATGAAGCTTTAGCTCCTGAGACAAATGATGTTGTAAAAATGGATAAGAATCTTCGACATCAGCTTTATAGCGGAAAGCTCAAATTCAGATTGTTTGGAGAAAAATTGAAGGGAGAATTTGCTTTGGTAAAAGCATATGGAAGAGGGGGGAATGAATGGCTACTGATGAAGTTGGAAGATCAATATGCAACAAGCAAGGATGTCATAGCAAAGGATAAATCCGTATTGTCGGGAAAGACGATAGCGGAAATGGAAAAATCGCCCGATAAAGTCTATGGACAGCCTGTTGTTAAAAAGAATAGCATATCAAAAAATAAAAGCAAAAAAAGTAGGAATGCTGCTGAAATAATCAGCAACCAGTTGGAAGAAGTGCCTAAAAAGAAAAAGGCTGAGACGCAGAAACAAGCGTATAATATCACCGACTTGCTAAAGAAATCACCGAAGCAGGTCTTTTATACTACGGTGCAGCCCATGCTGGCGACGCTGATCGACAAGCCTTTTGATGATCAAAACTGGGTATACGAGGTGAAATGGGACGGTTATCGTGCTTTGGCCTTTATGAAAAATGGCAAAATAGAACTAAAATCCAGAAATGACAAAAGCTTCAAGGAAAAGTTTTATCCAGTATATGATACCCTGAAAAGCATCGCGATCAATGCCATACTCGATGGTGAGATCGTTGTATTGGAAAAAAATGGAACGGCCAATTTTGCGGCCCTACAAAACTGGAGAAGTGAGGCGGATGGCGATTTGGTATATTATGTATTTGATATCCTTTGGTACGATGGAAAAGATCTAAAAGGTCTTTCGCTATTGGACAGAAAAGCGATTTTAAAGGAAGTAATGCCGCAAAACGATTTGATTTTATTGAGTGAACATTTCGATACATCGGGCGTTGGATTTTTGAATGAAGCCAAAAAACTCGGTATAGAGGGGGTTATGGCCAAACGCAAGGAAAGCGTTTACCATATACATGAGCGTTCACCTGACTGGTTGAAAATCAAGGCTAATAGGCGTCAGGAGGTTGTTATTGGCGGTTTTACAAAGAACGAAGGCTCCAGCAAACTGTTTAGTAGCCTATTGGTAGGCCTATATGAAGGTAAAAAGCTTATTTATACCGGAAAGGTCGGAACAGGATTCAGTGCAAAATTACAACAAGAGCTGATGGCGCAGTTCAAACCCTTGGTCACAAAAAATAGCCCGTTTGATGACGAACCCGATATCAACAAATCCTCACGATTTAGACCCCGCCCTCCTCATGCCGCTGTCACCTGGCTACATCCCAACCTGGTTTGCGAAGTGAGCTTTACAGAAATGACCGGTGACGGCGTTATGCGACATCCCTCATTTGTCGGCATGCGTAACGATAAAAATGCCAAAAAAGTGATTTTGGAAGAAGAGCAGGCCGTTAATGAGATTATCGGCAAACAATCAAAAGAGGGAGATGGGATGCGAAAGAATAGTAAGGAAGGCAGTTCGGATAAAAAAAACTATAAAACAATGCTAAACCCCAAAGACAAAACCCAGGTTCAGAAGGTAAATGGACATGAGTTAAAATTTACCAACCTCGATAAACTATTTTGGCCTGACGAAAAGATCACCAAGCGCGATTTAATTAATTACTATGAGCAGGCTGCACCTTTTATTTTACCATACCTTAAAGATCGACCACAAAGCATGAATCGATACCCAAATGGTATCAAAGAAGAAGGGTTCTATTTCAAGGATGTTACTGATACAGCACCGGAATGGGCAGAAACCTATCTTTACCAAAGCGAGGCCGATGGCCGTGATCGGCATTATCTGGTCGGAAAAGACGAGGCTACATTGTTATATATGGCTAATCTTGGCTGTATCGAAATGAATCCCTGGAGTAGTACCGTCAGAAAACCGGATAATCCGACCTTTTGTATCATTGATCTGGATCCGGATAAAAATACATTTGATCAGGTTATTGAAACCGCCCAGCTCACCAAACAACTTTTAGATGATATGGGGGTACCTTCGTATTGTAAAACAAGTGGTTCCACGGGACTTCACATATATATACCATTAGGAAATAAATATAATTACGATCAGTCCAAGGAGTTTGCGCATATTATTGTCACCCTGATTCATGCGGAGCTACCCGACTATACCAGCTTAGAGCGAACTGTTCGTGATCGGAAAGGTAAAATGTATCTTGATTTTCTTCAAAATAGACCACATGCTACCATTGCTGCAGCATATTCAGTGCGTCCCAAGCCTGGAGCGACAGTGTCCATGCCACTACATTGGGATGAAGTTAAAAAAGGGCTGAAAATTAGTGATTTCACCTTGTTTAATGCGATTGAAAGAATGCATGAGCTGGGTGATATCTTTAAACCTGTATTGGGGAAAGGGATCGATCTGAAAAAAGTAATTGATACACTCTCAAAAAAATAGTATTGATATAATCTGAATATAGAAACTCATTGACCGATCTATTCGGTGAAATATAAGTAACGAGATTGTCAGAATAATCATTAGTTATTTAGAATAGTTTTAAATAGATAACTTTGGATGTATATTTGGAATGCAGAAAAGGTATACCTTTTAACTGCATACTGATTTTATATTGAACGATTATTGTTAGCTAGATGAATAAAGTAGAACTGTTTGAAAATGAGCGTGCAAGTGGCTATGACCAATTTGTTGAGAGCTGGATTCCCAATTACCATTATTTTTTAGATCAGCTGCCGAAGCTTCTCCGAGAAACTGAAAATAAGGATTTATTGGTGGTAGGATGTGGCACAGGAAATGAAATAGAACGTTTTGTTGACACAGCAGAATCTTGGACAATAACCGGGATAGATCCGTCGCCTGAGATGATTAGTCAGGCCCTGGAAAAATTTGAAGCAGACGAAAATGTTCATCTTGTCGAAGGTGTGATAAGTGATTTGGACGAAGAGAAACAATATGGTGCTGCGACGCTTTTGCTTGTATTACACTTTTTAGAAGACAATGGCGAAAAATTGGTTATGCTCCAAGATATTTTCAAGAGAATGATGTCGCAAGCACCCTTGTTATTATTAGATATTACGGGCAATAAGGAGCAGATTCAACAAAACTTGCAGTTGTTGAGACTTCTTCTGCCCAAGGGGATAGATGAAACACAGGTCGCTCAAAGATTGCGAAGAATCGAGCATGAATTGTTGCATGTCTCGGAAGAACGATTAGCCGAGCTCTGTGAAGAAGCCGGATTTGAACCTCCTGTTCGATTCTTTCAATCATCGATTTATATGGGGTGGATAACCCGAAAAAAAGATATTATTTCCTTTTCTTAGCAAAGGGATTGAAGGAAAGCCCCGCATTAATATAAAACGAAGGATCGGGATTTGCTTCCCATACATAATCGCGCTGGGTTTTATTTTTTTCAAATACGCGTGCACGAGGTATGGTTTTTAGTCCTGATTTAAGGGTGGCAATAAAAGATCGGCCCAGGTTATGTTCATAAGTCAGACCCGAATTGATCTCCATCTGACTGAAGGTATATACTTTTTCAGCGCCCTGAAAGTTATAGAGGTAAAAGATCGTACTATTTAAATCGGAACCTATTGAAACGCGGCCATTCCGCAAGACCTCTTTTCGAAGGTAGGCTCCTTTAGGTAAGATGACATCAAGTATCATCCCATTGGCAAATTGTTGCTTGTAGGCAAAGGTTGGGAAAACCGGAATAATCGCTGCTGGATCTATAAAGCCGATGAGGCCCACCGCCATTTGAATCTCCCGCGTGGCTTTTAGTACCACTGTAGCAGATAATATCCCATTAATGCGTTCTATTGCTTTTTCACTCCCATTGGCAGCAACCGTTGCGGTATAAAATGCTACTTTGCCCCATAAACGTGAATAACGGGTAAGATTAAGTGATTCGTAATGATAATGATATTGATGGGTTGACTGTATGGTAGATTGTGCGATGGGGTCTAAACGATTGGAGTTTACAGAAGTGAACTGATAGCCAATATTGGTACCCAAGTTCCAGGTTCTGCTCTTTAAAAAATTAATGTTGATACTACCTCCGGCTTGGTACATCGATTCTACTTTTGTTTTAGGTAAATCCTGACCTTGGAGTTTTGATGAATAACTGTATCCTGTATTGGATTCATAGGTCAAATTGAGGACCCGTGTTATGGGGAATTTGTCAGTAACAACAGCCCTCACTTTTTGCTGTACGCTATCCTTAGTCTGTGCGATTGAAGTGGATATACGAAACAATAGTACAAACACTAAAAGTATTTTTTGCATAAATGTATGATTAAAATCATTGTAAGGATAGCCGAAATTTGTAGGTGGTATTTTTTTTTTAGACCAACAGGTCTTGTTTTTATACAAAAGTCCAATTTAGCGGAACAGTGAAAAGGAACGTTAAAAATCATCTCCCAGTTTTGGTATAAAAAAAACAGGTCTTCGTATAAGAGATCGGATTCTTGCCAAGAAAAGCTTTATTTTTGTTATTTAGGTTAAAATCATTCTAATGCATGCAAGACTTCAATAATAGCATTGTTTTAAGGTATTTTACAGAAAATAAATTCAGGCCACTGCGACATGTGTTTTTTCTGATCGGTTTACTGTTGCTCTTTGCAAATGCAAATTCGAGTTCTCATTTTCAAGGGAGTTATCGGTTTTATTTTTCTATTATCCTTTGGTTTGTATTCGTCTGCATGTTTTACGCCAATATGTATGTACTGATCCCAAAGTTTTTCTTTAAGGCCAAATATGAGTTATATGTCTTAGCATTGATACTGCTGGTAACGGCCAGTTTGCTGGTAGTCATGTACATTGCAAATTACATCTATTCCATTCATATTCCCGCTATAAAAAAACCGGAGTCGGACTCTATGGGGCTAATCGCTGCATTATTTATCTGTATTCCGATTATTCTAACCACCACGACATTTAAGCTTTTTAAACGTTGGTTGGAAGACAATAAGCGTATTTCTGAACTGAAAAACCTGGCTTTGACCACAGAGCTTGTTTCCTTAAAAAATCAGATTCAGCCACATTTTTTATTCAACATGCTGAACAACGTTAAAGCTCTAATTCGAAAAGATCCGAATATGGCTACCGAGGTCATCATGAAGTTATCAGATTTTCTAAGATATCAGCTGTATGAAAATAACGATGATAAGACACTTCTCAAGTCCGAAATCAACTTTATAAGCAATTTCCTAAAATTGGAGGAAATACGCCGCGATAACCTAAAAACGCGTATATCTTGCCCAATAGAATTGGAAAAAAAAGGTGTATTTCTACCGCCGCATCTATTTACGGCCTTTGTTGAAAACGCGATTAAACATAGTCTCAGTGCCGGTGATGCTGATACTTTCATCACAATCCATTTTTCTGAGACGGATCAACAGCTTTGTTTTGAATGTGAAAATTCGAAAGATCCCGACAACTCATTTGTCCGAAGCAAATATAGCGGACTGGGATTGGCTAATGCCAAAAGACGACTGGATCTGCTGTATAGAAATGATTATGAACTGTCTGTGTCAACAACTGAGACATTATATAGCGTTAAACTTACTATTCCCTTATGAATTGCATTATTGTAGACGATGAACCCCTGGCTAGGGAAGAAATGAAAAATTTAATCGAAGAAATTTCGTCTATTCAGATAGTAGGTACATTTTCCAATGCGATATCGGCATTGGAATGTATCAAGACAAACCCGGTGGACTTACTTTTTTTGGATATCGAGATGCCGACAGTCAATGGACTCGATTTTGCACAGTCTCTTCCCAATGACAAGCTGGTTATCCTGACGACTGCCTATGCGCAATATGCACTGAAAAGTTACGAATTGGATGCAATAGATTATCTGTTGAAGCCGATCAATAAAGACCGTTTGGCAAAAGCGATCGATAAAGCAATAGCCTATAAAAAATTACTAGCGTTAAAAGAAAACCAAAGTACGGTTGAGAAGGCCAGTGAGGATGCACTTTTTATTAAATCGGATAGGAAATTCTATAAAATTGCATTTACCGATATTCGCTTTATAGAAGCACTCAAAGATTATGTGGTCATCTATACCCGGAACAATAAACTGATTACTGCAATGAATTTGAAGACAATTCACCAGAAACTTCCGGTGAGCCTGTTTGCGCGTACCAGCAAATCCTATCTGATTAATTTATCGTTTATTGATTCTTTTGATAACCATACTGTTTACATCGATAAGTTTGAAATCCCGATTGGTGAGATCTATAGAGAATCTTTCTTTAAACAATATACCGGAGGACTCCTCTGATCTGATGGCTGATTTAAGCCATCACAAAGCGATCCAGAAAATCAACTTGGATACCATAACTACGTAGGAAATTTGTCAGATAGTCGACACAACACTCTTCTGTTTCGAACCGGAAAATAGCATCCTCATCATCAATATCAACCGTAGCATCTTGTACTTGTGGAAGATGGGTCTTGACCAATTGCATCAAAAAATTTTTCTTGTCTTTGGTCTTCACTGAACTTTTAAAAATCATCACTTGCCTAACTTTCATCGCTACTAATTTATTTGCGTTCAAAATCATTTGATTCCCCAATCACCTGAGGTATCCTTACAAATCTATGCTCCTGGTGACACCGGGAAATCGATATTATACGAAAGCATTTAATTTTTATACAAAACAAGATTGAGCAGGCAGTGTACGCATGATGTAGATCAAAAATAAATACCAGCGGCTATCAATTCTAAATTTCTACAGAAAGGGGAGGCATCTTTGTCAGGTGTTACAGTTAAGTAGCTTTTAGTTTTCAGCTCCGGCAAAAATACTTTACCCTCAGCAAAAACCATAGTAGTATCCATATCGAAAAGGTTATGCAGTTTAGAAAAGGAGCCAGCTATGAATTTTACGCCCATAAAGAAGGTGTATTGACACGATTAGATTAGTGTTTTTTTACGAGCAACATCTTTGTTTTTAACGCTAATCCTCCATTATAATTAATACTAATTCTTTATTAAAATATATAATCTACCTATTTAGTAGTTTATTAAAAAATATTCCTATATTTGAGCCGTAGAAATATTTAGTAGGAAGGATATGGCATTGGAATATTTAGCACAACAGACACACGAACAACATTTAGATCAGGCTTTTTCGCGTAAAGAACAAATGATGATGCGTGCGTTATGTAGGCTTAAAATGTCTGATCGTGTTTTATATATCGGTGCTCATCCGGATGACGAGAACAATAAATTGTTGACCTTTTTGGCTCAGCACCAGTTGGTCGATACGGCCTATCTTTCCGTGACGCGTGGTGAGGGAGGACAGAATTTTATTGGCACAGAAAAGGGACTGGATCTGGGTGTACTTCGGGTGCAGGAATCACTTGCCGCTCGTGCAATTGAGGGAACAAAACAGTTCTTTACACGTGCTAAGGATTTTGGATTTGCAAAATCTGTCGATGAAACGCTGGCACGATGGGATGAAAACGGTGTACTTGCCGATATGGTTTGGACCATCCGTTATTTTCGCCCTACTGTAATTGTAACACGTTTTTCACCGGATGTCCCGGACTCACATGGACATCATCAGGCCTCAGCAATTCTAGCGGCAAAGGCTTTTGATCTGGCCGCTGATCCATCAGCTTATATAGAACAGCTATCCGAATTGGAGCCTTGGCAGGCTCGGCAGCTGTTGTGGAATGTATATCAGGACAGTGGTGTTAAGGATATCGGTGGAGAAGTAAGGCCTTTGCCAGCGTATTTTTCGCTGGATATTCCAGCGAGACACGGCTCTTTGGACTTTCATTATGGTGAGATTGCTGCAGAAAGCCGTAATAGACATCGCTCTCAGGCCATGGGAAGTCTGGTTCGGCATCAGCCTAGCACCGAATATTTTGAATTATTAAAAGGTACACCGATCAGTTCGGAGAAACAGCACGCTATTTTTACACAATATACTGCTCAAGATTCTTATTCACTCGTATTTAATCGCTTGGTGGACGACCTCATTGCAAAATGTGAGTCAGATGCAGCAGAACTTGTCTTGGAGCTTGGAACGATTTTATTTTGGATGAGGATTGTTCCCGAGGGGCATGTTATCCATGAAAAACGAGCGGAGGTAGAGCGTCTTCTGCTCGACTTTGCTGGTGTATCTTTGGAAGTACAGGCTATTGAGGAACTTTGGGTACCAGGGACCGAGGTTAATATGGTCCTGAATGCGCATATCCCATCGGAATCCAATCTACAGCTGACCAGGGTGAAAGTTCCATTTATTCGTAACGGAGAGCAAAAAGACTTTACTTTGTCACCTTCGAAGACGATCCATTTAAATGGTCAGCTTCTGGATACGATTTTACCTTCTTTTCCAACTTGGCTTAGTGCTGAGGGCGATGCACATAACTATGCGCCGGCATCGCCTGCTGATGTTGTATTGACACAATTTGGAACTGAATTGTCTGTTCATTTGGAACTGCAGTTTGCCGGCTTGCCGATCGCGGTTAAGTTGCCTGTGAAACATGCTGGTAGTCCTATTGCGGTGGCCCCTCCGGTGACAGCAACTTTTGATTCGGACATCGTGGTGCTCTCCAATGCGACCAGACGTTTAATTGCTTTAGAGCTACAATCTAATGTCTCCGAATCCTTATCTATAAAGGTTAAGCTTACGCTACCGGATGGGCTCGATGTATTTCCGAAAGAAATTGAGCTCAATATAGCGGGTAATGCAACCGAGAAGCTTAAGTTTGAGTTGAGGTCGCATGCGCAGCAGGAATATATTCAAGAGATCGGCTTTGAGATTGAGACGACTACAGGGCGGTATCCGTTCACATCCAGAAGTATTATTTATCCACATGTTAATCAAGTAACTTACTTTCCCAAGGGCATATTGCGGGTGCTAAATTTACCCGTGAATATTACGGCCCAGAAAGTTGCTTATATTTCGGGGGTGAACGATGAACTTGCAGGGAGCTTACGCCAGCTTGTTGGTCATTTGGAGATTATTCCATTTGAGTCAATTGGGGGAATGGATCTCTCAGGCTTTGATGCAGTGGTTTTGGGAATACGAATATACAATAGCCATCCCCTAATTACGGGATTTCATCAGCTTTTTCGTGACTATGTTGAGCAGGGCGGTGTATTGATAGGGCAGTATAATACGCCGTATGATTTGCATTTGACGGAGGTTGGGGCTTATCCTTTAGCGGTTTCCCCGGAAAGAATTACAGATACAGAAAGCCATATATCATTTTTGAACCCTTCCCATCGCATATTGAACTACCCTAATGTAATCGGACAGCATGATTTTCAAAATTGGGTGCAGGACCGGGCACTTTTTTTACCTCAAAAATGGGCTTCGGATTTTGAACCGATACTGCGTGGGCAAAATGGAGATAATCGTACGGAAGATGGGTTATTGCTACTGCACAAAAAAGGAAAAGGTTATTATATCTATAACAGCCTGTCGCTGTTTAGACAACTGCCAGCAGGAGTAGCAGGGGCATATCGTCTTTTTGCGAATATGTTATCCCTAGCTTCGCGTTAGACCAGAATCTTGTGGGGTAAAAAAATCCCCAGTGAGCATTGACTGCACTGGGGATGGTATCACTGCTATTTTATGTCGATTTTTTTAATCCTTTTTATGGAAAAAAGACGCTTTGGGAATATCGATCACTTTTGAATCATTGACATTGTATTGAAGTTTTAAGGTGAAACCTCCTCCAGCTTCAAGGAAATCTACAGCAATTGGGTGGTAGCCTGCTTCTAACGCAATCTGTCCGCTTTTCATAATCGGTGCATGCTGTCCGTCATTATCAACGACAAGCTGATCATGTATCCGCAGGACACCACCATCATCACAAGTGAAGTAGAAATTATAAATTCCTTTTTCTTTGACGTAGAGGTATCCTCTTATTTTTGCACCAAAAGAAGGCATTTTGATGGTATCGCTTAGCGCTACATTGCTTATCACTTCCTGACGCACTTCGGGACCCGAAATGGCGGAAGTATTGGTAAAAGTTCCATTGAAAAATGTCGCTGTAAGGCCCGGGGCCACGGTGCTTTCATCAACTTTTATACCCTTTTTCCAAGTATCATTTTTAAAATCAACCTGATAGAGCTCACTTTTTGCACCCGAAGGCGAGATTGTCGCAAAACGAATAGGACCTTCTTTTTTAACGACAAGAGAGCCGTTAAGCACTGGGCTTTGCTTTGTTGGAAGACTACCATCGGTAGTATAGTGTATTGGATTTTGGGGAAGTTCATTCGAAACTTTTAGTGTAGATTGTCCGTCGACAATTACCTGTGTTTCAGCGAAACCGTTAAGGTCTGGCATACGATACCGTAAACCCATTTTGTTCCAGAGTCCAAAGTGTGCAATTACTCGATTTCTATAGCTATCATAGAGGGATTTGTTGGTCCATACGCGTTCCGATAAAGCACTTAAACGTGGGAGGATCATAAACTCTAACCGCGCAGTGGAGGGGATCATTTCTGTCCAGATATTGGCTTGTGCACCTTGGATCAAATGTGCTTTTTGGCTGGATATATCCGAAGGGACCACGCTCATATTGTACACGGCATCTAGGCTGCTGCTATTTGGAAGGTAATCAAAATAAAGCGGATTTGTAGGTGTCATAACGACCCGGTGACCACGGTTAACGGCTTCCATAGGTGCATTTTTTACCCAACCACGCCAGTACATGACCATCATGCTGGTATCGGAACTGCCGTCCAATATTTCATCCCAGCCGATACTCTGTTTATTTTTTGAACGGATAAAATTGTTCACTCTTTTGACGAAATAACCTTGCAGATCATGTAAGTTAGGTATTTGCTTTTCTTTCATAAAAGCTTGCGCAGCTGCTGATTTTGACCAGGAATCTTTTTCTACCTCGTCGGCACCAATGTGAATATAGTGTGATGGGAATAGCTCAATGATTTCGCTTAGTACATTCTCAACAAAAGTATAACTGCTTTCTTTCCAGGGGCTGATCGGTACAGAAAATTGTTTTCCCCAGCCCGCGGACTGACTGTCCAATAGGAGTTCGGGATAGGCCTTTGTAGCCACCATCATATGCCCAGGCATATCTATTTCCGGAATGATTTCTATGTGTCGGCTGCCCGCATAGGCAACAATGTCTCTGATATCCTGTTGTGTATAAAAACCGCCATATTCTTCCTTTCCGTTTGTTGTGCGGATCAGTTCCTTGGGCAGATTAAAGTCGGGATTTTCCTTGGCTTTCACAAAGCAGGCAGAATCCTGATTGTTATACGTCCGCCAAGCCCCTTGTTCGGTTAGTTTGGGGTATTTTTTGATTTCTATGCGCCAACCTTGATCGTCTGTCAGGTGCAGGTGAAATTTGTTGAACTTGTAGGTTGCAAGTAGATCGATAAATTTATAAATATAATCTTTTGGAAAAAAATGACGGGCTACATCGAGTTCGACACCTCGCCATTGGAAAGCTGGCTCGTCTTTGACCGTTACATAGGGAAGAGCAAGCTTAGCTGTTGTTCCTGAGAGTAAATATAATTGCTGGATTGTCTGTAATCCATAAAATGCACCCTTTTCAGATGCGGCGATGATCTGGATACCTTTTTGATCTATTATCAATTCATACCCCTCATTTGAGAGCCCTTGATTTTTAATCAATTGCAACGTGGCGCTGGCTTGCTTCACGTTTTTTTTGTTCAGTTTCCCGAATAGGGAATGGTCGATCCATCCCGATAATGATTTAGAAGATAGGGATGGATCAATATAGTAACCCAATTCTTGCCCCTTTAGCTGAAAAAGGCCTGGCTTAGCCTCCAACTGCTGCGGAAATGGAATGAGTTGAGGAAGTGCATTTTTTTGTTGCGCAAAATTTAGTGTCGGCAGGTACAGGGCACAGGATAGGAGTAAGGTTGAGAAGATTTTATTCATGAACGTGTTTTTTGTGATTCACAAGTGTTATTAGATTTTGTTGCAATATACCAATATTTCAGGTATTGGCAGGTAATTTTAGTTGATCAATATTCCGTGAGATTATGCGCAATACTCCTCTTGGTATTATTATAAATGTTTGTTTGACATTTATATATTTATTCTTATCTTTAACTTGAAAATAACCTTTATTTGAATGGGCCTATGTTGTGTTTATATCCTGAATATTTTCATTGTATAGTTGTTGCGGTGTTCGACAATTTTGTAAAAAGTTGCAAATGGGTTGGGGCGAATGATAGTCGGCAAAGGATCTCATCCAAGAGAACAGGTAGGTGTTGTTAATTTATTAGGTGGTGGCGGAGCTATGAAAAATTTTCTCATTATCATTGGTTTTTTTTGGCAGTTGGCCCATGTTTATGGACAGCCCAATAGTGCCCATTTTTTTTCCCTTCAAGATGGCTTAAGCAATCAGCAGGTACTGGATATCGTGCATGACGATGAAGGATTTATGTGGGTAGCCACAGAGCTGGGGCTGAACCGTTATGCGGGAAAGTCTTTTAAATCGTATTATGCTGCCGATAAGCAGGACGGTCAATCGGTCAATAGCAATGAAATTAATACGCTACTGTATGCAGGCAGGAAAGTGTATATCGGAACAAGATCCAATGGGCTGAATGTGCTTGACCTAGGCACAAATAGATTCAGTTATTATACACATGATGCAGCTAATCCAAAATCTATAGCCACGAATGATATTACGGATATGATCGAAGGCAAGGATGGGAAATTGTGGTTAGCGACCTACCATCAAGGGGTGCAGCATTTTGATCCGGTAACGGGGGAATTTAGTCATTTCAATAAAAAGAATTTTCCGGGTCTTCCCGAAAATAGCATTTGGTCTCTGGCCGAAGATCAAAAAAGAATGCTTTACATAGGGCATGTTAACGAAGGTTTAACAATAATGGATCCCATTAGCCATTCTTTGAAACGACTAACTAATCACAATACTTCCGGACAATTACCGGATAATGAAATTAAAGTCTTGTTTTGTGATCAAGCCGGCAATATGTGGATAGGGACCCGAAAGGGGCTGGCTGTGTATCATCCAGCTTCCGGTAAACTACAGCAGGTTTCTTTGGCAGGATTGGCAAAAAATGGAAATGAACCTTTTGTATATGCGATTAAGGAAATTGGTCATACGTTGTGGATAGGGGCCGAATCGTCGCAACTCTTTTTACTGCAGCCGAGCTATGGTTATGATAAGCATATTGAGGCCGTACAGCATGTAGAGCGTTTTGATCTGGGGAAAGGCAATAATGCGATGGTCCAGCATATTACTCCCGATCGGTTTGGAAACGTTTGGCTAGCGTTATATGGTGGTGGCTTGGGAGTTGTGAGTCATATTGCCCCCTTCTTTAGTGTCTTTCCATCAGACAATATGCTGCCGGATCGACTGGCAACAGTGAGCAATGTATTGGTGGGGGAAAATCGGACAATACGTTTGGCCACTGAAGGCTCAGGTCTGGTCGAAATGAATGCGGAAGGGCGTTTATTGAAGCAGATTACCAAAAAGAATGGTGGGGCAGACGATTTCCTTCTAACAGCTTTTAAGGACCAGCATCAACATGTTTGGCTTGGATTACGTAAAGGTGGAATTGCCGTTCAATATGCTGGATCGTCCGTTTGGAAAACCATTGATTTAGGTGAGCCTGTGACGGAGGTACGCGCGATTTATGAGGACCATTTGGGACAGATCTGGTTTGCAGCACATCAAGGGGTATTTATATATGATGAAGGAAAGGGGCATGTCCAGAAGCTTTTGATCAACAAACCAATGCTTGGCGATTATGCACCCCGAACGTTGATGGAAGATGGCCAACACAACATGTGGGTCGGTACTTATGGGCAAGGACTCTATGTTTACGATCCCCAGCATAAACTGCTTCGAAAAATGGACAAGGGTAATGGCTTGCAAAATAACACGATTAATCATTTGTTGCGGGACAGAAATAACAATATCTGGGTGGCTACAAATCAAGGACTGGCCGTACAGGAAGCGGGTAAGAAGATTGGTGATCTGTCTCTATTGATGCCTCCGGGAGGGAATGCATGGCTTTTTGTCAATGGACTCGCAGAAGATCATACCGGAAATATTTGGTGTTCGACCAAATCGGGGATGTTACGCTATGTCCCGAAAGAAAGACGTTTTCTACAATATGACCAGTCTTTCGGTTTGCCTTTGGGAGGTTTTATCAATGCAAGTGTAGGAAAAGACAGTGAAGGTCGACTGTATTTTGGGATGCAGGAAGGAATGTGTTATTTCAACCCAGCCACAATCCCGTCCAATTTACCAACCTCACCCCTAAGTATTAGCCGATTTATTGTTTTTCGATCCGGAGAGTCCGGTACACAGGTCGATAAATATCCCTCGCCGACAAAGGCAATTGAACTCAATTATGATGAAAATAGCTTTCGCATCGAACTTGCTGTTATGGACTTTGCTCTAGACGGTTTGGTCGAGTTTGGCTATAAATTGCAAGGGCTTAATAATGACTGGATTTTTCTGGGAAACGAGACCAACCTCGATTTTCGTAATATACCCTATGGTGAACATGAGCTGCTGATTCGCACCCGGATGAAAAATGGGCAATGGTCGCAGGACTACCAGCATCTATTGATCAAAATTGCGCCACCTTTTTATCTCAGTTTATCCGCCAAGATCGTGTATCTGCTCCTTGTGCTGCTAATTGGATATATTATCATTTCTTTCTATTTCAAAAAAATGAAAGCTGAATCCGAACTAAAACTGAAAGAGCGGCAACATGTGCAGGACGAACAGTTACATGCAGAACGCCTGAATTTCTATACGCATATAACGCACGAGCTACGGACACCTTTGACGTTGATTCTAGGCCCCCTTGACGACCTGTCCCAAGAGCAGCAGCTTACTGAAAAACATCGCGAACTGGTTCAGACGGTACAGAAAAGCGCTAATAGACTCTTCACATTGGTCAACCAGTTGTTGGAATTTAGGAAGGTAGAATCGCAGTTTAAACCCTTTGTACCGGAAGCTGGGTCTTTGGGAGAAATGCTCGTAGATCTTGCCCATAAATATAAAACATTGAATCACAAACCTGGTCTTCGGGTGTTGTCTGAACTCCCTGTGAGGGATTCACGTACGCTATTTGATGCCGAAATCGTACAATTGATCGTAGATAATTTATTGTCGAATGCCTATAAATATACCGAGTCAGGTTATATTAAACTAAGCTTGCATTACGAAGAATCGGATTTGGATCATTGGGCGGTGTTGTCTGTAGAAGATACTGGAGTAGGTATTGACAAAGAAGATATCGGTAGGATTTTTGAAAAATATTATCAGGTTGCGAACACAGGTACTCAGGGTACGGGTATTGGTCTGGCCTTGGTGAAAGAACTTGTGGCGATCCATCATGGAAAGATTGATGTGAATAGTACATTTGGCCTTGGTACCACCTTTACGGTAAAATTGAAAACCGATCGATTACCTGTTGAGAATGGCGAGCTGCCTGTTTCTTCGCAACGTCCGCTAGTGCTATTGGTTGAGGATGATCTGGAACTTCGTGAATATCTGGGAAGTACATTGCAAAGACAATATGACGTGGTGCTCGCCGAAAATGGAACTGTAGGCTATCAAATGGCGATGGCTAGGGTGCCCGATTTGGTGATCAGTGATATTATGATGCCCGATATGGATGGTTTTCAGCTTGTACAGCAATTGAAACAGGAACGTAGTACAAGTCATATCCCACTGTTGCTATTGACAGCAAAAAATACCGATGCAGACCGGCAACGAGGTTATGATCTAGGGATAGATTCCTACCTGATCAAGCCAGTTACAGCAGCTTTACTTTTCAAACGTATTGACAATCTATTGAGCCGACAGAAACAGATCAATGAACTGATTTTGGAAAGTTTAAATACAAAACCATCTTTTTCAACTACCAATATAGAACTAGAACAAAAGCCTTCGGAGGAACTCTGGCGTGAAAATGAATTTGTTCAGGATTTTATGCAGATCGTCGAGCAGCATATGCAGGATGAGGTCTTGGATGCTGCTGCCCTCGCTGATCGCATGAATATGAGTCAGTCTACCCTTTATCGGAAATTGAAAGGCATCACAGGAAAAAATATCAATCAGCTCGTACGTAAGATACGTATCCATAAGGCGGCAGATCTACTTCGGACTGGGAAGTATAACGTGACCGAAGTGTCATTTATGGTCGGAATCAATAGTGCGATTTATTTTCGGCAATGCTTTAAAGAGGAGTTTGGCCAACTACCTTCCGAATATCAACGATCCGACAATAAAGCCCGCGTAGTGTATTAAAACAATCCGCATCAGATAAGTATGCCCCTACTATTTCAACATAGATAGGGGCATAGTTTTTTCGTATAAAGCTGCTGTCTAATATACTTCGATCAAAACGAGATCAGTTTGAAAAAAAACATAAAATATGCCTTAAATATGTTTAAAAAGCTGTTTTTGACTAAAAAATATATGTTTTTTGACGGATTTGTGTACGATGGAGTGTTGCAATATCGGCTAAGTTTGAGGTATTAATCCAATTATAAATCTAGGTAGGGGTGGCAACGATGCAAAAGAAATAACCAAAGTAGACCGTAGTTTACCATCATATTGTCTTGTCCAGCTAGATTGTATTATTTACTGTTTAATTCGTATTGAAATTTATGAAAAACTTAAAGATTGCTTCTTTTTACACCATGTTGAGCGTGATGCCAACTTTGCTGTATGCGCAGGAGAAGGTTACGGGACAAGTTTTCAACAAAGCAAACGAGCCTATCGTTGGTGCGAGTGTACTCCTCCTTGAAGGGGGGAAGGGAACCTCAACAGACAAATCGGGGAAATTTGAGCTGAATGCTAACAAAGGAACGCTCGTCGTGTCATTTGTTGGGTATAAGACTCGTCGAGTTCCATTGGATGGAACAACAAATTTAAAAATCCAGCTCGAGGCAGATGAAAATGTATTGGAGGATGTCGTCGTTGTTGGTTATGGTAAACAGTCCAAACGTAATATTACAGGGGCGGTAAGCAATATTAAATCAGAGGATATTGTACGGTCATCATCGACGACGACTGCTGGGGCTTTGGCAGGAAAGGTGCAGGGGATCTCAGTGCGTGCCAAAGACGCACGTCCCGGTCGTGGTGCAGCGATCGAAATCCGGAATATGGGCTCGCCTTTATATGTAATTGATGGTGTTGCTTATGGAGGTCAGGAAGGTACTGATTGGGTTGGTACACAGAATGGCTCCGGCGCAGATATCTTTAATTCGCTGAATCTCGAAGATATTGAGAGTATCTCTATTTTGAAAGATGCCGCAGCAGCAGTATATGGATTCCGTGCTTCCAGAGGTGTTGTATTGATTACCACCAAAAAAGGCGCAAAAGGAGAAAGTGCAAAAATCAATATTAATGGCTACCAAGGCTGGCAAAATTTGACACGTTTTCCGACCATGGCAAACGCTAAACAATACACACGTGGATTAGTTGAGGCCGCACAGAATGAAAACCGCGACCCGAAGACGGTTTATACACCCGAGGAGTTGGCGAAATGGCAGGCAGGGACAGAGCCCGGCTACCAAGGCTATGATTATTATGACATGGTGATCCGTAAGAATATTCCACAGCGATACATCAATGCCAATGTCACCGGTGGAAATGAAAAGTCCAATTACTTCCTGTCATTGGGCCACCTCAATCAGGATGCAATGATCAAGGATTTCAATTATAAGCGAACCAATTTCCAGGCCAATATGGAAGCTGAGGTACTCAAAGGACTTACTGTCGGGACACAGATTTCAGGAAGACATGAAGGAACACAGGATGTTGGCTTACCAGGTGGGGATGGATACTTCTCGTCTATTTTGGCTATTATGAAAAATAGGCCGACTGTAGGTCCCTACGCAAATGACAATCCGGAATATATCAATCATACCAATGATTTTCCCTATAATCCGGCTCTCTTTAGCCGCGATATTGCCGGCTATAAAGACAATAAATACCTTGCAGGAAATGTGAATCTCTTTGCGGCCTATAAGACAAATTTTGGTTTGTCGGCAAAAGGAACTGTTTCTTACAACTATACCAACAATAAATTTGAAGGCTTCCAATATACCTATGATGTATATCGATACGAAAATAATGCTTATAAGCGAACTGGCGGAAGTGATGCTGGCTGGCGTTACGATACCACGAGGGAGATTGTTTCCCGCTTTGCACAGTTCCAGATCGATTATAACAAGCAGATTGGCGATCACACTTTCGCGGGAATGTTAGGCTATGAGCGTTCAGATTGGGACCGGACGTATAAGGCATTGGGCGCAAATCCTTCAAACAATTATATTCCGTTGTTAAGACTGTCGGAGCTCAATAGTTTGGCCGATGAATGGGCTTACGAGGCTCGGGCTGGATATATTGGCCGTATAAATTACAACTACAAGGGCAAGTATCTTCTGGAAGTATTGGGCCGTTATGATGGATCTTTTAAATATTATGAAGGTAAGCGCTGGGGATTGTTTCCGGGAGCATCGGTAGGTTGGCGTATTTCGGATGAAGGATTCTTTAAACCCTTAAAATCCGTGGTTAGTGACCTTAAAATCCGTGCTTCGATCGGACAAACAGGACTTGAAGAGGGCGTGGGAATGCATGATTACCTTGCCGGATATAATTGGGCGGCTGGAAGTGCTGTCTTAGACGGAGCCTATGTACCCGGGGTACAGCCTAGAGGTTTACCAGTTCGCAACCTCTCCTGGGTTAAAAATACCAATTATAACATGGGTATCGATGCGACACTGCTGAACAATAAGCTGACATTGACGGCCGATATCTTTAAAATTATCCGTACTGGATATCCTGGCAAACGATACGATGTCCTATTACCAGCCGAAATCGGTTATGACCTTCCCAATGAAAACCTCGGTAAGAACGGCTATTATGGTGCGGAAGGTATCATTACCTATACCGATAAGGTCGGCGAGTTAAACTATGTTGTCAGTGGAAATATGACTTTTTCACGTTATCGGGAGTTAGAAACCTATAAACCTCGTTTCAGCAACTCCTGGAATGAGTATCGCAATTCCATTGAGGATCGCTGGGGTGGAGTATGGTGGGGATACCAAGTCGTCGGACGATTTCAGTCGGAAGAAGAGATCCGCAACCATCCGATCAATAATGATGGTCAGAACAATAGGTCCCAACTCCCTGGTGATTTAATTTATAAAGATGTAAATGGAGATGGTGTCATTAACGATATGGATCAACGTCCAATAGGTTACCAAACGGGCTGGGCACCGATGATGAGCTTTGGTGGTCGTATTGGTCTCGACTGGAAAGGCATCAACTTGAATATCGATCTTGCTGGTGGTGCAATACAATCCTGGTTTCAGGATTATGAATTACGTAATGCCTTCCACGGTGGGGGTAATTCTCCAGCCTATCTACTTGAAGATAGATGGCATCGCAAAGACCCTTATGATCCAAACAGTGAATGGATTCCGGGACGCTACCCTGCGATTCGTAACGGCAACTCAGGTCCCAATAGTCGAAATAGTGATTTTTGGTTGACCAATGTACGTTATCTGCGTGTCCGCAACCTGGAGGTTGGATACAATCTGCCAAAAGCATGGATTCAAAAGATAAAGGCCGAAAAAATACGGTTCTATATCAATGCTTCAAACTTGATTTCTTTTGACAATGTCAAAGACTACCAGATTGATCCTGAGATCGAAGCGAGAGCAGCAGTAGTATATCCACAGCAAAGGGTATTTATGGTTGGATTTAATATGACTTTTTAACATGAAACTACGATTTAAACTTACATATATAGGAGTTGCTTTATTGACCTTGTCCTCGTTGAGCAGCTGCAATCACGACGATTGGTTTGACCGGGATTCAAAATCATTGATTACCGATGCACAGCTTTGGAATGACCCGAAACTGTTGACTTCACTCGTCGCCAATTATTACGACAGAATGCCAACGCTACATGGTGTTTTCAATACAGGAGGAATGACCGAATTGGATGATGCCATGTGGTCGGGACATCGCGATCAAAACTGGCGTAATGATTATCAGTTTGGTGACGATTACGGTCGCTATTGGGATTATGGACTGATTCGGGATCTGAATCTTTCCCTAGAAAATATCGATCAGTTCAGTACACAATTGTCTGATGCACAACGCAAGCAGTATAAAGCCGAAATACGCTTCATCCGGGCCTTTGTTTACTTCGAACTCGTCAAACGCATGGGCGGCGTACCGATCGTTACAACCCAGCTCATCTATGACTTTAGCGGTGATCCAACACCATTGCAGGTGGCACGTGCCAAGGAGTATGAAGTCTACGATTTTATTTACAAAGAATTGGAAGAGATCAAGGAAGATCTTACCGTCTATAATGCCAGTAAGACTAGAGCCAACAAGTATACAGCATTAGCTTTGGAAAGTCGGGCAATGCTGTATGCGGCGTCCATCGCGAAATATAATAATCTAATGGCCTCACCGATAACGACTGCCGGAGGAGAAGTGGGGATTCCAGCCAATATGGCGACGGGGTATTATACCAAGTCGCTGGCTGCTTCCAAGGAAATTATGAATGGCCCCTATGCGCTTTATAATGAGAATGCCGATAAAGGTGCCAATTTTTATGATATGCTCAATAAGAAAACTGGTGCTGAAGTCATCTTTGCCAAAGATTTTGTCACGAGTTTAAAAGTTCACCGCTTTGCTTATGACAATATCGTCAGAAGTCTGACCGAAGACAATGAGTCATCATCGACGATTTCTCCTTCATTGAGTCTTGTAGAAAGTTTTGATTATCTAGACGGTAGCAAAGGTACACTACATGATAAAAACGGCGCAGGAAATTACGTAGCCTACCAAAATATCAACGATATTTTTGCGAATAAAGATGCTCGTTTGTTTGGGACGGTGATTTATCCGGGAACTTCTTTCCGCGGACGTGCTGTGAGTATTCAAGCTGGAGTGGCAACTTGGGGGACGAATGGAGCTTACCAGTTTACTGCAGCGCCACAACTGGGACAGAATTATGCGAGTGGTGGTTTGTGGACCGGCTTTGATGGACCGCTTTATGACGCACAGGACGTCAGCAACACCGGCTTCTATATCCGTAAATTTGTCAGCGATGCGCCGGCAGCCAGTACACGCGGTACATCGGCTGCTAACTGGTGGCCGTGGTTTCGTCTTGGTGAAATTTATCTCAACGCGTCAGAAGCTGCATTTGAGCTGGGACAGACTGTGGACGCAAGAACTTACGTCAATAAATTGCGCGAAAGAGCAGGATTTCCGGCCAATAGCGTTAGCAACCTAACGATGGATATTATCCGGAACGAACGTCGTGTCGAACTTGCTTTCGAAGATCATCGTTACTATGATCTTAAAAGATGGCGTATTGCACATTTGGTGTGGGACGGATCGGAAAATGATCCCAACGCTGTTGTATATGGACTATATGCTTATCGTGTCGTGCGTCCAGGGCATGCCGATGACGGTAAGTATATCTATGAACGGGTAAGACCTGCGCGTTTCAGAAAGGCACGCTTTTTCCGTATGGCCAATTATTATGCGTCCATTAGTCAGGATGTCATTAATAAAAATCCTAAAATAGTTAGAAATCCATTCCATTAATCTAGTTGTACCATGAAAATAAAATTTTTAAGCTTATTGGTAGCTTTTGCAAGCTTACTCGTTGTAGGTTGTAAATATGATAATTTTGAAGCCCCAAAATCAACGCTTTCGGGACGCGTTGTTTATGAAGGAAAGGCGATTGGCGTTCGGAATAATGGGCCTCAATTGGAATTATGGCAGGATGGGTATCCGCTTCGCTCAGCAATACCCGTATATTTTGATCAGGACGGCTCTTTTTCTGTTAGTCTTTTTGATGGTGAATACAAATTGGTGCGGAAAGGAGATTCACCATGGCTACAACAGGCAACCGATACGGTATTGGTGCAAGTGAAGGGCAATACGACAATTGATGTGCCTGTAACACCCTATTTCACGGTGACAAACGAGTCTTTTCAAAAAAATAATAACAGTATTACTGCTAGCTTTACGGTTAATAGAATAGTAGGTACGGCAAATTTGGAGTTTGTGCGTCTATACCTCGGTAAATCTGTTTTAACAGATCAGGTACAACGCGAGCTGCGTGTGGATGCCAATTTGGCGAATGTTGCTTTTGGTCAACCAACAAGTATCGTCGGTGAATTGCCGGACAACCTGAAAAACCTCGATTATGTGTTTGCCCGAATTGGGGTGAAAGCTACGGTATCCGGAGAGTACTACTATACAGCAGTTCAAAAAATAGCTTTAAAATAGGTGCTGATGGCAAGTAAAATTGCCGGATTACGAAGCCACGGGATCATATTCCGTGGCTTTCATCGATGCAAAAAAATGGTCTAATGCTTATTTATTCTACTAAACCTTCATGAAAAAAAACAAAATTTCAATCTTAGTTACCTTATTTTTAATACATGCTACATGCGGTGTTTTTGCTCAGGCTTATCGCAGCGGACCTACGGACAAAGATTTTGCAGGTTATTTATTTGCCTATTTCAAAGGTAATGCTGTCGCAGATGAAGCGGTTTGTTTTGCGATCAGTACAGATGGCTATACCTACAGAGCCTTGAATGAAAACCAGCCTATCCTGGATTCGAAGGTGATCAGCAAGACTGGCGGTGTACGGGATTCCCATATTCTCCGTGGCGAAGATGGAAAAACATTTTATATGGTGCTCACCGACATGACCTCCTCCAAAGGCTGGGATTCCAATCGGGGTTTGATCCTGCTAAAATCCGAAGACCTTGTGCATTGGTCTCATCAAGCAATTGATATCCAGCAGCGCTTCAAAGGCCAGGAAGCGTTGAAGAGAGTATGGGCACCACAGACTATATATGACCCTTCGGTCGGTAAATACATGGTATACTGGTCCATGCAGCACGGAAATGGTCCGGATATCATCTACTATGCTTATGCTAATAAGGAGTTTACAGATTTTGAAACCGAACCTAAAGTGCTGTTTCTTCCAAAAAATGGTAAATCCTGTATCGATGGCGATATTATTGCAAAGAATGGCTTGTTCTACCTTTTCTACAAAACTGAAGGACATGGCAATGGCATTAAGCTGGCGATAACCGATTTACTGACTTCGGGGAAATGGATTGAACAGCCGGGTTATAAACAGCAGACCAATGATGCTGTGGAAGGATCCAGTGTCTTTAAACTCAATCAGTCGGATCAATATATCCTTATGTATGATGTCTATGGTAAAGGGAAGTACCAATTCTGCACCTCCGAAGACCTTGATCGTTTTAAAGTAATCGACCATCAAATTGACATGGATTTCCATCCACGTCATGGGACCATTATTCCTATTTCAAGACAAGAACTTTTGGACTTGACCTCCAAATGGGGGAAACCCAAAGATATGGAATTCGCATTCAGAAAGAATCCCGTTTTAGATGGCTTTTATGCCGATCCGGATGTACTCTATTCCAATAAAACAAAAAAATACTATATCTATCCAACGAGTGATGGTTTTGATGGCTGGGGGGGCTATTATTTCAAGACCTTCTCGTCTTCCGATCTCAATCAGTGGAAAGATGAAGGGGTGATTTTGGACCTGAAAAAAGATGTTGCCTGGGGACCTCGAAATGCATGGGCACCTACAATCACGGAAAAGAAAGTCAAGAACGATTATAAGTACTATTATTATTTTACAGCAGCGCAAAAGATCGGTGTTGCGGTAGCTGATTTACCTACCGGGCCTTTTAAGGACTCGCGAAAACCGCTGATCGATTTTAAGCCTGAGGGTGTCAATGGCGGGCAGGAGATTGATCCGGCGGTGTTTAACGATCCCAAATCGGGAAAAAGCTATCTGTATTGGGGAAATGGTTACCTAGCTGTTGCTGAACTCAACAAAGATATGGTTTCCATCAAAAAAAATACAGTCAAGGTACTCACTCCGGATAAGACATTCCGCGAAGGTGCCTATGTTGTCTACCGTAAAGGACGCTATTATTTCTTTTGGTCAGAAGACGATACCCGGAGTGAAAATTATCGGGTACGCTATGGAACTGCAACTTCCCCAGATGGAGCGATCACAGTTCCTGCTAATAATTTAGTCTTACAAAAAGATCCTGCGAAAGGGATCTATGGCACTGGGCATAATTCGATTTTGCAGATTCCCGGTAAAGACGAATGGTATATTGTTTACCATCGATTCAATTATCCCAAAGGTATTGATATGGGCGACGCAGCAGGATTTAACCGGGAGGTATGCATGGATCGTTTGTATTTTGATGATCAGGGCCATGTGTTGCCTGTTGTTCCAACGCTTTAATCACTTGAACCTAATGCAAAAAAGTAAAATGAATAATCTCATAAAAAAACTATCAGTCTTAGCTGTTTCTATTGGTATGGGCATCAGTGGCCTATATGCACAGGCTGGATTTGGTGAGGCCGAAGCGATCAATTCAGACTGGCGTTTCCATTTGGGTGATATCGAGGGGCAGGCCAGTGCAGAAACGAAGCGTGGAGCGTGGCAGCAGGTCCGTTTGCCCCATGATTGGGGCGTAAAATACCCGCTCAGTCCAAGTTTAGCCAGCGCGACAGGCTATTTACCGGGCGGTATTGGCTGGTATCAAAAACAGCTCCTGATACCTATGGCAGATCAGGGCAAAAAAATATTTATCTATTTTGAGGGCGTATACAACCGAAGCGAGGTGTTTATCAATGGCAAATCTGTTGGAAAACGCCCCAACGGCTATATATCCTTTTCTTATGATATCACACCATATATTGAGTTTGGAAAAGAAAATACCATCGCTGTTAAGGTCGACCACAGTAAAAGTGCCGATTCAAGATGGTACACGGGATCGGGCATCTATCGTGACGTTTGGCTTATAAAGGCAAATGCGTTGCATATCGATCAATGGGGAGTATATGCCTATCCCGAGCTAAAGCAAGGGAAAGGAATGTTAAATACCGAAGTGACCGTTGTCAATAGCACGTCCAACGGCAGTGCGGTTACCGTTGTGCAGGAGTTGATTGATTCCGCAGGGAAGGTTGTCGCTAATAAATCGGAGAAAGTGAAGATTGATGCTACCGCTAAAGCGACGATACAGCAGCAATTGACGGTTGCCAACCCTAAATTGTGGAGCTTGGATCAACCCAATCAATATACCTTGCGGACAAGCGTATTGCAAAATGGAAAGCAAATTGATCAGTCGGCAATCAAAACGGGCTTCCGAACTTTTACATTTGATCCAAACAAGGGCTTTGCTTTAAACGGCGAATGGATGAAAGTCAAAGGCGTATGCCTACATCACGATGCCGGTGTGCTGGGTGCTGAAATGTATACCGAGGTATGGCGTCGGCGGCTGCAGACATTGAAATCTTTGGGTGTCAATGCCATTCGAACCAGTCATAATCCGCAAGCATCCTCGCTTTACACCTTATGTGACGAGTTGGGGCTGTTGGTTATGGATGAGGCATTTGATGAATGGGAATTTCCAAAACGGAAATGGCTGCAGGGCTGGAATGTCGGGACCCCCGGTTTTGAGGGATCGTATGACTTTTTTGAATGTTGGGGCGAGCAGGATCTCGCAGATATGGTCAAACGGGATCGCAATCACCTCTCGATTTTCGCCTGGAGTATAGGGAACGAAGTGGATTATCCAAATGACCCTTATTCACATCCTGTCCTTAACGGCGAGAAAAAGGAGGGTGGTTTTACACAGGCTTCGTATGGCGGATACAAAAAGGATGCACCAGATGCGATGCGCCTTGGGGATATTGCCAAAAGACTGGTTGCTACAGTAAAAAGATACGATAAGAGCAGAGCCGTTACTGCAGGCCTCGCAGGTGTGGCTATGTCTAATGAAACAGCCTATCCTGGAGCACTTGATATTGCAGGGTACAATTATACCGAAAGTCGTTATCAACTGGATCATCAGCGTTATCCAGCACGCGTAATTTTTGGAAGTGAAAATCGACATGATCTTCCGGCATGGCTTGCGGTGCGTGACAACAAGCATATATTTGGCCAGTTCTTGTGGACAGGTATTGACTACCTCGGAGAGTCGGGGCGTTGGCCTTCACGTGGATTTTATTCAGGACTGCTGGATTTCGCAGGTTTTATTAAACCGAGGGGTTATTATCGTCAATCGCTGTGGTCCGATAAACCAATGGCTTATTTGGGAACCTATCCATTGAAGGGCGGAGCAACGACTACCGATGTTTGGTCTGCGTTGGAATCCGAGCAAGGACAACGGAAAAATGAAGCGCCCTCCATGGATGCCTGGCCAATTTGGAACTATCAGGAGGGACAGCAAATCAGGGTGGTCTGTTACACCAATAGCCCTCAGGCGCGATTGGAGCTCAATGGTAAAGTTGTTGGCGAAGAGAAAAATTACGATGAGAAGACAGGTATCATCTTTTGGGATATTCCCTATGCCGCTGGTAAACTAGAGGTTGTTGGTCTGGACACGAATAAAAAAGAAGTAGTTCGGCACACTATCGAATCCAGTGAACGTCCGGCGGCGATCCAGGCGACGGTGATAGGAGGGAAAGCGATTGAAGGCGATGGTATTTTGCAGGTTGCCTTGCAAGTGGTTGATAACAAGGGACTTCCTGTGGTCCTTTCGGAAGATGAAATCACCTGTGATATTGCTGGGCATGCACGATTACTGGGTATGGAAGCGGGGAACAATGCAGATATGGGCGACTATACCGATAATAAACAGCGCGTTTATCATGGAAAAATGATCGTGTATGTTCAGGCTTTGGGCAAATCGGGCGATACAATTAATATACGATTTACCTCGCCTTGGTTGACTATGGCAAACGTAACCTATAGCATAAAATAATTAACTCACTTGTCTTTATTGAACTTTTGAACTAAAAAAAGCACCGGAAAACTCCGGTGCTTTTTTTATGCCAAAATCTTATCGGATGTTCATTCCACTATTGGAAAAATTACGGTTTTATATAGTTCTTTATAAAATAATGTAATCCAACCTTATTAAATAAAAAAAATTATTAAATACTTTTTTTATTATAAATTTTATTATTAATTTAGCTTCACTATAAATCTAAAGACTGACTCAATTATATCCATGCGTTTAATCATATGCCTTTTATGTGCCGTTGGTACAATGTTGGCCAAAGGACAAGAGCTTTATACGTTACAGTCTGCTCATCTTTCTGGAGTAGATTCCGGCTACGTCTATATACCAAAGATGAAGCCGGACAACCGTGCCTTACCTGTTGTATATGTGCTGCATAGTCATGGGGCAAATTATAAAAGTCTTTCAAAATTTGTCGATTTTCAGGCATTGAGCGATCAATATGGCTTTGTGGTGGTATGCCCTGACGGTCTTCGGACGAGCTGGTTTTTAGACAGTCCACAAAAAGGCGGAGCACAATTTGGTCGGTTCCTGACAGGGGAATTAATGCCTTACATACAGGGCAAATATCATACGGATCGGGACAACTCATTTATTACGGGTGTGAGTATGGGGGGGCATGGTGCACTTTGGCTCTTTTTTAACTATCCATCATTTTTTAAAAGTGCTGGTAGCAGTTCGGGAGTTGTCAATCTGAGACATTCGGCTTTCAAGAAGACAAGTCTAGCCCAACATTTAGGTCAGTACAGCGATCAAAATCCATTATTCGATCGTTTTAGTGTCATCCATAATGTCCATAAGATCGCTGGGAGTGAAAAGACATTTATTTTTGATTGTGGTACTGAAGATTATCTATATGGGGCCAATAAGTCCCTTCGGGATAGTTGTGATGTACTCAAGATCAAAGCCACTTACATTGCGCAGCCCGGCGCTCATACCTCTGGCTATTGGGCCAAAACCATTCCGGTTCATTTCGCATATTTTAATCGTCTGATCCATTAATCGATAACCTATATGTTTTATTCACCTTATACTGATCCTTTAGTCCGGCAACAAAATAGTGTATCTGTGGTTCTTACGCCGGTATTTGGTGCGTATTTTTTAAATTATTTACTGCAATTAACTTCATATGAATTGGTTTAAATCTTTTTTTTCTATTTTATTGATTTCTGTCACACTCTCCTCGCAGGGGCAGGCTGTTGCTTCATACGATGTCTTGATTGTAGGAGGAGGAGCAAGTGGTGTTTCTGCGGCTTTGCAAGCCGCCCGTTTGGGAAGTAAGGTCCTTGTGGTGGAAGAGACAAGCTGGTTGGGTGGTATGCTCACTGCCGCTGGGGTCTCCGCTATTGATGGTAACCATCGTATGCCTTCGGGAATATGGGGCGAATTTAGGGCAGAACTTTATGCCTATTATGGTGGTCCAAAAGCAGTGGAAACAGGTTGGGTAAGCAATACGCTATTTGAGCCTTCGGTCGGTAACCGCTTGCTAAAAAAGATGGTTGGAGCCGAAAAAAATATTGCCGTTTGGTATAAAAGTACCCTTTTAGACCTGAAAAAACAGCCTAAAGGCTGGACCGTTGCCATTGAACAGGAAGGAAAAAAGAAAACCGTAAACGCTTCTATTTTAGTCGATGCGACGGAATTAGGGGATCTCTTGCCGCGTGCAGGTGTTGCTTACAGCATCGGTATGGATAGCCGCTACGATACGAAAGAAGAATTTGCTCCCGAAAAGGCCAATTCAATAATTCAAGACCTTACTTATGTCGCTATCCTGAAAGACTATGGTGCCGATCCAAAGAGATTGCTAAAGAAACCTCAAGGTTATGATCCTAAAGAGTTTGAACATGCCTGTGATGTTAAAGATCCTGCTTCACACAGCAATACGCCTATCATCAATTGTGATCAAATGATTACCTATGGCAAATTGCCGAATGGAAAATACATGATAAACTGGCCTAAAGATGGAAATGATATCTACCTGAATATTATTGAAATGTCGCCAAAGGCGAGGGCGGTGGAATTGCAAAAGGCGAAAAATCATACCTTACGTTTTGTATATCATCTTCAAAATCAGCTTGGTTTTAAAAACTTGGGGCTTGCCGATGATGAATATGATACGGTCGATAAACTTCCCTTTATTGCTTATCATCGCGAGTCTAGACGTGCCAAAGGCTTGGTGCAGCTTACATTGCCTTATGTGCAGAGCCCTTATCAGCAGGAGCTGCCTTTGTACCGCACAGGTGGGATAGTAGGCGATTATACCATCGATCATCATCACCTGAAGAACCCGGATGCACCCAAAATTGATTTTGTTAAGATTCGGGTACCATCTTACAATGTGCCCCTTGGAAGTTTGATTCCTGAGAAAATAGCGGATTTTATTGTTGCTGAAAAAAGCATCAGTGTGAGCAATATTGTGGCTGGGGCCACCCGCCTTCAGCCAGTTGTATTGGGTATTGGTCAAGCTGCTGGAGTACTGGCAGCGCTGTCTGCAAAACAAGCTGTTACTCCTAAAGATCTTTCATTAAGGGAGGTACAGCAAGTACTTTTGGACAATCATGCCTATCTCATGCCCTTTATCGATGTTGATCCAAAAGATAGTCGTTTTCAGGCAATCCAACGTATTGGAGCAACCGGGATTCTTAAAGGAAAAGGGGTGCCCTACAAATGGGCCAATCAGACTTGGTTCTATCCCGAACACCGCATAAGCGAAGTAGACCTGATCGACGGTATGCGTAGTTATTATCCAGCGGCCGATAAAGTTGCTGGCTCGGGTGCCGATGTCACAGCAGAATTTTTTGCGGCTCTATTGCTCCAAGTCGATCCCACTTTGAATAAAGATAAAATCTGGTCCGCCATTGCAGCAAAAGAAAATCAAGTGTTAACAAGGGCTCAAGTGGCGGTTGTGTTGGATCATATCCTAAAGCCGTTTGAACGGCCGGTGGATTTTACCGGCCAATTTATAGCAACAAAAAATTGATTTCCGAACGCATAGAAAAACGAGATGATACCAATTTTACCAAATTCCAAAGCGACTCCACAGCAGCGAAACGATAGTTTGGATGTTCTGCGGGGAATTGCCATCCTTTTAATGGTGCTTTCATCGAGCATTTCATTTGGAAACCTTCCTGCCTGGATGTACCATGCACAGGTGCCACCGCCCAAACATGTATTTGATCCCAGTATAGCAGGTATAACCTGGGTAGATCTGGTTTTTCCGATTTTCCTTTTTACGATGGGGGCGGCCATCCCATTGGCTATGCGGAAAAAAGTGGCTAACCTAAACGCTTTGCCTATCGTGGGTGCAATTTTTAAGCGTTTTGTTGCCTTATTCTTTTTCGCCTTATTTTCTTTTTATATGCGCGCTTGGGTTATGAGTGGAGAGCCTGCTGCGTCGCAGTATCTCTTGTCAATCGTGGGGTTTGCCCTGCTCTTTGCGCTCTATGCCGATTTAAAGTCCTATTTGTCGATGCGGACCGCGAGACTTGTTCACATAGTGGCCCTGTTGCTATCTGTAGGGATGCTATATCTGTTGTATGCACCAACGGATAGATTTATCCTCCAGAAGACAGATATTATTATTCTGGTACTGGCCAATATGGCTTTGTTTGGAACGCTGTGGTGGTGGCTGACGGCAAAATCCATCTGGTTACGTATGGCGATTTTACCATTTATTATGGGCGTTTTTTTGGGATCCAAAGAAGTCGGTAGTATCAACGAATTTATCTACAAACTCAGCCCTGCGACTTGGCTTTATCAATTTTATTACCTCAAATACCTCTTTATTATCCTTCCGGCTACAGTTGTCGGCGAGTGGATTATTGCTGATACGTCGTTGGCCGACAAACCCAGGATGCAGCGGTCTCAACTGGCATTACAAGGCTTGCTCTGTGCACTTCTAATTGGGCTGAATGTCTTCAATCTATACATGCGCTATCTCGATATCAATATCGGACTTACCCTGATGTTGATCTTTTCGCTATGCTTCTGTTCAGGTGTTTTTCGGAGGGGCGAAGTACTGACACTGCAGGCAAAAATGGCTGTGCTCGGAAGCTATCTGCTTTTTTTAGGACTGATCTTCGAAGCGTATGAGGGAGGAATAAAAAAGGATTATTCCACATACAGCTATTATTTTGTCTGTACGGGCTTAGCCTGTTATGCGCTAACAATGCTGTGTTGTATCGAGAAACTTGCTTTTGGAAAATCGCTGTTTCGAGGTATAGCACTGGTTGGTAAAAATCCGATGGTCGCCTATACCGCAGGAAATCTATTGTTGATCCCACTATTGGCGCTTACGGGACTACAGAGCGCTCTTGATCAGATGGGGGCACAGGGTGTTTTTGGGGGAGTGATGCGCGGTGTATTATTCACTGGAATCGTGGCGCTGTTGACGATCGTGAGCAGCCGGTTAAAACTTTATTGGAAGTCATAAAATGAATGAATTATTAGAACAAACGGTGGAGCTTCGCAAAGGGCGTAAGGCACTTCCGCCTATTTTTTGGATCTCCACAACATGGTTTGCCATGGGGCTACCTTTTGTTGCCCTTTCGGGTGCGAGCTCCATTATGTATAAAAATTTGGGGGTATCGGACGCACAGATTGCTTTTTGGACCTCATTGATTATGCTGCCCTGGACAATAAAACCCTTATGGGGGCCTTTTTTGGAGCTGTATAAGACCAAGAAATTTTTTGTCTATACCACGCAGATACTCACGGGGCTACTCTTTGGTCTGCTTGGTCTTACGCTACAGTTGGATCATTTCTTTAGCTTCTCCATTGCCTTATTGACACTGATCGCATTCAGTGGTTCCACACATGATACCGCAGCCGACGGGGTATATTTGAATGAACTGAATGCAAAACAACAGGCAAAATATGTCGGCTGGCAAGGTGCCTTCTATAATGTGGCCAAAGTGTTTTCTGGCGGCGTACTCGTTTATTTGGCGGGGCAATTGGAGCAGGAAATCGGCATTAAATCCGCGTGGATGGTGGTGATGTTTGCTTATGGATTTATTATGTTGGGGATTGGATTGTACAGCATACGTGCTTTACCTGCTCACGATGAAGCACCCAAATCCACTTCTTTAAAGGAGGGAATGGATACGCTTAAAGACGTTATCATAACTTTTTTTCAGAAAAAGAATATTTGGTTTAGTTTACTTTTTATTGTCTTTTATCGTTTTGCTGAAGGGCAGGCTATTAAGATCACCCCCTTATTTTTTAAAGCGCAACGTACCGAAGGTGGGCTTGGCCTGAGTACTTCGGAAATTGGATTGCTTTATGGTGTATTTGGTGCCATAGCCTTTGTGTTGGGGTCGATTGTCGCAGGGCATTTTGTATCCAAAAAGGGCTTAGACCGGAGGACACTTATGATCCTTTGTGCCTTCTTTAATATTCCATTTGTAGCTTATGCATTTCTCGCGATCACATTGCCGACAAACCTTTATCTCATAGCTGCTGCTGTCGCCATCGAGTACTTTGGATATGGTTTTGGCTTTATCGGAATTATTCTTTTTATCATGCAAAATATTGCCCCAGGCAAATATAAGATGGCACACTACGCTTTCGGAAGTGGACTTGTTAATCTGGGATTTATGATTCCTTCGATGATCAGCGGCTGGCTGAGTGATTATTTGGGCTATAAAGAATTTTTTATCTGGGTGTTGATTTCTACTATTCCAGCCTTTTTGGTTTCCTGGTGGGTGCCATTGCGAAAACCCGAAAAAGAGCATACCGACGAAAATAATTAATGCATATGAACATACTTTCTTATAGGAACTGGAAGGCCATATTGTTGCCTTTTTTTTTACCGGCATTGACTTTAGCACAATCAAAGGGTATTGATTCTACGTTTGATAATCAGCATTATCGCGCAAGGCTTGAGTTTTTTAAAGCGATGCCCAATCAGAAGGACGAAATCGTTTTCCTTGGCAATAGCATTACCGAAGGTGGAAAATGGCAAGAAATCCTCCAGCGGAAGCATGTGATCAATCGTGGGATTAGCGGTGATGTGACTTATGGTATTTTAGCACGACTAGACGAGATACTAGCATCCAGACCACGAAAAATATTTCTGCTCTGTGGGGTGAACGACATGAAAAGAGGAATACCGCTTTCCATTATTTCAACGAATATAGAAAGGATAATAAAGCAGGTTAAAAAGCAGTCGCCAAATACAGCGCTTTTTGTGCAGGGACTTCTACCTGTGAATGAATCTTTACTGCCAAAAATCTATGAAGAGGTTCGGAATGACAAGATCGTGCTACTGAACAAAGCTTTGAAAGAATTGTGTACGGCACATCAAGTTCGTTTTGTAGACTTACAGCCGATATTGGTGGATGGTAAAGGGGAACTAAAAGCTGAGCTAACAATTGATGGCTTACATCTGAAGCAAGCCACCTATTTAATTTGGGCCAATTATTTAAAACAGCAAAAACTATTATGAGATCATTGGAATTTTTTAAGCTGTATCGTGTTTTCCAAGGTTGCTTCCTAATTGGAATATATCTATCGGTATTTTCCCAGTCCCTCTCAGCTCAGGAGACTAAAATAGATAGCAGTTACGCCAACTGGTATTATCAACAACGAATGGCCTATTTCGAACAAAGTCCAACAATTAAAGGAGCAGTCGTGTTTTTGGGAAATAGTATTACTGAACGGGCAGAATGGCAGGAATTGCTTGCAGATTCAAGATATCCTGTACTGAACAGGGGGATAGGCGGAGATAATTCGTTTGGGATTCTTGCGCGTATAGATGAGGTGTTGCGCGGACGTCCGCGGGCAATTTTTCTGATGGATGGCATTAATGACCAATTCCGAAAGCTTCCACAGGAAGTGTCGGTCAATAACTACAAGCGTATCATTAAACGAATAAAAAAGATCTCACCAAAGACCCTTATCTATCTTCAGAGTGCTCTACCGATCAATGAAGGATTAACAAAAGAGCCTTATACAAAAGGTAGAAATGTGTTGGTTCCGATCTTAAATGAAAAACTAAGACAGATTGCAGCAGATGAAAATATTCCATTTGTCGACCTCTGCCCACTTTTTCAGGACAATGAGGGAAAACTTAACGCAATTTACTCAGCTGATGGTGTGCATCTGATACCCAGTGCCTATATAAAATGGGTGCAATTATTAAAAGAAAAGAAATATTTATGAGAATTACAGGAACATTTATTGACGAGATTTCCCACGATATTCCGCACCAGAATTGGGGTCCGGAAGAGTGGGATCGGGATTTTGCATATATGAAGGCAATTGGTATAGACACTGTTATTATGATTCGCAGTGGCTATCGTAAATTTATAACCTATCCATCGGCTTATCTGATGGACAAATATGGCTGTTTTAAACCATCGTTGGATCTTGTAGAGCTTTATCTGCAGCTTGCAGACAAGTATGAGATGAAATTCTATTTTGGACTTTATGACAGCGGTATTTATTGGGAGACAGGAGATCTGAGTCACGAAATCGATGCCAATCAATATGTAATTGAAGAGGTTTGGGCTAAATATGGGCATTATAAAAGCTTCGGTGGATGGTATATCAGTACGGAAATCAGTCGTAAAACCAAAGGGGCTGTTCATGCTTTTCGTACACTTGGGTTACAGTGCAAGGCCGTCAGTGGGGGCTTGCCGACATTTATATCACCCTGGATTGATGGAAAAAAAGCTGTGCTTGCCGCTTCTCCCGAGCTTAGTAAAGCCGATGCAGTTTCGGTATTGGAACACGAACGGGAATGGGGCGAAATTTTTGAAGGTATACAAGGAGCTGTCGACGCAGTGGCCTTTCAGGATGGACACATTGATTACGATGAGCTTCCCGATTTCTTTGAGGTCAATAAGAAATTGGCTGATAAATATGGTATGGCCTGTTGGACGAATGCCGAATCTTTTGACCGGGATATGCCGATCAAATTCTTGCCGATCAAGTTTGATAAACTAAGGCTAAAACTTGAGGCTGCAGCAAAGGCGGGTTATGATAAGGCTATTACTTTTGAATTTTCTCACTTTATGAGTCCACAATCCGCTTATTTACAGGCAGGACACCTTTACAATCGGTACCGGGAACATGCACTGAACCACAATTGGTGATAGGGATCGCGTGTTTACAGCACGCGAAATGAAGACAAAAGCAATCTCGAAAAAGTCAGAGAACAAGAAATAGCATTATTGATAAGAGTAGGCCAGAGATTTTAAATGGCCTTTAAAGAGCAAATTCATTTATATATGAATCATTATAGTACAATTTATAAAGACGAATTATTTAATCATATTCTTCCTTTCTGGACGGAGCATTCGCTCGATAGGGAGTATGGTGGCTATTTTACCTGTCTGGATAGAAGAGGTGGAGTTTTTGATACGGATAAGTTTATGTGGCTGCAGGGGCGGCAAGTTTGGCTCTTTTCGAGTATTTACAACAAAATTGAAACACGGTCATCCTGGTTGGATATTGCAGTTCATGGTGCCAGCTTTATGGAAAAACATGGACGTGACGAAGAGGGGAACTGGTATTTTTCACTTGATCGACAAGGGAAGGCACTTGTGCAGCCCTACAATATTTTTTCCGATTGCTTTGCTGCCATGGGATTTGGTGCCCTGTATACAGCAACTCAGGAGCAGCGTTACGCAGAAATTGCGCAAGATACCTTTCATAATATATTGAAACGTCGAACACATACCAAGGGCATATACGATAAGGCTGTTCCAGGGACACGTCCATCAAAGAATTTTGCGTTGCCTATGATCTTGAGCAATCTCTCCATTGAACTGGAGCATTTATTGGAACCTAAGCTGGTGCAGGAATTGATCGAGGATATCGTGGTCGAGGTAATGGATGTATTTTATAAAGAGGAGCAGGGGCTTGTCTTTGAAAATGTAAGTCCCAATGGTTCATTGCTGGATAGTTTTGAAGGAAGATTGCTCAATCCGGGACATGCGATAGAGGCCATGTGGTTTATGATGGATCTGGGAGAAAGATTGCAGCGACCAGCGTTGATTGAAAAAGCCATGCGTATTGGTCTTCGTATGTTGGAGCATGGATGGGATGAGAAATATGGAGGTATATTCTACTTTATGGATGCGCAGGGTAAACCGACCCAGCAGTTGGAATGGGACCAGAAGTTATGGTGGGTGCACTGTGAAACACTGGTGTGTATGGCGAAAGCTTGGGTACTAACGGGAAATGAAGAGGCTAAACGTTGGTTCGAACGGGTTCATGAATATACCTGGACGCATTTTAGGGACCCCGAACATGGCGAATGGTTTGGCTACCTCAATCGAAGAGGTGAGGTATTGCTCGATCTCAAAGGCGGAAAATGGAAGGGATGCTTTCATGTGCCTCGTGCCTTATGGAAGGTATATGAGGTGTTTGAAAAAGCAAAAATAATCGTGTAACTTAACTGGTATGGATGCTCTCAATGGAATAAATGCGTTGACCTTAGTTTTCGCAGCGATATTGATCTTTGCGATCGCGTATCGTTTTTATGGCTTGTTTCTAGCAAATAGGCTGCTCAGGTTGAATGGAAGTCGCCAGACACCGGCGGTGGAGTTTGCTGATGGACATGATTATGTGAAAACCGATAAAAAAGTGTTGTTTGGCCATCATTTCGCGGCGATAGCTGCTGCAGGACCACTAGTTGGTCCAGTTCTCGCGGCACAGTTTGGTTATCTGCCGGGCGCTCTGTGGATATTAATTGGTTGTGTATTAGGTGGCGGTGTGCACGATATGGTCGTGCTTTTCGCTTCTGTACGACATAAAGGGGAAAGTTTGGCAACCATTGCCTCCAAGGAGGTCAGTAAACCTATTGGCGCTATTGCTGGTATTGCCGTACTTTTCATTTTGATCCTAACGTTGGCCGGATTATCGCTGGCCTGTATTAGTGCAATGCACGAGGCACCATGGTCTTTATTTACGATTGTACTGACAATGCCCATTGCTATTTTAATGGGCTTGATGATGCGCTATCGGGAGGGCTCGGTGACCTTGGCGAGTATCATTGGCGGTATCTTGCTTATTGCAGGTATTATAGCCGGTCATCACCTGATGCAGCTTCCAACTTTTCATGCACTTTTCAACTGGGATGTGAAAACGATCTCTATCGGTATTGCTGTATATGGTTTCTTCGCTTCAGTATTGCCCATCTGGCTATTATTGGTTCCGAGAGATTACCTTTCGACCTATCTCAAAATAGGTACAATTATTATGCTGACGGTAGGGATATTTTTTGTTGCACCAACAATTCAGATGCCCGCCTTGACCTCATTTATCCATGGTGGCGGACCCGTAATTTCAGGACCTGTCTTGCCCTTTATCTTTATTGTGATAGCCTGTGGAGCCATATCGGGATTTCACGCTATTATCGCAACCGGGACAACACCCAAAATGATCGGTAATGAACGCGAGATCTTGTTTGTGGGGTATGGCGCCATGCTTGTTGAAGGCTTTGTTGCCTTGATGGCATTGATTGCAGCTTGTACGTTGATGCCTGGTGATTATTTTGCAATCAATACGCCGGTAGCCGATTATGCACAGTTTCTAGCGCAGCACCCCCATCTTTCGGCTGTGGATTTACCGCATTTTATAGACAGAATAGGTGTAGATCTGCACGGTCGGACGGGCGGAGCAGTGTCGTTGGCTGTAGGGATGGCTCATATCTTCGATAAGGTTCCTTTTATGAACGATATAATGGCCTATTGGTATAATTTCGCGATTATGTTTGAAGCTGTTTTTATTCTTACAGCGATTGATGCAGGTACCAGGGTAGGGCGTTTTTTTCTACAGGAAATGCTTGGAACTGTTTTTCCTAAATTTAGCGATAAAAACTGGAAACCAGGTGTATGGATTTGCAGCGCTCTGTTTACGTTTTCCTGGGGATATTTGGTTTATACCGGTAACGTAAGTAGCATTTGGCCATTATTTGGTATTAGCAATCAGCTCTTGGCCGCCTGTGGTCTGATTGTATGTACAACGATGCTCATCCGGATGAATAGACGAAAATATGTCTTGTTTGCAGCCGTTCCCGGTGTCTTTATGGCCGTGATTACATTTTGGGCCGGCTATCTTCAGGTGGTACAAGGATATGTGCCCAAAGGACAGTACCTACTGGCGGGCTTGGCCGTAGCAGCGATGTCATTGATGGCGATAGTATTTATCGGAACGTTTAAGAAGTGGATATACCTTGCACAAAGGAAAGAGCAGGTGAAAGATCAATATGGAGAGGTTGTGAAGGAGATTGTAGAAAGATAAAGTAGCGTGGATTTCACTGAAATCCACGCCTTATGTCTTAATCGATAATAGAAAGCAGACGGTCCCGAATGAGAAGGCAAGCTCCAAAGGCCGCAAGTTTTTCCCCATTATTTGAATAAGCAAGTTTGGTGTCCTTGTTGACAATGGATAATGAAAACTTATTGACTGCATTCTTCAGCGGTAACATCAGGTATTCCTCACTCTTGGCTAAAATACCACCTACGATGATAATTTCTGGATTGAAAATATTGATCAATGTAGCAAGCCCACGACCTAATTTTTCCCCAAGTTCATTGATCAACTCAATAGCGAGATTGTCATCTTTTTTTGCAGCAGTGATAATATCGCTGAGCCGGATATCTTCCAGGTCATTGAATTTTTTTGTTAGGATGCTCGTTGCGCCATTTTGCAGTGCTGCTATTACACGGTTTCTAAGTGCAAAACCAGATGCTTCCGTTTCGAGGCAACCCTTTTTTCCACAGCGACAGATGATATCGTTGTCAAAAATGGGAATATGTCCAAATTCACCCGAGAAACCCGATTTCCCATAATAGATCTTTCCGTTGATTAAAATACCCAACCCGATACCGTTGTCTACATTGACAAAGAGTGCATCTTTCTCGTCCTTTAAAATTCCGCTGGAAAATTCGCCATAAGCAAGCGCCTTACTATCGTTTTCAAGATAGGTGCGCAATTGCAGCTCCTGTTCGAAATATTTCGATAAAGGATCTTCATAAAAATTAAAATAACTGTAGGAATAACCTGTTCGATAGTTGATGCGACCAGAAAGATTGATACCTACACCCAATATTTTATCCTTTTGAATCTGATGTGTGGCAATAAATTGATTGATCTCCCGGCATATATTCTGGAGTGATTCCTGATTATTCTCCAAACGATGTGGAATTTCCTCCTGGCTGGCAATAATGTCTTTTTTCATATTCATGACCACGATACTGAGATGATCATGGCTTACTTGAACACCGACAAAAAATGCTGCATTTGGAAGTAGACCGTAGGAATTCGGTTTTCTGCCAATTCCCGAAGTCGATTTTCCATTGTCCTGTACCAATGCGTCTTCGATGAGTTCATTGATGCATTCGTTAATCTTGGGAATGCTAATGTTGAATTCCTTACTTAACTCAGGAATTGTCGAGGGACCTTTGGTCGCAAAAAAGGTTAAAATTTCCTTTTTAAGTAAAATGTTTTTATACGCTACACCGCTATAGCTCGCATCATGTAAGTCACTCAAAAATTTTATACCCATAACTTTGTTACGTTAACTTCAGGGTAAATATAGTAAATATCTCATCATCGCAAATTAAGTTTATGTTTTTTCTTCTTTAGTCTGTTTGAATTAATAAAAAAAATTAGAAATAATTTGAATATTTAAAATTTTATTTCTTATTTAGTGTTGTATAAATAATATACCTAATAATTGTAAGCCAAAATACGTTGCCTTGTCCGTGTCAGAACGTTGCGTGTTTTATCCAATGGAAAACGTCTGATCATGGTGTAGGTAACCGAGTGACCATAAATACTATTTTTTTAACATAACACTATTTTTTCATTCCTAAATTATGAAACCAACACATGTAAAACGCAGGTATCTTTTTAAGGCATTGGGATTACTTATTGTTTTTATGCAATCCGCAATAAGCTTTGCTCAATCCATTGTAAATGGTACCATACGAAATCGCGATGAACAGCCTATTGCTGGGGCGACGGTTAAAGTAGTGGGGACTTCTGTAACAACACGTACAGATCAAAAAGGGAGTTTTACCGTGCAGGTAGACCGACTTCCGGCCGAACTTCAGGTTAGTTATATCGGCTATTTGTCGCAGTCGCGGAAGATCACAGTTGCCGGTACACAAAGTTTTGTTTTGCAGTCCGATGAACGTCAGATTGACGAGGTCGTTGTTGTGGCTTATGGTACGCAAAAGAAGAACAACGTCGTTGGATCTGTCGTACAGATCGGAGGTGATCAGCTCAAGAAAGCCCCGTCGATGAATTTGACCAATGCACTTGTAGGACGTGTTCCCGGATTGACGGCATTGCAACAATCAGGACGCCCGGGGGCAGATAATGCGACCTTGTATCTGCGCGGGGTAGGAACTTATGGTGGTAATCGAAGTCCTTTGGTGATTGTCGACGATATCGAAAGACCGCTTTCTACCTTGGCTTATCTTGACCCAAGTGAGATAGAAACGATTTCCTTTTTAAAGGATGCAGTTTCCACGGCCGCTTATGGTGTACAGGCCGCCAATGGTATTATATTGGTTAAAACAAAAAATGGACGAAAGGAGCAGACCAAAGTAACCTATGACTTTGGATACAGCATTGGCCAAAATACCCGCTTTCCAAAATTCCTCAATGGACCGGATTATATGAACTGGTATAACAAAGGAACAGAACTGGACAATGATTTTCTCCGCAATACGAAGCAAACTGAAGCACCTTACATCTACACGCAGGAACTCATCGATGCTGTGGCAAATGGAACCAATACCAATCCGTTATTTGGGAATACAGACTGGATTGGCCTATTGGCAGATAATAATAGCTATTCGCAACATCATGCCGCAACAATTTCTGGTGGAGCGAGCAAAACGCAGTATTTTGCTTCGGTCAGCCATATGAACCAGGACGGGGTGATCGACAATACCAATTTTAAACGCTACAATATCCGTACAAACCTTAAAAGTGAGCTTAACGAATACCTGACGGTTGGTTTGAACATTGGTTTGCGTAATCAGAATACCAATTTGCCCGGTATTTCACCCGATAACTCGGCCTATATGAATCCATTTTACCAAGCTGTTCGAATGCTGCCGAATCTGCCTATGTATGCCCCAAATGGACTTCCGGTAGCATATCAGGCAGGAGCAGGATGGGTCAACCCAATTGCTTCCGTTGCAAATTCGGGATACCAGAAGCTCAAAAGCAATATCTTTCAGGGAACAGCAAACATCGATTTTAGAGTTCCAGGAGTAACAGGTTTACTGGCAAAAGTCCAGGGCGCATACGACTATAATTCGGATGAATCCAAATCTTGGCTGACACCCTATCCGACGATGGGAAGACAGCGGGACCAGGTTGCAGGCGACTTTGTGGCCATGACCACTTTGCCTGGAATCACGAAGACTTCTCTTCGTCAGAGCTTTGCTGCAAACTATCGCAGCACCTGGCAGGCCAGTTTAAATTATAACCGGACTTTTGGTGATCATAGCATCGGTGTGTTAGGTTTATATGAATATGCAAAAACTCATGGTAATCAATTTGGTGCCGGCGCAAGTAATTTTCCGATCAGTATTATTCAGGAAATAAACTATGGTTCGGCTTCCCAGGAAGACATTATCAAGTCTACAGGCTCCAGCGATCCAGAATCTGCACGGGCGGGATTTGTGACGCGGCTGAATTATGCTTTCCGCGATCGTTATTTGGTGGAGTTGGTGTCGCGTTGGGATGCCTCCGCTAACTTTGCCAAGGAAAATCGCTGGAAATCTTTCCCGGCCATTGGATTGGGTTGGGTTGTCTCAAATGAGTCTTTCTTTAAGGAAGCTGTCCCTTTTGCAGATTTCCTTAAATTAAAAGGGTCTATTGGGCGTACAGGAAACGATCGTGCACAACTGGGTAGTTTCCCTTACATTAATACCCTTTCGCAAAATACAACACCAGTCATTGTCATAGACGGCAAGCCGGTCAAAGCCTTATATACCAATGCACCTCAAAACCCACTATTGAAATGGGAAGAATCCACCACATCCAATGTTGGATTTGAATCACGGTTTTTAAATGGAAAATTTGGTTTTGATTTCGAATGGTTCTACCGTTATACTTCCGGTATTCTGGGACAGGTAGGAAACCTTTATCCAGCGTCGATGGGTGGTTATTTTCCGAGTTTGGCCAATATTGGCGAAGTTGATAACCGCGGTTTTGATGCTCAATTGCGTTATAACGACCGTTTTGGTGAATTCAAACTGGGCGTAACCGGCAATATCAACTGGGCGAAAAACAGGTATCTGAAACTGGATGAAGCGAACGGCATCCCTTCTTGGCAGAGTCTCATTGGCAAATCTATCGGAACAAAAATTGGATTTGTCAAAGAGGGGATGGTACAGACCTGGGAGGAAGCACGCAATACACCTTCACCAAGTTCAGGATTTATGGCTCCCGGTTTTTTCAAATTTAAAGATTTGAATGGCGACGGCCGGATTACCCGAACAGATGATATGACCTATATTGGACGCTCCAATGTGCCTGAATTAACATTCGGTTTGAATTTAGATATGGCTTATAAAGGCTTCGACTTCTCAGCATTGTTGCAAGGTGCTGCACGTGTTGATGTTGCCCTAGCAGGAGCCTACGAAGGATCGTCAGGAACTTCAGGGGTAGAGGATAATACACCTTTTACGCGACCTTTTTATAACTATGGAAACTCCCCTTATTTCTTGGTTGAAAACTCATGGCGCGAAGACAATCCGAATGCCGAATTTCCACGTATGAGTGCTTATAAAGCAACAGGTATGTCGACGAACAATGCAAATGCCAATTCAGGATGGATCAGAAAAGGAGATTATCTGCGTCTTAAATCCGTGCAGTTGGGCTACACTTTCCCGAAAGGATTGCTGAATGCAGCGAAGATTGAACATGTACGCGTGTTTGCTTCGGGCTCAAACCTTTTCACATGGGATTACTTGAAATACCTCGATCCCGAAATGCCAAATGTCAATAATGGATTTTATCCGCAGCAACGGATTTTTGAATTTGGTTTAAGCGTTACTTTTTAATCTCCTAAAAATTATTATTACAGATGAAATCAACTCTATATACCAGCTGTCGGCAGCTTTCATTTTTAGGCCTGTTGTTTATGGCGTTGCAAGGTTGTTCTGTCGATCTAATTCCACAGGACCGGATCGCAGAAGAGAAAGTATGGGCTGACCCCAATTCGGCCGAACTATATGTGTCGGGTATCTATGCTGAATTTAAAAAATTCCAGTTTGGTCAATTTCCCAATTTAGGCTATGACAATGCAATGGATGCCTTAGCCGATGGAATGAAATTTACCTCAAATACGGCTGGGAATGGTACCGTCAATATTCTTGTATCCAACTCAAACCAGTTTTCTTCCGCAAGCGTGGGGCTGAATTATTGGGCGAGCGGATATGAACGTATCCGTCGTATCAATGAAATGATCAATGGGATTAACACCAAGTCCAGCCTTTCCGATGCGCAAAAGCAGGTTTATGAGGCTGAGGGCAGGTTCGTGAGAGCATATGCCTATTTCTGGCTGGCAAAGATCCATGGAAGCGTGATTCTATTCAAGAGTATGGATCAGTATACTGAAAAAGATCACGAACGCTCGAGTGAGGAAGCCGTTTATGATTTTATCCTGGAGGATCTCCAATTTGCGGCGGATCATCTTCCGCTCAACAATCTTGCCGGCCGGGCTACCCAGGGCGCGGCCTATACCTTGATGGCACGTGTAGGACTGTATGCAGGCTCTATTGCTAAATATGATCTAAAGCAGTTCAATCAGGATCCTTTGACAGGCATTTCACAGGCGAGGAGCGCGGAGTATTTTAAAAAATCAGCCGATGCGGCGCAGAAAGTCATCGATATGGCTAATGGGGGACTCTATGCCTTGGACGATAATTTTGCAAGCATTTTTACCAATAAAAATACAAAGGAAGCAATCTTCCGGGTAGATTTTGCAGCACCTGATGTCACGCATCAATACGACCTGGGCTATGCCCCACCTCGAGATGCTCAGGGTAATACATTGGTTTATGGTGTACCAACCGCGGAATTGGTCAATGAATTTGAAATGAACGATGGATCCAAATTCTCCTGGCAGAATGCTGCGCAGGCAGCGGCTCCCTATACAAATCGTGAACCTCGTTTCTATGCGACGATCTTGTACAATGGTGCAACCTGGAAAGGAAGAACGCTGAATACGTCGACGACCGATGCGATAGAAGGATTCACAACATTTGGCGCGAGTGGCGACCCAAAACGTACCGTTACGGGATACTATGTACGCAAAATGCTTGATCCTACAAATACCACATTCGTTCAAAATAAGAGTACACAAAGCTGGATCGAAATGCGCTATGCCGAGGTCTTGTTGATTATGGCGGAAGCGAAAGCGCAATTGGGCGATTTTGCGACTGCAACAACCTACATCAATCAGCTTCGCCAGAAGCGTGGACTTAATGCCCTTAGCCTTTCCAACAATAATCAGGCAATGGCCGCGGTGGAGCACGAGCGCAAAGTTGAACTGGCTTTTGAGGGACATCGTTTCTGGGATTTGCGCCGTTGGAGAAAAGCTCACCTCCTGTTGGATAATGTGAAATTTACAGGGCATAAGATCAGTCCGAACGCAACAGGATTAACGTATGAAGTTGTCTCAGCAGACGCAACCAACAGAAGTTTCAGTACAAAATTATATTATCTGCCCATACCTGAAAATGAAGTGCAATTGAACGGCGCTTTGACTCAAATTAAAGGTTGGTAAAAACATGAAAGACTAGCAATGGACAAAATAAAATTTTACAGTTTATGGGCCTGTGCGATCCTTTTGGGAGGATGTCAAAAACCTAATTATCTGGAGCGGAATGTGAAAAATCAATTGATGGATTTTTACGCTACGATTGATGGGAAAGGGCAAGATCGCCTCTTCTTGAGTACGATCAGCAATGATACGGTGTATTTGCACGTAGATTATTATTATCCGATCGATTCGGACAATGAAGTAGATCTTTCGCGACTGATGTTGCGTGCTTCCGTTCCGGCTGATGCCCAGGTGACGCCGGGATTAAATGGATTTACAGACTTGACGGCACCCAAGAAAATTACTGTTACCGCGGGAAACGGTGACGCAAAGGATTATGTGGTCATTGCCGAGAAGAAAGGCAATACAGATATTTCGGGAATCAAAATTACATTTAAAGACAGCGAACAAAAGGAAAATGAGGTTGAGGGGATCTTAAACGGGAATACGGTGACGTTTTATGTGGTGCCGGGCATGGATCTTTCACAATCTACGCTGAGTTACGTTATTAATAAACATTCCAGTGGTTCTATAGCAAGCGGAGGTCAGGTCAATTTAGCAAACGGTGCAGAAGTACCCCTGACGATTTCTGGAGCCGGAAATATCAAGCGGCAGCTCAAATTGGTTGTCAAAGAACCTGTCAAACTTGAAAAAGGGGTGGGCATTAACCGGCGCTTGTTCCTGAAGAAAGCGGCAGACTTGGGCTTCACGGCTAATAGTGAAACGTCCTGTTTTGTGAGTGGCGATTACTTGGTGATTGTGAGCCGGACTTCACCATCTGTATTTAAGGTGTACAACCGTTTCACAGGAGCTTATTCCCATAACCTAACAAATCCTTTCCCGGCAGGCCGTTTGATCTTCCAAGGCGTGAGCGATGAAAAAGGTCGATTTATGTTAGGAACTTATACGCCGAATGGACAGAGCTTTGTGCTATACAAATACAAAGATGTTTTTGATACCAGTCCTGCCAAGCTATTGGATCTACCTTATAGCAAACCTGCTGGGGTAGCTGCCGGCGATGGCAATATCGGTCGTAAACTTAACTGGGTAGGGGATATGGACGGAAACGGTCAGTTACTCGCTTCGGTTGCAACCAGTCGTTACCTCCTGCGTTGGACAGTCGAAAATGGCCAGATAAAATCTACCGCTGCCGATGTCCTGGAATATAAGGATGGTGCGGCATCATTAGGCTTCCTACCGGAATATCTTCCTTTAGGGGTCGGCGCTAACGCCGAACTGATCGCGAGCACTAACGCCGAACTTGCCTATGTTTCGGGAAGTACATGGGGACGGCTAGCAGCATTCCCGGCAATTACAGGTACTGCTATGAATGGTGGTATCGCCTTTCAGCGTTTTAACAATGCAGATATTTTGGCTCAGGTCAAATTGTTTGGAAGCAATGAGATTGGTCAGATGTATGTTTATGATATTAGCGATCGAGCCCGCATTGGTACCACACTGAGTTCACCTACCTATAACCAATTACGTGTTTATGAGTCCGAACTGTTTACTGGCGGTACCAATGGTAATGCAACCAGCGACATCTGTATGGGAACCTCAGAAAATGGACAAAGGCTTCAGGTGTATATGTTGACGACCTTTGGTTATCTCGTTGCGCAGGAGTTTACAATTTATGCCGATTCAAATTAAAATAATCGTTCCTTCACGCAGCTTGTGTGCAGTGGAAGAACATTGTATTCATTCGTAAAAAAATAAAATTATGAACAAGCACATCAAAACAAGCTTATTGTTGATGTTAGGTTTAGTTTCGTGTAAAGTTGGATTTGCACAAAAAAATGATTTAAGTAGCGTGTCCAAAAAGATTGTCAGCGCAAATAAAGGCGATATCGTTTTGTTGGAGGATTTTCTAAAAACGGACTTTCCCAAGTTGCCTTACACAAAGACCGTATTACCGGGGCCGCAGTATATTATATCTGATGATCCCGAGTATATCCGTGTTCCGGAAGCCATTGCACTACAGGAGACGGTTGATCCCGGAGCAGTTAGGTTGTATGTCTATAACGTCAATGGTGTCAAAGAACCTCAAAAAATGCCCCGTAAGATTTCGGCGGTGATAAAAAACCTCGGGCATGAAAATATGCATTTTCGCATGTTGAAGTATGCTTCACAAAAACCGAGTTCAAACTACTTTGAAATTGGAAAGAAGGGGCTTGAGGACTACTTTTTATCTGCTGTAAACAATCAGGTGAAAGTACTTAAACCAGGGGAAGTGATGGCTATCGATGAAAAACTGGAAAAACAGCTGGTACAATACGATGAACTTGTCCATGGATTCTATGAATTTGTGGTGGACCAGCCGGCGCAGATCTCTGTCATACAATTTGCCCCAAATGAGTCTGGACCAAAAGTGTTTCCGCGGATAAAGACGCTGATTCCACATAGTCACGCAAACGCTGGGCGTGGTGTTTTTCCAATTTCCAATTATCAGATTAATCCGAAAGATACGCTTGACACCAAAAAGGGAGCAGTGCAGCTGATTGTTGCCGACGGGCAGGACGATCCATGGATCACGGGAACGATTGGTGCGAAAAAGGAATTTGCCAAGAATGCCGGAAACTACGGAGTGCTGTATAAAACAAAGATCAAATGGAAGAGTACAGACGGAAAAGGATTGGCTTTGGTCAGCTGGAACAGTCGATCTGGTGACAACCAATGGTGTGGTGGTATGGGGCTGACAATGGAACTTGTGGGGCAAGACGGTCAAAAGACAGTGATGCAATATCCCAAAAATGCGCTGATTACAAAAGGTTATCCAGAGGCAATTCTCATCGAAACTTATTGGCCCGACCCGAAGAAGGAAATACAGGAAATTGAATTTACCTATTCTCCTCCGGGAGCTTCCTGCCTACCGACCCCATTAATTTTTGTACCCATTGATCCGAAGAAATAATGAAACACATACTCTTACTTTTTTTACTAGGCTTGACCGCCTGTAGTGCAAAAAATGAATTTGTTAAACCAGAATTTCCGGTTGTTGGTGTTGATGGGAATGAGTATCTCAAAAATGAGGTGCGTCCGGCTTCTTCAAAAGCTTGTTTTCAAGGAGCCTACTATCGAAAAGTCGTTTCCAGTACAGATGTTTGGGTCGGCATTAAGGCCGAAGTTACCTTACCAAAGATGGAATTTGATCCGGCGCGGTTGAACCCGAGCAAACCCAAGCAATACCTGGATAATCCCTCCGTTTATATGGGCGGTAACATGGGGGGACAGGAAACTGATATTGGTCTTACCTGGGAAGTTGTTAAGGATGAAAAAGGAAATGTGACCGAAGACAGACGGGCTTTCAGACCATTTTTACGAAGAGCTGCACATAGCTCTGGCCAGACAAGTCTTTACCAAAATGCACCCGCACAGGACGAATATTATTGGTATCCTGGAGAAAAGGTGCTGATGACATTGGAAATTGTTGGTCCAGGGATGTTAAAATTTGCTATACAGGGTAACGGCAAGAAATATGAAGCTACGTTTGAAAGTGCAGGATATACCTTGGGTGGATTGGGTGAGTTTAAGCGGGTGAACGCTATCGATCAGGTGGCCAATGAAGGCAAACCTGTACAGGCAACAAAAACGAAAGTATTGGAAGCGATTTGGTCCTACACCACTTTACTCCGCTATGATGCAAAGCAAGTGATCGAAGTGCCTATGCATGCGGGACGGATGACGCAGATGGCCTGCCCAGAAGCACAATATTTTAAAATCCAACAGGATGCAGCCAACCTCAAAAAGGGAGGGGAGAATGTACAGATAAATGGAGCTGGTTTTTAAATATTGCTTACAAAAAATATAAACGGCCAAAGCCAGTTTGTACTTTGCTGCTACCTATATAAAAATCAACAAGGTTATTTCCTTGAAAGGAAATAACCTTGTTGATTTTTAGCTAATTGTTTATTATATCTTGCGCAATAGCGCAAACAAAGCTTTAGCAGTTTCTTCCGAAGACCCAGGATTTTGCCCGGTAATGAGATGACCATCTTTGACTACATAACTATGCCAATCTTCCCCTTTGCTGTACTGACCACCCAATTTTACGAGTTCATCTTCCACTAAAAAGGGAACAACATCCGTTAGTTGAACCGCTTCTTCCTCGCTATTTGAAAATCCGGTAACTTTTTTGCCTTTGACCAGTGGCTGACCATTACTATCCTTGACATAGCGAAATACAGCTGGGGCATGGCATACGGCAGCGACAGGTTTGTTGTGGGCCCAAAATGATTCGATCAATGCAATGGATGTCTTATCGTTGGTTAAATCCCACAAAGGTCCATGGCCCCCAGGATAGAAAACAGCATCATAATCCTGCTCATTGATATGATCCAAAGGAATGCTATTTGCCAATTTTGTTTGAAGTTCCTTATCGGCATCAAAACGTTTGGTTGCTTCGGTTTGAAAATCCGGAAGTGCACTTTTAGGGTCTATCGGTGGCTGTCCTCCTTTTGGAGATGCGATTGTGACGTCCACTCCTGCATCTTGTAAAACATAGTAAGGCGCTGCAAATTCTTCTATCCAAAAACCTGTTTTTTCTCCTGTATCTCCCAATTGGTCATGTGATGTCAATACAACCAATACTTTTAATTTGTCTTTTTTCATATTAAATAACCAAGTCTGTTAAAAAATTATATGTTTAAAACGATAGTACAAAGTAGGGGATAAATTGCCAGAGCCCTATGTGATATACATCACAATTTAGCGAATGGTTTTGCTTTTGTGATATAGATCACATTATTTGGCTTGGTATAGCCTGCTCAGTGTTTCGCGGGAAACACCCAGATATGCTGCAATCAAATGTTTGGGAACGAGATTATAGAGTTCGGGATATTGCTGCATGAGTTCCTCGTAGCGGCTTCGAGCATCGTTGTTCAGCAGTGACATTATTCTTTTTTGTAGCCCAATATATCCTTTATTGGAACGCCATCTAAAAAAGGTTTCAACTTCGTGAATTTCCTTACATACTTTTTCACGGTCCTCGTTCGATAAGCAAAGAGTGTCTGCATCGCTGACACAATCTAAATTGACAGTAGCTGGGCCTTGATTATGCAATGCATTATAATCGGAAGCCCACCAGGTTTTTGTGGCGAACTGTAAGATATGCATCTTTTGTTCATCATTGGTGAAATAGGTCTTTAGACAGCCATTGAGCACAAAATACTCTTGTTCCACAAGGTCTCCTTGACGGATAATCATTTGTTTCTTTTTAAAGGAGATCGGTTTAAAAAAAGAAAAGAAGTAGTCGAATTGTTCGTCGTTTAACTGGACGGTCTTGTCGATATGTTGTCTCAGAATTTCACGCTCGGTCATAGCTAATAGTTACTTGATCGATTTAAAATTAAACAAAATCTCACAATGATAGCGAAGGCCTGCATCAAGTTCCCCTCAGATTCAAAATTAAGAGGGGAATAACACTACTTTTACAGGGGGTTAACAAGGGGTTAGTAGGGGATATACCCCTGCTAACCCCCTGTTATACCCCTGTTAACCCCCTGTAATCTCCCTGTAATATATTAAGATAATATCAATTAGATTTTAACTTGTGCCCAAACAAAAAGGGAACTTCCTAAAAAAGATGGAATCTCACAATCCTTACTCGTTCGATCCTTTTTGAGATTGAGCCGAAGGGATCGCCTGGAATATTTTAGTCCTACTTTATGGGGGATATCAGGTACCTAATATCCCGACGCCATTTTCTTGTAAAACCAACGCTTTACAAAATCGGCTGTAAATACATAGACAGCAACAATCAACACCATATAAACATAGAATTGAAATGGCAACCTCACAAAACCAAATATATCACCCAATAGGCTGAGAGGTAGAAGTAAAACAAATGAAATCACGATTAAGTTCGAAAATAGAAGAGCTTTACTCGGTTTGCTCTTAAAGAAGGGCAGTCGGGTGCGAACGACAAGGACAATAAGTGCGGCAGATACAACGGATTCTAGAAACCAACCTGTCTGAAATTGTTGTTCATTGGCTTTCAGAACTAAAATCAGTACCGCAAATGTACAATAATCGAATACCGAACTCAGTAAACCAAAGATAAACATAAACTTTTTGATAAAACCAATATCAATGCGATGCGGTTTTTTGATGTACTCTTCATCGACATTGTCTGTTGCTATGGTCGTTTCAGGAACATCTGTAAGTAAGTTGGTTAATAAAATTTGTTTTGGTAAAAGCGGTAGAAAGGGCAGCAATAAGGATGCTCCGGCCATACTAAACATATTCCCAAAATTGGCACTCGTTGCCATAAAGATATATTTCATTGTATTTGCAAAGGTTCTACGTCCTTCCTTTATACCGTTAGCGAGTACATCAAGATCCTGATCCATTAATACAAGATCGGCGGCTTCTTTTGCAACATCTACTGCGGTGTCTACTGATATTCCTACATCGGCTGCATGTAATGCCGAGGCATCATTGATGCCATCCCCCATGAAACCAACTACCTGTCCTGTTTTTTTTAGTGCTAGAATAATTTGTTCCTTTTGGCTGGGTTCCACTTCAGCAAATATATCAGCTTGCAATACCTTTGTTACGAGGGCTTCACTGCTGGTTCCTCGCAATGAACTTCCGGTGACAACAATAGGGGTTTCGATTCCCACTTGTTTAGCAAGACTTTCGGCTACCAGCGCATTGTCGCCAGTAATTATTTTTAACTTGACACCCAGGGAATTCAAGTTATTTATTGCGGCAATAGCACTTTCCTTGGGCGGGTCGAAGAAGGTAACAAAGCCAAGAAAAATCATACTGCTTTCCTCTTCTTTTGAAATGGAGTTTGTTGTTGTGGTTTTCCAGCAAATTCCTAATGTACGATAACCCTTTCTACTATACTGTTCGTAGAGTTGCATTAGGGTCTGTTTTAGTTCGCTCGTCAGTGGTTCAATGCTATCGCTGCCAGTTTGCACTTGATTGCATATGGCGAGGATTTCCTGAAAGGCTCCTTTGGTGATCATCTTGAATCCTTGAAGCTCAACCAAAATACTTAACCGTCTACGTATAAAATCGTAAGGAATCTCGTCCAATATAGCTGGGAGTTGTTGCCCTTCACTTTTTAATCCTGTTATAATTGCTGCATCAATAGGATTTTTGAAGCCTGTTTGTAAAGCGGCATTGAAGAGCGCATAGTTGCTTACGCGTTCATTTTCAGTGTCATTAATATCGAACGCTTTGTAAAGCTTTACTTTCCCCTGAGTGATTGTACCTGTTTTATCTGAACATAAGATATTCATACTGCCGAAGTTCTCAATTGCGGAAAGGCGTTTAACAATGACTTTCTGCGCAGCCATTTTTTTTGCTCCAGTAGAAAGATTGACCGTAATAATAACTGGAAGTAATTGTGGTGTAAGTCCAACCGCAAGGGCCAGGGAGAATAGAAAGGAATCGAGAACAGGTTTATGGAGAAATACATTCAATGCAAATATGACCAGGATCAGTATCAAGGTAATTTGCATGAGCAAAAAACCGAACTTTTTGATACCTCTTTCAAATTCAGTTTCGGGCGCGTTGTTTCTTAAGCGTGCGGATATTTTCCCAAATTCGGTATTCAATCCTGTTGCAATGACTAGCGCGGTCGCTTTTCCGCTGATGACACTTGACCCCATAAACAAAGTATTAGAACGTTTGGAAAGAGGCGTATTTGTTTCTAGTTTCCCTTTTTGTTTTTCAACGGGATAACTTTCTCCTGTGAATGCAGCTTCATCAACAAACAACTCTTGGGAGTTCAAAAGGATACAGTCGGCAGGAATAATATCACCGGCAGACAGTACGACGACATCCCCCGGAACGATTGATTCTGTACTTACTGCTATCTCATGGTCGTCTCGAATAACTGTCACTGTCACCTGTACCATTTTTAGTAATCTGGCAACGGCATTGGATGCTCCATATTCTTGCCAAAATCCCAAGCAGCTGCTAATGACTACAATGAGCAGAATAATGATTGCATCGGTGCGATCCTGAAGCAAAGAGGAAAGAACGGCTGCGGCGATTAAGATAAGTGTAATGGGATTTTTAAATTGATTAAAAAATAATAAATATGCACTTGAACTATTTTTTCCTTTCAGTCTGTTGGGACCATATTTGGTGATCCTCAAATTGGCTTCGTTTTCGGATATACCGTTTTCCTTCGCATTGAGTTCATGAAGTAGTTCTTCGGATGACTTGCTCCAGAAGGAATCTAAATGGCTATTACGTGTACCTTGGTTCTTTTCTATCATCTTGGCCTTGTTAGTGATGTAAGAGTATACAGGTTATTTAACCTGAATTTAGGGAATTATATTGAATTATCTTAACGGGTATTTCAGATGGCCAAATCAATGTTTAACCGGTTTAGTGATTTAGAAAAAATGATTTTTTTTTGATTTTATTTTGTTTATACAAAGTTATTTTCTATTTTAGTGTTGCCCATTCAAGGGCACTTTTCATAAAATAGGTTAATAATATGGCTAAAACACCCGGAGTACCCCATGCTTTCGGGTGTTTTTTTGTTTTTTGCCTTCTCCACGATCCTAGAATACCTCCAAGTAATTTTAACAACATAGGTCGGGATATTTATAAATCGGTCTTCAATACATAATCGGGGTGGCTCTGACCGTGCGATTTCTCTTGCTTGTAGATACAAACCCTTTCTTTTCTTTGGGACGAATTCAGTAAAGTTCATCTATTTTTTTGAACAGCGTCGCTGTACTCGTTTTTGTACCACATAAAATATTTTAAAAAAAAAACACAAAACGGATTAGGGATGCCAGTCCTTCAGTCGTCTATTCAATTAAGGAAGGTAGACCCGGGTGTCTATCTACTAAATATAACCTATAGAAAACTAAATTTAAACCAATATATAACCTTTGATTAATATTAATTTAATATTAGTATATTTATTTTGCCTTTCAATTAATAATAATAAATATTTATGAAAAAACAACAATTTCAATCCTTAGGGAGGAATCGCAATTTCAGGTATCGGCTGGGGCTGGTAGTTGGAGCTGTTTGTCTTGCAGGCGTGGTTCATGCACAGGACCTTGAAACGCATGGTAAGGTAACGGATCGAAAAGGAGAGCCCATTCGAGGGGTGACGATTTCCATAAAGAACATTCCGAATTCGGGTATGTCGACGTCAAACAAAGGAACCTACGAATTGAATAAACTCAAAAAAAATCAAGTGTTGCTATTTACTTCGGTCGGCTATAAAAGTATAGAGTTAACCTATCAAGGGCAGAAAGAACTGAATGTACAGTTAGAGGAAGATTTGGCTAATTTGGACGAGGTAGTTGTGGTTGGGTTTGGTACAAAGCAAAAGAAGAACCTTACAGGTGCTGTTGATCAGATTTCGGGCAAAGTATTGGAATCTAGGCCTATTTCCAATGTGATGCAAGGATTACAGGGGGTAAGTCCGGGTTTGAATATTACCTATGGTAATGGTACACCAGGGGGAATTCCAAATATCAATATTCGTGGAACTACTTCCATTAATGGTGGATCACCTTTGTTTGTAATTGATGGCATTCCAGCTACTGATGCTAATGATTTAATTCGCTTAAATCCCACTGATATTGAATCATACACGGTATTACGTGATGCAGCTTCATCAGCAATTTATGGTGCCAGAGCGACCTATGGTGTGATTTTGATTACCACTAAATCCGGAAAACTAGGTAAGCAATCCGTTTCTTTTAATACAAATTCGGCTTGGGGAAAACCAACAGAAATGCCCGATCCAGTCACTGATCCGTATATCTTCTCTAAACTTTTGGAATTATCGACAAATAATACCCCCTGGGACTATGTCAATTATAGTGATGAGCATTATCAGTGGGCAAAGGAACGTTCTGATAACCCTAGTATAGAAGATGTGCGTATAGATCCCAAAGATCCAAAGCGTTGGGCTTATATGGGAAATAACAATTGGAATAAGTATTTTCTAAATAAGTCTGCACATTCTCAGTCCTACAATTTGACTTTTTCAGGTGGAGCGAAGGTGAATGAACTTCCTTTTAAATATTATTTGTCCGGGGACTATACGAAGGAAAACGGTTTGAGTAAGTTGGCCGCCGACTATTGGACACGTAAAGGACTACGTGGAAAGATAAATATTGCACCATTCAAATGGTTGCAATTGGATAACAATGCTAATTTGTACAATACGCACAGGGAGAGCCCAGCTGCGAGTTTGACCGATATCTATTATTTAACACCTATTCAGGTTGCTAAAAATCCGGATGGCAGTTGGGCAAATACGGATGCGGGACGATTGGCTGCTCGTCTATCTGACGGAGGAAAAAGCAATGGTGACATGTTTGGTTTCCAAAATACGTTCAATGCGACAGGTACATTTTTAAATGGCGATCTAAAAATCTCTGGCGATGCAAGTGTTAAAAGGGAATACTACAAAGGCAATGGTTATGCCAAAAAATTCAAGATTGGTTTTGGTCCGAATGACATCCGTGAAGAGGGGGGGACTGGCTATGTGAATGAATCGCGAGCCGATATGAAAAATACGGTATTTAATCTATATGCGAATTACAACAAAACAATTGGCAAACACAATTTTGGTGCAATGGTGGGGTATAACCAAGAAGAATATATTTATTCGTCTACCTATGTCAACCGAAATAATCTAATTTCTTCTACTTTACCTTATTTAGGTTTGACGACGGGAGAAATGACACTCAATGCTGGTTATAGTTCTTATGCGACGCGCAGCTATTTTGGGCGATTGAATTATACGTTTAATGAGCGTTATATCTTGGAAGGTACAGGTCGTTACGATGGGTCTTCCCGTTTTCCTAAGGCAAGTCGCTGGGGATTTTTTCCGTCCGTTTCAGGGGCTTGGATCGTTAGTAATGAATCCTTTTTCGAATCACTAAAACCGAAAGTGTCCAATCTAAAGTTAAGAGCATCATACGGTAGTTTAGGAAATCAAAATGTAGGCGACTTCTCTTATATCCAGACAATGGGAACCAGCCTTTCGGGGTACCTCATTAATGGAAATCAACAATATGTCGTGAATGGGGCGCCGCCGTTGACAATTGATCCAAACTCATATACATGGGAAAATGTGTCTACCTTAAACTTCGGTGCTGATTTGGGGCTATTCAATGATAAGTTTTTTGTTGGCTACGATAATTACATCCGTAATACAACCGGTATGTTGACTGCTGGGCAGGAGCTTCCAGGTGTATTGGGAACAAGCGTGCCAAGGCAGAATGCAGCTGATTTGCGTACAAAGGGTTGGGAGCTTTCAGTGACTTATAAGGATCAATTTGAATTAGCAAATAAGCCATTTTCTTTTGATGCAAAGGTTGTTTTGTCTGATTCACGTGCTAAGATTACAAAATTCAAAAATGATGAACGTCTTCTTTCGACGTATTTTAATGGCTATGAATTCGGTACAATCTATGGCCTACAAGGAGATGGTCTGTTTAAAAGTGCCGATGAAATCAAAGCATTGGATGAATCAGGCATAGTACCTTGGGGAGCTTTAAATATTGTAAATGGTTGGCCAAAATTTAAGGATATCGACGGAAATGGTAAAATTGAAAGAGGGCTGACTGAAACGAATTTGAAAGATCTTCAGGTAATTGGTAATTCTGCAGATCGTTATCGTATAGGTTTTAACCTCAACATGAACTGGGGCGGATTTGATGCCTCAGTATTTCTACAGGGTGTATTAAAACGAGATTTCTATCCGCGGCATTATTTGTTCTGGGGACCTTATCAGCAACCTTACGCAAATATATACCCATGGCATTTGGATTTTTATAGAGAAACCAGTGATACAGCAGAAGAACGTGCAAAACACTCTCAGGCGTACTTGAATGCAGGCTTAGCGGATGCTAATCATGACGCACGTTATCCGGTATTACAATCTTGGTTGGCCGACGTCAATGATGGAAAAGGATTGGCTATTCCCAATACACAGTATATGTTGAACGGTTCTTATCTGCGTTTGAAGAATATCACTTTTGGGTATACCTTGCCACATGAGTTGTTGGAAAAATGGAAAATTCAACGTTTGCGTATTTTCTTTTCGGGAGAAAACCTATTTGAATTCTCACAGATCAAAAAATATGTGGATCCCGAAGCGATCAACAACGGAACCGATGGTAGTGCCTGGGCCTATCCATTCCAACGTAAGTTTTCAGTTGGTTTAAACTTAGATTTTTAACAATTAGCAGTACACAGAGATGAATGTCAAATCAAAAATAATATTGGGAATTATAAGCGGCGGTTTTATATTAACAATGACAGCTTGCCAAAAGGATTTTCTGGATCGCTTTCCCCAAACTTCGATTACACCTGAGGTTTTCTTTAATACCGAAGAGGATCTTTCGCTGTATATCAATGGGATGTTGAGTATGAACGATCGTTGGACTTATGTAGGAGATCAGAGTTCGGACAATGCGGCTACAACCGCAGCCGTAACGCTTAAGACAATGATGACCAGCAAAACAGAGCCAACATCAGAAACAGCTGGAGGCGATTGGTCCTGGGGACGTTTACGCACAATAAACTACTTTTTAGAAAACTATCAGCGTGCGAATGTAGCTGCGGATGTTAAAAACCACTATGCAGGTTTGGCACGTTACTATCGCGCTATTTTTTACCATGGCATGGTAAAGCAGTATTCGGATGTGCCTTGGTATAGCAAAACATTAACCCCAAGCGATGAAGCTTTACGCGATGCGCAGTCTCCTCGTACATTGGTTGTCGATAGCATCATGGCGGATTTGGACTTTGCGACAAAAAATGTTAAAGAACAAGTCGCGCTTGGAACGCCAGGTAGAGATGCTGTATTGTTGATGCAGGCTAAGATTGCCTTACATGAAGGGACCTATCGATTGTACCACAGTGAGTTAAATTTAGACAAAACGGCAAAGAATTACTTTGACATTGTAGAGAAAGCAACTTCACAAATCATCGCTACCAATAAATATAGTATTTATTCTACCGGAAAGCCGAACGAGGACTATGCTGCATTATTTGAATCACAAGATCTTTCCCAAAATAAAGAAGTGATCTTATTGAATGCTTTTGATCAAAACAAAAATAGAGGGCAGGCGCTTAACGGTTATGTTTTTGGTGATTATGAACAATCGCCTTCACGAGACTTGATACAGACCTATTTGATGAAAGATGGTTCGCGTTTTACGGATGTTCCTAACTACGATAAGAAACTGTATGTTCAGGAATTTGAAAATCGTGATCCTCGTCTGATGCAAACTTTGGTCTATCCACAATGGTTGAGACAGCCCGATAAATCAAATTACGTGCAAAAGTTAAACAAAAACTTTTCAGGCTATCACCAGTTGAAAGGCTATGTCAATTCATCCGATCAAATTATTATGAATGGAGTTGATTTTCCAGTGCACCGTTACGCTGAGGTTCTATTGATGTATGCTGAAGCAAAGGCTGAACTAGGAACGTTGACACAAGCTGATCTCGACAAGTCTGTTAATTTGTTGCGAAGAAGAGTAGGAATGCCCGAGCTTAAAATGGATGTAGCAAATGCAAATCCTGATCCTAAATTGGCTGCTGATTACCCGAATGTGAAGGGAGCCTTCCGGGGGGTGATTTTTGAAATTAGACGCGAAAGACGTGTTGAGTTTGCCTTTGAGAATTCGCGTTATGATGACCTAATGCGCTGGAATGTGGGTAAGTTGCTTGAACGTATTCCGGAAGGTATGTATTTTCCGGGAGTGGGTAATTACGACATGACAGGGGATGGTGTTGCCGATATCAAATTGATTCCTGATGGACAGACTATTCCTAGCGATCGAGAAAAGAATTCACTGGGCGTACCACTTGTTTACTATACCATTGGAAATTTTGGTGGTAATGCCGGTGTTTATCTTAAAAATGGGGTCAATGGTGGAACAATGGTAACAGATGTCAATGTCCGTCGATTTGTAGAACCGATGTATTATTATCGTCCGGTTCCTGCAAAACAGATCATTCTCAATCCAAATCTTAAACAGGTATTTGGTTGGAAGTAATATATAAATAACATACAATATACATGAAATCAATTTTTTTAACGATAAGTCTGTTCGTTACAACAGTCTTAGTACATGCTCAACAGAAATTTTCATTCGCGTTTTTTACCGATTTACACCTTAACACCAGTGCAGAAACACATTGTTTTGAAGGTCTTGATAAAGCAATTCAAAATGCCAAAAGCAAAAAAGTAGACTTCGTCCTAAACGGTGGAGACAATGTGGATGTAGACGCTTATAAGGCGGAACAGTTGCCTTTAGCGAAGAGTATGTTTCAAAAGTATAAGGATCAGGTTGATGCATCGAAGTTGAAATGGTATTATGCCATTGGCAATCACGATCGTTTCTGGCATTATGACGGAAAAGATGGAGCTGGACTTTTCGAATCGGTTTTTGGAAAGAGCTACCACAGCTTTGTGCATAAGGGATGGCGTTTTATCGTGTTAAACTCTACGGAAATATGCAATGGCAAATACTGTGTGAGTGAAGAACAGCAGGCCTGGCTGAAACAGGTGCTTGATGAAACCCCAAAAACGCAACCTATTGTTGTTGTTGCACACGTACCGTTCTTGTCTCTGTATTATCCTGTATTGGATGGACACTATACGGATGCAGATACATTTACCAACCAAAAAGCGATTTTGGATCTATTTGCAGGTCACAATTTGAAGCTTGTTTTACAAGGACATCAGCATCTCTATGAAGAAATCAAGGTGAAAGGTGTACAGTTTATTACTGCGGGAGCGATCTGTGCGAGTTGGTGGGGTGGAGCCTTCAACGGTACCCAGGAAGGTTACCTCAAGGTTGATATCAATGGCGACCAGTTTAAATGGGAATACATTGATTACGGCTGGACGGTAAAAGGGAAATAAAAAGATGATCATATATTAGGTAGGTAGTTTAAAATGATCGCCCGCCCACTTCAATGTGTGGCGGGCGTTTTTTTGCAATAGCGGCAAAAATCCGACAGTAATGTGCTCTCTGATAGGTAAAAATAACATAGGTCTTTGATAAGATTAGCGTGGTTTAGGAAAGAGATTCAGCCTTTCTTTGCTTTGATGGACATATTATAAAATATGAGCCTTTAAACCAAAAACTAAAAATTATGAAAGAAATCTTCAAAAAGCATCTGCGGTTGCTCGGAATTGTTTTCATGTTACTGCATGCCTATCCTGTTTTTTCTCAGGTTAAAATATCGGGTACGGTAATCGATTCCCAATCAAAAGTTCCCCTTGCTGGTGCTACTATTACCAATGTTGGGAAGGGTAATAATTCAGTTAAAACTGATGAAAGCGGTAAGTTTACCATTGCTGTTAAGGATGGTTCAAATATCAAAACAACCATGCTTGGATATCAAGAACTGCTTGTAACGGCTCGACAAGGTGTCGTTATTGAAATGGTTGCATCTACTATTGAGTTAAATGAGACGGTAGTTGTTGGTTACACAACCCAAAAGAAAGGACTTCTGTCGGGATCGGTGGCTTCTGTTAAATTTAAGGAAACAGATGCGGAGATTCCGACAACATCAGTTGGAAACCTATTGGCGGGGCGTATGGCCGGTTTATATGTATCTACACCGAGTGGTAAGCCTGGAGAACAACCGAACATTAAAATTAGAACTGCAAGTTCATGGAACGCTTCACCAACCCTCTATGTGATTGATGGGAAAGTAACCATTGATGCTGCTGAATTTAATAATCTAAGTCCCAATGAAATTGAAGAAATTTCTATTTTAAAAGACGCAGCAACAACAGCAGCATACGGTGCCCGTGCAGGTGCAGGTGTTGTCTTGGTTACGACCAAGCGTGGTAAAGCCGGGCGAGTTTCCATTAATTATTCCGTAAATACAGGAAAGGATGTCCGTGGGAAAAATATGGAACTAACCAATATTATGGAGTGGGGACAGATCCAAAACAGAATCTGGGGCGAGGCAGGAGGACCAGCAAATACGCCTTGGACTGAAACTGCAAAAGCTTATTTTAAAGATACAGATTTTGGTGGCGGTGTGGGATATGGTTTTGACCACTTAAAAGATGTGTATGTTAATCCTTCTACCACCACCCATAACTTAAGCGCTACTGGCGGTACAGACAAACTTCAATATTTTATCGGAGCTTCTTATGTAAATCAAGAGACTTTTATCAAGAATACGAACGAAAAAAAATACAATGTTAGAAGTAATATCACAGGAAATTTAACCAAAAACCTGTCTGTGTTTGCAGGCTTAAGCTTAAACAATAATAAATTTAACGCGCCTGAAGGTGACTGGTCTGGAGATATGTATCCTAAATTGCTACTATGGCAACCTTATATGCCTTCCTTCACAGCAACCGGTTTACCTGTAGATTATTTCTGGATTTCCAATAAATCTGGTGAAGCACAAGGTCTCTCCGGCTATAATAGATCGGAAAGTTTGAAAGCGATAGCGAATTTGAATCTAACCTATAAAATGCCATTTCTTGAAGGCTTAAGCGCTAAAGTAGGATATATCAAAACCTTCAATAACAGCAATCAGAAAATATATTCACACCCTTTTACCTATTACCAATTAGCACAGATAGAACCTGTCATATGGGATTTGAATACTATCGTAGGGCAGCGTCTTACTTATCACACACCGAGTATACAGAAGCTAGCTTCCTGGAATCAAGAAGAGCAGACAAACTTACAACTGAATTTTGAAAGAGATTTTGGGAAACACCATGTTAACGCGGCATTGGTTTACGAACGCCAGGAAAGAAGCTATGATGGTATAAATGCAACCATCAATGGTTTTCCAATCTATATGACGGATCAATGGTGGGCTTCTACGGGGGGATCGGGAGTTGTAAATGGTACTCCTACCAAGAGCATTAGTAACACGTATGGTTTTCTGCCGACAGTGGGCCGTAAATCCTATATCGGACAATTTGCCTACGATTATGCAGATAAGTATGTCGCTAATTTTGCCTATCGCTATGATGGTTCGGCCAACTTTCCAAAAGATAAACGTTGGGGATTTTTCCCTTCTGTTTCTGCAGCTTGGGTGATTTCTAAAGAAAATTTCTTTAGTCATGTAAATGGCATCGAATCGTTGAAAGTAAGAGCATCGGTCGGATTGACAGGTAATGATTTTGTCGCAATTGATCCAAATGGAGGAAGAGATGATGCAAATGCCAAGCGTTGGCAATATGAAGATAAATATGTAAGTGGAAACAGTGCTTTTTTTGGTGAGACGCCGACACTTAATCCAGGGATAAGATATGATGTTCTACCAAATGTAGATATTACCTGGGAGAAATATCTGAACAAAAATTTCGGTGTTGATATTAGTTTCTCGAAACATTTCAATGCCACGGCTGAATATTGGGCTACGCGTACCTATGATATTTTAAGCACGAGAATCCAGTCTACTCCACCGACATTCAGCCGACCGCTACCGTCCGTCAATTATGGGGAAATGAAAGCGAATGGCATAGATCTTAGTTTAAACTATTTTAACCGAACAGGAGATTTGAATTATAATGTTGGTTTAAACTTTACGTATGGTAATTCATGGTATACGATACGAGATTTAAATATCACCTATGACTATGAGAATTTGATCGGTAACGGTCGGTCGGCAAATATGATTACGGGTTATACGGTAGATCACATGCTTCGGACACAGGCCGATGTTGATGCGCTGTTGGCTGCTCATCCAGGATATAATTTTAAGGGTAATGCGCCTAAACCTGGACAATTTGCCTACAAAGATTTTAATGGTGATAATACCATTAACGAGAATGATATCACGGTATTGAATAAAAGCAATAATCCTAAAGTCTTTGGACTAAATCTAGGTGCGGATTGGAAAGGCTTAAGTATTACCGCCAACTTTAACGGTTCATTGGGGTATAAAAAATCGTTTAATAATTTGAGTGGCGGCGTAGAATGGAACCGGATGTGGCGTCCTTGGGCAAATGAATCTTGGAGTCCTGAAAATACGGGTGCTTGGTTGCCTTATCGCTATAGTGCAAATGATGATGTAAGGACTGTCAACACAAGTGGAAGTAATTTTTGGTTGGCTGATGCCAGTTTTGTCCGTTTGAAATTTTTGAATATTGCCTACAACCTTCCACAACATTGGTATAAAAAGTACGCGGATAAGATCCGATTCTATGTGTCGGGTTCTAACCTATTCGTGATCAGTAAATTCAATAAGAAATTCTATGATCCGGAGATGGATGGAGGGACTTCATTCCCGATTGTTAAATCATTCAATGCTGGGGTCAGTGTAACATTCTAAATCTTAACATTAAAGGAAATTAAAATGAAATATGTAAATAAATTTAAGTTGGCTTTTTATGGGGTTCTACTCACGGTGTTAGGAGCTTCATCTTGTACAAAAGGACTGGACTATGAGAATACGGGTGCTATAAATCCAAAAAATGTCTGGACAGATTCGGTATTGATCAAGGCTTACTTGAACGATATATATGGCGGCCTTATGCCAAATTGGCCTCTCGGAAGTGGAGCCGGTGCAGATGAAGGTATCAATGGATCTGGAGGGAATCTCGGTAGTTTTCAACAAGGAATCGTCGATGTTGCAACCAATTTTACAAGGTTGGATTATACGTATATTGACAAAGCGAATTATTTTATGGATCAATTAGCGGATCTACCAGAAACCGTAATCAGTGGGAGCACCAAAAGTAGGCTTATAGGCGAAGCTAAATTTTGGCGTGCCTGGAAATACTGGGATATGGTCAGTTCAATTGGAGGAGTGCCGTTGATCTTGCACACACAGGATGGAAGTGATATCAATTCACTGCGCGTTCCACGTAGTAAGACTTCTGAATGTGTCGCACAGATAATAAAGGATTTAGATGAGGCTGCTATTGCCCTACCTCCAAATTATAGTGGCGCAGACTATGGTAGAATTAATCGTGCTGCAGCTTTAGGTCTTAAAGCGAGAATCCTTTTATGGTATGCTAGTCCATTATTTAATGCGACAAATGATCAAGGGAGATGGACCAACGCCTATAACGCGGCTAAGGCGGCAGTACAGGCGGCAGATGCTGGAGGGTTTGGCTTGTTTGAAAATTATAGGTTAATCTGGTATTCACGAAATAAAGAACAGATTATGACCAAACAATATTATTACCCGGATAACTACATGAATTTCGCTCCAATTAGACCGCTCTCATTTACAAATGGAAGTACAAATAATGATCAGCCTATTTTTCCGCTATTGATTGCTTATCCCAAAAGGGATGGTAGCCCAATGCAATTTGATCAAAATCAATTATCAGATCCTGCCTATAATAAGCAATTTTTAACAGATTTTTATACCAATCGCGACGATCGTTTTTACGCGACGATTTGGTGTGGCGGTACGGTATACCCAACTCCTGATGTTAATGTGCTTGGTATGACCGCACCTCGGTCGCGTACATATTGGCAAGCCTGGACCTGGAAGTCGGCAGCAACGCCCAATACTGTGCTCCCAGCTAGAGATATTAATATGTTTTCAGGAATTTCACCATTGGTTCAAAATGGGGATGAAAATGGTGTAACGGGATTTTTCCAGCGTAAGGGCTTAGATACTTTATTGGACAGAAATGCACTTGTTGGTGTAGCCGCTAACGCCAAAAGCTGGTTTTCACCAATGCGATATGCGGAGCTCCTTTTAAATCTTGCTGAAACGGCTAATGAGACGGGACGCAGTAACGAAGCTTTAAACGCACTGTATGCTATCCGTAAACGGGCTGGAATTGCCCCGGGAGCAGCAACAAATTATGGAATCAGTGCAATTGGGCAAGGAGACATCCGTAACGTAATCATCAATGAGCGTCAGGTTGAACTTGCCTTTGAGGGGTTTAGATACAGTGATTTGAGAAGATGGAAACGTTATGATATTTTGAATGCTCAGAACACAAGAAAAGGATTATTATTGATGTTAAATAAAGGTGAAGCGCTACCAGGGAACACTGATAACATTATGACCGCTACTGTGCGAGCGAAGTTCTCAGCCGTCCTTATCCAAAACTTAGATAAAACGGGCTCAACGAATCAATCCTATAAGCTTAGCCTCAATCATTGGTTCAATTCGCTAAACCCAGCACAGATTTCGATTGAACCGGATCAGCTGCCGCAAAATAAAGAATGGGGGGGAACCTTCGATCCTTTACAATAGCAACAGTTTATCTTCTGTGAATTTGGATAGATTCAGTATCGCTTCATAGAAATCAAATTTCAAAATAATAAAAGGGCTTGTACATGTCAGTTGTACAAGCCCTTTTCGTATGCGATGAATAGTAGATTTTTATATTCTCTAACGATAAATTAAAGTTAGTATACTCGCTGTTCTTTCAGAAAAATTAATAGTTCTTCCGACTTAATATTAACTCGAATGATTCTTCCGTTTTGATCAATCAAAAAGTTTTGTGGAATCGATCTAACTCCACATTGATTAAAAAAGCTACTACTAGATCCCATTAAGTCTGAAACATGTAACCAAGGGTATTGATGGGTATCAATTGCGCTAACCCAGTGCTTTCGATTAACGTCTATGGAAACACCTATGATCTCAAAGGTGTTAGAATTTTTCCGATTGTACCATTTCGCTACCTTATTTAGTTCCTCAATACAAGGTCCACACCAGCTTGCCCAAAAATCAACTAAAACATATTTACGATAGTTGTTCGATAGTTTGAATTTTTTACCATTTCTATCGTTCATGGTAAAATTTGGTAGATAGTCCCCAACTTTCAATCCACCATTAAAAAGGACGTCGATTCCATTCTCTACTCCTCTTTTTTGTAGTTCTGGGCTTAAAGACTTAAAGGAAGATAGCTGCGTTGACTGGGATAACATTTTCATACCAGCATAGGAATAGAGTTCATGAAGTCCAATAAACATATCTGGATTAGATTGCACAAAGCCTAAAAAGTCTTCGTTAAACTTTTTTAGTAGTATATCCAAGGAATCTTTATAGACGTTTGATTTTTCATTCGCCGCTTTCTCGTTATATGAAAAGTAGTTTTTGTAAAATGGTCTATCAATTAAGTTTTTATAATTTTGATAAGCGATTTGTTGAGGACCACCTGTAATTGATGCTTTGTATAATGAATCAATTTCACCGACTATGGTGAAATTGGAGTTTTCCAGAATAAAAGTTGCCCAGCTGTTATTAATTGATGGCACTTCTATCGAATAGAAATCTGGCCCTGATACGCTTCCTTTAAAATAAAAGGTGTCACTTTGACTGTAGCAGGAATCAATAATTTTTAGTTTTGTAGCGTTGGAATATCCCGATTTTTTATTTGTTAGATAGACTTTCTGGTTTCCTAAACCCTTTAGTACTCCTTTGATAGAATACATTTGGGTCTGTGCCAAAATAGGGCTACTGATAAACATCGAGAGAAAATACAATAGGATGATATTTCGCATTATTTTAAGATTTTTAATTAGGAATCACCTCTTGAAATTGCCAGTAAGAATGCGGATAGATCAGCATTCTTACTGGCAATTAGCGTATAAACTATTTTTTTAAATGACTCTTTAAATGGAATTTTCCTGAGCTGTCTACCAAATAGAGTTTCCATACCTTGGTACCGATCTGCTCCAAATGGTATTGGTTTTCCTCTTTCTGCATTTCGGATTTAAGTTTTTGAGAGAACACGTTTGCTTCACGTGCGTTTTCCCATGCGCGGAATGTGGTGAAAATCTCCTTCTTATGTGGATTTTTTTCGACAACATCCTCGCTGATCCCAAACATATAAGTCGCATCCCAAGCAATGGCTTTTGCCTGTAGATTTTCGACCATTTGCACAGTCCAGTCCGGTTTAAGGTATTGTATGCCGAAAGTCGGCGGAAAGTAATTAGAAGCCCACGAATACCGGATATCTTTTCCTTCAATACCCCATTTATTGGTGCGGGGATTGAACATGTGGTCGCCGCCACCAATATTGCAGGTGGTCATGTAATGCCAGTTACCTTCAAACACACAAGATCCCATCACCTGAAGGTAGTCGCCACCCAAAGACTTAAAGTCATCGAAAAGTTTGCGCATAAACCGCTTGAAGGCATACTGCCCATGTCCTGTGTAGACGAAGCTCTCAAAACCATCAAAGTCGATATAGTTCATTCCGCCATCGCGAAGCAGTTTTGCGTAAAAGTACGCGTACTTGTCTTGCAGTCTCATGTCGGGGATAAATCCTGAATAGCAATTCACTTGTAATTTCGCGAGGGTATCGCCCTGTTGATGTGCTGTGGCAATGGTTTTGAAGGCTCCGCGTTCAACTCCGGTCAGCATATAAGGCGGTTTTCGCGTTACTCCTCTATATTTCAGTAGTTCTTTGCCGATTTTTAGTACGTTGGTGCCATTATCATCCCAACCGCCATGTTCATTGAGATAGGAGGTATCTTGGACTATAATTGAGCTATCATTAGGGCCAATATTTACGGCCAATATGGTCTTGAGTACGGTGCAAAGGCTGTCATTGGCATAAGGATGTACGTCGCTACTATGGGGTTGGATAAATTCTGTCAGCGTATGCAGGCCATAGGCAATCCCTTGGGGATTGGTTTGTGCTGTTAGTGCAGTAATAGGCTGTTTTTTGCCCTCTAAGATCACTTTCTTGCCCGCCCAAGGATCCGCTGGATTAACATAATATTCGCCTAAACCTTCGTCCTGCACTGCCTTTAGATTGAGTTGATTGGCATAAGAAACTAAGCTGTCATGCTTGCCGAACCAGGCGAGGTCAACTTTAAAATTCTCTGGCCGGCGTACCCATTTTCCATTGCGTGTAACATAAGGTAGCCCTTCGTTGAGTACAATCTGCTCGATGACATCCAATCCTTTTGTATCAGGGCATGCGTAGAACGCAATTCCAGATGTGCTGAAATCAACAGGTATGGGTTCAACATCCATATGCCTAGGTGATTTTATCGATGGGAAATCATTGAAGTGAGGGAAGAAGATGGTTTGTTTTTTACGTCTATTGCGCGAATGCAAGGTGAGCGAGATTCCATATTCCGGCATATATTCAGCACCATTGCCGTTCATAAATCGATAGTATTCTTCGGGATGGGAGTAAAAAGCTACGTCATTGATCCCATCACCGCCGATGCGAAATCGTTGTCCTGCTTTCAACGAAGATGGAATCGGAAATTTAACAGGGTCGGGGCTATGGATGATATAAGAACCTTGTCCCATATCTCCGGCAACTGGAGGCCCGCTCGTCGTATTGTCATCCAATGCCATAATCCCCACAGCGTATTCATCGTCCCGTGCGACAGAAATAATTTCGCCAATTGTTTTATGGATATTGGTCTGATAGGGTCCCCATATAATATTGTTAATTTCAGCCCCAGTGTTCAGCGACTGAAATTGAAATTTTAGGTAATCACCCTGCTGGTCAATTTTTATTGTTGCCCTATAGGAATCGGGATAATTCAACGTTAGTATTCCTTTTGTGGATTCATAATTGGCGGTCTGGGGGAACAAACGTTTACCATTTTTGTCCAGCGTAAGGAGCGGGGAGGCGTGTCCCTTTACCGCGTAATCTTTTTTGTTGCCTTTTCCGATAATATTAACGATGTAACCTCGCTCATCGATGGTTAAGGTCATGTATTTCGTGCTGAATCTGTACAGAGGGCGAGATGCTGCGTTGGCACTTAAAAGACAAAAAAATGCCGATAGAAAGAATAATATTTTAATACGTTTCATATTGATTTATACAAGGAATGTTTCTGATGTTAAAGCCTATATGATGAGTCGTTTGAACGCGGCATATCCCTAGTGCGAACCTTGAAATTGAGAGGTAAAAGAGCGCTTTTTTCTATTATTCTTATTTTCTGACTAGGGATAGGCGATATTCGGTCGTCTTCAAAAGAAATAATCGATAGTTGATATTAAGATAAACCTACTATTATCCATGAAACGCAGAAAATTTTATTGTTCTTGTTTCTTTGTGCTCACGACCTTTTTTGCCGCTGGACAGACACCGAATGATGCTGTGCAAAAGGTACACCTGATCTTCAAGACACATCTCGATATCGGATTTACCGAACTTAGTTCTGTTGTAGAGCAGCGTTATATGAACGAATTTATTCCCAAAGCCATTGCTGTGGCGGAAGAACTTCGGAATTCAGGAGCCAAAGAGCGGTATGTCTGGACCACAGGTTCTTGGTTGATTGCGACTTATTTGGAGCAGGCGAGTCCGGAAAATAAAGCAAAATTGGAGGCTGCGATTGGTCGCGGAGATATTGTCTGGAATGCAATTCCCTACACCGTAGAATCGGAATCCCTCAACAAAGCCTTGTTTGGGACAATGTTGCAATTGTCCAGGAAGCTGGATCAAAAGTATGGTAAACAAACAAGCGCCGCAAAGATGACCGATGTTCCGGGACATACAAGAGGGATTGTTCCCTTGCTTCGAAAGAATGGAATAGATTTTTTGCAGATCGGTGTGAATCCCGCAAGTAAGGTTCCTAATGTACCAGCGTTGTGTCGCTGGAAAAGTCCTGATGGTAGTGAAGTGACGTTGATGTACCAAAAGGATTATGGTAGTGATATGCTATTGCCTGATGGAAAGACGGCTGTGGTCATTGCTTTCACCGGGGATAACCACGGACCACATACTATACAACAGGTTAAAGAAATCTATGCCTCTATTCAGAAACGCTACCCTAATGCTACATTGCAAGCTTCGACATTGAGTGATGTAGCTGCGGTTTTGCGTCCCATGAAGGATAAACTGCCATTGGTGACACAAGAGATTGGTGATACCTGGATACATGGTTTCGGTAGTTCTCCCCTGATGATGGCCCGGTTTAGGGCATTGGCTAGATGTTATGAAACCTGGGTGAAAGATGGGCGTATAAAACCGGATAGCGATGCTGCAATTCAATTTGCAATCAACTTGGGGCTGGTTGCAGAACATACCTGGGGATTGGATGTCAAGACACATTTGCAACATTGGGATAAGTATCGTTTTTCAGACTTTACGCAAGCGTTAGCATTACCTGAGTTTAAAAAAATAGAAACCTCCTGGGCCGAAAAGGAAGCTCATATCAATCAATCGCTACACTATCTGCCTCAAGATCTGCGCGCGGAGGCGGAAAGTATCCTAAAGCAACTAGCATTGATTCCTAAGCCTACATTTGAAGGAGTGGATGCGTCACAGCGATTTTCAAAAGACGGATCGTTTCAACTAAATAAAAAAGGTTTTCAGATGAAAATGGGAGAGCTCAGCTATCAGAGTTTTTCGACAGGAGATTTTGAACGTTTCAGGGATTCCTATATCACCCAAAAAGTAGACTGGGCAATCCGGGATTTTGGAAAACCGGGCTTGACTCTGGATATGGCGGAAAGCCGTACCTTGGTGGCCACCCTTCAAAAATCAGTCTATAATAAAGCTAAAAATGAGCTATATGGCCAATTGAGTTTAACTGGGGCTGGGAAAATTGAACAACAGGTTCTTCCTAAACAAATCTATAGCAGTTACCGTTTCGACGATACAACAAAGCATATCGAACTGAGTTATACTTTGGTGGATAAACCTGCCAATCGTCTCCCGGAAGCTTATTGGTTAAGCTTCTATCCGGAACGGGTGGTGGACATGCTCGTTGAGAAAGTAGGCCAGCCTGTTCGTGTACTGGATGTTGTTGAAGGCGGGAATAGACAGATGCATGGATTAGATCACTATGTGGATATTGTAACGGATGCAGGTAAAATTCGTATCCGTAGCAAAGATGCCTTGCTGGTCGCAATTGGCAAACGGGATTTGTTGAACTATTCCACAGACCAACCTGATTTACATGGAGGCCTGCACTTTTGTCTGTATAACAATGTTTGGGGAACAAACTTTAGCATGTGGTTTGGTGGAACAGTGAATTATAGGTTCGATGTTGAACTGATACCGAATAACAGCAAATCGACGACAATACAATTATCATCCAATTGAAACAAACACTATGAATGGTTATTTACAAATGAATAAATTAGTTACGATAAAAAAAAGTACACTGATCGCTGGCCTATTGATTGCTGGATTTGGTAATTCTGTCTTGGCGCAAGAAGTAAAAACAACTCTGACACAGGTACATTTTGACCAACAGGGATTTTATACCTCCATTAAGGTAGATGGTAAAGAGCTTTTGGAGGTGGGTAAATACCCGATCGTATCGGTCTATAAAGACAAAAAAATTATACAACCGAAAGCACTAAAGGTTAATGGTGATCGCTTTTCGCTCACTATGGAAGATGGGCAATCTGTGGAACTGAAGGTGGGCCAACAAAAGGAAGCAATAACATATGAGGTCGTAAAGGTGTCACCTGCCTATAAATTGTTGGTATTTGGGCCGGTTAAGATCAAGCTTCATGAAGTGGTGGGTGAAGTGGTCGGTGTAGCTCAAGGGGAGGATCTCGCATTCGGTATGCAGTCATTACATGTTAAAACTGTAGCAGGTATTCCAGAAGATTGTGTTGGGGCCTACAGTACAAAATTTGGCTACGAAGGACAGAACAGTAATCTTTCGGTGGCCAGTATTTCCTTTGATCATTTTGCAGCAGTAGATGCTGGGAACGGAGCTGTATTTCAGTTGTCTGCCAAAAACCGGAGTGAGAGGGAATTGCAACAGGTGAAAGGATTGAACAATATGATGACCTTGCCTGTTGAAGGTCCCGATGGATTAATTGTAGGAGCCAAAGTGGCACTTTTCGGAGATAAGAGAAGTCAGATATTGTCACGGATAGGAAAAGTTGAAGTGGAGCAGGGCTTACCCCATCCAATGATGGCAGGAGAATGGGCTAAGGTATCTCGTAACGCTATGGGCTCCTATCTGATCACCAATTTCTCTGCGGCCAATCTGGATTTTGCACTGGAAAAAACAAAACGTGCGGGATTTAAAAATCTCTACCATCCCGATCCCTTCCTGAACTGGGGGCATTTTGAATGGCGCAAAGAATTGAGCACAGAATCCGATGCGGGTATGAAGAAGTTAGTCGATAGGGCGGCACAGAAAGGAATCAATATCGGTATACATACACTTTCTAATTTTACGACAACAAACGATCCTTATGTGACACCAGTCCCCAGCAAGCATTTGCTTAAACAGGGCGAATTAAAGCTTACGACTGCACTGGATGATAGCCAACAGCAGATTATAGTTCAACATAGCGAGTTATTTTCGCTGCCTTTGACACTCAATACACTCCAGATCGAAGATGAACTGATTACCTATGCTAAGGCCGAAAAGAAAGGCGAACAATGGGTATTGACAAATTGTGTACGGGGTGCTTTTGGTACCCATAAGGCAAGCCACGGGGTAGAAAAAGTCGTTTATAAATTGTGGGACTATCCCTATAAGACCTTATTCCCAGATGTAACGCTTCAGGATGAGTACGCTAAGAGATTAGCGGCCATTTTTAATAAAACGGGAGTGAAGCAGATTTCATTTGATGGTCTTGAAGGCTGTATGTATACCGGACAGGATTACTATGCAACGGGTAAATTTGTTTCTGATTTCTATCAGGGTCTTGAAAATAAAACTGGTCTCATCAATGATGCTAGTCGTCTCGATCATTACCTATGGCATATCCATACCCGGATGAACTGGGGAGAGCCTTGGGGCGAAGAAATGCGTGCAGGGCAGGTCGAAAATCGGATCAAGAATCAGGCTTACTTTCAGCGGAATCTGTTTCCGCGCATGCTGGGCTGGTTTTTGGTGCGTTTGGCAGATCGTAAATTTGAGGCTACTTCTCTTGAAGATCTTGAATGGGCACTTTCCGAATCTGCAGGTTTTGACTCAGGATATGCCATGAGTATCGATATGAAGACTTTACAGCAGCATGGACAGATCGATCAGCTCCTGGAAAGTATGAAAAATTGGGATCAATTGCGGCTTACCGATGTATTTACGGCCGAACAAAAGCTCAGGTTGAAGGATCCAAAGACCGAATGGCATTTGGAGAAGATGGATGAGACCAAATTCATGTTGTATCCTTTATATGTCTCTAAACGGTTCCATTGTGATCTATCTTCGATGCAGCCGGGACAACCAGGGGGAGCAGACTGGTCTTGGGAGTCTCCGGAAGAGAGTTCATTTGCCCTACGGATAAAAGTAGAAGGTGACGGTATCATCGAAAACCCATCTTTTAAAACCGATAAAGGGATTGTTAAAATCTTAGGGAAATTAGAAAAGGACCAGTATATCCTATTGGATCATAAAGGAAAAGCACTATTGACAGACAAGAATTATGGTTTTATTGCTGATCTGACTGTACAGGGGACGGCCATGCTGCCAAAAGGTGGTTCCGCAGTAGCATTTTCTTGTGATACACACGGCGAGGAAAAACCAGAGGTCATTGTAAGGTACAATACTCGCATGACAGGAGAACCATTGAATTTAGTACGGAAGTAGGGCGTTGAGTGGAAATAAGGTTGGAGTATTGAGGAGTTTTAAATAAGGAATATGAAAATTGATTTTGAAATGAAAATTTTGTTTGTTAAGATTGTGCTGTAACCAATAAAAATTTCATTCGCAGTATGCGCCGATCTACCATCCTTGACAAAGCCGAATCAACTGTTGAATTTGATGTCGCGGTACTCTATGAGGAGTATTGGGAGAGCCTATTCAAACAGATGATGCGCATTCTTTTGGATGAAGATGAAGCGGCTGATGTGGTGCAACAAACATTTTTAGATCTGCTGGAAATGAAAGAAAAGATTCCCGAAATAAAATCGGTCAAATCTTTTCTTTTTATCATGGGCAGGAACTTAGCATTCAAAAAGCTCAGACGAAAACTTGTCAGCGATAATTATCGTGACTTTTACGCAAACCAATACAAAGAAGCATCTTCCTTAATTGAAGAATGGATTGTGTTTAAGGAACTGGATGATCTGATCGAGAAGGAAATTGATAAGTTGCCTCATAAAATGAAGGAGATTTTCATTCTGAGCCGCCATGCTGAGATGACTTATTCGGAAATTGCAAAAAAATTAAATATATCGGATAAAACAGTTAAGAAGCAGATTAGTAATGCTTTGAAGCTTATTCGTCTTAAGGTGGATAAGGAGTACCAACCGCTACTTTTGGCAATCTTGCTTACCGATTTACTTTTTTAATTTTTTTTCTACTACCTAACCGCCACTTAAGGCTCTTTTCTATATAGACCTAAAAAATCTGAGAAAAGAGATGATGAGTAAAGATGAACAACTTAAAAAAGTTCTATCCGACTACGCTTCAGAGCGTCTGTCTGTGAAAGAAATAAAAAAGCTGGAACACTTGATCTTAAAATATCCTGCTGGAGATTCCTGGGACTGGAAGGATAATGTCTATCGGGAAGCAATGAAAGACCGAATCAAAGCGGGGATTGAAGTGCAGGTTGCCAAAAAAACTAAAATAAGATGGATGAGTATCCGTTTTGCAGCAGCTATCGCGGCGGCTTTGGTGTGTTTCTTTGTTTTCTTTTACCTGTATTTAAGCCAAATTCGGTCGATAACCTATTATCCTATTGCCCAAGCAAAACACTACGTCAGTGATGAGGTTTTACTGATTGGCCCCAATGGCAAGCAATTACAACTGGGGGCATCGGCTTCTTTTGCGGATGTAAAAGAAAAATTAGCGTTACAAAATAGTACAGCCTCGGTTGCAGAAGATAGTGTAATTATTAAAGTGCCAAGTCAAAAGCAGTTTGACTTAACCCTCGAAGATGGCACAAAAGTATGGTTGAACGCTGGAACAACCTTTAAGTTCCCAACGACATTTACAAAGCAAACAGCAAGGACAGTGGCCTTGGATGGAGAGGGATACTTTGAAGTTACTTCGGATAAAAAGCACCCATTTCGTGTGATTGCGGCTGGTACGGAAGTTAAAGTTACAGGAACAAAATTCAATGTGCAGGCTTTTGCTGAAGAACATCTGGTAAAAACCTCCCTGATGGAAGGAGTCGTGACTTTTTATATGGATCATAATGCATATAAATTGGCTCCTGGGCTTGAAGTCATAGCTGATACTAAAGGAAAAGAAGTAAGATCGCAAGCATTTGATACGGACAATTTGCTGGCTTGGAAAGAAGGATATTTCGTATTTGATAACATGGACCTTGTCGATGTGATGAAGACAGTATCTCGCTGGTACAATATATCTGTGGTATCAAATTCGCCAGTTAGGAACAAGAAGATAGGTGGGACATTCCCTAACAATGTTCCTCTAAATGATTTTTTGAAAGATCTGACAATACTGAGCGGTGTTAAGTTCAAAATAAACGGGAAGGAGGTACAGGTTATCAATTGACATAAAAACTAAACCCTAGACCTCAGATCGATCAAAATCAGGTAAACCAGAAGTGTTGGAAGCACTTCTGGTCGGAATGCCTAAGCATCGATCTAAATGCATTAAATACCAATTAATTACTATTTAAATCTAAATCAAATGTATAAAAAATATACGGCATATTTCTATTGGTATGATTATGCCCTAATCAAGTATTTCATTATGACCAAATTTACCTTTCTTATTATTCTTTTAATGAGTAGTCAGGTGAATGCCAATGTGTTTGGGCAACGGATCAGCATTAATTCAAAGACATCTACCTTGAAAGAAATTATTGCCAAGATCAGCAAACAGTCGGGCTATCATTTTTTGTATTTAGAAAAAGACCTTAAGCCGAACGAACGGGTCGCTGTTCAGTTAGAGAATGCCTCACTGGAGCAGGCGTTAGAGCGGGTGTTGGCTGCAAATGGTTTACGTTACGTCATTCGCGGAACTCGGGTCATTGTTGAAAAAGGTGATCATATCATCCCTGTTCACCCCATGATCGAAAAGCGGGAAGAGCAGCAGCGGAAAGTAACGGGGAATGTTATCGATACAAAGGGTAATAAACTCATCGGAGTTACGGTTAAAGTACGTAATGGTTCTGCCACGGCTACAAATGGAAAAGGGGAATTTGAAATTCAGGCTAAGGAGGGGGACCAAATTCAGTTTGACCTTATCGGTTATGCACAATACATATTGACGGTAGGAAAAAACAATAATTATCTCATTACGCTTAATGAAAAGGTCGGGGACCTCGGCGAAGTTGTCGTTGTTGGTTACGGAACGCAGAAGAAAGCGAGTATTGTCGGTGCTGTGCAAACAGTCAAAGTAGATGATCTGCGCGTTCCGAGTTCAAATCTTTCTACGGGATTTGCCGGACGATTGGCTGGTGTTGTCGCTGTGCAACGTTCTGGTGAGCCGGGCGCGGATGGTGCGGATTTTTGGATCAGGGGAATCTCGACCTTTAGTGGAATGACCTCGCCATTAATCGTTATCGATGGTGTACAGGCATCTGCGACAGATTTAAACGTATTAGATCCGGAAGTAATTGAAAGTTTCTCCATTTTAAAGGATGCAACGGCTACCGCATTATATGGAACTCGTGGGGCTAATGGGGTGATGATCGTAACCACCAAATCAGGTCGGGATCTTGATAAGCCAATTATCAATGGTCGATTTGAGACATCGTTTACCTCCCCGACGACGGTACCCCAATTTGTGAATGGAGTCAAATACATGGAAATGTTTAATGAGGCCGTTACAACACGAAAGACCGGCGAAATTTTATACCCAGAAGATAAAATTGATGGTACAGCACGGAAAATAGATCCATATGTTTTTCCCGATGTCAACTGGTATGAAGAATTATTTAGAAAAGGAGCAATAAATCAAAACGTAAATTTCAGCGTGCGCGGTGGCGGTAAGAAAATGGACTATTTTAGCAACGTATCCTATAATAGGGAGACAGGAATGTTGCGGGATGTGAAGGACTTTTCCTATGATAATAATCTTAAAATAAGCCGTTATGTCCTACAGAACAATATCAATGTTTATCTGACACCAACGACGAAAGCTACCGTCAAATTGAATGCGCAACTACGTGATTATCATGGCCCGCACATGGGGGCAAGTGATGTATTTGGTTTAGTCATGGAAGCCAACCCCGTTGATTTTCCAATTCGCTATCCCAGCGATCCCGAATATAGTTACATCAAATGGGGTGGGAAAAGTGGTGGTGCATATAATAATGGCTACCGTAACCCTTATGCGGAAATGGTACGTGGATACAGCGACAATTTTCAAAGTACAGTGACCGGACAGGTTGAACTGAATCAGAAGCTTAACTTTTTTACGGAAGGACTTTCTGCTAGTGCATTATTTTCGTTCAAAAACTGGAGCTCGACAAATACGTCACGTTCCGGAGGATACAATCAATTTGAACTTGCTAAATATACCTGGAATCCTGATCGGTCAGCTATTACTCAGTATGAATTACGTCGCGTAGGGGCCGAGCAGGTCACCACTTTGAATACAGACAATAGTTCAACAGGAGATCGCCAAATCTATATCCAAGGTATGTTGAACTATGATCGTACTTTTGGCACCTACCACAATGTGACGGGTATGCTTCTCTATAATCAAGAAGAGTACAATGTAAATAGTCCTTCGGGTCTTATTCAATCCCTACCAAAACGTAAGCAGGGAATTGCGGGAAGGATAACTTATGGTTACGATAGTAAATACTTAGGCGAAGTAAACTTTGGTTATAATGGAACGGAGAATTTTGCCAAAGGTCACCGTTTTGGGTTTTTTCCATCGGTCGGACTGGGGTATGTCATTAGCAAGGAAGATTATTTCAAGCGATGGGCGGAGACAGTGACCAATTTGAAAATTAGAGGATCTTGGGGCTTGGTTGGGAATGATCAGATCAGCGGTGATCGTTATTTGTACCTATCCGATATTGCTTTGGAAAATGGAGACCTGGGGTATACAACAGGAAGAGACCAGAATATCACTAAAAATGGACCTAAATATTTCCGTTTTGCAAATCCCAATATCACATGGGAAATAGGTGAAAAGATCAATTTAGGGATGGATTTAAGTATCAAAAATAGCCTCAACGTTACGGTGGACTTTTTCCGAGAAATTCGTCGAAATATCTTTATGGAAAGACGGAGTATTCCAGAATTTGTGGGAATTAGTCCCAAAGATAAATGGATAGATCTGACCACAAAGGTATATGGTAACTTGGGGCGTGTCAAAAACAAGGGATTTGATCTTTCGATTGACTATGCAAAGCAGATTTCAAGTGATTTTTCGGCCAGCATCAAAGGTACGTTCACCTATGCCAAAAACGTAATTCTTGAATATGATGAGCCGTCGTTTGCCAAATACCCTAATTTATCGCGCGTAGGCCATTCCACTTCGACACCATTATTATACCTTGCCGACCGCCTATTTATTGATGACACGGAAGTTAAAAATAGTCCAACGCAGAATATCGGCGGATTCATTCGTGGTGGGGATATCAAATACCATAATGTGGCTGATGTCAATGGCGCATTTGATAATGTGATCGATGCGAATGACCGTCAATATGTAGGAAGCCCAGAAATTCCAGAGATTGTCTACGGTTTTGGCCCGTCTTTCCGGTATAAGAAATTTGATTTTTCCTTTTTCTTTCAAGGAGTTGCGAACGCTTCTATCGTGATGAGCGGATTCCATCCCTTCGGTACGGACGGTACGAGAAATGTGTTACAGTTTATTGCTGATGATTACTGGAGTGAAGGAGCTAATCCCAATATTTATGCGAAATATCCACGTTTAAGCAAGATGGATAACCGCAACAATACGGTAGCCTCTACTTACTGGTTGCGTGATGGAGCTTTTATCAAGCTAAAAAATGCCGAGATCGGATACAACCACCGGATGTTCCGCATCTACCTTCGTGGATCGAATCTATTAACGTTTTCCAAATTTAAATATTGGGATCCGGAGCAGGGTGGAGGTAATGGGTTGGGGTATCCAACACAGCGCGTAGCCAATGTGGGCATACAGGTGAATTTTAATAAATGATACCTTTTAAATTTTGATTGAAATGAACTATAAAATTATACTATTGTTGCTATTGGTCTTGGGTTTTTCGGGTTGTAATTATTTGGATGTTGTGCCCGATGAACGTCCGACTGAGGAAGATGCATTTAAAGATAAAAATGCTGCCGAGCGTTACTTATATTCCTGTTATTCCTTTATGCCAAAAGAGCGGCAGGGGGCCAATATCTATCAGACTTCGGAGATTGCCACAACCAACGACCTAGAATATCTCTTGGGGACGTATTCTGCTTCAAATTTAGGGAATTTTACTTTTTGGAGCAGAATGTACGGTGGGATAAGACGCTGTTATACACTGATCAATAATGTGGACAAAGTCGCTCATATGGATGAAGAGCTTAAAGTAATCTATAAAGCTGAGGCGAAATTTTTGATTGCCTATTATCACTTTATCCTATTGAAAGCATACGGCCCTATTATTTTGGCCAAAAATGAATATGCGTTGGACATTCGTGAAGGTGAGTATCCGAAGCGTAGCTCTTTTGATGAATGCGTTAATTGGATTGCCGCTCTTTATGATGAAGCGTTTAATGATCTCTTGGAAAAGCAGGCCACGACTTACTATGGGCGTGCAACAAAAACGGCGGCTAAAGCATTGAAAGGCCGCTTACTACTGTATGCTGCATCTCCACTTTTCAACGGAAACGAGGAATTTTATGGCAATAACCTTAAGGATCCCGAAAGCAATGAATCATTGATGAATCTGAAAAAAGATCCTGCCAAATGGGAAAGAGCGTACGCTGCTTGTCTGGATGCGGTTAATTATGCCGAGAAGAATGGTTATACGCTTTACAAAGGAACGCCTACAGAAGAATTTCATTATCCTTCAGACGCAACACAATGGAGCTTACGGATGACCTTTATCGACCGTAATTCAAATGAGATGATCTGGGCCGATACCCGGGCCGAGGGTTTTTATGATTATCAGAACAATGCGACGCCACGTCATCCGACAGATGATGGCGCATCATGGAATAATCTCGCACCAACATTGGCTTCAGTGAAAATGTTTTATTCGGAGAATGGGCTACCAATTGATGAGGATCCACAATATTTTACGACGAAACAATATTATTCAACAGGGCTTTATGATGGAAGAGCAACGGCCAATTTGCATTTGAAACGTGAACCTCGATTCTATTCATGGATTTCTTTCCATAACGGTTGGTATGAAATGTCACGCGATGGCGAGAAAAGAATCGTGACTAAATATAGAAATGAAGATCCGCACGGCAAAGGAAATCGTTCGCGCAATTATAGTATGTCTGGTTATCTGATCAAAAAAGGAGTTGGACTTTCTTATGATACCAGAAATGGATTTACAAATTATCCATGGCCTTTGATTCGTCTTGGCGAACTCTATCTAAACCTTGCTGAAGCAGCTATTGAGAGCAATAAACTTGATATTGGAAAGGAATATTTAAATAAAATCCGTAAAAGAGCGGGGGTTCCAACGGTGGATGAGTCCTGGGCGAATGTTGCAACCCTGACTAGGGATAAGCTCCGTCAAATCGTCCATCAAGAAAGAAGTATCGAATTGTTTATGGAGGGGCAGTTTGGCTGGGATATTAAACGTTGGAAAGTTGCAGAACAATATATGGGTAAGAATCCGAAGGGCATGAATCTAAACGGAGCTACAGATGAAGCCTTTTTTAAAGAAACGGAAATTGAATTGGCATGGAAGTTCGTTGGACCTAAAAACTACCTTCTGCCCATACAAGATAAGGAAATGAATATCAATCCGAAGCTTGTTCAAAATCCAGGATACTAGGTAGATAGTGTAATAAATAACGATCAACAAATGAAAACGATACATACGATAACATTATCAGTATTGATGCTGTTAACATTGGCTTCTTGTAGTAAAAAAAGAGAGGTAGCTCTTCCTTCGGATGCAAAAAACCTTAAGGCAGAAGCTCGAGTTGGCAGTATCATGTTGCGCTGGGAAAATCCTCAGGATGGAAATTTTCTATACGTAACCATTAGCTATAAATCACCAAAAACAGGGAAACTAATAAAAACAAATGTAAGCCATTTCGCAGACTCCCTACTTATTGAAAACCTATTGGCAAAAGATGGTGAATATGCTTTTGCATTAAATACTGTGGCCGACGGAGGTATGATTAACTCAAGTGAACTTCAAGTCAGTTGCACGGCATTGCGAAAACCTCCAGTTGTAACAGAATATTCCGAAAAAATTGAGCTTGAAGTCGGTGATCTTTCGGCCAATGCTTCTGATCCGGAAGAGGGGAAATTGGCGAATCTTATTGATGGAAACCTCAAAACATTCTATCATACCAATTGGCATGAGGACATTCCTTTCCCGCAATGGATTCAATTTAATCTCAAGGAACCCGTTGAAGGGGTCAAGTATATTTCCTGGAATCGTAATGGGGGAAGTGGGGGAAATGCGGACGAGGTATCCATAACCGGAAGCAATGATGGAAAAGAATGGGTTGAGCTTGGACGCGTCCTTCCCGATAAATTGCCAAGTGCAAGTGGGGCCAAATTTGAATCGCCTATCTTTTCCAAGGAGGGTAAGACCTTTACCAAAATCCGCTATAATGCAGTTCGTGGTAGAGGTGGTAATACTTGGTTTAATATGGCTGAAATCGAGCTGTATAAAGCATGGTTTGTAATAGAGGACCCCGAAAGCAAGTAAATTTATAGTTGGGCACTTTAGTTAAGATTAGAGTGCCCAATGATAACTGTAAACTTTAAATTTTGGATAGTATGAACAAAAAGATAGTACTCTTACTTTTATTATTGTCTACTGTTATGTTGCAGTGCAAGAGTAAATTATCGTTAACGGAAGACCTTGTTCCATCAAATTACGATCCTGGAAATCCAGATGGTATTGCGGGCGATACACAGTTAAAGGTGGTTAAAGGGACAGCATCTGCAGGACAACCTGGAGAGGGTATAGAGAACTCGTTTGATGGCGATCAGTCAACGATCTACCATTCGCCATGGAATAATACAAAATTTCCTGTGCACTTAACTTACCAATTCGCTGAGGCACAAAATGTAGATTATTTGGTCTACAAACCCAGACCCAGCGGGGATAACGGTCTGTTTGGCCAGTTTGAACTCTGGTATCTTCCAAATGGTAGCACCGTGTATCAAAAAATAGCCGAGTATGATTTTAAAGAGGAAAATAAGCTTTCTACAATCGTATTTAAGAAACAACTGAAAGATGTTGTCGCATTTAAGTTTGTGGTTAAGTCTGGCAAAAATAATTTTGTCAGCTGCTCCGAAATGGAATTCTATAGAAAAGGTGAGGATCTGCAAGAACTTGCCAATATTTTTGCTGACAAAATCTGTACTGAATTAAAGAATGGTGTAACAGCCGAGCAGGTTAATTCGATGCAGAATCCTTTCTTTAGAACCATAGCGCAGAGCATGCTGCATGATAAGTATCCAAGGGAATTTCGTGTTCAGGAATATCAGGCTTATCCGACCATTGAAACGACAGCGCGGGCATTGAAAACCAGTGGTTACAATCCATTTGAAAATCCAACAGGAATTTACTTTTCCTCAGAATCGGATGCTGTGATCCTGGTCGATGATACGAAAGGTGAACCTATCTCTCTTCGTGTACATGATTTTAATGGCAATAGAGACGGGTATTATCCTTTACAAAGCGGATTGAATAAGATTAAACTAACCAACAGCGGATTGGGGTATATCAATTTTTTTACAGATAACTATAAAAGTGTTCAATCCGTTAAAATTCATATTCCAAGTGCGAAGGTGAATGGTTATTTTGATAAAACAAAGCATACTGCTGCAGATTGGAATAGGTTGCTAAATGCATCAATTTCAGGATTTTTCGATATCAAAGGAAATTACATTAATTTGGCATATACAACGGCTGAACTAAAACAGTATTGTACGGATGGACTTGAACTGATCAATGTCTATGACGAAATAACCAAAATGGAATATGATATTATGGGACTGACCAAGTACAATAGAATTCCTAAAAACCACATGTTTGCGAGAACTGTTGAATCGGGGTTGTTTGCAGACGGTTGGGGCGCTGGATTTGCCCGTGATTTTATGAATGAATTAGCAAATCCTGAGAAGGCAAAAACAGGTGGATCCTGGGCCATTGCACATGAGCTGGGGCACGTTAATCAAATACGGCCAGGATTGAAATGGGTAAGCACCACAGAGGTTACCAACAATATTTATTCTGCTTTGGTACGCTATCATTTTACACCGAATAACATGCCTCTGGAGCATGAACGCGTTAATGATGGTGATAATAATAATGTATTGGGAGGTCGTTTTAATTCCTTTTTGAATTATGGTGTTGTTAAAGGGGAACAATGGCTTTGTCAGCGTGGCCAGGATAAGATGGAAGGATATGAAAACGGCGGCGATCATTTTGTGAAACTTTGCCCACTCTGGCAATTGTTGCTCTACTACCGTGTGGCAGAAGGTACACCTTGGCGTAAGCCCGACTGGTATGCTGATATCGCTGAAATTGTTCGAAATACAAATGAATCCGGGATGAGTGATGGGCAATTGCAGCTTAATTTTATGAAGAATGTCTGCAATATCGTTAAAGAGGACCTCAGTGACTTTTTTGTGAAGGTTGGGATGTTAAAACCGATCGATAAGGATATGGATGACTATGCTCGAGCACAATTAACCATCTCGCAAGCGGACTGTGATCAATTGAAACAATATGCAAAGCGCTATAAGAAACCGGCAAGTCCCATTATTTATTATATGACTGCCAATAGCTTGGATGCTTTTCAAAAACGTTTGCCTGTAGCTGGTAGCTATAATCAGGGCGTTTCGGTCGACCCGGTGAAAGGGACTGGGAAAATTAGCCATAACGTATGGAAGAATGTAACGGTTTTTGAAACCTATCAAGGGCCAGAACTGATCAAAGTTGCTATGGTGGGGACAGATTCTGAAGACCGAAGTACGACTTTGGTGCACTATCCTACTGGTGCAACGCGCATTGAAGCAGTAGCATGGGACGGACAACGTACATTGGTGTATGGACAACGCTAAGACTTAAATAGCTGCAATAAAAACGAATTTTCTCACTAGACTTGTTGTTCTAGTGGGAAGTTTAAACAGACAAATAACGTATAAAACGGGCATTATAAGCTCATTGAATAGATTGTAAATGAAAGTATATTTATGGGGCTGCATATGGATGCTTTCTGGCATGCAGCTAAAAGCACAGCATCAGGATCACGTTTTATGGTATCAAGAACCGGCTAAGGTTTGGGAGGATGCCCTTCCTGTGGGCAATGGACGTTTGGGTGCTATGATTTATGGAGACTGGAATAGGGAAAATATCCAGGTCAATGAAGAGAGCCTATGGGGTGGTTCCAAAGTGGATGCCAATGCAGATGCTGCAGCCAAAATTCCCGAAATTCAACGTTTACTTGTCGCCGGAGAGATCGAAAAAGCTGCTGCGCTGTCTGAAAAGGAGCTCAAGAGCAGTCCCCTGCGTATACGATCCTATCAATCATTCGGGAATTTTCGTGTTGATTTTGGAACTGAAGGCTTTTGGCGGGAACAGGTTACGAACTATCGTCGCGACCTTGATTTACAGACCGGATTAGCAACAACGAGCTATCGTATCGATGGGGTAAAATATACCAGGGAAGTATTTGCCTCAGCACCCGATAATATGATTGTGATTCGTCTATCGGCGGACAAGCCTGGAAAGCTAACCTTCCGGTTTTCCTATTCACGTGAACAGGATGCGGTTGCGACACCCTTATCTGACCATGAGCTGAAAATTCAGGGACAGGTGGTGGATCTACCGATGGCAGATGGTGGTGAGATAGGTGCACATATGAAATTTGCAGGACTCGTCCAGGGGAGTCACAAAGGCGGAAGCATGATAACCAATGCAAATTCTTTTTTTGTCAAGGATGCGGATGAAGTCCTTTTTTATTTTACGGCGGCCACAGATTATGATGTGTCAAAATTGGACTTTGATCACCGCATTGATCCTTTGGCTCGTTGTCGGGCACTATTGGATCAGGCTCAGAAACAGAGCTATGAACAGATTCTTTCCAGACATGTTGCCGATCACCGTCAACTTTTTGACCGTGTGGTCTTCAATATTGGACAGCCTTTGGATTTACCGACGGACCAACGTTTGAAAAAAGTAAAAGAAGGCGGTCAGGACCTTTCTTTGATCAGTCTTTATTTTCAGTATGGACGCTATCTGCTGATGGGTTCTTCGCGTAGCCCAGGTGTGCTCCCGGCCAATTTGCAAGGGATATGGAATAAGGACATGAATGCCGCCTGGAGTTCCGATTTTCATACGAATATCAACATCCAAATGAACTATTGGCCGGCCGAAGTCTGTAACCTCTCGGAGACTGTTGTCCCCTTCTCAAATCTGATAACGGCTTTGCGTGAACCGGGGCGGGTGACAGCCCGCAAAACCTACAATTCCTCGGGTTGGACAATGAATCACCTGACGGACCCATTTGGACGTACAGCAATTGCAGATGGCGTCGGCTGGGGAACATTTCCTATTGCCGCAGCATGGCTGGTACTCCATCAATGGGATCATTATTTATTTACCAACGATAAGAGTTACCTGAAACAGGAGGCTTATCCCTCCATGCGGGAAGCTGCTGAATTTATTTTGGGTTATCTCGTGGAAGATCATAAGGGCTACCTTGTTACTGCGCCATCCAATTCTCCTGAGAATAGGTATCGTATGGCCGATGGAAAAGAATTTCAATTGACATATGGTGCTACCATGGATATCGAGATTATTCGTGAGTTATTTGAGGCTTGCCTAACAGCAGGTTCAATGGTTGGAGAGGCGACTGATTTTACTAAAAAATTGAAACATGTGTTAGCTAAATTGCCTCCTATCCGAATCAGCCCGCGGTATCAGACAATCCAGGAGTGGATTGAAGATTACGAAGAGGTCGAGCCGGGCCACCGTCATATCTCGCATCTTTTTGGGCTTTATCCGGGGAAGTCGATTACTTCAGATAAGAAGGAGCTGTTTGAAGCCGCGCGAAAAACGATTGCCCGTCGTCGGTTCTATAATGAAAACGAAAGCAACCGCAATGGCTCCTATACAGGATGGAGCAGGGCCTGGATGATTAACTTTTATGCGCGACTGCTCGACGGCGAAGAAGCGGGTAAAAATGTACAGGCATTGCTCGCCAAGACAACATTAAACAACCTATTCAATACACATCCACCTTTTCAGATTGACGGAAACTTTGGCGGTACTGCCGGAATTGCCGAGATGCTAATCCAAAGCCATAATAAAGAGGTACATATATTGCCTGCATTGCCGTCATTTTGGTCCGATGGTGAAATTAAAGGTTTGCGTGCCCGACAGGGATTAACCGTTGATCTGAAGTGGAGTAAAGGGGCTTTGACCTCAGTCACATTAGCGGCTGATCAGGATGTCACAATTACGCTTCGGTATAAGAATCAGGTCAAAAAAGTAAAAATAAGCCGTAACAAGCCCTTAGTATTAAATCAAATATGAATATGTTCAAGTTAACTTTTAGTAGAAAGGACGCGCTCCTATTGATGTTGCGTTTGACTTTCTGCTCGATTATTTTTTATGCTTCGATGGCATTTGGACAAAATGGTGACCAGGTACGCCCCGTCAAAAAATTTGCCCATCCAGAGCGGATCCGTTACGATGGATCCTGTATGACCATTGAGGGAAAGGACGTTTATATCTATAGCGCGGCTTTCCATTATTTTCGATGTCCAGAGGAATTGTGGCGTGATCGTTTTCAAAAAATAAAGGAAGCGGGATTTAATACGGTAGAAACCTATGTGCCCTGGAATTGGCATGAACGTCATATTCCAAGAGACATGGAGGACCAATCCAAATTTGATTTTTCCGACCTCAAAAGGTGGTTAAAGATGGCGCAGGAAGAGTTTGGTTTTTATACTATTGTTCGTCCCGGCCCTTTTATTTGTGCTGAATTTTCTGGTGGTGGTTACCCAAGATGGCTAGCAAAATACCGCCCTGACAATCTGGAAGGTTTTTGGTTGCGTGGTAATGATGAACAGCATATTGCCTGGTCCCAGCATTGGTTTAACGCAGTGTGCAAAGAATTGGTGCCTGAGCAGATCACACGTAAGGAAAAGGGTAAAAAAGGGATTATCATGATCCAGATTGAAAATGAATACGATGCGCATTGGAGTCCCGGAAAAGATAAAGTGCTGAAGGCCCTCAATGAATCGGTAAAGAAAAGTGGAATGGATATTCCGGTGTTCACCTGCTTGACCAATGAAACAAGGGGGAGCAAAGACGCTGAATTATCGCAGGTTTTCGATTGTGATAATTACTATGTAAGCGGGCCGTCGGACGCGCCAAGCTGCGCTTATCGCATGATGGATCTGCGCAAAAAGCAACCTGATGCTCCTGGTTTTGTAACCGAGTTGCAAGGTGGATGGTTTTCGCTGGTTACAGGAAGATTAAGTGAAGAGCATTATTCCGACGACCGACATTTTAAGGCTATCGGTTTAATGACTATGCTTGGGGGCGGAACGGGTATCAATTACTATATGTTCTTTGGCGGTACACATTTTGACGGCTGGGGAGCGCGGGGTATGACAACAAGTTATGACTATAATGCTGCCATCCATGAAAATGGCGCCATTGGACCGAAATACCTTGCTGCTAAAGAAATAGGTACATTCATTCAACAGTTTGAATCCAAACTGGTCCGCACGGAAGGAGGACCCTGTGAACTGCGAGGCGCTCCAAAATCATTATTTGGAGGAGTGAGAGTAGCCAGTGATGGTACAAAGTTTATATTCCTCCACAATACGGACCCTAAACAAGCAATCAAGGGAAAAGTAACGCTATTGCCAAACAGTGTCAATCTTGTTAAAGATCCGATCTATAATGTCAATCAAAATGGCGAGAAAGTACTGATCAAAACCGATGATCAGCTGGTCAATCAGGTTCAGCAAATGGAGAAAATTGAAGTAGATTATGATCTTGCGGGTTTGGAATCAAAAATATTGGTTGTGGCAAAAGGGCAGCCAGTGCATAGGGGGGATTGGTGGCCCAAGAAGGCTGATGCTATTGAACGACCTTCCAAAGTACCTGCGGGAGTCCGTGTCAATACAGCCCGTAAGGCTGAGGACGCTATAGGGCAGGCCGATTGGAACACGATGCCACAGTTGGTCAGTCTTTCTGATATGGACATCAACGATTTTAGATACAGCAGTTATCGAAGCCATGTGATCCTTACGGCAAAACAAGCTGAACGTGAGCATTATTTACTGTTCAATATGTATACACGGGATATTGTGTCGGTACTCGTTAATGGGAAGCCTGCCAAGCGACTTTTTCCAGACCGTGCTGATGCGCAAAGCTGGACAACGCGCAATGCCTTTGAGCGTATTCGCGCGGACGAATACGACAACCGCTTTGATGTGGCCGGCCTATTGAAAGCTGGAGAAAACGAGATTGTTGTGGCTTATGAAAACTTGGGCCACGCACATGGTTATGTACCGATGGAGGAGCTGGCTGGTATTCATCAAGCGGGACTTTCGCTAAGTGAAACAGCGCTTACGCATCCTTTAGAATGGGAGTTTTCGACAGATCTTGCCGGTGTACAGCAAGGCTGGAACTTACCCAATTTTGATGATACAAGCTGGTCGACAGTTTCTCTGGAAACAAACAATGAAATCCCACGTAAAGGTAATCAAGTACAGCCCAAGGGCAAACAGGACGGTCTTGTTACCTGGTATCGTGTTGAATTTAATCTGGACAAACTCCCGAAAGACCTATGGGTGCCCTGGATGGCTAAGGTCAATGCTTCGGGCAACGGTTATATGTGGCTCAATGGACACAATATCGGACGTCATTGGGAGGCAGGACCTCAACGTGAATTTTTTCTTCCGGAATGTTGGCTGAATTTTGGTGCGAAGAAAAATGTACTCACTTTTGGGCTGAGACAGACAGAAAACGGAGCACTTTTACACGCATTGGAGATCGTACCTTATCCTAATACTGCTGAGGTAAGAAAAAGTAAATAATCAATACTTATGAGGAATGAATAAACTTATAAAAAAATTAACTGTCGCGCTTTTTCTGTTGCTGGGACTTTTTTTTCAGAGTTTCGGGAAAAAGCCCGCAAGCCGTATCGAATATCAACTGAACACGAATTGGGCCTTTTATCGTGGTGATCTTAAAAGGGGAGAAGCTACAGGTTTAGATGACTCCAAATGGATCCCTGCCGTGTTGCCGCATGTAATGCAACTCGAAAAGAAACACAATGGTGGTGATGCTATCTACGATGGGATAGGCTGGTATCGGCGCTATTTCAAACTATCGGATCAGTATCGTGGTAAGAAGGTCTTTGTGCAGTTTGAAGGGGTGATGAACAGCTGTGAGGTATTTGTCAATGGTAAAAGCGTTGGTAAGCACCGTGGTGGATATGTTGGCTTCACGTTGGATATCACAGATCAGCTTCATTTTGATCAGACAAATAACGTGATTGCAGTTCGCGTGTCGGCTGAGTACGATCCAATGACACCTCCGGGTAAGCCACAAGATAGACTTGATTTCTATTATTATAGCGGAATTTATCGGGACGCCAAATTGATTGTTTCCAATCCCTTGCGCATTACCGATGAATTGGAACCAGATGCAACCCAAAATTCGGGTGTATTCGTACATTATCCCGAGGTGGATAAGAGTAGGGCCACTGTCGCTGTAAATACTGAGTTGAAAAATGACGATAAAGCGGCCAAGAAGGGGTATCTCTTGACCGTACTGAAAGATACTAACGGAAAAGTTGTGGGTCAGCAGCGACTATCATTTGAGTTGAAACCGCAAGAACGTCGCCGGATAGACCAACAGATAGATGTCAAAAATCCTCAACTGTGGCATCCCTATCATCCTATCTGCTATCACTTGGAAAATCGGGTGTATCTTGCCGATGGTGTCGAAGTGGATTGCCGTACAGATCAAATCGGTATCCGTCAGATTCGGTATACCAAAGATGGAGGATTCTTTATTAATGGCGAACATCTTTATATGGTCGGTGCCAATCGACATCAAGGTTATCCCTATGTCGGTGATGCCGCATCTAATTCCGTACAGGAACGGGAAGTAATCGATATGAAGCGTGGTGGATATAATGCCGTTCGGGCAGCACATTATCCACACGACCCTGCATTTTTGGAAGCTTGTGACCGCCACGGCCTCTTGGTTGTTGAGTGTGTACCCGGATGGCAGTATTTTAATAAGGCAGCAGAGTTTACAGATCGTTTGGAATCTATCACGCGCAGTATGATCCGTCGTGATCGAAATCGACCTTCTGTAGTCCTATGGGAGACCGCATTAAATGAAACCAGTTACCCCCTGTCGGTGGTCAAGCGTATTGCTGAAGCCGCACATGCCGAATATCCCGGGGATCAGTTTTATACTGCCGGAGATTACTTTAGTCATGAGGAAACAGAACCTTATTATGATGTTTTCTACAAACAGGTGTCCAAATACCCCAAAGATGGTAATGTGATGAGCAATTATCTTGAAGATCAAATAGCAGTTAAACCTTTGTTGACCCGGGAATGGGGCGATGGAGTAGGGGAAAAGCCAAGGGTAAGCCTGACAGAAAACGAATATGAGCAAATGCGGCAGGGACGTAGCCGATTACATCAACTGAATGGAAATGGCTATTTCGATTGGTGTATGTTGGATGCCAATCCACGTATGGGCGGACACTTTATGTGGAGTTATAATGATTATACCCGTGGTGCCGAGGAAGAGACTATGTATTCTGGGGTAGTTGATGTAAACCGATATCCTAAATTTGCTTATTACATGATGCAAAGTATGCGTCCCTATCAGCTGGATCAAGAGGGAATTTCTAAAGGGCCGATGGTATTTATAGCCTCTTATAATTCGCCAGAAAAACTGAAAACATCAAGTACAGAGATCACGATTTACTCAAATTGTGAAGCTGTCGAACTCTATCGGAATGGAAAATTTATCGGACGGCAATCCCGTGAAGAACGGGCAAAAGTCTACCCTTACATCGTAGAAAAGGGTGGAAGTCCGAGTTTTGTTTTCGATGCGGGTGGATATGAAGCCGGTGAACTGAAGGCATTAGCCTATGTAAAAGGGAAAGTGGTTGCACAACATGCCGTGCATACAGCTGGTGCAGCTCATCATATTGAAGTCCTGATACCGGAATATGGCATCCAGCCAGTTGCGGATGGATCCGATATGATTCCGGTGTATTTTAAAATATGTGACAAACAGGGCAATCTGCTGCATGATGCATCGACAGCGATCCGTATTCAGGTTGCAGGTGAAGGACATTTAATAGGGGATGGTTCAGCGCGTATCGCAGTGAATCCACAGGTCGTTGAAGGCGGTATTGGATTTGCTTTTGTGCGTACCAGCAAAAAAAGTGGGACCATTCATATTAGCGCATCAGCCGCAGGCTTGGAAAGCGGAAGCAAAGATGTCAGATCGATCCGACCTACATCCAGCGAAATTCCTGATGGTGACCACGTTGTCTTTCGCGGAAATGAAGAAGATCATTCAGTTATTAAACCCACGAAATGGGATAAAGAGCTGTTGGCCCGACCAAAAGTAAAATTCAAAAAGGTGACAGCAACGTCATCACATCCTGATTTTCCGGTCACTCAGGTGACCGATGGAGACGACTATTCGTGGTGGATTGCGGATCAGGATAAGTTCCCGCAAGTTGTCACCTTTGAATTGGACCAAACAACCAAGGTAGTCGGCACGCGTGTACGTTTACAGAAAGATAGCTCGAAATATCGCTATAAAGTAGAAGGGTCGTTAGATGGAACGACATGGGAAGAGTTGTATGAAAAAGAATGTACAGGATGGGATTTTAAACCGGTCAAATTGGAGAAGGTGCTGAAATTTATAAGGGTTAGTATTTTGGAGGTTTCGGAAGGACGGGCAGGATTGGCTGAAGTGACCCTATTTCAATAATTAATAATACGGAATTAAAAATAAATATGAATACGATTATAACGAAACGCTATGGTAGGTCATCCACGAAGCTGGGGCTTGCTTTGGCTTTGACACTATCACTTTTTGGACAAGTGTCGGCACAGCAGGTTTGGAGTCCTGACAATGGTAATGGTACATTCACCAATCCGTTGTTTTGGGGCGATTGGCCCGATCCTGATGTGATCCGTGTAGGGGACGATTTTTACATGATCTCGACGAGTATGCATTATGTACCCGGAGCTCCGATAGTGAAGTCGAAGGATTTGGTGAACTGGGAAATGGTAGGCTATGCTGTGGATCATTATGATGAAGATCCGCGCTACAATATGGAAGGCGGTACATTGTATTTGAATGGTTCATGGGCGGCAACATTGAAACATCATAATGGAAAATTCTATGCTGGATTCTGTACGCCATATGGTTGGGGGCGGGAAAAAGGTAATTTTTCCATCTGCGAGGCCGATAAACCTGAAGGTCCCTGGAAGCGGACAATCTTTCCTGAATACCTCTATGACCCGGGATTGTTCTTTGATGATAATGGTAAAGTCTATGTGGTACATGGTCAAGGTACATTATACCTAACAGAGCTGAATGCGGATGTTAAATCTGTCAAAAGTGATAAAGTCAAAATTTGGCAAGGCAGCTTCAAGAATGCGAACGAACTTGGTGGTCATTTTGGAATGGAAGGAGCGCATATGTACAAGATCAATGGCAAGTACTATATCACTTGTCCGGCAGGTGGAACACAAGGCTGGCAGATCTGCTTGCGCTCCGATAATATCTATGGACCTTATGAGCATAAATTGATTCTGAATGATAACAGTTCTTATCCTGACAACGGTTTACATCAGGGCGGTATGGTACAGCTGAAAAACGGGGACTGGTGGTTTATTATTATGCAGGATCGTGGTGCCATAGGTCGGGTCCCTCATCTTTTACCTGTAAAATGGGAGGATGGATGGCCTATGCTGGGAACCGGTAACAAGGACGTGATTACTTACAAGAAACCCAATGTCGGAAAAACTTACCCGATAAAAACTCCGGCTACGACTGATGAGTTCAATGGGACAAAGCTGGGACTGCAATGGCAATGGAATCATAACCCGGACAATAGCAAATGGTCACTTCAAGAACGTAAGGGATATATGCGCTTGCATGCATCCCGTGCGGATTCTTTAAAGACGGCCCGTAATACCTTAACACAGCGGGTGCAGGGACCAAGTTCAGAAGGTACTGTTGAAATCGATCTGACGGGATTAAAAAATGGCAACGTGGCTGGCTTCGGCATCTTTGAATTTCCGTATGCTTTCGTTGCGGTAGAACAGATAGAAGGCAAGCGAAGAATCATCATGAGCAATGATGACAAGATTATTGAAATCAAAGAGAATTTAGCTGGTGATAAACTATGGGTGCGGGCACGCATTACTGATAGGGGTGGCATTGCGAAATTTTATTATAGTACTGATGGTGAAAACTTTTATGTCATTGGAAATGATTTAACGATGCAACTAGGCTTACCTTGGACAGCAAACCGTTTTGCATTGTTTAATTATAGCAAAACATCGGAAGGGGTAGACGGTTATGCTGACTTTAACTGGTTTAGGTTTACCAATAAGTAAAACGATGCCTACGGTATAATAAATGTTAGTTAAGAGAGCCTAGTATTATTCAGCGATACTGGGCTCTTTTTCTTTACAGTATTGCTAATTACGATGACTTTAAGTAAGTTTAAGGAAAGAGCCACAATAAATAAATTATGTTGATCATTGATAAGCAGACCTTAACGGATTTAAATGTTACCAACAACAGGTACAGGGATATGATTGATTTTTTCGATTGTACAGTTACACAAGGTGGACGCGATATGTTGTATAGTTATTTTCTTGAACCCCTCTCCTCCAAATGGGAGATAGAAAATAGACAGCATTTGATTTGTTTCATGCAGGGCTTGGAAATTTCAGATCTATTGGATAAGTATATGATGCAGGATCTTGAGCAATATTTGTCTCTGCCGCAAGAACCCTATTCTGCTTCTCGATCGACCTATTATCTGGAAATGGTATCAACTAATTTTCTCTCCTTGGATTTTAAAAAACGTGAGATACTTATTAAGCGATCTATTCACGAAATAGCAAAGATCACGGATGGTCTTGCTATTTTTCTAGAATCTGCAAAATTAGCGGATTATACATTAAATGTGCTCAAAGAATATGGTAATCATGTTGAACGTGTTTTCGAAGGTATAGATCGGGACGAGTTTACACAGCTATTGAAAAACAAATTTTCAACGGAGCTAATGATTAAATACGATTATATTTTCAGAAACATAAAACGAAATGCAATTCGTGAAATCTTCAATCTTGTATATCACTTGGACGCCTTGTCCAGTGTGGCAAAATGCAGCAAAGGGAAAGAGCTTGTTTTTCCTCAGATTGACGAACAAATAACCGGATCAGATATAATCACCATACGTGGAGCTTATAATTTATTTATTGAAGATGCCATTAAAAATGATGTCGATATTAAAAAAGAAAATAACCTCTGGTATCTGACGGGAGCAAATATGACGGGCAAATCTACCTTGTTGAAGACAATTGGAAGCTGTGTATATCTAGCACATCTTGGTTTTCCGGTTCCAGCGGATGCGATGAAGACTGTACTTTTTGATGGAATATCGGCGACGATAAATTTAGGTGATAATATAAATGTAGGTGCAAGTCACTTTTTTAATGAGGTATTACGGGTTAAACATTTGGCGGAGTTATTAGCATCCGGTAAGCAAATGTTTGTGCTGATGGATGAGTTATTTAAGGGGACAAACCACAGTGACGCGAGTGAAGCAACCCTGGAGTTAGTTAACTGTTTGAAAGGATATAAGAGCAGTGTATTCTTATTGTCTTCACATATTACAGAAATTTGCCCCATACTGCATAAAGATGGTATTGCGCTGAAATATTTGGGGGTCCAGTTGGATGAACAGGAGGGAATTATCTTTACATACCGACTTTTGGATGGCGTTGCCGAAGAAAAGTTAGGCATGTGGTTATTGCGCAAAGAACGGGTATTTGAGATTTTATTCCCAAGATACACTAGGGTATGATAGGTTTAATACGTCTTAATATTAAGTCGTTTTTTATTATGAAAAACCTGTGTCAATTTATTCAGTGCTAAATTTATGTTTAGATTTATTTTAACAATCCTCGTTATATCTTGTGTTACAGCAGTGCAAGGTCAGAAATTGCAATTGGAAAGTCCAAATAAGGTTCTATCGGCCGAGGTTGATGTCGCTTCGGGTAACAATACGATACATTTATCTTCAGCCTCCCAAACGTTGACGGACATCAAGATCTTAGATTTTGACTGGACCGAAAATATCGTTCAAGGTAACTGGCAGCTGATAAAGAGCGACAGAAAGGTCGTGCGTCAGACATGGAAGCCTCTTTTTGGTGAACGTAACAATATCAAAGACAACTATAATCAGCTGGAGTTACAATTACAGTCTAGCGGAAACCATAAAAAAATGCGTCTCTATTTAAGGCTTTATGATGAAGGAATCGCATTAAAATATGGATTTGACAAAAATGACTTTTTTGGATCAACCATTAAATCCGAATCTACGGCTTTCCAGTTTGATAGCGATGCTACAACCTGGATTGCGGGAGCAGCACAAAGTGCTTATATAAAAACTACATTGAGCCAGCTGAAGGGAGAATTTGAAAGACCTTTGGTGGTTAATCCGGCGCCGCAATTATTTATGGCGATAGGTGAGGCTGCTTTGGTTGATTTTGCACGCATGAAGTTTACTTATAAGACTGACGCGAAAAGTTATATCGTTCAATCTGCATTGTCTGGACCTGTAGCGCTTGATAAAGCAACCTATGAAAGTCCGTGGCGCTACGTGATGGTTGGAAAGACAGCGGGAGAATTGGTGGAGAATAACTATTTCATCCTCAATTTAAATAAGCCCGATGAGATAGCAGATGGCTCCTGGATAAAACCAGGTAAAGTATTACGTGAAGTGACATTAACGACAGCTGGCGGTATTGCTGCAGTGGACTTCGCAGCACGTAACCAGATTGACTATGTCGAGTTCGATGCGGGATGGTATGGTCCAGAAGAGTCTACTGCGTCGGATGCGTCTCGTGTAGATGTTGATCCCGCACGTTCTAAGGGCCCCTTAGATCTACACGATATCATTGATTATGCAAATAAGAAAAATATAGGCATTTTACTTTATGTGAATAAAAAAGCTTTGGAGACACAATTGGACCAAATCTTACCGATCTACCAGAAATGGGGCGTCAAGGGGCTTAAATTTGGTTTTGTCAACGTCGGTAGTCAACAGGCAACAGCCTGGTTACACCAGGCGATCCGTAAGGCTGCCCAATATAAGTTGATGGTAGACGTACACGATGAATACCGACCTACCGGGTATTCGCGGACTTTTCCCAATCTCATTACGCAAGAAGGTATCCGTGGCGATGAAGAATCACCGAGCACTGAGCAAAGTCTGATCACGATGTTTACACGTGCTATTGCTGGCGCTGGAGATTATACCAACTGTTATCATGCTGTTCGCGTAAATACCAAAATGGGGGGAAAGGCTGCCCAAATGGCCAAAGCCGTTATGTTGTACAGTCCATGGCAGTTTATCTATTGGTACGATCGCCCGGCAGATGCGCCACATAAGGCGGGTGGAGCCGGAGGAGAGCACGAAACGCTGATCAATGAATCCGAAAACGCAGTAGAATTCTATCGTAGCCTTCCTGTCACATGGGATGAAACTAAAGTACTAAAATCGGCTATTGGTGAATGTGGTATTATTGCCCGTCGCTCGGGTAATCGCTGGTATATTGCGATGCTTGGGGCAAAGGTAAAACAGGATATCAAAATTGATCTTTCCTTTCTTGGAACACCTGATCGTTTCAAAGCGCAGTTGTGGAGTCAAGATGAGCATGGGCTGGCTAAAAATACGGTCGATAGAGCGGAATTTGCATTAAAAAACAATACATTCAATCTGACACTTGAACCTGATGCGGGTGCAGTATTGATACTGGATAAAATAAAGTAAAAGCTTACAACCTTAACAATTCAAAACAGCTGTGGACTTCTTTATTCGCAGCTGTTTTTGTTTAACTACGCTCATTTTTAATGCTAACATCGTGGTTGGAGCCAGATGACAATAATGAAACACCTGCAAATAAAACACCGATAATGGTCAAATTTGACCTAGTTGTGTCGCGGGCATATTTGAAACTTTACATAAAAATAAATTGGATTTGATTTTTCCTATGGCCTTAGTTATGTAATGAAGCAGATAACACAACATTTTGATCAATTATTTAAAGAATATCACCAGCGGTCATTTCTATTCGCGAAATCTTTTGTCCATATTGATGCGGTAGCCGAAGATATTACCGCCGACGCATTATTGGCAACTTGGGAAAAGATGCAAGAGGAGACCCTGTTGTCTCCTAGGTGTTTTCTTTTGAGAGTTATAAAAAATAAGGCGCTGGATTATCTGAAACACCAGCGGATCCATCGGCAATTGATAGAACCTCTAGATAATTGGGATGAGTGGGAATTGCAGCTTCGTATAGACAGCTTAAACGAAATCAATGAAGAGCGGGTTTTCCTCCAGGAAATTAAGACAATAACACAACAGACACTCGATGCAATGCCCTTAAAGACGCGGGCCGTGTTCGAGCTGAGTCGACAGCAATATATCAGTGGTAAAGATATCGCCCAGCAACTGGGGATTTCGCTTAAAGGTGTGGAGTATCATATCACAAAAGTACTCAAGGTATTGACCATTAATCTTAAAGATTATATGGTTGCTTCTTAGTAATTTAGATGCTATAAATTTTGACTGAAATAAGATGCGCGATCCGGGGATAGATAAAATAATATTGGGCACTGCTGGCTTGGGTGGTGTTTGGGGAGCCGTACAACCCGAGGAGTCCATTCAAGCTATACATGAGGCTTTATCTTGTGGAATCTGTGCATTAGATACGGCCCCGGCTTACGGCGATGCGGAATACTTTGTGGGACAGGCTTTATCGCAATGGAAAGGTACAAAACCTGCTATTAGTACAAAAGTAGGACGATTAAAAAGTTATGTCGCAACCGAAGCTCGGTATGATTATACGACCATTGGTATGCAGCGAAGTGTAGAGGGGAGTTTAAAGACATTGGGGCTGGCGCAGGTAGATGTGCTGTTTCTGCATGAAGCTGCTGTCTTGACGGCTGAAATTGCGGGGCGAGTAGTCTCGGATATGCAGTGTTTTAAGGAGCAAGGGGTGGCCAAAAAAATTGGAATAGGGGGGAACCCTCCAAACTGGTTTATGCCATACTTGATCGAAGGACAATTCGATGTGATTATGGAATACAATACGTTAAACGCATGTCACATAGAAGCACTTCATAGCTCCATACCGATCTGTGAGGAGAAGAGAATGGAATACTATGCCGCGAGCCCGCTAAATATGGGGCTATTGGGACGTAAATTTCAAGATTTTTCTCTGGTAGTGCCCGAGTGGTTGGATGTGCTGACGGTTGAACAGGCAAGACGAATACAGACTATTGCGGAACGATATAACCTATCGCTGGATGTATTGGCTTTACGATTTTTATTGAATATTGATGCTTCCTTTAAAATGGTCATAGGTGCCGCTAATCAGCGCGAACTGCATGGTTCCCTCAATGCAATCAACCAAGGCATATTGCCTATAGATATTTATAACGAAATCCTCCAAACGTTTAATGATAATAGATGAATAGTATAGATCTGGAAACCTTTAATATCCAAAAAATCAGCATTCGGGTCCTGGCACCCGTCGCAACAATAACTCCTTTCCAGGACGCAACCATGGGGCCTTTTCCGAACTTTGGACTATCGATCATCCGTATCGAAGATGCCGAGGGATTTGTAGGTGAAGCACCCGTGTATAATAGTTATACCAATATTTTGGAGACCTGTCTATTTCCGATATTATTCCATTGCGAAGGTATGACCTATCAAGAATTTTTTCCTAAGCTGTATTGGTCCATTCGAAATGAAGGCTTCAAAGGTGCAGCATCGGCGCTATTAGGGCAAGTCGATATGGCCTTACATGATCTGGCTGCTAAACGACGTGGACTGCCTTTGTACCGCTATATTGGTGGAGATCGCAACACCGTGAAGATTTATGGAAGTGGCGGCGGAACCAATTATACGTTGCAAGAATTGGAAAAGGAAGTCGCACTCTTTTTGGATGCTGGAGTGGACTGCTACAAGATGAAAATCGGAAAAGATTTTGGGACAAATATAGCTGCCGATATTGACCGTGTGAAACATGTACGTAAACTATCGGGAAAAGATATGCAGATCGCTGTGGATGTCAATCAGATCTGGTCTTGTGAAGATGTGTTTAGATTTCTGGATGCCATTGGTGAAAATGAGTTGGCCTGGCTCGAGGAACCTATACATTCTGCGGCATATGATCAGATTGAAGAGCTTTGTAAGCGCACAGCCGTTCCGGTTGCTTATGGTGAATCCGAGCGCACATCGAAGATATTTCCCATGCTTGCCAACTGTGGAGTAAAACACTTACAGCCTGTTCCGACACAGTTCGGCGGGATAAAGGAATGGATGGAAGTACGAGATTTATGTTCCAATCGCAATTTGCAACTTTCTTCTGGTGGTTATTCTTTATATTCGAGCTTTTTAATGACTACGGCCAGTGAAAGTGGGATGATCGAGTATTTATATGCGTTGATGTATGGTTTAGAAAAGTATTTCTTGATTAAACCATCTTTGGAAAAAGGACATTTTCATTTGCCCGAATCTGAAGGACTACCTGTCCGGATCAATTGGGAGTATTGTTTGAACGAAAATAAAATAATAAGAGAACAAGTCTGGTTAAAAGCAGATGTTCCTGGATATAATCCGCTGGTGAGTATGTAATGCAGTAAAAACAAACCTGATCATGAACTTAACATTTAATTATATTGACTATTTAGTTTTAATAGCATACGCGTTGGTTCTTTTGTATGTAGGGTTTCGTTTTTCTAGGAGAGAGAAGAATCAGCAGGATATATTTCTAGGTGGACGTTCTCTGAAATGGTGGCAGATTGGTTTTTCCATTTTTGGTGCCAATGCAGGACCCACGATGTTAATCGGATTTGCAAGTATTGGTTTTTCCCATGGGATAGTCGCCAGCAACTTCGAATTGTTGGCTTGGATTTTTCTGATGCTGTTGGCGATGGTGTTCTTGCCCTATTATCTGAAAGCCAAGATTAGTACAATTCCCCAGTTTCTATTGATTCGCTTCGGTAAAAAATCATACAATTTTCTGATCGTTTATAGCCTTATTTCCATTTTGGTTGTTTGGCTGGGGAGTGCCTTGTATGCCGGAGGATTGCTTATTTCAGGGATATTTGGTTGTCAGTTGTTTACAGCGATCTTAATAATCGGTGCCATCGCAACCAGTTTTACGGCAATTGGAGGATTGAAGGCTGTGGTTCGTACCGGGGTTTTCCAGTCTGTAATTATTATTATATCGTCGATTATACTGACCTTCTTAGGCTTTCAAAAGATCGGCCAGCTCGATACGTTGATCAGTCAGACACCAGCGTCGTATTGGAAGTTATTTTTGCCAGCTTCCAATCCCGAATACTCGTGGGTAGGTATTGTTTTGGGATACCCTGTAGTGGCCATATATTATTGGTGCGCCGATCAGACGATCGTACAGAAGGTGCTGGCTGCGAAAGATCTAAAAGAAGGCCAATATGGTGCCTTATTTATTGGGGCACTTAAGATTATTATGCCGATTATATTTATTCTCCCCGGTATCATGTGCTTTGTATTGTTCAAAGATACCGCACCGGATAATGCCTATATTACGATGATCAAACAATTGATGCCTCACGGTCTACTGGGATTAAGTATTGCAGCATTGATTGCATCGCTAGTGGATACAGTATCCTCAAGTTTAAACTCATTCTGTACAGTGTTTACATTGGATGTTGTCCAGCAGTTTAAAATACTGGACAGTAATCAGCAAAGGCGTATGGGGAAATGGGTGACTGTCCTAGTTGCATTGGTAGGTATTGCGATAGCGATGTTGTTCTCTTATTCGGGAAAAGGATTTTTTGACCTCACACAGGGTTTAGTTTCGATTCTTGCTCCACCATTGGCGGTGGTCTTTCTGTGGGGAGTCATCTGGCGCGGAATCAATAGTACGGCCGCAGAGGTTGTGCTATATGGTGGCGGTTTGATCTGTTTGGTACTGGGTATTTGCCATGTAATGAATTATCCTTATCAAGGGTACTGGCCTCATTTTTTAATGCTTTCTTTTTATATTTTTGTAGCCTTGAGTGTGGTCATTGTCGCCGTGTCTTTCTTGACCAAATCCAAGGAGCATTCGGAAATACCGACCCTGTTTGATCGAACGCGCAGTCGCGAGTCTGGTCAATCCCGATCAGTTTGGCTGACCTGGGCTGGATTGGCGATCGTCATGATCATGATCTATATTTATTTTAATTGAGGTCATCCATCAATAATTTCATCAGTCAATGATTGAGCATAGCGTGGGATGATTCATTAGCATATACTTCATTTAGTGAAAAATTAAACGAAAATAAAGATGAAATTGCTTGTTCGCCTGCTAATATTATGTAGTTCGGTGCTATTTGTGATGTGTAAAGGGGAGAAAGCACCCTCCCATTTACCAGATTATGAAGAGCATGTATTTGTGGTCAGTATTGTAGACAATCCAGAAAAACTAAAGGAATACCTGGCCTATCACGATCGGGTATGGCCTGAGGTTGAGGCTGGGTTTAAAAAAGCAGGTTATCAGCAGATTGCATTGTATCGGTTTGATAAATTAATTGTTATGACGGTTAGGGTTCCGGCAGGAGCAGATCTCGATAAAATGGGTAAAGAAGCTGAGGCTTACAGTCCAAAATGTGCAGAATGGAATGCACGTATGAATACCTACCAACAAGGTGTGAGTGGAACGGTAGCAGGACAAAAATGGGCAGAGACGAAGCTTTTTTATGAATTTAAACACAAATAGCTTCAGGTGTCCGATACTGCTTTAGAAAGTCCCGGGGCGAACTGCCTTTTACGTCTTTAAAATGCTTATTGAAATTGGAAATATTATTGTAACCGCTTTTGAAACAGGTTTCTGTAATATTGTATTTTCCTTCCATCAATAATTTGGCTGCATGCCCAATACGGATTTCCTTGATAAAATCCACCAAGGTTCTATTGGTCTGCATTTTGAAGAACCGGCAGAAAGCAGATGAAGACATGGGAACAATAGAAGCGACATCCTGTAATGTAATATCCTCCCTAAAATGTTTAAATATGTAATCGAAAACTCGGTTGATCCGATTAGCATCTGTGGAATTTTCAATGATATTGAAGGATGGTGAAGATAAAGTCTTATAAGAGCTTGACAAGGCTAATTTATCCAATAGTTGTAGCATCAATACCGCGCGGGACAGTCCTGAGGCGACCAACATATCATCGAGAATATCTTTCGCCTGCCTAACTATAGGCCCAGAAAATAGCACTCCTTTTGCAGCATTAATAAACAACTGATTCAGAAGAATTGCTTCTGGTTTGGTCAGCAGATCCTTCCCTAGAAAATCAGGATAAAAGTGAACTATGGAGGCTTTAGCCGATCTATCCTTATCGATTGTATTGTAATATTGCCAGCAATGCGGAAGATAGCTTCCTAACAATACCAGTTCGTCACCTTCAAAATCCTCAATGTGATCGCCTATAAACCGTTTTCCCATACAGTTTTCCAGTAAGACAATCTCAAAGTTGAGATGCGACTTTAAAGAAGTGTATTTTTTGATCTCCAGTTCTTCACTGCGAACCGTAAAAGATTGATCCGGCGGGAAAGTAAAGTTTTCATAAATATGCTGCATCATAGGACAATATTTGTTAAAAAGTCAATGTATTTTAGCAACCGGTTGCATAAGTTAGTTAAAGATAAGAAAAAAAATATGAAAGTGTAAAATTTGAAAATCTTGCTTGTAAAATATTTAATGCAAAAAAACATTACAATAGAGCAAATTATTGGTGGTTATCCCTATTTATTATATTGAAATTTATTCCTGCTATCAATTATGACGAATAGAGATGCATAATAATCAAGTTCGCCTTAGTGGATGTGGGAACCGACAGAGTGTAATTTAGTGTTAAAGTGGTAAAAGTTGGGCCGTGTATACGGTCCAACTCTTCTGTTAAGATTGAAAGAAAAGTAAAAATAATATACGGATGAAAAAAATAGTAGGAAGTTTTCTACTCTGTGCGTTAGCGCTAAATAGTTTTTCGCAAGACTGGCTCCCTCAAAAGCGGGATAAAAATGTGCTGTTCAGATTGCTGGATTGCCAATATGAAGGAGCAAAATTGGCTAATAGTTCGACAATAGGAGGGCGCTCGGATAATTGGGATGTCAAGCAGGAGATTTTGCAAAAGAAGGGAACGAATGAGGTGACTTACCGATTTACCTTTAAGGCGAAAAGAGCGATGAAGGATGTAGGGGTAGCTGTCGCTTTTGATGCTTATAACTGGTCGAGTGATAATTTTGTGATGATCCCCGCGGTTGTTTATAATGGCAATCGCCAACGGATTGTCAACCGGGAATATGCGACTGGTCTCGACAAAACAGATTATTATAGAAAAGATTTGGCGCTAACCTCCAATCCAATCCCACAGCTTTCACCAGAATATGGTGCAAAATCACAATTGGAAGTGAATATCAGTAATACAAGTACCCCTTTGATGGCCTACTTGGACCGAAAACAGCATAAGGGTGTATTCCTGTTTACCGATCAGGGAATAACCTGGAAAAATGAGGTGAAAGACCATGCATTGATTGTTGAAGAAAGTGAGGATCGGAGTGTCGCTAGTTTTGTTGTCAGTGCGCCAGGTGTACGGTCGCGTAAACCTGAATTTATCGGTTTTAGCGAAAGCCCGGATCGGGGAATATCAGTTGCCCAAGGTGATGAATTGCAGATTCGCGTTACACGATTAGAATTTCAGTCCACAGATGTACCGTATTTGTACACTCGATTTATGCAAGAACGAAAATTGCATATCAAGGAAGCTACCCCTCGCAATTTAATGCCGATGAGCGAGGTTTTTACACGCATGGCAAAAAATATTGATGAACGCTATTATGCAAAAGACGGTGTTGGATTTTATTGCCCAGAGAATGCGGATTGGATGTCCTATGGCTGGGTGGGTGGATTGATCAATACTTATCCTATGCTGGCTTTAGGGGATACAGCACATTTCAATCGTGTAAGCCATACATTTAATTTTGCTTTGCCACAGGGCCGCGGAGCAAGCGGATACTATTATGATGTGCTTGGCGCAGACAGTCAGGTTATCTACCGGGACGGGGCAAAATTAAATCCGGGTATCGGCTTAACACGTAAAAATGCCGATGTGCTTTATTGGATGGTCAAGCAGTTTATGCTCTTGAAAAAGCAGGGGAAATCTTCGCTCATTACCAAAACATGGGAAAATGAAGTCAAACAACTTGCCGATGCTTTCGTGAAAACCTGGCAAGAAGAGGGGACGTGGGGCAATTACTTAGCGATCGAATCGGGTAAAATCGCCGCCTATAATACAACAGGTGGCGCAATGGCCGTTGCTGGGTTAACCTTGGCCGCTTCTTATTTTCATAACGATCAGTACCTCGCCGTAGCAAAAGATGCTGCGAAAAAATATTACGACAATTTTGCGTTGGTTGGTTTCACATCCGGTGCTTGTGGGGATATTCTCCAAAATGCCGATTCGGAAACTGCAATTGCATTGACGACTTCGTTGATGACGCTTTTTGAGCAAACTGGCAAACGCGAATACTTGGATCAGGCCAAAAACCTAGCGAATTATACCGCGTCCTGGACAGTATCTTTTCCTTATCAGCTACCTGAAAATACTGCTTTGGCAAAATTGGGTGCTAATCTTACAGGGGCGGTTTGGGCGAGCACACAAAACAAACATGGTGCCCCAGGGTTTTGTACGCAATCTGGCGACGTACTGTTCAAGCTTTTCCGTGAAACTGGAACGAGCTTATATGCCGGTTTGATACGTGATGTAATCCATGCACATGCCGAAGGCATACAACCCAATGGTAAGATCACCGAACGTTTGACCTATTGTGATGCCGATAGCAGGGGATCACGTGGTGATGGCGGTAAAACAGGCTGGAACGAAACAAATGGTGCTTTAATGGCACTTGAAATACCTGGCCTTTATGTTCGTAAGGATAAGGCAACAGCCTATGCCTTTGACCATATCCTAGTTAAAACTGTCAAGAAAACTAGCCAGGGACTCTCTTTAACACTTCATAATCCAACGGCTTATGATGCAAATGTTAGCATATTGGCTGAGGATGCGGCTGAAGCTGCTCGACCTTTGGGAGAAAATGCCTTTTTGGATTGGAATAAAAAGGTCAATATTAAAGCTGGAGATACAGTTGTAGTTACGCTTTAGTGCATGTGCTAAGGATAAATTGCTAAGGATATATTTTGTTAAAATCTAAAACGAATGAAACTTTTGAAAACGAATTTGCTATTTCTTGGATTGACAGCTTTGTCAACAATGGGCTATAGTCAAACAACATTAAAGACCAATTATTTCAAAATCGTGATTGACCAGAAAGGTTATATCACGAGTATGCAGAATATTACAAAGAAATCGAATAGGGAGTTTAGTCCAGCAGATAAGCCGTCCCCGCTAATGGTCTTATATAATGCGAAGAAACGGGTATATACATATCCAGAGCAGGCAAGTTATTCGGCAAGTGATAAAATCATGACTTTGGCTTATCCGAACGGTTCCACCGCACGCATCAGCATCTTACCTCAGGCTAAGTATTTCAAAATGAAATTACTTTCATTGACCAATTCAACCGATATCGAAGCTATACAATGGGGTTCCTATCATACCAATATTACCAATTTATTGGGCGAGATTATTGGCGTGAGCAGGGATACGAGTAAAGCAGCCAATTACGCGATCGGCATGTTGGCGCTCAATGACAATACATTGGGCGGAACAGCAGATATTCAAGGCGATGCAGCACCGTTTCAGTATATTATCCACTCGCCGGATGCAGCGCGTTTTCCATTGCCAAATCACTTGCATGAAGGACAAATATTTTCTTTAGGAGGTGACGGTATCAGCGATGTCGCCTTTTATGCGCACAAAGAACCTTATTATCGGATCATGTACGGAAATGCGGCTGAGGTGGATAAAAATGGACGAATATCCATTTCCTACCAATCGCGGGATCGCAGGCAAGAACGCGAAGTGTACTACTCCCTCATTCCGAATATGGCGTCCAATAAACCTAATCATCTGCTGGTACAGCCTATTCCGGGGGTGGATTATATCGGTTCTGCTATCGCTTTTTGGGGCAGCCCGGATAGCACAGCCCTAATGGACGTGGTTCAAGATATTGCCCTTAAAGAAGGCTTGCCACATCCGACAGTCAATGGAAAGTGGATCAAGGATCCTGCAGCTTTTGTGCCGGATATATTGACAGAGGGCGGGCAGTATGATAATATGATTGCCTATGCAGACCGACTTGGATTTAAGGCCATTAGTTTATATGATCAGGCCTTCTTACGTCCGGACCGTGGAAACGCAGGTTATATTGACGGCAAGAACTTTGAACGTAAGCCTTTAAAATTTGCAAACGGAGATGCCTATTCCCATAAAGAGTATGCACAGATGGCGGCCAAACATAATATTGTTATTGGTCGGACGCCAATTACAAATGCATTGGCTCCGGGTACCAAAGATGCCAGTCCGGTGCCGAGCGATAGCATCTGGTATCAACAAAAACGTCCTTTAGCTAAGGCAATTAGTGCTACAGATACATTGATCTATGTGGATGACCCGACGCATCTGGAGGAAATTGGCAGTTGGGAAGGGCATGTTAAAAGCCTGAATATGATTAAAATCGGGAAAGAGCTTATCCATTATTTGGGCGTGAGCGATACCAAACCTTATCGTTTACTCAATGTGAAACGGGGCTATTGGGATTCCAAGGCTACAGCGCATGCCGCCTTAGATACACTATATAAGTTGCAGGTAACGATCAACTACGGTTATGATGGATTGATCCCCAATATTCAGTTGCAAGATAAAATAGCCGAATATTATGCAGACGTCAGCGCAATCAATGGCTTAGGCTATTATGATTTTGATGGACAGGAATTCTTATTTAATAATGGTCATGGCTACTATTCGGCGAAACGTTTTTTTCGTAAAATGTTTGAACGTGCGAAACAACGTGGATTGGCAGATATTCGTTTTACAGGGGCTACTTTATCTGAAGGATCATGGCATTATCAAAGTATATGGAACGTAGGTGGCGGTAAAAACTTATATGATGCAGAGACGCGGGAATGGGGAAGTGCGACAAGTCAAGGAAAAGATTTACGTGATGTCTCCTACGCTAATTTTTTCCCTGTCGGAATGGGCGGGAATTTCCCGATTACCGAAAAGTCTACTGTAGAGGAATATGAGCATATCCAGGCCATGTCCGTGGGTACGGGATCAACTTATAGTTTAAAACTGAATCAGAAACAGGTAGAAAGTTGTCCACAGAAAGATGCTATTTTCCAAGCGATCCGCACCTGGGAAAATGCCCGGAGGGCAAATGCTTTCCCGCGCTGGGTGAAAGAGTATCTGGTGGATCCAACGCAGAGTTTTAGATTAGAAGAACTCGATAAAGATCACTGGAATCTTTATCGTATCAATAGGGATGGTTCGGGTAAGAAACTATTAACAAAATTGACAAGAGCAAAAGGATATTAAAAAAAACTATATCCGGCCCATTCAGGCCGGATTAGTTTTTATAGCATTAAACTGATGAAAATGAAAATTACTTTTTTCTTAACCTGTATTTTCTTTTTGGGATTTGGAGCCTCGTCGGCGCAGGTAAAATCGGAACCTCGGGAATACCATGTTGCGATTACTGGAAGTGACGCGCAGGGTGGTACTCCTACAAAACCACTCCGTACTATAATGGCTGCGGCCAGGTTTGCAATGCCGGGTGATATTATTACGGTTCACGAAGGGGTATACCGCGAAAGTATCGTTCCACCACGTGGTGGTCTTTCGGCAAAACAACCGATTACCTACCGTGCTGCAAAAGGTGAAAAAGTGGTTATTAAAGGCTCGGAAGAAGTGAAGGGCTGGAAGCTAATCGGTGACGATATTTGGCAGCTCGAATTGCCAAATTCATTCTTTGGTACATTCAATCCCTATCAGGAAGAAATCCGCGGGGACTGGTTTTGGCCGACACCGAAAGAAAGGAAATATCACCGCGGGGCAGTTTATCTTCATGGTCATTGGCTGATGGAAGCTTCTTCCAAAGAACAGCTCTTGGACATTCATTCGCCAAAAGGGGAATGGTGGGCTTCGGTTGATGGGCAAAAAACGGCTATCTGGGCCCGGTTTCCACAGGTTGATCCGAATCAGGAACAGGTAGAAATCAATGTTCGACCTCGAGTCTTCTATCCGGATCGCCCTTTTGTCAACTACATCACCGTGGATGGTTTTGTGATGGAACAGGCCGCGACTAACTGGGCACCACCCACTGCCGAACAGGAAGGACTTATCGGTACACATTGGAGTAAGGGCTGGCGTATAGTCAACAATACCATACAATATTCGAAATGTGTTGGAATTGCCCTAGGCAAATATGGTGATGCCTATGATAATAAAGATACGGAGTCCGCTGAAGGGTATGTCGGCACAATAAAAAGAGCGCTGGCTTTTGGCTGGAACAAAGACAGTGTCGGCAGTCATTATGTGGGAAATAACAAGATAGCCTATTGCGAACAGGCCGGTATTGTGGGTAGTATGGGCTGTTCATTCAGCACGGTAGAGCACAATACAATACATGATATCCATATCGAGCGCCTTTTTACTGGTGCTGAAATGGCTGGAATAAAATTTCATGGTGGAGTGGATGTCAGCATTCGAAATAATCGGATTTATCGGACGAATATGGCAATTTGGTTGGACTGGATGGCGCAAGGCGCTCAGATTATGAACAACCTGTTTTATCAAAATGATCTCGATATATTTTTGGAAGTAACGCATGGGCCTGCGTTGGTTGCCAATAACATTATGCTTTCCCCGAAAAATCTGTCAATGAATGCGCAAGGAGCGGCTTTCGCTCATAATCTTTTTGCCGGAAAAATCGAAGTTATTGCATACGATAGCCGATTGACTCCTTACCTAAAACCGCACGCTACACAACTTGTGGCAATAAAAGATAATCCGGCAGGGGATGTGCAGTTTGTCAATAATATTTTTACAAAAGGATCTGATATCAGTGATTATTATAAAGCGTATCTTCCAGTGTTGTTGGATGCTAACGTCTATACTAAGGGTAGTATTGGTGTGTCAACTGCCAAAGTAAATGCACGAATGGGGGAAATACATGCCAACGCCGAGCAGCAGATGAAGTCGTATGTGAGCAAACTTGCAGTAGAACATAATGCGTTGATCGATACGAATGAGGCTGTTCTTGTCAATTTAGTGGAAAAACAAGGTAAGGTCTATTTGGACTTTCCGTTTCAAGCAAAATGGTTGCAACAGAAGAGAGATTTGGTGACTTCAAGATCATTAAGTCCAACGGTAATATCCGAGTTGCCATTTGAGGATCGAAATGGGCGGCCTTTGCAGATTGACCGGGACTACTTCGGTAAAGCTCGAAAAAAATCCAATCCGTCTCCAGGTCCATTTGAATATACAGGGAAGAAGGAAGAAAAAATAACATTGATTTATGAATAGAAACCGAATAATACAATTAAAATCTTACGGGATGCTGTTGAGCATCCTTTTTTGCGTTTTGTCTGGATATGGTCAAGAACAACTGGACAGTACGACAGTCGCAAAATTGAATCCTGCGTTCTTGCATGTCAATGGCAACAAACCAAAGATTGGCATTCCTGAGATCGAAGGTTATAAAGTTAACTTAATCGGTTCAGATAACAAGGTAATAATCGATCTAAAAGGAAACATTTCGTCGCCTTTGGTTGATAAGAAAGTAAATTTATTATTCAAGGTTACAAGACTGTCTGATACTGCTTATGCCGAAATACCGGTGAAAGATATTTACGTCAAAGGACGGTATCAAGGAACCGGTGTGGGTGAGGTACCATTTGTAATTCCGTCCCTCCGGGAGTGGCATGGAGAAGTAGGATATTATGCTTTAAACAAAGGGACAGCGATTGTTGTATCGGCTAAAGATAAGGAGGCTGAGCAGGTGGCCGAATTGCTGAAGGACGATATCCGTAAGATGTTTGGACTTCACTTGATCGTTAAGGCAGGAACGCCTAAAAAAGGAGATATTTTTATAACGGCTTCCGGAGCAGAAGAATTGGGTGAAGAAGGCTATTCGCTTCATATTGATGATGTCTTTACGATCAAGGCCAGGCATTATAAAGGAAAGGTATTTGCGACGAGAACCTTACTTCAATTGTTGGATCGTGACCGAGCAGCTTTGCGTATTCCAAAAGGCGATTCAAGGGATTATCCGGCGTATGAGGTTCGGGGATTTGTTATCGATGTAGCCAGAAAGTTTTTTACGATTGATTTCTTGAATGACTATGTTGAGATTCTGTCCTATTATAAATTATCAGACTTCCATATTCATTTGACAGATAACGGTTTTCATAAGTTCTTTAACTTTGATTGGGACAGTACTTATGCGGCGTTTCGTTTAGAAAATGAGCGTTATCCCAATCTAACTTCCAGGGATGGACATTATAGCAAATCTGAGTTTATAGACCTCCAAAAGAAAGCATTACGATACGGGGTTACTATTATCCCCGAGATCGATGTGCCAGCGCATTCCTTGGCGATCTCACATGCGATTCCCGAAGTCGGAAGCAAGAAATTTGGTATGGATCATTTAGATCTAGACAATCCAAAGACCTATGAAGTTGTTAAGAATATCTTCGACGAATATACAAAAGGGGATCATCCCGTTTTTCTTGGGGAGGAAGTGCATGTAGGGACGGATGAGTATGATAAGAAAGAGGCCGAGCCCTTTCGCAAGTTTACCGATTTTGTGTTTAAGACTGTTCAGGACAATGGAAAAAAAGTACGGGCTTGGGGGGCGTTGACCCATGCGCAGGGGAAAACGCCTGTGCGCGTGAAAGATGTTACCTTAAATATGTGGTATAATGGTTATGCCGACCCATTAGAAATGAAAAAGTTGGGGTATTCTCAGATTAGTACGCCAGATGGTTTTCTCTATATTGTGCCTGCAGCAGGCTACTACTATGACTATTTAAATACCGATTATCTGTATAATAATTGGAGTCCGAGAAATATCGGAAGTGTGACTTTTGAGAAAGGAGATCCCATCCTTAGGGGCGGAAGTTTTGCAGTATGGAATGATGTTGTCGGAAATGGTGTATCACAGAAAGATGTGCACAACCGCGTGTTTCCAGGTATACAGGTTCTCGCCGAAAAAATGTGGACCGCAGAAGACCAGCACCTTAGTCTTTATAGCTTTAACGAGAAACGCCGGGATGTTCGGGAAGCACCGGGACTAAATCTAAGGGGACATTTTAAAACAGCCTCACCGTTATTTGGCTACTTTGATTTTGAGTCCCAAGCCGACAATAAAATCACGAATGAGTGGAAAAGGGCGGAAGGTACAACGATTGACTATGCCGCGGGGGTGAAGGGCAAAGGATTGCATTTTAGTACGCCGGCCAGCACGCTTAAAATGCCGATAGATGAGATCGGCGAACACTACACGGTATCGTTTTGGATCAAGCCTGAAAAAGAGTTGAACGGAAACCTTTTTGTATCTAAAAACGCAACGATATCCGCCAATGAACAAGGATTGGGATTTGATCGAGATGGGTATCATTATGACTTCGACTGTAAGTTGCCCGTAGGCGAATGGTCCTTTGTTGCTGTTGTTGCTGATGCCGTGGGTACGCAGTTTTTTCGCAATGGCGAACTGGTTAAAGATATGAAACCCTTTGATGTTGTGAAGCCTTATAAGGATAAAAATGACAAAGAGGTAAAATTTAAGAAAATACAGACTTTAGTATTTCCGCTGGCCGAAATCAAACTTGGACAAGCCGTACTCGATGAACTCAAAATATATAACGAAAAGTTATCAGCACAGGAAATTAGAAGCGAATATAAAATAGTGAAAGGAGAAGGAAAATGAATCTTTTTTTTATGATAAACCGTATTCAATTTAGTATCATTTTATTTTTTGTAGTTTTCAATTGCAATTCACAGTCCAGGTATGTCAATCCGTTTATCGGTGCGGTTACCAGTGGTGAAAAAGCCGAAACGGGAGGACACGGTTTCGGTAAAACTTTTCCGGGGGCAGCAACTCCATTTGGCTTAACACAGGTTAGCCCCAACACAATCACTGGTGGAGATAATGGTTCTGGATATAACTACGAGCATACCTCCATCGAAGGCTTTGCCTTTACACAAATGAGTGGGATAGGCTGGTACGGTGATCTAGGTAATTTTTTAATCATGCCGACCACAGGGGAGCTGAAAACCTCGGCCGGCAGTGCCGAACATCCGGAAAAAGGCTACCGCTCTCGTTTTTCCAAAAAAGATGAGAAAGCAAGTGCCGGTTATTATGAAGTGGTGCTTTCAGATTATAATATAAAAGCTGAAATGACCGCTACGCCGCATAGCGGTATGCTTAGGTTTACTTTTCCCAAACATAAAAAGTCGCGGATTCAGATCGACTTAGCGCGGCGAGTAGGTGGTACATCTACGGAACAATATGTGAAAGTGGTGGACAACCATACCATCCAAGGATGGATGAAGTGCACGCCCGAAGGTGGAGGTTGGGGAAATGGTGATGGGAAGGCAAATTATACGGTCTATTTTTATGCCCAATTTAGTAAGCCTTTTACCGATACGGGGGTATGGAGTTGTGCCCTTCCAGAGGGGCAAAAACGGAAATTGGAAGATGTTACAAGTGCCAGTTATCAACAGATGGTTTCCAAATCTGTCGTCACAAAAAATATCGGCATTAAGGAAGGTAAACATTTGGGGTTTTATACCGAATTCCCTACACAAGCAAATGAGCAGGTCTTAATGAAAGCTGGAATTTCATTTGTCAGTATGGAGGGAGCCAAAAATAACCTTGAAACAGAAATCAAAGATTGGAACTTTAACAATGTATTGGAGCAGACGCAGAAACGATGGGATGATGCATTAGGGAAAATCGAGGTTCACGGTGGGACAGAAGACGAGAAAACTGTTTTTTACACGGCTTTGTATCATTCGATGATCGATCCGCGAGATTTCTCGGATGTAGATGGAAAATACGTTGGCGGTGACGGACATATTCACCAAACGAAAGATTTTACCAAGCGAACAGTATTTAGCGGCTGGGATGTTTTTCGAAGTCAGTTTCCTTTGCAAACGATTATTAATCCGACTATCGTAAATGATATGATCAATTCTTTGGTGACATTGGCCGAAGAAAGTAAACAGGATTATTTAGAACGTTGGGAATTTTTGAACGCGTATAGTGGCTGTATGATCGGAAACCCTGCCGTATCAGTTATTACGGACGCCTATATGAAAGGGATATCCAACTTTGATATAGAAAAAGCTTATAAATATGCGCGACAAACGGTTGAAAAATTTGGAAATGGAGAAAATGGAACTACAGGGGAAATTTCGACGACATTGGAATATGCTTATACAGAATGGTGCCTGTCTCAATTAGCGAAACGATTAAATAAAACGGCTGATGTGGATTTATATGCTCATCGTGCGCAAAGCTATAGAAATCTCTTTGATCCGACAGTTGGTTGGTTTCGACCGAAAGAACAGGATGGTACATGGAGTAAATGGCCGGAGACGGGGCGCTTAACTCAAAATTACGGCTGTGTGGAGAGCAACCCTTATCAGCAAGGATGGTTTGTCCCTCATGATGTGGATGGACTTGCAGGCCTTTTGGGTGGTAAGCAAAAAACCATCGCGGATCTCAACAGTTTTTTTGAACTCGCTCCGCAAGATATGATGTGGAATAATTATTATAACCATGCCAATGAACCGGTACACCATGCACCCTTTTTGTTTAATCGTTTAGGAGCGCCATGGCTCACGCAAAAATGGACGCGTGAAATTTGTTCACGTGCCTATCATAATTCAGTTTATGGTCTGATAGGTAATGAAGATGTGGGGCAGATGTCAGCATGGTATGTATTGGCGGCATCTGGATTACACCCTATTTGTCCGGGTGACACACGCTATGAGATTACAAGTCCTGTGTTTGATACGATCACCTTTAAACTTGATCCCAAATATTATCCTGGGGCACAGTTTGTAATCAAAACAGAAAATAACTCGCCTGAAAATCGCTACATCCAAAAAGCTGAACTTAATGGCGTCCCTTATAATAACTGTTTTATAGATCACAATGAAATTATGCGAGGAGGAACCTTGGTATTGTTTATGGGGAAAGAACCGAATGAACAGTGGGGGCTCAGTAAAATTGTTGAAAGCAAATAAATACTAGGGATTCGTTAGCCTAAGTCGTCTTTTAAATAAAGCATTATCATGAAATTGCCAAATCTTAAGCTCGTTTTTTTTACCTGTTTTCTTGGCTTTTGCTCCTTTGGGCAAAGTCTGGCTCAACGAAGTCCGATACCGTCAGGTATGTTGGATAGGAGCAAAGCTGTTGTATCACAATATGTAGCCAAATTCGATCGTCCTGCAACACGGATACCATCCCAAGTAGCCGTGGATGCCCCTTTGTTGGGTAATGGCAGTACAGGAGTAGCAATTGCGGGTACACCTGATAGGCAGACCTATTACCTGGCGAGAAATGATTTTTGGCGGTTAAAATCTGGATTTAACGAGTCTTATCCTGCCGTATTAGGTAAAGTAGAAGTGGCTATTCCAATGTTAAAGAAGGCTAGTTATCAGGTTGATGTGGATCTTTATACAGCAATTGCAACCTCAACCTTTCAGGCAGGAGATACGCTGCTGGAGATCAGATCATTTGTTTCCGAGAAAGATGACTGCTTGATTTTACAATTTCAAAACAAAGGCAAAAAACAAATCAATGGGCAGATTAATCTGCTACTCCCTGCCGAAGACCAATTTAAAAATAATCCACCAGCGGAATCACTGTTCCCAGCTGTCACGCAGCAGGGGACGAGAGGAAATGGAACAATATTCATCAGTAGAGGCTTTGAGGAGCTGGTAGATATTCCGACAAAGGCTGCTGTTGCTGGAAAAATAATCACACAGCAGCAACCTGATTTCAACTTACATGCAGGCGAGTCACTAACTTATGTATGTGCCTTATCTTCCAATTTTAAAAGTAAGAATTGTGTGGAAAAGGTGCTTAAGACCGTGGATGGTTTAGATCTGAAAAATGTAAAACTGCTCGAACGCGAACATAAAAAGTGGTGGGCAGATTTTTGGTCGGAGTCTTATGTTGAAATTCCTGATAAAGTGATCGAAAAACAATATTACCTGTCTCACTATGTGATGGGATCCTGTAGTCGCGATCCGCAATTTGCCCCACCCATTTTTGGAACATGGATTACGCGGGAGATTCCCAATTGGAATGGTGATTATCATTTGAATTATAACTATATGGCGCCTTACTATGGGCTTTATTCTTCCAATCATCTTGCTGCAGCAGGTTCGTATGAGCAACCTTTGCTCGACTTTATGGAACGGGGTAAGTTCTATTCGAAAGAAATAACAGGGATTTCAGAGGGATTGCTATATCCAGTGGGAATAGGCCCGAAAGGGATGGAAACAACCCGTCAAAATGCAATCATGGAAAGCGTATTTGGTGGATATATCCAAGGTGGACAGGTGGAGCATAAAGGTTTGTTCTTTGGTCAGAAAAGCAATGTGTCCTATGGTGTCACCAATATGGCTACAGCGTTTTATACGACTTATGATCGCAATTATGCACGGAAAATATACCCTTATGTGCGTGGTGCAGCTGTGTTTTGGACCAACTATGTCAAGAAAGATGAAAATGGTCGTTATGTGATTTTTAACGATGCCATTCACGAAGGGACGGTCGGGGATAGTAATCCAATTCTAAGTCTTGGACTGGTAAGGCAGACATTGCAGCTGGCTGCCGATTTGAGTGCCTATTTGGATGTGGACCGTCAGTTGGCGGCGAATTGGACACAGGTAAAGGCGAATCTCGCTACTTTTCTGGTTCAGGAAAAAGAGGGGCAATCAGTCTTCCGTTATACCGAAAAGGGCCCCGCATGGTGGAATGATAATACACTGGGCATACAGCATATTTTCCCGGCTATGCAGATTGATCTGGAAAGTGATCAGCGTTGGATTACTATTTCACGTAACACGATCGAAAAAATGGGACGTTGGACAGATAACAATGGCACCAATAGTTTTTTTCCTGCAGCGGTTCGTGTAGGCTACAGTGCCGATAGTATACTATATCATTTGCATCGATATAGCCAACATACTTATCCCAATGGATTTCAACGGAACAACCCGCATGGTATAGAAAATTGTAGTACTGTACCGACAACCATTAATCAGATGTTGTGTGGTGTCCATCAGCAGGTGCTAAAATTATTTCCTGTATGGCCCAAACAACAGAATGGGCAATTTGGCAACCTACGTGTGGACGGCGCCTTCCTCGTGTCATCAAAACTCGACAATGGGGCTGTTACTTATGTAGAGATCTTAAGTGAGCAAGGACGAAATTTGATGCTTGACAATCCTTGGCCCGGACATAAAATTTCCTGGCGCAAAAATGGAAAAATAATGCAGCCTTTTGAGGGCGATCGCCTGCGTATAGCAACGAAAAAAGGAGATCGTATTTACTTGCAAGTTGCTGTCCAGTAAGCAGTGGTGAACTGTTGCTGTTTGAGAAATTAGAAAGGTATACCTGAGAAAATAAAACTATAAAATGAAATTTAACCGTTGTTTTTTGAGACTGAATGTTCTTTTTTTGTTAATTATTGCCGGGGGAAAGCAAGTGACAATGGCGCAAAGCAAAAGTTACGCTTTTCTTGATGTAAAAAGAAGTCGGGAGGAACGTATTCAGGATCTGATTGCGCGACTGAGCCTATCGGAAAAAGTGCAAATGATGAAGCACGAGTTTAAGGGCATTCCACGATTGGGCATCCCTGCATACGATTGGTGGAATGAGGCGCTGCATGGTGTTGCACGGACAGAAGAAAAAGTAACTGTGTATCCGCAGGCTATAGGCATGGCGGCTACTTTCAATACGGCTGCGGTCAAACAGATGGGGGATTATACGGCAACAGAAGGTCGCGCATTATTCAATGAAGATCTCAAAGCTGGAAAAACAGGTAAACGCTATCGTGGACTGACCTATTGGACTCCAAATATCAATATTTTTCGTGATCCACGCTGGGGAAGAGGGCAGGAGACGTATGGTGAAGACCCTTATTTGACAGGGCAGATCGGAACAGCTATCGTGCGCGGGCTGGAAGGTGATGATCCACAGTATTTGAAGGCAGTTGCGGCAGCTAAGCATTACGCTGTGCACAGTGGACCCGAGCATAATCGACATTCTTTTAATGCAGAAGTCTCAGCTTATGACCTTTGGGATACCTATCTCCCTGCATTTCGGCAATTGGTGACCAAGGCCAAGGTACATGGGATCATGTGTGCCTACAACCGCTTGGATGGAATGCCCTGTTGCGGCAATAATGTGTTGCTCAATACTATTTTACGCCATCAATGGGGCTTTAAAGGCTATGTAACTTCGGATTGTGGGGGTATCAATGATTTTGCCAGCGGACATAACACACATCCGGATAATACAGCGGCCGTCAGTGCTGCAGTTTTGGCCGGAACAGATCTCGAATGTGGTAATCTCTATCAATTGTTGGAACAGGGGGTAAAACAAGGTGCATTATCCGAAAAGGATATTGATGTTTCACTAGCCCGACTTTTGCAGATCTGGTTTCAATTGGGAATGTTCGATCCACAGGAACTGGTACCTTACGCAAAGATTGGTCGTGAAGTTATTGAAAGTAAATCGCATAAGGCACATGCTTATAAAATGGCGCAGGAGTCTATGGTGCTGTTGAAAAATGAGCATAATATGCTACCCCTTGATCCCAATAAAATAAAAAGAATAGCTTTTATCGGCCCCAATGCCGATAATGGACATGCGCAGTTAGCAAATTACTTTGGTACGCCTTCGGAAATTGTAACACCGTTGAGCAGTTTACAAAAGCGTTATGGAAAGCAAATCGCTATAGACTATCTTCCGGGAACAGAAATCATGAAAAAAATCGATGGCGGCCCTTCATTTGAAGAAATTGTTAAAAAGGCTGCGGTAGCAGATGTTATTGTTTTCGTTGGCGGTATAACGGCAGACTACGAAGGTGAAGCTGGTGATGCTGGTGCAGCGGGTTATGGTGCTTTTGTGAATGGAGACCGATCGACTATGGCTTCTCCTGAAGTGCAGACGGCACTTTTAAAAGAACTGAAAAAAACAGGGAAACCACTTGTATTGGTCAATATGTCGGGATCAGTGATGAGCTTCGATTGGGAATCACAGCATGTAGATGCGCTATTGCAGGCATGGTATGGTGGACAGGCGGCTGGCGATGCTATAACGGATGTGCTATTTGGTCGCTATAATCCGGCAGGACGTATGCCTTTGACAACGTATAAAAGTGATGCAGACTTGCCTGATTTTGAGGATTACTCCATGGCAAACCGCACCTATCGTTATTTTAGGGGGGAGGTGCGTTATCCATTTGGTTACGGCCTGAGCTATACGAAGTTTGACTATAAACAATTACAAGTGCCTACTTTCGTTGAAACGGGTACTGATGTTCAGGTAACTGTACAGGTGACAAATAACGGTCAGCGCGACGGTGATGAGGTCGTTCAATTATATGTTGTTCATCCAAAAGAAGGAAACTATAAAGTGCCCAATAATGCTTTAAAAGGTTTTAAGCGCGTATTTTTCAAAAAGGGTCAGTCGCAGAAAATAACCTTCACCTTGACACCAGAAGATCTGGCTTTGGTGAGCGAAAGAGGCGAGTTGATACAAAAAGGTGGCGCTGTCAAAATATATGTTGGTGGTGGTCAGCCGGGGAAATCTGTAGGCGTAGAGGCCGAAATTAAAATGCAAGGAACAGCGTATCGACCATATTAAGGCAAAATAGAAGAAGGTTTGTATGGACCTTACTGTTAAATAATCAATAAATAAATAAGAATAAATGAAAGTAATTTTCGGAATGTTCCTCGCCATGTTATCCTTCTCCTTATTTGGACAACAGCAGGAAATTACACGCATGGGAAATGCGCGTGTAGCGCTCTTTGATCGGGACTGGAAGTTTTCCCGCTTTGGTTTGCAGGCTGATGGCAATCAATTGGCTGAACCTAATGATTTGCATAAGACCGAATGTAATGATGATACTTGGCGTAGCTTGGATCTACCGCATGATTGGGCTATCGAAGGGCCATTCCGTATTGAGTTGGCCAGTGAATCCGGAAAGCTGCCTTATAAAGGAATAGGCTGGTACAGAAAACATTTTAAAGTCGAAAACCTTCAAGTTGGAGAGCGTGTTTATCTGGATTTTGATGGAGCCATGGCGAATGCTAAAATTTGGTTAAATGGCCGTTATGTGGGAACTTGGCCTTATGGGTATAGTTCTTTTCGTATGGACTTGACACCTTACCTAAAAAAAGATGCTGAGAATGTTCTGGCGGTACGTTTGGATACCGAAAATTGGGAATCAAGGTGGTATAGCGGAGCTGGAATCTATCGCCACGTATGGATGGTACGTACTTCGGCCGTGCATGTTGCACATTGGGGAACCGCTATTACAACACCTGTTGTCAACGATCAATATGCAACGGTGATGAATGAAGTGACGTTGGATAACTTTCGTTTTTTTTCAGTACATGCTGAGGTCAAAGCGACTTATTTTGAGTTAGATGCTCAAGATAAACCTGGAAAACAGGTGGCTACCGCCAGTGGATTTGTAGACCTTCATGCCAATGCAAGTGGCAAACTGAATCTTGAAACGCGTATCAATCAACCGAAACGATGGGATATTCTATCGCCAAATCGTTATGTAGAAAAGATCGAAGTCATCGTTGATGGCCAAACAAGCGATACTTATTACAGTCCTTTTGGTGTACGGACTATCGCATTCACAGCAAATGAAGGCTTCAAGTTAAACGGCCGTCGTGTAGATATAAAAGGGGTGTGTAACCATCATGATTTGGGATCATTAGGGGCTGCCTTTAATAAAAGTGCCTTGGAGCGTCAGCTCAAAATGTTACAGGCCATGGGTATGAATTCCCTGCGCACTTCGCACAACCCACCAGCACCAGAATTATTGGAGTTGGCTGATAAAATGGGGATTTTAATTTGGGATGAAGCTTTTGACGCTTGGCGTACAGGTAAGCGCGCAAAAGATTATAATAAATTGTACGATGAGTGGCATGAACGCGATCTACTGGCCATGGTACACCGCGACCGAAATCATCCGTCGGTATTTATATGGTCCATTGGTAATGAGGTGCTTGAACAACAGGATGTCAACATGACTAGGCATCTGGCCGATATTATTCGTCGGGCAGATCCAACACGACCAGTTTCCAATGGTTATAATGACCCGGATGGCGGCCGTGAATCGGGCGCTGCAACCGCTTTGGATATCATGGGCGTGAATTATTTCTTCAGTCAACAGGGGCGTTGGGATAAAGATGCGCGTTATCAGAATATGCCGACTTTGGGCAGTGAAACTTCTTCCTGTGTTTCCTCCCGCGGAGAATATTTTTTTGGAACCGATTACGATGGCTGGCAGGTCACCTCTTACGATCGTGCTGCTCCGGGATGGGGCTGTTCACCGGATGCACAGTTCCGGATATTGGCTCAGTATCCAAACTTGCTGGGAGAATACGTTTGGACAGGTTTTGATTATCTGGGCGAACCGACACCTTATAATTCGGCGGAGACCAATTTGTTGAATTTTAGAACGGATCCTGCGAAACGTGCTGAATTGGAAGCCGCATTGGAAGAATTGAAGAAGAAAAATCCACCTTCAAGGAGCAGCTATTTCGGTATTATAGACCTTGCAGGTTTTCCAAAAGATCGGTTTTACCTCTATCAATCCCATTGGCGACCAGACTTACCAGTGACGCATATCCTGCCACATTGGACATGGACAAGCAGAAAAGGGGAGATTACACCGGTACATGTGTATACCTCCGGTACAGAAGCAGAACTTTTTGTCAATGGAAAAAGTCAAGGACGTAAGAAGAAGGTTGCGGGACAGGATTTTCGGTTGCAATGGGATAGTGTGCGTTTCGAACCGGGAACGGTTAAGGTAATTGCTTACAAAGACGGCAAGGAATGGTCCAAAGCAGAAATCCAAACCGCTGGAAAGGCTGAAAAACTCCAGATGGAAGCAGATCGTGCGACGATCGATGGCGGACGCTCAGAACTTGTTTTTGTGTCGGTAAAAGTGACTGATAAAAAGGGAACCTTGGTGCCTCAATCGGAGGCGTTGATTGATTTTTCGGTCGAAGGTGCAGGTGAAATTGTATCCACAGATAATGGAAATGCAATTGATTTTACCTCGTTCCAAAGTCATTCGCGTAAAGCGTATAATGGAATGGCATTGGTCATCGTAAAAGCAAAAAAAGGAGCGCAGGGTGCAATCCGAATCAACGCATCGAGTAAGGGTTTGAAAGTGGCTACTGTACAGGTATTGGCAAAATAAAAAGATGAATTACTTTAAAAAACAACTCTATATCCTGTGTCTATTGGGCGTATTGGGCCAGGCAAAGCAGAGCTATAGTCAGCAGCTGCCGCTATTTAGCAAAGAAAGCAACAGCCTGTCTGGAGACTGGTTAATAGGGACTCCCCAGGCGAAAGCAGGGCTTTTCAAGACGAAAGAAGGTCATTTGGTCTTTTCCAATGGTTTGGTCAGCCGTACATTTACGACTTTTCCAAATGTGGCCAGTATTGGTTTGGATGAATTGACTGGAAATACAGCATTTCTACGGTCAATTCGACCTGAAGCCAGCGTAACAATCGATGGGTTTACCTTTGATGTCGGCGGATTGGAAGGACAGAAAGTACATAATTATTTACTGAAAGAATGGATCCCGGGTTTAAAGGCAGATCCCATGGCCTTTAAATTCCATGACTATAAAATTGAAGATACAAAACCCCGTTTTGGCTGGAAAAAGAGACCAAACTGGATGCCTAAAGATATGCCTTGGCCTGTGCCGGGCAAAGAGCTGACATTTACCTATACATTGGATCAGCAGGCGATCGATGCGCTTGCCGCAAAGAGCAAAAGTGACCAAAACAGGGCATTGCTGTTGGAAGATAAATTTCAGCAGCTAAATTCCGGATGGAAGTTGATGGTTTCAAAATCACATGAGCGTAATTCCTTTGTCAATGAAGGAAAAGTGGGCGAAATTATGGCACTGGAAAATGCTGCTGTGTTCGCTGAAAGAACAATTCCTCAAGAGGCAAAGGTACTCGTAGCCAAGATGAATAAAGGTACTGATCAATCCAACGATTGGGGATTGGGTTTTGGACTGACCCTAACGAATGGTAGTCCCAGACTTTATTGGCGAGCAAGCGAAGGCAAGGTTGTTTTTTTTGATGGCAAACGCGATAACGGAACTTTCGAAGTTGGTAAAGCAGATCAGCTATGGTTTAGATATGAAATAGCGGATAAGGAATTATTGGCACAAGCCTCTTTGGACGGACAACAATGGCGTACTGTTGGTCATCTTCCACTAAAGTCAGGTGACAAGATACAACTGGTCCGTGTCGGAAAAATGGATCCAAACGGCGGGAATAAGGATGGTAAGGCTTCGACAAAGGAAGGTCGCTCCAAAATAGAAGGTTTTTGGGCATACGGTGATTTTCCATCCCAATTTGCAGGCGATCTGTCCAGTAAACTTGCTTATATGAAAAACGTTACGGTACAGGTTCATTATGATCTTTATGATGACATGCCGATCTTTAGTAAGTGGATTACCGTGCAGAATCAGTCGGACCGGGAAATTGTGGTTAATAGCTTTAAGAGTGAGCAATTGGCTGTATTTGAACCCGAAAGTTCGGTGGATCATAGAAGCCGTTGGTTATACCCTAATATCACCGTGGAAACAGATTATACATTTGGCGGTATGAGCGAGGAAGTCGTTTATTCCTCGAGTCTGGAGTGGAAAAAAGACCCGCTATATACCACACAGGTCCATTACGATCGGGAGACACCATGTCTGTTGGAAGTTGCACCTAAAATGGGACCTGAACAACAGGTTGCTGCCGGTGGGAAATTTGCAAGTTATCGGGTTTGGGAGCTGTTGAACGATAGCTGGGAACGCGAACGTAAGAGCCTTGGATACCGAAAAATGCTGCGCTCTATGGCGCCATGGGCAACTGAAAATCCGATATTGATGCATGTACGGAGTTCGGATAACGAGTCGGTGAAAAAGGCAATTGATCAAGCAGCGGAAGTTGGTTTTGAAATGGTGATTATGACCTTTTGGTCTGGATTCAATGCCGAAGATGATTCTCCGGAGAATATTAAACGCATGAAAGAGCTTGCTGACTATGCACATAGCAAAGGAATTGAACTTGGAGGCTATTCGCTCCTTGCCAGTCGGCATATTGATGCAAAAAATGACATTGTGCTACCTGAAGGCATGCATCCTCGCTTTGGAAGCTCACCCTGTATTGAGAGTGAATGGGGGCAGGCTTACTTCAAAAAGCTGTATAACCTGTATGAAAGTTCGGGATTGGGCGTATTTGAGCACGATGGATCCTATCCTGGAGATTGGTGCTATTCCACCGATCACCCCGGGCATCATAATGAAAAAGACTCGCAATGGAATCAGTTTAAACGGATCACTGATTTTTACAAATGGTGCCGTGAAAAGGGAATCTACCTGAATATTCCAGATATGTATTTCTTGAATGGCGGCAACAAAGTCGGGATGGGCTACCGTGAGGCAAACTGGTCCTTACCGAGGGCACAACAGGAGATTGTGGAAAGACAGAATATTTTTGATGGTACCTGGGCAAAGGCGCCGTCTATGGGCTGGATGTTTGTCCCTTTGGTAGAATATCAAGGTGGAGGCAAAGAGGCGACGATCGAGCCTTTGAAGGATCACCTGCCACATTACGAGCAACGGCTAGCCAACTTGTTTGGTGCAGGTGTACAGGCTTGTTATCGTGGACCACAGCTTTATGACTCCCCAGAGACGAAAAACGTAGTGGCCAAATGGGTGAATTTTTACAAGAAACACCGCGAAGTTTTGGACAGTGATATTATCCATGTGAGACGTCCTGACGGGATGGATTATGATGCTATTTTGCACGTGAATCCGGCGGGGAAAGAAAAAGGATTACTAATGATCTATAATCCATTGGACGAAGCGATAAAACGAAAAATTAAGGTCAACTTGTACTATACCGGACTGACAGGAAATGTACAAGTGGTTGAGCAAGATCAGAACAGTAGGACAATGCCATTAAATGCAGCCTCCGAAGCGATCTTTGAGGTCAATATACCGGCAAAAAGTCAAACTTGGTTTGTCATTAAGTAAGTCGTTCGGTGAACGTTTCGGATCAAGATTTCAATTTTTTAAAGAGCCTTCTCATCACAATGATGAGAAGACTTTTTTTTGACTTGACTTACGTGTTATTTTGTGTGCGACTTTATCTGATTGACAAGAGTTCACCATATGTGTCTTTTCGGATCAGGTTTGTCGTCGTTTACGCAATGGGATAAGCCATGCTATACGTTATTCAATATGGAGCAATTTTTTGCGCTGTTCTGAATGACCATTTTCATTAAAAGCCTCCACCGAAAAATAGTAGTCCTGACCGCTGTTGAAACTACGGCCATCAAATTTGTTTTCATAGACTACGATCGCATTGTATAATTTGTCGGATTTAATGCCCCAACGGAGAATATAGCCTTTGGTGTTCGGCGATGCCAGCCAATGTAGTGTAATCTGGCGACGATCTTCCGTATTGCGTTGTCCTGTCAGGGTGTTGATTCCCTGTGGTTTTTGCCCCAAACCATGACCGAATATTCGAAAATCATAAAGCGAAAATTTACCAGGAATCTCTTTCTTATTGGTCAGGCGGACATAACGAGCGTTGACTTTGCGATCGAGGTTAAATAATTCATGCGGGTGATCTTTTTTGTTTTTGCTTTGGTCTATCAGTGGGAGCCATTTTTTGCCATCGCTGGAGTATTCGATCACATATTGATAGCAATAAGACTGGGGCGCTTTAAGCTGGAAATCTTGATCGGCGAAATTCACCTGTAGGGCACGGATGGACATGTTCTTTTCGAGGTCAATCTGTATATATTCACCGATAGCGCCCGAAGCTGCCGACCACCAGCTTTCTATCCGTTCATCGTTAGCGTAAATTTTAGGGAATTTATCCAGTTCACTGGATACCTGAATGGGCTTGTTTTGAGATAAAAGGTTGTATGGTAGAGAAAGATCCCGCTTCTCGATATCGACTTTGGTATTGGGGATCTGAAAAGGGAGATCGGTATATACCGTTTGCGCGTAAAGCTGACCTTCCTTATCAAAAAATGCTGGAAAAAGGCCGATACGTCGTTCAAACCAGTCTCGCACCGAAATTTTCATGGTCGCTACATGCCAATAGTTGCCCAGCTTGTCCTGGAAGGTATGTCCATGACCTGCGCCTGGAATAAAACCACCTGGTTTATAAGAAAAAGGACTATTGGCTTCATAGCGAAACGGCCCCAAAGGTGAATTGGCAGTATAAACACCATCGGCATAACTTCTGAATTGCGTGCCCGGAGATGCGTATTGGAGATAGTACATCCCTTTGTGTTTAATCATTGTTGCCCCCTCGTTCCAACCTGGAGTTCCCAGTTCGTTATGCTCGCCTTGTACTTCCCAGCCATATTGTTTTTCATGATGTTGAATCAATACTTGTGGGGTACCAATGGGTTTGAAACCATCGTTAGGATCTACCTCCACCCCCATGATGGGATCAACGTTTGAACATCCCCAATACAGATAGACTTTACCAGTATCGTCCTTGAAGAAGGCTGGATCTGTCATGCCAATGGTAAATTTGGTCGGTATGGGTTCCCACTGATCCTGATCAGGATTGGTTGTTTTATAAATTTGAGGTTTTCCACCCGAAGCCAAAAAGTAAAGTGCACCATTGTAATTTAATACAGTAGGTGCATAAGCTTCAATGCTGCCAATACTTTTGCAAGGGATATACAGCCAGTCTTTTAAATCTGAGGAGCGCCAATATCCACCGGACTTTGACGCAAATAAATAATATTGGTCGTTGAAAAGCTCGATGATGGGATCTGCTGCTTCCCGTCTACTGGGACTTTCGGGCATAAAACGATATTCCAATGCCAAAGGATTAGCGATGGTTTTTGTGGTCCGTTGTCCATAAACAAGCCCAGAAAGAGAGCTTGTACCGAAAAGAACCGCTATAAAAGTCTTCCTGAACCTATTTTTGTTCGCTGTTACAGTTTGCTGTTTTATGGGTTTATCTATTGGCTTTTGCATAATTTTCTCTTTCTAATAAAGACGATTGAAACCTTTGCTTCCCTAAATTGGTCAAAAGGCCCACTCCGGTAAACTGGTTGCACAGTTTGGCGCCTTGGCACTGATTACGTCGGCAGATGGCCTGCATTGGCATGCTGCCCATCACCCTTTGGTATCACTACGCGAATTAAAGGTTGACGGACAACACAAAACAGTGCTGGCCTATTTGGAACGTCCGTTTATATAATTCGATAAAAACGGACGACCACAGGTGTTATATGCTGCTGCTTCCATTGGAGAGCCTTTTAAGAATAAGTCAGATAGGATCGCAAAAGAAGAAAACTCGTTTATTGTCAGTTTTGGACTTAATTAAAAAGGTTCTTTTTACTTAACGTCTTTTTTCTCCGGCCATTTTACAAACACGCCCGTTTCGAGCGTAAGTTCACCAGTTGCAGCATTATAACTATCCTTGGATAGAATAGGGATTTCACCGGCTACTTTACTTTGTTCGGGATTATGTGTACGGTTATGGTAAGTCGGCACGTTTTCAAGCTTGATCAATTTACCATTGATGCGTAGATTTTTTTGAACAACGGTTACTTTAGGCAATTTGTCGTATCGGATGACATTCAACCCTTCGAGGTCCCGCGGTCTTTGGGCGAAATCGATAAAATACTTGTATTGTTCCAAGAACGAAGTGATGTGCTTTTTCATCTGGATCTTTTTACCCGGGAAGGCTAGGGACCCTACATTGACCACTTTTTTTGTGCTTAAATCTTCGACATACATGGTGACCCAGGAATGTTCATAATCGCCCCAGCTGAAATAGGTTTCTTTGGGGTTAATAGCATCTGGAACGGCTTTGCCAGCGATATAGCCTTCTTTTTTTAGTGTGATGCGATAAGAACCTTTGTGCCAGCCTACGGTATTGCGGACACTGATAAAATCACCCTCCGCATCTGAACTGGCATAATATCCTGTTGTTTTTAAAGCCTTTTTTGTCTGTTCAAACCAACGCGAAAAGATGCCATTAAATTTGATCTCCTCTTCTTTGCCTGTCTTAACACTGATACCGCCACCGGCAGATTGAATACCACAATATAAAGGCATATTGTTTAGGGATATATTAAAGGGTGAAATGTAAAATGAATAGTGGTCGGGGATGTCATCTTGTACAATAATATCAATGGAAATAGAATGGAAATCATTGACGGCAGAGTCCAATACATAATAGGAATTGGTATAGTGTAAAGGGGGTAAGATGAGACTATCGGGAAAGACATATTCTGTAGCCATCTTCTTCTTGAGCTCTTCATCTATACTGCTGTTTTCATATTTTTTTTTAAGCTCCTCTTTGGTTTGGGAAAAGGCTGTGCCACTGAATAAGGTAAGCGGTACGAGCACCGCCAAAATATTTTTTATCAATTTCATAAACAGTTTTAATTGTGTTCACCAATATACTTTTTTTTCTTTTAGCAGTAAAGGGCTGATTAACCGGCCGATTAAAATAGTACAACAGACGAATCGTAAATCATTTTTGGCGAATTGTAAACGGTGGGTTGAATCTCTGACCGAGCACTTTATATTTGGTTCCAAGAAATGCCAAGAACATAGATTGGAGCTTTTTTGAAGTGGGGAATGAACCGATTTTAATTCGCTAATTCATTGTGCAGTAGATTTATGTGCACCATTTTAATTTTAATTGTCATAGTAGATAGTGCCTTATACTTAAGGTGAATGTTTTTCATAGGTAGTAAGCCGTAAAGGACTCCCCGTTCTTGCGGCTTTTTTTGTGCCTATTGGCCAGTTATAAGAATCGCTGACTAGCGTATTCCCATAGTCAGTTTGCTAGGAGATCTTATAGGTCTTGGCTGTTTTTAGGCTAGGGTAAAAAAAATAAAAAAAGTCAAAATTTCTTTAGGACGTTTTGTCTTTCCCGTTGTCATCATTGTATAAATGGAGATTTTGGCCGTTAAAGATCCATTTGCAATGCAACTACTATGAAATTTTAGCCTATTAATCATTTTTAGCATGGCACTGACTAATAAAATATTCCAACAAAGTGAGATTGAAAGTTTTGAATTCAATCACAAAGTTTTAAAAAATTGTTCATTTATCGATTGTACGATAAAAGGGAAAAGCTTCATGAACTCCATGTTTCGTGATTGTAAGTTCATTCGCTGTACCTTTGTAGACTGTAACTTTCAGTCTGTTGTTTTTCAGGAATCTGGGCTTTGGATAGAAAGTACATTCGAAGCGAATGATTTTTCGAAAGCCATTATTGGAAATTTAAAAATTGAAAAGTCTTCCTTCCTTTACAATACATTTGACAAAACAACTTTCGACGGGACGAATTTGGTTCATGTGGTTTTTAAAGGAAAGATCAGTTCTTCATGGTTTTATGGAATTCCTTTTACAGAAGATTTATACTCCACCAATCTTTTTATTCTCAAAAAAGCCAAACCATTAAGGACTCCCTTAGTAAATTTTGGTCATGCGGAATTGAAGGACGTTATATTTTCTCGAGGGCTAGATCTCTCCAGCACGGTTTTTCCAAATCAAGAACATCTTAAAATTATCAACAATCCAAGACGTTTTTTTAATAGTTTCCTCAAAAGGTCAAGAGAAGTATTCACGGATGATGAATCGTTAGTTTTCTGTCGGGACTTGGTAGATAATGTCTTGTATAAACCCGAAAATAAGGGGATGCCAATCATATTGGTTGATTTAAATCAATTTTATCCCTCATTGAATGAAAATAGAGATCGCCTTATTATTGATCTCCTGAAAGCGGGATAATCATATCATTCTATATATAATTGTTAGTGCAAAGCCGTTTGGAGTTCCCAGCTCTAGCGGCTTTTTCGCTTTATCCCTGCCATTGCCATTGTTCGCTCTTGCCATTGCCATTGTTCGATCTTGTTCCTAGTAAACACCTACCTGAGACCTAGTGTCTACCTGGTTCACTAGGTAAACACTAGGCGATTCATAGGAATTTGATCGGTTAATTGCAAAAGCAGTGCAGAAGCAGTCCAGTCAAAAGGCAGTGCAAGGGCCATAACTAATGGCGAGGGTCAAAATGCAAGCTGCTGTATCATAATTTTTTATATTTTTTGTATATATAAGAAAATTAGGTATATTTAATTAATTGTTTAAGATGAACGAATGAAAGATACGAAGTTATTAAAAGGCACTTTACAAACGATTATTCTAAAGCTATTGTCTGGAACGAAAAGAATGTATGGCTATGAAATGACTCAACAGGTAAAACTCTTAACCGAAGGAGAGTTTATCCTGACTGAGGGGGCGCTCTATCCTGCATTACATAAGCTAGAAGCGGAAGGACTCCTGGATACAGCAATAGAAGTAGTCGATGGAAGAGCAAGAAAATATTACGCCCTGACAGTGAAGGGAAAAAAAGCTCAGGTAAGTAAAATGAAAGATGCGTTGACCTTTGTGGAGAAGTTGCAGGTTATCTTGAACACTAAACCAATTGTATCATGACAGAAAAGAAATTGACCAAAGCGGAATTAGGTGTTCTGATGGATTTTATTCGTTCTAAAGGATATCGTTATGTTGATGTTCAACTTGAAATTTTGGATCACTTTGCTTGTAAGGTAGAGGAACTCATGACTTCAGATGCCGGTATATATTTCAATCGAGCCATTGATCTTGCTTATGCCAGTTTTGGAGCGGCGGGTTTTGGAAGCATTGCAGCTAGCTATGAATTAAATCTGCAACGTAAACAGATCAATAAATTTCCTGCTGATTTTTTACAATTCGTCAAGCATTGGCATAGTGCAATTTATATCGTCTATTTCACATTGTTCTATTATTTTGTGCCGCTCGATGCAGATGCTTTTTGGACGGGATTAAAATTAGGGATGATCGGTACACTCGTTTTTTATATTCCAGTATACTTATTGCGGCATCGACCTAGAGGGAGCAAATACTGCGTTTATCGCAATTATCTTGGTTTAACGATACCGATTATGGTTTTGATCATCGGGTTGGTTTCTTCGGAATGGATAGTTAATTATATTCCTTTGACTTTGTATCGTGTTGTTATTCTTATTTTTATGTATGTTGGATTAGGAATTTTGTATATCTTTGAGAAGAATCTAAAGGCCATTGTCCGACGGGTAGATGAGATCGAAGTGCTGCACCAGAGCTGACGATTAATTTTTTAAATTATGAAATATCTTTTCCTGTTGTTACTAAGCATTTGTTTTTTGTCCAGCTGTGACAAAGAAGATATTGACTTTGACTCTACGGAGGTCGGTGGTGGAACAATGGCTAAAAGGTATCAATTTGAAGGGCGTTCCGTCGGGTTTTCGGTTAGCCAGATTTACGTGGATGGTACCACAGATAAAAACTTCTATTTGGGGACAGTTTGGGGATTAAAAGATACCACACCGCAACTAAAACTAACTTCCCTTCGTAATTATTATAAACCTTTCAAAAGCACAATTTCTTCTACACAGCCGACTTTATCTCCTATTCATGTCATTCCTGGATTTGATGCTGTGCGAGCTTTCGCGAAGAAAAGCAAAGGGGAACCTGCTGTTTTGAAGCAATCGTCGGTAGGGGCATTTTTCGATTATAGGGCGATACGTTACCATCTTAATAATAGCCCTGACGTAGATAGTGTACTCAAATTGGTCCGTCACCATGATTCCACCACGATAAAAAGAGCTAATAGCCTGTTGTTGCGTCGAGAACATATTACATTTAGTCTCCATGCGGATCTGAAAGACTATGAAAAGGCTTTTAATAAGGATGCACTTGGGAAGTTAAAAAATACAGGATATAATCCCTACTATGTTTCATCAGTCAACTACGGTACACACTCGATTATGATGGGAGAAAGTGATTTTCCACGTGGTGATCTTAAAAACGTATTGGAAAAATTGCTGTACAATCAATTTTTGACGAAAACCGACGAAACGGTATTAAAAGGGTCCGACATACTGGTCTATCTGCGTGGTGGACGTCAAACAAGTTTTATTAGACGCGCAACAGGCCTGGACGAAATTAAAAAACTTGTCATTGATTATAAAAATGAACTTGAACTGCAACAGAATAGCTTTGATTATCCCATTAGCTATAGTCTAGGAGGCCTTAATTCCCATGGGCACCTGAAATTCTGGTACTCTTATGATTTTCTCGTCCGTGAGGAAAAAGAGTGATTTTTATTTAAAAATATAGATAATTAAAGGGTGTTTTTTACATTTTAGCTATTGTCGCAAACGGTACTATAGTGCTTTTTTTTGTCTATCTATTTTAACATGGCCTAAACATTAGCCTTTTTGTTTCAATACCATTTTAGCTATAAACAATTATTAAAGTGCTTCATGCGGATTTGAATGAACCTAGCGAGTTAAACATTTCAATTGATTGAAGAAAGGCCTAAGTTTTTTACTTAGGCCTTTTTAATGCTTGATTTTATGCTAATGAGCCGTTGTCAAAAGACGTTTTTTATGACTTTTTTTTACGTTGATTTTTAATCCAATTCAATGCAATAGCACTTGGTTCACGCGATGCCGAAAGGCTTGTATTGTGATCTAATAAAGGAAATAAGCAATATTCGAAGGGCTTTCCTTGTGCTTTCAGCGCATTGACATGTTCAATCGATAAGCCTACAGGTATTTGGATATCTTTGGATCCAAAAAGCCAGAGTCCTGGAGCTGTTATCGTTTTAAGTGATGTCATCGGATCGGTATTTGTAAATTGATAGCGATCTGGATCATTCGCTACATGTTGTCGGGCCTCGGCTTCCGTATGTTTATCCCAAAAATCTTTTTTTCCATTTGTAAAGAACTGGAAGCGGAGCTGCTCACGGGCAGGGATAACTGCTCCACTGTACAATACAAAAAAGTCGACCAAAGGATTTTGGTTAGTAGCTAAAGGAATGATCCATCCCGCTTGGCTGAATCCCAATAGCCCCATAGGAATGTTCGTTTTCCCTAGCTGCTGATGGAATACTTTTACCGCTGCTTGTGCATCTTTAGCGAGGAGGTGGAGGTTGGCAGAATCGATATTATTGGTACCGACCTCAGGGCCAGCATAGGTCCCCTCAGATTTTCCTACTCCGCGCTTGTCATAAGTAAATACGGCAATACCGTTTTTGGCTAAATATGAGGCAAACTCCATCATTCTTTTCTCTTGTCCAGAACCATGTATGAGGACAATGGCAGCATGGGCGCTTCGAGGCTGAAGCATGGTTCCTGCCAAGTTAATACCCTCACTCTTAAATACAATATCTTTTGTAGACCAGTCTAAAGATTGCGCTTTTGTATGCTGTGCAAAGAACACACAATAAATGGCGATAAGAAAAGGTAGCGTACTAAATGTAATCCGCTGTAAGGGAGAATAGTTCGTCAAGGAACAGTTTAATGAATAAGTTTTAGGCATAATTAATTCGGTGTTAAATTTACTTTTGTCTAAAGTAATGGGTTTAATTCTAAAAAGTTTGTGTTTTTCGGTGGACTGTGGATTTGAATCGGTAAATCGTACTGTTTTCGCTGTAAATGGGGGACTAAAATTCTCTCGAATCCTCTGCTTGGTATTTCGCAGATAGGCTATGTCCATTCCTGAAAAAAGTTTACAAAAGGTCTAATATGGCTCTTACTTTACGGTTGGTCTTATACGGGATTTTGGTTTGTCTATATTTTGTGGGTAAAAACTAGCGATCAAATTTACTTTTGATCCGTTTTTTAATCGTTATTTCTACGGAACTTATTCGTTCTTTATTCGCTTTCATCCGAATGAAGTCCGAATGAGGTCCCTATAAAGTCCGTGTTAGCTCCCCATAAATTAAGAGAATTTGTAGGAAATAAAATAGCGGCGGAATAAGATTCGTTAACAGTGTTTTAAGTTTTTCTTTCGTGTTGTATAACGTAATATATCCTTTATCAAAAGTTAACATCTGAAAATTATTTTTGAGCTGAATGAAGCGATTGTTCCTGCGGTAGTTTTCCTTAAGGAAAACTCAACAAGTAAGAAAAACTCAGCAAGGACAACCATAAATCTTATGAAAGAATAATATGCAAATTTTCTGCAACATGATTCCTCTCTTAGGGGAAACCGATCTTAGTACTGGACTTCTTATTGTTTTTGCCCTTTGTTTATTTGCCGTTGTGGCCTTTGAATTTGTCAATGGATTTCATGATACCGCGAATGCCGTTGCAACGGTAATTTATACCAAAGCACTTAAACCAATTGTAGCCATTCCTTGGTCTGGCTTTTGGAATTTTCTAGGTGTTTTTGCAGGTGGGATCGCAGTGGCTATGGGAATACTTAAATTGGTGCCTCTAGATACTTTAATGGCACTACCGGTTTCGGTAGGCGCTTGTTTGGTCCTTTCTGTATTATTAGCGGCTATTATCTGGAATTTGGGGACTTGGTATTTTGGTATTCCTTGTTCGAGTTCACATACCTTGATTGGTGCCCTTATCGGGGCGGGTATAGGCTTCACCTGGTATTATGGTGGCAGTGGTGTCAATTGGCATAAGGCCGAGGAAATTGGTCTTTCTTTGATTCTCTCACCTTTGATTGGTTTTGGTCTAGCGGTGTTATTGATGCTCTTTTTAAAGCATGTCGTCCGTTATAAAGCACTTTTTCACATCCCACAGGGGGAAGATGACAGACCTCCCTTGTTAGTACGCGGTATTCTTATACTGACCTGTACATTGGTCAGTTTTTTTCACGGTAGCAACGATGGACAAAAAGGAGTAGGACTGTTTATGTTGATCTTAATTGCATTTCTGCCTGCTCGTTTTGCAATAAACCATTCCGTACCAGATGCGGCTGTCATTAAAACGCTCGATCAAACGGAAATCGTGTTACAGACAATTGCTTCCAGTAATGTCGCTCAGGGAACGATGTTTGTGCAAGTCAACCAGGAGATTGAGCAAGTCAAGCTGCATTTGATGGATAAAAGTGTAACGGATAAAGCCGGGACTTTTAAATTCAGAAAAGAGGTTGAAGGTTTAGTCAAATCCATTGCTGCATTAGAGAGCAATAAACAGATCGATATCAATACTGAAAATCGACTGGAGCTCAATCGTAAGTTGAGCGAGTTGAAACATCTTACGGACTTTGCACCGATCTGGGTGATCTTAACTATTTCAATCGCCTTAGGTCTTGGGACAATGATCGGTTGGAAACGTATTGTAGTAACGATTGGTGAAAAAATAGGAAATGAACATTTGAGTTATGCTCAAGGGGCCTCAAGCGAGATTGTTGCCGCTTCGACAATTGGTATCAGTACCGTATTGGGTTTGCCTGTTAGTACAACGCATGTGCTTTCAAGTGGTATTGCCGGTTCAATGGTCGCTTCCGGAGGAAAGAGCAATCTGAATAAAGGGACACTCAAAAGCATCGGTCTTGCTTGGGTACTTACTTTACCCGTGTCAATTGGCTTGGCATTATTACTATTTGTATTCTTCCATCTTTTTATTTAGTTGATTGTTATCTAAATGTTTTTGTCATCCATTGCATTTGTACACATGGCTATTGACAGGTTAATATTAAAAACTTAAAAAATGAAACAAATTCTTGTTGCCTCCGATTTTTCAATCAATGCAAGTCATGCTTTGCGTTACGCCTTGTCTTTGGCTTCTCGTTTGAATATGGAAGTTGCTGTTGTACATGCCATACACCCGACAGAAGGGATCAACAACAGTACTTATAACGCGATCTTTATAGAAGATTATTACGCTAGAAAACGTGCTGCTTTGCAAGAATGGACTGATCAGGTGGTCCAGGAAAATAAATACAATGACCTCAAAGTGAGAACCGTTGTTGAAGTAGGTTATCTGCGTAATGTAGTCACAAAGTATGTTGAATATACAGATGTTTCTTTTTTGGTGATGGGAATTACCGGGGCGACAGGCATTAAAGAAATTGTCGGTAGTAATGCGAGTATGGCTGTGACAAAATTGCGTATTCCAACCTTGATTGTACCTCCTGAAAGTAATCTGTCCGCTATTCCGGTCATTACATTGGCAACGGATTATAAAACAACAAAATTGTCTGTTCGTGATGTCAAGGCACTCAATCGTATTTTAAAACTTTCGGACCCCAAGAAGTTGGAAATTCTACACGTCTCAGAAAGGGATTTGGACGAAAAGCTAGTGCGCAATGGGGAGAAAAAAATGCGTCAGTTGCTTCCTAACGTAGATATCAACTTTAATTATGTGGATGAGGATGATACACGCCCATCACATGCGATCGTTGATTTTGTTGAAAACAATCAGACCGATATTCTGTGTTTGGTCAAACGCAACCATAATATGATTTACCGTTTATTTGCAAGTAGTACGGTGAATGAAGTTTTGAACCGATCAGTTAAAGCGATTTTGGTTTTGCATGAATAATCTGAGTGGAAACTTTTTTTACGCTATATATCAAGCCGTTTTGGATTTTCCAAGCGGCTTTTTTCTTGACTTTACTAATGCTGCAGAACGCGTTGGCGCGGAAAATTCGAGTTGTCTGATCCATTTTTTATACACGATTTGAACATGTAGTTTGTGTACTTGATGAGCAAGCCCCGGCACGGAGCTTTCGATTTTTTTTGCATTCTTGGAATGAATTTGTTTAACTTGTGCTGCGAATTGCAACGTAACCAATGTATTTGAAACCCTTATCTGCGGAAAATAAGAAGAATATTGCCATTGATCGAGATGAAAGCTCGTTTAAGGCTTATTTCGTGGCCAATTATGGGGTTTTGAAGAGTAATGCTATTTCTTTTATCAAGGATAAGCAACTAGCCGAAGATGTGGTTTCCGAAGTCCTCTGGAAAATTTGGTACCTGGGTCCTGATCTAATGAACATCGCAAACGTCGAGGGCTATTTGCTTCGGGCGATAAAAAACAAATGCCTTAACCTCCTGCGCATCCGTCAGGTCATACTCACTGACGGAACGGAATATCAGGATACGTTGATCGATAAAAATACCCCGGAACAGATTTTAATATCTACAGAAAGCATACAGCGGATTCAACGGGCTGTCGAAGGGCTCCCGCCCAAAACTAAGGAGGCTTTTAAACTGGTGAAAGAGGAAAGAAAAACGTATTTGGAAACTGCGGAAATGATGGGGATATCCAAGAAAACGGTAGACAGACACATTCAAATTGCTTTAGAAAAGCTGTGGTCCTGTATTAAAGAAAAAAAATAATTTTTCTATTGGGGGTTTTGGTTTCTTTTGGTGTCTCTACCCCAAATAGACCGAATGCACATGTTTTCATCTGAGGAACAATACTTTTTATTTTTAGCGGCTAAGTTACTAGCGGGAGAGCTCACAGCAGAGGAGAGAATCGCGCTGGATGACTTGCTACGTGCCGACAAAAGTAAGAGGGAATTATTGGCCTATTTAGAGCAGAAGCATGGGGAAGAAGATCTAGAAGCTGAAATAAGCTATGAAAAGTCAAGACCAATAGAACTTACTGCTGTCGAGGATATAACCGCCCGTCCATTTATAGGTCGCCATAAAGTTAAGCTACTATCCATTGCGGCTAGCCTATTTATAGTTTTTGGAGTATTGTCCTTTTGGTTTATCAAAAATGATAAAAAGGTAGCTGAAGATACGGAATGGCAGACGATTGCTACAGGAAAGGGCGAGCGTAAATCGATCAAATTGAGCGACGGCTCGGAGGTATGGCTTAACAATGAAAGTGTATTGCGATTGAAGGCTGGATTTGGTAAAACTGATCGCGTATTGGAATTGGTTGGTGAAGGGTATTTTGCTATTGCCAAGAATCCCAATCTACCCTTGAAGATCAAAACTGCCTACGCAGAGGTACAGGTTTTAGGTACAAAATTTAACCTTCGTGCGCTTCCGGATGAGAACATGACGACGACCTCCCTGATCGAAGGGAAAGTACGACTGAAGGTTATGGACAATAAGCAGGAGAAGTTATATGAACTCCTGCCAGGAAATAAGGTGTCTGTGATCAATCAACCTGTATCAACGAATGATCATCGGAGCAAGCATGTTGTCCTGCAACCAAAAGTGACCTTTGCAAAGCTTGACCTCGTTGATGCCGAAGTTACTGAAACACTTTGGATGAAAAATAGATTGGTTTTCAATGGCGAAGGTTTTGAAGTGGTTGCGAAGAAGATGGAGCGTTGGTTCGGTAAACCCATTGTAGTCGAAAATGAGCAGCTCGCAAAAGAGCCCATCACCGGTATATTTGACGAAACAACCTGTGAAGAAGTCTTGAATGTCATCAAGCGCACAGGTACTAAACTAAATTATTATACCCAAAATGATACGCTTTATGTAAAGTAATATAAAAAAAGGGTATCCCTCATAGTGAGCAATACCCAATGTTTTAACCAATGGCATCGGACCCTAGGAAAGTAGGATGCCAATCGATTATTTCTTAAATACCAAAATTATGAAAAAAAAATCACATGTTCTTTATCATGTGCCTATCTCGTATTATCTAAAATGGTTGTTAATGGCCAAGTTTGTAATCATTTTCTTATTTGCATGTGTTGCCACTGGATTTGCAAAAGAGTCGAAAGCGCAGAAGACAGTTTCTTTACGTTTTGAAGAGATCCGACTCAAAAACCTATTGACTTCAATTGAAGAGCAGACCAAGATCAATTTTATCTACAACGATAATACGATCAATGCGATTAAAATAAAACATGTTGACGTCCGCAATAAAAAATGGATCGATCTTTTGTCGCCTATTTTGGCTAAAGAATCCTTAGAAATGGATATGGTCAGCGAAAACCGTATTATTATACGTTCCATAGCGAAGATTCAGGACAGAATCGCTTCCGGTACAATCAAAGACCAGCAAGGAAAGCCTTTGGCAGGAGTATCTGTACGTATAAAAGGTACGGATAAAATGACGCAGTCGAATAGCGACGGCCAATTTTCGCTTGTTGTTGAAAAAGAAAATAGTATTTTACAATTTTCTTATTTGGGATACCTTTCGCAAGAGATTGCCTATCAGCGGCAGGCTATTGACGTCGTTCTCCAGGAAGATCTCGCACAGCTTGAAGAGGTTGTGGTCATTGGGTACGGAACACAGAAGAAAGCAACATTGACCGGCTCGGTGAGCCAGGTTTCAGGAAGCGAGCTGCAGCGATCTCCTGCGCCGAATTTGTCCAATTCCCTAGCAGGAAGAATGCCGGGTGTAGTGGCAAATAATCGCTCAGGTGAACCTGGAAATGATCAATCGCAGATCTATATCCGCGGCAAGGGATCTTTGGGGAACAACAGTCCTTTGTATGTCATTGATGGTGTGGCCAATCGCGGAGGAATAGAACGGCTAAATCCAAGCGATATCGAGACAATTTCAGTCTTAAAAGATGCTTCGGCGGCAATATATGGTGCCCAAGCTGCGAATGGGGTTATTTTGGTAACTACGAAACGCGGTAATGGTGATAAACCTACGATCACCTATGATGGTAGTTACGGTTTCTCCGAACATACACGAACACCAAAGCTGATGGATTCTTATCAATTTATGGTGTATGATGATGAAATCAATGCACATTTTGGGCGTGCTGAAAAGTATAAAGATATCAAGGGGAAATATCTGGATGGAACGATTGATCCCTTATTGTATGCCAACACCGATTGGATGAAGTCCATATTTAAATCTTCTCCACAAACGCAACATTCTTTGTCACTTCGTGGCGGAGACGAAAAAGTGCGTTATTATGTTTCTGGAGGATACCTTTATCAAAAGCCAGGATTTAGAAATACAGATCTAAATTTTAGGACGGTTCAATTTCGTACCAACTTGGATGCTAAGGTAACCAAAGACCTTTCGGTATTAGTTGAGGTAGCCACCAGACAGGAAAATCGGAATAATTCAAACTACGATATGGGAACCTTCTTTTGGGAAGCGTTCCATGCCTATCCTTTTTTGCCTGACTATTATCCGAATGGATTACCTGGTCCAGGTCTTTCGTGGGGTAACAATTTAACGATTTTGGCTTCGGGCAAGACCGGCTATCAGCGTGTAAAGGATAATTTTGTCAATACAAAAGCAGGTTTTGATCTCAAAACACCCTGGTTATTAGATGGATTAAGTTTTTCGGGTTATGCAGCATTCGATTCACAATATAGACATGAAAAGAAGCTGAATGATATGTGGGATGCTTATCGTTATAATCCTGCAACAAAGAATTACGATAATATCCGTGAGACAACGGGCGATGCAAATATCAACCTTACTGAAAGAAACGATGATATACGTACTGAGACCTGGAATTTTAAAATCGGATACGATAAGAAATTCGGCTCACATAGTGTCAATGCTTTCATTGCTTATGAGCAGAGCAAGAACAGAGGTGATTGGTTTTCGGCATATCGGAGAGACTTCTTGAGTGATGCCGTAGATTACCTATTTGCGGGAAGTGACAATCAAAAAAATAATGACGGAAAAGCAACGATTTCGGCAAGGCAGAATTATTTTGGTCGTGTAAGTTATGGTTTTAAGGATAAGTACCTGGCTGATATTACAGTGCGAAGAGACGGCTCACAAAACTTTATCAGCAATGCACGTTGGGGTTGGTTCCCAGGGGTATCGGCAGGCTGGCGTATTTCTCAGGAGAATTTTTTCAAGGAAAATGTGTCTTTTATCAATGAGTTGAAAATCAAGGCTTCCTGGGGCAAGCTAGGAAATGACCGGGTGGATCCTTTTCAATATATCAGTACCTATGTTCTTGGAGATGGTGCCATGTTTGGTCTTGACCCCAAAAGAACAAAGGGTTTTACCGTCGGGAGATTGGCTAACCCAAATATTACCTGGGAAAAAGTGGATACGAAAAACGTCGGCTTTGAGTCTGTTTTCTTCAAGAATACCTTGAGTTTTGATTTGCAGTATTTTTATTCGATGCGTACGGACATCCTAACACCCAAACAAGCTTCTGTACCACGCTATACAGGATTAACGCTGCCTGACCAAAATATTGGTGAAATATCAAACAGAGGGGTGGAAAGTAGTTTGCTTTATCGCAATAAGATCAATGATTTTAGCTATTCGGTAGGTGGAAATTTCACTTTTGTACGTAATAAGATTCATTTTTTTGACGAAGCACAAAATACACCGGAATGGCAGCGTCGGACAGACCATAGTATAGACTCATGGCTGGTGTATAAGACAGACGGTATCTATCAAAATCAGGCTGAGATTGATGCCTCACCACATTTGCTGAATACAATGCCAGGGGATATCAAGTATATGGATGTTGATGGCGATGGAAAAATTACCAGCAATGATATGGTCCGTATCTATGAAAGTCCGATTCCTGAAATTACCTATGGTATAACAATGGGGGCCAAATGGAAAAATTTTGATTTAAATATCCTGTGGTCAGGACAGGGACGTGCAAAACAGATCATTAAACCCGGGAGTTACAACAGAGATGTAACTTATTTTGAGAACAGATGGATTTCTGAAACAGAGACACCCAATGCCCTGTATCCAAGAGCCTTCGACCGTGACGATACATTCAATAGCATGAATTCGACATTCTGGTTAAAGAATGCCTCTTTTTTAAGACTGAAAAATGTGGAGTTGGCGTATTCATTGTCGCCTAAAGTGCTGGAAAAAATCAAAATGAAAAACTTACGGGTATTCATTAGTGGATTTAATTTGTTTTCGATCGATCAGATCAAGATACAGGATCCTGAAGGAACAAATGCAGGTGGTATGTACTATCCACAACAACGGATTTATAGTGCAGGGGTGAATTTGAGTTTTTAAAGAAAATTTATTGACAGATGAATACAAAGATAAAATTATATATAACGATCTTTTTTGCAAGCTGTTTGACATCCTGTTCAAATTATTTGGATGTTAAACCGTTGGATTCCTTTACCGGAGATGCTATATTCTCGGATCTGAAATTGACCGAAACGTATGTAAATAAACGTTATACAGAAATACAGGACGGTTTTGGAAATCTTGGTTTAAGGTATATTTCGGACGAGGCTTATCATAATTTCAATTCGGGAAATCCTTATTTATATAACCGGGGAGAAGTGACGGCAGACCAGTTTGGGGATTATTCCACATGGAATGCTTATTATGAAGCGATTAAGAACTGCAATATCTTCTTTGATAATATTGATAAGTTGAAAGCCGACAAAGGGCAAGTCGATCGGTTGAATGGCGAGATGATCTTTCTTCGCGCATTCTTTTATGCGGATCTTGTCTCGCGTTTTGGAGGTGTTCCGTTGATCACAAAAACTTTCGATCTGAACAGCGATATGATGGTGCCGCGTAATTCCTACGATGAATGTATAGACTTTATTGTGAAAGAATTGGACAAAGCTGCTGGGTTGCTCCCCCTCAGTTACGAAGGAAAGGATTTTGGTAGGGCAACTAAAGGTGCAGCATTGGCACTGAAGTCACGGGTAACATTGTATGCTGCAAGTCCATATTGGAATCCATCCAATGATAAAGCGAAATGGCAAAAAGCTGCTGATGCGGCAAAGGCTGTGCTGGACCTCAATCAATACCAGCTTGATGCAAATTACAAACAGCTTTTTACAAGTAATAAGAGTAAAGAGATCATCTTTATGAAGCAGTTCAATACTGAATTTGGACATTCTTTTGACTGGTCCGATTCTCCGAATGGTTTTACAGGTTGGTCAAGAACCTGTGTGCTTCAGGACATGGTCGATGCCTATGAGATGGAAGATGGTTCTATGCCTTCTGCACAGGCCTATGCGGATGGCAAACCTTGGGAAAACCGTGAGCCTAGATTCTATGCCTCTATTGTTTGTGATGGTCAGCAGTTCAGGGGTAGAGAGATTGAGTTTTATGTATCCTCAACAGGAAACCGGGCTAATAGTGGTAAGGATAGCGAATTCGGTATTGATGATTGGAATGCATCGAAGACCCATTATACGATTCGTAAGTTTATGGATGAAAGTTTGCGTAATCCGTGGAATGATAAAAGTGCACAACCTTGGATTTATATGCGTCTGGGTGAGATATATCTAAATTATGCAGAAACCCAGTATCAATTGGGTAATGAAGAGGTAGCTCGCGCGTACATCAATAAGATTAGAGAGCGTGCACGTGGTGGGAAGGTAGGCGTACTTCCTGCAATTACGAGCACGGGTGCCGCGCTTTTGGGAAAGATACAGCAGGAACGACGCATAGAACTTGCCTTTGAAGATCATCGTTTTTTTGATGTAAGACGTTGGAAAATTGCTGAACAGACTGAAAACAAACCGGCACGAAAAATAATCATTGTACGGGACGACCAAACGAAGAAGAAAAGTTATAAAATTGAGGTGCTTCAGGAGCGGAAGTTCTTTCCTCAGCATTACTTACTTCCAATTCCACGCAGTGAGATTCAACGAAATGCATTGTTGAAACAGAATCCAAGTTACGACTAATCAACCAACCTCCAAGGGTCTGTCCTATGCAGATCCTTGGTTTATTAAATTGCTACTCCTTATGAAAACCTTTTTATTATTTGCAGTACAGACTATGCTTTCTGTCAGTGTTTTTGCGCAGAAGCAAGATATTTCAATCGATACGGACCAAAAGGAACTCCAGGAGGTCTTCGACTGGGCTAAGCAGAAAGCACGATCTTTTGTTGTTACCGGAACGCGGGGACCAGTCAATGTTTACAAGAAAAATCAATCTGCAGACATTGCTTCGTATCAACCGGCTTATTGGGCGGGATATCCTTTACGAACAGCCTTCTATTCGCGTGATTTCTGTCACCAAGCGGTGGGAGCGCATCTGTTGGGTTTGGAAGAAGAGAATTTTACGATGCTTCGGGCTTTCGCGGCAAGTGCTACGAAGGAACGAAAGTGGTTTCCTCTGTGGGCGATCAATTTTGATGGGAGCCCTTATACGTTAGACTACAGAAATGACGATGACTTTGTCCGTGAGATACCGGCAGTGTTTGAGTTGGTTGAAAAGAATGCGCAGCTCTATGACTGGACCAAGGATCAACGGTATCTTAATGATGCGGCTTTGTTGTTATTCAACACAAAAGCGGTAAGTGATTTTGTAGCATTGCATGATATTAAAAAACCAAACGGCGTGGCCGAAAGCGAAGGTTCGGGCAATATTTTCAAAGGTACGGCTACCTACAATGAACACCGTGACCAAACTTTAATTGAGGCCGGTGACGGTATTGGAAGTCAGTATCAGGCTTATTTGGCCTTCGCTAAACTTTTACGATTAACGGGTAAACGCTCCCAAGCTCAGGCCTACAACAAGAAGGCAAAAGTATTGTGGAACTATTTTAATACAGAATGGGGGGTAAAAAACAATAAAGAACTGTATAATCGAGGCTACGATAAAAATAATCTGCCCGTGTCTGGATGGGGGAAAGAAAATTCTTGGTTTCTCCCCTTAAAAGAAATTACGGACCAGCGATCAAATAGACATCTGAATTATTTGGATTATATCGATGCACAACTTGGCTCAAAAGAAGGACTACCCGAAAATATCGAAGCAATCACTTATGTTCCCGAATTGTTTTTCAAATATGGACAGAACGAACGAGGTTGGAAATGGCTGAAATATATTATATCAAAAATTAATACGGTGCATGCCATGGCTACATTGACGGGTACCAATGGTGATTACCCCGAAGTTTCTTTTGTGCTGATAAGCAACGTTGTGCAAGATATGATGGGGATTAACCCTGGGGCAAAAGGTAATTCTTTAGAAACTTGTTCCCACCTTCCTCAGGATATTGAGCGGGTTAAAGTGTCGAATGTGAAGATTGGTCGAGCAATGTATACGGTGAATCAACAGGGGATATCGGGAACTACTTTGTCGTACTCAGGAGGAGAGGCGACGCAGTACTGGCAGGCTGGTTTTCCGGGAAGTCACCCTTATCTTTACGTTAATGGTATCAAGCAGAAAAGTCATATTGGTCAGAAAAATGGTTTTACTTACAGCTATATCGAGGTGAAGATTGGCCGCGATAGGCAATATACCGTAGCAACTCAATTATAGATCGTCATGAAAATTAAATTATATTATTTGGGCATCATTGCCATGAGCCTGTTGCAGTGGAATTTGACGTTAGCTCAAAATTCAAAAAAATGGGCACTATTAAATGGGAATAGGATTGAATGGAAGGTTAAGCAGGGTGAGAATCACGAAGATCATATTGAAATGGCCGGTTTACAATCCGCTGCGGTCGTTTACTACGGTGTTCGCGAAGGTCGTCTGTTATTGGACAAAAAGATCGTATTTCCCATGTTGCGGACAGTTCCCAACAATACACATGCAAGTTTAACCGTACCTTTTCAGGATACTAAGTCTTTATTGATAAAAGTAGATGGCGTAGCGGTCGATGAGTATCCGCGACGTTTTGTACTTGACGGAAAATTAGCTGTTTATTCAACGACGAATTCAGCACTGGAAGTACAGCGGACGTTATTCCCATCTGTCGATAAACCTGTTTTGATTGAACGCGTTAAGTTGGTGAATACGGGGAATAAACCCCTGCGAATCGATCTGATTAACAAGTATTCGAAATTCCTGTCCGACCCTGTGAAAAGTGTTTATGGACAATATGTTGTACAGGCGTTGGTAAGAGATAGTCTGGTGCCAAATCTTGAGCCAAAGCAGAGTTATCTGTTTGATATTGTGTATGAAGGGAAGAAAATTTCAACACCTGTTTATCAGTATTCTCCTTCTTATGAATTACAGAAAAGGGAGGATTTTGTGAAAAGTTTAGCCGACGATCTAATGCTGGAAACCCCTAATGATACGATTAATACAGCATTTGCTTTTGCTAAGATTCGTGCAACTGAAAGTATTTATGATACGAAAGGCGGATTGATGCACGGTCCAGGGGGCTTAAGCTACTATGCTGCTATTTGGGCAAATGATCAGGCTGAATATGCCAATCCTTTCTTTCCTTTCTTGGGCAATCGCAACGGCAATGAAAGCGCCATAAACTCTTTTCGCCATTTTGCCCATTTTATGAATTCGGATTATAAACCAATTCCGAGCTCAATTGTAGCGGAGGGCGATAGTTATTGGAATGGTGCTAAAGATAGAGGGGACATGGCTATGATTGCCTATGGAGCATCCCGGTATGCGTTGGCATTGGGAAAGAAAGATATTGCTGTCGAATTATGGCCATTGATCCACTGGTGTTTTGAGTACCTGGAACGGCAAAAGACAAGTGAAGGAGTTTATCGATCGGATAGTGACGAACTGGAGGGGAGAGCACCGGCAGGTAAAATTAATCTGTCGACAAACAGTATCGCCTATGGTGCCTTTCAGAGTGCGGCAGACCTTGCTCATGAATTGGGAAAGGAGGATCTTTCTCTGCAATACAGACGACAGGCTGAAGAACTCCGTCATTCGATTGTGCGTTATTTTGGTGCTGATGTGCAAGGCTACTCCACCTACCGTTATTACGATGGCAATACCATCTTAAGGGCTTGGATATGTTTGCCTATGACCATGGGGATCACCGAGCGGAGTGCTGGAACAGTTGATGCATTATTATCAAAATATCTCTGGACAAACAACGGTATACTCACACAATCCGGAGATAAGGTATTTTGGGATCGGGCAACCTTATATGCTTTTAAGGGATTTTTTATGACGGGAGCAACCGAAAGGGCGCTGCCTTATTTTAAGTATTACTCTTCAATGCGTCTTTTGGGGGATCATGTACCCTATCCGGTTGAGGCCTGGCCTGAAGGTGGACAAAGGCATTTAAGTGCCGAAAGTGCCTTGTATTGCCGGGTCATAACAGAAGGATTATTTCATATTGTACCCACTGGTTTTCGAAAGTTTAGTATAAGTCCCAGTTTGCCAAAGGAATGGAAGTATATGCGGCTTAGACGTATAAAGGCTTTTGACCGGGTGTTTGATATTGAGGTATCCCGGAAAGGCAAACAAGAGTTTCTTATCGTGAAACAGCAAGATGGTCAACTCATTCAAAAACCAATTTTGAGCCAGCAGGCAATCAGTATCACCTTAAATTAACCGAAAAAATCTCCACAAGTCGTCCTGTGGAGATTTTTTTTAGTCAAGCTTCGGTTGAAACCTTCGCGGGTCTATTATTTTTCGGAATAGCTAAATTGAACAAACGGTTGCGTTTTGATCAGAGTTGTCAATGCTGATAATTCTCGTTATTATCGTAAGGTTATAGCCTGTTCGTAAGCAGATTGACTATAGTTTGTTCGTTTATAAAATAAGAAAATTGTGAAAAAATATCTATTTCTTGCAGGTATTCAGGTATTGTCAGTGCTAGGGCTATCGGCTCAAATGACAAGGTCAAATGTACCATTACAGCTATTTGGTACCCGGAGCTGGATCCGTGTAGACATGAAGGATAATCAACCGAGCATGTCCGGATCGAAAGTCTTTTGGGCAAAAACGAATAAGAAACCGCAGACAGCCAATGCGATATTGGCAGAAGGTGTCAAACGTTATTATATTCAGCAGGTAGATCCTGAAACGACCTATTATATCTGGATAGAATCTGCTACAGGAAAATCCTTGGCGAATGGAAAAGTGTATACGAGCAAGAGATGGCAGCTGGATGATACTGAACTCGATGAAGAGCAAAAGAATCCAAGTTCAAGAGCAGTTCCTGTTGGTATGGAAGTCTATTGGCAGGATGAATTTAACGATCAATTACTTAATCGGAATAAATGGACGACCAACTATTTTTCATCCTTGAACTATCTGAATGCAAAATCCAAGGATGAAATGTTGCATGATCGTTTGCCACAACCCGCTTATACTTTAAATGGATCAGCGATCAATTTGTATGTCAATGATACTATTCCCAAACGGATTTTTACAGCGGGTGGCAACCAGAAGATTTCATCCATCCAAACCTACGATTGGAAGTCCAATGAAAATTTACTGGACAACAGCAAAGGTGGGTACTTTGAAGTTAAGGTAAGACGTAACCGACAGGGTAGTCCCAAGGGAACAAATACAGCTTTTTGGTTTGATTCACCTGGACCAGATATTCGTTATTATCTTCAAGAAGGATCCGAAGTCGACGGAATTAAAGGCATTCGCCCCAAGGGACAGCTTTTCGAAATCGACGTTTTCGAATATATTACAGCTCAGTTTGTGATACATGGACATGTTGATCAAAAAGGGGTATTTCAACGTAATCTTGCTACACATATTGCGGAGGGGTATGAACATGTCGGACAATGGGTAACACATGGGGTATTGTGGACACCTACAAGTATTAAACATTATATCAATGGAGATCTGATCAAAGCGTATACGAATAAAAATCAGATTTATTCACCCAACCACTTTTTGAACGTATTTCTTGGAGCTTATGGATCTGAAGGCGGAGTCAATATGGAGGTCGATTATATTCGGGCGTATAATTGGCCTTTAAAAGATGGTAATGAATTGCCTAATCCAGATTTTGAGAGTAAGTCTGCCCTTGCACCTTGGGAAGGAGCAGCGGTCATCGAAGAAGGGCGCGGAGAAAAGGGGAGTAAAGCGGTGGTACTTGCGCCGGGTCAAAAAATAGAGCAATATGTTTATTTGGATCCCCAACAAGACTTCAAACTTGTCTATTGGAGTAAAGGAGACAAAGTCCAGGTGGAAGTCGATGATGTCGCTGTCGTAACAGGAAAGTTGTCGAATTTAAAGACGTTAATACCTGATTTAGGAAAAAAAGGGGGCAAGCAGGAGCTTGATTTTGTTACTGGCAAGGAGATCAATCCGAATAAAAAAATTGTTCGGATCGGATTTACCAATGTAGGAAAGGGAAACGCATCTTTGGATAATATCACGTTGAAGAAAAGATAGTTATAATGCGGTTTTCTTAATAAATATTGGCTCCATGTATATCACGTAGGAGCCTTTTTTATGTTTTTTTATGCGGTAAATGTTTCTTTTGATATGCTGAAGGTGACATATTTGTCTGTTTTTTGAAGAAATGAGAGAAAGTAGCGGAGTCCTCAAAACCCAATTCAATCAGTGTAGTCTTTATTGGATTGGCCCCCAAACTCAGCAGGTGCATAGCTTCCTTTAATAAACGATTATGAATCAGTTTGAGGGGGCTAGTCTCCATGTATTGCTGTGTTTGCATCCAAAGACTTTTTGCAGTTATATTCAGTAAATTTGCGTAATAAGCGACATGGTGTTCTTGTTTATAATGAAGTTCTACTAATTCAAGAAAGCGATTCAGGATGGCTGGATAAGCGTATGGTGCTAAATTATCGATGTGTTTGATTAAGGAGTGGTTAATCTCTAGTAAGCTAGTTGCCAAACGTGATAAAATGAGTGATAATGGTGGCTGATAGCGATAGAGTTCGTTACGGATCTTATCGAATTCATAGCGGAGCGTTTCAAATTCATATGGCGTGACCTGAAGTATCGGATAATCTTTAAGGAGTTTTATGTTGATTGAAAGCGAATGACATAATTTTTCAAAATTTTGCCAGGGAATTCTAAAATGATAAACAGCGGTTTCTTTGAAAAAATAGAAAGAACTTGACTGACCGGGGAACATTAGATGAATTTGATAACCCATGATATTATGTTGCCCCTGATCAATCTCACGCCTACCTCCGCTCGAATGTATTAAGATAAGGGTCACCACTTCTTTACTTTTGAGCATATGGTAGGTGTGGACCCTGATATTCCGCATTCGATATAAAAAACCGAGATGCTCTACCTCGTTGTCGCATGTTGTTATGTTTGCAGCATTAAACATAGTTGTTTTGGTCTGGGGAGGTATTAAGTGTACGATTTGTTTTATTGAGTTTTTACGATTCTTATTTTAGTGGCCATAGGGATATTCCTGTACCCAATGAAACTTGCGCTGTATTAATTCGAACGCTTGCACTTCTTGTTTAATAAGTTTAATGTGCGCTGTATGTTCATTAAAGGTTTTTGTCAGAAGAATATTTCCGTCAGGGTTGATCTGATAATCAAATTGATAATTGTTTAGGGTAATTTTCTTCGCGGCTGCATCAATTACAACACTCTCCCTTTGTGGGGTATAGTCTGTGTTGCGTATTAATACCTGGTTGTTATCAATTTCGAAAACAATAAGTCGCCAATCTTCGGGGATTGATTTGCCTTGTGTTCCCGCTTGTTCAATACGGTAGATTCCATATAGTGGTGACTTCGTTTGGTACTCAGCTATCTTTTTTTTTGTACTTAATATGCCCATGCCCTGTTGCACGATAAAGAGCAGTAACACCACCAATTTGGCGATAAACAAACTTTTTCTTTTCCAGCTTTTGTTGAATAGGGGTTGTTGGATCGGGAGTAACTGCGCAGGTTTTCCTGAAATAAAAATTGCGAACAATGCTTTTAGGTAGGGAAGCAGTAGAAATATGGAAAATAGCAGGAGTGCTGTGGAGACCATTTTAACAGGAACATCATAAAAATAATTAACGGCCATAATATTAATACTTGTCGCAACTGTAATTAGTGCACCAGCAACCACCGTTTTTCTGAAAAGCAATAAGCCGGATAATATTTCTACTGAACCAATAAGTATATTGTAGCCTTGAGAGTAACCAATATAGGTCCATGCCAGCCCCATAGGAGAATACTCGCCCAATGGCTGGAGAAGTTGTGTTAACCTCGGCGGCTGCATTTGCATATAGAAGACTTTGTATAGTCCATAGTTAATAAGCATAAAAGCAACATAATAGCGTATTGCTGTGGTTAACCAATAGGAAAGGATTGTGTAGCTGGCTCTTCTTCGATCCAATATGGACCATAAAGCTGCCCCAACTAATGCCAGTAGGAGTAGGATCAATAGGGATACCCAGGCATAGGAGGTATCTCCACTTCCGTTGATGAAGATGCTGTGGTCGTAAGAATAGCCCAATATATTTTCTGCAAACCAGGGAGTCAACCTTTGCATAAAATGGGTAAGAGGGGTGCTGATATATCCATATAAGGGATAAGTGCCGTTATTAAAAACAAGAATAAACGACAAAATGAAAATAAAGGAAAATCGAAAACCTAATTTTCTAAAGGCAGGCCACCGTTCTGGGCCGTTTTCGTTAAGAATATTCATGATTAAAGTTTATAGTATTTAAGTTAATATTTTTTGATAAAATAGGTCGTATGTTTATTGAAATAAATAATCGATTAAATAGTAAATAATCATTACGATGTATTTGAATAGAAGTTTTTATCTTGCTCTTAAAAAATAAGAATCATGGACAAGATCAAAGAATATTTTGAATCGCTCGTTGTCATGAATGATACGGACTGGGAAGTATTTTCCGCTAAGCTTGTTAAGATGGAGTTTCCAAAAAAGTCATTGATTTTGGAAATCGGAAAAACTGAACAGTATTTATCTTTTATTGAAAAAGGAATTGTACGTTTCAATATCCCAAAACTGGACTATGATTTTACTTTTGGATTTGCTTTCGAAAACTCTTTTGTAAGTGGGTACGATTCCTTCTTGACGCAGCAGCCTTCATCGTATCATCTCGAGGCAATAACAGATTGTATTTTATGGCGGATATCGTTTGAGGATCTCCATGCGGTATATCAAACAACAACGGTTGGGAACCTAATTGGTCGGAAAGCGGTTGAGGACATTTTTCTAAAAAAAATGAAACGGGAACTGACGCTACTTGAAGATTCGGCAAAAACCAGGTATATCAATTTGATGCGTGAGCAACCCGAACTGATTCGCAACATTCCCTTAAAATATCTGGCTTCTTATATTGGCATTAGACCGCAATCGTTAAGCCGGATCAGGAAAGAAATTTATTAACAAATGTTCATTGATAACAAAAGGAAGGGCACCTATTTTTGTTATAAAAAAGATGAAACCATTTTTTGTTTTAATTGTCTTTTGCATTATATCCAATCTCATCCTATTGCTGTTGAAGGGGGAGATGGATATTCTTTTAGCGGGTAAAGTTGGGTTGGCGGTGATGCTGTTGTTCACTGCATTGGGACACCTACTTTATACCAAAGGAATGATGTTGATGTTACCCGACTTCGTTCCATTTAAAAAAGAAATGATCTATGGAACCGGTTTAATGGAATTCATGGCTGCAATTGGACTATTTGTCCCACAGGTGAGTCGCATAACGGGAATCCTTTTAATTGTCTTTTTTCTACTGGTATTACCTACAAATATTCGGGCAAACTTAAGGCGTATCAATTACGAGACGGCTACTTTTGATGGCGCCGGTCCAAACTATTTGTGGTTTCGTATTCCGTTTCAAATCTTGCTGATCGCCTGGACCTATTATTTTGTGGTGCGTTAAAGTAGTTTTCTTAACCAAATCATAGCAATAAATTAACACGGTTTTGTTTAGTTTTATTTAACATTTTTTTATTTTTGCTAAACTTTTAGATTGAATAGAATGAAAGAAGCCATCAATATGGTCGTATTTGATATGGCAGGTACGACAGTAAACGAAAATAATATTGTTTATAAGACACTTAGAAATGCTATAAATACGGTAGGGGGATACGAACTGACATTAACAGAGGTATTGGCCCACGCTGCAGGTAAGGAGAAGTTACAGGCGATCAAGACTGTACTCAAAAATAGTTTGGATGTTGATGATGATGAATTGGCTCAACGGATGTTTACTTTGTTTTTGAAAGACTTGGAACATGCTTATGAAGTCGAGGAAATTTACCCTAATGCGAATGCGGAAGAACTTTTTGCGATCTTGAAAGAGCGGGGTATCTTGCGTGTGCTCAATACGGGCTATGATCGTAAGACAGCCGAGTCACTTTTGGAGAAGCTTAATTGGAAAGTTGGCAAAGATGTAGATGCGTTAATTACTGCTTCTGATGTACCTCGAAACAGACCTTATCCAGATATGATTCATCTGGCCATGCAAAAATTTGAAATTACGGATCCGGGTTTCGTCGTTAAAATTGGTGATTCTATTATTGATATACAGGAGGGGCAACAAGCGGGTTGCGCTTTGAGTATTGGCATAACAACAGGCGCACATGATGCGGCTCAACTCAGATCGGCAAATCCCGATTATGTGATTGATGATCTACTGGAAATTGTTGAAATACTTGAAAAGAAGAATATATCCAATACAGTCGTTTAGTCTTTGACGCTGTTTAATAAAAAAGCGGGTATTTCCTACAAGAAATACCCGCTTTTGATTGTGATATGATCCACATGTTATTGCATTTGTATGCCTTCCATTGAATTCTGGTTTTTGTTTTTCTTAAACATATTCATATCCATTTTTCCAAAACGGTAGGAAAGATTCAATTTGATCAACTGTGGATTCGACAGTCGATAATAGGTTTGAGAGAATCCTTCACCCGATGAAACAATGGTATTGCCACGTGTTCGGAAGATATCATTGATTGCCAATGTTGCTGAGGCAGCCTGATTTTTCAAGAAGCTTTTCTTAATGGCAAAGTCGATACCATAGAATGGTTTGATATAGCCTTGTGAAGAGCTTTGCGCCTGGTTCATTGGTGGACCGAATGTTTGACCCTGCGTAACTGGCATATTTGTTTTGCCTTGATATTCAAACGCTAGCTGTAGATTCCAGTTTTTCTGTAAGTTAAATGTATTGTTCAATTTTCCAAATACTGTCCACATACCTTCCGAAGGCGTTTTCTCATCCACCTCAATTTTGGAATTATAGAAGTTAAGGTCTGCAGTCAGATCCCACCATTTTTTGAGATTATTGGTATAAGTGAATTCTGCCCCATAATTCTTGCTGGAATTGGCATTGATATAGGTGTTAATGAAATCCATTTTGTTCGTGACTGGATTGACTTCCTGTGTCAGGTAACGTGTAATTAGATTGTTTGTGCGTTTATAGTATACCGTTGCCAAAAATGTACCTTTTCCATGTGTACGGCTGTAGGAAAGTTCGCCGGATGTTGTGAATTCAGGAACAAGGTCAGGGTTACCGCGTGTAATATTCAAGCTGTCCGTGTAATCAACAAATGGGATGAGCTGAAAGAAGTTCGGGCGGTTGACGCGACGGGTTACGCTCATCTGTATTTGGTCTTTTTCGGTTAGCTTTTTGCTCAAGAACAAAGAAGGAAATAAGCTCAGGGGATACTTGTTGTGGAACTTTTCGTTTGTATTCAAAAGTTCACCGTCGTAAGTTGAGCTTTCTGCGCGCAGCCCAACTTTATAGGATACCCAGTCTTTGAGGTTTCCTCCAAGTGAGGCATAGGCTGCATAGACGCTGTTCTTATTGTTATAGTTCGCTGAAGCTGCGGTGATATTCTCAAAATCATCTTTGTCCACTGCTTTTAAGGAATTATTATTGAGATTTTTGAGTTTATTGATCTGTGCACGCACACCAGTTTCGAGTTTCATGCCATTTTTGAATGGTTTGACATAATCTGCCTGCACAGTCATGAACTTATTGTCACCGGAACCGATGTTTTTTTGGATTTGAGTTCCGCTGATTTCCCTGCTTGCATTGCGGTAATTGGTGGTGTATAAACCATTGGATGTGTTGTTACCGCCAAAATAATTGAAATCGACAGATAATTCTTCGCCTTCAGTTTTGAATTTTTGAACAAGACCTGCCTGCAACCCGCGTGGCTTAAAGCTTCTTTCAGATTCGGAAATCCGATCGCTGCGTGATTCGATGTTGCTAGAGGTGGTTAAGATCGACGAGTTCTCATTTGGCTTAAATTTACCCTGAACCAATACGCCGGCTACAGATAGCGTTGTTTTGGGACTTAAGTCGTAATCTATGCCGAGTCGGCCAAAGGTAATCATACCTTTTGTTTTGCCTTCAATATCTTGATCTACTGTTGATTCTATGCCATTAATTGTACTGGTACGGTGGCTGTCGCCCTCGGTGTTGGTCCGCATGCGCATATTCATTCCCGTCAGTGAGATGTTGAATTTATTTTGACGCAGATTTAAACTACCCATAAAGTTGGTTCCACCAAAGCGGTCTCCACCTAAGGTGACCATACCATTGTATCCAGCTTTCTTATTTTTCTTCAGAATAATGTTGAGGATACCGGCCATACTTCCCGAAGCATCATATTTGGCGGAAGGATTTGTGATAATTTCGATTTTATCGATCACATCGGCAGGAATCTGGTCGGGGGTGAGTGTTGTAGGTTTTCCATCGACAAAAATTGTAGGGGCTGCATTTCTCAGTTTTACGTTTCCGTCGATATCTACTTGTACAGAAGGCATATTTCGGAGTACATCGATCGCTGTACCGCCAGCTGCAACGATATTTTTCTCTACATTGAAGACTTTTTTGTCGATGTCCATTTCGAGTAGTGCTTTGCGGCCCGTAACAGTGACTTCATCGAGTTTACGCGTGTCATTGTCCAGTTTGATCGCACCAAGATCTTTAGCTGCTGTTTTGTTATCACTATAGTCTACAGCAAGATCTATCGGCGCATAGCCTACAGAACTAATTTTTAGCTTCCATTTTTCTTTTGGTGAAATACCAGGGAAATTGAATTTTCCATTTTCCGATGAACTGGTACTTTTTACGAGAATTTCCCTTTCTTTACCTGTGGTTTGGTCTTTGACGACCTTCAATAAATTCACGGAAGCTTGCGAAATAGGTTTCCCGTTGTTGTCCACAATTTGGCCCGAGAGCTGACCTTCGGACATGGTGAAAGCAGGACGACCACCTGCAGGGGCTTGAGCGTGTACGGAAGCAACCGCAGTTGCCATTAGCGCTATTGCTATAAATCTTTTCATTTTTTCTTTGCTATTCTACCGGCTACGCGGATTAGGCTGTTCGATAGTACACAAATTTGAAAAGGATTTTTTAGCTATGCAATCATCTGTAGACCGAAGTGGCGAATGTGTAGACGAATGGATAATTATAACGATACGATTCGGTACATTATATAAACTGTTCGATATTTTTGATATATTTTTTACCAATAGGGAGGGCGGCTTCGGGTAAAGTAAGTTTGTTTTGAGACACCTGCCCGATACGATTTTTATTGACAATAAAGGAATTATGTATACGTAAAAAGTCCGCGATCGGTAATATTTTTTCCATTCCACGTAAATTGCTACGTGTAAGAAGCGGTGATTCACGGTCTACCAGGTATATTTTAACATAGTCTTTCAAACCTTCTATGTAACTAATTTCGTGAAGAAAAATTTTCGTCTTTTTGTATTCGACATTGACCATAATATGGTCTTGTTCAGGAGTCTGCTTTGCGCGGAGCAGCATGCCCTCTTCCACTTTCCGGACTGCAGCTGCGAGTCGTTCTTTTGAGATCGGCTTAAGCAGATAATCAATAGCATTTAGTTCGAAACCTTCGACAGCATATTGGTGATAGGCCGTGGTGAAGATAACTAGGGGGCGGGGAGCGAGTTCGCGAATAAACTGCGTGCCCAATTGATCGGGCATTTCAATATCCAGAAAAATCAGATCGATAGCGTGATCTTTTAAATATTCTTCCGCTTCGGCCGTCGCATTAAATTTATGGACGACTTCGATTTGCTCAAAATTCAACAAGTCATCTTCTAAAATATTGAGTGCGAAGGGTTCATCATCTATGAGTATACATTTAATCTTCATCGGTCATCAGTTTGAGGGTGACTTCGAAATCTCCAACATCGGTTTTTCTGATGCTGAGGTCATGTCGATTGGGATACAATAATTGTAATCGTCTGCGTACATTGGTCAGTCCTATCCCTTCGTTTGGGCGTGGTTCTGTATGTTGTAAGATTCTATTGCGGGATATAAAGATAATGCCACCTGGAGTTTCCTGAAATTGAAACTGTATCTGTGGAGCTGTTTTGCTATCCACACCATACTTGAATGCATTCTCCACAAAATGTATGAAGAGTAATGGGGGGATCATTCTGTTTTTGACCGTATTTTCAATATCAAGTGCTACATTTCCTGGGATAGGAAGACGAAGGGTCTGTAAGGCGATAAAATTGCGCATATGGTCGATCTCTTTAAAAAGTTCGACTTTGGGGCCGTCTACTTCGTAAAGTATATAGCGTAGCATTTCGGATAACTTAACAATAGTGTCTTCTGAATCTGGTGATTGTTTACGAATGAGCCAACGGATATTATTAAGTGTATTGAATAGGAAATGCGGGCTGATCTGAAGTTTTAACATCGTTAGTTCTGCCGTTGTTTTTTCAAGCGCGATCTGTTTGTTGAGCTCCTTTTGTCGGGCTTGTTCATCATAGAGAAAGATCATGGATGAAGTAATCATACAAAGGGAATAAATGATACCGGGGCCAATCACCAAACGCACAAAAAGAATATTCTCTTTGGTCAAATGGGCAAGTTCTCCATCTGGATTGAAATAGACTATGATGTAGTTGAGCACCACGTATGTGGCAAATCCAAGTGCGATTAATAGCACAAAAATCTTTCTGCGACCGAAAAAATAGGTAGGTGCAACAACATAGCAATGCAAGTAAAAATTAGCAGCCAGGAATACGATATTTACTAAATGCGATAATGCTGAATATGCTTTGAAATCCGCGATTTTATCGGGTTGGTAGAGGTAAGTTATAAAGGGTAACAGCAGTAGTATAGTCCAGATGACAATATGTAAATAAAATTTTCTGAAAAACCTGCTGATCATGTTATGTCTAATTAATTGCCTTAATTTTTGGATATCATCAAACTTAGATAAATTGCTTTTTATATGCAATATAAATACGTTTCTATGCAAAAAGAATTATTCATTGAAGCCTGTTTTCCTAAGGTTAACATGATCTGTTGTTAATCGATAGGGTGTTAAAACATGACCTGCTGTTAAATGATATGATGTTAAAAGGAGGTTTGCGAAAGAAGGCGAAATCGGGAAATACGCTGCACTGTTGGAAATAGTTTTGTATTTTGCAGGTATAAACTTTGTAACGTGACATTCAATCCAAATCGATATCAACATATGCCCTATAGACGCTGCGGGAAGAGCGGTGTTTTCTTACCTGCCATCTCATTGGGGCTTTGGCAAAATTTTGGTGAAACTGATATTCAAGCTGTATTTCGGAACACTTTAATTACGGCTTTCGATCGTGGGATTACCCATTTTGACCTTGCCAATAATTATGGACCGCCCCCAGGAAGTGCAGAAGAAAACTTTGGGAATATATTGCATGCCGATTTTGTGGGCTATCGTGATGAACTACTTATTTCTACCAAAGCAGGATATACCATGTGGCCAGGTCCTTATGGTGATTGGGGAAGTCGTAAATATTTGATGGCCAGCTTACATCAGAGCTTAAAACGGATGAAGCTCGATTATGTGGATATATTTTACCATCATCGACCGGATCCGAATACACCGTTGGAAGAGACAATGGCAGCATTGCGAGATATTGTTCATCAAGGAAAGGCCTGCTATGTAGGTTTGTCCAATTATCCTCCTGATCTTGCTCAGAAAGCTGCAGCGTTATTGCGTGCAATGGGGACACCATGCCTTATTCATCAGCCTAAGTATTCGATGCTGGTGCGGACACCTGAGGAGGGACTTTTGGATGTGCTGCAGGCAGAAGGAATCGGAGCGATCGCTTTCTCTCCTTTGGCACAGGGACTGCTGACCAACAAATACCTCGGGGGTATTCCGGCAGATTCACGCGCTTCGAAAGAGCATTTTTTGAAAAGTGAAATGATCACTGCAGAATTAATGGAGAAGATCGACCGGTTGAATAATCTTGCGATACAAAGAGGTCAAACATTGGCGCAAATGGCAATTGCATGGTTGTTGAAAGATGAACGCGTAAGCTCAGTTTTGGTGGGGGCAAGAAATAGTGAACAGCTGGTTGATTCGCTCAAGGCCCTGGACAGGCTGGACTTTACGGCGGATGAATTGACGCATATAGATACTATTCTGAAGCATAATTAGTCACCTAATTGATCATATCATGTTTGCCTTCGAAGCACAATTGGAAATTATTGGTATCAATCCTTTTGTTTATGTTCCTACGGATATTCTGGAAAACCTATTCAAGGATGCAGGAATAAACAAAGGATATATTCCTGTGAAAGGAAAAGTGAATGAAAAGGATTATGTTCAGACGTTGCTGCGGTTTAAGGGGGAGTGGAGACTGTACATTAATACGGTTATATTGTCGAATTCGCCGAAACGAATCGGGGAGACCTTAGCCGTAACAATCGCTTTTGATCCTGAAGACCGGACTATTTTACCCCACCCCGAACTCGAAGCAGCATTTGCACTAAATAAGGAAGCTCTGCAGGTATTCGATGGATTGTCTCCATCGAAGCAAAAGGAAATTATCCGCTATATTTCTTCCTTAAAAACGGCGGATAGTCGAAGAAAAAATATTGAAAAAGCAATGGGTTTTCTTTTGGGTAAAAACCGATTTGTGGGCCGTGAAAAGCCCTAAGAAATCAGACCAGTACTTCGATGTATATACTGTAATTCTGGCCAGATATCGGGATTATTGGTCAGAATTTTAACGATAATTTGAATATACTTATGGATAATCCTAAAATTGTATGGGGTATCATCGGCTGTGGTGATGTCACGGAAAAAAAAAGCGGACCAGCGTTTAATCGGATAAATAATAGTCAGCTATTGGCTGTAATGCGAAGAGATGCGGTGAAAGCTGCTGATTATGCTACTCGACATCAAGTCCCCTTGTGGTATTCAGAAGCGGACGATTTGCTCGATAATATCGATCTCAATGCAATTTATGTTGCAACGCCACCATCTTCTCATCTCGCATATGCGCTATCTGCCTTGCGTAAAGGGAAGTTTGTTTATGTTGAAAAGCCCGTTACGTTAAATGCGATAGAAGCAGAAACATTATTGCAGGAAGTAAAAGAAAGTGGCGGAAAGTTGGTTGTTGCACATTATAGGCGGCAATTGCCTTTGTTTCTAAAAGTTAAAGAACTTGTTGAAAGTGGTGAAATTGGCGAATTAAGGACAGTCCAATTGCGTTTATGGCAAAGCAGAACCCCCGACTTGGTGACTAAAGGTGCCGGAGATTGGCGTACTGACCCTGCCGTTTCGGGGGGAGGTTATTTCTTTGATTTAGCCCCACATCAATTGGATTTGATGCTCTATTTTTTTGGAATGCCGGTTTCATACGATGGTTTTAGCTTGATTCAGGATAAAGAAAGTGCTGTAGCTGATCAGACCACAGGAACGATTTTGTTTGAAAATCAGCTTGTCTTTAATGGAAGTTGGTGTTTTAATGTTGCCAAAGAAAACCAAGTAGATAAGGTTGAAATTGTAGGAAGCCTCGGGCATATTACTTTTTCTATTTTTGGAAATTCAGTTGTTATCAAAACAAGAGATGGCGAGAAGGAATTCCTATTTGATCATCCTGAAAATATTCAATTGCCAATGATTTCGCGCACAGTAGATTATTTCAGCGGCATCGGGCCTAATCCATCTCCGATTGAGGAGGCTGTTGTATTAATGAAGATTATCGATGACTTTTCGACAATAAGGCAATAATGTTTTCGTCGCTCTTACCATAAGCTAGATCATACCATGTGATGACTGTGGTAACCTATGTGCAGTATTTTATTTGAGGACATACCCTTGTAATGTTCTTAATGCCAGTACGCCCGTAGGAAGTACTGGCAATTGAATAAATATTTTCAGGTCTGAATATTAAATTTTCGCCAATGCAAGATCGATAAATGATAGTTCTTCGACGGTAAGCGTGATATCGATGGCTTGAGCATTTGCTATGGCCTGCTCTGCATTTCGGGCACCTGCCAAAACCACAGTGATCGCAGGCTGTAGACTGGTCCAGCGTAATACCAATTGAGAAAGCGTTACACCTTTGTTAGTGGCAATTGGACTGATGGTATCCAAGAAGGTCTTTACCTTGGCCAGATCAAATTGTTGGAAATAACCATTGCGGTGATCGCTTTCTTTTAATTTACCTGTATTGAAATATTTACCGGTTAATAAACCGCGCTCCATAGGGCTATATACAATGATCCCTAGATCATTTTCCTTTGCGTAAGGAACAAGGTCCTGTTCGATACCTCGGTTCAACATACTGTAACCAACTTGATTACTCGCAATGTTGAGGTTCTTCCGTGCTTCTGAAACTTGATCGACACTATAATTGCTGACGCCGGCGGCACGGATCTTACCTTGTTGCAAAAGAAGATCCAAGGCTTCCATCGTTTCCGAAATCGGGGTCGTGCTATCTGGCCAGTGAATCTGAAGTAGATCGATGTAGTCCGTACGTAAGCGTTTTAGGCTATTCTCTACTTCATGAATTACACTAGTTTTTGACGAATATTTATAAACTGGAATAGTTTTACCAGCTTCTTCTGCATCAAAGAAAAATTCGCCTTTTCCTTGGTTACTACTGTCCCATACCAAACCAAATTTGGTCAATAGCTGTATTTTGGTCCGATCGTAACCCTGAATTGCCGCACCGATCATTTCTTCACTTAAACCAAATCCATAAAAAGGGGCTGTATCCAATGTAGTGACACCATTGTCGATCGATGCTTTTACAGAATCAATGGAATCTCTCTTTTCATTTCCGCCCCACATGTTGCCACCAATGGCGAAAGCTCCATAAGTAATTGCTGATAATTCTAAATCTGTTTTTCCTAATTTTCTGTATTCCATTTTTTTATTTTTCCTATTAAAATTATTTATTACGCTAATGCGCCTTTCTCACCAAATAAATCTGTTCGAAATTGCATTTACTATTATCTGAATGATTGATAGAACAAAGTTATAATACAACTTTTTATTATTAAAATAATTTAAATTAGGTTATTCTATTATTTTTGTGATATATCATTAGGTGTTTTTTTAAGGAAAGCTTGAACAGTTATAGCTAAGTTTTTCTTGCTCATTCCTGTATAAACTAGTAAATTTATGTCATGCAGTAAGTCTTTTCGAAGGCGATCAATACCATTTTTATTGGAATAAGCAGTTGAGCAAAAGGATAACGATGCAAAAAGTAGAACAATTTAAACCTGACGTGATTATCATTGGAGCTGGCTTGGCAGGACTTACGACAGCAATGGAAGTCACCAATGCTGGTAAGAAAGTGCTTCTTGTAGATCAGGAAACGGAAGAAAATCTAGGGGGGCAGGCCTATTGGTCCTTCGGGGGACTTTTTCTTATCAATTCGCCGCAACAACGTCGCATGGGTATCAAGGATTCTTATGAACTAGCCCGACAGGATTGGATGGGGACTGCCGGATTTGACCGCGAGGAGGATTATTGGCCACGACAATGGGCTGAGGCCTACTTGAAATTTGCAACGGAAGAAAAGTCGGCCTACATTGCTAAGCTTGGTATAAAGTTGATGTTTATGGTCGGTTGGGCGGAGCGCGGTGATGGTTCGGCCTCGGGGCATGGTAATTCTGTGCCTAGATTTCATGTCAGTTGGGGAACCGGAACCGGCGTTGTGAAACCTTTTGTGGATAAAGCTTATGCTGCGCAGAAAAAAGGTCTTCTGCAGTTTCAGTTTAGACATCGCGTGACAAAATTGCTAACGCAAGATGGCACGGTCATTGGAATTGCGGGCGATGTTTTGGAAGATGATAACAAAGCAAGGGGTATTGCAACCAACAGAACTATTCTTGCGGCGTTTGAATATTATGCAGATCAAGTCGTTATAGCTTCGGGAGGAATCGGTGCAAATCATCAATTGGTACGGGAAAATTGGCCTGAACGATTAGGGAAAGCGCCGGCACAAATGATTTCAGGTGTTCCCGCCTATGTCGATGGAAAAATGTTCGGAATTGCGGAAGAGGTTGGGGCTCATATGATAAACCGCGATCGCATGTGGCATTATACGGAAGGGATTGAAAATTGGAATCCAATATGGCCTAACCACGGCATCCGTATCTTGCCTGGGCCCTCTTCATTGTGGTTTGATGCCCGCGGCAACAGACTTCCTGCTCCTTATTTGCCTGGATTTGATACCTTGGGTACACTCAAGCACCTGCAAGAGACAGGCTTTTCTTATTCCTGGTTTATTTTGACGCAGAAGATTATCAAAAAAGAGTTTGCTCTTTCGGGTTCAGAACAGAATCCAGATATTACCAACAAGGATTACAGCTTATTTTTGAAGCGCATTTTTGGGAAAAATGCGCCCGGGCCCGTTGAGGCTTTTAAGGAAAAAGGATCTGATTTTATTGTTTCGGACAATCTAAAGGATCTGGTAGCCCGTATGAATCGTTTGGCAGGGGAGGATCTATTGGATTATGAAGCGATTAAATCGCAAATTGAAGCGCGTGACCGGGAAGTAGATAATAAGTTTTCAAAGGACACGCAAGTAAATTACATCCGGAATACACGGAATTACCGTGGTGATAAATTAGGCCGAGTGGCAGCCCTTCATAAAATCCTAGCGCAGGAAAATGGACCGCTTATTGCGGTACGTCTCCATGTACTGACCCGGAAAACCTTAGGTGGTCTTAAAACGAATCTCCAAGCACAAGTGCTAACAAAGGATGACGAGGTGATAAAGGGCTTGTATGCTGTGGGTGAGGTGGCTGGATTTGGTGGTGGCGGGATGCACGGCTATCGGGCACTGGAAGGTACATTTTTGGGGGGATGTATTTTCTCCGGCATGAAAGCCGGACAACATATTGCGAGTCTGCCAAAGGCACCATCTGCCTAAGAAATGTGATGAAAATTAATTCTTTTCTTAATGTTAAAATAGAGGTTCCATAGGCAATCAATGCGATTTTTGCCTATGGAATAAGGTACTATTAAGTTTTTTTTCTGATAGAGCGCATCGTTTGGAGAAGAACAGAAACGAGTACAAGAGCGAGTCCAACATAGAAGGAAGCATTGACTTGTTTGCCTTCGTTGAAGAATAAAAAAGCAATGATAATCGAATAGATGGGCTCGAGATTGAAACTCAAATTGACCGTAAATGCAGATAGCTTCTTGAGTGATTCAGCAAAAAGAACATAGAGGCCAACCGTACAAAATAAAGCCAGCAAGATTAAATAGACCCCATCAGAAAAGCTCGGTATAAAACGTTCGGTGGGAAATAGATAATAGAAAATGGGCAGTCCGAGTCCCAATACAATGGTGCCACTAAGCATCTGATAAAAATTGAGCAATTTACTATCATATTGTTTGACTAGTCGCTCGTTGTAAATGGTATATAAAGCCGCAAAAATAGTTGAAATTACACCCAAAATAATCCCAAGTTGATAAGAGCTATCAAAATGAAAGATTAAACTGATTCCGATCAATGTCAGCATACTTAACATGAGCTGCGCTGCGCTAAATCTTTTCTTGTTGATGATTGGCTCTAATACAGCGGTAAAAAAACTGGTTAGGCAATAGCAAACCACGCCAATGGAAATGTTGGAAAACTTGATGCTACCATAAAAAAATATCCAGTGGATGGTGATTAATAGGCCGACTTTCGCAATTTTAAACACATCTTTAGTGGATTTTAAACGCTCAATTTTGAATAATTTGAGAACGAGGAATAAGATGATTGTTGAGAGTAAAACCCGAAACCAGACGAGTGGTATTTGATTGAGGGTAATTAGCTTGCCGAAAACACCGGTGAAGCCTGCGAGCAGTACTGCGGTATGAAGTACTAAATATGATTTTTTCATAAAAAAATGTCTTTCCCAAAAGGGAAATTTAAAAGCTAAATAAATAGTTAATCCTTATATCATCCGAATTTGCTCCTGATCGGACGCCATTATTCGTTTGACATTGCGCTATATTATTTTGCTGGAGGAGAAAGACAAGTTCTTCGGCCCATGGTTTTATGCTTGTTTTTAACAAATATAGAAATTATCTACAGCATTCAAAGTGTTATATTTCAGCTATTTTGTTTGGATTAATATTCTTCATCCTAAAGACTAAATGTTATATTAGTAATCTCGCTAGGGGGGATCCCAAGATAATCGTCTTCCTAGTAATGAATACACAATATCAATATAAACCAAACTAAACAATGAAGAGAAAAGAATTTATACGAAATACGAGTCTATTGGCTGCATCAGCACTTTTTGCACAGACGAAAGTATTCGGTTTTCAAGCTGATACGGTTCGTGTAGGGCTGATCGGTACAAACGGAATGGGCTGGTCCAATCTGAACGCCATCTTGAAGGTACCAGGAGTGCAGTGTACGGCATTATGTGATGTCGATGAAAATGTTTTGGGGAATCGAGCTGAGGAATTAAAGAAACGCAATATTAATGTGAAGACTTACATCGATTATAAAGACCTCCTAAAAGCAAATGACGTTGATGTTGTTATTGTCGCTACACCTGATCATTGGCATTGTATGCAAATGGTTGATGCTGTTGCGGCCGGAAAAGATGTATATGTCGAAAAACCGATTGGAAACTCCATTCGGGAATGCGAAATTATGGTTGCAGCTGCTAAGAAGCATAAGCGCGTTGTACAGGTTGGGCAGTGGCAACGTAGCCAACAACATTTCAGAGATGCGATGGATTTTGTTCATAGCGGAAAATTGGGGAAAATACGTCTTGTTAAGGCTTGGGCTTATCAAGGTTGGATGAAGAGTATTCCGGTTCAGGCTGACGCTCCTGTTCCTGCGGGAGTACATTATGATAAATGGCTAGGGCCAGCACCAAAACGTGCGTTTAATCCCAATCGTTTTCACTTCAATTTTAGATGGTATTGGGATTATGCGGGTGGCTTGATGACCGATTGGGGTGTACATATGTTGGATTATGCGCTAATTGGAATGAAAGTATCAGATCCTGTTTCGGTTATGGCTGCTGGCGGTAAATTTGCTTATCCTGACGATGCCGCTGAAACTCCAGATAGTTTAACAACGGTATATGAGTTTGATGGATTTAATGTTCAATGGGAGCAGGCAACAGGGATAGATTTGGGGCCTTACGAAAAGACTCACGGAGTTGCTTTCATTGGCAATAATGGTACCTTGGTCGTCAATCGTGAGGGCTGGGAAGTTATCCCGGAGAAAGGGCGAATGGATGCTGTCTCTTTTCAACGTTCACAGGATAATGGATTGGACAAGCATATGGTTAATTTTGTAGAAGCAGTTAGAAAGAAATCCGTGGAGGGTTTACATGCTCCGATAGAAGCTGGGGCACATATCGCGATATTCTCACAAATGGGAAATATTGCTTATCGGGCCAAAAAGAAATTGTTCTGGGACAAACAAAAGCGCAGTTTCAATGATAAAGATGCCGACCAGTACTTAGCGAAAGTTTATCATAATGGTTATAACCTGCCCAAAGTCTAAGATGTTAAAAATAGGTAATTAAAAAGATATTGTTTTGTCTAGTACTGGCGGGGTTGGTTGTGAACCAGGTTTCAGCGCAACAGATGGAACAAATGTGGAATGGTGAGGGGGGAAATAAACCGATCGCCCAAAATAGAGGGAAACTGTTCCGTGAAGGCAAATATGCGATGTTTATCCATTGGGGAATCTATTCGCAGCTAGCAAATACCTGGAAGGGAAAAACGTTTTATGGCATAGGGGAGTGGCTCATGAACAAGAGCATGGCCAATATCCTTGTTGCGGACTATATGGCTGCTGCGGGTTCTTTCCGTCCAGATCATTTTGATGCTAAAGCTATTGTGCAGCTTGCAAAAGATGCTGGAATGCGTTACATCGTGATTACAAGTAAACATCACGATGGATTTTCGATGTTTCATTCTAAGGTGAATTCTTTTAATATTGTTGAGGCTACTGATTTTAAGCGTGATCCAATGATTGAGCTCGCAAAAGCATGTAAAGAGGGGGGAATTGGTTTTGGGTTCTATTATTCGCAAAATCAGGATTGGACCTATCCTGGCGGAAATGGAGGCCCCAAGGTGAATGCAGCTGGTCAGCCGAAAACATTTGATGATTATTTTTGGGAGAAATGTTATCCTGAGGTGAATCAGATTACAACTGAGTATGGACCGATAGAACTGGTCTGGTTCGATACTCCAGGTGGGATGGATAAGAAATACGCACAAAAACTTGTCGAATTGGTTCATAAAAATCAACCTGGGGCGTATGTGTCGGGGCGAGTTGGGCATGGGCTCGGGGATTATTCTACTTTAGGAGATATGGAAGTACCGCGGCAGAATGTTCCAGGTCTTTGGGAAGCAGTGGATGTAACCAACGATTCTTGGGGGTATGCTTGGTACGACAATAATTGGAAGAGTGCTCGCGAGATCCTATTGCGTACATTGTCGACGGTTGGTCGAGGTGGGACTTATATGTTAAATGTAGGGCCCAAGCCAGACGGGACTATTCCAGAACCAGCGAGCTTAGCGTTGCGCGGTGCGGGTGCCTGGATCCGAAAATATCCTGAGACCGTTTATGGGGCGCAAGCGTCACCTTGGGGGCATGCCTTACCCTGGGGAGATGCTACTGTACAGGGGCGTAAGATTTCGTTGTTGGTCTATCATTGGCCGGCCAATGGAAAGTTGTTTGTTCCGGGCCTAACAAAAGGGATAAAGTCGATTAGCCTTTTAACTTCCAACGGCAAAAAGTCCTTGAATTACACGTTCGATGGAAAATGGTTAAAAATCAATACGCCAGGTGTAGCTCCCGATCCATTGGTTTCCGTGATTGAGGTAGTTATGCAGGGAATGCCCGTTATTGATAAAATGTTAGGTGTTGATCCGGCGATGGAGACAATTGTGCCTGTTGATTTTGCTGAAGTTGAAGGATGTAATAAAACTGGAAAATCCTGGATGGAAAAATTCGGTGAATGGAAGCATGTGGTTCAAGTAGGGCAATGGGCTGATGAAAGTAAACTAACGTATGCTATAGACATTGTTAAGCCAGGCTATTATCAAATTGATCTCAATTATACGGGGCAGGGGAGAGTGGTGTGGAAGATCGAAAACTCGGCTGGGGAGATCGTGCAGAATCAGCAAGCGGCCTCTTCTGTGTATAATTGGTACCCTTGGGGATGGATGAAATTTAAGGCTCCGGGGCGCTACAAAATTACTGTTTCTTTATTGGAGGGGGAGGGGGATAAAGTCAGTCTTACTGCACTTCGATTTAAATCTGTAGAATAGAGCTCAAAAGTCTATTCTACAGATTCTTCAATAATCACCTTTCTGTGCTCTCGGCCCCAGTTAATCATTTCTTGGATGATATTACCAAATGTCCGGCAATAGGCAGTCGGTAGGTATTCAATTAACACAGGGCTTTCCGGATAGACTTTTCTGCTAACGAGTTTGTTGAGTTCCATATCTTTCAATTCTTTGGACAGCATACGTGTCGTGATCCCAGGGATACTTCGTTCAATTTCTCGAAACCGTTTATTACCGTTGCATAATGAATTGATAATGGGAATACGCCATTTTCCACCTATAAAATACAGGGTGTCTTGTAATGCCCTTAGTTCTTCTACTTGATTTCTTTCCATGGTAATTTTGGTATACTCTATTATACTGGTATCAAATGTATATCAAATACCCGATATATTTGTCAAAAAATAGAACAATGAAAAATTTAGAAAACAAAGTCGTCTTAGTTACAGGAGGGAATAGTGGAATTGGTTTTGCAACAGCGAAGGAGTTTAGGGAAAATGGGGCACAAGTTATTATTACAGGAAGAAGAAAACAAGCTATTGATCAAGCCGCTGAGCGGATAGGAGCAACAGCCTACGTGGCGGATCAGGCTATACTACAGGATATTGAAAAACTTGCTCAAGAAATAAAAGATCGGTTTGGATATATAGATGTCCTATTTATCAACGCCGGTATTACAGGTGAAGGAGGTTTTATTGATGAAGCATCAGAAGCGAATTTTGATGCAGTAATGGATATCAATTTAAAAGGCTCATATTTTACATTGAGCAGGTTTATTCCACTTCTTCGCGATGGTGCGTCTGTCGTTATTCTTTCTTCTAATGTAGCTACCTTAAATATGCCAGCGAGTTCGATTTATCAAGCGAGTAAAGCGGCCGTTAATTCCTTTGCCAAAACAGCAGCAATGGAGCTTGCAGACCGTAAAATTCGTGTAAACACCGTGAGTCCGGGTCCGACTAGGACGGATGTTCTTAACAAGAATTATGACCAGCAGACTGTCGAAAATATTTGGAATAAGTTGGCAGCAGAATCTCCACTCAAAAAGATAGGTACAGCTGAGGATGTCGCTAAAATGGTTGTTTATCTGAGTGGTGATCATGCATCTTACATCACTGGCGCTGATTTTGTTTTGGACGGTGGAATGGGTATCAATCATTCTTAATTACCTGCATAGCGCACTAAGAGAATTTTAGGTGAAGAACTTATCCTTCGTAGATATTCAATTATTATCATACGAAGGATAATCAATAGTTCAGATTCTTTGTCTGATCTCGCTTATTTATATTAGGGCGGATTGCATGCTAATTTTACGAGATTAAATAGTTTAAGCTATTCTTGCAGCAACGTCTGTATTTTTTCGATAGACGCCTCATTCTCTAAGAACTCGATATATGGAAGCAGCGGCTCGATATCTTGCTTATCCATTGTTTCTAGATCGTCAAATAGTGCATTTACAAAATCAGTACAAAAGGATTTTCCATAACTGTAGGTGCTAATTCTGGCAAGATCCTCACAATTGATTTCTGTGGCATTCAGATTAAATACAAGCTCAGGAATTTCGTAGTCGCCTTCTGCCGGATAGCCAAGATACTTAAACATGCTTTCCTTCCATACGCGAAATAGGATTTGATGCGAGACATGTTTCCCAAAGTATTCGAACACTTTGGAAAGTATATCGTAAGCGGTTTCTTTCTCAAAAACACCAGTAATGCTTTTGTCGATCAATTCGGCATAGGAAATGAAAATTGAGCTATCAAAATGAACATCAAAATTAGCGGTCAGCATGGCCACAATATGTTCTCTGGGCTGGGTTCTTAAAAGTTGTCTTGCTGTTAATGAGGTTAAGTTATGCTTTTGTTCTCGACCGTGGCTGTCGGGGAGGAGTACGGTGTGTTCTTTGTCGAGGAGCGAGATGACGAATTTCCAATCTTCGGGCCTTTTGAGAATCCTGCAGTTCTGAGCGAGATAACCGCTCCTTTTAGGGTCGGGTTTCTTGTCGCCAACAATAACTTCTCCAGGTTGAATAATATGTTCTGGAGGAACTTTAAACCTGCGTATATGCACAAAGAGTTCTTCTCCGGAAGGTAACGCAAGAGTACCAAATCCTTTGTTATTGTCGAACCATTTGACTGCGCCGATAAACATGGCTGGGGTTGAGTTTTGTTTCAATAGGATAAAGGTAAGGAATAAATGCCTTTATTAGGTATTGAAAATGAAATATTTGCAATTATTTGTGCTATATCACCTATTTTTCTCGTATTTACCTACTTATTTGGTTGGGGAAAAGATTTTCGGAAGGCCAAAGGAGACATATTTGTCTTCGCTTTGAATAACTTGTTAAATGATTGGGGATGGCCAAAGCCCAAGTCGTAAGCAACTTCGCTTACGGATAGGTTTGTGATGGATAATTTCTCTTTTGCTTTGTCAATTATTTTATCATGGATGAAATGTTGCGTATTTTCACCGGTCTGCAAACGGAGCATATCGCTTAAATAACTGGCTGAAATGTGTAGGCGTTCAGCAAGATACTGTACCGTTGGAATGCCTTGTTTAGTAGAAATATTGTTAGAGAAATATGCTTCCAATATTTCCTCAAGTTTGGCTATTAAGTTCGTGTTAATCGCTTTTCGTGTGATAAACTGTCTTTTATAAAATCGGTTGGCATAATTTAAAAGTAATTCAATGTGGGAAATAATCACATCTTGACTAAAGTCATCGATTCGGCTAGTTAATTCTTCATCGATGTGTCGGAAGATGGAAATAATTCGGTCTTTTTCTTTTTCGGATAAATGTAAGGCTTCATTTGTGGTATAAGAAAAAAAGCCGTATTGTTTTATTTTTTTTGCTAGCGGATATCCCCAAAAGAAATCAGGATGTATCAAAAGGGTATATTGTGAGCACACTTCGCCTTCATTTGCGCCGTGGTTTCCTATAATTTGATTTGGAGCGGCAAACAGAAGTCCACCTTCGTCAAAGTCATAGTAACCTTGTCCATAGATGAGTTTTCCTTTAACACTCGGTTTGTAGGATATTTTGTAAAAATTCAATACATGCGGTTGAGGAATATTGTTGAGCATAACCTGATGAGTGGTGCCATTCACCATGCTGACCAAGGGGTGGGCCGGTGTTGGAAGGCCAAAAGCACGGTGAATATCCGATAGGGATTCCATCTTTGGGAGAGCTTTTTGTTCTTTTTTCATTTTTGAATTTACGTAATTCTCGTTTACAATAGTCGATAATGTAAACGAGAATGAATTATTGACATAGGGATTACTTGGAAAGGCCTTGAGCTTGTGCTGAAACAGTATCCCATTCTTTCCATGTGGCAATCCTTTCGGCATATACACTACTTACCCAAGATAGGTTTCCATTTCCTAGATTAAACCGCAAGGGAGGATTTTCTGTGTCAACAATACTGAAGATTGCAGCTGGAGTCGCATTCGGATCACCTTTCTCCATTTTTCCTAAATCAGTAAAAAATTGGGCTTTAAAATCTTGGTAAGGATCTAATGTTTCAGCAAATTGTAGTGATTCCTGACTTCCAAATTCGGTGGCATAGGCTCCGGGTTCTATGATGGTTACTCTGATGCCAAACGCTTTGACCTCAAGCGCTAAACTTTCGTGTATTGCTTCAAATGCCCATTTTGAGGAACAATAGTATCCGATTACAGGCAGTGTAACGTGGCCTAGGCTACTTGATGTCCCTAAGATGTGGCCATGTCCTTGCTGACGTAATAATGGTAAAACAGCTTGAATGACAGCTACCGGTCCAAGGATATTTGTTTCGTATTGTTTTCGAATATCGTCCATGCTAGCTTCCTCAATAGTTCCAACCAGAGAGTAACCTGCATTGTTAAGGACAATGTCTAACTGGCCAAAGTGATCATATGCCTGTTGTACAACAGTTTTTACTTTTTCGGTATCGGTAACGTCCAATTCCAGTGTCAATACGTTGTCTCCATATTTCTCATTGAGATAGGCGATGGAAGAGAGTCTTCGTGCGGTAGCAATTACTTTGTCTCCCCGCTGTAATGCTGCCTCTGTCCAGATTTTCCCGAATCCGCGCGAACTGCCCGTGATAAACCAGATTTTACTTTGCGTATTTTGTGTCATATTTCTTTGTATTTGTAATACAAACTTCCATAAAGCGCGTCTAATAAAAATCGCCAAATTGAGGGAATATGTAGCCGAAAGGAGTTTTGTGAAATTTATTTAAACGAATAATTTTATGGAGTTATTTTTTGTCTCTTAGTCGTAATTTTGAACTAACTTAGGATGTTAAAATCTGTTTTTATAAGATAGATTTTCATTAAACGTAAAGTTCCGTATGCAGCGTGTAATTGCTAAATCCATTCTTAACAAAACAAAACGGAGAGATACCTTGGCATTATATGGTTCTGACCCTGGTGGTAATCGGACTTTGGTTATGCGTGCGGTTGAAAAACGCTATCCACAGCTCGTGGAAAAATACCAACGATTGTTTGGTCCGGACGGTAAACTTCCCAGCTATTATCGACAGGCATTTGCGGAAAAGGTAAAGGGATTATGTGTACAATATGGGCTGCGAGACCGGCTGGTTTAGCTACTAAGTTTACTGATTTTATCTTCAAAAAATCAGATCTCATTTTTATTTTTATAAGTTGTTGTAAAATAGGTTTATATGCTCCGAAAAAGACGTTAAATTTATTTTTCGTACCTTTGTACTGTCAAAAGACAGAATGGCGTGAGTTTATTCCGCTATGGCTTTGTGCCTTTGGCACAGCCTAGGTTGTTCGTTATACTTGTTGAAGTATATTTTGGAGATGCTTTTTGAATGGAGCATTTCGTCTTTAAAAGATTAGTTTCTTTTTCATCATTGCTCTTACCGAACCGAGAGTAAAGTATGTTAGTTAATAAGTTGATTGAACTGTACGAGTAAGATTTCGATCAAACGAACTCAACTGTAGGGATATTTTTATTTGTAAGAAAATAGCGTAGGCGTATGGCCTTAGTGGGTTACTCATGCCCTTATGGTTTATTTATGTTTAAAAAAATTAAAGAATGGATAAAACTAGCAAGGTAAAAGTAAAAGTTGAAGACTTGGTACTTGTTTTCGGAAAACAGAAGAAGCAAGCTTTGAAATTACTAAATGAGGGTTTCTCCAAAAAGGAGATCTTGGCAAAGGCAGATTGCACGATCGGAATCAACAAAGCTAATTTTGAAATCTTCGAGGGTGAATTCTTTGTTATAATGGGACTATCAGGCAGTGGGAAATCTACCCTGCTCCGTTGTCTTAATCGATTGAACGAACCCACATCAGGAAAGGTATTTATCAATGGAGAGGATATTACAGGGAAAAATAATAAAGATCTTCTTGAAGTCCGTAGGACAGAAATGAGTATGGTCTTTCAGAAGTTTGGTCTGTTGCCACATCACACCGTATTGAGCAATGCCGCTTTTGGTTTAGAACTAAGAGGGGAAGAACGAGACAAACGGGAATCTAAGGCTCAGAAAGCACTTGATGTAGTGGGGCTGAGCGGATTTGAACAACAGTTACCGTCTCAGTTATCTGGTGGTATGCAACAGCGGGTTGGACTGGCTCGGGCACTTGCAAATGATCCCGAAGTATTACTGATGGATGAGGCATTTTCAGCACTAGATCCCCTGATTAAAACAGAAATGCAAGATCAGTTATTGGAGTTGCAGGATAATTTACAAAAAACGATCGTTTTTATTACCCATGATCTCGATGAAGCAATCAAATTGGGCGATCGTATTGCTATTATGAAAGATGGTGTCATCGAACAGATCGGTACTGCGGAAGATATCTTGACAAATCCAGCGAGTGAGTATGTTAAAGCCTTTGTTGAAAAAGTGGATCGCAAGTCCATCATTTCGGCAGGTTCACTGATGTTTGAGAAACCTACTGTTGTACGTTTCAAAAAAGATGGCCCTGAGGGGGCTCTACGTAAAATGCGGTCGACAGGAATTGAGATTCTCCCTGTAGTTGATGCTCATGAGACTTTTCTTGGTTTTGTTCATATGAGTGAAGTCATTCAATCTGCAAAGCGTAGGGAACCTACCGTAGAATCCATTATACATACTACCGTTCCAACTGTATCAAAAGAGGTGACCGTTGAAGAAATGTTGCCCTTGATATCGGAGATCCGGTCGCCAATCGCTGTGGTGAATGAACATAATCGTTTGTTGGGGATCGTAACACAGACATCATTGATTATCGAAGCGACAAAGTATAATGAAGAAGAAATTATTGAATTAAAAGAGAAAGCAAATAATCAGTAGAAATGAATAAAGTAATCGATATAGGACAATACATTGCTGTAGCCGTCAATTGGCTGACAGATCATTTAGAACCATTTTTTAACTTGATAAAAAATACGGGGAATGCATCCATTATTGGGCTGGAATGGGTGCTAACAACAATACCTTTTTTTATTATCATCGCATTATTTACAGGTTTAGCCTGGTGGAAATCTGGGAAAGGGGTTGCATTGACAACATTGGTGGGATTAACATTGATCTATCTGATGGGATTTTGGATTGCAACGATGGAGACTTTGGCCCTGGTGTTGGTAGCTACACTGACAGCATTGGTTATATCAGTTCCTTTGGGCGTGTGGGCCGCGAAGAATAAACTAGCAGCGAAAATCATTCGGCCCTTACTTGATTTAATGCAGACGATGCCTGCCTTTGTTTACTTGATTCCAGCGGTGTTATTTTTTAGTATCGGTAAAGTCCCGGGAGCTTTTGCTACCATTATTTTCGCTATGCCACCTGCTGTCCGTTTGACGACTCTAGGGATTGATGCGGTGCCAAAAGATATTGTGGAAGCTGCACGTTCATTTGGAGCTACCAATAGTCAGATCTTATTTAAAGTAGAGCTGCCCTTGGCTACAAAAACAATCTTAGCGGGGATCAATCAAACCATATTACTGTCTCTATCGATGGTTGTTATTGCCGGAATGATTGCTGCTGGTGGCTTGGGAGAAAAAGTGCTTGAGGGTATCAACAACTTGGATATTGGTCTTGGTTTTGAAAGCGGTTTGTCCGTTGTGATTCTCGCTATTATTTTGGATCGGATCACGCAGGGCTTTGTAAAAAAGAAAGCATAGTATGAGGAAAATAAAAAGTATGGTGTTGTGTCTGATGGTGTTATTGCTTGCTTCATGCACCACAGGCCGGAATAAAAATATTATTCATATCGGTATGGTCGATGGCTGGGCCGAAGGAGTCGCAATGACAGAGGTCGCAAAAGTTATTATGGAAGAAAAGGGGTATCATGTTGTTATCCAGCGGGCTACGCCAGATATGATCTTAGCCTCCATGAACAATGGCGATACAGATCTATATATGGATGTCTGGCTGCCATTGACCCATGGAAGTAAAGTGGCTAAATTCCCAAATATTGAAGAGCTTGGAACGAGTTATAACCATGCGCGAAATGGACTTGTTGTACCGGATTACGTAACAATTGATGGAATTGAAGAGTTGAAAAAACATGAAAAAGAGTTTGATAGTAGGATCATTGGTATAGAAAAGGGGGCTGGAATAACACGTGCGGTGGATCAGGTGATCAAAGATTATAGCCTCGATTATAAGCATGTGAACTCATCTACCGTCGCTATGATCACGGAATTGCAAAACGCGATCAAAGCAAAACGTTGGATTGTGGTAGCTGGCTGGCAACCGCATTGGATGTTTGCTAAAATGAAATTGAAGTTTTTGGATGACCCCAAAAAGACATTGGGTGATGCCGAGCAAATTAAAATTTTTGCACGGGGAGACTTTAACATTGAGCAACCGGAGCTAGCCCGATTTTTCTCGAAAGTCCACTTTGATGAATCAACAATGGCTGATTTGTTGTCACAAATGCAGGGAAGCCAGAACAAAGCAATTACGGCAAAAGAATGGGTCAAGAAACATAACGATCTCGTAAAGGGCTGGTTATAGTTAACTGAGGTGATTAAATAGTTATGCCACCGCAGCACGTTGCACGGCATAGCATAAGGAGGGCATTGTCATTACGACAATGCCCTTAAAAATTTACGGGCCAGTTGGATTTGTTGTTGTTGTATGCTGGATAAAGGATATCTGCTATCATCAATCCATGTGTCGAGCCCCTTTGGAAATTCCCAGGCGAAATCTAAGACTTTCGCTTTTTCTGCGGCTAAAATAATATCATGTTTCGTTGCATTTGGATTGGCAATCTTGATGTTATTATAAATGCTATCCTGGATGAGTGGAAAGTTGTCTGCCATATCCTGATTTCTATTTGTATCCATAGTGAATTATTTTTAAAATAATTAAGAATGATTCTAAATAATTTTATACTTTAGTCAAAGATAGCAGGCATTCTATTGTTATGGGGTCTGCATAAAGGAGTAAAATGTCCGTCGAAGGGAATATTCTGCTAAGATATATTGCCTAATGTGCGTAAGACTATTTGAATCCTAAAAGGAATTAAAAATGGCACTAAGATTATATGATATTGATTCACCCAATTTATTATTGGAGCGGACTTACCCAAGTACCTGCTTTTCTGTCGATACGGGAATTTATGAATCTGTAACACATTTAGATACTACTTTTGGAAAAGGTTTTTACAAGGAGGTTTTCTTCGATGGTATTCATATTGGTTACGGTCATGCACAATTATTTAAACGGATGCGATTTCGTTTTGAAAGTGATTTTGAAACAGTTGAAATGCACTTTGCTTTAAAGGGTAATAGTCAGGCGAGTAGCGAAATGATGCCATCCGGTGTAAATTTCGAGACCTACCTGCATAATATTATTTACGGAAATTCAATGTGTGGTCAAATGGAGTGGGGGAATCAGGAGTTTCAGTTATGTGAAATAAACTTATCGCCTGAATTTTTTAAAAGATTCTTACCCGACGATTCTAAATTCTTTGCAGATTTTCGTAATGCCATTGACCGTGGTAAATCGGGATTGCTGACCAATATGCATAGACGGATTACCCACGATATGTATCAAATTATCAACGAGATAATTAATTGTCAACGAAAGGGAATTTTTAAGAAAATTTTCCTGGAAGCAAAGATTATGGAGCTCTTGCTTCTTCAATTGGAACAGTTTCAGGAAGAAGATTTTGTAGCAGTTTCGTTAAAACAAGCCGATATCGATAAGATATATGCCGTTCGTGAGTTTCTTTTAAAAAATATGGATACCAATAGTACACTGGTCAATCTCGCGCATCTGGTGGGTACCAATGAATTCACATTGAAAAAAGGTTTTAAGGAGCTCTTTGGTACGACTGTTTTTGGTTTTTGGCATGACGCAAAAATGGAACATGCCAAGAAACTGATCCTAGATGAAGATCGAACAATCGGTGAAGTTTCTGATTTGGTTGGTTACAAAAATCAACGCCATTTTTCGGAGGCCTTTAAACGTAAATTTGGAATCCCACCGAGTAAGCTAAAAAATACCTTGTAATGTGGAATAGCTTTTTTCACACTTTACGGACCTTTTATTCCTTCTTACGGAAGTTTTAATAGCGCATGAATCGGGTTTGATAAAAGTCGAATAATTACCTTTGTTTAGAAAGATTCTTAATAGAAATCTTTTGATCAAATATGTACGTAATTAGAAAATCATGGGAAAAACTGAAATGAAAGTAATACAGCTCGCCCTGACTGTAAGTAGAAAAGAATACCTGACGCCACATTATATTCGTGTTTATTTGACTGGTGATGGTGTGGATCAAATCGCTAATACGACCGTCGGAGTCAATAACAAGATCTTGATTCCGCCAAAGCATGTAGATCGCATTTATTTTCCAGAATTTGATTATGAACGAGGGCAGTGGAAGCCGATGGATGAAGCGATTAGGCCAACAGTTCGAACTTATACACATCGCGGTATCAACCTTGATAGAAATGAGGTATGGATTGATTTTGTTGCCCATGGTGATGAGGGGCCAGCTTCAGCTTGGGCTATGGCTGCAAAACCTGGCGATGTGCTTGGGATTCTAATGAAAGCAGGTAAGACCTCTCTATATAAAGTTGCAGCTAACTATCTCCTTGTTGGGGATGCAACTGCAATTCCTGTTCTGGGGGCAATCTTAGAAGATTTGCCACCTTCGGCAAAGGGAATCTGTATGATTGAAGTACATGGTAGCGAAGATATACAGCAATTGAAGACTAAGGCTGCTATTGATTTTATCTGGTTACATAATGATACGCCACAGGAAGGTAGCCTTTTGGCGGATTTGGTGAAGATCAGATCCTTGCCCGTAGAGGATAAATTTGCTTATATAGCTGCTGAATTTTCGACAGTTAAGGAGATTCGCAATTATTTGCGTAAGGATCTCGGTTGGGGAAGAGAGGAACTTTATGCTTATTCGTATTGGAAAGCCGGAGTTGCTGAAGATAAATCTGCTACAGATCGCCGTAGTGAGAGTGAAGAAATCCGGGCTTAACGTTTACGATAGGTTATGGAGAAACAGAAACAACTGATCTTAAACGGCAAGTTAAGCAGGGTGATGTGGCAGATGTCGTGGCCTGCCGTGATTGCAATGGTCCTGTATGGTCTGAACAATTTTCTGGATGGTATTTTTGTTGGTCATCTGATTAACAATACAGCGTTGGCAGCTGTCGGTGTAACCTATCCTTTAGCCCAATTTGCACAAGGTTTTGGTACTCTGATCGGAACAGGTATGGGGGCGGCAATTAGCATTTGGATAGGTGGGGATCAACAGGAGAAATTACATAGGTCATTTGGTACGGTGCATTTTTTGACGATTATTTTCTCTCTTATAATTACGCTCCCTTGCTATGTATTTGCCGACAAATTGGTTTACATGATGGGCGGTCGAGGTGAGATATTGGCTCTTGGGGTGGATTACTTTCGAGCAACCATATTGGGTAGTTTTTTCTGGATTTATGGTTTGGCCCTCAATATGATTATTCGTGCAGAGGGTCGTATGAAAACTGCGGCCTGGATGATTGCAATAGGGTTGCTTGTTGATGTCTTACTTAAACCGGTTTTTATAGAACACTTTGGTTGGGGTGTTTCAGGAGCAGCTTGGGCAACCAATATATCGATGATCATCTACACATTTTTAGGTGTATGGTATTACGCCGGGGGAAAGGCTTCGTTCAAAACAAAGTTTTGGTCTTTATCTTGGGATTTATCGATTTTAAAAGAAACTTTTTCGTTAGGAATGCCCGGGTTTGTCATGATGGTCATGATTGTAATCCAGAATATTGTTGTCTTCAACGCATTGGCCAATTACGGAAATGATATGGATATTACGTTTTTTACGGCGGTCAATCGGCTTTATATTTTATTAAATACCCCACTATGGGGGCTTATGCGGGCTTTGCAACCTGTAACGGGGATGAACTATGGTGCTGGGCAGTATACGAGAAGTATCAATTCGTACCGTTTATTTGCCATTACTGGGCTGCTGATTCTGCTTCCGTTCTGGTTGCTGGTGATGCTGCATCCCGTTGCCGTGATATCTATCATGATACCAGGAGCGATTTTTTCAATACAGCAGCTAATGGATTTCAGAATTTACATGAGTGTTTTATTGGTTCTTCCATTTATTTTTATGGCGATGGTGTGGTTTCCCTCCATTGATCATGCCAAGCCTGCGACTTTTATCAGTGTATTGCGGCAGGTTGTATTTTATATTCCTATCTTAATTATTGCGCCAAAATATTTTGGTGTACACAGCATTTATGTAGCGAGCGCGGCGATAGATTGGATTATTTTCATTATAGTCATCTATGCGGTTCGACGAAGCACGCGGAAGCTCAATATGCAGGTTGATGTATAGGAGATTGCAGCGCGAACGATATTAATGTTAAGTTAAGCAATCTTTAAGATTGCATTGTTAATATACTACTCATCTTCTAGTAATATAGGTTTCATTTTTTTGGGCAAAATTCAAAATAATGAAACCTATTAAACTACCTCAATTTAGGAAAACAGCTCAGGTGACCTTAGCTATTGCATTGCTGAATGCGGCACATGTCGATAGCGTATGGGCAAACTTTGCGAATGAAACTACCAAGCTCGAAATTGCCGATCAAGCTATTATTAAAGGGATTGTTAAGGATCAGGACGGCAAACCTATTGACGGCGGCACGATCATCAATGAAACCAGCAAACAGAGTACGCGTACAGAGTTTAATGGTAAATTCAATGTGAAAGGTCAGGTTGGCGACCAAATCCGTGTTTCTTCTTTAGGATATAAAACAGCTACAATAACTGCTACAGATGGGGATCTTGTGGTGGTTTTGGAAAAAGATGATTCAAAGTTGGATGAGGTTGTTGTCACGGCAATTGGTATCAAGCAACAAAAGAAGCAAATTGGTTACGCTACCCAAGAAGTTAAATTAGACGTACTTAAAGAGTCTAAAACAATGAATATTGGTACAGCGCTAACGGGACAAGTATCTGGTCTGATCGTTAATAATCCAACGGGGATTTTTCAGGCACCATCTTTTCAATTGCGTGGTAAGACCCCACTTATTGTCGTAGATGGTATTCCTGTAGAATCTGATTTTTACGACATGTCCAGTCAAAACATAGAGAATATCAATGTGCTGAAAGGAACAGCCGCTTCATCTTTATATGGATCACGCGGTAAAAATGGAGCGATCTTAATTACAACCAAAAGTGCAAAAAGCGATAGGCTGGAGTTTTCGGTTGGAACCAGTAATATGTTTTCTGCAGGATTTACGGTTTTTCCTGAATCGCAGAAGGAGTTCGGAAGTGGATCCAACGGTAAATATGAGTTTTGGGATGGTGCTGATGGGGGGATTTCAGATGGAGATATGACATGGGGTCCCAAATTGAACTCCGGAATAAAGGTTGCACAATGGAACAGTCCGATTCGTGATAAGCAAACTGGTGAAGTGATTCCTTGGTGGGGTGATGTGAGTGGAACCAAGTATAACGATAAGTCACGTTACGAAAGAGTGCCGATTGATTGGGTCGCACATAACAATTTAGAGGATTTCCTTGGAACTGGACTGATTACCGAAAATAATGCGACATTATCGTATCGTTCAGAAAAGGTAAGCATATTTGGAACAGGAAAATATGCCTATCAAAAAGGTCAGGTGCCCAATACAAAGCTTTCTACAGGTGGATTAAATTTGAATACCTCTTACCGTTTTACTCCTGAGGTACAATTAGATCTTAACTTATCCTATAATAAAGTGAAATCTCCAAATTATCCAAGGTATGGATATGGGCCTAAAAATCATATGTATACGATTTTGTTGTGGATGGGAAATGATGTAAATGGACAGGAATTAAAGGATCACCTCTATATTCCGGGACAGGAAGGCTATCGTCAAGCAAACTATAACTATGCTTGGTACAACAACCCTTATTTTGCAGCTAATGAGTTGAACCAAGTATACGATCAAGATATTTTGGCCGGGCAGACTGCTTTAACTTGGCGTATTTCACCTGAATTTACCATCAAAGGTCGTGCTGCAGCAAGACAAAAAAATCTATTCCAGGACATGCAGAGTCCTAAGTCTTACATGAATTATGGCGATTCACGGAATGGGGATTATAAAAACTGGGATAGCAAACAGCTCAATTTTGATGCGGACGTCTTAGCAACTTATATTAAGCAGTTGTCTGATAATTTCGGTGTAACCGTTAATGCGGGATCTTCCACTTTCAAAAGAGATTATCGTGAGCTTTATCAAACTACAGATGGTTTAGTTGTACCATTTGTCTATAACTTAGGCAATACCCAAGGCCCAGTTAAGGCAACAAATACAACAACTGAAAAAATAATCCGAAGTGCTTATGCGTCGGTAAATTTAAATGTGTTTAAGTCGACCTATCTGAATTTTTCAGGAAGAAATGACTGGTCATCCACATTATCAAAGGCAAATCAGTCATTCTTTTATCCATCGGTTTCACTAAGTAGTGTTATCTCCGATTATTTTAAACTGCCAGCGCAAATTGACTTTGTTAAATTGTACAGTTCCTGGGCATCGGTATCTTCTGATCTGGATCCTTATAGCATTGCCGCGACTTATAAAAAAGATGTTACCTATGGTTCGACGCCATCAGTAACATATCCTGCAGGTATTATTAATCCTGATATCCTTCCGCAGCAGTCCATTTCCTTAGAAATTGGTGCTTCTATGGCTTTCTTTAAAAATAGGCTTTCGGCTGATGTGACGTACTATAATGTCGTTGATAAAAATCAGATTATCGATTTGAGTATTTCTCAAGCATCCGCTTTTACGTCGCGTAAAGTAAATGGAAATAAATACCGTACAAAAGGATTGGAGATTTCTTTGACAGGAAATATAATTAAAAATGAACAATTTTCGTGGACGTCTACTGTAAACTGGTCTCGTGCAATTCAGCGTTTGGAAGAAATTTATAATAACCAAGCGAAATACGGTAATCTTAAAAAAGGCGATCGTGCAGACAGCTATTATGGTACTGTTTGGGAAAAATCGGCTGATGGTAAGGTTATCTTGAATCCGAATACGGGTATGCCGACCAAAAATCCATTTCCACAGTATTTAGGTTACTTTCAACCGGACTGGCAATTTGGTTTTGCAAACCAGTTCAAATTTAAGGGATTTCAGGTAAATCTTGATTTCGACGGATCTATTGGCGGCGTGATGAATTCGACAACCATAGAAAAAATGTGGTGGGGTGGAAAGCATCCTTCTTCGGTCTTATATCGTCAGGAACAATACGATGCAGGGAAACCAGTTTTTGTGCCAGATGGGGTGATCGTAACAGGAGGTGAGCTTACCCGCGACGTGAACGGTAATATTACTTCAGATACCCGAACGTATACAAGTAATACAAAAGCTGTTGATTGGCAGGCTTGGAATCAAAATTATCCTTATCAGGCCAGAGTTACAGAGTCTGAAAGTAAACTGTTTGCCAATGTATTTGATCGATCATTTGTAAAACTACGTAGACTGTCGGTAGGTTATGATGTCAATAAGGTGTTTAAATTAAAACAGCTTACGGCCTTAAATGCATCACTATTTGGCTATAATTTGGCTATGTGGAAGAAAGTACCTTATATCGATCCTGATTTTGGTGTTGGAAACGATGGAAACTTACAAGATCCTTCCACGCGATATATTGGTTTTTCTCTAGATTTTAAGTTTTAATAACGTAGTACGATGAAATTATTTAATAAACATATATTTCTTGGATTATTTTCTCTTTCAATCATGACTTCTTGTCAGAAATTGACTGAAGTAAATGTTAATCCAAATGAAGCGACAACAACCCACCCGCAAGCTTTATTGACGAAGGTAGAATGGGATGCTTTTCGGACCTGGCACGGTACCTCACCACTATATGCCTTGAAAATGATTGTGCAAACGGATGGTGAAAATGCGAATCAAATTTATAATTGGCAACGAGGAAGCTTTGAGCAATATGGTAATCTTCGCAATATTACCAAGATGACTGAAGAAGCTGAACGTATTGGCGCTGAAAGTTATTTGGCATTAGCAAAATTTTTCCGTGCGTATTATTTTTATAATCTTACCTTAACGTTTGGTGATGTCCCCTATTCAGAAGCAGCAAAGGGTGAAAATTCGGCAATTTTTGCACCGAAATACGATACACAGAAAGACGTTTTGGTGGGTGTATTGAAGGAGCTTGAGGAAGCAAGTATTATTCTGAAGAAGAACAATAACACCATAAATGGGGATATTATTTATGGTGGAAATAGTGGCAATTGGAACAAGTTAGTCAATTCATTTCGCCTAAAAGTATTATTGACGCTTTCGAAGAAAACGACTGATCTCCCATTTAATGCAGCAACAGAATTTTCAAAAATATTTACCAATGAGTCTAGAATCACTGATGTTAGTGGTGCTGAAGATGGGCAACTCGTCTTTTTGAATCAAGAGGGTAATCGTTATCCGGAGTTTAACTCAAGTGGTTATGGATCGGGAATGTATATGGATTCAACATTTATCCAACGATTGCAGGACTTGAAAGATCCGCGGTTATTTGCCGTCGCTACACAAACAAGACTGGGTAAAGAAGCGGGTAAAGCGATTAATGACTTTACGGCTTATGAAGGCGGTGATCCGATTGTTCCTTACGCACAGGTGAATGCAAAAGCTGTATTAGGTAAATTATCGAAAGTCCACGAACGATTTTATCAAGATCCCACAGCTGAGCCATTGGTCTTATTGGGCTGTTCGGAGATGCAGTTTATTTTGGCTGAAGCCATTTTGAAAGGTTGGATAACGGGCGATCTCAATGCAACGTATACCAAAGGAGTACAGGCATCGTTCAAATTTTATGAAAAGTATGCGAAAAATTTAGGAACTTATACAAATGAAGCACAAGCGGCCAAATATCTTGAACAAAATTCGGTAAGTCTTGACGGAGCTAGCTCCAATGAGCAAAAGCTAGAACGTATCTTGATGCAGAAATACCTACGCTCATTTCATCAGGGGGGATACTCGGCTTATTTTGATCATTTGCGCACGGGATATCCGAGTTTCCGTAAATCTGCGAATGTGAAAACAGCCTATCGCTGGATGTATCCTCAAGATGAGTACAATAATAATACTGCGAATGTATCTGATGCGATCAAATCACAATTTGGCGGAAATGACAATATTAATTTACAGACTTGGTGGTTAAAATAATGGATTCAAGGAGGGTATTTTTAAAAAAAGCAGCCATGCTGGCTGGGAGTACAGTCGCTATAAACTGGCTGCCTGAATCAATACAAAAAGCCTTGGCGATTGAAGCTCCAAAAGGATCAACTTTTTTGGATGCCGAACATGTTGTCTTTTTGATGCAGGAAAACAGATCGTTTGACCATTGTTTTGGAACTTTGAAGGGTGTACGTGGCTTTAACGATCCCCGCGCGATGAAATTACCGAATGGTCTACCTGTATGGATACAAGGAAATAAGGAAGGTGCATATTTTGCACCTTTCCATTTAGATATCGTCAATAGTAAATCGACTTGGATGGGGTCGCTTCCGCATGGTTGGCGTGATATGGTTGCTGCTCGTCATGACGGGAAAATGGATAATTGGTTGGAAGCAAAGAGCTCTGGTAATTCAGAATATAAGGCCATGCCTTTAACAATGGGTTATTATAATCGTGCAGATATTCCTTTTTATTATGCTTTTGCAGATGCATTTACGGTTTGCGACCAGCATTTTTGTTCTTCACTGACGGGAACGAGCGCTAATCGATCATATTTTTGGACTGGTACAGTGCGTGAAGAACCCCGTAATCCCGAATCTGTTGCGCATGTAGACAATGGTCAGATCAACTACAAGGATGTCAAATGGAAAACCTATCCTGAACGACTGCAAAAAGCAGGGGTCTCGTGGAAAGTTTATCAAAATGAACTAAGTTTACCAGTAGGCTTTAAAGGAGAAGAGGAAGATTGGTTGGCCAATTTTACAGATAACAACCTGGAGTTTCACCAACAATATGGTGTAAGATATCATTTGGCACATTATCAGTGGATGAAAGAACGGGTAAATGAGCTGCATAAATTTTTGGAAACAAATCCAAACGAAGAATTGCTGCACAAAGCCAAAGCGGAATTGGAGGATTTGAAAAGAGATGTCATTCATTATACCCCCGAAAATTTTGAAAAGCTATCCCAATTTGAAAAAGATATTCATCGTAATGCTTTTGTGACTAATCTAGCTGATCCCAACTTTCACAAACTTGATAAATTAAGTTATAAAGAAGGTGGAAAGCGGCAGGAAGTTGAGGTGCCTGCGGGGGATGTTTTTTATCAGTTTAGAAAAGATGTTGAAGATCGCCAATTACCTACAGTGTCATGGTTAGTGGCACCTTGTCGTTTCTCGGATCATCCGGGCTCACCTTGGTATGGGGCATGGTACGTATCCGAAGTCCTCGATATATTGACCAAAGACCCTGAGGTTTGGAAAAAGACGATTTTCATCTTAACTTATGACGAAAATGATGGATATTTTGATCATATAGCTCCTTTTGTTCCGCCATTGAGCACGAACAAAGATCAGGGTGCCGTGTCAGAAATCGACACTTCGGATGAATATGTTACGCTAGAACAGGAGCGAAAAAGGAGAAATAGTAAGAATGTAAGTTTTGAAAGTCCTATTGGTTTGGGCTATCGAGTACCAATGGTGATAGCTTCACCCTGGTCTAAGGGTGGGTGGGTCAATTCCGAAGTTTTCGACCACACCTCCTGTCTTCAATTTTTAGAACATTTTTTGGAGAAGAAAACGGGTAAGGTGGTACGAGAAGAAAACATCAGTCAATGGCGAAGAATGGTCTGTGGCGACTTAACAACTTCTTTTCGTCCTGTAGATAAAATTTCCAAAACAAGGCTTAATCCGGTGGATAGAGATGAGTATGTTGAACGTATATTCTCCGCCAGGAATAAAAAGCTCCCAACAGGTTTTGTGAAAATCGACAGCCAAAAACTGGAGGAAATCAAATCGACAGGTCAGTATCATGCAGCTATGCAGATGCAAGAGCAGGGATGGAAGGATGCTTGTGCTTTACCTTATGAATTGCAGCTAAAAGTACAGCATACACCAACGATGCTTTCCATCAGCTCAACCTTGGAAAGAAGGCTCAATACAGCTAAAGCGGGAGCGGGTCTGCCTTATTATGTTATTTCCTATGTGGCGTATGATGGCCATGCGGCGGGTAAAGTTTGGAATTTTACGGTACGAGAAGGGGATCAATTAGCGTATGAATGGGAACTCGATAAAATTGTAGGAGAGTACATATCATTTGCATTGCATGGCCCTAATGGTTTTTATCGCACGATTGAAGGCGCAAAGTCACATATTCCAGCTATTGATGTATATACGAAAGTAGTCGCTGGAAAGCCTATTCTTTGTGTACAATCAGAGTCGCTAAATTGGGATTTACTTCTTAAAGACTGTTCCTATGATCTTTTCCATGCTAAGACAATGCGCAAGGATGATCCTGCTTTGGTTGAAATCGATTGCAGCAAGAGTGAAGGTTGGTATGATATCGAAATAACGAGTTCAGAAGATCATGCGGTCAAATTCCGCTATGCTGGGCATATAGAGACTGGTAAATCAAGTAAGACGGATCCGTTAATGGGTAAAGTAAAATTATAGCTGAACCAATTAAATACTAGGACGAAAGCGCTGTTTCACGATCGATGAACACAGCGCTTTTGCTTTTGCAAAATAGAGCAAGATTCTTTTTGTGTGGATTCGGGCAAAAATGGGATTTGTGTCTCTTGAGTCAAAACGTTATTTTTATGGTTTGGATCGTAGTTCATTACAGAGAACTACACATCATGACGAATATGGAGGAGCAAAAAATTATTTTGGTTGAAGATGAACAGGATGTTGCTGATTTGATCGTACAAGGCTTAGGCGAGGATGGCTATAGGGTCATTCATTTGGGGCGTTCGGAAGGTCTGGAACAGCTTTTGGCGAAGCAAGATGTCTCTCTTGTGTTATTGGACATTCTTTTGCCGGGAACTAACGGCCTGGATATTTGTAAGCAGATCAGACAGTGGGGGTATACCGATTTACCTGTTATGATGCTGACTGCACTTGGTACTCCAGAGAATGTGGTGCTCGGACTAGATAATGGTGCCGATGACTATCTTTCCAAGCCCTTTAAGCTGATTGAATTGAAGGCTCGGATACGTTCGTTAATCCGCAGGCAACAGTCTATCGTACAGGCAACACAACGTGAGTTACAGCCCTCGAAAGACACATTTAGTTATGGTTTTCTGAGTATTGATGATTATAAAAAAATAGCCTACTGTGAGGGGCAGGAACTCAATCTGACAAGTACAGAGTATCGTTTACTCTTGTTGTTTATTCAGAGCCCCAAAAAGGTATTTGAGAGAACGGAGCTTTTGGATAAAATATGGGGAATAAATTTCGATATTGGATCAAATGTTGTCGATGTTTATGTGAATTATTTGAGAAAAAAGATTGAAAAAATAACGAGCAAAAAAGCGATCCATACGGTTATTGGTATGGGATATGTTCTAAAAATAGAAGACTGAATATTTAAAAATGCACAATTATAATCGAAAGCTTATTTATCTCATTGCAATTCTGGTCATTTATGTGAGTTGTTTTGTTGGCTTTATTTTTTATTCCGTTACAAATTTCGCTTTTACAGATTTTTATAAACGGCTGGATCTGCGGCGAAATATTGCTGCTGAAAAATTTCTGAATAGTAAATCCGCCTCCCAGGCTGATCAGTGGAGCCTTGATTTTATAGAAAATCTCAATAATCAGCATGAATTTTTGGTAGAATTTGATAGCAATGGTGCTATTTTAAGAAGCCAAGGATTTCATCAAGAACTTTGGGATAAAATCAATAAAAAAGGAAGCTCAAATTTCAAGTCGGGTAATCAATTCTATTCAACTAAATATTTTTCGCAAAATGGTCGAAAGTATATTGTGGGCGCTTCCGCTGAAAATTACTTTTATACACACCATTTGGCCTACCTTCGTAATCTGCTTATTATAAGTCTGATTTTGGGGATTCTCTTTATATTCGTTGTTTCGGTTTTTATGAAACGTTCGTTCTTAAAGCCAATACTAACCATGATGAAAGAGGTGCAAGAGATTGGTTCGGAAAATCTTTATAAGCGATTGGATGAGGATAAATACAAAGGTGAGCTTCATGGTCTGGCACTCACATTTAATCGGATGTTGACGCGCTTGGAAACTTCTTTCGAAACACAAAAGAACTTTATCAGCAATGCATCACATGAGCTAAATACACCATTGACATCCATCATAGGACAGGCAGATCTTGCTTTATCCAAAGAACGAACAACAGCGGAGTACCAACGAACATTATTTAAGATCATTGAGTCGGCAGAGCATTTGGAAAAGAAAACAAAAGCACTTTTACTGTTGGCGCGTACAGGTTTTGTGAATAATGCGACCGCATTTAGTCCCGTTCGTATTGATCAGATCGTGATGGACGCCGAGCTGACTGTTAAGGCCATCAATGATAAATTTAAGATTATCACAGATTTCAGTCTATTACCAGATGATAGTATGCGACTTAAGGTGAATGGAAATGCAATTTTGCTACAGCTTGCGCTATCCAATATTATCAGCAACGCGTGTAAGTATTCATCCGATAGAACCGCTTATATTGCTTTAGGGGCATTGGACAATAAAGTGTTTATTCTAATAAAAGACAAAGGTATAGGAATACCCTCCCGCGAATTGGATCATATCTACGATCCTTATTTTAGAGCGTCCAATACGAGTGGCATTGACGGTTATGGTATTGGACTTCCTTTGGCCAGAAATATTATTAAGTTGCATGGTGGGACATTGAAGGTCAATTCTGTTGTGAGTGAAGGCACCACTGTAGAAATTGAACTACCCACTTACCTTCGATTTTAATGTGGTTTTAATTTCAACTGCATTTCTAATCTCATTTTAATACTGTTGCTCGCTTTCTAATGGAAAGCTAATTTTAGATTCATTCCGTTGCCATATGTGCGTTTTAACTTTGCTAAAAAAAAGCATGGCTAAAACAACGCGTATATTAATACCTAGTGATTTTACAGTTGATTCACTCCATTTTGTGCGTCAAAGTATTGAAGAGTCAATGGCTGATTCTATCGATATTATCCTTGTGTATGGCAATAAAAGCAGCACTTCTGCGAGTGAATTACTCGGAATTGGATTGGAAGATCAACTGGAAACACTTCAATCTGAATCTTTTTTAAAAGCCTGTAGCGGAATCTATCAGCGCTATAAAAACCGTAAGCTCAGTATTTTTGCAGATATTTTGGGTACCGATAACAGTCATTATTTGCAGCATTACCTCAAAGGACAGTCTGTAAATGAGGTCATAATACCACGTGATTATACCTATAAAAAGAAAACACGCAATTTTTTTAATGTCGCTAGTGCACTCCGTAAAGTCGAGAGTCAAATTCCTTCTACAATTTCATTTAAGGAACAACCAAGTATTAGAAACAGAGAAATCGGACTAATAGAATGATCGATCGGAGTTTTTACTGTTGTTTTTAGCTGAGATTCATCATTTCTAACTTATCTTCTATCTATTTTTATGGGGCATATACAAGGCGGACCATCACCTTTGCAACGGTTGGCCAGCTTATTACATACTGAACGAAAAACGATCAATTATATATTTATTTATGCCATCGTCATCGGTATCTTTAGTTTGACTATTCCAATAGGGATAACAGCTATCTTTAATTTTTTAAGCAATGGAGCGATGTATAGCTCTACCTATATCTTAATTGCTTTTGTATTATTTGGCGTGATTGTGGGCGGGGTATTATTGATCGGACAATTGACCTTAGTCGAGTATTTAGAGCAGAAAATCTTTCTAAAATCGGCGGTTGAATTTTCTTATCGCCTGCCGAGAATTAAACCTAAAGAGTTACTTGGAAAAAATCTTGTGGAGTTGGTTAACCGATTTTTTGATGTTATCATTATTCAAAAGGGAATTATCAAACTTTTGATCGATATCATCGCCGCAGTGGTGACAATTTTCTTTAGCGTGGTCTTATTGTCATTTTATCATCCTGTATTTCTGGCCTTTGGCCTTATTGTCATTTTTTCTGTTATTACGATACTTGTTTTATACTATAAAAGAGGGTTGAAAACAAGTATTGAAGAGTCTGAATACAAATATGAGACGGTAGCCTATTTGGAAGCTGTTGCCGGACAAATTGACCATTATCGTGCTGATGAGATGAAAATGAACGAAGTGACAAAGACAACAGATTATATTGTCAGTAAGTATTTAGGGGCGAGAAACGATCATTTTAAGGTTTTAAAGCGCTTTTTTATTGGTTCTGTCCTACTTCGCACCCTGTTGTTTGGAGCGATGCTCTTGCTTGGATCTTATTTTGTTGTTGAGCGGCAAATGACTTTTGGTCAATTTGTTGCTGCTGAAGTTGTCATCGTTCAAATTGGTTATGCCATTGAAAAACTGATGACAAATTTGAATACGATTTTTGATATGCTTACTGGAGTTGTCAAATTGGCGGCTGTAACGGATCTTGCGTTGGAGGAGGACGCTGCGGTTTATGTTGATTAATAAGGATCGTTCGAGTCAGAAAACGCTCTCATGGAGAGATCTTTCCGATGATGCAGTTGGCAAGTTATTGAAAGAGCGGGGATCCCTCGTCTTGGGGCGAATTCTTGTGTTTTCTGGGATTGTTTTTGTACTAGCACTTTTTCTCCCATGGAGGCAGACAATTCCTGGAGTAGGAGCGGTTACCGCTTTACGTCCACAGGACAGACCGCAGACCATCCAAAATCAGATTGGTGGTCGCATTGAGTATTGGGCGGTTACCGAAGGGCAGGAAGTGAAGAAAGGTGATACGATTTTAGTGCTTTCGGAGACTTCTCAATCTTATTTTGATCCCATGTTACCATTGCGATTAGAAGAGCAATTGAATGCCAAACAAAGCGGAGAAGATGCTGCTAATCAAAAAATGAAAGCCACTGAAGCACAGATTGAAGCATTGAAAAATGGGCTTGATTTCCAGCTTGCGTCAGCTAAAAATAAGGTGATTCAAGCTCAAAATCTGGTAAAAATAGATAGCGCAGAATTGGTCGCTGTCATGAGCTTTTTTGAGACCAGCGAAAAGCGGCTTAAACGGTACGAAGAGGGCTATCGTGACGGTTTATTTTCCTTAACAGATATTGAAACAAGGCGCTTAAATCTGCAAAATGATCGAGCTAAAGTTGTAAGTGCAGATAACAAGTTGTCGAATTCAAGACAATCATTAACGAATGCCAGTATCGAATTAAACAATATCCGTGCAAAGTACAATGAATCATTGGCGAAAGCGCAGTCCGATTTAAGTTCCGCCTTTTCCTCCAAAGCCTCAGTACAAGGGGATATCGCCAAACTGAGAAATGAGATATCCAATATTGATGTACGACGTGGGTTATATGTCGTGAGGGCGCCACAAGATGGTTTTATTGTAAAAACCTTTAAGGCAGGAATTGGTGAAAATATGAAGGAAGGAGAGTCCGTTGCGACATTACAGCCTAAGAAACCACTGCTTGCCGTAGAGCTTTATGTAAACGCAATGGATGTTCCACTGATTGAGCCGGAAAGTGATGTAAGGCTACAATTTGATGGCTGGCCATCGATTCAATTTTCCGGATGGCCGTCTGTCGCGGTCGGTACCTTTGCTGGAAAAGTTTCAGTCATCGATAAAGTGAGTAGTACGAATGGCCGATTTAGGATTTTGATACGCGCAACAGATCCTGTTCCGGAAGGAGATGAGCCCTGGCCTGTTCAGTTAAATCAAGGCTCAGGTGCTTATGGAAGGGTTATTTTAAATAAAGTCCCATTATGGTATGAGATATGGCGACAGTTGAATGGCTTTCCGCCGAGTTTGGAAAGAGAACCAAAAGAAAGGGAGAAAAAGTAATTGTTATATGAATAAATTGAATTTTATTTTTATCGTGTTTTGCTTTTTTTTCTCTCCTTATCTTTCGGCTCAGGAAAAGGAGTATGGAGCAACGAATACTTTTACCGTGGATGACATGGAAGAGCTTTTAATGGCCAATCATCCCATCGTTAAACAAGTGAATCTGCTGAGTGAAACTGCAAAAGCCCAGGTAACACAGGCGTTAGGAAAGTTTGATCCGACGCTAAATTCCAGTTTTAAAAATAAGCATTTTGGCAAGACGGATTATTACAATCAGTGGAATAGTGAGTTGAAAATTCCACTTTGGTTAGCTGGCGCAGATCTGAAAATTGCTTATGATCGAAATGTTGGTGATTATACAAACCCGCAATCCCGAACAAATAATGCAGGGCTTTCCGCAATCGGTTTAAGTATTCCATTGGGGCAAGGTTTAATTGTCGATAGCAGAAGAAATACGTTGCAGCAGGCAAAGGCTATGATCAGCTACCTAGAAGGCGAAAAGATAAAACAAATAAATGCCATTTGGTTTCAGGCACTTTCAGATTACTGGAATTGGTATTTTGCCTATCAACAGTATCAGCTTTTATTGGAGGGTGTAAAATTGGCTGATCAACGGTTTAAAGCAATCAGTGAGCAGACGACGCTGGGAGATAAACCTGTAATTGATTCCATCGAAGCTTCGGTCGTTGTAAAAGAACGGCGGATAGAACTTTCAAAGTATGAGGTTGAACTTAAAAACGCGAAAATTGTATTGTCCAATCATCTGTGGAATGATCAACAATTTCCAGTAGAACTTCCCGATCATGCCATACCGCATAAGCTCGAAGATCCTGTTATTTTGCCAGATAATAGTGTGATCGAGGCGCTACTTGATTCGGCAAAAATTGCTCATCCCGAAATGATAAAGTTGGCGAGTAAAAATCAACAACTTCTATTTGAAGAACGTTATCGAAAAGAAATGCTTAAACCTAAATTTAATGTGTCGGGCGCGCTCATTTCTAGCCGTTACGGTTTTAATGACTTTGTACCACCGCAGTATGATTTTAATTGGCATAATTATAAAGTAGGTTTTGAATTTGCATTTCCACTTTTTATTCGCGCCGAACGTGGGAAGCTTAAAGAGGTCCGGATTAAGCAAGATCAGCTACGATTTGAACAGCTTGCGACCGAGAGAAATATTTACAATGAAGTCGTTAAAAAATATAATGATTTAAATGCTTACAGTAAACAGATTGAACTTCAATCGATCAATATAAGTAATCAGGAACTGCTTCTTCGGGGGGAATTAAATAAGTTTGAACTGGGTGAATCAACCTTGTTTGTTGTTAATAGTAGGGAAAACAAGCTGATCGAAATGCGTATCAAGCAAGAGAAGCTTGTTACGGACTACAGAAAGGCACTAGCGGAATTATATTACAAAGCTGGAACTAAATTTTAATCCCATTTTAATCTGCATCTTTTTTTTAATCTCATTTTAATATAAGTCTTAAAATTCTAATAGAAAGTTAATTCCAGATTCATTCGGTTGCCATGACGACCTGTTAATTTTGTATAAAAATAATTGGATATGGCAAAGGCAATACGTGTATTGATTCCAAGTGATTTTACGATTGATTCGCTTTTTTTTGTGATTCATAGTATAGAGCGATCGACAGCCGAAGAACTTGATATCATTCTTGTCTATGGTAATAAGAGCAGTACATCGATCAGCGAACTATTGGGAATCACATTGGATGACCAACTCAGTAATCTTCAATCGGAGGACTTTTTGAAGGCCTGCCAGATGATCTGTCATCGTTATGAAAATCGTAAGCTAAATATCTATACAGATATCATCGGCTCTGACAATCTCAATTATTTACAACATTATTTGCGCGGAGCTCGGATTGATGAAGTCAAAGTTCCCACAGATTATGAATTTGAAAAAAGAACACGGCATTTTTTCGACGTCGGACAGGCTTTGCTTGACTTGAGTAAAAGTAAACAGAAGAATGTCTCGATTGTAGCAAGACCTGGGACAAACAAAACAGGAGGAAATGTCTTGGCGGATTTATTTTTTAACAAGAAATGGGATGTTAATTATTAAGAGAAAAATATTGGCGAGGTTCAACTTCGTCTTGTTGTCATTTTTGCTTTTAGGAGCTAGTTCAATGGTTATGTTTTATGAAAACCCCGAGCGGCTTTTAGAAGGGGAGTGGGAAGAGCAAGGTTGGTACTTTGAGAAAGTGGAGAAGTCTCCAACGTTCAAAAAACAGGCGGTTATCCATGAGGGAATAAAAGATGCTGCAATCGCTCACCTTCCACCCTTGCAGGATGGATTATGGCATTTTGAAAAAATGGGTGACAAAAATTTTATTGCCCATCACGAGGACAAACAATACAATTGGTTTTTGAAGGGACGAGGCCATATCCTTGAGCTTCGGAAAAATGATGAGCTTATAGAGAGCTTTGTCATACAAAAATTAAATAAAAACCAATTGATACTGCATCTTAACTTGGATATGCAGACGAAAGGAATTGCACGAATTGTGCTGAAAAAAGGAGGAAAGGAAAAGTATGCTGAGAAAATATAGCAATCATAGAACGATTCAAGATAATATCAAATTAGGGGGAATAACTGCATTCTCTGCGGGAATGGTCAATGTCGCATCTGTCATTGTCTTTTTCTCGTTTACATCCAATGTAACAGGTTATTATGCTGTTTTTGCGCAAGAGATTGCGAAAGGAAATTGGTATCAAGGTGCAGTAGTGCTATTTTGGATTTTACTTTTTCTAGTAGGGAGTATGCTTTCGAATCTTATCATCATTCATGGTAAAGGACGTTTTAGCTCCTATCTGACACATTCCATTCCCTTGGCATTGGAAATACTGAGTATATTATTTGTCGGAATATATCTTGATGTATTTTATGAAGATTCTTTGAAAGAAACAGAGATACTTGTCGGTGCATTGCTGTTTGCAATGGGATTACAAAATGGTTTAACAGCGAGCATATCCAATTCTGTTGTGAAAACGACACATTTGACAGGACTAACGACAGATTTGGCAATATTGATTTCGATGTTCACGAAGGAGTCCAACCGAAGCAATAAGGCGTTGGTCGACAAATTCCATTTACTGCTGAGTATCGTGGGAGCCTATGTCATGGGAGGGCTTGTGAGCGGTATTTCATTCACCTATTTATCGAATAAGACATTTTACGTGGTTTGTTTTGTTCTTTTAATCATTGGTTTGTACGACCACTACAAATTGTATCTGTTGAAAAAGCAATTTGTGAATCGTCATCGTCAGCCAGTGGCAGCTTAGTTGACCGAGAAAGTTCTTGGTTAACTAAGCAAAAGGGCAAAGAGTTTAATCGCATTTCAAAAAATGCGATTTTTTTTGTCCAAAAAATGCTTATCTTCAACCTCGGTTATCACGCTCTACCAAAGCGCATGAAAGACTACTTAATCAATTTAAAACCGTATCATGATCAAATTCTTTTCCATCCGGCCTTTTTGGGCACTCTCTCTAATTTCTCTGTCAGTATCACCCCTCTGTGTAAAACAGGTGTGTGCGCAAGAATTGCATAGCCAAAGATCAGTACATGATCAAAATAAAAGCCAACAGAATCTTTTACGGGCGATCCAATTGATTGATCGGTCAATGGAAGTCTATTTTTCTGGTGAAGATTTCAAAATGCATCGTTTTTATAATCCATTTACGCAGGTTCGATCCGAAGAAAAAGCGAGTGTATGGATGTACTCTGCTTCCATAGAAGCTGTAAATGCTGTGTTGAGCGGCTTGAAAAAGCAACAAAAGGCAGGTAATACCGAGCTTTACGGAAAGTATTATTCCCGCTATGTGGATTTATTGGCTAAGCTTCATGCAAATGCAGCTTATTATTTAGGGACATTTACGCTAACATCTTTTACACAACATAAAGAATGGACGGTGTATGCTGTCGATCGCGTCCGAGAAAAAGGAAAAGCAAATGTAACGGGAGTTTTGAATGTCTATGATGATCAGATGTGGTTGGTACGGGAATTATTGGAAGCCTATCACTTGACTGGGCAAGAACGTTATTTGCAAGAAGCTGAATACCTTACTGCTTATGTTCTTGATGGTTGGGATTGTACTTTGGATGAGAAAGGGAAAGAGCATGGCGGAATTCCTTGGGGTCCAGGATATGTAACTAAGCATGCCTGTAGCAATGCACCGATTATTAGTCCGCTTGTTGCATTGTATGAAATCTATAAAAAGAAAGGAGACCAAATCGTTGCGCATTCCATTGATCAGAAAGATAAATTAACCCGTATTTCTAAAAAAGAGAAGAAGAGCGATTTTTATCTCCGTTATGCTAAAAGGATTTATGACTGGCAAAAGGTGTATCTTCTTAATGAAAAAGGTGTTTATGCGGATATGATGGGTGATTGCTTTCCAGATTGTTCGATAGCTTATGAAACGGTCAATGGTGTACAATATCGAAAAAATACTGAGCTCAGAAAAGCGGTTGGAACAGCATTTTCCTATAATAGTGGCACGATGATTTCCGGAGCAGCAGACTTATATCGTGTTACGAAAGCAAAAAGCTATTTAGAAGATGGCAAGAAACTGGCCGATGCGACTTTTACTTATTTTGGAAAGTTAGGGCAGCAGATTCCTGAGCACTATACCTATGCGACAGATGGTTTTAATAATTGGTTTAACGGCGTGTTGTTAAGAGGGTATACCACTATATCTCCGAATTACAGCAAGGCTGGAATGTATGCAAAATCTTTTCAGGATAACTTGGATTATGGCTATACCCACTTCTTGAAAGATGGATTTCTGCCGAATGACTTGCTTGGAGGCTGGGCAAATGACAAAGGTAAGAATGATTTGGAAGGAATGTTCATGTTCACTTATGCAGCACAGTATGCAACACTTGCGCAAGTTGAACCAACAAAATAGGTGCACGCGTGGACGGACACCTATTTTTATTCAGATATGATTATTTGCTTGTTCAAGATTTAGATAAAGCAGTTTGAGCGTCCTGAAATTCGGTAGGACTTTGGCCAAACTGCTTTTGAAAATTACGTGAGAAATGAGTTGCCGAACTATAGCCCAATAAATTAGAAATTTCGTAAACTTTATATTGTTTTTGAATAAGCAGTTCTGCTGCTTTTCTGAGCCGAGTTAAATTAATCAGTTCATTGGGTGATAGGCTGGATACCACATTGATTTTGCGATAGAGTGTAGGTCTGCTCATACAGAGAATATCGGCCATTCTATCGACATTAAACTGGGGATCATCGAGATGTTGCATAATGATTTCTTCAATCCTCAGCAAGAACTCTTGTTCACTTTGATTTTGCCCGATCTGTTGGATTTGCGACATCGGATTTTTAATGAAAAATTCCTTGACCTTAACTCTATTCTTTAATAAACTCGCTATTTGTGCTCTTAAAAAAGCGGGCGAAAAAGGTTTTTCAATGTAAGCGTCGGCACCAAATTCTAAACCCTGAATTTTTGATTCAATACTATTTTTTGCCGTCAAAAGTATAACTGGAATATGTGCATAAGCGATATCTTCCTTAATTTTTTGACAGAGCTCAAAACCATCCATTTCTGGCATCATTACATCACTTACGATCAGATCGAAATATTCAGAGGCTAATAAATCTAGGGCTTCTCTTCCATTAGAACTCGTTGTTATCTGATAATCTTCATTGAGATCATCCGCAATAAATTCAAGCAGTTCGGTATGATCATCTACTAATAATAAATTGGATTTGGCATTCATAATTATGGGTTTGTATTGTGGTTCAAAGGTAACGTCAAGCTAAATACGTTCAATTGGAGGTCGTTTGTACTATATAACAAGGTACCTTGGTGTTTTAAGGTTAGGGATCTTGTCAATGCCAAGCCTAGACCACTTCCAGGAACATTCTTATTTTGCTTTAAACGATTGAATGGTTCAAAAATTCTTTCCCTTTCTTCTGAAGGAATTAAAGCTCCGTCGTTTTTCACGGTCAATATAAAGATATTTTTCTGTTTATCCATATTCAAATTCACTTCAATATAGGATGAGGAATATTTAAGCGCATTATTCAATAAGTTGTAACAAATCTTGTCGAAAGCGTCGATATCGACCTGACCTATAATATCTGGCATAATGTGCGACACAATCTGCTTTCCCTGCGCCTGGAGTGTGACCGTAAAATTGTTGATGATTTCCTGAACCGTTTGGCTTATGTTTTCTGACTCAAAGTGTAATTTGAATCCTTCCGTTTCGACCTGCCTAAAATCCAGTAATTGGTTACTAAGCGCAATCAACTTCTCCGTATTGTTCTGCATGGTCAATAACAGCTTGTCTGTTACAGGATTGTGATCTACCTTATCCATAAGCTTCTCTAAGGGGGCTTTGATCAATGTCAACGGTGTGCGTATTTCATGGGCAACATCGGTGTAAAAATTGATTTTTGAGCGGTAGAGTTCTTGCTCACGTAGATTTTGTACGGTTAGAAGGTGTTGTCGATTGCGTTGTTTGATCTTTTCATTGAAATGATGAATAACAAATACAATGAGCCCCACAAGGATTAGTGCGTAGCAAACAAAAGCCGGTATACTTGCCCATATAGGAGGAAGAATCGTGATTTTAAGACTAGCAAAGGTGGGTATTGTGTTACCATTTGGATCCTCCGCTTTTACGGTAAAAACATAGTTCCCAGGCGCAAGTTTGGTGAAGTAAGCACGTTGGTTGCTTGTAATGTCTATCCAACTGTCGTCAAGGCCGTCCATTTTATAACTATAATGAATTGAATGGGGGGCTTGATAGTGTAATGCCGCGAAATCGAGACTGAAGGATGATTCGTCGTGTTTCAGTTTGATTTTATCCGTGAACAGAATTGATTTGGACAGAATATTTGCATCGGTATATTGATTGATCGCTCTATTGTTGATGTAAAAATTAGTAATGTAAATTGGAATTTGATTTTTATAGTTGATCTGGTTCAGCTTTTCGGGGTTGAAACGTATAAGTCCATTGATGGTACCGAAATAGAAGTTCCCATTGTCGTCATCAAAAGATGAATTGTAATTGAACTGAATCGTCGGTAGGCCTGACTCCAAGTTGAAGATCCGTTTTCTGCCATTGGGCAGATGATAGCGCACCAGCCCTTTAGAGGTACTTACCCAGAGATTCTGTTGTTTGTCTTCTAAAAATGCGAGCGTTACGTTACTGGGCATTCCTTCTTCTAGGCCAATGTTTTCAAAACTGTCCTGATTTGATTTCTTCTTAGCCATTCCACCTTCAGTGGCGATCCAAATTTGATTTTTTGAATCCTCAAATAGACTATTGACCCTATTGTTAGGCAAGGAATTGGGATCGTTCTGGCTATGGGTAAAATGCTTGAAATACTTTGTTGTAGGATTATAGCAAAATAACCCATCGCGCCATGTACCTACCCAGATATTCCCCTCTTTATCTTCCAAAATAGTCGTGTAAAACATGTATTCAGGGACATTATTAATGAGGTGAAAAGACTTTTTTTCAAAGTTAAACCGGTACAAGCCACGAGTTGAAGCAGCTATAATGTCTCCTTTTCGAGTTTTATAGAGATAAAATAGAAAATTGCTTTGTAGATCAGAAGGGTTTGTATTGTTATTGCGATCGATGTGATAAATGACTTTTTGAAGCTTTGGCGAAAATATGTCCAGACCATTGACGAAGGTACCGATCAGCAGTTTATCTCCAATGGGAAGAACGCCATGGATATTATTGTTTGCTAGATTCCCCCGCTTATCGGAAAAGTTCTGGATATTACCAGAATTAGGGTCCAGTTTAGATAGGCCTCCGTTTTCGGTGCCTATCCATATATTCTGGTCGATATCTTTTTTTATAATGCGTACAACAGAGCCTTTTAGGCTCCCGGGGCGATCTTGTGGGAGGAATTTTTCGATTATACTATTGTTCTTATGATAATAGTTGATCCCACCAAAATAGGTTCCCAGCCAAATACCCTCATCCTTGTCCTGTAGGATGTTATAAATGGCATTGTCAGATATACCCCAAGGGTTTTCTTGTTCTTTTTGAATGTTGATGTAACGTCGACTAGCAATTTGATAAATGAAGAGGCCAGACTCCGTTGCAAACCAATATTCATGATCATTTGGCTGTATAATATCTCTGACATAGAGAAATTGATGCAGTTGATCCGGGCCAAGTATGGGCTTTAAAGACTGGTCTTTAAATCGGTAGCTGTAGACTCCGGTTTTTGAAGTACCAATCAATAAGTCTCCGTCGCGGTTTTCCATTATTTTCTCAATACTAAACCAATCCTTAGCACCATATTTTGCTTGAAAGTCAAGCATGAGTACGGGTTTTCCGGAAGTACCTATTTGGAAGATTTTGCCTTCAGGAGTTCCAAAAAATACAGATCCATTTTTTGTGCAGCTGATGGACGTAATGTAGAGATCTGATTTTGTAAATTGTTGAATTGCGTGACTAACTAAATCATGGCAATAGAGCATTCCATTTGATATAAACCAGATCCTTTTGCGTTGATCGGTAATAATAACGGGGACGTCCGCATTTTCAAATTGTTTACTCAGTAATCTAAATTGTTCATCGACGGGGTTGTAACAATAGATTCCCTGATCTGTACCAATCCAAATTCTCTTTCGAAAATCTTCTTTCAATGAAATGATATTATTGCCACCCAGGCTATTTTTTCCAGATTTTGACGCATCAAAATGTTTGAAATTATTACCATCAAAACGATTTAACCCATCTTTTGTACCGAACCAAAGAAAGCCCTGACTATCTTGCATACTACAAATGACAGCATTGTTAGACAATCCTTCATTGATTTGATAATGATTGAAATAATAAGGTTGCGCATGGAGCAACGAGGGGAGCAACAGAAAAAATAGAAGACGTAAAGGCTTTAGGTTGATCATGATCATTTGGTTATTGATACAAAATAGTGCTAAAATGAAACAATTTAATCTTAAAATTTCTAAAAAAATTAAGACTTTAGCTTATATATTGTAAGCGTTAAAATTATAAAAAATCTAGAAAAGGACGTACGTTCTATCTAAACAAAGATTATAAACCATTTAAAATATTACGAATGAGAGGAAAATTGACCTTGCTTGGTCTTTCTGCAATGCTGGCATATTGTGTGTCTTGTCAGCAATCGACGGGTTCTAAAACTTCAAAAGCAGATTCTTTATCGGCCTTCATGGATACCGCACAGTTCAGCGGAACTATTGATCAAAAACAGGCTTATCTATATGAACTGAGCAATAAAAATGGCGTACAAGCTTATTTTACTAATTTTGGTGCACGTTTAGTGGGATTATGGGTACCTGACAATAAGGGTGAGTTATGCGATGTTGTTTTGGGCTTTTCTAAAGCGGCTGATTATAATAATCCCAAAGAACCATTTTTTGGTACTATTGTAGGGCCTTTTGGTAATCGGATCGCTAAGGGAAAATTTAAATTGGATGATAAAACCTATACATTGGCGGTAAATAACGGCCCTAATACATTACATGGAGGTTTTAAAGGTGTGCATTTTGCCAATTGGACATTAAAATCGTCAGATAAATCGTCTCTTACTTTTGCTTACACTTTACCTGATGGACACGAGGGTTTTCCAGGAAACATCCAGATGGAAGTGACCTATACGCTTAACGATAATAATGAATTGATGATTGCCTATCGTGCTACTTCCGATAAAAAGACGGTGATCAATTTGACCAACCATGCTTACTTTAATTTAAATGGTGAGGGAAGCGGTACAATTCTGGATCATCAGCTTCAATTGTTTGCTAATGAATACACACCAGTTGATAGTACACTCATACCAACAGGGCAATTAGCACCGGTAAAGGGAACAGCTTTTGATTTTACTAGCTTGAAACCAATAGGAAAAGATATTAATGTCAATGATCAGCAACTGAGCTTTGGAAAGGGGTATGATCACAACTTTGTTTTAAGCAAGGAGAAAGATGGCGAGTGGTACAAAGCAGCCCACGTGATTGGAGATAAATCGGGTATTGTTATGGATATTCTGACCGCAGAACCTGGAATACAATTTTACAGTGGTAATTTCATGAACGAGCAGGTGCAATTGAAGAACGGGAAAAAAGACTCCTTTCGCACAGCTTTTTGTCTTGAACCGCAGCATTTTCCGGATGCACCAAATCAGCCCAATTTTCCAACAACCGTACTAAACCCCGGGCAAGTTTATCAAACGAAATCCCTGTATCGTTTTTCGGTAAAATAATACATATTTAATAATGATTGGTTTGAAAGTACACCACTGAAAAGAGGTGTGCTTTCTCTTTTTAATAGACTTTAAAACGTTTTAGGTCTATTTTATTTATTTGATACAAATAGGCAGTTTTTTGAGAAAAAACGAAAGTCTGTACGATTGAATATACCTTAATTTTGGACAAATCAATTATACAAACTAATCAATCTAGGTATGTTTAAGGGTCTTAAATGTCTGCCACTATCTGCTACATTGCTCTGCTGTGCGAGCAGTTTTATCCCCTTAGCAAAGGGAGCTAATTTAATTCCAGTTTCTTCAGAAGGGATCGAGTTGCAAAAAGCAATAAAAGGGGTTGTTAAGGATAAGGATGGCAATCCTATTGTAGGAGCGACGGTCGCATTGAAATCCAAACCCAATATTGCAGTCTCAACAGATGCGAAAGGTAATTTTAACCTGACAGGTGTCAATGCCGGTGAACTTTTGACCGTAAGATCTGTAGGCTACCTTTCCAAAGAAGTGATGGCAATTGCTGACTTGGCAATCACTTTGGAAGATGAAAATTCGCGCATTGATGAAGTGGTCGTTGTAGGTTACGGTACGCAGAAGAAAGAATCCGTTACCGGTGCAATCACCGCAATTTCTTCCCAGGATATCTCCAGATCTGTTGCTACAACAACGTCTGGAGCTTTGGTAGGTAAGATTGCAGGGGTCAATAGCCGGATGTCGGATGGACGTCCTGGCGCGTGGACGGGGATCAGCATCCGAAATATGGGGACTCCCCTGTATGTGATTGACGGTGTTCAAAAGGATGAAGGGCAATTCAATAACTTAGATTTCAATGATATTGAATCCGTTTCAGTGTTGAAAGATGCTTCGGCAGCGATTTATGGCGTTCGAGCAGCCAATGGTGTTGTCGTCGTAACAACAAAAAAGGGGAAGCGTGGCGATAATAACAGCTTCAATATTAATTCCTACTACGGTTGGCAAAGCATGTTTCGTTTTCCTAAACCTGCAGATGCCAGTACTTATGTAAAGAGCTACATTCAATCGGATGCCATTCTTGGTGTGAAGGATCCCAAGTATACATTAAGAGATCTTGAAAAATGGCAACAAGGTACTGAAAAGGGATATCGCCCTTTTGATTGGTATGATTACATCTTAAAAACCAGTCCGCAGACCTATATTTCTGGAAACGTGAGCGGTGGGTCTGAAAAAATCAATTATTACTTAAGTGCAGGGCATCTCGATCAACAATCCATTATCCGTAATTATGGTGGTTTCAAACGTACCAATGTACAGATGAACATTGACGCGAGCGTATCAAAACGATTAAAAATAGGTGCCAATTTGAACGGGCGTATTGAACAACGTAAACAACCTGGGGTACCAGGAGCAGATGATACCTGGCAAGCATTATTTGCTATATATCGCAACTTGCCTACTGCGCGGCCATTTGCAAATGACAACCCGCTTTATCCAACACAAACTGCGGCCAATACTGAGACAAATTTCGCGATGTTAAACTACGACCTTTCAGGAACCTATAAAGAAACCTGGCGCGTCATGCAGTTAAATTTCAATGCAGAATATAAGATTACAGACGATTTGGTGGCCAAAGGAACGGTAGGGTATTATTTGGCCAATAAATGGATGGATAATCAGGAGTTTACTTACAAATTGTATGGCTATGATGAGAAGACGGATACTTATCCGGTCATATTCAGCATGGACAATCCATGGCGGGAAAGGTCCATTGCCCAAATCGAAGAAATTTCAACACAATTTACTTTAAATTATAACAAACGATTCGGAAAGCATGGTGTAAATGCCGTATTAGCAGCGGAGTCAATTAAACGTGATAACCCCGATGTCTATGTACATGATCGGCCAGCATCAAATGCATTGAGTTTGATCTATTTTCAAACGATGGATACCTATAATGATACTGGAGTAAATACGCAGGCGAGAGCAGGTTTTGCAGGTCGGGTCAATTATGACTACGATCAAAAGTATCTTCTGGAACTTTCTTCGCGCTATGATGGCTCCTGGAAATTTGCTCCTGGAAGTCGATGGGGATTTTTCCCTTCAGCATCCGCTGGGTGGCGAATTTCATCCGAAAAGTTCTGGACAGAAGGCATGCGGAAGGTACTTGACGATGTTAAACTCCGGGGATCTTATGGGATATTGGGGGATGACAATTTGGATGATTGGAAATATTATGCTTTTGGTTATTTAAGTGGATATACCTATAATTCAAAAGGTTCAACGATTGACGGGAAATATGTTATTGGTACGCAGCCTCGCGGACTTCCGGTTAAAACACTTTCCTGGATTGAGGCGCATATGTTAAATGTGGGACTGGATTTTAGCACATTAAAAGGAAGACTGACCGGTAGCTTGGATTTCTTTCGAAGGAAAAGAAGCGGTCTACCGGCTTCTCGAAATGATGTATTGATACCGAATGAGGTTGGTTTTAGTCTACCCTACGAAAACTTAAACTCCGATATGCATAAGGGTATCGATGGCTCAATTATGTGGCGAAGTAAAGCTGGTGATTTCAATTATTTTGTGGGCGGGAATTTTACATTTGCCCGTCAGATCGATGGGGAACAATACAAACCACGGTTTGGAAATTCCTGGGATCAATATCGGAACTCCATTTTTGATCGCTATGCTTATCTAAATTGGGGTTTACATGCTACAGGACAGTTTCAGTCGTGGGAAGAAATTGCAAATTATGATATAGACAATGATCGTCAGGGAAATTCAACCTTGAGACCGGGAGATATAAAATATGAGGACATCAACGGGGATAAAGTGATCAATGAGTTGGATCAGCGGCCGATAGGGTATAGACAAGGCGGACTTCCTTATTTCAATTTTGGAATCAACCTGGGAGGCCAATTCAAGGGATTTGATTTGGCTATGGATTTGACAGGAGCAGCATTTGCATCCTATCGACCTAATTACGAAGCGATGAATCCTTTCCACGATGGTGGAAATAACCCACAGTATTACATGGAGAATCAATGGATGCTAAGTGATATTACCAACCCGAATAGCACATTGATCCCGGGTAAGTATCCGACTTTAATTAGGGGAAATCAAAACCATAGTAATTATTGGCACAGTGATTTTTGGCTCACCAACGTTAATTATATAAAACTAAGAAATCTTCAGATTGGATACACGTTGCCAGATAAATGGATGAAAGCCCGTGGAATCCAAAAATTACGAATTTATACGATGATGCAGAATCTGTTCAGTATAGATAATTTGGGTGATATGAAAATCGATCCGGAAATTACAAGTGATTCGGGTGTTCAATATCCAACAAACCGAGTTATAAATGTGGGTGTTAATTTAACTTTTTAATGAAATGATAAAGAGGAAGGTTATTTTATTGGGTGTATGTTTTGTATGTGCATTTTCAAGCTGTAATAAGTTTTTGGACCGGGAATCACAAGCTATTTTTACCGACGATCAGATATTTTCAGATCAAAATATGGTGAAGTCAGTGTTGGCCAATTATTATGGAAGAGTTAGCTGGGGCCAGCAATTTGGTGATAATGGCTCCTTTGCAATGCTGGATGAAGCCGGATTTTCGAGTGGTTCTCCCAACAATATGCAGGAGTTTCCAAATGATTTTTGGCGGATGTACGATTATGAATTGATCCGCAATCTAAACCAATTTATTGTAGGCGTCCGTCAATCAACATTGGATGAAAATAATAAAAAGAGCATCGAAGGGGAAGCTCGCTTTATTCGTGCTTGGACGTATTTCAATATGATTAAGCGTTTGGGCGGAGTGCCGCTGGTGGGAGATAAGGTGTATGATTATACAAGTGGGATGGATGCAGCCGAATTGCAGTTATCGCGTGCCACGGAGGCTGAAAGCTATAATTATGTCATCAGTGAATGTACTGAAGCGGCTAAAATGTTAGGATCCGACAAAACGGTGAATTCGGCAAGAGCCAACAAATGGACTGCACTGGCCCTAAAAGCTCGAGCAAGCTTATATGCTGCCTCCATTGCCAAGTATAACTATAAAACTCCCGACGTGAAGACTGCGGGAAATGAAGTTGGTATCCCGGCGTCGGAAGCAACCAAATATTATCAAACGGCTTACGAAACCGCTTTGGATATCATAAATAATAGTCCTTATGCGCTGTATAATGCAAATCCTGATAAGGGCAAGAATTTTTATTTGGCTGTAACCTCTAAATCTAGCAATGAAGTAATTTGGGCGAAAGACTATGCTTATCCTGGTGAGACCCATTCTTTTACCAATAATAATATTGCGTCATCAGTCCGCGGTGATATTGATGCCAATTTCGTAACACCCGTTTTAAATTTAGTGGAAGCATTTGAATATACGAATGATCGAAAAGGCGATTTGAAAACGAAGACCGCTGCTGGTGACTATATTTATTATAGCAACCCCGAAGATCTTTTTGCAAATAAGGATGCACGCTTGTATGGGACAGTAATATACTCGGGAGCCGACTTTGCAGGAACGAAAATAACATATCAGGCCGGGGTACGGTATAAAGAAAATGGTGCCTGGAAGACCGTAACAGGTTCGCCTGGCGCCTCAAACGATAAATATGGCGGGCTTATTACTAGCGAAGACGGACCTACGACTTCCAACGATATGTATGTCAACAAAACTGGATTTAATATCAGGAAATTTATCGACGAAAATAAAGATGCCTCTACTCGTGGGCGTGGATCAGATATCTGGTTTGTGCGCTTCCGTTATGCTGAATTTTTGTTGATCGCTGCAGAGGCAGGCCTGGAGCTTGGTAAACCACAAGCCGAGCTGACAGGATATGTCAATAAGATTAGAGAGCGTGCGGGAATACAGGCATTGACGACCATTTCCTTGAATGATATTATTCAGGAACGTCGCGTTGAATTTGCTTTCGAAGATCATCGCTATTGGGATCTCAAGCGTTTACGGATTGCACACGAAATTTGGAATGGAAGCGCTGATAATTACAATGCGGTGCATTATGCATTGTTTCCTTACAAAATATATGCTCCAGGAGATCCTAATGATGGTAAGTGGATTTTTGAGAAACAGAAATCGAGTCATACACTCTATCCACGAAATTTTAAATATCAAAACTATTATAATTTCATTGACCAAAATTGGATTAATAACAATCCGAAGCTAGTCCGAAATCCTTATCAATAGCATTACTCTTATGAAAACTTTTTTTTGTAAATTAATAGTCAGTTTGTGTTTGCTCTTGGGTGTTTTTGCTTGTGGCAAAGATAATTATGATGCGCCACAAAGTACATTAAGTGGTCATGTAACCTATAATTCCAAACCTTTGGGGCTGAGAGGATCCAATCAATCGGTCTATCTTCAACTCTGGCAGGATGGTTATCAATTTCGGTCTCCTATTAATGTGTACTTGACTCAAGATGGTTCGTTTTCCGCAAAACTGTTTGATGGAAAGTACAAATTGGTGACGACAAGTGGAAATGGACCATGGTTGAGCAGTGCCGATACCTTGCTGGTTGATGTAAAGGGTAATACCACAGTAGATTATCAGGTGAAACCTTATTACATGATGAGTAATATAACCTATAACGTACAAGGAAATACCCTTAAAGCATCTTTTGATATCGAAACGATAGATGCTTCAAGAACCATTGATTTAGTCACTTTACTGGTCAATGATACAAAATTTGTGGATTTGGGCCAATATACTTACAAGATTGAACAAACTGGAATAAATGCCGGCCATGTCGAATTAGAACTGGATATCAAAGATATTTTGACAAAGAGTGCTGCAGTGTATGCGCGCGTAGGATTGCGGGTAAATGGTATTACTGAAGCCCTGTACGATATTGAACCAAAGAAACTAAAATAAAAAATGATTAAAAGAATTGGCTTTTTAAACTTATTGATGGGGCTTGGTTTAGCTGCGTCGGCGCAATCCGGAATTGCGACTTCCGTAAATCAATTACCCTTGACAGGTAAGAACTCACAATATATAAACAATAGGGCTCCGTTAAAACAAAATGCCTTGCTGAAGTTGCCGGTGGGTAGTATCGTGCCTGAAGGCTGGTTAGGGAAGTATCTCGAGTTGCAAAAAGATGGTCTTACAGGCCATTTGGGAGAAATTAGTGCCTGGTTGTCCAAAAAAAATAATGCTTGGTTAAGTACGGATGGGAAAGGAGATTATGGCTGGGAAGAAGTTCCTTATTGGTTAAAAGGCTACGCTAATTTGGGCTACATCTTGAAAGATCCTAAGATAATAGCAGAATCAAAAATCTGGTTAGAGGCTGCGCTAAGAAGCCAGCGTCCTGATGGATACTTTGGACCATTGATCCTGCGTAATAACAAACCTGATCTTTGGGGGAATATGTTGATGCTATGGTGTTTGCAATCCTATTATGAATATAGCGGTGACCAACGTGTTTTAACGTTGATGACCAATTATTTTAAATGGCAGGCCAATTTGCCGGATAGTTTTTTTCTCAAGGATTATTGGGAAAACAGTCGTGGTGGTGACAATTTGCTATCCGTATATTGGCTCTATAACAGAACACAAGGTAATGAATGGTTGATGGATTTAGCGGATAAAATCCATCGGAATACAGCCAATTGGCGGCAGAAAGATGATTTGCCCAATTGGCATAATGTCAACGTAGCGCAGTGTTTTAGAGAGCCAGCAACCTATTATCTGAAAAGCCAATCGACTGCAGATCTTAATGCAACCTACGATAATTTTAATTTTGTCAGACAAGTATTTGGTCAGGTTCCGGGCGGCATGTTCGGTGCCGATGAAAATGCACGTCCGGGATATACCGATCCCCGTCAGGGAGTGGAAACCTGTGGAATGGTGGAGCAGATGGCTTCCAATGAAATCCTTCTCGGGATAACAGGCGATCCTTTTTGGGCGGATCATGCGGAAGAAGTTGCTTTTAATACCTACCCAGCCGCTGTGACAGCCGATTTTAAAGCATTACGCTATATCACGAGCCCTAATATGACTATCAGCGATAGCCATAATCATGCTCCTGGGATTGATAATAATGGGCCATTTTTAATGATGAACCCCTTCAGTTCACGTTGTTGTCAACATAATCACAGTCAGGGCTGGCCATATTATGCGGAGCATCTGTATATGGCAACGAATGATAATGGTGTTGCGGCAGTACTTTATGCCGCATCAAAAGCTGAAATCAAAGTCGGAAACAATCAATCCATTCAGATCAGACAAGAATCCAATTATCCGTTTGAAGAATCGCTACGATTTGAAATAGGAACACAGGGTAAAACAGTTGATTTTCCCTTTTATCTCCGTATACCTGTCTGGGCGAAACAAGCCAAAGTAACCGTTAATGGTAAAAGTCAGGCTATAGAAGCTGGAGCAAAATATATTCGGATTGAACGGAAATGGAAAGACGGCGACAAGGTCGAACTCTCCTTACCGATGACCATAGATCTGAAAACTTGGGCTGCCAATAAAAATTCAGTTAGTATCCAGCGTGGACCATTGACCTATGCACTCAAAATCAAAGAGAATTATGTGAAAAAGGATAGTAAGGCTTCGGCAATTGGGGATTCTAAATGGCAGGAGACTGCAGATCCATCAAAATGGCCATCCTATGAAATCCTTCCTGCAAGTGACTGGAATTACGGACTTGTACAAAATCAGTTACAAGCTGTTGACCAACTAAAAGTGGTCAAACGACCATGGCCTAAAGATGCATTTCCTTTCGACGCAGAAGCAGTACCTATTTCGATTCTTGTGAAAGCGAAACGTATTGATGGATGGAAAATTGATGAAAATGGACTAACGGGCGTATTGCCCCTGAGTCCGGTGGAAAGCAAGGGCGAGGTGCAGGAAGTTGAACTGATTCCCATGGGAGCAGCACGTTTGCGCATTGCTGCTTTTCCAACTGTGAAATAATGTAAATACGATATATAAATTAATGACTTAACGATTTTTTATGATGAAGAAAACCTTACTTTTTGCCAGTTTGATGATGGCAGCACAATTGAACTTTGCTCAGGATTGGAAACCCGCAGGGTCACATATATTAACCCCTTGGGGCGAGAAAGTAACGGCACAAAAGCCACATCCTGAATATCCTAGACCACAATTAACCAGAGCCAATAACTGGCAGAATTTAAATGGACTATGGAAATATGCTGTCACTCCAGTAGGTACTAAAGAGATTCCTCGTCAATGGGACGGAAATATCCTTGTTCCTTTTGCTATTGAATCGGCATTGTCCGGTGTTGGTAAAGAGGTCGGGAAAGATAAAGCGTTATGGTATAATAATACTATAACATTGGACAAGTCTGTCAATAAAAATAAGGTCCTGTTGCATTTCGGTGCCGTAGATTGGCAATGTGATGTGTATGTAAATAACCAATTGGTCGGAAGACATGAAGGTGGTTTTGATCCATTTTCGATGGATGTGACAAGCTTCCTAAAGAAAGGAGCGAAACAGGAAATAGCCGTTCGGGTATGGGATCCGACTGATGATGGTCCACAACCACGGGGTAAACAAGTGAACAAGCCGAATGGTATATGGTATACACCAGTGACGGGAATTTGGCAAACCGTTTGGTTAGAAAGTGTTCCCCAAACTTACATCGTGAGTACCAAACAGACTCCGCGTTTGGACGATGGAGTCTTGGCCTTTCAGGCTTCAGTAGAAGGAAGTCAAGCCGGTGACGAAATAAAGGTGCGTGCATTGGATGGCGGAAAGGTTATTAAAGAACAAACAGGACAACCGAATACATCTTTCGATCTTTCGGTACCTAATCTGGAGCCATGGTCCCCAAGTAACCCTAAGCTCTATGATCTAGAAATTCAGCTGATTCGAAAAGGAAAAGTCGTAGATCAGGCGAAAAGCTATTTTGCCATGCGGAAAATAGCCATGCAGAAAGACGAAAATGGCGTTCAACGTTTAATGTTAAACAATAAGTTTACCTTCCAATATGGTCCATTGGATCAAGGCTGGTGGCCAGATGGTCTACATACAGCACCAACGGATGAAGCGCTGAAGTTTGATGTTGTCAAAACAAAGGAAATGGGATTCAATATGATCCGTAAACATATCAAAGTAGAACCGGCGCGCTGGTACCGTTACTGCGATAGTATAGGTATGCTTGTCTGGCAAGATATGCCTAGCGGCGATCTTGGCGGAAACCATTGGGATATGCAACCGGGAAAGATTTCTGGAGGAAATAGGGATAAAGTACGTTCGCAGGAATCTGAGGGGTACTACAGAAAAGAGTGGAAAACCATTATGGAAGTGTTGCATAATTACCCAAGTATTGTCATCTGGGTACCGTTTAATGAGGCTTGGGGGCAATTCAAAACGAAGGAAATAACGGAATGGACAATGGCTAATGACCCTTCAAGACTCGTAAATAGTGCCAGCGGTGGTAACTTTATGGAAACTGGACATATCTTGGATATCCACAATTATCCCGACGCAGCCATGCCTGATCCAAATTTATTTGGCGCCAAACAAGTGCTTGCATTGGGTGAGTTTGGTGGTCTGGGATTACCGATCGACGGGCACTCCTGGCAACAAAAAGACAACTGGGGATACCAAAGTTTTAAAAATAAAACGGAATTATTGGAGCGCTATAAACGCCTGATCCATGACTTGACACGTCTAATTCCTATGGGATTGTCTGCCGCTGTTTATACACAGACGACAGATGTGGAAGTAGAAACAAATGGTTTGATGACCTATGATCGTAAAGTTGTCAAAATGCCTGAAGCAGAATTGAAAGCTGCACATCAGGCGCTTTATAATGCACCTACCAAATAATTGATAGCGATATGGCCGCAACTCGGGTTGCGGCCTAAATTTATCGCTGAAAGTATACCCGTCAACCTAAACCTATTTTATACGAAATCAATGAAATTAAAATTACTAATTGCAACGGCTATTGTATGTCAATCGGTATCGTCGTTTGCACAAAAACAAATCCTCAAGAATGATCTTCGCGCGCCTGCCTATCCTTTAGTAACAATTGACCCCAATACAAGTGCCTGGTCCTATAGCAACGAATTGAATGCGGATGTTGTACGCCATTGGACCGGAAAATCCTTCCCCTTATTGGGCGTCCTTAAAGTGGATGGGAAATCCTATCGCTTCTTAGGTAAAGAAGAAGCTGAACTCTTGCCGTTGGCACGGATGGGTGAACATGCGGCTTGGACCGGAAGTTATGTTGTCAATGAACCCGCCTCGGACTGGATGAAACCTTCATTTGATGCACGGCAATGGAAGACGGGGGCAGCGCCATTCGGTACCAAGGATAAAGAACCCAATGTGGAGACTGATTGGCAGGAGCCTAAAATTTGGGTTAGAAGGGAAGTTGAACTGAGTGAGGATCTTACGGGCAAATCCGTATATATCGAATTTACACATGACGATGACGCTATTTTGTACGTCAACGGTATTGAGGTTACTAATACAGGCAATTTGACAGGTAAAAATAGTCGGGTCAAGCTGCCCGATCATGTCGTAAAAACATTGAAGAAAGGAAAAAATATACTCGCGGGTTATTGCTATAATAGGGTAGCGAATGGATATTTTGATTTTGGACTCTTTACAGAAAAAGATGGTAGTATTCAATTCGACAATGAAGCGAAGCAGATCGCTTCCAATGTGCAGGCAACACAAACACATTATTCGTTTAACTGCGGGCCGGTCGATTTAAATATTACATTTACTGCGCCGATGTTTCTGGATAAATTGGACTTAATGGCTAGACCCGTAAATTATCTTTCCTATACGGTCCATGCGAAGGATGGCAAGAAACACCAGGTACAACTTTATTTGGAGGCAGCACCAAATTGGGCACTGAATTCTCCACTTCAAGATGCTGCAAGCAGTTCCTTTGTCTCAGGAAATCTCCAGTTTGTAAAGACAGGAAGCAAAAGCCAGCAGGTTCTAGGAAGGAAAGGTGACGATCTACGGATAGATTGGGGGTATTTCTATATGGCTGGTGCAAAATCAAAGACAAAGTCCGCGGTCGGAAGTAGCCATCAATTACGGTCTAATTTTCTGAAGAGTGAAAATAGCTCTTCTTCAAATGGAGGACAACAATTGGCACTGATGCAAACTTTTGATGTCTCATCAAGCTACCAGGATAAGATCTTGTTGGGGTATGATGACCTGTATTCCATCCAATATTTTGGACAAAATTTACGACCTTATTGGAATACCAATGGAAATAGTTCCATTGAGAAACAATTTGAACTGGCCGACAAAGAGTATACTGCTCTCAAAAAGGCTGCTGATAAATTTGATGCCGAATTATGGGGTACAGCTTTGCGCAACGGAGGTGAGGACTATGCTGCATTGTGTGCCTTGGCCTATAGACAGGCAATCGCCGCTCATAAACTTGTAAAAGCACCCAATGGCGATCTGCTTTTACTGTCCAAAGAAAATGATAGCAATGGGTCAATAGGAACTGTTGATGTAACCTATCCTTCGGCTCCGATTTTCCTTTACTATAATCCGGAACTGGCAAAAGCACTAATGAACGCCATTTTTTATTATAGTGAAAGCAATAAGTGGACAAAACCTTTTGCTGCGCATGATGTTGGGACCTATCCTTTGGCGAATGGCCAAACTTACGGTGGGGATATGCCTGTCGAAGAATCGGGAAATATGTTGATATTAACTTATGCTTTAGCGAAGGTCGAAGGAAATGCAGCTTATGCCAAAAAACATTGGAAAGTGTTGTCTACCTGGGTAGATTATTTAGTAGATAAAGGTCTTGACCCTGAAAATCAGTTGTGCACAGATGATTTCGCGGGCCATTTTGCACATAATGCCAATTTATCAATTAAAGCTATTTTAGGTATTGCATCTTACGGTTATCTAGCCCAAATGCTTGGTGAAGAGGCTACGGCGAAAAAGTATCTGACCGAAGCAAAAGCAATGGCTATGAAATGGAAAAAGATGGCTGAAGATGGGGATCACTATAAGTTGACTTTTGATAAAACCGGAACCTGGAGCCAAAAGTATAATATGGTCTGGGATAAATTGCTTAAGATGGATATTTTTGATCCCTCTATTCGTGAAACTGAAATTAAATACTATCTCGGCAAACAAAATAAATACGGACTTCCCCTGGACAATCGTCAGCCTTATACCAAAACCGATTGGATTATTTGGACGGCGACCATGGCAAATGACAAGCCTACCTTTGAGGCATTTTTAAAGCCAGTCTACCATTTTATGAACGAAACAATAGACCGTGTTCCCATGTCGGATTGGACGTATACAGACCGTCCTAAGAGAGCTGGATTTAAAGCAAGATCCGTTGTTGGGGGGTATTTTATCAAAATGTTGGAAGAGAAATTGGGAAAAGCAAAATAGCTTTTCCTGTGATGAAGAAAATAGTATAAAAAAATAATAAGATGTTGAATGCAATGTTGTTCAGATATTGGATCGGCGCAGTTGCAATACTGAACTTGTTGAGCTCCTGCGGAAGCTCTCCAGGTTCAGTTAAGCAGTCGGGTCAAATAACAAATGCTACGGCTCAGCATAAGACCTACAGCAATCCGGTTTTTGAGCCTATACTTGCTGATCCTACAGTCGTTAGAGATCCTCAGAGCAAAATGTTCTACGCATACGGGACAGCCGACAATTGGGGCGACGGAAAGGGACAGCGTTTGGTGTCTATTCTACAATCGGCTGATCTTGCTCATTGGACCTGGATTGGCACGGCCTTCAGCTCAAAACCGAGCTGGAAAGCCGAGGGGGGAATCTGGGCACCAGATGTGGTGCGGTTAAATGGTAAGTATATCTTATATTATGCTTATTCAACATGGGGAGACCCCAACCCCGGTATTGGTGTAGCCCTAGCAGATAGACCGGAAGGCCCCTTTATCGATCAAGGTAAACTTTTTGATAGCAAGGAGATCGATGTACCTAATTCAATAGACCCTTATTTTTTTACAGAAAATGAGCAGAATTATCTGTTCTGGGGTAGTTTTAGTGATGCGAATACGCAGGGAACATATGGTGTTGAACTCGATGAAAATGGGACCGCGGTACCCGATTTAAATAAAAAATTTAAAGTTGCTGCTGGGGATTTTGAAGCTGTCGTGATCCATAAACGGAAAGGATATTACTACTTTATCGGATCCAAGGGCTCCTGTTGTGAAGGAGAAAAAAGCAGTTATCATGTTCTTGTGGGTCGCTCTCGCAAGCTGAAGGGACCTTATATCGATCAAGAGGGGCGTAATCTTACACAGCGGGGGAGTGGAACGTTGTTGTTAAAGGGAAATGATCAATTTGTGGGGACTGGTCATACTTCGCGCATTATTACAGACGATAAGGGAAAAGATTGGATACTCTATCATGGTATGGACCCAAAGCGGCCTCGTGTTGCGACGGGGGGAAATCGTCGGATGCTATTTTTGGATCAGATTGTCTGGGATAAGGACTGGCCCAAAATTGAAGGGGCAACCAGTAGTGTTGCAGTGCAACGGGCCCCAACGTTTAATTTTAAATAGAATTTTCAATAGCTAGCAGCGGATGGTCTACTTTTGTGGATCTGGATTTTCGCTGTCCATAAAAAATATGATACATCAAACGAAGAAACATTTTGAACTTCTTGACGCCATGCGTGGGGTGGCCGCAATTGCAGTCGTACTGTTTCACTTTATGGAAATTGCACAACCGGATTATCGCAATAGTTTTATTCCACATAGCTATTTAGCCGTTGATTTCTTCTTTTGTTTATCGGGTTTTGTAATTGCCTATGCTTATGATCAGAAGCTGGTCACAATTGGTCTAAAACGATTCTTCCTCTTGCGTTTGTTAAGATTGCATCCATTGGTTATAATCGGTACATTAATTGGTTTATTGGCATTTATGTACGACCCATTCAGTAATTTGGCCAGCTCATTTTCCGTCTTACAGAAGATAGGGATGTTTATTAGTGGGATAACCTTGATCCCATACCCAGCTGTACCAGAGCGATATTTTAATCTTTTTCATTTAAACCCACCTACATGGTCGCTATTTTGGGAGTATATCGCCAATATAGCCTATGCTTTGATACTGGTACGCATTCCAAAAAAGGTTCTTTGGGGAATAGTGCTCCTCGGTGCGGCAGCGCTATGTGTCGAATCATTTCGTTCCGGCTATTTAGCTGTAGGTTTTGGGGCAGATAACTTTTGGGCTGGGGGAATCCGTTTATGGTTTTCATTTTCAATGGGACTACTTATTTTTAGGTCGAACTGGACTATTTCGAACAAGCTTTCTTTTTTCAGTGTTCTTGGTCTGCTTGCTGTCGTATTTTTCATTCCGTTTTCTGATGTTTATGGTAAGTACATCGATCCTATTGTCGTTATCTTTTATTTTCCTTTATTGCTCATGCTGGGGATAGGAGGACTACCTGTTTTTGGAGGGGTCAAGAAGTTATGCAAGTTCTTAGGTGATATTTCCTATCCGCTCTATATCATTCATTATCCATTTATCTGGATTTTTATGAGCTATGTGGAGCTCCATCACCCATCGAATAAGCAAATGGCTGTGATTATTATAATTGGAATGCTGTCGTTGATTTTTGTAGCTTTATTGGTCTTTAAATATTTAGATGAGCCTATTCGGAAATATTACAGCCGGAAACTAAACTAAATGGCGATGAAGCCAGGTACTGATGAACTGGAATACCTCCATTTCGCAGTCTTCATTTAAAATTTCATGCCGCATGCCTGGATATAATTTAATGGTTATATCGGTCTGCCCCTGTGCACTTAACTGCGCTACGCTCTTTTCAACGCCCATTCCAAAATCTCCAATTGGATCATCCTGTCCGCTGATAAATACAATTGGAAGATTTTTTGGGATATTCTTGGTAGCTTCGATATCTGTCGCTTGCAAGGAAAGGTCTAACACGGTATGAAATCCATTGTTGGTAAACAACCCCCCACAAAGGGGATCTTCCAAAAATGAAATACGGTTTGTCTTGCTTACGCTTAACCAATTGCTGTTATTTTGGTTGGGCTCGTTCTTAAATCGAGCATTGTTGCGCCTGTCAAAAATACGGTTGATCAATTTACTTCTTCTTTTTGGGGCAATACTATTGAGAAAAGTGAGTAAAAGGCGAAAAGCTGTGGAACCTTTTTGACGTTGGCCTGTCCCCACGATGATGGCTCCCTTAAATTGTATTCCTTTTTTCTGTAACACGCAGCGTGTTACAAAGGATCCCATGGAATGCCCTAAAATAAATTGAGGCAGTTGGGGATATGTTTTTCTCAAGAAATTACTCATTGTAATGGCATCATCAATGAGTTGTTCTTTAGCCCCATGCTGTTTAAAATACCCCAATTGATCGGCATCTAGAGCTGTCTTTCCATGGCCCAATTGATCGTAGGTTAAAACCGCAAAATTCTGTGTTGTCAGATAATTGGCCAATTCTTCATACCGACCACTATGCTCCTGCATGCCATGTACCAGGAGTATTGTCGCCACTATCTGATTGTCGTCGGGTACATACAAACGATAGAAAATTTTATGTTCATTTTCAGTCGTCGCGCTGATTGTATAAAAATTGGATGCTACCTTGCTCATTATACCTCTTTATTTTAAGTAAACTAAGATAATTTTAGTGCATTTGCAAGTTTAACAATCTTCTTTCCGATTTTGTTCGGATGAGACCGAAAGGCTTTAAGGGTAGTTGACCAATGAAAATTAGCACGATTAATTTTTGTGGTTTGGGAATATTTTTTAGATTTGCATTAATTTAGAATTAATTTAAATAAAGTAGTTATTCTATTTTAAACATGGACTTGTCTGTATGCAGAAATTGTTGTACAAAATCGAATTCGGAAAGCTCCCTTGTTCTTAAAATATACGCATTTACACTTATATTCTGATGAAACCAGCACGATGTATTTCGACCCAAGTTATCGTATGACTGTAGCTCAATTTGCCGAATAATTGAGTAGGGAATGAATAGGCCATGTTACTTCATCAACTTCAAAAGACAAATAAAAGGATGAAAAAGACACTTTTAGCAGCTTTATTATTCGCTGCAACTTATGCACAGGCGCAAACAAACTCGTTAATGAACGGCGAGTTTTGGAAAGGTAAACCTACCTTGACAATTGTTAAAGAAGAAATCAGTAAAGGAAATAGCCCTTCTCAGCCTAATGCGGCATCCTTTGATCCAGTCACAATGGCGATATTAAATGGCGCTCCGACGGATGTTGTCAAGTTTATGATCGAACAAGAAGGGAATAGTGTAACGAAGAAGACGCATCATAGCCGTAGTTATTTACACTGGGCAGCGTCAAGTGGAAATGCGGAGCTTGTCGAGTTTTTAATTGCAAAAGGATCGGATGTCAATTACCAAGATAGCCATGGTTACCCAATTATTGCTTATGCAGCTTCGACAGGAAATACAAATACTGCCGTATATGATGCTTTGTTTAAAGCGGGTGTGAATCCCAAGCAAAAATATGAAGGTGGTGCTACATTAATGATGCTTGCAGCGTCTGCAGACAAGGACCTTGCATTGACAGATTATTTCATTAAAAAAGGATTATCTATTCAAGATAAAGACGAGTCGGGCCGCACAGTGACGGATTATGCGGCTAAACTTGGAAATATCGAGCTCATGGAGAAATTCATCGCCCGTGGCGTAAAACCAACCAATAATGCGTTGTTTTTTGCGACTCAGGGTTCCAGACAAGCATCGAATGGTTTGTCGGTTTATACCTATTTGGTTGAAAAGTTCAAATTGGATCCCAAGGCTGTAAATAAAGAAGGAGCGACAGTGCTGCATGCTTTAGTTCGCAGACCAGATATGGCCGTGATCAATTATTTTTTGGATAAAGGTGTAGATGTTGCAAAAGCGGACAACGATGGAAATACAGCGCTTATGGTGGCTGCTAGCGGTAAGGATGCTAAATTGGTCGAGCTGCTACTTGCTAAAGCGAAGAACGTAAATGCAGTAAATGAAAAAGGCGAATCTGCATTGACCAAGGCTGTAGCGAATGGGGCTCCCGAAATAGTGGCATTGTTGATTAAAGATGGAGCCGATATCAAGCTATTGGATAAGGAAGGTAATAACTTGGCCTTTTACTGGTTTAATTCTTACAAGGAATTGCCTCAGGGCGGCAGACCCGGTGGGCAGGGAAATACTTCACAAGGGGATGAGTTTAAAGAAAAATTAGCGATACTTAAGACGAATGGATTGGACGTTGTTGCTCCACAAAAAAATGGTAGCACATTGTATCATTTGGCAGTAGCGAAAGAGAATGTGAAGCTTATTCAGAAAGCCAGCGAACTTGGAGCAGATATTAACGCACAGGATAAAGAGGGAACGACGGCACTACATAAGGCAGCTCTCATAGCAAAAGACGATTCCTTGCTAAAAACATTGGTTTCCCTTGGTGCAAAAAAGGAATTGAAAACAGAATTCGATGAAACGGCTTATGATTTGGCGAAAGAAAACGATTTCTTGTCTAAATCCAATGTGCAGCTTGACTTTTTGAAATAAAATTAGATTCAATTGAAGATGAATAACATAGTTAAAACAACGATAGCCACTCTTTTATTTTCGATGGCAGCCCTAAGCTCTTTCGCACAGGCAGCTAAATATAAGTGTATGATCCAAATGAATGCCTATGAAGGTGAGAAAGCCTACGTGGTGATTTCACTGATTAATCCTAGTGGAGCTTACGAAAAAACACTCGCCGTATTGGGATCTGATAAACAATGGTATAATACGATCAAGGAATGGTACAAGTTCCAAAATAAAACCAAAGAAAAGCTAAATGCGGTGACGGGTGCGTCAGTTGGTGGCGGTGACCGTGCCATGCGGACATTGGATATTGATGAAACGAAGTTTAACAAAGGGTATAAACTCCGTTTTGAATCTGCTGTAGAGGAACAAAAATACCATACTGCTGATGTTGAAATTCCTTTGACAAAGGAAGCTATCACTGAAAAAGCTAATGGCAAGGGATATATCAAACTTGTTAAGTTAAATAAAGTACAATAAGAAAAGGGGTAAAAATGCTGGTATCTATTTGGAGGTATGCACATTTAGCCTTAGCTATTGTTTCTTCTATCTTTTTACTTTTATTATCGATAACTGGCGTAATATTGGCCATTGACGCCGTCAACGAAAAAATTCCGCCTTATCGGGTTGAACATATTGAAACGTTAAACCTTGCGCAGTCAGTAACAGCTTTGCGCAAGGTTTATCCTGAAATCATAGCGATCTCGGTAGATCACAATCAATTCGTGAGCATTGATGCCATAGACGCAGATGGCAACACTGTGAAAGGTTATATCGATCCGAATACGGGGCGTCTGCTTGGTCCCCAATTGAATAAGTCCCAATTTGTTCAATGGGTTACAGCTTTACACCGCTCACTCTTTCTTAAAGTGACCGGTCGGGTGATTATTGGTGTGGTTTCATTTCTGTTGTTTCTTATTACTATTTCAGGAATTATTCTGATTGTCAAGCGTCAACAGGGCGTTCGACATTTCTTTGCCAAAATCAACCGGGACTTTTTTGCCCAGTATTTCCATGTTGTTTCAGGACGTCTATTTTTGATACCAATTTTGATATTGGCCCTAACAGGTACATATTTATTTCTGGTGCGTATTGAAATCTTAAAAAAGCCGAACCAAACAATTGAATATCCCAATAAGATGAAGGAAGATATCCAATTGGAGGTAGCAAAATTTTCAATATTCCAAAATACAAAACTTGTCGATTTGAAGACGTTGGAGTTTCCGTTTATGGAAGACGATCCTGATGAGTTTTTTATATTGAAGCTTCGCGATCGGGAATTGACCATAAATCAGTTGAATGGAAGCTTGCATAAAGAAGTAAAGTATCCCTTTACAGCATTGGCCGAACAGTTTTCTTTGGACCTCCATACGGGCAAAACCAATATCATATGGGCCATTATATTGGGGCTCGCATCTTTGAATATTGTGTTCTTTATTTACACGGGCTTTGCAATCACATTCAAGCGCACGCGTACTAAAATCAAGAATAAATATAAACCTGAAGAAGCAGAGATTGTTATTCTTTTCGGAACGGAAAATGGAAGCACGCTGTTTTTCGCCAATCAGATCCATAAACAGCTCTTAGCGGATGGGCAAAAATCGTTGCTGCTCGGAATGAATCAATATCAATGCTTTCCAAAGGCAAAACACTTGCTTGTGTTTACCTCAACATACGGGCTAGGAACTGCACCATCCAATGCACTTCAATTTGAACATAAGCTCAACAGCCATCCACAAGAACAAGACGTACAATTTTCGGTGCTGGGCTTTGGTTCAAAAGCCTATCCCGACTTTTGTGCCTATGCGTGCGAAATTGATCATTTATTAGAAAAACAAGCATGGGCTTCTCGACTAACAGATTTACATACAGTTAATGATAAGAATGTCGATGAGCTTATTTCATGGATACATCAGTGGTCTGCTCAGACCAATATTGCATTAGCTTCTGCACCGGCTATTTATAGTGCTAAAGTCGTCGGATTGACGAAATTTAAGGTGATAGCGAAGTCTACAGTTTCAGCTAGTAATACTACCTTTACTTTAGTACTGAAACCTTCAGGTAAAATTAAAATGCAATCGGGCGATTTATTGGCAATCTATCCCGCGCAAGATCAACGTGAACGTTTTTATTCGATAGGTTACAAAGACGGGATGGTTCAGCTTGTGGTGAAATTGTTTCCTAATGGATTCGGTTCAAGCTTCCTGTATCGATTGGAACCGAATCAAACCCTGCAGGCACGAGTCATGGTTAATCCAAGTTTTCATTTTCCGAAAGCCGCAAATGCAGTTGCTTTAATTGCGAATGGTACAGGGGTAGCGCCTTTTCTAGGCATGATTTCAGCGAATGAAAGTATGACTCCTTTGCGTCTGTATGCTGGTTTTCGCCATCGAAATGAAATGACAGCACACTATATAGATTTTGCTGATGAGCAGATAAAGCTGGGACATCTGAAACAGCTTGAACTGGCTTTTTCACGCGAGGAAAATGCACAATATGTCATGGATTTGATTCGTCGGGATGCGCTATATTTTGTCGAATTGCTTGATAAAGGAGGTTATATATTGCTTTGTGGAGCATTGCGTATGCAGCATGATGTTGAATATACTTTAAATGAGCTACTTTTGCGACATGTCGGCAAAACTATTGCAGTCTACAAAGAAAATGGACAGATCTTAACCGATTGTTATTAGTAAATTGGTGGTACAATAGCATATCCCATCGATAAAGACTGCTTTTGGTACGCATCGACTTTTTAATCCCTTTTTCAGATCAATCTCATGAAGAACAATAAACAATGTGGCCTGCTTTTAATACTCTGCTTTGTATCCATTACTTCGGGGATTGCGCAGGTCTTGGTAAAGCGGCAGGTTACCCTTATGGGCTCTGTTTTCGAAATTAGCTTGGTAGATCGGGATAGCTCGATTACAAATCAGCATATCGATGAAGTCATCTCCGAAATAGATCGAATAGAAAACCTGATTTCAGAATGGCGTCCGCAAACCCAAATAGCAGCGGTGAACCGCAATGCAGGGATTAAGCCAGTTAAGGTGGATAGAGAAGTGTTTGAACTAACACAACGTGCAATCCAATATGCTCAAAATTCAGGTGGTGCTTTTGATATCAGTATTGTTGCCTTAGATAAAGTTTGGCTATTTGAAGGCAGCATGACCACGATGCCCTCGGAAGAAGTGATTAAAAGGTCTGTCGAGAAAGTTGGTTATCAACACATTCGCCTCGATAGTGCGGCTTCGACAATTTTTCTGGAGTTACCGGGTATGAAGATCGGTTTCGGTTCTATTGGGAAGGGGTATGCAGCAGATAGGGGCAGGGAAATAATGAAAGCAAAAGGGATTGAAGCAGGTATAGTGAATGCTTCTGGTGATCTGTCGGCTTGGGGAAGCCCACCCCAGAACGATGCATGGAAAGTGGGCGTAAATAATCCGTTCAAACCCCATCGAATGGTCAAAGTTCTTCGTTTGAATGAAATGGCCGTAGCAACTTCGGGCAGCTATGAGAAATATGCGGAGATCAATGGAAAACGTTATTCACATATTATAAATCCGGTGACAGGTTATCCAGCTACAGGGTTAACTTCAGTGACGATTTATGGACCCTCAGCGGAAATCGCAAATGCACTTAGTACCTCAATCATGGTACTGGGCGAGAAAGAAGGAAAAAAATTGATTCAGCGTTTTCCAGCATACCATTATATTTTTATTACCGATAAAGGTAAGGTCATTCAGCAGCGCCGGAAGTCTTAAACCATGGAACTACTTTTTTATGTTGCATAAAGTGTATAGAAAGCATAGCCTATTAGCTGATTATCTAGTATATTTATGCGAACAAAGCGTATACGAAAGAAGACGAAAAGGAATGTGTCATGTTGTTCATGCGGTGGAAGTCAGTAAGAAAGTAGATCCATGAAAATAATTTAAAGTAAAAGTTCGACTAGTTCGTCTATGCTGCTATGGACATTGCATACCAAAATCATATGGCAGAAAAAAATTCCAGATCATTTACGGATATCGTTAAGACTTATGGAAGTCAGCTGCTACGTTTTGTTAAGGGAAAAGTAAAGAAAACGGAGGATGCAGAAGATATCTTACAGGAGGTCTGGTATCAATTTAGCCGTTTGACCAATATGGACGAACTGGAGAATGCGGGAGCATGGCTCTATGCTGTCACGCGAAATAAGATTACCGATAGTTATCGGAAAAAGAAAAGTGAATCACTTGACGATATGATAGCAGGTGATGATGATAGTGAAAGTACTTTTCCTATTCGTCAGTTCCTTTTGGCCGACGACTCCAATAATCCCGAGCTAAAATTATTTAAGGATATTTTTTGGGATGAGCTGATGAAAGCATTAGAGGAATTGCCGGAGAAGCAACGTCGAGTTTTTGTGCTGAATGAGCTGGAAGAGAAAACACTTCAAGAAATTGCCATTATGGAAAATGAGAACCTAAAGACGATTATCAGTCGAAAAGGGTATGCCGTGAAGCACCTGCGGGTACGGTTGCGAAGTTTGTATGAAGAATTAAAATTTTAAAAGGATTAAGCTATGAATGGAAGAATGAATAGACAGCGGAAGGGTAAATTCGCTTTTATGTTTGTCGCTATTATCATTGGTGTTTTTTTGTTGGTAGCCTTACTACAATATTTATGGAATACATTAATGGTTGATATTTTCAATTTAAAAACAATTACCTATTGGCAGGCATTGGGACTCTTTATTTTGTCAAGAATTCTATTCGGTAGGGGTTTTGGTAAACCTGGAGGGGGGAGATTTCGAAAAGGTTTTCCGCGTCAGATGGAAAAAGGAGAAGATCTTTCCGATGAGGAAAGGGAGCGTTTGCGGGAAGAATGGAAGCGTCGTTTTGGAGGACGATGTGGATTCTAAAAAAAGAATAAAAATTTTAAAGTAAAAACTGTTGTTGGGCGTCTTCTTCTATAAAGGCGCCTTTTTTTATGCCGGTATCCTGATGCTAAGGAAATAGCAGAACGCGATGTTCTGTCAGAATGGATGTTGGACAGAATAATAATTAATTACAAAATACGAATGGTCAAGGAGAATGTCGTTTTCAATCAGATGAAAATGGAGGAAGCCAGCAACCATTTTACAAAAAAGATGTATTCAAATGAAAAATAAACTTCGATTTATATTGCCACGCCTGATTGTGCTTACGGCAATAGCGGGATTAGCAACCTTGATTATTGGGACGATCTTTAAACTCTTATTGTTTGGGACAGTTCTCTTCGGAATAGGAAGCTTCGCAGCAGCAAGAATGCGTAGGAGAGATAGACAAGCATTCAAAATGGATAGGACTCCGGTATATCCGAACGTTCACCGTCATTACAACACAGTGGTCGCTATCGTACCATTACAAGGACAAAAACGTGCTAGGAAAGCAACGATAGTTCCCGTTTATTAAGCTTAAAAAATTGCAAAGACGAAGCTTTCGTCATGTATCAGTTCAACGTATTATTCAATATTAAAAATTAAAGACATGTTTAAAAGAGATCATTATACCAGAGGATATTCAAATCATAACAAATTTTGCGGACAACATTTTAAAGACCGTTTTGAAAAATTTCAACAACATTTTTTTGAAGGTGAAGCCGCACACAGTGGTGGCGGACAGCAATCTGTTCCTGTAAATATTGTAGAGAATCAAGAATTCTATGAAGTACAGCTTTTTGCTGCTGGCCGTAAGAAGGAACAATTCCAAGTCAGTATAAATGACGGAATACTAAAAATTTCATGTACAGAGAATGCTCAGGACAATGCCATAGATTATATTTATAAAGAGTACGATGGAATGGCATTTGAACGTGAATTCCAATTAAATGAACAAGTGCTTACGGATAATGTGCATGCGAGCTTCGAGGATGGGGTATTGACCGTCATTCTTCCAAAAGATCTTGAAAAGGTAATACGGCCACAAGAAGTTATCATTGATTAACAAGGGAAGTAAACGCAAGTCAGGATAAGATCTGAAAACAAAGAGGGCAGCATGGAAATTTGCTGTCCTTTTTTGTTTTATACTGAAAGATCAAATGAAACAGGCGCATATGTTATAAGCATAATCTCTTTATTGCGATAAAGTTTTAATTTTTTTTAAGATAGGAGGAGCTGTTTCATTAGATTCAATGGTTTCTCAATTATTAAGTTCTTTTAAGTTTTTTATTTAGTTGTTCTCTGCCAAATCGCCAGAAGAAATAAAACAAGCCTATAACAACGATTATAGCCATAAAAGGCACAAATATGGCGAGTATGGTTAATATCGTGGAACCGATGGTTTCCATTGTCGAAATCATAAAATTACCAAAACCGGCCGTTCCGATCGAAGAGGCGGCTCGGGTGCCTGCCAGGGCCGTGCTAATGGTTGCTGCGGTACCACCACCGGCGATTATGGCCATAGCCCAGCGGAAAAAAGGAGAAATATCTGTAAACTGTATAGCGAAAAGTAAAGTACCGGCTATGGTTGCTAAGGGGATGGATAGGCTGTCCAATATATTGTCTATAAAAGGGATGTAATACCCCGCTATTTCCAAAATCATAGCTATACTTGTTGCTGCTAAAACAAGAGGTGAACCCGCCCAGGCTAATTCATTGCCAACTTGGAACAATTCCAGCCGACAGCCAAGACTCAATAAAAATAAGGGCATGAAAATTCGGAAGCCAGTGGCTGCCGCCAAACTCACTCCTATAAAAGCACTCACCAAAAATGTAGAAATGTCACTCATGGCCAATATTTTTTGATACAACCTAATTGTAGAATAATAAAAGAATGGCTTTTGTTTTAGCAATGCTAAAAATCCGCGTTTTCTGGAGTCTCGCTAAAAGATGATTTTCGAGTTTTTATATACTTGATGATGCTGTATATAGATTTTGATTATAGTGTATCGAATCATTCGATGTACAAGCGGGAGTGCATTTGTGTAATTTTATGAAAGTGGAAGTCAAACAATTTGATCACTTAAGGTATTATATAAATAAACTTTCTTTTCATATGGACAACAACGAAAAAGACATTAGCAAATGCCCATTTCACAATGGTACTATGCGCAACGCCGTTGCGGGAGGGGGAACTCAGAATCAGGATTGGTGGCCAAATAGACTTCGTGTAGATCTGTTGAGACAACATGCGAGCAAGTCAAACCCGATGGACGAAGGCTTTGATTATGCAGAAGCATTTAAGCAGTTGGATTTAGAAGCTGTAAAAAAAGATTTGCATGCATTGATGACCGATTCACAGGATTGGTGGCCGGCAGATTTTGGTCATTATGGCCCATTATTCATCCGGATGGCTTGGCATAGTGCGGGTACCTATCGGGTAAGTGATGGTCGAGGCGGAGCTGGGTCTGGTCAGCAACGTTTTGCACCCTTGAATAGCTGGCCTGATAATGTGAGTTTAGATAAAGCTCGTCGCCTGTTGTGGCCTATCAAACAAAAATATGGTAAAAATATCTCCTGGGCAGATTTATTGATCTTAACTGGTAACGTCGCTTTGGAGTCTATGGGCTTCAAAACTTTTGGTTATTCCGGTGGTCGTGTGGATGCTTTTGAACCAGAATTGGACGTATATTGGGGCTCTGAAACAACATGGTTAGGCGGTGATATTCGTTATGCACATGGTTCAGAAGGTGTAGTTGAAGCACATGGTGTTTTGTCTGCCGATGATAATGCAGATGGTAAGCAACACTCCCGTAATCTTGAAAAACCGTTGGCAGCGGTACAGATGGGATTAATTTATGTTAATCCAGAAGGACCGGATGGAAATCCTGATCCTATAGCGGCTGCAAAAGATATACGAGATACTTTTGGTCGGATGGCTATGGATGATGAGGAAACTGTCGCTTTGATTGCAGGTGGGCATACTTTTGGAAAAACACACGGAGCTGGACCTGCCGACAATGTCGGAAAAGAGCCTGAAGCTGCCGGTATAGAACAACAAGGATTAGGTTGGAAAAGTACTTACGGCAGTGGAGTAGGTGCTGATGCGATTACGAGCGGATTGGAGGTTATCTGGACTCAAAAACCTACGGAATGGACCAATCTCTTTTTTAAGAACCTGTTTGAGCATGAATGGGAATTGACAAAAAGCCCTGCAGGAGCACACCAATGGGTCGCCAAAGGTGCCGATTCGAATGTTCCAGATCCTTTTGATCCAAATAAAAAGCGCAGGCCAACGATGCTGACGACCGATTTATCGTTGCGTTTTGATCCAATCTATGAAAAGATCTCGCGTAAATTTTACGAAGATCAAGATGCGTTTGCTGATGCATTTTCTCGCGCCTGGTTTAAATTAACACACCGTGATTTGGGACCAAGAGAGCGTTATTTGGGGACCGAAGTTCCTGCTGAGGAATTATTGTGGCAAGATCCTATTCCGGCTGTCGATCATGTTTTGGTCGATACGGATGACATTAGTATATTGAAATCCGCCCTATTGAACGCGGGACTTAGCACTGCCGAGCTCGTAACGACAGCCTGGGCTTCAGCGTCTACATTCCGTGGGTCGGATATGAGAGGTGGTGCAAATGGCGCTAGAATACGTTTGGCTCCGCAGCGGTATTGGCAAGTCAATAATCCGGCGCAACTGCAAAAAGTTCTTACTGCGCTTGAACACATTCAGCAGGATTTTAATGGAAAACAACAGAGCGGTAAAAAGATCTCATTGGCAGACTTAATTGTCTTGGGCGGTGTTGCCGCGATAGAGCAGGCAGCTCGTGCTGCTGGGCATGATATCAAAGTGCCGTTCCACCCTGGGCGTATGGATGCTACACAGGAGCAAACGGATGTGGAATCCATGGGCTATCTTGAGCCCATTGCGGATGGATTTAGAAACTATCGCAAAGGCGCTTATACCGTGTCTACGGAATCGTTATTGATTGATAGGGCACAGTTGCTGACCTTATCGGTTCCTGAATTGACTGTTCTTATTGGCGGGATGCGTGCCCTTCAAGCCAATTTTGATGGTTCCCAACTAGGCGTAATGACTGACCGACCTGGGCAACTGACCAATGACTTTTTTGTTAATCTATTGGATATGGGAACGGCTTGGAAAGCAATCTCTCCGGATCGGGAAGTTTTTGAAGGATCAGATCGTAAAACTGGTGTTAAAAAATGGGAAGCAGGACGCGCAGACCTTGTTTTTGGTTCTAATGCTGAATTAAGAGCCGTTGCCGAAATATATGGCAGTTCCGATGCAAACGAAAAATTTGTACAAGATTTTGTGAAGGCATGGAATAAAGTGATGGAGCTGGATCGCTTCGATTTGCATCGCTAATGAATAAAAATTAAGCCTTTCAAGAAGCCAGTCTCCTATCGAGGCTGGCTTCTTACGATTTTGCTACATGAGAAAATATCTTGTATTGTGTTTAGCTGCGACAAAAAATACCCAATTTTTGCCTCTAATATCATTTTAATCTCACTTTAACCAAATTTTAATTTAATATATATAGAATTATGGAATTTTCTTTGGGTGTTTCCTATTTTGTGAAATAAAATTCAAGATTTGTGCTACTTTTTCTTCTTTGATCGGTAGTAACTTTGTATTGGTTTCAAAGGAATCTTTGATACTTTGTTAGGTTAAAGCTATGTGGAAGCACTTTATTTTTCTGTTTGCAGCACTGTTATTATCATTTAAAATTTTAAATGCAAACAGTCTTGTACTGAAAAGTGATAGTTTTAAATCCTCGTATTTATCTTCAAAAAGTCCTTCAGAACACGCGGGAGATTCACGCATAACCCATTTTCCAAAAGATCATAGCCACTTTTGTTCACTCTACCCATCGCTTCAATCCATTGTTGCGGAAATGGACGTAGAAGTAGCACAAGATTGGTTAATGGATCGTTGGTTGGTTACTGTTGATTTGCTTTGGCATGAACTACTGCCATCCCCATTGCAGAAAGACTATCGGTATGAACATACCCTAGATCTTGAGCCTATACCCATAGCTCGATTTTTGCTGTTTGAGCAAATCAAAATTCCATGCTAAAGCGCAAGCTTTTCTTCATATCAGACAGGCAAAGAAATCTGCCATTTCTTTTCTAAATTTATTTATTTCTTAAAATATACCAATGCACGAGCTAAGTATAGTAAAGGATATTTTTGATACGTTGACCTCGCATTATGAGGCTAGGGTAGATGATATTCAAAAAATTCAAGTTACAGCAGGATTGTTATCCAACGTTCAGCCTGTATTGATCCAAAATGCATTTGATGCTTTTATTGCTGAAAATACGCAATACCAGGATATGGAAATGGAGGTCGTTGTAAACGATATCATTGCATACTGTGAACATTGCCAGAAAAATTTCCCTGTTCATTTTCATCGATTTGTCTGTGACTGCGGGCAACCCTCCAGTACAATTGTTCAGGGAAATGAACTCTATATATCAAAAGTAATTTTTAAACAAGACTAAAAATCGTTTATCATGTCAGACAATACTCCAAATCCTAAAAGTTTAGGTAACCGTGTAGGTTCGGTTCAATGTGAAAATACAACACTACATTTATTAAAAGCAAATGATTTTGTCGCAAAAGCCATCCGCGATAGACTGAAAGATGTCTGTGTGATCAATGTATGCTCTTCTCCGGGTTCGGGCAAAACAACCTTGATGCAAGAGACGGGAAAACGTTTGTCGGAAGATTTGAATATCGCTGTTTTGGTGGGTGATCCGGAAACTGAACGCGATGCGGTACGTATGCGCGATGTGGGCATCAATGCCTTGCAGATTGTCACTGGAGGAATGTGTCATATTGAGGCACAAATGATCTTACAAGCCCTGGATCATATCGATATTGAAGGAATAGATCTGTTGTTTATCGAGAACGTTGGGAACTTATTGTGTCCATCGGCATTTGATTTGGGTGAAGATTACCGCGTAACCTTATTGGCGACAACAGAAGGGGATGATAAACCCAAAAAATACCCACGTATGTTTTTAACAAGCGAATTGATGTTGGTTTCCAAAGCGGATTTATTACCATATGTACCTTTCTCCGTAGATGCGGTAACGAAAGATGCGCGCGAGGTAAATCCCAATTTAGAAGTTATTACAATCAGTACATTAAATGGTGACGGCCTTGATACTTGGTGTGATTGGTTGAAAGAAAGAGTTCAGGCAAAAAAAGATCAATATAAAGCGCTTGAAGTAAAATAATGAACAACAGATAAAATGAATAGGATAATAATGATCCATGTTTTATTGTTATCCTGTTCAATGTTGATGCAATAGTGCTGTTTTTTGAGGAAATAAATAGCCCTGAAAACAAAGTCAAAAAGTGCTGTTAATGTGTGATGAAGATAAGTTTACAAAAATGAATAAGCTGCCCATACCAATAGATAAAATTGTCGCAAACAAGGAGTTTGCCCTTAGTGAGGTCGATCAAGTGCATCTTGAGTGGTATGAAGTCCATAAAAGACGCCTGACGCGCAATACAATAAACGGAAAAGCAATCCTTATGCAATTGGAACAAGGAGCGGAATGGCACCATGGAGATGGTTTATTTCATCAGGAGACGCTGCAAGCGATCTTGGTTGTCAAGCCTTCGTTGACGATAAGATTTAATCCAACGGATTTGGTTCAGCTTGCAGATTTCGGTTATTTCATCGGAAACAGACATCTGCCGATATTCAACGTAACAGATGCCGAATCGCTTCGTCTCCCTTATGATGGAAGGCTTTACGAGCAGATTTTGGTAAAATATGGAACGTCGATTCAGTTGGAGGAAGCCTTACTGTTATCCGAAGATTTGATTCGTTTGCAGGCTAAAAATAAGAAGAATCCAGATTTAAAGAGAATAGACGGGCATATCAGTTTGGGTGAACAAGTTCGAAAAGATAATTAAATGAAAGTGAATCGAATTATAGTTGTATTGCTTTTGGTATGCTCTGGTATATTGAGTGCCTGCCAAAATCGGCAATCCGGCACGCTCAACAGTCAAGTGAAAGCAGTCGATAGTAGAGGGAAGGAAGTTGTGTTGGCGCATGTGGCAAAGCGTGTGGTTGTACTATTCCCTTCGCTTGTTGATGAAGTGTATATGTTGGGTGCTGAAAATAGTCTTGTCGGTATTCCTGAGCAGGTTTATCAGCTCGAAGATACCTATAGCTTTTTATCCAAATTGGATCAAAGAATTGCAAAAAAAGAACTGGCAACGCCTACCTTCGCAGGCCAGGCAAATAATGTGGAAAGCATAGTGGGCTTGAACCCTGATCTTGTTTTGACGTTCAATACCGATCAGGATAATATTTCCCAATTAGAGGATCTTGGAATTCCCGTGTTTACTTTTTCTTCGCAGGATGAAAAAAGTATTTTTAATGAACTGATAGGGATGGGAGCCTTACTCGGAAAGCAAGCGCGAGCGGAAGAAATTGTTCAATTTGTTTCGGCGGAGATCAAAAAAATGACTGCTCCCAAAGATCAAATACAGAAGAAGGTTTATTATGCCTGGTCTAAAGGTAGAGTACTTTCGACATCCGGTAGAGGTAGTTTGATTGATATGGCGATCCGTCTTTCGGGCGCAGCGAATGCCTGCCCGTTGGAAATGGAAGCCCCAAATGTCGGTGCAGAAACGATTTATAAATGGAATCCGGACCTCATTATTCTTTGGAATTCTAAATTGGCAGACGTATATAATCTGAAGGAACTAGCGGCATTACCTGCAGTGAGAAATAAACAGGTATTTGTGATGTCACCGTCGTTCCCATTCGATCCACATACCGTCAAATTTATGCTTTTTGCCAAACAGATTAGACATTGGTGTTTTTCGGATTATACGAAACAACAGCTTGATCAGGATATGACCATAGCTTTTGAAAAACTATACGGTAAAGCAGGACTACTTCAATGATACATCAATTAAAAAAGCTGTTTCTGCTAGTTGTTTTACCGCTGTTGGTTTTATTGCTTTCCTTACTTGTAGGATCAAGTCAGAACATTGGTTTTGTCGAGCTCTGCCAACGCATTGGATCGGAAGTGGGAATTTATATCGGAGACCATAATGCGGTATTGAAAGATAACATGGATACGATATTGTGGCAGGTACGTTTACCACGGATTCTGTTGACCTTTATGGTCGGAGCAGCATTAGCTTCTTCCGGTGGAATTTTGCAGGCAATTTTTAGGAATCCAATCGTTGATCCCTTTACATTGGGTATTTCTTCGGGATCTGCTTTTGGGGCTGCATTGGCCATGTTGTTCCCTTTATTGTCCGTCAATCTATCGGCATTTCTGTTCGGTGTATGTGCTGTAGGTTTGACCTATTTTGTTTCAAATGCCAGCTTGAAAACCTCGATTATTGGGATGGTGTTGGCTGGAATGGTTATTTCCGGTGTATTTACAGCGATGTTAACCCTGTTACAATACATTAGTGATCCCTATAAATTACAAGCTATTGTGCAATGGACAATGGGGAATCTGCATACGGCATCATGGTCGAAAGTACAGCATGCGTTCCTGCCGATCACAATAGGATTGGGGATCCTGATCCTTTTGCGCTGGAAGCTGAATCTTCTCGCCCTTGGCGATCAAGAAGCAATTGCTGTTGGCGTTAACCCGAAAATATTGAAATTGGTCTTCATTGCTGTGGCGACAATGATTACGGCATCAGCTGTGGCAGCTGTCGGGGTGATTAGTCTGTTCGGATTAATTGTACCACATATCAGCCGCATGATCTTTGGACCCAATAACAATATTATTGTGTGGGCAAATATCAGTATTGGGGGTACTTTCCTATTACTTATCGATGATTTTTCTAGGGCTGTTATGCCATTTGAAATTCCGATCGGTGTTTTTACGATGATTATTGGTGCTCCCTTGTTTATCTACCTGATGCGCCGTAACGAAATCAACTGGAATTCATGAATAATTCGATTCATATCAAAAACCTTTCTTTTGCCTACGGTAAGGACGTCATTTTAAATGATGTAAACATGTCGTTTCCGGAAGGAAAGCTTTCTGTTATTCTTGGTCGAAATGGAAGTGGTAAATCGACTCTGTTTAATATTATTGCAGGGCTGGAAAAAAAATATAATGGATCAGTTCTTATCGGTGAAACAGAACGTCGCGATTGGAAGGTTGGTCGGGCCAATTCATTGAAGTTGGGTTTTCTGAACCAGTTCCATCAGACCACATTTCCTTTTAGCGTTGTTGATGTTATTCTGACGGGACGCGCCTCATTTTCTCGTTTTTCACCAAGTAAGGAAGACTTCGAGGCCGTTGAACAGATCTTGGATAGATTTAACCTCACACATTTAAAGGACAAACCCTATACCTCATTGTCTGGAGGAGAGCGACAATTGGTATTACTTTGTCGCGTGTTGGTACAACAGCCTGATTTATTATTGCTTGATGAACCCACCAATCATTTGGATCTGAAATATCAGATTGCGGTTCTGCAGACAGCCAAGGAGCTGGTCAAAGAGGGGACAACCGTGTTATGTGTGATGCATGACCCCAACATGGCGTACCTTTTTGGTGATCAGTTTTATCTGATGAAGGACAATAGGCTCCTGGATCTGCACGGTCTGGAGCAAGAGCAAGTACGGGAATTATTGGAACAGACCTATCAACTTCCTTTGATCAGTTTGGAAAATCAAAAGAAATGGATGTTTGTTCCGATGCTGGGTGCGGATAGGGCATTTGACACCATTGCGGGTTCAGCGCATAACGCGGAGACCAAAATTGAAATGAATACGCCATGATGAAGCTGCCTGAGTAGGTGCATTTATGAAAGATCATGGTTTGCAAGTGAGATGCTCAGTTTACTGTGCAAATATTTTAAAATAGCTATAACGATATGAATACCATCAAAGACAGCGGCAATATATTGGTTGAAAATCAACAGATGAGCAAGCGATGTTTTCCTACGCAACCCCATTTGAAAAATATCAGCATATCTCGTGTTGAAAAAGAAGATATTGATGTCGTATTACCTTATGTCATAGAATTTCGGAAACAGTTGTTCCCGATGTTGGATGCACATAAACTTCCCAAAGATCTACTGGCTTTTTCAGCCGTGTATCTTGAGGCTGAAACTGGTGCATTCTTGCAGGCAAAAGATCAGCAGGGTAAACTGATTGGCGTCGTTGGCATGCTGGCTTATGACTACCGTTTCCCGCATTTGGATATTGACAGAAGGAAAACAGTGGAAGTAGCCCGTCTTTTTGTCGACCCAAGCTATCGTAGGTCAGGTTTAGGAACTGCCTTATTTAAGGGCTTGACAGCGGTCGCTAAGGAGAAAGGTATCGAAAGGCTTTATTTACATACCCACCCATTCCTGACTGGAGCCTATGAGTTTTGGGGAAAACAGGGATTTCAGTTGAAAGACTTTTGTAATGAATCGAATTTTCCAACCATACACATGGAATTATTCGTTGATCGTATTGCTTAACCCTAAAAGTGGATAAGCCAAAAAATATATAATTTATTCGAATGAACAACGTAATGAAAGCGCTAGCTTTCGCTTTATTGACAAGTGCTTCCGTACCGGGAGCGGTGTATGCACAACAAGGTGTGGCACTATTTGGTAAGATCCAGGATGAAAACGGTAATCCAATCTCAGGGGTTACATTGACACTGGCAGATCGACAACAACAGACAAGTTCTAATGCTCAGGGCGAATTTAGTTTTACCGGAATAACTTCTTTTCCTGTACAGCTACGTGCAGCTGCAATTGGGTATAAGCCTGTATTGCTGGATTTGAACACGGCCAACTGGAATGCAAAAAAAGGAGTTCGATTGCTTATGGTAGCCGGTGATAATACATTGGATGAAGTATTGGTTACGGGTAGACGCAACAATTCATATCTGACAAATAATATGGAGCTGGGGGGGAAATTTGCAGGAAAATTAAAGGATCTACCGCAATCTGTCGCTGTACTCAGTAAGGAATTTATCGAAGATAAACAGGCTTTTACTACTGGAGCGCTGGTACAGGACCTGGCTGGTGTGACAGAAGCATCTTCCTATGATGATGTTGTTATCCGCGGTTTCAAAAGCGGTTATGAAACGGGTGTACGGCTTGTCAATGGTTTACGCTCGGGGTATGGGTATGGTAACAGTTATTATAATTCGCCATTAACGATCAATCTTGAAAATATCGAGGTTTTGAAAGGGCCTGGGGCATCTTTGTTTGGGGATATTGTGCCGGGTGGTACAATTAATATGACGACAAAGAAGCCTTTGGAAGATTTTAAGGGGCATATGAATTTTGCCGGCGGTAGTTTTGAAACGATGCGAACTACTGTAGATCTCGGTGGACCATTGGATAGTGCCAAGCGTATTTTATATCGTTTTAATGCGGGTTATGAAGATACGAAGACTTTCCGTGACGTAAATCGTCAGAAACGAATGATGATTGCTCCTTCCTTCACCTTCAAACCAGCTGAAGGCACGGTGGTTGATATTGACATGGTATATAATCAGTTCAACGGTTATCTTGATCGGGGAATGGGGATTAAGGAAAATAACTTTTATGCGTTGCCAAGATCATTTACGTTGAGCCAACCTTCTGATTTTTATAATTCCAAGACTTTTTCATTAAGCGCTCGTTTGTCTCAGCGTCTGGCAGAACATGTTAGTTTGAATCTGAGCTACATGAAATCCATCTATCAGGAAGATGTCAATGAACACCGGACAATGAACACGTTTGCTGATGCACCACATAATACCATTATGAATATGCGCTTTTTTGATCGCCATGGGCGTGATTATACCGATAATGTTGTCGGTTACGTCAAGTGGGATCTTTTGGGCGATAGAGTTGATCATCATTTGGTTGCCGGGATTGATTTTGCCCAATATCGAGGCGACAAAGAAAACCAATTGCGGGAGGCTAGGCAGCAAACTATAGATGGTAAAGTTGTTCCTTTGACTTTTGATTTAAACAATCCTACCTATACGACTCATGATCTGACGAATTATGTATGGCGTACAGGAGTCGCTTATCCTTTTTTGAGCCCTTATAAAACAACGGGTAAATATATACAGGATCAAATCAGCATTGACGACCGACTGAAACTTATTGTAGGTCTACGTCATGAACACTATTCTTCTGAAACACTTGATGGACAAAATCGTTTTCATGCGACACAAAATGCCTTATTACCTCGTTTTGGTGTAACCTATGGAATCAATAAGCAGATTAACTATTTTGCAAGTTATTCACAAGGGTTTGTGCCTGTAGGCGCCAATTTTATTCAGAACTATAAAGATTATGGTGCCGATAAACCCTTTGATGCCGAACGGAGTTTCCAGGTGGAAACAGGGGTGAAGACGGGTTTCTTTAAGGAACAATTGCAAGTTGATCTATCCTTATTCCGGATTGAACGACAGAATATGCTCATTGCCACAGGGACTATCAATGATTCAGGGCTGCCGGAGTATAGACAATCTGGCAAAGCGCTATCGCAGGGTGTTGAACTCGATGTGCGTGGGCAGTTGACACGGGAGTTCCAGGTTATGGCCAATTATACCTATAATAATACGGAGGTGAAATCATCCTCGGTTCCTTCTGAAATAGGACAGTCCCTGCCAGGAGCACCCAAAAATATGGCGAGTGCCTGGTTAAAATATGTGTTTTCAAATAGTACCTTAAAAGGCTTAGGTTTTGGTGCCGGTGTTTATTATGTAGACCGTAAGCGGATGGACAATAGCATCGGAAAGGATAGCGATGGAAATGCACTCTGGGGACAATGGCCATCTTATACAACTGTTAATGCAGCGGCATATTACCACATTGGTGCTATGAAAATGGCCGTAAACCTGAACAATGTATTCGATAAATATTATTTTTTAGGTGGTTTTGACTACACAAGAGCCTTTGCTGGTGCGCCGAGAAATATCATGGTATCAGTTGGTTACTCTTTTTAAATTTGAAATATTGATCTAAAATCTCCAAAGCGGGCTTTTTCAACAAATTTGGACTACTTAATTCAAGATTTGTGCTAGTCAAGTAGCCCGCTTTGGTCGTAAATTTGAACAACAAATAATAGAATTGTGAACACAAGAATGAGGTATAGTTTAGTCTTTTTAGTTTTTCTTTTGAGCACCCTGCTCATGAAAGGAATAGCTATACCGACGCATTCTACTGTCCAAAGTTTACCCGTTTTCCGGATAAGCCTGGCGGCTTTCCATACTCATGTAGAAAAAGGTTCGGAAAATTCCGAGCGGGAGAATTTGGTCGCTGCGGTTAAAGATCGTGATGTCTATGATATCACCGAACAGATGGACCTCAAAGATGAATGGAGCAAGCTGCTCTATTGGGGAGTGCTTTCAATTTGTCTTTTTGTATTCTGTTATCCTGTACGTCTCAAAATTCAGAATAACAGAAGGCCTTATATGGATCGATTGATCCTGCCGCCAAAATATATTCTTTTCCAAAGTTTAAAGATCCCGTTTCTGGGATAAAAATTTCCATTTCTTACAACGGTTGATAAGAGACAGACCTTGCGCTGCGTAGGGGTATAATCTGTCCTTTTAAGCACGATTTTGAACGATTTTTTTAAGTCGTATGGCCTTGTCGTGACCTGTACTCACCGTGACTTGTTTTAATTCGAATAACAACAATTTAAATAATATTTATATGCATTTATTACCTAGAGAGACAGAGAAGCTATTGCTTCATCTTGCCGGCGAACTAGCGAAAAAACGTAAAGCTAGAGGACTTAAATTAAACTATCCGGAGTCTATTGCATTGATCAGTAGTGAACTTTTGGAAGCTGCTCGTGACGGACGTACTGTTGCTGATTTAATGCAGTATGGTGCAACGTTGTTGACACGTGAAGATGTCATGGAAGGTGTGCCTGAAATGATTCATGATGTACAGATTGAAGCTACATTTCCAGATGGTACAAAACTGGTTACTGTTCATAACCCGATTCGCTAATTGTTAAAATATAATCTATGATCCCAGGAGAATTTTTTATTGCAGATGGCTATGTTATCTGTAATGAAGGTAGAGAAGTTACAACTATCACTGTGACAAATACAGGTGATAGACCAATTCAGGTAGGTTCACATTTTCATTTCTTTGAGGTGAACAAAATGATGGAGTTTGATCGTGAAAAGGCATTTGGCAAACGGTTGAATATTATCGCCAGTACAGCGGTTCGTTTTGAGCCAGGTGAATCAAAAGACGTCGAATTGGTTCCGTATGCGGGTGCAAGAAGGATCTATGGCCACAATGATTTGGCAAATGGAGATACCGAAACCGAAGTTGCGAAAGCAAATGCAATGAAAAAAGTAAAAGAACAAGGCTTTAAAAACAAAGTATCATGAGTTTAAAAGTTAGCAAATTAAATTATAGCGCCATCTTTGGCCCTACAAGTGGAGATAAAATCCGTTTAGGAGATACAGATATCATTATTGAAGTCGAAAAAGACTACGCTTACTACGGCGATGAAGCCAAATTTGGCGGTGGTAAGACTGTCCGTGACGGGATGTGCCAATCCTCAGTTCATACACGTGATGAAGGTACATTGGATATGGTGATCACTGATGCGATCGTCATTGACCACTGGGGTATCGTGAAAGGTGATATTGGTATTAAGGATGGTAAAATTGTTGGTGTTGGTCGTGCTGGAAATCCGGATACAATGGACAATATTACACCAAATATGATTATCGGTGCTTCTACGGAGGTACATGGTGGATCAGGATATATCTTAACTCCAGGTGGTATTGATACCCATATTCACTATATCAGCCCAACACAAGTTGAAACGGCCTTGTATAGCGGTGTTACAACAATGATTGGTGGTGGTACAGGTCCAGCGGATGGAACAAATGCAACTACAGTAACACCGGGTAAATGGAATTTACGCCGCATGTTGCAAGCTGTTGAAGACCTTCCAATGAACTTCGGTTTCTTTGGTAAAGGAAACGTAGGTACTGAACAACCTATTGTGGAGCAAATTGAAGCAGGCGCGTTAGGCGTTAAAATCCACGAAGATTGGGGTGCTACACCAGCAACAATCGACAGAGCTTTGACTGTCGCAGATCAATACGATGTGCAAGTTGCAATCCATACAGATACCTTGAATGAAGCGGGTTTCCTAGAAGATACTATTCAAGCTATCAATGGACGTGTCATCCATACATTCCATACAGAGGGTGCTGGTGGTGGTCACGCTCCAGATATCATCAAATCGGCGATGTATCCAAATGTTTTGCCAGCATCGACAAATCCGACACGTCCATTCACTAAAAATACGATTGACGAGCATTTGGATATGCTGATGGTTTGTCACCACTTGAGTAAAGAAATTCCGGAAGACGTAGCTTTTGCTGACTCTCGTATCCGTCCAGAAACGATTGCTGCTGAGGATGTACTGCAAGATCGTGGTGTATTCAGTATCATGAGCTCGGATTCGCAGGCAATGGGACGTGTAGGTGAAGTCATCACACGGACTTGGCAGACTGCAGACAAAATGAAGAAACAAGTAGGCCCATTACCTGAAGACGAAGGCAAGGACAACGATAATTTCCGTGCACGCCGCTATGTAGCGAAATACACGATCAATCCAGCAATTGCTCATGGTATTTCCAAATATGTTGGTTCAATCGAGCCCGGTAAAATTGCCGATATGGTGATCTGGCGTCCTGCTTTATTTGGAGCAAAACCAGAAATGATTATTAAGGGCGGGATGATTATCGCTTCAAAAATGGGTGATGCGAATGCTTCTATTCCTACACCACAGCCAATTATTTTAAGAACAATGTTCGGTGGTTTAGGTAAAGCTGTTCACCAAACTTGTTTTGACTTTGTCTCTAAAATTTCATTGGAAAAAGGAATTAAAGAAGAGTATAAATTGGAAAGAACCTTACTTGCTGTAGAAAATTGTCGGAATATCTCCAAAAAAGATATGATCCACAATGATGCTACACCTGAAATTATCGTCAACCCAGAGAATTATGAGGTAAGTCTTGACGGTGAGATTCTGCGATCAAAACCGGTTGATACAGTTTCGTTGGGACAACGATACTTCTTGTTTTAACCCTATACTACTTTTTTATGGCGTGATCCGATATCACGCCATAAACTATGAAAAACAATATGTTGATGAAATCATCATGGGCTTATCAAAAGCGCATAAAGAGAGGGAATAATGACTGCTCATGATGCTTCATTACTGCTAAAATACAATTTACGCTAATGAAAAATTTGAAGACATTTTTAGGCTGTTGTATAGCAATAGCATGCTTTACGATACAATCGGCCTATGCGCAAAAGGGGGGTATCATGGTTTATGGGTCACTGAATTACCACGAAACAACAGCGGGGCATCAATTTAGTGCCGCTCCGGTGGGTGCTGCCTATTTTTTCACCGACAACATGAATGCGGGGCTAAACTATGGATTCAATTCTGCTAAGGATAAAGCACTGGATTTTACAGATCATTCGCATGAAATAGGACCTTTCTATAGTAATACTTGGCCCCTTAGTGAGCATTTCATGTTAATTGGCCAGGTTGATGTGCATTATTTGTGGGGCGATCAACATGTCGCGACCGGTGGTACTATGGTCGATGGTAAATACAATGGGTATCTATTCAGGGTGTACCCGCTTGTGGGTATCGCCTTGGGAAAAGGTTGGGCATTAAAAGCTAAAGTGGCAGAATTGTCTTATAAAAAGAAAAATAGTAAAGATGCCGCTATTCCCAGTGATCACGAAGTTATTACGGGAATCAATGGGTCTACAGTAGGTTTAGGCTTATCTAAAAATCTATTTATTAAAAATTAAAAAATGATAATCACGGAAATCACAAGGAATATTCAGGGTGAGCAGATCAATAAGCGTCTTGATTCGCTAGCTATTGAATGGTATGAGTCGACCAAACGTATTCAACGTTTACGTACAGCGGAGGGAATGGATATTGCCGTCAAATTGTTGGGTAATACATCCAGTTTGCAGGATGGCGATATCTTGTACGAAGATGAAGAGAAAATTGTTGTGGTAACGATCAAACCTTGTGAAGTCATCCGTGTCATGGCAATTGATTTCCTTCGAACCGCTTTTGTAAGTAGTGAAATTGGAAACAAACATTTGCCTCTATTTGTGGAGGCAAATGAATTGCTTATGCCTTATGAAAGGTCAATGTACGAGTGGTTAGCGAAACAGGGGTTTGACCCGCAACGTTGCGAGCGCCAACTTTTACGTCAGTTCAATGCAAATGTCGACCCAAAACATCATCAGAAGATGAAGTTTTCGACGAAGAATATACCGCTCATAATCAACGATAAAGCCTTCATGAATTCGCAAGCGCCAGCAGCTATGAACGAAGATTGAAGATCCTTTCTGTCCAATAATCGAGCGTAGCGGGCTCATTGATGCCTTAATGGGAATAATTGGGATCAAAGGAAAAACTTGGTCAGCTTGAATGCCCAATGATAGAGAAGATTACGCAAGGGTCTGATTGGTCCTTGAAGATATATACTTACAATAAAAAATAATGTCAATGAAAAATACATTTCTAGGCAAGTTACTTCATCTAGCAGATCCTACATTGCCAATTGGTGGGTTTACCCATTCAAATGGACTGGAAACCTATGTGCAACAGGGCTTAGTCTATGATAAGGCCACGGCGGACAAATACGTGCGTCATAACCTCTGGTATAATCTGAAGTACAATGATGCTGCTTTGATGAAACTGGCCTATGATGCAACTTCTTCGCAGGACATGGATGCGTTGATCGCCCTAGATCAAGAATGTACAGCATTAAAAAGTCCAAGAGAAATTCGCGATGCTAGTAAAAAACTGGGCGTGCGTATTTATAAAATATTCAGTCGGTATCAACAGCAGGATTTTATGCTGTCCTGGGGTGAATTAATCCAAAAGAAGGAAGTAGATAGTCATTACTGTTTGATGTATGGCATGTTGGCGTCACTTTTGGAAATTCCTTTGGAAGAAGCGTTACACGGCTTTTATTATAATGCCGCTATTACGATGGTGACCAATGCTGTTAAACTTGTGCCATTAGGGCAATTGGATGGCCAAGATATACTTTTTGGTTTACATGACGATATACTTGATCTCTGCAAGGAGACCTTAGCAGTTGAACGGAATTTAGTGGGCTTATGCAACATTGGATTTGACATCCGTTGCATGCAACACGAACGATTATATTCTAGAGTTTATATTTCTTAAAAAACAATTACAATGGAAAACAGAAAATATGTTAAAATAGGGGTTGGTGGTCCTGTAGGATCTGGTAAAACAGCATTATTGGAAAGATTGAGCAGGCGTTTGATGAATGAAATTGATCTTGCAGTAATTACGAATGATATCTATACCAAGGAAGATGCGGAATATATGGCCAAAAATAGTTTGCTGCCCCGTGAACGGATTATCGGTGTAGAAACGGGCGGTTGCCCACATACGGCGATACGGGAAGATGCGAGTATGAACTTGGAAGCTGTGGAGGAACTGGCAAGCCGCTTTCCGGATTTAGAGTTGATTTTGATTGAAAGTGGTGGTGATAACCTGACTTCTACCTATAGCCCGGATCTCGCCGATATCACCATTTTCGTAATTGATGTTGCCGAAGGTGAAAAAATGCCTCGTAAAGGTGGTCCGGCAATTACAAGATCAGATCTTCTATTGATCAATAAGAAAGATTTGGCACCCTATGTAGGCGCAAGCTTAGAAGTAATGGAGCATGATGCACGTAAAATGCGTAAAGGTTCTCCATTCTTGTTTTCAAATCTAAAAACTGGAGATGGTTTGGAAGAGATTGTAGGCTGGATTAAAAAATACGCACTCCTTCAAGATATTGAGGAACCTAATTTACTACGTTAACTATGATCTGTTCTTTAGATATTAAAATAGCACATCGCGAGGGAAAATCCTTTTTAAAAGATGCATATGCGACACAACCGTTTCGTATCGTTCCAGTTGGACAATATCAAAAAGACAACGCAGCGTACTTGATGATTATGAGTTCATCGCCTGGTTTGTTGGATGGAGATGACCATCGTATTCAAGTTGATATTGCTCCGGGGGCTAAGTTGCAGTTACAAACGCAAGCTTACCAGCGTTTGTTTCATATGAAAGGCCATTCTTCCCAAACTATGGAAGTGAATATTGGTGAAAATGCTGTTTTTTCTTATGTGCCCCATCCTGTAGTACCACAACATTCGTCTCATTTTTTGAGCCATAACATTGTACATCTTGCCTCTAATTGTCACTTATTGCTTAGTGAAATCGTGACTTGTGGTCGGAAAATGTCTGGTGAAGAGTTTATGTACAATCACTTTCAAAATCTGACAGAATGTTATGTCAATGGTAGGCTTGTTGTGAAAGATAATGTATTGCTGCAGCCAGATCGTATGCCTATACAAGGTTTGGGTATTTTGGAAGGCTATACGCACCAGGGGACTTTGATCTACCTTAATAGTGCCGGCTTGAATCCAAGTGACTGGATCGAGACTTTCCATGAACAATACGGAGAAACCAAAGACGTCGCGTTTGGTATTAGTGAATTGCAACATGACGGTTTTATGGTTCGCGTTTTAGGTTACGGTGCCGAACAGCTTTATCTTCTTTTTAAAGAAATGCAGAGCGCATTATGGGACAACATATTTTTGAATAACAACTAATTATATTCCAATGAAAAATAACATCCTAGCTTTTATAAAAGCTTTTTTTAAAGGATTTGGGCAAATTATGTTACAGGGTAACATTTGGACGGGTATTTTATTTATAGGCGCCATTATTTATGATTCGGCACTAATGGGCTTTGCGGGAATCCTCGCCAATATCGTTGGGGTATTGACTGCCAAGTTGATGAAATTTGATGAGGATCATATCAATGATGGACTCTTCGGATTTAATGCTACGCTTTATGGTATAGCTTTGGTTTTCTATTTTCAGACAAACGTCTGGGTATGGGGAGCTTTAATCGTAGGATCTGCGTTGACCACCATCTTGATGGGGTTTGCATTAAAGAAGAATCTGCCCGTATTTACATTTCCTTTTATTTTAATTACCTGGATCGCATTGTATGTGTTGAGTATTCCAGAATTGGCCTTAAGGACGGTACCCGAGCATTTTGTTGATATTCAGGAAATGGATGACTTCTTAATTGAAGGCCATGCCTTTGGTCAGGTTATTTTTCAGGGTAGTTTAATTGCTGGATTGATCTTTTTCATCGGGGTTTTCCTGAGCAATCCCATGGGAGCACTTTACGGTTTCGCTGCTGTTATCATCAGTGTTTATATTTCCCACCATGGCCATGAATCTGCAGACATGACCAATAATGGCATCTTTAGCTTCAATGCAGTTTTGGTTGGAATCGCCTTGAGCGGCCCACGTGTTCGTGATGGCGTATATGTATTAATTGCTGTAATTATCGCCACATATTTTGATCACTTTTTGATTCATCACGGCTGGACAACATTGACTTTCCCATTTGTTTTTGCGATGTGGGCGATGCAACCGGTCAAACTTATTGATAAATGGTTGGTGAATAAATTTTCATCAGCCGAAGGGACTTCCTAGTCCTTTTTGTGAACTAAAATTTTATCTATGTTTAAATTTCGTTTAATAAAACTATTCCCAATAATGCTATTATTGGGAATTCATGTAAATACTGCCTACGCGCAAGTCAGTCCGCCGGGATTAGGAAAAGCAAGGACCGCATCTTGGTCCGTTCTAGGCTTACGCCGCAAACTAGATAGTGCGGGAACCAAAGAGGCACTAACCTACATCGGTTTGGGAACTAAAAGTACGCCCGACGATTCAAATCCATTTCATAAGCAGGCCATTTGGGTGTTAAACCATGAGGTCTATCATAAATTTGCCAAGAATCAACAATATAGCTATGCATTGAGCTATCGTCGCCAAAACGTTTATGATGAGGCGGCACCCTACCATAATGAAGGTGTCGAGCAAGAATTTAGGTTATATGGACGATATGCGTATACATTTACCCTGAATGATCGTTTGAAATGGAAAAATACGTTAAGGCAAGAGTTTCGAAAGTTCTTTACAGCTGATTTTCAGAAAGCCGAAGAGAATTTTCAATTTAGGACCCGCTTGAAGTCGCAGCTAAATTTTAAAATTTCGGCTAAAAATAAGCAAGAATTGGCTTTGAGCGCAGAAGGGCTTTTTGCAATAAGTAAGCTCTACGAACCTGTTAGTACATGGTCTAGCTTTGCTTATAAAGAGACCCGTCTGGGTTTCTATTACATGACAGATATTCCAAAAACACCTTTGCGATTGGATCTGGGTTATATGAACGACTTAATTAAAGGCTATGACAAAGTAGATTTTGGGGTTCATTATTTAGCCGTAGATTTAATCTGGAATCTACCTTACAATAAAAAACATTAGTCCGCCATAAACTTATGTTTTCGATAGTCACTGGGTGAATACCCAGTGATTTTTTTGAATAGTCTAGTGAAATACGAGGGCGATTGAAATTTCAATTCGAAGGCTATACCGGCAATATCTCTCGTAGCATCCTGCAGCAGAATCTGGCTATGTAAAATACTTATTTCGCTAATCCATTGCTTCGGTGGTTTATTCGTCGCTTCTTTAACACATTTATTGAGGTAGTTTTCAGAGATATGCAATAAATTGGCATAGAATAATACGTTTTTATGATCGATATGGAATTTTTGTACATATTCGCGAAAACGGAAAGCAATATCTAGCTGTCGGCTCATCGGGGCCTTTGTTTCAATATCCGATTTTATCACCTTTAATAAGATACACTGTATCATTGCAATGCAGACTTCCATCACACGGCCCTCAGTAAAAAGTTCTTCTTCCAATAATATCAACATTTGCTGGATCCAATGCGCTACATGTACTTTTAGTGTGGTAAATGGATGGGAATTGAAAAATTTGATATCGTTTATACCGAGTTCAATATCAGTCACAATTTCATTTTCATAGACCACAAAAAAACCTTCTACATCATCAGAAATTGCCAGCGTGGCCGTGATATTGCCTTGTTTGATATTAATGACTTGATTTTCAGTTAATGTATAAGATGCGCTTTCGAGATGTTGGGTCAGGGATCCCTTCGTTACAAAAATGAGAAAATTAAACGTTGTACGATAGGGGATGACAGGCATCAGGATACTGCGTAGGTAATTTTCAATTCGATAGACTTGAATTTTATTCTCATTGAATAAATTGTGCTCAGAAACATCAGGTAGAAATAACTTTTTATACTCGTAATTGTTGATGATCTTAATCGAATTTTTCATAGTCTTAAAACAACGTACTTACCAATGAAATCAACTAAAAAAGAATAGTTGTATGTATGACAAATATACTTAAAATTTTGCGAAAAATAGGTTAAAATCCAATGCTTTCATTCAAGTAATTACTGTGCTAATGGAGTGTAAAAGCTTATTTAATACATATTCTCCTGATTCCCTTTTAGAAACTCGGAGGTGAAATGTTGTTGCTGTTTTTCGTGGCTGAATTTCTCCTTATTATAGGAAGCTGAATGACCTTTGGGTATCGATAAGGTGGACCATTTATCATCCAAACATATTTTTCCGATATAGAGAATCTGCCCGATGTGGTAAGGATAATGTGCGAGTTGCCGCAAGATCGCTTCCATGACAGTATGTCCTTGATTACGGATATAGATGATTTTAACGAGATCTTCTTCTCCGAGAGATTCAATTGCTTGAAATAGACAAGCCCATCCAGCATTCCAATAGGTAATAAGCTCATCGCGATCTGTCCAGCTGTTCTCAAATTCCTGATCCCGGTTCCTATTTTCTTTTTCACCATCTGTGCTGAGAAAATCCGTCCAACGGGAAAGCATATTTCCGCCTAAATGTTTTACAATTAATGCAATGCTATTGCTTGAATCATTTGGATGCCAAAAGAGTTGTTCAGTGCTTAGTTGTGTAAATGTTTTATCACCCAATGATTTATAATATTGAAATTGCTTTATACAAGTCGCTAAAAAATTATCCATTACGCCGAAAGTTTGTCATTTATATGAATATTAATATACAAAAAATGTCGTGAAACCGAGACCTAAAATAGTTTTTGTTGAGTAGAAATCTGGTGTTGCTATCGATCTCACTAATTTCCTGATACTGCTTTTTGAGGTGATTAATGTGTAAATTTAGAAGGAGAAGGAGAAGGAGAAGGAGAAGGAGAAGGAGAAGTGTGAGCAAAAAGGGGGATAAAAGCAAAGGTGATACTGGGGTATGTATCACCTTTAAGCTAACTAAACATTAAACATAAACAAACAGTCTTTATTAAAGACCATACTAAAAATTATAGTACTACTCTGCCGCTAGTTGATTTGTCAACTTGGACATTTTTTGGTTGATTTTTTAACGCAATTCTTGCAGATGTAGAAACCTTTCCCTGTAAGTTTTCTTTCACGCTGAGCGTTACATTTGCAGATGAATTCGCTTGTATTTGGGCATTTGTCGTTGAGAAACGGCTCATATCAACCGATGCCGATGAGTTGGTGTTCAAATTTAAATTTGAAGCACTTCCTGAAATGTCTTGGCTGGACGAACTACTTGCAGATACCTGCAAATTTTTACTGCTCACATCCGTTGTTAAACTACTGGAAGAACTGGTTGAAAGGCTTATATCATCCGCAATTAATTTTTTAAGAGATATGCTTGCTGAAGAAGATACGTCAACAGAAATTTTATCGGCCTTAATAGTTTCATCGGTATGAATTGAACTGCTAGAAGATGCTGAGAAACGTGTTGGTATCTTACTTGAATAAACAATTACACGATTGTTTCTCGCATTTCTAATTTGCGTATTTCTTTTATACTGTACGTACAGTGTACCGTTTTTTACGGTCGTTTCGATAAGGGATAAATGTTCAGGGTTGTTTGCTTCAACAACAACTTCATTTCGATTTGAATGAATGTAATCCACACGTAGTGAAGTTGCAGATGAAATGCCGTCTGGAGCAGTGATCTTGCGCGTTTCGCGTTCTTGTGCCTGAGCTACATATAAAAATGAAATAAAGGCAATGGTTAAGATTCTTTTCATTATTTTCTGTTATTAGTTTAAATTTATTGTTACTGAAAGTTTCATTTTAATTTCCCTTTTTATCGTTTCTTATGTGCTTATGCACAGGCTCTATTGTTAACTGCCACCTATAGTATAATAGTAGTGCCAAAACTTTAAATCCGTTTAAAATACTCATTAACACTAGTTTTGTTCCTGAGTGCTATTTTCGTTAATGCTCATTTTTGAACATCAACTGTTCGGTATCGGACAATAGTTTGTTTACCATACCCTTCGTTTGTAGGCTGCTAACCAGAATTGATACTCTAATTGGGAAGCTGTTATAAATACTTGTCGCATCTTCTCCCGTTTTGTTGCAGTAGTTTCTGCTGCAATTTTGTCAACGTAGTTTTTCGCCTTGATAACGCCCTGTGCAAAATCCTCACCGCTATAGGTTTCTATCCATTTGGAATAGGGATTTCCCTGTGTATTTGCTGTCGATACAATGTGATCTCCGACCTCCTTATAAATCCAAAAACAGGGGAGTGTTGCCGCCATAGCGACCTCAACGCACTCGAAAGCGGCTACGCTTTTAAGAAAATGGACATAATGATGGCAGGTTGGTTCGATTTTGTTGCTCTTGTCGGCAGGACTTAAACCAAATTCCCGAAAGTAATTTTCGTGTAGTGCCCGTTCAACAAGAAGCGCATTGCGACCAAATTCGAAATAGTCCAATGCTTGTTGGTTATCCGCGCTTTTTGCACCTATAAAGGCAAGCACACGGCCAAATTCTTCTAAATAGAAAGCATCCTGCTGCATATAAAATTGAAATTTATCCAGGGGAAGACTACCATCACTAAGCTGAACAATAAATGGCATAGTAAGTATATCAGAATAAATAGCTGTTATGGATTCCCAGGCATGATCAGTCCAGTTCATATTGAATAAGTTTAATCGGATTGTGGAAGTGATTTAATGGCCCATTTCCTTTGCCAATGACGAGATCTTTGCTACCAGCTATTGCTGCGTGTATATAGGTCAATGCGAAGTCTACCGCGCTATCGAGACCAACGCCTTGTGCCAAATGGCTCGCAATTGCTGAAGAAAGCGAACAACCGGAACCATGTGTATTTTTGCTGTTAATTTTTTGTGATTTGAATTCAATTGGTGGATTCTTGTGCTGGAACAACAGGGATGTTAACTCTTGGCTTTGGAGATGCCCGCCTTTAATCAAAACGGATTGACAACCTTTCGCCAGTAGGCTATTTCCCGCTTTTTTCATCCTCTCGACATTGTCAATAACTTCGCCTACTAAGACACTTACCTCATCTAGATTTGGTGTAATCAGCGTTGCTAAAGGAAAAAGAAGTTCTATGCAGGCCTGAATTGTATCATCGTGAATGAGCTTGTGCCCGCTGGTCGATACCATGACTGGATCAAAAACAATAGGTCCCTTATATTCTTTTAAATAGGCGCTAATAAGCTCCACAAGTTCAATATTGTGTACCATCCCTATTTTGATTGCATCGGGATAGATGTCGTCAAAAATAGCATCTAATTGGTCTCGGACAGCGTTCGTAGGAATTTCATAAATATTTCTTACACCTTGTGTATTCTGTACGGGTAGGGCAGTTAAGACATTCATGGCATAACATCCTAATGCAGATATCGTTTTGGTGTCTGCTTGTATACCTGCACCACCACTACCGTCGAAGCCTGCAATGCTGAGTACAGTGGGGACGCGGTATTTTTTATCTTTTGTCATTTTAATAGTTCTTTTAGTTGTGCACTGGCAGCTCTGGGATCTTGACTTTGGCATATGGCCGAAACGACTGCAATGGAGTCTGCACCTGCATTCCAGGTCTCTTCTGCAGTTTGTAAGTTCATCCTTCCGATTGCGATCAATGGTTTTTCCGTCCTACTCCGAAGTTGTTTTAAACCCGCAATTCCCCATTCAGTAACCGTATCCACCTTTGTTTTCGTTGAAAAAATGGGACTTACACCAAGGTGGTCAACGGCGTACATTTGTTGACTTTCCAGTTGTTGCATGTCTTCTATTGACCAGCCAATAGTTAATTTATCGCCATATTTTTCACGAATAGCGAGCGGCTGGAAATCATTTTGACCCACATGTACTCCCCATGCCTCGATTTGGGCAGCGATTGCTACGGCATCATTGATCACGAGCGGAATACCATAATGATCGGTCAGTTTTTTTAAACGGATGGCTTTATCCAAAAATGTGGCCGGATCGTCAGCTTTTTCGCGCAATTGTATAAGATCGACTCCACCAATAATGGCTTCTTCGGCAACATTGAGCCAATTTTGAGGATAACAGTCCCGCTCAGAAATTACCAAATATAAAGGGTAGGGAAAAAGCGGATTAATGCGCATAGCGTTTGATCTTGAGCTTCGATTTGAGACGTTCTGCATTGAGCTGATAGAGTTCATCGTAGAGATTCAATTGCAGGGTACCCGGGCCAGCTGCTGTTTGGGCAGCGAGTTCTCCCGCTAAGCTCAAAATGGATACACCGGCAACAGCTGCTTCAAAATATTGGTCTGTAACACCTAGAAATGCACCAATAAGCGCAGTAGCGCTACAGCCAAGTCCAGTTACCTGTGTCATTAAAGGGTTGCCATTAAAAACTTCAACCCGGTATTGCTGTGAAAGGATATAGTCTACTTCTCCAGAAATACAGATAATGGAGCCGGTTTGCTCTTGCAATAATTGGCCAAATCGGAGAGCATCTTTACTTGCTGTCGTGCTGTCGACTCCTTTTGTGTTCGGTTGGTTGAAGTTGTACAGCGTCATGATTTCTGATGCATTTCCACGAATAACCGTTGGTTTGAGATCCAGTAGATTGGATAATAAATCATTGCGGAATGCTGATATCCCAGCACCAACAGGATCAAGTACCCATGGCCGTCCAATGGTATTGGCATGTTCGGTAGCAACCAGCATAGCTTCGGCAGTATCTTCACTCAAGGTGCCGATATTAATGACAAGAGCTTGTGCAATATCGACAACCTCGCGTACTTCTAATGGACTGTGTACCATCACAGGGGACGCTCCTAAGGCCAAAAGTGCGTTGGCAGTATTGTTCATCACGACTAGGTTTGTGATGTTGTGTACAAGGGGTTTTTCAACCCTCAGCTGCTCTAATAAATTGATAATTGAATCTTCCATTCTTTTTACATATGCTAAGATGTACTGTGTGGCCTTGGAGGGAAGAAGAGCGATAGCCTGTGCAGTAAAGGAATATGCTGTACAGTGGATTTTTGCTTTTCCCTACGCCGGTATAAACCGAATCAGGTTCAAAGGGACTATCTCAATTCTATACAGAATACCCCCAAAGCCAGACCAAACTTAAACAAAAAAGAGGACTTTTCATATCCGTCATTTTTCGATCACTTAGCTTGTTGAATTAATCGGCCGTATTTTGATCGGCACTAATTTCAATATACGCAGTAGGAACATAGGTGACGCGGGCAAAATTTTTGGTCAAGAGCTCTGTCTCTAAAACTTTTCCACCCTGAAACTTTAAAAACTTCTCGCGCCAAATCTCATTTTTACGAAAGAACTGATTGTCTATTTTAAGAAATTGATGTTCTTTTTCAAAGACATGGTACGCAAAATCGAGTTCTTGATCAATTCTTAATTCGCCCTCTAAACATTTGTCTGTAAACCAGAGATTTATTTGAAAGGTGTAAGGCGTGTTGTTGGTGAATTGATAGTCGCGATAATTATAAAAGACGGTAGCTCCACTACCGAATGGCAAAACACGGCCATCGTCAGGAAAAGGGTCAAAAGAGTGGTGATAACGTTCATTGACGGTGAGTGGACTATGGATAACAAGCCAATGGATGAGGTTGGATATTTGACAGATTCCACCGCCAATACCCGCTCTTGCTTCACCAAAGGATAACTCCATGCCGGGCAGATATCCTTTTTTTACAGTGGGTAGTCCAACGAGTTTACAAAATGAAAAGGTTTCCTTCGGTCTGATCAGAATGTTATTAATCTGTGCTGCTGCAATTTTTAGGTTGGTAACTTTGTTAATCTGCAGTTGCATATTATTTTCGCCCAGTTTTTTTAATAAGACAGACTGATGCTTTTTAATACGAAAGGGAAGTTTTTCAGTTGATTTAGCTGTGCTGTATTTCTTATTATCAAATAGCCAAACGGCTTTGCGCTGCACTCTTCTCGCCCATACAGCAATAAAATAGAGTATGGGATGACGTTGACTGATCAGTTTTCTTTTTCTCAATTTGACGTTTATGTATCGCTATCAAAATTAGTGCAGAAATGTGTTTTTTGCCTAATTTCGTCGAATATTTTTTTATCAAAATCAAGAATCTTATTGTCTGAGCTTAGTGCAGTTTTTCAGTTCGTTTAGTTGGTTTTCTTTGCCTGTATGTATTTCGCTGTTAACTTTCCCTCCTTGTTATATATCAAGCTTTCGTAGGCACAGTTTCCGAGATCTTTTACAATAGATTTTTGTTGTAATACACCCTCATAATAAAACTCATCAATCGTTTCGTTGGCTCGGTACGATCGCTTGATTTCGGCTGTCAGTCGATCGCTTTGATCGAAGGTTTGGCGTAGTGAGTAGTCACTTGTTTCCGGACTATCATACTGATAGCGGACGCGACTTTCTCTTTGATCATTTCTACCCGAAATCTCTTCAGTAATTCGATTCTGTTGATCATAACTGTAAATGGTCCAGTCTCTCCGTTGATATACAAAATGAATGGATTCACTTTTTATAACCTGGAGTTTACTGTTCAAGTGATAAATCATCGCCGATTCAAATGTAGGATCGTAGGAAACAATGGCATTTGGGAGATACCGGTAAATTGTACTGCTGCTCCACTTACTATTGCGAAGGTACTGTATGGAGTCGATAAGTCCGAATTGATTATAGCATCTTTTGTTGTAATAATTATTTCCCCCGGAAAGATTGTTCGATGTGATCTCTTTGCCTTCTTCATATACAGTTGTCATAATTGCACCGGATTGCACCTCATTTTCGTCCGAAAACTGCTGCATTACATAAGTGCCGTCACATATATTCTTACGCTGACTGTAATAAAGAGTAAGAGCGGGATTTGCGATAATAGCCGCTGCATATTGCCCGGATGGAATAAATTTAACTTGTGCGATTGAGTCAAAGAAATGTGAGGTATTATATTGTGCCGAAGCTTTCTTTGACGCAATTTGTGTGCTGGTGTTTAATATCGGTTTGGCTGCTGCCAGATAGGTATTACTATCGTATATGATCTTGGGTTTGGCTAATCCATCAAACAAGATCATGGCATGACGTTGCTTCAATGACAATACGTCGATAGCCCATTGGTGATTTTTAACGATGAATGTGAGTTTTTTTGCATCGGTTTTTGTGACCAATAACTTTGTTGTGCTAAAAGGTACCTGTTTGAAAATCTCAGCAGCATTTTTTTCGTGTAGACGCATGATAAAATCGGTCGATTTATCGGACTCATTGGTGACAAACAATATTGCTTGCGAAGGGCTAGCTATTGTTAGCGATTTTACTGTTTGCGATGCTGCGCTCGGACTATATAACAGCAATATCAACAACTGAATGATAATCGGATAAATGTGCAGTTTCACGTTATAATTCATTTGGGTCGATATTGCTGTTGTTGACTTTGCTATTTAATTTAATACTTCTTTCAAAAATAATAAGGTGTGCTCCCAGGCACGTTTAGCCATTACGGGGTTATATTCGGGTGACTCGGGATTCGTAAATGTGTGTCCAGAATTTGCGTAAGTGATTATTTGCCAGTCTGCTTTTCCTTCATTTAATTCCTTGACCAACCCATCGTAATCTTCTTTTGATACACTTTTATCGGCTGCTGGGTGCTCAATGAGTACTTTTGTTTTGATTGAACTATTGGGTCTGTCGGCAGCTTTGGATAGGCCTCCATGGATACTGATCACTGCATTGACGGGGAAGCCGGCTCTCGTCGCTTCTAATGCTCCTGAACCTCCAAAACAATAGCCGATGATAGCAATTTTCGTCGGATCCGCACCCTCTTTTTTCAGTTGTTCCAATGCGAGCATTATGCGATGCTGATAAGCTTTATAGTCTGTCTTGTAGTGGCCGGCAATTTTCGAAGCTGCGGTGTTGTCCGAGGGAATATTTCCTTCACCGTAGATGTCAGCAATGAAAGCAATGTAACCTTCTTTTTCAAGAAGCAATGCAGCTTGTTTCGCTTCGTTGTCAATTCCCTTCCATGCCGGAAGAATTAAGACAGCAGGGCCTTTTTTTGCCCTATTGGCGGTTACCATGCCGTTGAGTTTTTGTTCACCATCCTGGTAAGAAACCTGTTTTAATTGTTGGGCCTGCGTAGTCATGGTGACCATAGTAAGCATCAATAGTGTCATAACTGTTTTCATCTGTAAAGAATTTGTTCCACTCATTATTTTGTGTGATCAGAAATGAACCTAATTTGGAGTCCATCTCAACTAAATATAATTTTCAATGTACATTTTTTTCACTGTCGCCAACCTGAAGCTACGACTTGATGGATTCAATGATACCAATAACATCGAGCTGTCCGAGACCTTGATCGTGTGCTTTCCCGTAGGTTTCGAGTAAGGTCTTGAGGAGGGGATATTCAGCACCGGCTTGTTGAGCCAGTCGAATATCTTTCAGCATAAGGTCTAGCGCGAATGCAGGACTGTAGTTTTCTTCCACCAATAATGGTGTTTTCACTTTTGTTGCCCCACTGCCACTGGCACTATCGTTGATGATTTCGAGCATATCGCTTCGTTGAATTCCCAGTTTATCTGAGAATAAGATCGTCTCCGCGAGACCTTGATAGATGGTGGAAAGGAAATAGTTGATCGCAAGTTTAGCGGCAATTCCCTGGCCATTTTCGCCGAGATGTTTGATCGATTTTCCCATCTGCTCGAGGTATGGTTGAGCGCGATGAAGGTCTTCGGGATCACCACCCACCATAATAATAAGCGTACCCTCAGTCGCTGGTTTGGTACTGCCGGCAACGGGAGCATCCATAAAAGCAGCGCCTTTTTCTTTTAGCTTAGTGGCTATTGAAATACAGCGTTCACGAGATATTGTACTCATATCGACAAACAATTTGCCCTTGATCTCCCTTTGGAGGATTTTTTCATATACTTCGCTGACTGCTTCATCATTGGTGAGCATGGAAAATATAATGTCGCTATGATCGACTAATTCACCTATATCTTCGCTGATAATTGATTGCTCTTCAAAGCCTGCTGCTTTAGCCTTGTTTCTATTGTAAACAGAAAGGGGGAATCCTGCTTTTTCTAGATTTTTAGCCATGGGGTATCCCATGTTTCCTAATCCTATAAATCCTATTTTTTCTATCTTCATCTAAAAATTACATTAATAGCTATCAAAATTTACGTATAGCTAAAGATACAAATGTTTTACTCATTCTACCAATACCCTAATCTCGTTGCGAAGCAGCACTATTTTATCTTCCTGTTCCAGTTTTTTTAAAATTCGGGAGACAACGACTCGGGATGTATTTAAATCGGAAGCGATATCCTGATGCGTAAGGGTGAGTATTCGGTCGTCATTCAGCTTCACTTTGGCTTTCAAATAGTTGATGATGCGTTCTTCCATATTGGAAAAAGCTAGACTATCAACAGCTTGTAACATTTCGTCCATACGGCTTGAATAGCTTGATATGATGAAATTTCGCCAGGAAGGGTATTTTCCCATCCAAAGGTTGACAAGCTCATTTGGAATCATGGCTACAGTCGTTGTTTTTTCTGCGAGCGCACGAATTTCACTTTTTTTATTCCCGAGGCAACAGGCTATTGACATTGTACAGGTTTGACCTTTTTCCAGATAGTAGAGCAACAATTCGCCTTTATCTTCATCCTCCCGGACAATTTTTATTGCCCCATCCAAGAGGAGAGGCATCGCCTTGATATATTGATTGGTATCAATGATGAGATCGCCTTCACGGAACGTTTTTATATGCGCGTTTTCCGCTATTTCAGCGATTAATTCCGGTTCAAGAATGCCTGTATAAGCTTGTTCTATGGATAACATATTTTTTAAATTAGTTAAAGTTAATTATTTATAGGCTTATTTCAGCTGTTGTGGGAAGAAAAAGAGGTAGGTGGAAACGACGGATTGAAAGAAATAATTTTTAGCACCTCATGAGGATAAGCTATAAAATCTTGTATGCAATTCAAAAAAATCGTAAAATTGATAAATTTTGATTTATTCAAAACAGACAAAATATTATTCTGATTATTTTTGGTGTTTTTTCATGAATAAGATGGATGTGTTGTATTTATTTTATGTATGCTGTATTTTTATTGCCTCTTTTTGCTGAAATTTGCTGTTTTTCTGTGGAAGATTAAAATTTATTCTTTCTATATAGAGATACTGCATCATATTGGTATTGTTAAAATTAGTTAAAAAGACAATCAATTCCTAATTTTGCGGCACAAAAACAAAACAATCACATCTAACATGAAAAAGTCTTTACTTTTTTTTGCCCTTGTTTTTGCTAGTTATAGTGCCGTTCAAGGTCAAACAGCAAATACTGGTTCGGTTTCAGGAGTTGTCAAAGAAGCTACTGGACAAACGGTTAAAGGAGCAACCATTAAAATTACCCACATCCCAAGTGGACAAGTAGTAAGTGGCTCAGCCGATGCCCAAGGAAAATTTCAAATTTCAAATCTTCAAGAAGGAGGCCCCTACAAAGTAGAGGTAACTTACATTGGCGAAACGCCTGTTGTTTTCGAAAACATCATGCTGAAATCGGGGGAATCGTTGAATATCAATCCAATTTTTACGGCTGGATCTTCAACAAATTTGGATGAGGTTGTTGTTGTCGGTCATGGGGTTATCGATATTGCGGCAGGAAGAAAGACACCGATTGCCGTTTCGACGATCCGTAAGCAGGATTTAGAGGAAAGGGTAGGAGCACAGGATATTACTTCCGCATTGGCTAATACCCCTTCGGTTTATATCACTGGTCAGGCAAAAGGTTTTGGTGAGTCTTCTATGACAACACGTGGTTTTGATCAGTCCAATACAGCATTTTTGTTGAACGGTCAGCCTATCAATGGTATGGACAATGGAAGTGTATATTGGTCAAATTGGTCGGGACTTACAGATATTGCCTCTTTAGTGCAGATTCAACGTGGTTTGGGATCATCTAAATTAGCGATTTCATCTGTCGGCGGAACCGTAAATTACGTGACACAATCCACTGCAATGAAAGAGGGTGGTTTTGTTCGTACCACTGTTGGTAACGATATGTTTATGAAGGCAACGGTAGGTTACAATACCGGTCTTATGAAAAACGGCTTTGCTGTTTCGGCTATGTTTACACAGTGGTCAGGTAACGGTTATATGGACCATACAGAAGGTGCTGGACAAAGTTATTTCTTGTCTGTTGGATATAAAGCGAATGAAAAGCACAACCTGAACTTTATGTTAACGGGTGCTCCACAGTGGCACAACCAGGGGTATACCTCAAAATTGTCTAACTATCTCGCTAATGGCAGACGTTATAACGACAATTATAAGGATGCAAACGGCGTGATGATGAATGCACAAAAGAACTTTTATCATAAGCCAGTAGCCAACTTGAACTGGGACTGGACGATCGATGATAAATCATCTTTGTCAACTGTCGTTTACGCATCGTTAGCTGCTGGGGGTGGCCAATCCTTGCGAAGCGATAAATACAATACAGGCAAATATTTAGCTGCTGATGTGAACAATCACCAATGGTTTGGTATAGTTTCTAACTATAATCGTAAACTTTCAGAATCCTTGAATTTCAATGTCGGTTTTGATGTAAGGGATTATAAAGGTACACACTATCGTAAATTGACAGATCCACTTGGAAATACAAATGGTGTTGTATTAGGCGGTAATGTTAATTTCCCTAATAAGCCATTGGTTACCAATACGTACTCAACAAACCCTTGGAAAGCTTTCTCAAGTAAACCTGATTCGCGTGAAGATCGCTTAGCTTGGGATTACAATCAATACATCCGTTACGGAGGTCTGTTCGGTCAATTGGAATATGCGAAAAATGGCTTTACAGCGTTTTTCCAAGGATCGGTTTCCGAACAACAAAACAAACGTTCTGATTATTTTCAATACACACCAGGTAATGAGGATTCTAAAGACGTGAACAACTTTGGCTACAATACGAAGGGTGGTGTAAGTTATACATTGGGACATCATAGTGTTTTTGGTAATGCGGGGTACTATTCTCGTCAGCCTTATCAAAACAATATTTTCATGAATTTTGCAAATGATATTAATGAAAATGCTGAAAATGAAAAAATCCTTGGTTTAGAGGCTGGTTATAAATTTGCTTCTCGATTCTTGGATGTGAATGTGAATGTTTACCGCACAACTTGGGAAAACCGTGTTACGGGTAGTTCGAGTTTAGCGACGGCAGATGATGTGAAAAAATACAATCCAACAAATGATCCTGGTATTTTGGTCGAAGGTGCCTATTTATATACAACAAATTACGGTGTAAAACAGGTGCATAGAGGGGTAGAAGTTGATTTTGAGGCCCGCCCAATCGAAAAATTAAGCCTAACAGGGTTTTTATCGATAGGTGACTGGAAATACGATGGCGCAGTAAACTCTGTTATACGTAACGATAACCGCGTCGAATTGGGACGTTCTCAGGTTAATTTAACCGGTGAACATGTTGGTAACGCAGCGCAAACTTCTTATGGATTTGGTGCTAAATATAAAGTGTTTAAGGGTTTGTCTGTTGACGCAAACTACAGATATTATGAGCGTTTGTATGCATCGAATTATCGTAGAGAAGTAATAGATGGCCAAACTTATGGACGCTATATGAAATTACCGTCTTTTAATCTTTTGGATGCCGGTCTTTCTTACAATGTCAAAGTAAGTGACAAGAACAGTATGAGTTTCCGTGTCAACATGAACAATGTGTTGAATAAGTTCTATATTTCGGAAGCTACTTCGAGTAACTTGGTGACAGATGTGAACAATACTTGGAATGGTATTGACACTTCCAATTTTGTTTTGATCGGACAGGGTAGAACTTGGAATGCATCTGTGAAATTTACATTCTAATTAGATTTACGTCGAATACAAAAGGCCCACAATTATTTTGTGGGCCTTTTTTTGTTTTTTAATAAAAACTTAATAATTTTAGGTGATCTAATTGTCAACCTGATGTTGCATAAATTAATTTGTCTGGAAAATTTACAGATCGGTACTGTCCATTTTTCTGCTTTTGTTGTTAATTTGGATGGTGGAAATACGGGCTTTGCTTTATTTATTAACCAAGAAAATGACCCAATCTTTATTTTTCGAAAAGAAAAGAAAAATGAGGTATCTTTCCATGTAAATGAAGAGCAATTCTTTTGGATTGTAAAAAACAGCCAGTTTACACCAGGAGAACGTCAAGACTTTTTTGCTGAATTTGTTGAATTCCTGCGTTTGATGGAAGAGAAGGTTTCCAATTATGTTTTCAAAAAGGAAAAATTAATCAAATTTACAAATTCGAGGGATATTGTCCGCTATAAATACTTATACCTGACAGGTGAAATTAGTTGATAAGAATACCCGAATAGGGTACTTGATCTACCGTTAGATTTCTTTTGTAATGAAATTTAGCTTAGTTTTGGGTATGAAGCATATGTTTTCAAATCTAGCTGTCATTCTACAAAACAATACTTTTGTGGAATCAGATTTTACACTGCCGGTACCCGTACTTCTTGCTAAGTTTTCTTTTTTACCTATTTCATCATTTTTTCCGGAAGCGAGTTCATCTTTTTCCGCTAATTGGCTAGATACCGTCCAACAGAGCGCGATTAGATCTACATTGGAAGGATTTAATGTCGGAATCAGTGGCGATGGCAATCCTGTCGCTTTACTTGAGCAGGCGATTGCTTTGACTCATCATGCACTTGCCTATAGCTATTTAGGTCTTTATTATTTTAAAATAGCGGCATATGACCAAGCTATTGCAACGTTTACAAGCGCAATCGAACAGTATAAAGAGGAGCCATTTTTTTATGCGAGCCGTTGTTTAGTTTATCGACTCATCGATGAAGACGAAGGTGCTTTCTATGATTATCAGATTGCCAAGAGACTGGATTTTAATTACCATAGTGTATTGGAATGGGCGGAGAATCAAGCTGAACTCACTTACTTTGAGGCCGATAATTTGGTTATTCAAGAGCTGGAATCGAAGCCAAAGCAGCTGAGTACTGACGAAATAAATTCATTGGGACTTGAATATGTTCATTGCTATAGCTATCTAAAAGCAATCGGTCTTTATTCTGCTGCTATTGCGGAATCCGACAATAAGGATAGCAACCTCTTTGTTTTTAGAGGAAGTTTGTACCTGAAATTGACCTGTTTTGAATTGGCATTGTCTGATTTCAATCAGGCTATTGCTCTTGATGAGAATCGTTCTGCCGCCTATATATTTCGCGCTAAAGTGTTTGAATCCTATCGTAATTACCAAAGTGCCCTGGAAGACTATGCCAAAGCGGAGGAAATAGATCGTGATTCATCGATCGTATACGAAGAAAGGGCATCTTTGTTTGAGCGATTGGGAAATTTTGAGGAAGCATTATTGGATTTTGACCGCCTTGTTACGCTCAATCCGGAAGATTTTTATGTGTATTCATTACGGGCCGATTTGAATGAAAAGTTGGAGGATTTACCAGGCGCACTGGCAGATTACTCGAAAGCGATCGATTTGAATCCATATTATTCTGATCTGTATTCTTACCGGGCAGCAATTCGCGAAAAATTGGGTGATCCTATAGGTGCAAAAGCCGACTTGGATAAATTCAATGAATTGGAAGATGAATAAAAAAAGTCCACCAAAAGGTGGACTTTTATACCTGCTGCTCTAACTAGAGCACCCTTTACTTAATGATCCTTTTTATCTTATTGGAACGGGTAATAAGTTTGTGCAATTTGTCATAATCCTCTGTGGCAATAGAATCGTGCAGGGATTGAAGCTGCTTGATATGTTCTTCGAGTACTTCGAGTACATTTTCGCGATTTTGCTTGAAAATAGGTGTCCACATATCGGGCGAACTTTTGGCCAGACGTACTGTAGATTCAAATCCCGAGCCCGCTAGCTCAAAGATACGTCCCTGAGATTTCTCTTTTTCCAATACCGTTAAGGCGAGGGCGAAAGAGGTCAGGTGAGAGATGTGTGATACATAAGCAGTGTGTACATCATGTTCGTCCGCATTCATAAAACAGCTGCGCATCTCCAATTGGTCGGTGATGGCATCCGCGATCTCGAAAGCATCCTCATCAGTTTTAAATGCTTCGACATACACCATCATCTTGCCTTTGAATAAGCCCGGTATTGCAGCCTCAGGCCCCGAATACTCGGTTCCGGCCATGGGATGGGCTGCAACGTAACGCCCCCGGTTAGGATGATCCTTGATTTTGTTGAGAATATTTGTTTTTGTCGATCCCATGTCAATGACGACCTGATCTGTAACCAAATCCAAGATTTGAGGAACAACATGTAAAATGGCATCGACAGGAATTGTGAGCACCAATACTTTACAGCTCTTAATCGCATCTTCTAAGCTTGCTGTTTCGTCAATGAAGCCGATATGCATCGCTTTATCTAAGTTCTTTTGACTCTTATCTACACCGATTATTTTGTCGCAGAATTTTGTTTCTTTTAGGCGAATGGCAACTGAGCCGCCGATCAAGCCTACGCCTACAATGGCAATGTTCATATGTAAACAATTATATTAAGCGTATTTTTGTTCAAATGTTATACACCGAACGCTTTATACACTGGTTGTTTTTCGATCAATTATTCTATCGATAATTTCAAAGCGATTAAGCTGTCGAGATATCGAATGTCTTAGAAATTATCTTTAATGCGCTGGATTGATTCTTTGAGTACCTCTACTGTGGCACAGAGACTGATGCGTATATATTGATCGCCTTTGTCTCCGAAAATTCCACCCGGTGTAATAAATACCCGTGATTTGTCCAAAACAGCATCGCTTAGCGCATAACCATCCTTATATTTTTCAGGGATGCGTGCCCATACAAACAGACCTACTTGGTCTTTTTGATAAGAACAGTCCAGCAAATCCATAATTTCATAAACCTGCTGACGTCTTTCAGCGTAAATTTTGTTTAGATCAGCATACCAGGAGGCATCAAGTTGTAAGGCTTTTGCCGCAGCCAGCTGAACAGGTAAAAACATACCTGAGTCCATGTTGCTTTTGAAACGGAGTACTTGGTTTATACGTTCTTCGGCACCCACGAGCACTCCAATTCGCCATCCCGCCATATTGGAAGACTTGCTCAGCGAATTCAACTCAATGGCCACATCTTTCGCGCCAGGGATACTCATAATGCTTCTTGGCGTATCTGTCAAAATAAAGCTATACGGATTATCGTGGCAAATCAAGATGTTATGCTCTTTGGCAAATTGAATCAGCTCTTGATAAAATGCATCGGGTGCCGAGGCACCTGTTGGCATATGAGGATAGTTTATCCACATTAGTTTAACCTTTGACAAGTCTTGTTTTTTGAGCTCATTTAGATCAATAAGCCAATTTTTCTCTTGTGTAAGATTATAGGTAATCGCTTCAGCACCACTCAATCTCACTGCAGCCGCATAAGCTGGGTAGCCGGGATTGGGTATAAGCGCTTGGTCTCCCTCCTGAAGATAGGTCATACAGATGTGCACAATACCCTCTTTTGACCCTATTAAGGGTAATATTTCTGTATTTGGATTAAAAGTTGCGTTATAATAACGTTGATACCAATCTGCAACGGCTTGTCGTAGGGCGGGGGCGCCTTTATAATTTTGATAGCCATGCACATTTGGAAGTTGGGCATTCGTATTTAATGTCTCGATCACCTCCGGGTGCGGAGGCAAGTCTGGACTTCCAATTCCTAGGTTGATTACACGCGCACCCTGTTTGTTTAACTCATCTATTTCCCTTAATTTTTTGGAGAAATAATATTCTTCAGTGTGCTGCAATCTTTTGGCAACGTCTATTTGCATTTTATTTTAATAAATTTGGTATTTGAATAAGGCTAAATTAGGGAATTATCTATTAAAAGGAGATTTTTTTATCGATTTTTCAAGCAAAACAAGCTGGATGCTTTAGTCTTGAGATGCAACAATTTTATAGTCCCTTACCAGGATATGTGCTTTTCTTGATTAATTTGTTATTTTTGTTCAATTTCCTCGTCAAAAATCTGAAAGGTAGAGGAGAGACCGACGAATGACTTTTCGTATAAAGGTAATTTGTCTTAGTTCAAAATAAATGAAAACATATTTTAGGCTCTTATCGTTTGCTAAACCCATTGAGAAATTTGCAATCCCCTATGTAATTTGCACGCTGATCACGGTTATATTTAGCACCTTGAATTTAGCATTGCTTGCTCCATTACTCCATACACTTTTTAACGCTGGTAAAGAGACCGCCGAGGCCGTAAAGCCAGAGGCTTATACAGACATTCTCGCGTGGTTTAATTACTATGCCAGTGTTGCTAATAGCCAGTTTGGAGCCTATGGTGCATTGAAATACGTCTGTATTGTTATTGTGATCTCTGTATTTATCAGTAATCTATTTCGTTATTTCTGTCAGCGTATTATGGAGAATTTTCGCATTCATACCCTGCTCAAATTGCGTAGAGCGGTGTTTGATAATGTGATGGATCTGCATGTTGGCTATTTTACGGGGCAACGAAAAGGAGATATTGTTTCTAAAGTCGCGTCAGATGTGCAGGTTGTTCAGTATTCTGTTACAGGGACATTGCAGGTGGTTTTTAAGGAACCTTTGCAATTGATCGCGTATATCGTGATGCTGTTTAATATTTCTCCAAAATTGACTTTTTTCTCCCTTTTGGTTATTCCTATATCTGGATTTTTTATTGCAAGAATCGTTAAGAATCTTAAAAGTCAGGCGCATGCCGCACAGGAGTCCTATGGAAATATGATTTCTTATTTGGACGAAGCATTATCTGGGATTAAAATTATCAAAGCTTTCAATGCGGTCTCCTTTATTAAGAACAGATTTCATAATGAGAACGAACGTTATGCGAATATCGGCCGTGCTATGGCTAAAAGACAACAGTTAAGCTCGCCTGTTTCTGAGCTACTGGGTGTCATTATGGTCGCAATTATTCTTTTATATGGCGGTCATTTGGTGCTTTCAGGTGACAAGGGGTTAACTGCACCGGAATTTATCGCCTATATCGCTATTTTTTCGCAGGTGATGCGTCCGGCAAAGGCGTTAACAGATTCTTTTAGCGGTATCCACAATGGTCTTGCTGCAGGTGAAAGGGTATTGGAGCTTATTGATGAAAAGACGGAAGTGAAAGATCGCGCCGACGCGAAACTTGTGAAAAGCTTTGAGAGGAATATCGTATTTAACCAGGTCAATTTTTCGTACAGCAAAGATAAAGAGATTCTCCAGAACATCGATTTGACTATAGAAAAAGGAAAAGTCGTTGCATTGGTAGGGCCTTCAGGTGGGGGAAAATCAACTTTGGTTGATTTGATTCCACGCTTTATGGACGTCACTGGAGGGCAAATTTTGTTTGATGGTACTGATTTACGGGATTTAAACCAGGATTCTTTACGGGACATGATCGGTGTCGTCAATCAGGAGTCCATTTTGTTTAATGATACGATTTTCAATAATATAGCATTTGCTAATCTTTCTGCCAGCCAGGAAGAGGTTGAAGCCGCTGCACGGATTGCCAATGCGCATGAATTTATTTTGAAAACAGAACATGGTTATCAGACCAACATTGGTGATCGGGGCGGTAAATTATCGGGTGGCCAACGCCAGCGGATCTGTATCGCACGGGCAGTCTTAAAGAATCCACCGATCATGCTTCTTGATGAGGCGACTTCTGCGCTAGATACCGAATCTGAAAAATTGGTACAGGACTCATTATATAAATTAATGGACAATAGAACAACGGTTGTCATTGCCCACCGCTTAAGTACCATTCAGAATGCGGATATAATAGTGGTTATTGAAGCCGGAAAGATTGTAGAAGTAGGTAGCCATAGTGAGCTGATACAACGTGAAGGATTATACCGCAAATTAATCGAGATGCAACAATTTACAGATTAGCTTTCTTTTCTAAGAGGTTTGTCAAATTAGTTGTTGTCACATTTTTTATTATAACTTTTGTTGCCTTTTCGGTACATTTGATTTAAGATAGGAGATACATTTAATGAACGCAATAGATAAATTGAATTTCTTGATAAACGACAAAAACTTAGCTGTCGAATGGAGAGATATAGCGGAGAAAGTTTTGCGAGAGGAGCGTATCACTTTTGAGGAAGGAGTGCTTTTATATGAAAAAGGTGAGCTAGGCTATCTTGGTGTGCTTGCTAACTATATTCGTGAGAAACGCCATGGAGATCATACTTTTTTCAATCGTAATTTTCACATTGAGCCGACGAATGTTTGTGTCTATGACTGTAAGTTCTGTTCGTATTCCAGGTTAATAAAAGAACGAGCAGAAGGTTGGGAGATGGAAGTTGACGGCATGATGGATATTGTCAAAAAATATGACAATGAGGCTGTTACTGAGGTTCATATCACTGGAGGCGTTGTTCCTAAACAAAACCTCGAATTTTATGCTGATTTCTTTCGCAAATGTAAGGCGCATCGCCCCGAGTTGCATATTAAAGGACTTACACCTGTAGAGTATTACTATATTTTTAAGAAGGCAAAATTAAGCCATTACGATGGCCTGAAGTATTTGCAATCTTGCGGCTTGGATTCCATGCCGGGTGGGGGAGCAGAAATTTTTCATCCAGAAGTCAGAGAACAGATTGCACATGATAAATGTACCGCCGAACAATGGTTGGATATTCATGAGCAAGCGCATAAGCTGGGAATGCATACCAATGCCACAATGCTGTATGGTCATATTGAGCAGTTTTGGCATCGTGTAGATCACATGGAGCGCCTAAGACAGCTGCAGGATAAGACTGGCGGTTTTCAGACCTTTATTCCTTTAAAATTTAGAAATAAGGAGAACCAAATGTCCCATATTCCCGAGGTATCCGTTATCGAAGACCTAAGGAATTATGCGATCGCTCGAATTTACATGGATAATTTTGATCATATTAAAGCTTATTGGGCAATGATATCGAGAGATACGGCCCAGTTGTCCTTGGCTTTTGGGGTCGATGATATCGATGGAACACTGGATGATACGACAAAAATATACAGCATGGCAGGAGCAGAAGAGCAAAAGCCAGGGATGACCACACAAGAGGTTGTCGAGCTGATAAAAAATGTTGGACGCCATCCGATAGAAAGAGATACCCTCTACAATGTGGTGACCGATTATAATGATTTTGTTTTTGATCAAGGTGATCAAAAGAAAAGCTATTATGCATTACCTGTTGTCAATTCATAACTCATATCGCACGTTGAAAAAGACATTTTATTTTATACGACACGGACAGACTGATCTAAATTTAAAAGGTATTGTGCAGGGACGGGGTGTTAATTCCCCGCTCAATAAGATGGGCATAGCTCAAGCTCAGGCTTTCTTTGATCGCTATAAGACGGTGCCTTTTGATAAGATATATACCTCCACTTTATTGCGTACGCATCAAACTGTACAGGGATTTCTTGATTTGGATTTACCTTGGGAACAGCTTGTTGGTTTGGATGAAATAAGCTGGGGAGTTTATGAAGGAAAAGAACAGACACCAGAGTTGCTAACTGGTTTTGAAAAATTGGTCGCAGCATGGCGCAACGGAGAATTGGATGTCAGTATTGAAAACGGAGAGTCTCCTTATGAATTGATGGCTCGTCAACAAGTCGCCTTGGATCATATGCTCGCTCGGACAGATGAAAAAAACATATTAGTCTGTATGCACGGTCGTGCTTTACGGATTATGCTTTGTCTAATGACAGGTGTCGATGCCCGTTATATGGATGATTTCCCGCATACAAATACTGCTTTATATAAATTGCTGTATGATAATGGTCAATTTGAGATTGTGGACCATTACAATACCGCACACTTAGAAGCATTGATAAATGAATAAAATTAGAGTTTCTGCCGTATCGTATACCAATACTTATCCATTTTTGAATGGAATACGTAAATCGAAAGTGATGGAGCAAATCGACTTGAGCGTTGATTATCCAAGTGCCTGTGCACAGAAAGTAATCGATGATCAAGCTGATATCGGTATTATACCGACAGCTGCCTTATTAAGTCTGCCCGAGTATTATATTAATACCGATTTTTGTATCGGCACAGAAGGTGCTGTTGATTCTGTCTTTATTTTTGCCAATAAGCCTATTGATGAGGTAAAAACTTTACGTTTAGATAAGCAATCGCGCACGTCAAATGGTTTAGCACGTGTATTGATTAAAAATTATTGGAAAAAGGATGTAGAATTGATCACTGATGAATCTATAGAGCCAGATGCCTATGTTCTAATTGGGGATCGTACTTTCGGTAAGAAGAATGCAGTACCCTATGTTTATGATTTGGGAGAAGAGTGGTTTAACTTCACCGGATTACCTTTCGCTTTTGCCTTATGGGTAAGTAACAAAAAACTTCCCGACTCTTTTGTGGAGCAATTTAATGAAGCTTTAGCATATGGCGTTGAACATGCAACCGATGTGATAGCCGGTCTCCCAGAATTTGAGGGCTTTGATTATACCAAATATCTGACGCAACATCTTAATTTCCATTTGACAGATAAGAAACGCGAAGCTGTGCAGTTGTATCTCCGGTATTTAAAAGAACTGGATTAACCTGGGGCGCTTGACCTGAACAGGACTCATGACATACCCTGAAAAATTTTAAATTAGCATCGCCAGGTAGGCCTTACACGGCATTGTGAAGGTTTACCTGGCGATTGATTCCCCAAGTGCACTAACCCCCGACAAATTCCCTTTATTTCTTGCTTTTGTTTATAACGACTTCGGTAAGGCATATAACTCCGATTACACCATGTTTGGAATTAAAAGGGTGACAGTACTCTTTTTACAGGGTATTAACAGGGGGTTAATAGGGGTACACCCCTGTTAACCCCCTGTTATACCCCTGCTAACCCCCTGTAATACCCCTGTTAGTATCAAACATGATGTTAACCAAGAGTTAATCGGGTCCCTATAAAAAAAACCACTCATTGAGTGGTTTTTATATCGACTTATTTAAACGACAATGCAGGTCTCCTTATGCATTGGAATGACAGTTGGATAATGGATCTGACCTTCGCCACCGAAATAGGTAAGGAGGATCTCTTGGAGCGCGAAGAACTAGGTACGTCCAATTTTTACTTTACGTCCTTTGATTTTTTGCCCACTAGCCTTATTGATAATAACGGAAGCAAGCTTTCTTTTAACGGCAACATAAGCTACCTTATCTTTCACTTCTATTATACCGATGTCGTCTTTTTCAACACCTTCCAAATGCAGAAGAAAACCTACGATGTCAATTTTATTGACTTTATCTTTTCGTCCAGCACTGATATAAAGTGTGGCGAAAGGTGAATTTTCCGGAAGATCATAGTATTCGGGAAATTCCTCTTCAGGTATTTCTTCCGCTATATAGGGATAGGCTTCTTCAGGCTTTAAGATGACATAGACATCACCCTTTGCCTGCATGCGCGCAGTGCGTCCATTGCGATGAATAAAGCCATCTTCTTTATGCGGTAGCTGGTAATGAATAATGGCATCGACTTCGGGGATATCCAGCCCTCTTGCAGCCAAATCGGTCGTGATTAAAACATTGTTGGAATGATTACGGAATTTGAGAAGCGCCAGTTCACGATCTTGCTGTTCAAGTCCGCCATGAAAAGTGTCGTGAATAATATTGCGATTGTCCAGCAGTTCGCTGATGTGATCTACTGCATCGCGATGATTACAGAAAATAATCATTTTTTTCGTTCCGATCTTGCAGATGAGTTTTAGTAATGCCTCCAATTTCTTTTGAACAGGCGCAACGACCTTTTTTATTGTAATGCGGGGTATGTTCTGTGAGTTATTCAGAAAATCAACAAGAATAGGCTCCTTTATCTGTGTAAATGGCGGGATCACATCCATCATCGTTGCAGAAGTCAATATCCGTGATCTGATGGCCGGTATATGTCGAATAATGAAATCCATTTGATGCTGAAATCCCAGTTCCAACGATTTATCAAATTCATCTAACACAAGGGTGTGGATACTGGTCGGATCAAAATTTCCTTCTTCGATATGTTGTTTTATACGTCCTGGAGTTCCTATAATAATTGCGGGAGCATCCTTGAATTCATTTTTTTCGATACGGGTACTATGACCGCCATAGGCACAGGTGACTTTGTGACCTGTGGCCACCTTGCGTAGCACTTGCTCTATCTGTAAGGCAAGTTCGCGGGTTGGCACTAAAATCAGTACTTGAACCTCCCGAACGATTTCCCTCAATTGCTCTAAAATGAGCAATGAAAAGGCCAAGGTTTTGCCAGATCCTGTGGGTGAAAGTAAGATGAAATCATGGTCTTTTTGGAACGATTCCACTACTTTTTCTTGCATCTCATTTAAGGATGAAATGCCTAATTTATTTAAAATAGCTTCTAGCTGCATTTGACAAAAATACAAAATACCGCTATCTTGAAAGGAACAAACTAGAATGAAAATTTTTTAGGCATTTTATACCTAAAAAAACAAGGTAATCGGTCTATAAAAGATGATTACCTTGCGCTGATTTGTATCGATATACTGGAAAACGCGGTATAGTTGCCGCGTTATTAATTCTTAATAAGTATTGTTTTATAAGATATCAATACCTTCTTGTCTTAGCGTTTCTTTTTTGTCCTCTTCCCAGATACTGACTTGGACTTCTCCAATATGTTGTTTCTTGAGCATAAACATACAGACACGTGATTGTCCGATCCCACCGCCCATAGATTCCGGTAATTGATCATTAAGAAGCATGCTATGGAAAGTCAGTTTGGATTTTTCAGTGCAATTTCTGATTTCCATTTGATGTGCCAAAGCGGTTTTATCGACGCGAATTCCCATGGAAGAAAGCTCAAATGCTGAATTTAAGATCGGGTTCCATACGAGAATATCGCCGTTCAATCCTTTGTGCCCAGCCTCATTGGCAGTGCTCCAGTCGTCGTAGTCCGCTGCGCGTCCATCGTGTGCAACACCATTGCTCAGTGCCCCTCCGATACCATATAAAAACACAGCTCCATATTCTTTTGTGATTGTATTTTCACGTTCCTTTGCACTTAGATTAGGATATTTTTGCAGTAGTTCTTCAGCCGAAATGAATGTAATGGTTTCTGGAAGAATCGCTTTTATCTGTGGATATTTGCTTTCAACCTGTTGTTCTGTAAATCGTAACGCATCGTAAATTTTTAATACGGTTTCTTTCAGTAAGGCCAAATTACGTTGATCTTTATCGATTACTTTTTCCCAATCCCATTGGTCTACATAGATCGAGTGAATAGGGGTGTAATCTTCATCAGGACGCAGTGCTTTCATGTCTGTCACAATGCCTTCCCCAGGTAACATTTCAAGCTCTTTTAAACGGACTCTTTTCCATTTTGCCAATGAATGTACCACGACAGCCCTTTTTTCATTCAATGATTTAATCGGAAATGATACGGGACGCTCAATTCCATTTAAGTCATCGTTTAATCCTGTGCCGTCTAAAACCACCAATGGTGATGAGATCGGAATTAAATTTAATGCTTTCTTTAGTTGTTGGACAAATGTATCTTTAACGAAGCTGATAGCAACTTCGGTACTTAAAAGTTTTCTTCCCTCCATATGAGTCAAATGAAATACCATACATGGATTGATATGCATGGTTTTATTTTTTTATTCAGTTATTTCATACAAAAGTATGAAAATATCATTGGTTAATCTGTTTGGTTGTGATTTTTAATATTTATCCATTAAAAAGTTGAAAAAATAAAAAAATTCCAACAAAATGAAGGTAGGTCAATATTTAATTATAAAACTAATAATTTGTTGGTGCAACCAAAAGTGTTTGATTACTTACCAAAAGAGCCCTGAAATATTTCAGGGCTCTTTTGTTTATGGTGGATCGATTGATTGATTAAACGGAGAAGCTTTCGCCACATGCACAGGTCCGGCTCGCATTCGGGTTGTGGAATTCAAAACCCTTTCCGTCCAAACCATCGGAATAATCCAATTCTGTGCCTGCTAGGTATAAAAATGATTTTATATCCAAACAGACCTTCACGCCTTTATCTTCGAAGAATTGATCACCTTTTTTTTCTTCGTTATCGAAGTTCAGCTTATAACTCAAGCCCGAACAACCGCCACTTTCCACAGCAACACGCACAAAGTAATTGCTGTCATATTGCTCATCCTTCATGATTTCCTCGATACGAGATTTGGCTTTGTCAGTAACTGTAATCATAGTAATATCCTTTGTATGACACAAAGATACATACAATCTTGTTATATTTCGTCTGTTATAAAGTTTTTAGAATGTCATAAATTAATCGATCAGGCCAGCTTTGAAAAGCTGCCAGATGGGGGATTGATCGCGGATTTTACGAACGGCTTCTGTGATCAATTGGGCACAACGTATAATATCCTCTTGAGTCGTAAATATGCTTAAGCTAAAGCGAATGGCCGATAATGCGTCTTCTTTGGAAATGCCCATAGCCATTAAAACATGGGAAGGTTCCCTGGATCCGGTCACACAGGCCGAGCCCGAGGAAAGCGCCAATGCAGGGCAGGTAGTCATTATTTCGCTGGCCAGTATATGTTTAAAACTAATGTAACTGGTATTTGGTAGGCGGGGTACATTTTTTCCATGAATGATGATTTCAGGAATGGCACTTAAAATTTCTTCCAATAGATTGCGGTTTCGTTCGACCGTATTATAAGATGTTGGCTTAATCAGAGACATGGCTTTTCCAAAGCCGACGATAGCTGGCACGTTGTAAGTGCCGCCTCTAAATCCGCCTTCCTGACCACCACCCACAATTAATGGGGTAATCTGAATCGGCTTTGATTTTCGACGAATGTATAAGGCGCCGATTCCCTTTGGGCCATGAAGTTTATGCGCACTCAGACATAAGAGGTCGATAGGGATTTTTTGTAGATCAATGTCGATTTTTCCAACAGCCTGCGTTGCATCACAGAAGAACAAGATATCTTTCTCTGTACAAATAGTAGCAATTTGTGCTAGCGATGTACATACCCCTGTCTCGTTATTAGCGGCCATAATGCAAACGAGTATGGTCTGGGCACTCATCGCATTTTTCAAGTCGTCTATATTGATCATTCCTTGTGCATCGACGGGGAGATAGGTGATCTGTGCTCCTTTTTTCGTCAATTGTTCACAGCAACTTAAGACAGCCTTGTGTTCTGTTGAAACGGTGATAATATGATTCCCCTTGGATTGATATTTGTCAAATATGCCACAGATTACGGTATTAATACTTTCTGTTGCACCTGAATTGAAAAATAGTTCTTTCGGTGAGCAATTCAGCACTTCAGCTATTTGTCCTCTGGCAAGTTGGATGGCAGCGTTGGCTTCACGCCCCATTTGGTGATAGACACTCGATGCGTTCGCATAGTTTTGGATGAAGTAGGGAGTCATGGTATCCCATACTTCATCCAAAATTCGAGTTGTTGCGTTGTTGTCCAAATAAATGATATCCTTCATCAGGATAAAGATAAGGATAATGAAGGTTATGCTGAAGCCTTCACATCAACTTCCTTTTTTTTGACATTCGGATCATATCTTAAGCCCGGAGTTAACCAATACATCAGTATGATACGGGAATAGCGGTAGTTGAATGGCGACATTAAAACAACGCTCATGATAGCAACTGTTGCATAAAGTATAAAAGAAGAATCATTGCCTGTTAGGATATAGGTTGCCATACAGGCAGTAACCATTTCGGCGATGGAGAACGCATAGGTAACATACATGGCACCATAAAAATAACCTGGCTCACGTTCGTAACGAAGTCCACAGTATTCGCAATGGCTATTCATTTTTTGTACTTTCAGACCGTATGCAGGCCCTTGGTACACATGGCCGATTCTGCATCTTGGACATTTTGCTTGCCATGCGGCTTTAAATTCAGATAATTCGTATTTAACCTCTTCCATAGTTATAGTTGTTTTCTGAACTCTTCTGGTGTGAGCCCAGCGGATTTTTTGAAAAATTTAGTAAAGTATGAGTTGTCCTTAAATTGCAGCTCATCTGCAATTTCGGTAATATTTAAATTTCTATTGACCAGCAGCCGCTTCGCTTCAAGGACAATGCGGTTCCGGATGATTTCTCCCGCAGATTGTCCAATATAGGATTTGCAGATTGCATTCAGATGATTGGGCGTAATAAATAACTGATCTGCGTACACACTGGGCAATTTGGTAGACTTGAATTGCTGTTCAACCAATTGCTGAAAACTATTGAATATTTTGTGATTATATGGCGTACTGTGTTCTTGATGATCCTTTTCTGTAGCAATCGATATATATAATATAAACTGCAATAAAAGTGTACGGATATAGTCTTCTGGTAATCGTTCCGCTTTTGCAGATAAGATTTGATCGAGAATAGCCGTCGCCTGGGGTCGATATTGTTCAGCTAAAACAAATATCAGATGTTCAATTTTACCCTGTAAAAAGCTAAAGCGCTCCAGGTAATCGGTCCGTAAGAGAAAAGACTGAAAGTAATCAATGGAAAAATTGACAACATAACCATCTTCGTCACCTGTAAAGTTCCAGGTATGAACCTGGCCCGGTACCATAAAATAGATTTGATAAGGTTCAATGTTGTAATGATTGAAATCGATAATGTGTTCCCCTGAGCCTTTAGTGAATAGTACAAAATGAAAAAAATTATGTTTGTGAGGAAACACCATATCCTGATGCTTGATGATATATTCTTTTAGATCATCAATATGAATCGTCGTATTATTGTTGAGATCAATACTACAACTATCAATGATAGGAATGGTGTTTTTTCTATTCATACAGCAAAATTACACTAAATATTCTTTTAATAGTGGTGTTTATTTGTTCTTTTGTGGTATTTTTCAATGATTTTGATCTTTTGATAGTGCGTGGGCGATGTTGGAACAATCCTTGTGTCTAAAATTTTAAAATATATTTATAAATGGAAAGTAATTTGAATAGCCTAGAAACGAGATTTGGGCGTTTGACAGACATTGTGATTGAGTCTATTCCGGGGATTATAGGGGGGATTATCCTATTGATTCTTGGTAAATATGTGATTGGTTTTGTGGACCGATTATTACATAAACGTTTTGAAAGGAAAAATGTGGATCCTTCGATCCGGGCTTTTATCTCTAGCATCGTCAAGATTGTCATGTGGGTGATGTTGCTTCTTACTGTAGCCAGCCAGATTGGGATTCAGACAACCTCGTTTATCGCTGCATTGTCTGCTTTTGGATTGGCTGTTGGTATGGCACTTCAGGGCAGCTTGAGCAATTTTGCTGGCGGAGTGCTCATATTGATGTTTAGGCCTTTTGAAGTGGGAGATTCAATTTCGAGCGCAAATGGTACCGCAGGTACGGTAGAAAGGATTGATATCTTGTATTCTACTTTAATAGGGGATGATGGGGTACGTGTTTTTAGTCCTAATGGCCCCTTGGCTAATTCGGTTATCAAAAATTATACGAAAATTGTGCAACGGATGTTTGAATATACCATCAGTATCTCGTATGATAAAAACGTGAAAGAAGCGAAAGATATCATATTAAGGGTTCTCCGTTCGAATGAGAATGTGTTGACAACTCCGGAGCCAACTGTTTTCATCAAAGAATTGGGAGATAGTGCCATGGTATTGACCGTTCGTGCCTGGACGAAAAGAGAGCATTATGTCGCTGCTCGAAACTCGATGCAGGAAAAGATTATGTTGGAGCTGGAAAGGAACGATATTAGTTTATCTTCCAATCCGACGCAGATTAGCATTGTTTCAAATTCAAGTGACCAAGGAACTGCAAAAGCTTAGTCCTGGTTCGTTTCCAATGCATGTATAAGGACAAAGTACCTGTAGGCAATGATAGCCTGCTGGTACTTTTTTAATTTTAACGGATCCATCTTACCGTATTTTGGTAAGATGGCTTTATTTAAGCTGTTTAAAAGCTGAAAAAATCTTCGTTTCATTGATATACTTCTTTATTGATAATTTGTGGCATTTTTTCGCCTTTGATTGCTGCCAGTACATTGCTGGCGGCCATAAGTGCCATATTATCCCTTGTTTCTACGGTGGCAGAGCCGATGTGCGGCAGGATACAAACATTTTCCATCGTTAAGAGTGGGTTTTTTGGATCCATCGGCTCCGGGTCTGTTACATCAAGCCCGGCTCCCCATAATTGGCCAGTCTGCAGGGCTTCTGTTAGATCCAATTCATTGACCAATCCGCCCCTAGCAGTATTCACTAATATAGCGGAGTTTTTCATGCGCGTAAACGTATTTTTGTCAAACCGGTTTTTAGTCTCCGCAGTCAAAGCTGCATGGATTGAAAGTACATCGCTCCGCGTGAGCAGATCGTCGAAATTAACATATCGTGCGCCAAGAATTTGTTCAGCTTCCTCATTACGGCTCCGATTGTAATAGATAATTTCCATGTTATACGCTGCTTTGGCTTTTCTGGCGAATTCAAAGCCAATTCGTCCCAGTCCATAGATGCCCAGTGTTTTGTTATTGAGCTCGACGCCTAGGTTTGCAGTGGGATCAAAACCTTTCCATTCGCCCTGCAAAATTCTTTTGTGGTTGAAAAATGCTTTCCGCGATACCGATAGCATCAAGAGGAAAGCAACATCTGCTGTTGCTCCCGAAAGAATGCCTGGTGTATTGCTTACGGGTATTCCATGCTGTGTAGCGGCTGAGATATCCACATTGTCATAGCCGACGCTCATGAGAGATAGGGCTTTTAGGTTAGGGCAGTTTTGAAAAAAATTAGCATCAAACTTTTGCATCCCACCGTTAAGGACGTAGTCGGCCTGTTGGCTAGCTTTGATAAGCTCCGTTTCGGATAGGGGGGTACTTGAATCGTGTATAGAAATGTCGTGCCCTGCAGATTTTAATAGATCTATGCCTTTTTGTGGAATTTTTTTAGTGATAAATATCTTCATGTAAATAGATGCTGTTTAGCTTGTTGTCGGTTGATTCCTCTGAATCCATTTGTTTTATAGTATCTTCAAAATTAATGATCACTCATCGCTATTACAACAAAAAAAGCCATATTGTTGTTTCAATATGGCTCATTATTCCTTGTTTTTTGAACTTTACTTTTTACGGAGTAGGTAATCCAAGATAGCTTTACCCGTGTCATCGGTAGAGATGGCTGAATTGGACAAGATGACTACGCCACTTTTTTTGTCGGGCGATAAGGCTAGATAGGAGCTGCTTCCAGCAGTTCCGCCATTGTGCCAATAAACCGTTAGGTCGTCAATCAAATTCATATGCCATGCGAGTCCCAGATCTGTGTCTGGGGGTAGAAAAAATGTAAATAACCGGGTATTTGCCATCGCATTTTCCAAGGGAGTCTGTGGCATCTTGAATTGTGCATTCGCAAATTTAAGCAGATCCTCCAGAGTCGATTTTAATCCGCCAGCGGGACCGAAAGCGTCAAACGCCCAAGGAATTACTTCTTGGCCTTCTTTGTTGTATACTTTAAAAGTATCTTTTCTCTTAGGGTCTAATACTTGAAAGGTATTACTCATTTCAAGTGGTTTACAGATGATATCTTTTACAAGCTGATCATAACTTTTTTTATAGATACTGCATATAATGTCTCCTAATACGGCGTAACCAAGGTTGCTGTACTCATATTCTTCACCTGGATTTTTTTTATTTTTAAAGCTTGCGAGGTAATTATAAAGTGCTTTTTTGTCGTATGTTTTGTAGGGGTCGTTTTCGTTAAATCCTTTGACTTTGTCAAGATTGTCAGGAAGCCTAGGTAAGCCAGAGGTATGATTGGCCAGCATTTGAAACGTTATTTTCGAAAGCTCTTCATTTTTCTTGAGTGTATCAGGAAGAAATAGCTCTATAGGCTGATCTAACGTTATCGTTCCTTCTTCGACAAGATTTGACAAAAGTATAGCCGTAAAAACTTTGCTAAGTGAACCGATCTCATAAATAGACGTTTTTGTAGGCGGAGTTTGGTTGCCTTTGGCCGTCTCACCGTAGAAATAGGTTTTGGTTTGTCCATTTTTTAGAATGCCAATGGCAAGTGATTGCGTATTTTGTTGTTTCAAATAGGCATTTGCAACCGAATCGACAAAAAGGTCGTCGTTATCGACTGATTTCTGTGTGGCAGGTACCACAATAGTTTTTTCCACTTGAGGCTTTATTGCCAAAGGAGTGAATTTTAATGTATTGAATTTTAGACTTGTATCTGTTGCAAAAAGAACCTCATACGATTTGCTGTCGAAGTCCATCTGATAGGTTGCAAGCCCTTTTTCAAATTCTTTTATCGTTGAGCTTTTTACTCTTCCTAGGGGATAGAGCTCCTGTAGTACTTGGGTGAATTTGGCTAGGCTAAATTGTTGTTTGAAGGAATTACTGGCCAAATTATAGGCAGAGTCTGTCATCTGGGAATTGATAAAAAATTCCAGCCTATTATAAACTCCTCTGTTGACCTGTTCCTCAGGATTCGTTTGGGCAAAGGAGTAAGATGTGATGCCCAGCAATACTATTGTAATAAAATGTTTCATAACTATTGATGGGCACAAATCTACGGAATGTTTAAATTCCAATCAATTGTTTTAATCGTGCATAGCCTGATTTACTGATATTGAGCTTTTCGCCCGATGTCAGTGCAGCAATATAAGAATCCTTTTCATAAGGTTCCAATTTGGCCAACTGATCCACTTTAATGATAAAAGAACGGTGTATGCGGACAAATTGATTTGGATCCAAAGATTTTTCAAAAAATGCCATTGTTTTATTTTTCAGGTACATGCCATCTTTGGTATGAATTTTAACATAATCATCATAAGACTCCAGATATTTGACTGTATCAATCGGAATAATCTTGATCTGGGTGCCTGTTTTTACAACAATACGGTCGATTTTTGTTTCGTCTTGCGCCGTAAGTACTTCGTAGTTGGGTTGGACTTTTTTCTCAGGTGCGGAGTAGCTTGTTCTGAATTTTTCTAAAGCTTTTTTGAATCGTGTTGGTGATACCGGTTTTAATAGATAATCCAGGGCGTTCTTTTCGAAAGCTTTCAAGGCGTATTCGTCAAAAGCGGTCGTAAAGATGACTGCAGGAGGATCGTCAACGAGTTCAAGCATTTCAAATCCGGTCAATTTGGGCATTTGTACGTCCAAAAAAATTAAATCCGGTTCGTGCGCATGGATAGCCTTAACAGCTTCAAAGCCATCACCGCATTCTGCCATGATGGATATATCGTCTTCATTTTTTAGGTAACCCGCAATAATGGAGCGTGCAAGGGGTTCATCATCGATAATAACGACTTTAATCATATTGAGGTATTTTTAGGGTGCTAATAAATATGTTGTCCTGAATTTGAGTTTCCAGTAGATCATTTCTTCCATACAGGAGATATAATCTGCGCTGAATGCTCGATAGCCCAAATCCGGTGCCTTTTTTCGGTTTTGACTGTTCTTCGCTGTCGAAGGGGTTGGTAATCTGAATCAGCAGCTGACCATCATTCGAATGGCATTTTATTTTAATTTCTACTTGATCCGTTACATTGTATAAGCCGTGTTTAATCGCATTTTCTACCAGTGGCTGAATAATCATGGCTGGTAATCTATTGTTGAAAATTTCTTCTGAGGAAGAGATGGATGTATTTAGTCGATGACCGAAGCGTACTTTTTCAATATCGAGATAAAGTTGAAGGTGATCGAGCTCTTCTTCAAGCGTGATAATTTGATTGTTTTCTTTTCTTAATGTTCCTCTTAAAAAGTCCGATAGTTGGAATGTCATGTTTCGGGCTTCATCCGGATTGGCACCAATAAGTGCTATAATGGAGTTGAGGCTATTGAATAGGAAATGAGGCTGTAACTGTTGTCTTAAATTATACAGTTCGGCTTCCCGAAGTAAATTTTCGGATTCCTGCTTCCGCTTGATATTGTTGATGTTGTCTTCCTGAATATTCCAAACGATATTGATAATGGCAACAGAAGTCAAAATGAGGAAGTTAACGATACCCCGATAGGGTAATGTTAAATCCAGCAAAGGGGTAAAGGTCGATTGGATAAAGTAACTCATCAAGAATCGGCTTAATGCGATGCTTATTGCGCCCATGATTAAACCGATGATGAGTACTTTCCAAATCTCCCGGGGTTGTGGGGTATAGAAATTGAGTGCTGATGACATGCCATAACAGCAAAACATCATAACAATACTGTTTATGAATGAATCTTTGAATGCGAGTTGTTGGTCAAAACCAGAACGAAGCATCAATAGGTATTGTAATGCAAGATATCCAATAAATACGGATATGCAGATAATGCCAATTAATCGACTTTTAACACTGAGGAACAGCTTACTTTTCATCTATTAAGCATTTTTTATGGTTAAATTACCTAAAATACAGGTGCCTGTTATATAGATTTTTTTATCTGTATCGGGGTTATAAATCGTTTGGAACCGGCGGTCATCGACAGAACCCAAGATTGAGGCGACGTTGCTAAATACCGTCCAATGCGGAGGTATAATAATACGTGCGCTGCCAAACAATTGGAATGTATCGATCACAATAGGCTGCTGAATATCTGCTTTTGTTAAATCCAGCTCTACACTTCCAAATACATTGGTCAAATTGCCCCCTCTAAAATGTTTGGAATAGATTACTTTCTTTTGGCCTGCAAAGATGGTGTTCAGATTGAGGTTGTCCTCAAATGACTGGTGAAAGGAATCTTTATCTTTGTCGCCAAAAGCCTGCTGATTAGGCGAGGCTTGTTGGCTTGAACCGTATTGTTCGTTAAATGGTCTTGATTCCTGGTCAGCAAGACTGCTATCTGTAGCGCCCTCCGAAGGTACATTGACTCGCTTATCCCAGTCGTAAGAGCCTTGCGGCGGATTAGGGAAGGTTGGAGGAGCCATCGGAGGTTTCCTTTTGCTCATGATAAAGTAAATCCCGAGAGAAATGATGATGATTGGGACGGTTACGGAACCAAAGTCTGTGCGCATCATTCTTGAAATAAGGCTTGCTCCGCCTATGATCAGTAGGATAATTGCCGATTTTTTCTGAAATTGGGAATTTATACCGATGACCAATCCAATGATGATTAATATCGTTTGCCAGCCAAATAACCAATCCGGAAACCAGCTTCCTAAATTTAGGTTATTCAATAATAAGAATATACCTACGATGATCACAATCGCTCCTACAATATTGCGGCTATTATTGCTGTTTGGTATGATGGGTTCTTTTTCCATAATGTTTTTACTATTTATGACTCAAAGATAGAGGCACAAATATATTCTACATATTTGCTTTAGGTAATACAACTTATATTTTCGGTAAATGTAATGATTTCGTCGGTAAAAAATCTTGTTGTTTATTTTTTATCCCAGCTATAAATAGAAGTGAACTGCCATTTTTATGCGTAATTGTCTTTTTTTTTAATATTATTTGGTGTATTAAAATGAATTATTATATATTTATCAAAGATTAAGATTACTTTAAACTTAAATAACAACCAATGGGAGATTTTGAAAACAAAGAACGTGAAGAAGTTTTTTCAAAAAAGGTGAGAGCAGGTAAGCGTACTTATTTTTTTGATGTAAAAGCAACTCGATCGAACGATTACTACATTACTATCACAGAAAGCAAGAAGCGCTTTGAGGATGGCCAGTTTATTAAGCATAAGATTTTCTTATATAAAGAAGATTTTGAGAAATTCGCTGATGGTTTGACGGATGTGGTTAATTACATCAAGTCTAATCAGGAAGTAATCGAGAAACGTTATGAGCCTAACTTTGATGATGCATACGCTGAGGAAGCGGATGTTCGGTCAAAAGATGATTTTTCGTTCTAGTATCCGTAGAACGAAATCTTAATGAAAAAAAGAAATAAAAGCCACTGTTGTGGCTTTTTTTATGGTTTTATATTCGATGCCGCACTTGACGACCAAGGTGATGGTTATAATGGTATATTTCGCAGGAAATCATTGAGCACCGCATTGAATTTTTCGGGTTCCTCGAGATTTGGCAGGTGCCCGGATTCTTCAAACTCCATATAGCGGACGTCGGGTATATTTTCGATAAGGATATTTGTTTGCTCTTCGCTCATCAACTTGTCGTGTTTACCTTTTATGATCAGTGTTGGAATAATAATTGTCTTCAACGAATGGGTTGTATCTGTTCGTGAAGCAAGAGCGAGTTGTGTCGCGCAAATGCTGGCGACTTCATTTCTGCGAATACAGCTTTTGATGAGTTCAACAGCTTCGGGGTTTTCACGGATTGTTTTATCGTGAAACACGTTTGCGATAAAGCCAATGGCAAATGGTCTTCTGCCATATTTTAATAAAGCCTGAATGGAATCAAAACGCTTTTGTTTGCCTTTATTGTCGTCGGAAAGGGAATTCGTGTCACAGAGGATAAGTCCTTTGAGCTGTTGTCCGATCAGTTCATAGGTCCTGAGGGCGATGTAGCCACCCATAGAGATTCCACAAAGGATGACATGATTGAGGTCGAGTTTACGAATAAACTCCACAAGATCTTTGGCAAAAACATCGACGGAGAAAAAACCATGCCCATTGGTACTTAGGCCATGTCCTCGAACATCAATGGCGATGCCTGTATAATCTTCGTCGAGTTGTAGGAGTTGTTGTTTCCAGGTGTTTTTGTTAAAGGGGAAACCATGGATGAAAATGACTGTTTTCGGAGAGGGGTATAATTTGCTTGGGCGAATATAGTAAGAGATACTGATATCTCCGATGCGGATTTTACTGAGTTTTAATTCTCTTTTGCTCATGAATGCTAACATTTGTCCGTGTCTGAAAAAAAAAGTTGATATTTTAAATATAATATTATCAACGAGATAAAAGAAATGTTGTTGTATAAAGTTTAAAAAAGAGAAAAAATGTTTGTTAAATCGATAAATATAACGATATTTGCATCACCAAAACGGAAAAGGATAACGGATTTGTTTTGGTTGCCTAGCGCTCCTAGCTCAATTGGATAGAGCATCTGACTACGAATCAGAAGGTTAGGGGTTCGACTCCCTTGGTGCGCACAAATACAGTTTTTGTATTGTTTAAAGAGGCATTCCTAGCTCAATTGGATAGAGCGTCTGACTACGGATCAGAAGGTTAGGGGTTCGACTCCCTTGGAGTGCACAAATAAAAGCCAGTCAGTTTGATTGGCTTTTTGTTTTTAGAAGCATTATTGCAGGGCAGTCGATGGAAGGAGGGAACTTCTTTTTGAAAAAAAATTTGTAAAAAAACGAATTCTGACTATATTTGCGTCACCAAAACACATGGGACAGAGTTCTAAACGTAATGGTTTATTGCGCTCCTAGCTCAATTGGATAGAGCATCTGACTACGGATCAGAAGGTTAGGGGTTCGACTCCCTTGGAGCGCACAACTGAAAAGCCTAGTCATCATCTGTGATTAGGCTTTTATTTTTTAACTCGTTTTAATTTCTTAAATAAAACTATGCTAAACCTTGTAATATTTGGCCCTCCGGGTGCAGGTAAGGGAACCCAATCTGCAAAGCTTATTGAAAAATATCAATTGGTTCATGTTTCCACTGGTGATATTTTTAGAGCACATATTAAAGGTCAAACGCCACTTGGTCAACAAGTGAGCCAGATTATTGCTGAGGGAAATTTAGTGCCAGATTCGATTACGATAGCAATGCTGGAAGAGGAAGTAAAGAAAAATCCGGATGCAAAAGGATTTATTTTTGATGGATTTCCTCGTACTGTTGCTCAAGCTGAGTCATTGGATGCTTTTTTAGAAGGTATCAATACCTCAATCTCGGTAGTAATCGCACTGGATGTGAATGAGGATGAATTGAAAGCACGCATCGCTAAACGTAAGGAAATTTCTGGTCGTGCGGATGATGATGCTGATAAATTGGTGAAGCGTATTGATGAATATTTCACGAAGACGATTCATGTGTTGCCGTATTATGAGGCACAAGGTAAACTTTCTAAAGTGAATGGTATCGGTGATATCGATTCTATCTTTAAAAGTTTAACAGATATCATCGATAATTATTAATTAAAATAAGTACTTTTTAGACTGTAATAAATTGTAATGGCGCAAGGTTCGAATTTTGTTGATTATGTGAAAGTGTGTTGTCGTTCTGGACATGGTGGGGCAGGTTCGGCTCATTTGCACCGTGACAAGCACACAGCTACCGGTGGACCCGATGGTGGTGACGGCGGTCGTGGAGGGCATATTATACTGAAAGGAACGACTAATCTCTGGACGTTACTCCATTTAAAATATCGTAAGCATATTATTGCGTCAAACGGTGAGTCTGGCGGCAGTTCTTTGCGTACGGGGGCAACTGGACGTGATGAGATCTTGGAAGTGCCATTGGGTACGATTGCGAAGGATGCAGAGACGGGAGAGGTGTTGTTCGATATCACAGAAGACGGTGAAACCAGAATATTGGTTCCGGGAGGAAAAGGCGGGCTGGGCAACTGGCATTTTAAGTCGCCTACGCAGCAGACACCACGGTTTTCTCAACCTGGTCTTCCTGGTAAAGAACAGTGGATGATTCTCGAATTGAAGGTTCTTGCTGATGTTGGGTTGGTTGGATTCCCAAATGCTGGTAAATCAACGTTGTTGTCAGTCGTCTCTGCTGCGAAACCAGAAATCGCGAATTACCCCTTTACAACACTGGTGCCTAATTTGGGTATGGTGAGCTACCGGGATAACCGTTCCTTTGTTATGGCCGATATTCCGGGTATTATCGAAGGGGCTTCAGAAGGAAAGGGATTAGGGTATCGTTTCTTGCGGCATATCGAGCGAAATTCTGTTTTGCTGTTTATGGTGCCGGCCGATACCGATCGGACGATCCGTGAGGAGTACGCAATCTTATTGAATGAACTGACTGCATATAATCCGGAATTGGCAGATAAACCCAAATTGCTGGCTATTACCAAGTCTGATATGCTCGATGAGGAGCTGGAGAAGGAAATGGAGCAGGAGCTACCGGAAGATGTACCCTATATTTTCATTTCTTCGGTGACAGGTAAAAATATATTACCATTGAAAGATATGATCTGGAAAGCAATCAACTCCTAAAGGTTGAATATATAAACAGAAAAGGCGCTCCATACCGTGAAGCGCCTTTTCTGTTTATATTAAATGCTATATGTTGCTAAAAAAAGAACATTTTATAAGTTTTTTTGTTAATTTCATGCTATTATTTTATTCCGGATGGAAGGCTGGTTTTTAGCCCCATTACCAAATTAAATCTAAATGAAAACAGAAGACGAAAAGTATTGCGTAGAATGCGGCAAGTTGATCAATATCAAGGCCGAGGTTTGTCCCTATTGTGGCGTAAGACAGCCTATATTTTATGCCAATCAACCCTTTCAGCAACAAAATAACACGTTTCAGGATGACAGATGGTTGCCGGCATTGTTATTTTGCTTTTTTCTAGGCCCTTTTGGAGCACATCGGTTCTATTTGGGGCAAATTGGTACCGCCGTTATTCAGCTGCTTACCTTGGGCGGATGTGGTATCTGGTATTTAATCGATTTGATTATGATTCTTGTCGGTAAATATAAGGATGCAGATGGCAATTACATTAAGAGTCCTATAAACAATAATTAATGATTTATATGCTGCTGAAATACCTTAAATATCATTGGATCTATTCGTTGGTATTGGGGTATTTCGGGATTGCTATAAGCTTATATCTTTTCACGGATATCCATATTCTTGTTCCTTGCCTTTGGAAGGCTGCGAGTGGCTATGATTGTCCGGGATGTGGTCTTACTACCGCGCTGATTGCCTTGTTGCGCTTGGAGTTTCGAGAAGCGTGGCTAGAGAATCCGTTGATTTATATGCTTGTTCCGCTATTGACAGGTCTGATTTTGAGAGACTTTGCAACGTTTTGGAGGAGAGAATTAGTTGAAGAATAAAAAAACAAAAAATGTTTTCACTTTTAAGTGATATGTCGTAACTTTGTCTCCCGTGAAAATTAGAGTAGAGTCTTTATTGGTAGGTGCCTTAGGAAACGGTTTGTCAATCGTGATGATGCATTGTTAATTGATATTTAGCCCATTTGAGGGCTTTTTTTATATCCAATCAAGAACGCTTTAAAATTCATAAAAGTAAGGATACACATTTTATAATATTACATCGATAATGACCAACTACAGCAAATTGCCTGCAATTTTAGTTTTAGAAGATGGTACAGTTTATCACGGTAAAGCCGCTGGTAAAATTGGTACGACTACTGGGGAAATCTGTTTCAATACAGGAACAACTGGTTATCAAGAGATTTTCACAGATCCATCTTATTTTGGACAAATCATGGTAACCACCAATGCTCATATTGGTAACTATGGTATTGATGAGGATGATACCGAATCAAATCAAATTCAGATTGCGGGACTAGTTTGTAAGAACTACAACATCAACTATAGCCGTAAAATGGCTGATGAATCTATCCAAAGCTACTTTGAAGAGGGTAATTTAGTTGGTATTTCTGATGTGGATACCCGTTCATTGGTGCGACATATCCGTGATAAAGGTGCGATGAATGCGATTATTTCTTCAGAAACATTGGATGTTGAAGAATTAAAACGTCAATTGGCTGAAGTTCCTTCAATGGATGGACTTGAGCTGTCTTCAAAAGTAACAACAGCCGAGCCTTATTTCTTCGGTAATGAAAATGCTTCGTTACGTGTGGCAGTTTTGGACTTGGGAATCAAGAAAAATATCTTGCGCAATTTTGAGGCTCGTGATGTATATACGAAGGTTTTTCCAGCGAAAACAACATTTGAGGAAATGGAGAAATGGAATCCGGACGGTTATTTCATTTCCAATGGCCCTGGCGATCCAGCACCAATGGATTATGCAATCGATACGGTAAAAGCTATTTTGAATGCAAATAAACCGATGTTTGGTATTTGTTTAGGTCACCAGATCTTAGCATTGGCAAATGGTATCCGCACAAGCAAATTGCATAACGGACACCGTGGTATCAATCACCCGGTGAAGAATATTATCGCTAATCGTTGTGAAATAACTTCGCAGAACCACGGTTTTGGGGTTGTGGCTGAAGATGTCCAAAATTCTGAGAACGTCGAAATTACACACGTTAATTTGAACGATCAGTCTATCGAAGGTATCCGTATCAAAGGACAGAAAGCATTTTCGGTGCAATATCACCCAGAATCATCACCGGGTCCACATGACTCGCGCTACTTGTTTGATGATTTTGTAGCGATGATCAAAAACTAAGTTGTACAATATTATATAAAAAACCCTTCAGATCTTGAAGGGTTTTTTATTGTATTTATTTGAACAGTTATGCCGATGGGGCATATTTTATTCATAATAAATAGGGGAATAAATACATTTTTTATTATATTTGATTGTGAAAAATGTCTGTAGACAAGAGTGTGTCTTATCTACACTAAGTAATGAAAATAAATTATAGTCTAATAAAGAGATGAGTTTAATTATCGATGTTCATGCGCGTCAAATTTTGGATTCGCGCGGTAACCCTACAATTGAGGTAGATGTTACTACACAAAATGGTTTTGTTGGTCGTGCAGCTGTTCCTTCAGGTGCTTCAACTGGTATTCACGAAGCAGTAGAATTGCGTGATGGTGACAAGTCAAAATATCTAGGAAAAGGTGTTTTGAAAGCGGTTGAGAATGTAAATACTAAAATTGCAAAAGCACTAGAAGGTGTAGATGTTTTCGAGCAAAATGCCATCGATAAAATCATGATTGATTTAGACGGTAGCGAAAATAAAGGAAACTTGGGTGCAAATGCTATTTTAGGAGTTTCTTTAGCTGTAGCGAAAGCTGCTGCTCAAGAGTCACGTCAACCATTATACCGTTATATCGGTGGTGTAAATGCGAACACGTTGCCTATCCCTATGATGAATATCATCAATGGTGGTTCACACTCTGATGCACCTATCGCATTTCAGGAATTTATGATCATGCCTGTGGGTGCGCCTTCATTCTCTGAGGCTTTGCGTTGGGGTACTGAGGTTTTCCATACCTTGAAAAAAATCTTACATGACAGAGGTCTTTCAACTGCAGTAGGTGATGAAGGTGGTTTTGCGCCAACTTTTGAAGGTACTGAGGATGCTATCGAAACAGTTTTGAAAGCGATTGAAATCGCTGGTTACAAACCAGGTCAAGATGTTTGTTTAGCGTTGGATTGTGCTTCTTCTGAGTTCTACAAAGACGGTAAATACGATTATACGAAGTTTGAAGGTGATAAAGGTGCTGTACGTTCTAGTGAAGAACAAGCAAGCTATTTGGCTGAATTAACAGCTAAATACCCTATTATTTCTATCGAAGATGGTATGGCTGAAGATGATTGGGCTGGATGGAAAACATTGACTGATAAAATCGGTGACCATGTTCAATTAGTAGGTGATGATCTTTTTGTTACAAATACAAAACGTCTTCAACAAGGAATTGATACCCATACAGCGAATTCAATTTTAGTGAAAGTAAATCAAATCGGTTCATTGACTGAAACGATCAATGCGGTTACTTTAGCTCAAAATTCTGGTTATACTTCGGTGATGTCACACCGTTCTGGCGAGACTGAAGATGCGACTATCGCTGACTTAGCTGTAGCATTGAACTGTGGACAGATCAAAACTGGTTCTGCTTCACGTTCTGACCGTATGGCTAAATACAATCAATTGTTGCGTATCGAAGAAGAATTGGGTGGTAATGCCCGTTTCATCGGTAAAAACTTTAAATACGCTAAAAAATAAGCTAAAGCTTGATTTTTAATATAAAAAGCCGAAGTATTCTCTACTTCGGCTTTTTTTGTGGGCAATTTTTTTTCTATTGGTGCATCGGGGACCGGATCTGATAACCTGTCTTAGAATAAGGTATTTCCTGTGTTTTTGTTGGGATAGGTTAGATCCAAGTCGAATGTTGTATTCAGTTTTTTGATAAAATGTGTCGCCAGTAACGGTGATTCCACCTCAATATTCTGGTGGATAAAGAAATACAATTTTTGCAATCCATTTTCCCGCCATAGTTTCAGAACATCGATCCATTGATCCAGTCGATCATAGTCTGTTGCATGATTTGCACCTACATACCGTACGAAAGCAATCGGCGTGGTCAGGCGCATATGGAGCATGTCTCTACGGCCTGCAGTATCGACCAGTACATTGGTCACATTGGTTTCCTCCAACAGTGCATAGAGTTCTTTTGTTACTTCGGGTTTGGAAAACCAATCTTTATTTCGGACTTCCAACGCTAGCGGGACTTCTTTTGGCCAGTCATGAAGAAATAGTTTTAAACGGGCCATGTCCTTTGGATTATAATTGTCGTGCATCTGAAGAAAAGCCATACCCAGTTTTTCATCGAAATGAACAATGGAGTCCGTAAATAATTTTACTTTATCACCCGTATTTAATAGTCTGCTGAAATGGCTGATGGATTGTGGTATTTTTGGGAAGAACTTGAAGTTCGCAGGTGTTTTCTTTTTCCAGGTCTCTACCTGGTCTATGCCAGGTGAATTGTAGAATGTAGCATTGAGTTCAATGCTGTTAAACTGTGTGGAGTAATAGGCAAGTTCGTCTTTTGTGCCTCTGGGATAAAAGCCCTTTAAATCTTGTTTATTCCATTTTGCACAACCTACAGATACCTCAAAAGGTTTGTCTATTTTGAAGTGCTGTAATAAGGTTAAGGTTTCTGGTGTAGTAGGAGGAAGGGTAAAATCGATTTCCTCGGGATGTTCTACTTGGCCGAATTTCATATCAGTTTTTTCTTAATTTATAATCAAATAATAGATGAGCCAACAATGCCAACAGCGTATAACATGTGCCTACGAAAATAACACCGGGCCATTGGAAGTGTTGCCATGCTTGTGCAGCAAAAAAAGTGCCTGTTGATCCACCAATAAAATAGCTGACCATATATACGGTATTTAGTCGGTTGTTGGCACCGAGGTTTAGCGCATAGAAATCGCTTTGATTTAGGATATGCATCGACTGTAGGCCAAGATCGATAAGAATAACACCGAGGATCAGGCCCCAATAGTAATTGCCGAAGAGGGCGAATAATAACCAGCTGATTAACATCAATAGGATCGCGTACAAGATGATTTTTGCTTTGCCTATATAAATGGTTAGTTTATTGACAAAAGCAGCGGCAAGCGCCCCACAGGCACCTACAAGGCCAAAGGCTCCTGCGGTTGCGGGGCCATCAAAGAAAGGTGGGGCTGCAAGATGGAAAACAAGCGTTGTAAAAAATGCAGAAAAAGCCCCAAATCCCATGGCTCCACGAAATGCAGCCAGCTGTAATACAGGTTGTTTTCTGGCAAAGTTCCAGACTGATCGCATCAATTCCTTATAAGAACCTTTAAAATTAGGCAGTACCTCTGGTAGCTTGAATGCGATGGTGATGGCTGTAATGACCATAATTGCTGACGCTATCCAATACATTTCGCGCCAGCCAAAGTAGGAGCCAACAAACCCGCTTACAACCCTAGAGAGTAATATACCGATCAGCAGACCCGACATTACCATACCAATCGCTGAAGCCTGCTTTTCTTTGCTCGCAAGTTCGGCAGCCATGGGTACAAAAACCTGTGGAATAACAGATGTGAAACCTATCAGAAAGCTGAATAGCAAGATAGATAGGATAGAAGTGGACATGGCCATACCTACCAAAGAAAAAATGATGAAAAAGAAATCGATCAAGATCATTTTCTTTCTCTTAAACATATCCCCTAAGGGAACGATCAGTAACAGGCCAAAGGCATATCCGATCTGCGTTAACATGGCCGAATTACTGACCATAGCCTCGTCAATATGTAGGTCTTTGGCAATCAAGCCCAATAGTGGTTGATTGTAATAATTATTGGCGACAACTAAGCCTGTGGCGATGGTCATCAACCACAAGGTTGCTTTGGATATTTCGTTTTTTGAATCTATTGTTTGCGACATGAGCAATTAATGTAATTCATCCCAGAGATCCTGAAATTGCTGTTTCAATGTTGCAACTTCCTGTTCCAATTGTGCAATTCGATCGAGCAAGATCTGGTCGTTCGAGGAGCTGCTCACCGGACCATTATTTTCATAGGCCTCCAGATTGATTTCTCCTAATAAATGGATGTAGCGGACTTCTTTATGTCCCATTTGTTTAGGTAGGGACTTAAGATAGCCTTCTTGTCCCAATTTTTCCAATTGTTCATTGATTTCACCCAACGATTCAAATTCATAAAGTCTTCCGGAGTTTGAATTAATTTCGCCGGCGGTCAGTGGTCCTCTGAGTAGCAATAAACAGACAATGGTTAATTCAGAGGGAACCAGTGGAAATTGTATGGCAAAATTGTGTTTGTACTTTGTTACACGAGATCCACCGCCAACAACTGTCGAGATTAAGCCCTTTTTCTTTAATATATCCAATGTCGCAATAATATCTTCTTCTGTATATTGTACAACCGGTTTGCGGGAAGTCTTTTGGTTACAAGCAGCTTGTAAGCTGTTGATTGTCATTGGGTAATATTCTGGAGTTACTTTTGATTTTTCGATTAGTGAGCCTAGTACACGTTGTTCCATGGCAGACAATTGGGGCAAATTAGTTGTTTCCATTTATTTTGAAGAATATAAATTTATGATCGAATACAAGTATGCTGTTATGGCAACATAACATTGGCTTGCTGTTTGTTTCTTCTCAAAGATGCCCTTTTTCTCATATAACTCCAAAAGATCTTTTTCTTATCTTCGCATGAGTAATAGAAGATTTTAAGGTGCTTAAGATAGCTTTTCGTCAAGAATTTGTCCATTCCGTCAAAGAGGGGCATCGATTTCCGATGCTGAAGTACGAGTTGATTCCTTTACAGTTAAAACATGAAGGTCTGGCAGACGAGTCAAGTTTTTTCAGTCCTGAGCTCGCGAGTTTTGAAACATGCTGTTTGGTCCATGATCCAGTGTATGTAAAGCAGTTGTTTGAGCTTACTTTGGATTCCAAGATGGTTCGTAGAATAGGTTTTCCATTAAGTCAAAGCCTTGTTGATCGGGAGCGATATATCCTTGATGGGACGATCCGAAGTGCTAAATATGCACTTGAATATGGTGTTGCTTTTACCATTGCAGGGGGGACACATCATGCAGGTTATGATTTTGGCGAAGGCTTCTGTTTGATGAATGATCAAGCGACTGCCGCCGGCTACTTGTTGAAGTATAAATATGCTAGCCGTATCCTCATCATTGACCTGGATGTGCACCAAGGAAATGGTACCGCCCATATTTTTGAGGGGCATAATCAGGTGTTTACCTTTTCAATGCATGGTGAGAAAAACTATCCCTTTGTCAAACAGCGTTCCCATTTGGATATTGGCTTAGCAGATCATATTACGGATATGGAATACCTCACTTTATTGGAAGAAAGTTTGGTTGATGTATTTCGGGAATTTGAGCCTGATTTCGTTTTCTACCAGGCTGGGGTAGATATTTTGGAAACAGATAAGTTGGGTAAATTGAACTTAAGCAGCAGTACCTGTCATCGAAGAGATGAATTGGTCTTTAAAATGTGCCATAAACACAATATCCCTGTTCAAGTAAGTATGGGAGGAGGTTATTCTCCTGAAATTAAAGATATTGTCAATGCACATTGTCAGACTTTTAGAATAGCAATAGATATATATAATTTATAAGATAAGAAATATGTTTTTTCACCAAGATGCAACTTTTGAAGCGTTATCTATTCATCGTGTAGGCAATAAAGCGCAAGATGAATTTTATATTTTGTCGGATGCCCCGGTATCTCTTGAAGGAGATGAAGTGTTACCTGGACTCCTGATGCAGTATTTTATGAGTCCTTTTGCAAAGGTGAATGAGGTATATCGCTTATATCATCCCAATGGAGAGTTGGAGCTGAATGAGATTTTCTATTTTGCAAGACAGTATTTTAAGGAGCAGCTTCCATTTCATGATTTTTCCCAACAAATTTCAAAACACCTTTATGAGGTATCCAACCATCCTAAAATTAAGGCTGGAGAGGTGTATGTAGTTGCCTTAAAGAATGTACAGATCGAGGGGGAAGAACATGATGCGATTGGTATCTTCAAATCTGAGAATAAAGAGACTTATCTGAAAGTATATCCGGAGCAAGGTGCTTTTATGTTGGAATATGAGCAGGAGGCGATCAATATCAATAAACTGGACAAGGGCTGTATTATTGTTAATGTAGAAGAAGAAGAAGGTTATAAGGTGCTGGTGCTCGATCAGACAAACCGTCAACAGGAGGCTGTGTATTGGAAAGATGAGTTTCTGCAGCTTCGCGTGCGTAACGATAATTTCAATCAAACGGGGAATTACCTGAAAGTGTACAAGAACTTTGTTCAGGAAAAATTAGACGAAACATTTGAATTGGAGAAAGCGGACAAGATTGATCTGATGAACAAATCCATGAATTACTTTAAGGAAAAGGAAACTTTTGTCCAGGAAGAGTTTGAGGAGGAAGTATTGGGCAACCCGCAGGCGATTGCTTTATTTCAGGACTTTAAAGCTGGTTTTGAAGATGAATTTGACTCTCCATTTCAGGCAAGTTTTGAAATAGCAGATAAAGCGGTGAAAAAAATGGAATCTTCTTATAAGTCTGTTTTAAAGCTAGATAAGAATTTTCATATCTATGTTCATGGTAAACGTGAATATCTTGAGAAGGGTTACGATGAGGATAAAGGCATGAATTATTACAAGGTCTATTTTGAGAACGAAAGTTAATCGTTTTATATCTTATTTGAATGGAAAAGCGCGATAAAATAGCTGTTTTCACGCTGCTGTTACTTCTGATTGGAATTTTTATTTTCTCCCTGATTGAGAAACATAGCCAATGGATTGAGGACTTTTATGCACGCGGCTTTTACCGCTCCTATAGCCATGTACCAAGATTTATTTTTGGTTATGTTCCTTTTAGTTTAGGTGATCTATTTTATACTATAGTAGTTGGATTGCTACTTTATTCAATTGCTAAATTCATCGGAAATTTATGGAAAGGAAGATGGAAAAATTCCTTTCGTCCGGTTCTATTTATCATAAACTTGTTATTGGGTCTCTATTTTTTCTTTTACCTATCTTGGGGCCTGAATTATTATCGTGAACCAATCAGTACCAATGCCAATTTGCAAGTTGATAGCTTAAAGTTAGCCGATTATCTCGTGGTTTTGAATGGGTTTCTGGACAGTACAAATAATTTAAGGGAACAAGTGGATCCATCCCAATGGGAAGAGCATAAAGAAACTATTCAAACGGATTTGAGTACATGGGTACAACTGGATACGGCTTTTGCTGATTTCTTGTCAAGGGGTCAAATTAGGGCAAAATCACCAATAAATAGCAGGATAGTCTCTTTTTTTGGTGTCTCGGGCTATTTTAATCCATTTACTCATGAAGCACAGGTTAATAAAGCAATGCCAGTAACCTTTTTACCTTTTACAACAGTGCATGAACTTGCGCATCAACAGGGAATTGGTTTTGAAGACGAGGCGAATTTTATAGCTTTTGTTCGCTTACAGCAACATCCACAGTCCTTTTACCGATACTCGGCTTATCTACAGACCACGCTTTATATGTTACGTGAACTGCAGGGTATGTATCCTGATTTAGGAAAGGATTACAAGGGAAGATTAAGCGCGAAAGTATTGAAAGACGTGGAAAAAGAAAGGTATTTTTGGAGTCAATACACGGGTTGGGTCGACGATGTGATGGGATTGTTTTATAATCAATACCTGAAACATAACAATCAACAGGAAGGAATAGCACGGTACGACCGTATGACGCGGTTGGTATTGGCCTATGAGCTTAAAAGAAAAGGGTGTAGATAATAATGAACCCATAAAAAAGGCGTATTATTCTCTAATACGCCTTTTTTATGGGTTAAGGATTTCGTTATTGTGTTGAAATTAGTTCAAATGTACCCTCAGTGCCGGCACTGCCAGAATAAATTTGTCCTTGAGGCAACCCTCTCAATCCGGTGGGAGCAGTTTTAATCCGATCATAGATGTTTCTCAAGTCTGTGTTTGCATTGACAGCCCGCCCACCTGCAGCTACGTCTCCATAGATATAGTTCGCAGCCTTTTTGTTTGTTGTTTGCGGTTTGAGACTGCCATCTGTTAAAGTGACTTTAATTTTTCCTCCGTTCCCATTGGGAAAAGTTTTAGTGCCATTAAAAGCATCATCTCCCTTTGCAATGATATAAAGGGAGCCTAATTTTTGAAAATTAGCATTGATGTCAAAATTTGCACCGTTATTCTTCCCATCGGTTCCATAGATGGTTGCTTTATTTCCAATTTCAGCATAACCAATCGTTAGCTTAACATTTTTCTTGCCATAGAACGAAAGGGTAGCATTGTCTTTCATGATTAAAGTATCGATGTGCATGACGACAGTTGAGTCTCTATTATCGATATTTTTTTTTGCCTTTTTGCCAATTTCCAGTTTAGAAATATGTTGTGTTTCTTGTGCTTTCCCAGTGAAGGACATTGCAAAGCAAAGAAAAAAGCCTAGAATAAATTTAAATTTCATAAAACTTTTAATTAATTGTAACTAACTAGTAGTTTGACAAATAAAAGGTAAAAGAGTTTAAATTTTAGCGAGATATTTTACAATTAATTTGGCAGTTTTCTCTGATGCGCCAGGAGAACCTAGTTTTTCGGCCAAAATATCGTAGTTTTCCATCACACTTGCGCGATGAGCTTTGTTATTGATAAGTTCACCTACTTCATATGAAATATCGTATGCCGTGCAGTCGTCTTGAATCAATTCCCTTACTGATAAGAAATTATTAATTAGATTCACTAGAGAGATAAATTTAACCTTGATGACTAATTTGGCTATCCATACAGATATTGGGTTAGCTTTATAAACGACAACTTGAGGTACTTTCAGAATACCTGTTTCAAGAGTAGCCGTCCCACTTGTAACGACTGCGGCTTCTGCGTTATGGAGAATATCGTAGGTTTGATCGAAGATCACGGGAATATCAATACCTTTAAAAAACTGCTTGTAGTAGGCTTCATCAAAATTAGGAGCACCGGCAATGACAAATTGATGAACAGGAAAGAAAAAGGGAAGTTCGGCCATGATAGGAAGAAGCTTGGAAATTTCCATTTCCCGGCTTCCTGGTAAAAGGGCGATCAGGGGTTTTTCTGAAAGTCCATTTTGTGCTCTAAATTGGGGATTGAAATTATAGGTTGAAATCGCATCTAACAGCGGGTTTCCAACGTAATCAACGGGCATGCGCCACTTCTTATAAAAATCTACCTCAAAAGGCAAAATACAAAACATATGATCAACAATCCGTTTGATTTTCTTTACGCGATCTTGATTCCAGGCCCACACTTTAGGGGAAATATAGTAGCATGTTTTGATTCCATGTTTTTTTGCAAAATCAGCAATTTTCAAATTGAAGCCCGGGAAATCTATTAGAATGACGGTGTCCGGTTTTTCTTTTAATAGATCATTTTTAACAAGTTTGAGATTTCTAGATATCTTTGGCAGATTTTTTAAAACTTCTATAAAGCCCATAAAAGCCATTTCTGAGGTATGTATCAACGCTTTTTTTTTGGCCTCTGCTTGCATTAGATTCCCCCCGACTATTTGGAAAGTCGCATTGGGGTCTTCAATTTTTAATGCTTTAATAAGATTGGCACCATGTAAGTCCCCTGAAGTTTCACCTGCAATAAGATAGTATTTCATATGTCAACGATTTATTCTTTAATGATCACATGGAATATCTTTTTATCGTTAAAACTGCGTTTAGTCTTAACGATGGATATTTCATTGAAATGATCGTTTTTGAACTGTTAAAGATAAGATTATTCTAGGTATATGATGACTTTGAATATATTATTCCATATCTTTAATTAAAGATGTTCAACTTTTGAAGAAAATATCCTAAGTATAAAAGCTAAATAGTATTTTTGTCTTATGCAACGATTGTGGTCTTTAATAAGAAATAAGTATTTGTTAGCCGCTTTGGCTTTTCTCGTGTGGATGTTGTTTTTTGATCGAAATGACTTTGCTACGCAGTATAGTTATCAAAAACAGAAAGCAAATTTGGAAAGTGAACGCTCCTTCTACCTGAAGGAAAATGCCGCCATCATTAAAACAATTAACGATATTCGATCAAATCCGCAGGAAGTACAACGTATTGCTCGTGAGAAGTATAAGATGAAAAAAGATAATGAGGATATTTATGTGATTACTAAAGTAGCAGCTAAAGAGAATCATTAAGATCTACAGTATAATATAAAATGAAAAACAACGGCCATCATGTTTACATGACGGCCGTTGTTATAAAGTATATAGATATGGGTATTTTAATTTGCGGCTTGTGCTACTAAACCAATATATAATGGTTTCTTTTCATCATTAGCCTTGCCTATGAGTATTAATGAATAATAATAGCCTTCAACCAATTTAATGTCGCTGCGTGTTGCGATTGTTTTTCCGGCTTTATCACGAGCTGTGACGGTGAATGTGCCGCTCTTTTGAGCGATAAATCCCTGATGGGCACTTGCCGAATTCTGTGTTTCTTGTGCTCTATTTGTCCATTCTGAAGGCGAAGCCTGATCGCCTATTTTTAAGCTAACTAAATCTGTACCTTCAGCAAGATTAAAGAAGCGTAAACCAGACTCTGTATTTTTGATGTCTTTATTGATTCGATCTGTGGTGATCACCTGTACGGGTTTGGATTTAGTTCCAAATAAAAAGGATGTATATATGGTGCTGTCTTTGATTGTTACAGTTGTATCCGTTAATTTAGTGTTATATTCAGCGGAAACTGTAATTCTACGTGCTCCTGTAAATAAGCCAATTTGAGCATAACTTTTGAATCCCAATGGATAATTGGGGTTTTGAAGCGAGCCTCCGTCTGCGAAATATATAACTGCATTCGCATCCGTGTATCCATTGACCATGGTAAGCAACGCAGCAGGAATTGGCTGGTCATCGTTATCTTTTAGACAGCTTGTTAGAAAGAGGGCCGCTAAAGCAATAGCAATAAAATTAAATAATCTATAGTTTTTCATATCCGTGTAATATTAAAATCTGTTTTTGTGACTCACATTGCGCTTGTGTTGTCTATTATACGGAGATGACTGACACTTTGCTACAGCGATTTGTAAAAATAATAAAAATCCATATTCAGACCTCGTTTTTTATTCAGATGGCCTTTGTAAATCAGTTTTTAAAGATGGTGGCTTTGGGATCGGTAACAGATGAATATGGTTTCTAGGTAAAATTTAGTCAGTTTGAAGGGAAGGATTTCGTTATGTTCGAAAGGTAATCCGATTTTGATTCGAGTTTGGTTTAGGGCGAGGATTTGGATTGTTAAACTAGTAATCCTAATTTTGAGGTATGAACAATAGAATCAAAAGAATTGCGAAAGGAATGTTTGAGCAGTTTAGGCATCGTCAAATTACGGAATCTGAATTTGTACAGGCGGAGGCAAAAGCGAGGAATCTAGGGGGCTATATGGACGACTTCAACGTATTAATTGCGATGTGTAAGGACACAATTACGGGGAAGTATAAAATGGATAAATGGAATTTATCGATTATTATTGGAACGATACTTTATGTGGTTTCGCCGATTGATGCGATTCCTGATTTTATTCTCGTGGGCGGGTGGATAGATGATGTGGCCATTGTTGGTTATGCGATTCGCAAACTCAGCGTTGAGATGGAACAGTATAAGCGTTCGAAGTTTCCTGTAGAAGCGAGATAAATAAAAAAGCTACTTTTCTAAAGTAGCTTTTTTATTTATTATTGAAGTTCAACTAGTGCTTAAAGTGTCTAACACCTGTTGTTACCATGGAGATTCCTTTTTCATTGGCCATGTCAATTGATAATTGGTCTTTGATTGAACCACCAGGTTGCAATACCGCTGCGATACCAGCTTCTGAAGCAATTTCCACACAATCAGGGAAAGGGAAGAAGGCATCCGATGCCATTGCACAGCCTTTAAGGTCAAAACCGAAAGAAATTGCCTTCTCAATAGCTTGTTTCAATGCATCTACACGAGAAGTTTGGCCTACGCCTGAAGCTAACAAAGTACCATTTTTAGCAAATACGATTGTATTTGACTTGGTGTGTTTTACAATTTTGTTCGCAAAATAAAGATCCTCCAGTTGTTCTGCAGTAGGCTGTACTTGTGTTACCGTAACCATTTGTTCAGGTCCTTCAATCGTATTGTCTTTATCTTGAAGAATGACGCCGTTCAATAAAGTTTTGAACTGTTGTTCTGGCAATGTAACCTCTTTACGAACCAAAATAATTCTGTTTTTCTTTGCGGTAAGTATAGCGATCGCTTCTTCAGAATAAGAAGGTGCAATCAACACCTCGAAGAATAATTTATTGATCTCTTCAGCTGTTGCAGCATCAACTTGACCATTCGTTATTAAGACTCCACCGAAAGCTGAAACAGGATCACATGCTAAAGCATCTAACCAAGCTTGTTTGATTGTTGAACGGGAGGCAACTCCACAAGCATTTGTGTGTTTTAAGATCGCGAATGTAGGTTCTGTGAACTCATCAATCAAAGCAACGGCAGCATCAACGTCAACCAAATTGTTGTAAGATAACTCTTTACCGTTTAATTTATCAAACATCTTATCTAAATCGCCGAAGAAAATGCCTTTTTGGTGTGGGTTTTCACCATAGCGCAACACCTGTGCTTTTTGCTCAGATTGTTTAAAAACCTGAAGCGGATTTTCTTGATTGAAATAGTTGAAGATTGCAGTATCGTAATGCGAGGATGTATTGAATGCACGTTTAGCAAATTCTTTACGTTGTTCCAGTGAAGTATTACCTTCTTGGTTTGCTAGTATTTCTTCTAATTCTTTGTAATCATTTTTGGAAGAGATAATAACGACATCGTTAAAGTTTTTAGCGGCAGCGCGTATCAGTGAAATTCCACCGATATCTATTTTCTCGATAATATCTTGTTCGGATGCACCGGAAGCAACAGTTTCTTCAAAAGGGTACAAATCCACAATAACCAAATCGATCTCAGGTATTTCATACTGAGCAAGCTGTTGTTGATCCGACTCAAGCGGGCGGCGTGCCAAAATACCGCCAAATACTTTTGGATGCAATGTTTTTACACGGCCTCCTAAAATAGAAGGGTAGCTGGTGAGGTCTTCAACTGGAACAACATCTATACCTAAATCTTTGATAAATGTTTCTGTTCCACCAGTGGAATAGAAGGTAACACCGTATTTGTTTAATAATTCAACTAAAGGAGCAAGGCCGTCTTTATAATAGACTGAAACCAATGCATTTTTAATCTTTACAGGATGGTTCATTATGATGGATTTGTTTCGTGGCGCAAAGATAGGTATTTAAAATCTTGATACCAATAAATCAAGTACTTTAAATAGAAAGGAGAATCTGTTTACGAGATTCTCCTTTCTACATTGTTTTAATTTTATACCAAATTGAGCTTTAATTTTAGCTCTTCAGAAATTTGGTTGGTGATATCCCAGATTGGTTCTGGTTCATCGGTATTGTTAAATATGACCTGATCGCAAGTATCCTGATAAGGAAGTAAGTACTCGTTGTAGGATGGTAGTACATGGTTTATCCATTTGTACATGACATCATCTTCAAAGTAGCCCCGTTCAACCAGATCGCGGTGTAGACGTCTTCTTAATGCGATATCCTGATCAGCGCTTAAAAATATCTTATGATTGATTAAATTATTAATTTCCGTATAATAGAAAATGAATAGGCCCTCAATAATTAAAATTGGTGCCGGTTTAATCTCTAGTATTTTGGGTGTTAATGAAGGGTTGTTAAATGTATACTCTTCTTTATATATTGTCTCACCGTTAAAGAGTGCCTTGATATCTTTATAAAAAGCATCTCTGTCGATTGATGTCGGAATATCGAAGTTATAGAGCCTATTTTCCTCCTGGGTTTTAGTATTGGCAGGGATGTAATAATCATCTTGGGAAATTAAGGTCACCTCATTAGGCTTAAAATGTTTTAAAAAACTATTTAAAAAAAAAGTCTTTCCAGAGCCACTACTTCCGGCAATTCCTATGACATACGGTTTGTTATTCATTCTTACTATGCTATAAAAGCTATTTTATTCTGTTAATTTTCTAGAGGTAATCCATACGCAATTTCAACTTGGAAGCGTTTATCAAGTGCGCCTATGCTTGCGGCGGCAGACTTTGACAACACGACAATTGCATTTTGGTTTTCGGCATTATCATTAAATTTACCGACTACTTTTGCGTAAGTAACACTTTTCGTCATAGGGTTGGTGATTTTTAGAATAGTACCTACTGGAGCGCTCTTATGAAGAGCAAGGTTGCTGGTCCCTTGAGATGAAAGTCCATCAATCCACACGCCAATACCACGTTCGGACTTCTCGCGTATTCCGTAGCGGTTTGTTGAAATTTGATTTTCTTCTTTATCGTCATCGTCTGTAGAATCAGGCGTTACAATTTCGATTCCTTTAGGTTCAACTAATTTTGGCCGTTCAGGAGGTAGGGGCTGATTGGGGATCATGAGCTTCATTCCTCCGCCAATAACGTTATTTTTTAAATTGTTCGCTTTTTTAATATCTTCAACAGAAATACTGAATCTTTTAGATATGGCATAAAGGGTCTCTTTCTCACCAACGATATATTCCGTAAAACCTTCTTGTTGTGGATTACGCGGGTTTTGCACTGCCGTATTTCCACGGTCGTTGCTTACTGTTGATTTCGCTTTCCGACCGGTTGGAATCTTAACAATTTGGCCAAGGTTTAATGTTCCATTACCATTTATTTGGGTCAACTGGCCTACCGTTGTTTTATACTTTTTACTTAACTGGTAATAATTGTCTCCTTTTTCAATTTTGAACAGAACGTATTCTTCACCATTGATAGCTTCAGTTCCTACTGAATCAGGGATAAAATCAGTACGTAAAGAAGTTGAATTCTTTGCTTCAACTTGTTGAATAGCTAATATCGCGATGGATAGAATAGCTATCTTTTTATATGTTTTTAATTCGAATAAAACTTTCATATATTTTGCAATTATACTAAATACGAAACAAACTCCCGTTTATTATCTGTCAAAAGGAATATTTGTTCGTGAATAAGAAAATAAATGTTGAAGAGCTTTAGTTCCAGCTCGGAAACTGCAATAATAGACTCTGTCAATGTTTCTCTAGTGGATTGCACTAGCCTGATTTGATAACGATTGTTTCTGTCTTTTTCATAGAAAGCCCAAATAAAGTAGTCATTCACCGTATTTATCCAGATTTCACCATCAATTGGGAAGTCCTTCAAAAAAATGGGGATGTCACCATTGTAGATAATAGGATAGACGAGCTCGCTGGTATAAGGTTTAAAGGGAGTTTCATTTTTACTTTCAATCGACATCGATTGGAGGTTCAAAAATAATTGGAAGCCTTCTGCTATTACTTTTGGTCTAATAAGCACACCTTGGTCAACCATACCGATGAATATGTAGTTGAACCAGGTTTCCTGTATTTTTGTGTTGTAACAATCGACTACCTGTATGCCTGCGTCGATAGGTGTGTTATTGGCAATCTTCTTAAGTATTAATTTTTTGCATTGAATTCCAGCTAGGACCCACTCTTTGGCTATTGCTTTGAAGTCTTTTAATACGTAAGTTCCTTCAAAAGTGATTACATTAAAATAGGGCAGGGTATCGTCTGGGTTTCTGGTCTCCACAGCGATCAATTTATTCTCCGCATCGATTTCTATCCGCCAAATGGGGTATGTAAAAATGAAATTGAATGCTTTTGAAATTGTGTGATTTGCCATGTAATTTTCAATCCAAGGGGACAAACTTAGATAAAGTTACCTTTATATACAAGTATAATCACGCTTAAACTAATTTTATCGTGTTTTATGTTTGTTCTCTGCTGTTTTTTCTCAAAAAAAAAGTCCAGACATAGCTGACTTTTTTTGAAAAAAATATAGTTTAAAATTTTGAACCAATAGTTAGTACAACATTAGTCCGTTGATTTTTTATATCTGCTACTGGACTAGCATTATTCCAGTAGTTCTCATTAATCAAATATGGGCTTTCTTTGTAGTTGACTGCATTATACGCACCAGTCAAATCAACATACATGCCACGGCCAAGTTTAGCGCCGATACCTAAAGATGCCGTATAATTCGTATAGTCTGCATTTTTATAGGGGTTGCCACTGTAGTTGAAACCAGCTCTTCCGCTAAATACATTATCAAACATCACTTCACCACCAATTCGCGCATTAAATGCACCTTGGTAAGTATCTTTGATGTTTTGATTCATGTTCTTTTCTAAAGTTTTACTGTAATTTCCCACATCTTTAAAACGCATAGCGGCATAGTCTACCCATTCGACATCAGCGGTTATTAATCCTCTTGAAAATAATTGGCTCGCCCCAAGAGATAATTTATAGGGTGTATTCATGTTATATTCCAAGTAACTGTGCCCTGCGTCATCACTGGTTCTATACTCTTTAAATGATTTGTCTTCATTTGGTCTGAAGTAACGGAACTCAGAATTACTATATGATTCATCCCGGATGCTCATAAATGTAGGCGACTTAGCGGTGAATCCCATGCTAAACGTTGGCGTAAATTTATAGATTACCCCAAGTTTAAAGTCGACACCGGTACCATCAGTGGCTTGCGCATAATCATCATATAATTCATAATCTTTATCCAACATGGCATACTTTTGGGCATTGGTTGGTTTTAAAAATTCTGAATCTTTGTTAATGGCTTTTAATTGGTCGGCCGTCATTGTTTGACCATATTCTGTAAACCAGCTGGAATTGTCGTAGCTAAATGCGGTGAAACCCAAAGAGGCTCCTAAATAAAGTTTATTGCTATAATTGGCTCCAAATGACAAGACAGATTCGGATTTGCTTCCTTTTTCTAAGATGGAATTCACTTGATTAAAACCATTTTTTCCATCGAAAGTTCCGCCAACTGTAATGGGGATATATGCACCCGCGTTTTTGGGGTCTACATCGAATAATAAAGAGTTGTTATAAACTTCCTGGCCCCAACCTTGTGTTCCTCCGACATCTGAAAGGCGGTCGGAATAAGCATCTGATATCGAACTCGTATTATTTACTCCTCGATACTCTAGCAGGTTGTTATAGACATAATTGCGGTTGTAAGCAATACCGACATTGAAATTTAACCAACCTCTATCGAGGTTACCTCCATTGCGGTAAGTTGGGAGGTGAAAAACAATTCCAGCGTTGTCTAAGTTGAAATTATTCTTGCTGCTGTTTGAATTTTGACCAAAATAGTCTGTTTTATTTTTGTTGTTAAGGTATCTGGCTGTTAATGATACGTCAGATTGATTGAAGTAGCCCAAACCCGCGGGGTTACCCGTAATCGAACTTATATCTCCACCTAATGCGGTAGATGCATTTCCCATGGCTTTAAAACGAGCTGTTCCGCCATTGTCCCCTTGGGAGAATAAAAGTACATCTTTCGTATATTGCGCTTGAGTAGTCCCTGCTGCACCTAAAACGAATGCAGTTCCAAAAAGTAATTTTTTGATTGTCATATGCTAAAATGTCGTCAATAATAAATTAGTAGCATACAAGAAATTGTATGCTACTATTCAAAATGCTTTTAACTATCGAGTACGTCCTCCACTTGATCTTGAGCTTCCGCCTCCGGAGAAACCTCCTCCCGAAGATCTAGAACTACCTCCTCCAGAAAAACCACCACTAGAAGAGCGGGATGATGAACCACTATCATAGCTTCTTGTTGGCGGAGTATACGATGGTCTTGACGTTGAGCTTGGGTTGCTGGAGCGTGTTTCCATCGAACGGCTCATCGGACGAGATACCTCACCTGAACTATTTCGTGTTCTCGAATCATTATTATAATATCCGCTAGAGGTGCTACGTGTGTTGTTTGGATAGGAACCATTGACTCTATCTGAGGTTCTTGAACGAGTACCATCTGAGTAAGCTCTATTCGATACACCATCAGATGTTCTTGTTCTACCGTTTGACCTGTCATAAGAAGAACCACGTGTCACGGAACCGTCAGAAGTTCTTGACCTATTTGAAACAGATGTAATACGTCCTCTAGAATCGCGTGCTACGCCAGTACGATCGTATCCTCCAGAATTTCGAGCAACGCTATTGCGGTCATATCCACCTGAAGTTCGGGTTCTTGATGATGAACTGCGCGTGTTATAGTTATCTCTGTATACAGATCTACTTGATGCATACCGTGGTCTTGAGTTACCCCAGGAACCACCACCCCAGTAACCGTTTCCGTACCAACCAGATCCCCAGTAGCCGCCGCCATACCAGCCACCCCAAGGTCTGTAACCGCCATACCAAGGAGATCCCCAGCCCCAGCTAGATCCCCAACCCCATCCGAGGCCGATAGACCAAGATGAACCCCATCCAGAGTTCCATCCCCATCCCATTCCGAACGATGGGCCGTATCCGTACCAACCGCCGAAACCATAACCATACCATGGATCAAAAAATGGGTCGAAATACGTCATGCCCGGACTAGCGTAATAGAAACGGTTGATACGATTGGCATATTCAAGATCTTCATAGGAATCATTGTTGTAATCCTGATCAGAATATTCGTCATCATAGTAACCGCCTTGCGCTTGCCCGTTTGGTTGGGCCTGATCTGCATCTGTGTAATAGTAATCTGGGCTTTGATAAACCTTTTGTCTAGCTTGCCCATTGTTGCCATAGACATCGTCGCCATAGATTTGCCTACTTGTGCCGCAGGAACCAAGCATGAACGCTCCTGTTATGGCAAGTGCTCCGATAAATAATCTATTTTTTTTCATAATATCCTAAATCCTTATTTTCGATTATACAGCCTTATTTACTATCTTAGACGCAAATTTCTCAAGGGGGTTTAATCGAAGTAATCAAAAATACAAATATTTTTTATTGAACGCTTTTCGTATTAGAATTACAGACGAGATTTAACGTAATAATGTTACAATAATTTATCAATTTCATATGAGTAAAGGAATAACAAGTCGTGCTGAAGATTATTCACAATGGTATAACGAGCTTGTGATTAAAGCTGATCTAGCTGAAAATTCAGCTGTACGAGGCTGTATGGTGATCAAACCATACGGATACGCTATCTGGGAAAGGATGCAAGCGATCTTAGATAAAAGATTTAAAGAAACAGGTCATAGCAACGCTTATTTCCCTTTATTCATTCCCAAATCGTTTTTTTCTAAAGAGGCGGCACATGTGGAAGGTTTTGCTACGGAGTGTGCAGTGGTAACACATTATAGATTAAAAAATGATGGTACAGGTAAGATCGTCGTGGATGAAGACGCGAAATTGGAGGAAGAGTTGATCGTGCGCCCGACTTCAGAAACGATTATATGGAATACTTATCGTGGATGGATTGAATCTTATCGTGACCTCCCAATTTTGGTCAATCAATGGGCGAACGTTGTAAGATGGGAAATGCGTACACGTCTTTTCTTGCGCACAGCAGAGTTTTTGTGGCAAGAGGGGCACACGGCCCATGCGACAAGAGAAGAGGCTATTGAAGAAACAGAACGTATGCTTGATGTGTATGCTGAATTTGCTGAAAATATTTTAGCTGTGCCTGTTGTACGTGGTAGAAAAACAGAAAACGAGCGTTTTGCGGGTGCCTTGGATACGTATTGTATTGAAGCATTGATGCAGGATGGAAAAGCATTACAAGCAGGAACCTCTCATTTTCTTGGCCAAAACTTTGCAAAGGCGTTTGATGTGAAATTTACTTCTAAAGAAGGTAAATTGGAGCATGTTTGGGCTACTTCTTGGGGTGTTTCTACACGTTTGATGGGCGCATTGATTATGGCTCACTCAGATGATCAAGGATTGGTATTGCCTCCAAAATTAGCACCAATTCAAGTTGTCATCGTTCCGATTTTTAAGACTGAAGAAGAAAAGGCGCAAATCGATGCATTTGTGAATCAGTTAACAAATGAATTGCGGGTGAACGATATATCTGTAAAATACGACGATCGGGACACACAACGTCCAGGCTTTAAATTTGCAGAATGGGAGTTAAAGGGTGTTCCTGTACGTGTAGCTGTTGGAGCGAGAGATATGCAAAATGGTACGGTAGAATTAGCGCGTCGTGATACTCAAACGAAAGAAACGGTTGCTCAGGAAGGCTTGGCTGGTAATATTGTACAATTGCTAGATACAATACAAGAAAATATATACCAAAAAGCATTAAATTTCAGGACATCTCATTTTACTGAGGTGAATTCTTATGATGAGTTTAAAGAAGTACTGGAAGGTAAGGGTGGTTTTATCTCTTGTCATTGGGATGGAACAACAGAAACGGAAAAACGTGTAAAAGAAGAAACTAAGGCAACAATTCGTTGTATTCCTTTGGATGCGAAGGAAGAGGAAGGTATCTGTATCTTTACAGGGAAACCTTCAAGTCGGCGTGTACTGTTTGCAAAAGCTTATTAATAGTGTTGTCGTAATATGAGGATACTCATTTTGGGATGCGGTTGGCTCGCAGAATCTTTTGCGATACATATGAAGCATCAAGGCCATGAGGTTTGGGCCAGTACGACAACATCTGAAAAATACCATCGGCTTAAAGCCGATGGTATTTTTTCGTTTATTTTAGACTTTGATTGTGAAAATTTTCCAGCACAGGTAGTTTTACCTACTCAATTTGACTTCGTGTTAAACAGTATACCGGCAAGTCAGAAAAATAGTGTAGCGATCCTTGAAAACAGATTTTCGAATATCAAATCATTTTATGCGCATATGACATGGAAGAAACAAGTCTTCCTGAGCTCTATTGGAATTTATCCGGAAAAAGATGGCGTATTTGATGAATCCTATGCAGATATAACCGAACTTTCATCAAAACTCTTGCTTGCTGAAGCAAGTATGTTGGGATTGGCTGATACTATAATTTATCGATTAGGAGGTTTGTTTGGTAAAAATCGTGTTTTTGCCAAATATTTTGCCGAACGTATCTGTACGACGGGTGAACAGCCCGCCAATTTTGTTCATATCGATGATGTGATCAGACTGTTAGAGGTAGCATCTTGCAATGCGCTTAAGTATACTGTATACAATGTTGTTGCTCCCTTACATCCTAAGAAAAAGGATGTTATTCTAGCTTCGGCAAAAAAATATGGTTATGCTTTGCCTCTTGCGTTCGAAGCTGCGGATGCGACTCAAAAAATAGTTAGCGGAAGATTACTTTTAGAGGAACTTGATTATCAATTTGTCCTGCCTGATCCTTTGCAATTTTAATTCATTTTTCTTTTTAAAATAAAAATGAATTTATGATTGTCAGCGTGAAAAAATTAAATAATTTCATTATTTTAACATCAATTCTACTACGGGAAATTTAAGTAGAAAGTCATATTTGTTGAAATTTATTGATATCGATGGATTTTTTCAAGATATCGACATATTCCTTTAAACAAACCGATAATAGATTTAGTATTTTAACAGCTTATTATAAATAGAGCCATGACAAATGTAGAAAGACATCAATATATCTTAAAACAATTAAAGGAGGTCGGCGTAGTTCAGGTAATTGATCTATGTGAGGAATTGGGCGTTTCCTCTGTAACCATTCGGAAAGATTTGACCTTGTTGGAAGATAGTGGATTGTTGTTTAGAACGCATGGCGGGGCAACACAATATAATCCTTATACGACTGACCGTACAGTATTTGAAAAAGAGAAGCTTCGTTCGGATGATAAAAGCCGGATCGGAAAAAAAGCGGCTGAAATGATTGAGGAAAATGATTCAATCATTATAGCTTCAGGAACGACCATGCAGTCGCTAGCGAAGCAGATCATTCCTAAAGGAAATATCACTGTAGTAACTTCGGCATTGAATGTTGCGATGGAATTGATCAAATATCCTTCGGTTGAAATCATGCAGATGGGGGGGACGCTTCGTAAGACCTCGACATCCGTAACGGGAAAGTATGCAGAAAATTTATTGCATGATTTTTACTGTAGTAAATTGTTTTTGGGAGTCGATGGCATTGATCTGGAATACGGTGTATCAACTTCGAGTGCCCAGGAGGCACAATTAAATCGCATTATGATCGATACGGCTCAAAAGGTTGTCGTATTAGCAGATTCGTCTAAATTCGGACGGCGAAGCTTCGGGCGGATTTGTGGTTTTGATAAAATTGATATATTAATTACCGACGACAAAGTAAATACAAGCTTTGTGGAATCGTTAGAAAAAGCCGGGGTAAATGTTATTGTTGTTTAACACGGCTTAACTAAAACTCAAAGCTGAGCTGCTTATTTTTATCATAAAAAATGTCCCCAAAAGAGTTTTTAACTATTTGGGGACATTTTTTTATGGATAGCTTTTTTTAGCTCAGCGCCGGCTCTTGCTGGCTTAAACAGTGGAAACTTCCCAGCCCCCAAATAATGTCGACGGAATTTATTCCTATGACTTTACGTGTAGGGAAACAGCCTTGGATGATATCCAGTGCTCTTTGGTCATTTTTATCGTTGAAGATCGGTACAACAACAACATCGTTTGCAATGTAGAAATTAGCATAAGAAGCAGGTAATCTTGTTTCGTCATAGATGACCGGTGCTGGCATTGGGAGCTCAATGATATGCAGTGGCTCTCCATTTAAAAGTCTAAATGAACGAAGTGTTGCTAGATTTTCTTGAAGTATCTCATAGTTCTCATCTGTTGGATCTTCCTCTACAACCGTTAAAACGGTGTTTTCGTTAATGAAACGTGTAATATCATCAATGTGTCCATCTGTATCGTCTCCAACGATACCGTCTCCAAGCCATAAAACCTGTTCCTGACCGTAAAATTCTTTCAAATAGGTTTCTATTTGTTCTTTTGTCAGGTGTGGATTTCGGTTTTTATTCAATAGACAAGCGGTTGTTGTCATGATTGTTCCTGCGCCATTAAACTCGACTGAACCGCCCTCCATGACGATATCAGGGGTAAATAAAGGAAGGTTAAATTCTTTGGCAATACGCGTCGGAACGACGTCATCCAAGTCGAAAGGAGGGTATTTTCCACCCCAGGCGTTATAACCCCAGTCGACAACTGCTTTTTGATTTGTTGCCTGGTTAATAATAAAAGCGGGACCGTGGTCTCTACACCAAGCATCGTTAGTCGGATTAAAATAGAATTCGATATTGCTAAAATCTGTTGTCACTTCTTTGAGCGCGGTAATAGCAAAATTTTGCATTTCCTCATTAGCGACGTTAATCCTTACTTTTTGCCCTGCTGCTACGACTTTAATAAATTCGCAATAGGGTTTGTATATTGTTTCAATCTTCCCAGGCCAGGATTCCTCTTTATGTGGCCAGCTCAACCATAAGGCTTCTTGCTTTGCCCATTCTGCGGGAAATGAGAAGCCCTGTTGTTTTGGGGAATTGTCAAAATAGTCCTGTGTGAATGTCTTTTTTTGTTCCATACTTATTTTAATGGGATTAAAAAAAGCCATTTCAGTTCGTTTCAGCACAGTTGTGTGCGTTCGAAACTGAAATGGCTAGAATATCCAATATTAGTCTTCGTCAATAAAACGTTTGGTGATCGGTGCGTATGTTTCGATTCTTCGGTCTCTCAAAAATGGCCAATGTTTTCTGAAATAGTCCGATTCATTTAAGTCCAATTCGACGACCTCAATTTCTTCTTTGTCATGTGAGGCAAGGTAAAGCAATTTGCCCTGTCCGTTCGTTACGAAGCTTCCACCCCAGAATTTCATTGCACCATTTTGTTCAAATCCTACACGGTTAACGGATACAACAGGAACGCCATTTGCAACGGCATGGGAGCGTTGTATTGTTTGCCACGCATTGTATTGATCTTTGTTGGTTTCTTCATCTTGATCTGTTGCCCATCCGATAGCTGTAGGGTAGAATAAGATTTCGGCACCCATCAATGCGGTAATTCGAGATGCTTCAGGGTACCATTGATCCCAGCAAATTAAAATGCCTATTCTTCCAAATTTTGTTTTGAATACTTTGTAGCCTAAATCTCCTGGTGTAAAATAGAATTTTTCATAAAATGCAGGGTCATCTGGAATATGCATTTTACGATATTTCCCTAAATAGGAACCATCTGCATCTAATACAGCGGTCGTATTATGGTACAATCCTTCTGCTCTTTTTTCAAATAATGAAGCGATAATTACGACACCTGCTTCTTTAGCAACAGCCGATAGCGCGTCCGTCGATGGGCCGGGAATGGATTCAGCCAGTGCGAAATTGTCATAATCTTCTACATCGCAGAAATATAAAGAGGTAAATAGTTCTTGCAGACACACAATTTGCGCACCTTTTGCAGCGGCTTCTTTTACTTTAGCGATAGCTTTTTCGAGATTCTCTTGTTTGCTTGCGGTACAGCTCATCTGTACAACTCCAACTTTTACTTTGCTCATTCTTTAATGCTTATTTTAATACAGCACAAAGATACTATTCTTAACTTGGATTTGGTCTGTGGGAAAAACAAAAAGAGCTCTTAGAGCTCTTTTCGTAATCTTGCTACAGGAATATTCAATGCTTCCCGATATTTTGCCACCGTTCGCCGCGCAATATTGTAGCCTTTTTCTTTTAGGATCTCAGTTAATTTCTCGTCAGCCAAGGGTTTCCGTTTATTTTCTTTTGCGATGCACTCCTCCAATATTTTCTTAACCTCTTTATTGGATACTTCTTCACCGGAATCCGTTTGGATAGCCTCAGAGAAAAATGATTTTAAGAGAAATGTTCCAAATTCTGTCTGTACGTATTTCGAATTTGCTACCCGCGACACAGTTGATATATCCATATCGATTTTGTCGGCGATGTCTTTCAATATCATTGGTTTTAACTTACGATCATCACCAGTAAGGAAATAATCATATTGGTATTCCATGATTGCATTCATTGTTTTTAATAAGGTTTGTTGACGCTGTTTTATTGCATCAATAAACCATTTGGCGGAGTCAAGTTTTTGTTTGACGAATTGCACAGCCTCTTTCATTTTTTTATCCTTTTGATCCGATTTCTCGTAATGCTCAAACATGTGTTGGTAATCACGACTTATGCGGAGCTCAGGGGCATTTCGGCCATTTAAAGTTAAATGTAGTATGCCATCATTATTGCTGATATGAAAATCCGGGATAATATGAAGTTGTTTGCCTGCAACCGCGCCGGAGTCTCCTGGTTTTGGGTTAAGTTTTAGAATCTCATTGACTACATTTTTTAGATCCTCAGATGAAACGCCTAAAGATTTTTCTAATTTATCATAATGCTTTTTGGTGAACTCCTCAAGGTAATTCGATACGACTTTAATCGCAAGTTTGATGGTTGGATTTTGTGTATCTTTTTTTTGTAACTGGATCAACAAGCACTCTTGCAAATCACGGGCTCCAATTCCCGCAGGCTCAAAATCTTGAATTACTTTTAGCATGTCTAGAACTTCCTGCTCATCAGTCATTACATTTTGACCAAAAGCTAGGTCGTCTACAAGATTGATAATTGGACGGCGTAAATAGCCGTCGTCATCTAGACTACCAATGATTTGTTGGCCAACTAAAAAGTGCTTGTCATCTAATGCCAAGAGGTCCAACTGTTGTTGCAGCTGCTCATAAAAGGAGTGTTGAATCGCAACAGGCATTTCTTTGCGGTCGTCATCGTCGTCTCCATAATCATAGCCGTTGCCGTAATCTTTGAAATCATCTTCCTGGATATAGTCTTCTAAACTAAAGTCTTCTGAATCGAACCCATCTTCATTATCAAAATTATCGTCTGGATCTTTATCGGGGTATTCTTCTATAGGGTCGGTCATATTAGTCAAGCTACCATCTTCTAACGCAGGGTTTTCTTCTAATTCTTCCTTGATTCGAGCATCTAATGAAACCGTCGGAACCTGCAACAATTTTATAAATTGTATTTGTTGCGGAGACAATTTCTGCAATAGCTTTTGTTGTAATGTTTGTTTTAACATGCTAATAGTTGACTTTTTTACATCTAAATTTAAACAAATATCATTATTATTTTAAAATAAAATCGATAATAAATAAAAAATGGGTATAATATTTGTGGAACGGGGTGCCAAAAATTATAAACAAAGATGAGATTGGGTCTGTTTTCTCCGGACGGCTATTTTACTATTGAATTGTTGTTGTTATTTCCAAAATCGACCCTTTGGAATTCTGTTGCATTTTATAGTTGTTTGACGGGTGGTTTTTATTGTTAAAAAATGTAAATAGTTGATTACAGCGATTTATTTAGTTGTATATTTAGCCCCTGAAAATAGATAAAAAGGCATATTGGGCGGGCGTAAAACCTTTTGCTGGTCGGATGTGTTGAATATAAGATAAATTTCCATTTATGTTTAAACGTATTAAGAATAGGATTCTTCGTTATCTCCTTATAGCAATATATTTTATCATTATATTGATTTGTGCTATACAATTAAATTTTTTATGGCTCTTTGGTTATTCCCCGACAAAAAAGGATATTGTTATGCCTAGCGTTAATATTTCTACGGAATTATATACGGCAGACAGTGTTTTAATTGGGCGATATTTCGACGAGGATAGAAATCCAATTCCATTTGATAGCATTCCTAAATCGGTTACAAGTGCGTTGATAGCAACTGAGGATGTACGTTTTTATAGTCATAATGGTGTTGATTTTTTTGGTTTAGGGTCAGGTATTATCTCTACTTTAAAAGGGGATAAGCGTGGCGCGAGTACAATTACGCAACAGTTAGCTAAAAATCTTTATCGTACGCGTTATAATAAGGCGGGTGGTTTGTTGACACGTCTTCCTGTTGCAGGCCTGGTGGTAACGAAGTTTAAGGAGTGGATGACGGCTTATAAATTGGAGCAACGCTATTCTAAAAATCAGATATTGGAAATGTATTTAAATACAGTATCCTTCAGTAATAATGCTTATGGGATTGAGACTGCTGCAAAACGCTATTTTTCCAAAGGAGCCAATCAATTGAATCAAAATGAGGCTGCTGTTTTGATCGGCATGTTAAAAGGTACTACTTTATATAATCCCATTCGCAATCCTGAAAATGCATTTGTCAGAAAAAACACCGTTTTAAGTCAAATGTATAAAGGTGGTTTTTTGAAAAAAGAGGAATATGATAACCTTGTAAAAGAGAAGATTGTTTTGAATACGAATAGTCAAGACCTTAATGCTGGCGGGGATTCTTATTTACGTGCTGCGGTAGCTAAGTGGTTGGAAAAGTGGGCTGAAGATAATAATTATGATATCTATACAGATGGCTTGAAAATTTATACCACTATAAATTCTAAACTTCAAAAGCATGCTGAAGAAGCTGTAGCAAAACAAATGTTGGAATTACAGCAACGTTTAAATAATACCTGGGAAGGACAAGAGCCTTGGCGCGATCTGTCAGGTAAAGTTATTCCTAATTTTTTGGATAATCTAGCTAAGAAAACTCCTTATTATGCTTTTTTGAGTAAGAAATATGCAAATACTCCTGATAGCATCAGTTACTTCTTGAATAAAAAGAAGAAGATCGAAGTCTATAATTGGAAGGATGGCAGTAGGATCGAAAAGGATATGTCTACAATGGATTCTTTGAAATATTATGCCATGATGCTAAATGCGGGGATGATGTCCATGGATCCATATTCGGGTGAAATTAAAGCTTGGGTGGGTGGAATAAACCATCAATATTTTAAGTATGATCACGTGATGCAAGCGAAGCGACAAGCGGGATCCACATTTAAGCCTTTTGTATACTTGGCTGCATTGGAGTCAGGGATGTCTCCATGTGATAAGATTACCGACAAGCCTGTTACGATCAAGATTGATAAAGGGGATTCCGTGGAGATATGGGAACCCAAAAATGCAGACTGGAATTTTTCTTATCGAGAAATGTCTCTGCGTCATGCAATGGCGCGTTCTATTAATTCCGTTACAGTACAATTGACTGATATGGTTACGCCTGCGAAAGTTGTTGATGCAGCCCATCGTTGTGGTATCACGAGTAAATTAAATCCGGTTGCCTCTGTAGGGTTAGGACCTAATGATGTTTCTGTTTTTGAAATGGTGAATGGGTACTCAACGATGATGAATCACGGTGAGCGTGTCACTCCTTTATTGGTGTCTAAGATCGAAGATCATGATGGTAATGTTATTGCTACTTTTCAGGCGGAGCGTAAACAAGTGGTGGATAAGCAAGATGCCTGGTTGATGACGTATATGTTGCGTGGTGGTATGGAAGAACCTGGAGGTACATCTCAGGGATTGTGGGAATGGGATTTATTTGATAAGGAAAATGAAATCGGCGGAAAGACAGGTACTTCTTCCGAATATGTAGATGGTTGGTATATGGGGGTAACTAAAGATTTGGTTACAGGTGTTTGGGTTGGCTGCGACGAACGGAGTATTCACTTTAAAAATTCCCATTCTGGAGAAGGTTCTCGTACAGCATTGCCAATATTTGGTGTGTATATGGAGTCTGTTTATAAAGATAAACAGTTGGGGTATACCCAAGGTAAGTTTCCTAGTCCTACTGTTGAAATTACGAAATCTTACAAATGCGAAACTCCGCGTTATAGTGATCCAGAGCCAGATCAGAGTGATTCTACACAAGTGGAAGAGCCCGTTGATGAAGGATTTATTGGACCAGAGGAAGAGGGAGCGGAGCATCCTGTTGAGCGTAATCATACTGAAGGTGCTGATAGTGGAACGAGTAGCGAAGGGTCATCCTCGTTGGAGGAGGTCGGTAGTCAAAACTGATACTACTTAAAGAGGATTCTATCTAAAAAATAAAGATGGCCGCCTAGTTTAACTAAGGTGGCTTTTTTTATGTTAGGCTGCGTGGTTGGAATCTCTCTTGTTGAACGCTTGGTGTTGCTGTGGAAAAAGATTATTCCAGTTAGGGTTGTATTTACGAATGAGCCGTTCGACTTGCATGGTCGTAAAATGTTGCAGTTCGCTTATTCTCTTATTGGCCGTCTCCGGATTTGTGAAAGATTCTGTGTAGATTATTCGATTTAAACTAGGTCCTTGGTTGAAAATAAAACTATTGGATTGCTGTAATTCCATTACTGTACTAAAGATATTGGAACTGAGGCCGATTTTAAAGTGTTTACGATTGTTGTCAGTTGATATATATACAATAAAATTGTTCATAATGCTAAATTATTTGGACGTTTAAAATATATTTACTAATTTTATTGGCACAATATTACTAATAAAATTAGTTTTTGCAAAATATTTTTTTGAAAAAATAATATGTCAAATATTTCGTCCAATCTGAAGTTCCTTCGAAAAGGAAAGAAAATCACACAGCAACAATTTGCTGATCTTATGGAAATTAAGCGTGCGTCTGTCGGCGCGTACGAGGAAGATCGAGCAGAGCCCAAATATGAGTTATTAAAGAAGATTGCCGAATTCTATGGTTTGACTATGGATGAGTTGGCAAACGATGTTATTGATGATAAATGGAAGCCGGTTCCCAAAAGCAATGCCTCAAATTTAAGGGTGCTTAGTGTGACTGTGGATGCAGATGATCGTGAAAATATCGAACTTGTTCCGGTTAAGGCTAGCGCCGGCTATTTAAATGGGTATGGTGATCCAGAATATGTTGCTGAGTTGCCTAAGTTTTCGCTGCCTATGTTTGGTCAGGGTACATTTCGCGCTTTTGAAATAAAGGGGGATTCGATGTTGCCTTTGCCTTCTGGTTCTATTATTGTGGCCGAATACGTGGAAAATTGGCATGATATTAAACCTGGGAGTACCTATGTTGTGTTGTCTAAGGAAGATGGCGTGGTGTATAAACGTATTGCTTTTAAATTTAAAGAAGATAAAGGTTTGAAACTTGTTTCTGATAATAAGACATATGAGCCTTATTGGGTGGAGACTGCCGATATTCTTGAGGTGTGGAAGGCGAGGGCTTTTATCAGTACACAACTGCCAGAGCCTACGCCAGAGCCAACAATGGAAACATTGACGAGCATGATGGCGCAGATGCAGAAAACAATTAATGCGGTGGTAGATAGTTCGAAATAGCGGGGAATTATCTGCGTATTTTTATGATATAGTTGCGCTGTGAAGAGAATTTCTATGACCGAGGAGCGATCGATAGCTTGTTTTTATAGGGAATGTAGGGGTATTGAATATAAAAACAATCTATCTAATTTTGTTTTTTATTTTATAAAATGCTATATTTGCATATCTGAAAGGAAGGGGGCTCGTATTGCCCCCTTTTTTTAATTCAATTAATTTAGCATTTCTAGAAACAGAACAATGCAGCATATAGAAAAGAGAGTTATTGAACTCATCGCGGAAAAAATTGCAGATCGCGAGGATTTGTTTATCGTCAGTGTGAAGATGCGCCCAAATAAAATTCTTGAGATTCTTTTGGACGGAGATAATGGTGTAAATATTGATGATTGTGCACAGGTGAGCCGTCATGTCGGTTTCCACCTGGAGGAGGAAAATGTAATTGATGACGCTTACCGTTTAGAGGTTTCATCTCCAGGTATTGATGCTAATTTTGTTAATATTCGACAATATCAAAAGAATTTAGGTCGTACAGTTCAGGTGAAGTTGAACGATAATACAAAAGTTGAAGGTACATTATTGGCCGTAGACGAGATGAAGATCAATGTTCTTCAGAAGATAAAAGAAAAAGGTAAAAAAGCGCAAGAGGTAGAAAAAGAACTTCCTTTTGATCAAATAAAAGCAACAAAAGTGGTAATTTCATTTTAATAATAATGAGTAACAGCAACATCAATCTGATAGACTCTTTTCAAGAGTTTAAGGAGTTTAAGAATATCGATAGACCTACTGTTATTACAGTATTGGAAGAGGTTTTTCGTAGTATGATCCGTCGTCGTTTTGGTACGGATGAAAATGTGGATGTTATCGTGAATCCAGATAACGGAGATTTGGAGATTTGGAGGACGCGTGTCGTTGTTGAAGATGAGTTTTCAGAGGATGATGATCTTGAAATCGAATTGGCAGAAGCTAGAAAGCATGATGAAGATTTGGAAGTAGGCGATGATTTTATTGAACAGATCACATTGGAAAGCTTTGGCCGTCGTGCAATTTTAGCTGCACGTCAGACGCTTGTATCTAAGGTTTTGGAATTGGAAAAAGACGAAGTCTTTAAGAAATATAAAGATAGAGAAGGAGAGTTGGTCATTGGTGAGGTTTATCAGATTTGGAAAAAGGAAATCTTGGTATTGGATGAGGACGGTAATGAATTAATTCTTCCTAAATCAGAACAAATTCCGGCTGACTATTTCAAAAAGGGAGATGGCATTCGCGCAGTTGTGCATAAAGTGGATATGATGAATAATAATCCAAAGATTATCATTTCACGTACGGCACCTGCGTTCTTACAACGTTTATTTGAACTTGAGGTTCCTGAAATTTTTGATGGTTTGATTACGATCAAGAAAATCGTTCGTGAACCAGGAGAAAGAGCGAAGGTTGCTGTTGAGTCTTATGATGATCGTATTGATCCTGTAGGAGCTTGTGTTGGTATGAAGGGATCCCGTATTCATGGTATCGTTCGTGAACTGCGTAATGAGAATATTGACGTAATTAATTTTACAACAAATCATTCATTGTATATCGCTCGTGCTTTGAGTCCAGCAAGGATTAGCTCAATCAAAATCGATGAAGAAAATAAGACTGCGGCTGTATATTTAAAATCGGATCAAGTTTCTTTAGCAATTGGTCGTGGAGGACACAATATCAAATTGGCTGGTAAATTGACTGGTTATGAAATTGATGTTTATCGCGAAAATGACGAGTTTGATGAAGACGTTGATATCGAAGAATTCAGCGATGAGATTGAAAGCTGGGTTATTGATGAATTGAAACGTGTTGGTTTGGATTCAGCGAAGTCGGTGTTGTCTCTTAGCGAAGAAGAGCTGGTTAGACGTACCGATTTGGAAGAAGATACTGTTCGTGAGATTGTACGTATTTTACAAGCTGAATTTGAATAAAATTCAGCTCGTTAATTTTTTTCTATCTAACATTCGGAATAAATTGTTTATGGATGGAAAAAAACATATTTTTGTAATTATATTAAAATAGTTTATATTATAGATGACTGAAGGAAAAGGAACAAACTTGCTTAAAGCAGCAAAGGAACTCAACATCGGGATACATACCGCCGTGGAATGTTTAGTGAAAAAAGGATATGATGTAGAAGCAAAGCCTAACACTAAATTGAGCGGAGAGATGTATGGTGTGCTGTTAAAAGAGTTTCAGGGAGACAAATCACTGAAAGATGAAGCTAAACAAATTGTGATTGGCAAAATTCGTCGTGAGGAGTCGCCGTCCACTTCTCCTAAGGAATCATCTAAGAATGAGGATTTCGAAGATCATGACGAATCCAAGGAAATCTTGGTCAAGAATACGGTAGAAATCCCTTCTGTTAAGGAAACTACTCCTACAAAAGTAGAGGAGCCTGTTCATCAAGGTGGTATGAAGGTGGTTGGTAAGATTGATCTGGACGCATTGAATAGAGGCGGAAGTAAGGTCAAGAAGGAAGAACCTTTTAAGGAGGAACCAAAAACCGTCAAAGAAACACCTGTAGAGGTTAAAGCTGAAGCTAAGGTGGAAGAAAAGAAAGAAGCCGAAGTCAAAGCGCCTATTGTTGAAGCGAAAAAAGAAGAACCAAAGGTTATTGAGAAGAAGCCGGAAGTTGTCGTGCCAAAAGCTGAAATAGAAAAACCCGAAGTAAATAAAACTGAAGTAAAAGCAACTCCGGTTGTAGAGACAAAAACTGAACCTGTGAAGGTAGAAGACAAGAAAAAAGAAGAAACAGCGCCGAAAGCTGTACCAGTAACTCCAATAGTGGAGCCTGTGAAAAAACAAGGAGATGAAATTATTTCTGCTCGCGCAGAAAGATTGACAGGTCCTAAAGTCATTGGTAAGATTGAATTACCATCTGCTAGACCTTCCCACAAACCAGTGGCTTCATCTTCAAATGCTGGAAATAATAATGAGAAACGTAAGCGTAAGCGTACGAATCCAAATGGTCCAGTAAACCCAAATGCGGGGCAAGGTCAAGGTCATAATAACCAACACCGTGGGCCGCGTGATGGCAACAACCCCAACAACCGGGACCAACAAGGAGGTAACCGAGGTGGGAATCATGGTCCTAACAACAACCCGAACAATCGTCCAGGGCAAAACAACAACCAACAGCATGGTAGACCGGGACAAGGAGGTAACAACCAACACCCAGGTAGACCAGGACAAGGTACGAGACCACAACACGGTAATCGTTTTGACAATAGAGGTAAGGGAAGACCTGTTGAGAATAAGGAAGAGCCTACTGAAAAGGAAATCCAAGATCAAATCAAGGCAACACTTGCTCGTTTGAGTGGTGCAGGTAAATCTGGTAAATTTGCGCAACGTGCCAAATTGAGACGTCAGAAACGTGATGATGTTGCTCAACATGCAGAAGAAGCTGCAATGGAGCAAGAAATGATGGCGAAAATATTGCGTGTTACAGAATTCGTAACAGCAAACGAATTAGCTAATTTGATGGACGTTCAGGTAACCCAAATTATTGCAACTTGTATGAGTTTGGGTATGTTCGTGTCAATTAATCAACGTTTAGATGCGGAAACTTTAACAATTGTAGCGGATGAATTTGGTTATCAGGTAGAGTTTATCAAACCTGAGGATGAGGAGACTGCTGAACTTGAGGAACCGGATAACGAAGCGAATTTGGTTTCAAGAGCCCCTATTGTAACGGTCATGGGACACGTTGACCATGGTAAAACATCTTTATTGGATTATATCCGTAAGGCGAACGTTACTTCTGGTGAGGCTGGTGGTATAACCCAACATATCGGTGCATACGCGGTGAAATTGGAGGATGACCGTAAAATTACATTCTTGGATACTCCTGGTCACGAAGCTTTTACGGCTATGCGTGCCCGCGGTGCTAAAGTGACGGATATTGTTATTATCGTTATTGCAGCGGATGACGCAGTCATGCCGCAAACAAAAGAAGCAATCAACCACGCGCAAGCAGCGGGAGTGCCAATCGTATTTGCATTTACTAAAGTAGATAAACCGGGAGCAAATCCTGATAGAATCCGTGAGCAGCTTTCTGCGATGAATATCTTAGTTGAAGACTGGGGTGGTAAGTTCCAAGCGCAAGAGATTTCAGCAAAAACGGGAGAAAATGTTGACCTATTATTAGAGAAAGTTCTATTGGAAGCTGAGATGTTAGATCTAAAAGCTGATCCGAAAAAACGTGCTGTTGGTTCAGTAATTGAAGCAGCTTTGGATAAAGGTCGTGGTATCGTGACAACGGTATTGATACAAAGTGGTACATTACGTGTTGGAGACCCTATTTTAGCGGGATCACATTCAGGTAAGGTGAAGGCTTTGACTAATGAAAGAGGCGAACGTGTTAAAGAGGCTGGACCGTCTGTTCCAGTACAAATCTTGGGTATGGCCGGCGCGCCAACAGCAGGGGATAAGCTTTATGTTCTTGAAAGCGAGTCTGAAGCTAGAACTGTAGCCAACAAACGTCTTCAGTTACAACGCGAGCAGGGTATGCGTGCAACTAAACATATTACCTTGGATGAAATCGGTCGTCGTTTGGCCATCGGTAACTTTAAAGAACTTAATATTATCGTTAAAGGTGATGTGGACGGTTCTATTGAAGCATTATCAGATTCATTATTGAAATTGTCTACTGACGAGATCCAAGTTAATATTATTCATAAATCAGTGGGTGCGATCTCTGAATCAGATGTATTGTTAGCTTCTGCTTCCGATGCGATCATCATAGGTTTCCAAGTACGTCCAACACAAAACGCACGTAAGTTGGCAGAGAACGAGCAAATTGATGTACGTTTATATTCGATCATCTATGATGCGATTGATGAAATCAAGTCTGCGATGGAGGGTATGTTGGCTCCGAAATTTGAGGAGAAAATTGTTGCTGAGGTTGAAATCAGAGAAACTTTCAAAATTTCTAAAGTTGGTACGATTGCCGGATGTATGGTTAAAGAAGGTAAGATCAATAGAAATAATGATATCCGCATAATCAGAGATGGTGTCGTAATTCATACCGGTAAACTGGCATCTTTGAAACGCTTCAAAGACGATGTGAAAGAAGTTTCAATGGGTTATGAATGTGGTTTAAATATTGACCGTTTCAATGATATTCAAGTAGGAGACATTGTCGAAGCTTACGAACAAGTTGAAGTGAAACGTAAATTGTAATCACTTAGTGATACACTAATAAAACAGAAAGCGGCATTGATTTTAATCAATGCCGCTTTCTGTTTTAACGTTCGTATAGTTCTATTGGAACCTGATCAGGATCAAAGAAGAATGTAAAGCGTTTATTTGTTAACTCGTCTATTCTGATCCCTTCGTGTGATACACCTGCTTTTTCGAGCTTATTTAATTCTAGGTCGAGATTATCGACTTCGAATGCAAGATGTCTTAAACCGGCGGCTTCTGGAAAGCTGAGCCGATTAGGCGGTGATGGGAACGAAAAAAGTTCTATAATGTAATGATCATTGAGTTTGAGATCCAGTTTGTAGGAATCACGTTCCACACGATAGTATTCTCTAGCAATCTCTAGGCCCAGTATGTCAGTATAGAATTTCTTTGAACGCTCATAATCACTACAGATAATAGCGATATGATGTATCTTGTTGAGGTTTAATTTCATTATTAAATTTTATCTCATTGCGTTTGTTATACAAGGTTGTTCCTTAAGGATATGGGTCATATACAGACTATTTACAATGTTTCATCTTATTTTGCTCTTTCATATTGTTTAGGCCAGGGGATGTCAGCGTTTAATTCTTTGGCAAAATGTAATGGAAGATGTGGATCATCAAGAAATCCCCGCGCGATTAAGATTAAATCAGCTTGCTTTTGAGCGATGATCTCGGACGCTTGGATAGCCGTTTTGATTAAACCTACTGTGGCAACGTTATTCTTGGTATGTTCCTTAATCGCGATGGCGAAAGGGAGCTGATATGCTGGCCCGACATCTATTTTTTGATAGGAGACCAAGCCTCCACTCGACACATCAATTAAATCTACCCCCAATGTATACAGTAGTTGTGATAAGGCTATAGACTGCTGTAAATCCCAGCCTGCTTCGGCCCAATCTGTTGCTGAAATACGTACCCATAAACTTTGGCTTGTTATTTCTTGTTTTACTCTTTTCACAATTTCAATAAGAAAACGTATCCTATTTTCAAAGATCCCGCCGAAAGAGTCTGTCCGTAAGTTGCTCAGTGGTGAAAGAAATTGATGGATCAGATATCCATGTGCGGCATGGAGTTCAATAATTTCATAGCCTGCCTGTATGGCTCTTTTCGTTGCTGTTCCGAATTGTTCAATCAGATTTTCAATGGCGTCTACATCAAGTTCCTGTGGTTCATAATCTCCAGAATGGAAAGGGATCGGAGATGGGGCGACTGTTTGCCAACCCTTTGGATCCGCTGGTGAAAATTGATTCCGTCCGACCCAGGGTTTATTACTGCTTGCTTTGCGGCCCGCATGAGCAAGTTGTATGCCCGGTATGGAATCATTTTCTTTAATGAACTCGGTTATTTCTTTTAATTTTTCGATATGCTGGTCGTCCCATAAACCAAGGTCTCCATCACTGATTCGACCGTCAGGGCTAACTGCTGTTGCTTCCTGTATTACTGCTGCAGCTCCGCCGATTGCAAATTGGCCCAAATGAACCAAATGCCAGTTATTTGCAAAACCATCTTTTGCGGAGTATTGGCACATTGGAGATACGACCAAACGATTTTTCAATTGCAGGTTTCCAATATTTACTGATGAAAATAATTGACTCATAATTGCGTGTTTATAGAAGGCAGGAGCAAGGAAAGCTCCTGCCTCGATCAATTCTTTGTTTTGTAAAGAGAGGCTCTCAGAAGCCTTTATTTAAATCCTTGCGAACCGTGGTTCAACTGTTAAGGATTTGTAGACCATAAAGATGCTGATTTTAGCATTGCTCTTCTTGGCAGTTTTAAATTGGCAACTACCAACTCTGCGAAATCTTCAGGCTGGAGAACTTTTTCTGGATCGCCATCGGTAAGTCCAAGTTCTTTGGACATATCGGAAGCAATCGTACTAGGCATAAGTGTACATACCCGAATATTGTTTTTCCGTACTTCCCGCATTAAAGAATCGGCGAAGCCGATGACGCCAAACTTTGATGCGCTATAAGCGGAAGTGGTGGCCGCGCCATTTAATCCGGCAGTCGAAGATACCATAATGATATCGCCTTGATTTTTTTCAATCAGTTGTGGAAGGATAGCTTTTGTAACAAAGTATGTACCCAAGAGATTGGTATGAATGATCGATGTCCAATCGGCAACGTCCATGTCGAGCACAGCGGAAAATGATGCTACTCCCGCATTGTTAATTAAGATATCAAAGCTACCGAAAGTGTTTTTCAGTCGCTCGATCTCCTGTTGTACAGCACTATAATTTGATACGTCAAAGACGGCATAAGTGACCTCAGTGCCTAGCCCGGCAAGTTCCGCAGCCGTATCCTTCAAAGCAGCTTCATTTCTTCCGGTAATCGCGATATGTACACCTTCTTTGGCCAATGCGAAAGCAATTGCTTTTCCTAATCCCCGCGCACCACCTGTAATTAAGGCTCTTTTTCCTGTTATATTTTCCATAACATAAAAATAGGTATGATCTTTTTTATTCGTGTCAGAAGAACCTCAAAAAGGCAACTTATTTTGCCTTTTTTATGATATTTTCAATAATGGGGTAGGTGTTGGCCCTGATGTCTTCAAATTGGTCCACATGACGCCATTCCGCTTTTGTAATATCTTCTGCGGTTTGCGGAATTAATTTAGGGACTTTATTCACTCCCATTTCGTACCAGTTTGTTGCTTTCAGGACGAATTCTCCATTTCGCAAAAAATAGGTATGGTAGGATGTGGTAATTTTCTTTCCCAAATAGTTGATTTTGATACCACATTCCTCTTCGACTTCACGTACTGCTGCTTCCCGCATTTTTTCATTGTCTTCCACTTTGCCCTTAGGAAGGTCCCATTTTCCCAGTCGGTAGATAAAAAGATAATCCCCATCACCGTTTTTAACCAATCCACCGGCTGCTTTGATGAGCTTAATTTTGTTTTTCAAGTTTTGAAATACAGTTTCAAAATCCTTATTGATGTAAAGATACGTTTTTGGAACTTTATCAATTTCAGATTGTTTGAAAAGTTTTTGGAGCTCAATCTCTTGAAAACTAATAGTTTGTGGGTTTTTGATTTTTGATGGAACGAAATCTGCTAAAATTAGCACGGTTTCGTTCATATAAATTTTATAAATTTGCGCCATGAATAATTTAAATGAGGTTGAACAAAAAGTTGCTGAATCCTTATTGCAAATTAAAGCAATAAAATTGCAACCTAAAAGTCCTTTTACATGGGCGTCGGGTTGGAAGTCTCCAATTTACTGTGATAACCGTATCACTTTGTCTCATCCATCGATCCGTACATACATTCGTCAAAAGCTTTCTAAGCTTATTCAGGAAGAGTTTGGATCAGTGGATATGATTTCTGGAGTTGCTACGGCAGGTATTCCACAAGGCGTTTTGGTAGCACAGGATTTGGGACTACCATTTTCTTATGTTAGAAGCTCAGCTAAGGACCATGGTCGTCAGAATTTAATTGAAGGAGAAGTGGTTAGCGGTCAACGTGTAGTTGTAATTGAGGATCTAATTTCGACAGGTAAGAGTAGTTTAGTGGCTGTAAAGGCATTACGTGAGGCTGGCTGCAATGTTGTTGGATTGGTATCTATTTTTACTTATGGATTGCAACAAGCTACCGATAATTTTTCTGATGCAAAATGCCCTTATTTCAGTTTATGTAATTATGATGCTTTGATTCAGGTCGCTGCTGAAAATAGTTATGTATTGGAGGAGGATATTGAGATCTTGAAAAAGTGGCGATTGAATCCTGCTACTTGGGGAGAAAATTTTCAATAAAGGAAGATTAATTTATCGTTATGACTACTATTCAGAACAAAACAGAAATCAACAAAAATGTCAGCGAGGTGTATACATTTTTGTCGGATCTCAACAATCATGAACAGTTGATGCCGGAAAATATTTACAATTGGTCTTCGACTACGGACGAAGCTCGATTTACAATACAGAATATGGCAAAGCTAGCACTTAAGGTAGAAGATCGTGTCGAAAATCAAATCATTAAGTTGGTTCCTTTGGAGAAAGCGCCTTTTGAGGTTACTCTTCGTTGGGAATTGCAAGCGATTAGTGATACTGTAACAGAGGCGACTTTTATTATCGATGCTGATCTTAACATGATGATGAAAATGATCGCTGCTGGACCACTTCAAAAATTAGTTGATTTTCAGGTCAACAAATTAAAAGAAGTGTTGGGGTAGGTTGTTTATAACGGATATAAAAAAAAGCTCGATTAGTAATAATCGAGCTTTTTTTTATGCCAATCTTTCATTGACTTTTTTCCAGTTCACAACATTCCACCAATTTTTAATATAATCGGCTCTCTTGTTTTGATAGTGCAGATAATACGCATGCTCCCATACATCAAGACCTAGAATGGGGATACCTTTTACCTCTGCAATATCCATTAAAGGGTTGTCCTGGTTTGGAGTAGAGGTAATTTTTAAGTTGCCTGAGTCATCCAAAATCAACCATGCCCATCCTGAACCGAATCGTGAGGTTGCTGCTGCAGCAAATTGTTCTTTGAATTTGTCTAAAGAACCAAATGTCTTATTGATCATCGTCAATAATTTTTCGGAGGGCTGGCTCGGCTTATCGGACAGGCTTTCCCAAAAAAAGTTATGGTTCCAAGCTCCACCAGCGTTATTCCTTGCTTTGGGAGAGTACTTAGATATGTTTGCTAGAAGTTGCTCCTCTGAGGCTTCTTTGATATTTTCAGCAAGAATGGCTTCGTTAACGGCGTTAATATAGGCCATATGGTGCTTTGTATAATGGATTTCCATTGTCAACGCATCAATATTAGGCTCCAAAGCGGCATAACTGAAAGGTAATTTTACTTGGGAAAACTTTAAAGTAGCGGCATTTAATTCAGTAGCTTTCGCGGAAGCAATATCTTGTAATATTGATCCAGATACAGCGATGCCTAGTGTAGCTTTTGCTGCATTTTGAAGGAAGTTTCTGCGTGTTTGCATATAATCTTATTGTGATTAGTTTTGATATAAATATAACGTGAAATTTTACAAATATTGTGCGAGAATTGTCTGTTAATTGTAATACAACAAAATTGTTATAAATTCATCTTTTAAGTCGGCATATATTGTTTTGAATTTTGGTTTACGGTATTTACGTAACATATAATTTGCATTCTTTTAAGAACGCTTCAAGGCAGCCTTAGGGCAGGGTAGCTAGAGAATTATAATTGTTTATAAAGTCAAATTTAGCTAAGTTTGATTTATGTATACATTAAGGATTTCAAAAATTATCCCCCAACCTAATAATAACATTACTTTTCAGCTTGAGTCTATAGCAGGAGACTATCCTTCCTATAAAGCTGGGCAGTTTATTACACTTTCTTTTGTGTTTGGTGATCGTGAGGTACGTCGTTCTTATTCTTTTAATAGTTCGCCTGATAATAATGAGCCCTTAAGTATCACTGTTAAGCGTGTCGAAAATGGGGAAATATCCCGACTGCTCCACCATACTATTGTGGAGGGGGATATCGTCAATGCAATGGAACCTCAGGGTTTATTTGTATATGAACCTGAACCGGAAAAGGTTCGGACCTTATTTTTGTTTGCTGCAGGAATTGGCATTACACCCTTGTATGCTATTCTGAAAACAGCGCTTCTTGCTGAAAGTAAGTCCAAAATAGTTTTAATTTATAGTAATAGTATGCTGGAGTCAACACCGTTCCGATCGGAATTGCAGCACTGGGCAGATCGATTTCCTGATCGCTTAACTATTGTGTGGATTTACTCCAATAGTAAATACTTAATGAAAGCCAGGCTAAATAGAGATTATATACATGCTATTGTTAACGATCATTTGTTTGGAAATAAGGAAGATGCCTTGTTTTATACTTGCGGCCCTGTGATTTATATGGACTTATGTCGTTTTACACTTTTGGGGATGGGGTTTGATTCCAATCAGATAAAACGAGAGACATTTCTATTGCCCGAAAATGAAGAGGATGATGATGATGAGACCGAAAAGGAAGTCGATAGAACAACCTATGCCATCGAACTATCTTTTCAAGGTAAAACTTATAATCTAGAGGTTCCCTACAATAAATCTATTTTAGATATAGGGCTAGAGCATAAAATTAAGTTGCCATATTCCTGTAAATCCGGTATGTGTAGTACGTGTATTTCGCAGTGTACAAGGGGGAAAGTAAGAATGGACTATAATGAGGTGTTAACAGATCGCGAAGTTGAACAAGGAAGAATACTGTTGTGCACGGGGCATCCGGTAGAAATGAATACCGCTATTGAAGTACTATAATTGAGCATTGGTATTTAATCCAAAAATATGGTGTGCAGTTATGGGGCGCCAGAAATATTTAAAATTGCATATACAAGTAAATTTATCTAAGTTTGGATATAACCGTTTTATATCTAACTATTATGGGGAAATTACTCTGGAGCCCAACAGAAGAGCAAAAATCTCAATCTGAGATCAATAAGTTTAAACAATATGTTGAGAAGGAGCATGGCTTATTCTTTCCATCCTATCAGGAGCTTTGGGCATGGTCTACGACGGAACTGGCTAGTTTTTGGAAGAGTATAGCCACCTATTTTAATCTAGAGTTTCATTCAGACTTTACAACCATTGTTGAGTCGCCAGCAGATTCCTCAAGCTTTATCGGAACAAAGTGGTTTGCGGGGGCTACCTTGAATTATGCTGAACACGTATTTCGAAACACAACGGAAAAGCGTCCCGCATTAATTTTTCAATCTGAACAGCAAGCTAAAAGAGAGGTGTCATGGACTGAGTTGGAATCCATGGTTCTCAAACTTCAGGTCTATTTGAAAGAACTAGGGGTACAAAGTGGTGATCGCGTCGCTGGTGTATTGATTAATAGCATTGAGGCTGTTGCGTTATTTTTGGCTGCTAATTCTATCGGCGCTATTTGGTCCTGTTGTTCGCCTGATTTTGGAGAGGCGAGTATTCAGGATCGTTTTGAGCAGATTGAACCAAAAGTGCTCTTTGCAAATTCCAATTATTACTATAATGGCCGTCTTTTTGAAAAGGCGGAGAGTATTAAACAACTTTCTCTGCGACTACCATCTTTACTGGCTTGTGTTTTGATTGATGACAATATTTGGGAAGAGATTCTGAAAAAGGATCTTACACAAGCTGAGCTCCAATTTACGGCAATGCCTTTTAATGCTCCAATATGGATTTTGTATTCTTCGGGAACTACTGGCAAGCCTAAAGCCATTACACATGGAGTTGGTGGTATGTTGTTAGAACATATGAAAGCACTTGGACTGCATCAAAATGTGCAAGAGGGGGATCGATTCATGTGGTATTCCACTACTGGATGGATGATGTGGAATTACGCGCTTTCGGCCCTTTTAATGGGAAATACATTGTGTATATATGATGGGGCTACGAATTATCCCGATAAATTGAGTTTATGGAACTTTGCTCGGGAAAGCAAGGTGGATCATTTTGGCGTTGGGGCTGCTTATCTCATCTCCTGTCAAGATCAAGATTTAAAATCCATGGACTATCAGCCGAAAACAATAGGATCGACAGGTTCACCACTTCCACCAGATGTGTTTGAATGGCTAAATGTACAGTTTCCAAAGAGTCAAATTGTCTCACTAAGTGGTGGTACAGACGTTTGTAGTGCCTTTCTTTCGGGGTGTGCATTGCTTGATGTTTATGCAGGAGAGATTCAATGTCGCACCCTAGGAGCTAAGATAGAAGCCTTTGATGAGAACGGTCATCATCTTTATGGAGAGGTGGGGGAACTTGTTATTTTAGCTCCCATGCCCTGTATGCCCATCTATTTTTGGAATGATTTAGCGAATAAAAAATACTTTGATAGTTATTTTGATAAATATAGTGGTGTTTGGAGTCATGGTGATTGGATCAAGATTACTGCACATGATGGAATAATTATGTACGGTCGTTCAGATGCAACCCTGAACCGGGGTGGCGTACGTATCGGTACTGCAGAGATCTATAATGTTTTAAATAGAACCGAAGGGGTCTTGGATAGTTTGGTTATCTGTGTAGATCATGAAAATGGATCATCTGATATGTTGCTTTTTGTTCAATTGGACAATGGTTTATTGAATGATGCGTTAAAAGGGGAAATTAAACGGGAGCTTCGGCAGCAATATAGTCCGCGACATGTGCCTGACGATATTTTTCAAGTAGCGGCTATTCCTTACACGTTAAGCGGTAAAAAACTGGAGCTGCCTATTAAGAAGATTTTTTCTGGGATGCCCGTAGAAAAAGCGGTGTCATTAGATATTATGCGGAACAGAGAATCCTTGTTAGACTTTGAAGCGATTAGTAAAATCTGGAGAAGATCTTAAGTATAGTATGCTATAAAAATAGCTAATTAGTAAACCCCTCGGATGCCGAAGTTAATCGTTTGAGGGGTTTTCTAATTTAATTTTACTCCACTCAGACCTGTATAACACCTACATTATACCGTTCTAGAATAGGCTTTTCGTTGGCAGCTTCAATTCCCATGCTGATGACTTTTCGTGTTTCTTCAGGTGCTATAATTCCATCAACCCATAATCTTGCAGCAGCGTAATACGGACTCAGTTGCTCGTTGTACCGATCTTCGATTGATTTAAGGAGACTGTTTTTTTCTTCTTCATTGATTTCTTGACCCTTGGCTTTTAAAGCAGATTCTTGGATTTGAAACAGTGTCTTGCCCGCAGCGGCACCACTCATGACAGCCATTTGGGCAGTAGGCCAAGCGTAGATTAGTCGTGGGTCATACGCTTTTCCACACATCGCATAGTTTCCTGCGCCATAACTATTTCCAACAATAAAAGTGAACTTTGGGACTACGGAATTGGCCATTGCATTTACCATTTTTGCTCCGTCTTTGATAATCCCCCCTTGTTCTGATCGGCTTCCTACCATAAATCCAGTGACGTCCTGAAAAAACACAAGCGGAATGTTCTGCTGGTTGCAATTCATGATGAAGCGCGCTGCCTTATCTGCTGAATCACTATAGATGACCCCGCCCATCTGCATTTCCATTGCGTTGCCGGGTTTCTTGGCTTTGATAATTTCACGTTGATTGGCAACAATCCCGACAGCCCAGCCGTCTACGCGTGCGAGGGCGCATACAATGGTTTTTCCATAATCGGGTTTGTATTCTTCTAAAGTCTCTGTGTCTACAATTGCATTCAAGATATCCTGCATACGATAAGGTTTTGTCCTGTCTTCGGGAAGAATCTCTACTATTTTACTCGGATCTGTTTTTGGAGGAAGGCTTTTCTTTCTGTTGAAATTAGCTTTTGGATTTCCACCGATTTTATCGATAACATTTTTTATAGCCTCTAAACAACTTTGGTCGTCGGGAAATTTATTGTCTGTCACGCCGGATATCTCCGAATGGGTAGAAGCTCCGCCGAGTGTTTCAGCATCTACGGTTTCACCTATCGCAGATTTGACCAAGTATGGGCCTGCTAAAAAAACAGAGCCTGTTCCTTCGACGATAAAGGCGTAGTCGGACATAATAGGGAGATAAGCGCCACCTGCCACGCAACTTCCCATGATTGCTGCAATTTGAGGTATTCCCATGGAAGACATTCGGGCATTGTTACGGAATATGCGGCCAAAGTGTTCTTTATCGGGAAATATTTCATCCTGCATCGGTAAAAATACGCCTGCAGAATCTACCAAATAAATAATTGGAAGATTGTTTTCCATGGCAATTTCCTGTGCGCGTAGATTTTTCTTGGCAGAAATAGGGAACCAGGCTCCTGCTTTTACGGTTGCATCGTTAGAGACGATGACACATAGTTTGGATTTTACATAGCCCAGTACCGCTGCACAACCTGCATTTATGCATCCACCATGTTCTTTATACATTCCTTCGCCGGCAAACATGCCTATTTCCAGATATTCTCGGTCTGGGTCCAGTAGATATTCTATTCGTTCCCAGGTTGACATTTTGCCCTTTTCTTTCAGTTTTTTTATTTTATCGATGCCACCACCTAGTTTTAAATTTTCTCTTTTTTGGCGAAGTAATGCGAGTAGCTCCTTCATAATTTATAATCTTGGTTTTAAAAAGCTGTTGAATTAAGAATTTCTTATTTTTAGATAAATTTAAAATAAAATTTTAAAATATTTGCAATTTTATTCCTAAATATTTTGATATATTTGAATTGAATTACCGATTGTAAATTTAATATTCATGCTTATGTTTATTGAAAATAAACAACAAATGGATATGATCAGACAAAGTGCACGAGATTTTGCACAGTATCATATCAAACCTTATGTGATGGAATGGGACGAAGCCCAAATATTTCCAATAGAAGTTTTTAAAAAGTTAGGCGAACACGGTTTCATGGGTGTGATCGTTCCAGAAGAATATGGTGGATCGGGACTCGGATACCAGGAGTATATTACTGTTTTGGATGAGATTTCCAAGGTGTGTGGCTCAATTGGACTTTCCGTAGCAGCGCATAATTCGTTATGTACAAATCATATATTAAGCTTTGCTAGTGAAGAACAGAAGAAACGTTATCTTCCAAAGTTGGCGACAGCTGAATGGATCGGTGCCTGGGGACTTACAGAGACAGGTTCTGGTTCGGACGCTGGTGGAATGACGACATTTGCTGAGAGAGATGGTGATCACTACGTGTTAAATGGTTCTAAAAATTTTATCACGCATGCCATCAGTTCTAGTGTTGCTGTCGTTATTGCGCGGACGGGGGCTAAGGGAGATAAAAAAGGGATGTCAGCTTTTATTGTTGAGAAAGGTACACCTGGATTTACCGCAGGAAAGAAAGAAAATAAATTGGGGATGCGCGCCTCAGAAACTGCCTGTCTGTTTTTTGATAATTGTCGGATTCATCGGGATCAACTCATCGGTGAAGAAGGGCAGGGGTTTGTGCAGGCCTTAAAATTATTGGATGGCGGACGTATTTCTATTGCGGCACTTTCTTTGGGTATTGCACGCGGAGCTTACGAGTGCGCGTTGAAATATGCGCACGAGCGTGAGCAGTTTGGGAAAAAGATTTACGAATTTCAGGCGGTTTCTTTTGCACTTGCAGATATGGCTACACAGGTGGAAGCCAGTGAACTGTTGACGAGGCAGGCAGGCTATTTAAAGGATCATGGAGATCGTGTTTCTAAAATTGGTGCGATGGCTAAACTTTATGCGTCAGAGGCTGCCGTTAGTGTCTCGAATGAATCTGTACAAATCTTTGGCGGTTATGGATTTACAAAGGACTATCCTGCCGAGAAGTTTTTTAGAGATGCCAAGTTATGTACAATAGGTGAAGGGACTTCAAGCATTCAGAAAATGGTGATCGCTAGAGAGATTGAGAAAGATATTTTATAGCATATTATGAGGGAGCAAGTTGTATTGGTTGATTGCCCAAGAGACGCTGTTCAAGGGCTTCATAACTTTATTGAGACAGATAAGAAAATTAAACATATCAATACGTTAATCGAAAGTGGGCTGTTTGATGTTATTGATTTTGGATCTTTCGTTTCGCCGAAAGCAGTTCCGCAGTTGGCGGATACAAAAGCAGTATTGGAAGGAATCAGAACGAATGAGAAAGTGAAGTTATTGGCGATTGTTGCCAATCTTCGGGGTGCGCAGGAGGCAGTTCTAGAGGAAAAAATCGACTTTTTAGGGTATCCATTTTCAATATCGGAAACATTTCAACTTCGAAATACCAATATGGGCTTGGCGGCTTCTTATCAGCAGGTAAAAGAAATGAAAGCTTTGGTCGACTCACAGCATAAATCTCTGGTCGTATATATTAGCATGGCTTTTGGAAACCCATATAGTGACCCTTGGTCCCCACTTTTGGTAGAAGAGTGGATTGGAAAATTATGCGATCTTGGCATTCGGGAATTTTCTTTGGCAGACACAACTTCAGAAGCCGATGCAAATCAGATTTCAGAATTATTTAGTTTTGTTAAAACTCGTTTTCCAACACTGGAAGTAGGTGCACATTTTCATGCAAGGCGAGAGGAAAGTCTTGCAAAGGTTGAAGCAGCTTACCTCGCAGGTTGCCGTAAATTTGAAGGCGCATTGCTCGGTTATGGCGGCTGTCCATTTGCAAAAGATGATTTGGTCGGTAATATACCTTCAGAGCTGTTGTTGCATTATTTTGGACGAGGAACTGATGCTGAAATAATCGGATTGGAGCATAGCTTCAGACAAATGATTTTGTAGATGGAAAAACTGAATTTTATTAAAGTGCACGTTGAGGGGCATGTGTTCAACTTGACCTTAGCCCGTTCGGATAAAAGAAATGCTTTTAGTCCGACAATGGTGAGCGAAATAGCCTATGCATTGAATTTGGCGAATAGCAATCCTGATGTTCGTTTAGTACAAATAGAGGCTGAGGGTCCCGTGTTCTGTGCTGGTATGGATCTTAAAGCTTTTGAGGACCCTACATTAGATATTGGAAATTCGGCAATTCCCAAGGTTGAAAAGTCACTGGCAGAAATATTTGCCTGTTTAGATAAGCCTTCAATCTGTGTTGTTCGGGGAGATGTTATTGCAGGTGGTTTTTTGATAGCATTATCCTGTACGTATTTGTTTGCTCTCCCACATGTACGTTTTTCTTTGCCTGAAGTGAAAATTGGACTTTTTCCATTTCAGGTGTTGGCGTTGCTTACAGAATATATGCCTGAACGAAAAGCGATGGATCTCTGTATCAGCGGTCGGTCTTTTTCTGCTGAGGAGGCTTTGGAAAAAGAAATCTTGTATGGCATGCTGGATGCTGAAGAAACAGTATTAATTGAATTGAAAAGGACGATTCTGGAAAATGCTCCCTTGGCTATATCACGGGGTTTTGTAGCACTGCGAAAATTAAAAGAGCAAGATTATGATGATAAGTATAACTTTCTATTGGAGAGCTTGGCAGATTTACGTAAAACCAATGATTTCAAAGAGGGAATGGATGCAATGCGAAATAAAAGAAAAGCCAACTGGCAAAATAGCTAATTAAAATGATCGAAAACTAGGTCTGCTTGTCAGCGGCGAGAATTCCCAGGGAATGGAGCTAAGAGCGATCAGGAGAGCTAGTCCAAACCAGATTAATAATATTTTAAAACGTCGATCGTTTGTATCGGCGTTTTTGCTTTTAAGGGCACCTAATGTTAAGCAGATTGCGGCAATAATCATCATGCTACTGTGCTCCATGCCGAAGAAGCGAATTTGCCTGAGGTGAACTGCTTCGTCAAAATGTTGCAGGAAGTATTGTGTGATGGGGCTCAGTACATAGAGGCTAAAACCTAAAACTAGCTGAATATAAAAAGAAATAACCGTAGTTTTTACAAGAAATTGATCGGTAGGGGAGAATGGAAGTTCCTTTTTTCTTTTGTAAAAAAAATTCACGAGACTAATCGTTAGTACAATCAGTACCTCCCATCTCCATAAAGAATGCATCGCTAGAATGAAAGGATAAATGTAATTCATCATACAGACAAAGATGGTAATAAAATAGATTTAATGCTATTTTAAGCAATATCATCGCATAAAATAGACGGCGGTTTTTCATCAGTTGACTAATCTGTTGTTCAAGGTATGTCATATTTATGTGTATTTATTGTTTATATAAATTTTTTATTATTTTGATTATTAGATTGTTTTGTATATTGTTTAACTCTTGGTTAATACTACTGCTGCGTGTAATTTGTTGTTTATCGTTCAGGTGCAGAATAACAATTAACTGGTTCAAATAGACAGCTCAAATGATTGCAAGAACAAAGGTGTTTCCTATTGAACAATCAATACTGCTCTTGTGTGTTTTATTTTTGGCTGTTTTTAGCCACTCTGAGGTGCTGTTTGTTATTCTCAAGGGGTTTGTATGGTTTTAATTTATTTCGGCTTAGAATGCGGTTATTTTACTTTTGGCGGATAGTTTTAATTTGTTCAGTTTTTTAACACCGATAATACGTATCGCCAAAGTTACGTTTTGTTTATTGCGAATTTCATAATGTATCTTAATAACAATTTATTTGTCAAGTTATTATGTTTGTTACATGAATTAAGTATTTATGTTGACCTATGTCCGATTTGCGCTGTTAAATTAAGGCAATGCCTGAGCGTAAGCAAAGCTCTGCCTGTGTTTTTTTTAAAATATTTTTGGAATTATATAAAATTCGTTTCTATATTAGTGTATTAATTAAATAATACAGTAGTATGGTTACTATCCAAAATCTAAATTTCAGCTATAGTAAATCAAGGCCACTCTTTCTTCATATGGATCTTGAATTGAAGCAGGGGCATATCTATGGCTTGTTGGGGAAGAATGGTGCTGGCAAATCAACTTTGCTTAAGAATATTGCCGGTTTGGTATATCCTGTTTCGGGACGAGTTGATGTGCTGGGGCATAACCCTAATCGAAGGGAACCCTCCTTGTTAAGGGAGATTAGTTTTATTCCGGAAGAGTTTTATCTCCCTGCCGTAAAATCAGAACAGTTTCTGAAAGCTAATGCAGGGTTCTACCCCAACTTCGATCAGGTATATTTTGATCAGCTTATCCGTGAGTTCGATATTCCCATTGAGCAAAAATTAGCAAACATGAGTTATGGACAGAAAAAGAAATATATTATTTCTTTCGGTTTAGCGTCTAAAACAAAAGTGATCATCATGGATGAGCCAACGAATGGTTTGGATATTCCTTCTAAGGTTCAGTTTCGAAAGATCATGGCTTCTGCCATTACTGACGATCGATGTGTGATTATCTCCACACATCAGGTGCGTGATCTGGATAATCTTATTGATGCTGTTATTTTACTTGATGATCATAAGGTCGCACTCAACGCTCCGATGTATGTGATTACTGATCGTTTATGCTTTAAAAAAGTAAGAGAGTTGCCTTTGGATACACTCTATTCCGAAGAAGGAGTGGGCGGTTTTAATGTTATTCTCCCAAACTCGGCGGTAGAAGATTCGAAACTGGATTTGGAGTTGCTATTTAATGCAGTGTTACAGTGCAAGGAAAAAATTACGGACCTTATTAAACATGATGAATATGTCAAATCTATTTAATGCTACGCGTTTTTTTGCACTGATTCGAAGACAATGGATTGGTTTTGGGCGAATTTATCTGATGTCAATAGGGATTATTGCTGGGGTAATTTTTGGTTTTTATGCAGTTAATTTGGGATCAAATTATGATGATATCAAAAAGAATACTGTTTATTCGTTGCTAAATTTCAGAGCACCGTTGTTTTGTATCTTGGGACTCTTTTTTGTAACGGTTGTCTCGAGCAGTTATTTTGCTGATTTAGGGAAGAAGACTCGGGCGATTTTTGAGCTGATGATTCCAGCTTCACAATTGGAAAAGTTTCTGGTCAGCTTATTCTATACGGTTGTCGTGAGTATTGGTTCATACTTATTGGTCTTTTATTTGATCGATTTGGCATTTGTTTCTTATTTGAGGAGCGTTGGTTCTGTGGTTGTAAATGAAGTACAGCCATCAGGAGAGGCGGTCAGTGTGGATCTATGGCAGTACTTTTTCAAGGTTCAATACCCCGAACCGGCTTATTATTTTTGTTTTGTACCAATTCTTCTGAATGCAATTTTCTTACTTGGTGGGATCGTCTACCAAAACTATCAATATGTAAAGACGGCTATTTTTCTTGTGCTTTACTGTGTTGTTTGGATGTGTCTTTTTGTTTACTTAATGAAAACCCAGACTCAGGATACCGTAGGTACAATGGATAATAACTATTGGTCTGATTCAAATCATATTTTTGCATTGATCGGCGCTGTAGGAGTGTTGCTTACCATAATGATTTGGGCGGTTGCTTTTTTAAGGTTAAAAGAAAAGGAGATTTAATATGGAGTTCAATGCAAATAAAGCCATTTACCTTCAGATTGCTGAGTACGTATGTGATCATATTTTACTAGCGACCTGGAAAGTGGATGAAAAACTCCCCTCAGTAAGGGAATTGGCAGTTCAGATGGAGGTTAATCCCAATACTGTAATGCGGACCTACGATATGTTGCAGCAGAAAGAAATTATAGCCAATAAGCGCGGGATTGGTTTTTTTCTGACACAAGAATCGGTGAAGAATGTGAAGTTATATAGAAAGGCAATTTTTCTAGAAGAAGATCTTCCCTTGTTTTTTCGTAATATTTATTTATTGGAAATCGGTTTGGATGAGTTAGAACAACGTTATAGACGGTTTGTAAGTCAGAATTTTAATCAAAATGAGTCATGAAATTAAGTACAAAAATAATAATGGGATTAGCAATAGGCTTATTCGCGGTTCCGATGCTTGTCGCATCCTACCTTGTTCGTATAAATCGGGTTGATGCGAAAGAATATAATGCTGATGTTGAGCAGGAGGTATCTAAGCCAGATGCAAAGGATGTTTATTACCGGTCGTTTCCCTTGGCAGCTTTCGATAAGCTTTATATTGTAGGTACCAATGCAAGTGGTATAGGGTTGTATTGGGTGAAAAGTGATAAGTTTATGGTTAAAGTTAATAAAAGTCAAGCCGACTTTGTGAAAACGAATGTCGATCAATCTGGCAATCTTACCTTAGATCTTTTATCAGGAGGAGAGGGGTTTTATAAGTCAATTTATATTTTTTCACCTGATCTTAAGGTTTTAAAATTAAAAAATACGGGTATTAACGAGTTATCTGCCAAGTTGAACGAGTTGACTGTTGTGGGTGATAGCGTTGAGGTATTTTCCCTTGCGGAGAAATCCGTTATAAATACGTTGAACCTGAACCTGACAAACTCCACTATTGACGATCTTGGCGGGACGGACAGTAAGGGGAATTCTCTTGTCGGTCGTTTATTTGTTAACACAACGAATAGTGTTTTGGGGCTTCCGCGTACGAATTATCAAAGTGCAGATATTGTGGCAAACAATTCAGAAGTATATTTCAATAGGAAAGGACCTGAAGCCAAAGTTGGTCTTCTGAATATCAAAACTGAAGGCAAATCATCTGTCCGTTTAGATAGTTTGCAATGGGGAACATTGAACGGAAATCTATCCAATGACACTAAAATAGATTTGCCTGTCCATGCATTACGATCATTGATTAAGTAGGGTTTAATTGGTGGATGTTGCGGTCGATCGTTAATAATAGAGATCGGTATTTTCTGAAAAGGTCAAAATTCCATAGCGGAATTTTGACCTTTTCTTTAAAGGGATGATGTAGATTTTCGGTGTTCGATACTGCAGTCCAAAAAATACGTCTCGAATTCGAAATAATTCTTTTTGTTTTTTTTCTTTAACATCTGCAAGAGGAGCTCCACTGATTTTTCTGCCATTAGCTGTGTTGGTTGGGTGATTGTTGTTAGAGATGGATTGAGACTGTTGGCAAAAGGGGTGTTGCTAAAGCCAATTAAGTTCATGTCATCAGGAATTTTCACCTTCAATTTATTTAATATGTGTAAAACTTTTAGTGATAAGGTGTCTGTCGTTGAGAGGAGTGCATTTGGAGCAAAGGGCCTATTTAATAGCGTACTTATTTTGCTTTCCAGTTCGTCATCGATATTGTCCTTGGGGCTGGAATAGGATATTTCTATAATATTTTCTTCTTTGAAGGGTACGCCGGCGTTGAAGAGTGCATCTTTATATCCTTTTATACGGCTTACATTTCCGCCAATATCTTTACATAGTAAAAGAATGATATTTTCTCTTCTGTTTTTGATCATTTCTTCTGTTGCCTGGTAGATGACCTTGTTGTTTTGGATTCCGATTTTGAATGTATCGAGCTGATGGTTTATTCGGTCGAAAATAATAACAGGACAAACCTGTTCCATCATATAAAACAAAAGCGATAAGCTTGAATCATTTTTTACAGGGGAAATGATTACTCCTTCGATATTACTCTGTACACAAAGTTCTAGCGCTTCTTTTTCTTTTTTCTCGTCGTTAAAAGTCTGCAATAGGATCAGTTTATAATTCGTCTGCGATAGAATGTGCGAGATATCTTCGTAGAAATCAAAGAAAAATGAGCTTGAGATAAATGGAACAATGATTGCTAAGGTGTTTGAGCGCCCCGTTTTTAAGCTTTTTGCGGAGAAATTTGGTATATAATTGATTTTCTGCGTAAAATCTAAAATTAGCTTTTTTGTTTCTGCGCTTATTTCATGACTATCGTTTAGTGCTTTGGAAATGGTTCCTGGAGATAGGTTTAACTGTTGGCCAATCTCTTTTAATGTAAATCTCTTCATATGCTCGATCCTCTTTCATTGATTACAAATGTTCTAGCGTTAATACGATGGTAAGATAGCACTAGAGTTATTCTTGAATTATCGGTTACTATTTTTAATGTATTGAGCCCGTAAATTCTTGAAATTATAAAGATAAGATAAAAAACATGTTTTCAAATGGAGATCAAGAAAAGCGTTGTTAATGAGAATTGATGAGATGTTGTTTGTATTCGGGCGAAAAGTGTCGAAAAGTTTGTTAAAAGAGGAGGTTGTTATTTGGGGCCGCCGAAAAGTTTACTGATGAGCCAAAGGACAAGGGCGACTATAACAACCACGATGAGGATGGCTGTCCAAACACCAGCCTTAAATATCCCTTCTATTACGGAGCAGCTTGTAATAAGGAAAAAAGAGGATGACATTATTATGTATGTTAATTGCCTTTTCATTATTTAAATTTTTGTCTGTATAAATAGAGACAACTGATAATGAAAATAGTTTTGTGAGAACAGCGCAATATAAGATCCTCGGTAACTATAGGCTGAATAGGATTGCACATAGGTTTTGTCGTAGCTTTTCGGTTTTGCCGGTAATTTTTGCAGAACAAAAAGGAGTTTCTGCGAGTGTTAAACAAGAAAAGCTAATCTTGCGATTAGCTTTTCTTTAGTGATCCCGCTGGGATTCGAACCCAGGACCCATACATTAAAAGTGTATTGCTCTACCAGCTGAGCTACGGAATCCTTTCTGTTTTTGAAAGTGATGCAAAGGTAGAATTTCTTTTGATATATGCCAAATTATTGCGTGCAAATTTTGACGAAAAGGCCTTAACTGCTTAATAAATAAACGGATTATTTTTTATCGCGCTTTTTTTGCATGGATTATTCGGTCTGCTCCATTGATATCTTTTATGAGTTTGACCTGCTCAAATCCTTTTTTGACCATAAGTTCTTTCATTTCTGCACCGAGATATTGATTGATTTCAAAATATAGATCTCCATCTGGGGTTAAATGTTTAAGTGCAAAGGATGAAATAACATCATAAAAAATCAGCGGAGCGCTTTCTTCAATGAATAATGCGAGCTCAGGTTCATAAGCCAATACGTTTTGGTTCATATGCTGCTTTTCTCCCGGGGTTATATAGGGCGGATTGGATACAATGATATTGTATTGTTGGTCGGAGAAAATGTATTCCCATTCAAATATATCCGCATTGATAAATTGAACCTGAGTTTTTAAATTCTTAGCATTTTCTTGTGCTGTTTTTATCGCTTCTTTTGAGATGTCTATCGTTGTTACCAGGGCATTATTGAGATGCTTTGATAAGGTGATAGGGATGCAGCCAGAGCCAGTTCCGATATCTATAATTTTTAGGTTTTGAGAAGATTTGTGGTTTTTGATGATCAGATCGACAAGTTCTTCAGTTTCCTGGCGTGGAATGAGGACCGATTCATTGACCTGGAAAATTTCGCCATAAAAATCTGCTTTATTGAGTATGTACTGTATAGGTCTGTGCTTTTTTAAATCCTGAAGGATGCTAAGTACTTCAGCCTTATCCGCCTCGTTGACGATATCTGTTTTTCTCAATTGATAATTGGTTCTATTTAACCCAAACTTTTCGGCAACAACCACTAAGAATATAGCTTTTATTTCATCCTCATCATATAACTCCTGAAGCTCATGTTGAAATAATAATTCGAAATCTTGAAGTATTTTCATGTGTCAAAGGTACGATTTTCATAGATTTGTATCTATGGATATGCACAAGCAATATATGCATCGTTGTTTGGAACTGGCCCAAATGGGTGCAGGTTCAGTAAGTCCCAATCCAATGGTTGGGGCTGTCATTGTTTTGGATGGTAAAATTGTCGGCGAAGGGTATACTTCTCCGTATGGTGGACCACATGCTGAGGTCAATGCTGTACAACAGGTTATGCAAAAGTATGGGGAAAAGGCAAAGCGGCTTATCGCGGAAAGTACTTTTTATGTCAGCCTTGAACCTTGCGCGCATTATGGAAAGACGCCACCCTGTGCTAATATGATTGCGGAGCTGAAACCTTTGAAAGTTTTTATAGCCTGTTTGGATCCTTTCGCAAAGGTCAATGGCAAAGGAGTGGAAATACTACGGGAAGCGGGTATTGAGGTTGAAATTGGTTTACTGGAAAAAGAGGCCGTATGGCTCAATCGTCGGTTTTTTACACGTATCGGTCAATTCCGCCCCTATGTTATTTTAAAATGGGCACAAACTAAGGATGGTTTTATAGGACAAGAGGGGAAGCAGGTTTGGATAAGTAATGCCGCAAGCCAACAGTTGGTTCACCGTTGGAGAGCGGAGGAAGATGCTATTTTGGTTGGTACAAATACTGCAGTCGTAGATAATCCCAGTCTGACCGTAAGAGAATGGCAGGGTAGCAACCCATTGCGTATTCTTTTAGATAGAGATCTTGCTATTCCACTAGATGCCAATATTCTCAATGATCAAGCTGATACAATTGTGTTCAATGCTAAAAAGACAGAATGGACAGCAAATGTGAAGTATATTGAGCTTGAAAATTATGGGTTGTATCTGCCGCAGAATATTCTTTATCAACTTTATTTAATGGATGTTCAGTCAATAATCATAGAAGGAGGGCGTGCTACTCTGCAAATGTTTATAGATGCGGATCTCTGGGATGAGGCAAGGGTATTTGAGTCTGCAACAACATTATTGAACGGGATTGAGGCTCCTCAATTTAAGGGACAATTGCTAGAAAGCAAATTGGTTTCCAATGATCTTTTAAAGATCTATAAGAAACAGTAATTATTAAATTGTATATTTAAGGAATTATAAGCCATAGCCGGTTGATTTAATTCTAAAATTACAATTATGTTAGTTACAGAAAACTTAATGCAGTTTATCTGGAAACTTCGGCTATTCCGTGCAAATGGGTTGAATTCTACTGATGGAGAACCCTTGGTCGTTGTTCATGTGGGGCAATATAATACAGATTCCGGCCCCGATTTTCTCATGTCACATATTAGGTGTAAAGGTAATGATTGGTTTGGTCATGTCGAGATGCATATCCAATCTTCGGATTGGGATCGACATTGTCATCAGGAAGATGTCGTTTATAATAACGTTATCTTACATGTGGTTTGGAAAAATGATAAAGTTATCTACCGAAATGATGGGACATCGATACCGACATTGGTGCTTTCGGAATATGTGGAACAGCATCTGTTGGAACGGTATTCAGCGATGATGAATACAAAAAGTTCGATACCTTGTGAATTTCAGCTTGGTTCTATTGATCTTTTTAAAAAATCCATGTGGCTGAGTGCTTTAGCTATCGAACGGCTAGAAATGAAAGTTCAACAAATGTTGGTGATTTTAAAACAATTTAATACGGATTGGGAAAAAACTTTATGGGTATGGATCTGCAGATGTATGGGATTAAAAGTTAATGCAGATACATTTCAGGAGCTTGGGGAAAAATTACCTTGGAACATTTTACAAAAATATCGTTCAAACCTGTTTAAAATAGAGGCTCTTTTCTTTGGGATAAGCAGGCTGTTAATTCAAGGACAAGAAAGCGAGTATATGAAGCGGCTAGCTGGTGAATTTGAGTATCAAAAACATATTCATGGTATAGAGGCTATTTATGGGGTTTGGAAAAGGATGAGAATGAGACCTTATAATTTTCCTGAACGGCGAATCACGCAATTAGCTGTTTTGTTTAGTAAGAACGAGTTGGGTGTTGCAAAGATTTTGGCTGTGGATGATTTGGAGGCTGCTCGAAAATTATTTAAGATAGAGTCGCCGGCTGATTGTTTTGCGGGATATTTTTCTTTTGGTACAAAAACGAAGGTAAAAACATCGGTTCGGCTGGGTAAAGAAACTATTGACACGCTTGTTATTAATGTGATTATCGTATTTCTTTTTTCATACGGTAAATATTTTAGTATTCAGTCATATATTGATAAAGCGCTAGATCTTTTGGAGCAGCTTCCTGCAGAGAAAAATGTTGTTGTGAGACAATTCGCTCAATATGATTGGCATGTTCAAAGCGCATTGCAAAGTCAAGGAATTTTGCAGTTAAAGAGATTTTATTGTGATAGGAAGCGCTGCCTTCATTGCAGCATTGGGTCCGAAATTTTAAAAAGAAATTAGTTCTTTAAAATCTCTGCAATCTCCTTATGGCCTTTTTCATATGCCATATCCATTGGAGCTAATCCTGAAATATTGATGACTCTGGTGTCGGCTCCATTTTCGAGTAAGGCAACAATAAAGTCGATATTACCAAATTGAGCAGCGAAATGAAGTGGAGTTTCGCCAGTAGCTTGAATGGCATTGACATTTGCATTAGCATCGATAAGCAACTTGCCGATCTCTTCATTGTTGTTTGCCGCAGCAATATGTAGTGCAGTGGTGAGTTGTTCATTTTTGGTTACAACATTCGGATTGACTTTTTTGGATAGTAAAAGACGGACAATGTCTGCTTTGTTGAAATATGTTGCTAAGGTCAATGGCGTAAAACCCTGTGATGACCATTCGTTGACAACAGATGGAGCTTGCAAAATAATAGCCTCCAGGTATGAGGTTAATCCAGCCGCACAGGCCTCATGGATAGTCATGGATTTGGTGTGTTGTAAAAGTGTCCGAATGATCTGGGGTTTGTTATAATAGCAAGCCAATAGGAGGGGAGAAATTCCATGACTCGTTGTTTCTTGTAAAAGTTCGGGATTTCCAATCAATAATAAGTCGATATCATGGCTTCTGCCTTCTTCAATATATTGTTCTAAAACGGAAAGGTTCATGTCTTAACAAATTGTCTAACGTTGTCACTAAAATAGACTTTATTGATGAGAATAAATGTTTGATTTGCGAAAATATTTGTATTTAATTTTGCTTGAGATTGAACTGAAATTTAGAAGAAGGGTGTTTTTACGGGGTGAATTGGATCTTAAAATCCGGAAAAAAGTTGTTTTTGGGGTATTTTATATACACAAATGTGTAGTAATGCGCATAATGTTTTTGTAAATTAAAAAGTAGATGTACTTTTGTTAAGCCCCTCCCAAGGGCATGTTTTTCATAGGTAGATGTAGGGTCGGGTGTTTCTCACTACGACCCTTTTTTTATAGCTTTGTTTTTATTATTTTAAAAGAGATGTCTAAGAGAAAAATTGTTATTGCCATTACTGGAGCTAGCGGCTCAATCTATGCTAAAGTTTTACTTAAAAAACTATTGGTATTAAAAACACAGATCGCAGAAGTTGGAATTGTAATGTCTAATAATGCGAAGGATGTATGGCGTGCAGAGTTAGGCGATGAGAGTTATCAGGATATACCGTTCAAATTTTATGATAAGGGTGATTTCTTTGCTCCTTTTGCATCAGGATCGGCTCGCTATGATACGATGATTGTCTGTCCGTGTTCAATGGGGACATTATCAAGGATCGCCCACGGAATTTCTTCTGATCTGACAACTCGCGCGGCAGATGTAATGCTAAAAGAACGACGAAGATTGATTTTGGTTACCCGTGAGACACCGCTAAGTATTATACATATTCAAAATATGAAATTGGTGACAGAGGCCGGAGGTATCATTTGTCCTGCATCACCTTCATTCTATAGTTTGCCAAAGACTTTGGAGGATGTTGCAGAAACGGTGGTTGATCGGATTTTGAGTCTTGCAGGGTTTGAATTTAAACATTATCAGTGGGGAGAAAATGCCTAGTTATTCCTCGTTGAAATCTATTTTTAATGTTCTTTAATAAATTTGTATTTTGTAACTTTGTTTCTCGAAATGAAGCAATCACAGGCATCACGCGAAAAAGTTATTTGCAGCTATATGATTTATAGTGATAAAGCCACCGTTTGTCTGTTAACACTGCGCACGCTATATGCTTCGATAAATAAGTTGTATCCTTTTAATTTCAATCACATTCATATATGAAAAGCTTATTGATTACTTCTGTTAAAGTAATTTTACCTGGTAATGAATTTCATCAGCAGCAAGTTGATGTATTTATCGAAAAGGGAAAGATTGCACAGATTGGAAAATCTGTCAAAGTAGCTGATAAAAACATAGAGGCCATCGATGGCGCCGGAAAAATTTTAGCGCCAGGTTTTTTTGACTTACATGCCAATTTTGGAGAACCTGGATTAGAAACCAAGGAAGACATTGTAAGTGGAACCGCAGCAGCAGCAGCCGGAGGATTTACTGGAGTTGCTGTAATGCCAAATACCGAACCGGCGATTCAAAGCCGTTCTGAAGTTGCACTTATTGTCAATACAGCGAAAGGAAATGTTGTTGATGTACATCCAATTGGAGCTATCAGTAAAAAGCGAGAAGGAAAGGAACTAGCCGAGCTATTTGATATGAAGCAAACGGGTGCTGTCGCTTTCAGTGATGGAAATAGGAGTGTACAGCAGGCGGGATTAATGAGCAGAGCGTTGTTATATGCGAAGGGATTCGATGGATTGATTTTTTCACATGCTGAAGATGAATCTATGGCAGGTGGAAACAAAATGAATGAAGGTGCGATGAGTACTTATTTGGGGATGAAGGGTATTCCCAATCTTGCCGAATCGTTAATGGTTTCTCGTGATCTGTATTTGGCGGAATATACCGGAGCTCCAATTCATTTTGCATCCATTAGCACACCAGAAGCCGTTGACCTGATAAAAAAAGCAAAAGCAAAAGGTCTTCCAGTGACATGTGATGTTGCTGCACATCAATTAGTCTTTACTGACGAAGATATTGTCGGTTTTGATAGCAATTATAAGGTGAGCCCGCCGTTACGCACAAAGGCAGATCTTAAGGTATTACTTAAAGGAATTAAGGACGGTACTATTGACGCCGTCGTTTCGCAACATACACCACATGAAATAGAATTTAAGAATGTAGAATTTCATATTGCAAAAAATGGAATTATTGGACTACAGACCGTATTGCCACTCATGGTTCGTGCTGGATTAAACGAAGAACAAATTGTCAATAGTCTTTCAGTTAGACCCCGACAGATTCTAGGACTTGAAGTTCCTCTTATTGAAGAAGGGGCAGTAGCCAATCTTGTCGTATTTGACTCAGCGAAAACATGGAACTTCGATGAGAAAACCAATAAATCCAAATCAAAAAATTCTCCATTGTTCGGACAGACATTAAAAGGCGCTGTCGAATTGGTCATCAATAATAGTCAAATCATAAAAAACGATTAAAACCATGGAAGCAAATCTTAAAGCAGCCGTTGAGGCAGGTATATTAAATTATGGCAAGGTTGATGGAATCTCGACAGCCGCAGAGTTTCTCGAAAAGATTATTGGTGTATTCAATACGGAGGCCAGCTATCTAGAGAAATTAGAACTGTTGGATCAGTCTTTTGATGACTATCCGTTGTTTGACGAACTTCGTGAAGTATATGTCGATCTTTTATTGATGAACTTTTTCTCCAATGACGTATTAAAACTGGAAGATGATTATTTGGATTCTGAGGAATGGGAAGCGATCGAAGATGAAACAATAGATCGTGGAACAGAATTGTTGAATATTTTTCTTTATTTAGGGGAATGTAAGGATGATGAGATTGAACCTGAACTGGATGATTTCCTAAAAGAATTTCTACTGGTCGATGAAGATGAATTCCAAGATGAGCATGAAATTTATGAAGATATCATTGCTAATCAAATTGTCGTAGATAGCCCGTATGCCGAAATTGCAAAAGTAGGAAAAGGAATAAATCCGAGAAGCGAAGTTTATGAACTTTTCTATCCTATTATGAGTTTCTTTAGCGAGTTGAAACCATCTGAAAAGCAATTTGAGGAGTATGCTGAAGCTTCTTCCAATAAGGCTTTTGATATCGCCCTTTACCAAATAATTAGTACTTACTATAACAAATAATTTTATGGCAGAATCATTCAACCAAAGTAATGTAGGATTTGATGCGGTAATCGACAAAAAGAAAAGTATTATCTATGGTGTTATTTTAGGAATAATTTCTTTTATTCTAGGATTAGTTGTTTTGTTTGTTGTCAAAGACTTAAATTCCTTTTGGGGGGTAATGTCGATGTCATTTATTGTTAATACGGGGATTTTTGTTGTTATCTCTGCGCTGTTCGCCTTCTCTCTTAGGAAAGCAAATGGTGGATACTGGAATTTTTCTATAGCATTGAAATCGATCTTTATGATGCTTGCTATTTCTACGATTATTTCCACTATTGGTACGCAACTGTATGTTAATTTCATTAATCCAACTTTACAAGAAAAGGTGGTGACGCATACAATTAACGTTACCATTGAGTATATGGAGAAAAACAATGTGCCAGATGAAGTTATAGATTCAAAAATCGCAGAACTTGAAAAGCAAGTTGATGCTATAGGAAAGATAACCTTAGGGCAGGTGTTCAAAGGATTGGCAATCACATTGATGTTTCAATTTGTTTTTGCATTACTATTATCAGCCTTGACAAAACGAGAAAAATTGGTGATTAAGCAAGAGACCAATTAGTGTTTAATAAAATAAAATTGACCCTATAAGGTATTACTGAAAAAGTAATACCTTTGTTGGTATAATAATACTACATTTTTAGCATGATTAACATTCACATGGATATTTCTGTTGTTGTTCCTTTATTTAATGAAGAAGAATCCTTACCCGAATTGACAGCTTGGATCGACCGTGTTATGGCGGCCAATCATTTTTCCTATGAAATTATTTTAGTTGATGATGGGAGTAAAGATAATTCTTGGAAAGTTATTGAAGAGTTGAAGTTAAAGAACACGAATATTTCTGCGATAAAGTTCCGACGCAATTACGGAAAATCTGCGGCTTTAAATGTAGGCTTTGCTGCTGCACAGGGCGATGTTGTTATTACAATGGATGCTGATTTACAGGATAGTCCAGATGAGATTCCTGAACTGTATGATCGGATCGTCAACAAGGGAGCGGATTTAGTATCGGGTTGGAAGCAAAAGCGCTATGATCCATTGACCAAAACAATCCCAACAAAATTGTTTAATGGGGTAACAAGATCTATGTCTGGAATTCATAACCTGCATGATTTTAACTGTGGTCTTAAAGCTTATAAAAAAGATGTTGTTAAAAACATTGAGGTTTATGGCGAGATGCATCGTTATATACCCGTTATTGCGAAATGGGCTGGATTTACCAATATACAGGAACAGGTTGTACAGCATTACCCACGTAAATACGGTACAACCAAATTTGGTCCGGGCCGTTTTGTAAAAGGTTTCTTGGATTTATTATCTATATTTTTTGTCGGCAAATTTGCGAAAAGACCGATGCACTTTTTTGGTGTTATGGGGGTGATTAGTTTTCTTGCAGGTTTATTTATCTCCATTTATCTGATTTGCCACAAACTGATGAGTATAGCTAGCGGTACACCATTTAGAGATATAACAGATCAGCCATTATTTTTCTTTGCGCTGACAGCGATTATTTTGGGAACACAATTATTTCTGACAGGTTTTTTGGCAGAGTTAGTCTCTAGAAGCAGCTCAGATCGGAATGATTATCAAATTGAGAAAGTCATCTAAATAATTATGCGAATTGTGATTTTAGGATCCGCCTATCCATTGAGGGGAGGGGGGATAGCGTCTTTTAATGAACGATTGGCATCCCATTTTCAGGAGTTAGGTCATGAAGTGGATATCTATTCCTTTAGTCTGCAGTATCCCAATTTTCTTTTCCCAGGAAAGTCGCAATATTCAGATGAGCCTGCACCAACCGGTCTTCATATTAAAACGACAGTGAATTCTATTAATCCACTTAATTGGATAAAGGTTGGTAGGGAGCTTAGGAAGGCGAACTACGATTTGCTTATCGTGCGATTTTGGATGCCGTTTTTTGGGCCTTGTTTAGGAACAATCCAGCGACAGGTTCGAAAAAATAAACATACTAAAATTGTATGTATCGCTGATAATATAATCCCTCATGAACAACGTATAGGTGATAAGACGTTGATCCGCTACTTTTTGAAATCTGTTGATGCTTGTCTCACTATGAGTAAAAGTGTGCTGGCAGATCTGAAAATGTTAAGCCCGAAAATGCCAGCGGTATATACGCCGCATCCACTCTACGATAACTATGGTGCGCATCAAAGTAAAAAGGAAGCACGTCGATTACTTAAGATTGCCGAAGAGGATAAAGTCGTATTGTTTTTTGGTTTTATTCGTCAATACAAGGGCTTAGATATCTTGCTAGAAGCATTAGCTAATTCCAAGGTTCGCGATCTCGGTGTTAAATTATTGCTTGCCGGAGAGTTTTATGGTGACCCTGCTCCCTATCTGGAGCTTATAAAAAAGTATAAACTAGAAGAGTTTATTTTTATGCATACCGATTTTATTCCAAATCAGGAGGTCGGGCGTTATTTTTCAGCTGCGGATTGCGTTGTGTTGCCTTATCGTAGCGCTACACAGAGTGGGATTACCCAAGTTGCTTATCATTTTGATCTTCCCATGATTGTGAGTAATGTTGGGGGATTGCCGGAATTGGTTCAAGATGGCTACGTTGGTTATGTTGTGGAACCTGATGCCCGTCAAATAGCCGACGGTATTTTTTCATTTTACCATTACAACAAAGAAGAGCAATTTAGAACGAATATTATCGATGAAAAAAGGAAATACAGCTGGGATACTTTTGGCAATGAACTTCTTAAGTTGGCGCGTTGATGAGTAGCAGTGATTTTATTTGTATATAAAATCAAATTTATCTAAGTTTGGAAGACTGAGGTAGAAATTTAAAAGGAAGGAGAGATTTTGTTGCCGTTTACACAAAGCAGTTTAACTAAGTTAGAAGAGTTTTTTAAGGAGCAAGGGTATAAAGTTAGATACGAGAAAGGTTCATTCCGCACAGGCGCTTGTATGTTGCAGACGACAAAAGTTGTAGTAGTCAATAAGTTTTCGAATCTTGAAATAAAAATCCAGTCATTGTGGAACATATTATTGGATATTGAAATTGATTCGGAAGCCATTTCTGAAAAACTTCTTCCGATTTATGAAGAAATATTGAAATCAAAAATTGTAGCTTGAGAATAACATTTTTAGGAACCGGAACATCACAAGGGGTGCCTGTAATAGCATGCCAATGTCAGGTCTGTCAATCTGAAGACAGACGTGATAAGAGATTACGTTCTTCTATTCTTATTGAATACAATCAACATACATTGGTTGTGGATACTGGCCCAGACTTTAGGTATCAGATGTTGCGCGAAAAAGTTATGCATTTGGATGCGGTGTTAATGACACACTCACATAAAGACCATATTGCTGGTTTAGATGACGTAAGGGCATTTAATTATCAGCAGCATAGCTCAATTTCTATTTACGGTACAGCAGCTCTCCATGAAGCGCTAAGGCGAGAATTTTATTATGCGTTTACTGAAGTTAAATACCCCGGAGCTCCGAGGTTGGATTTGGAGGAGATAAAGGCCGGTGTACCCTTGTCTTTATTTGGGAAAGAAATTATGCCTATTGAGGTTCTCCATTATAAAATGCCAGTCTTGGGTTTTAGGATCGGAGATTTCGCCTACATTACTGATGCGAAATTTATCAGCGCAGAATCACGGAAATTATTGGAAGGAGTAAAGGTTCTCGTGGTAAATGCTTTGCAAAAGGAATCTCATATTTCACATTTAACATTGGATGAGGCGATTGAATTTGCCTATGACATTCATGCCGATAAAACCTATTTTACACATATAGGGCATCGAATGGGACTGCATGAAGCTGTTTCCAGAGAATTGCCCGAAAATATGTTTCTAGCTTACGATAGATTACAGTTTGAAATTAGCTAATCCATTTAAAATAAAACTATAGTTCTTTTTTCATTGTTATACCTATAAAAAATAGATTTAGGTATTAAATTATAAAGAAATGGGAAATTTACTGTATATCATCGCCGTTATCTTAGTTATCATTTGGGCGATAAGTTTTTTTGGAGGTTATGCGGCTGGCAATAACATTATCCACATCCTTTTGGTCATTGCTATTATTGTGGTTTTATTGCGCGTTATTCGTGGCAATGCTTAATCCATTAAGTCAAATTCAGGTAGAACTGGGCAATTTGTAAGTCTTGAGGATAGGTGATTTTTATATTTCTGGAGTCACCTTCAATGATAGTGATACGCTTGCCCATTTTCTCTACCACCGACGCATCATCTGTAAAAAAGGGATCTTCGGCTTGCTGATAGGACTTTAGAAGCAATTCTCCATGAAAAACCTGTGGAGTTTGTACTAACCAGGTATAATTTCTATCAACAGCGGAGTTGGATGTGGTGTCTCCCATCCGAACAGATTCAATGCTCTTTTGTGCTAAGACAATTGCCTGATGATCATACGCCCCCTGGAAGGCTTTTTTAATAAGAGCTTGGGTGATGATAGGTCGAGCTCCGTCGTGTACCGCAATATAGTCTTTTGGACCGATATCAAAATTTTGCTGAATGTAATCTATTCCGTTCCTTACACTTTCGAAGCGGGTTTGTCCGCCAAAAGCGATATGTATAGGGCGATCAAACTGATGCTTCAAACACAGTTCGGTCCAAAAACTTTCCATTGGTTCGCTGATGACCAAAATAACTTCCGAAATAGTTTCTGATTGGCAAAAACGATTAATTGTATGCATAACAATCGGCAGTCCATTTAAGTCAAGAAACTGCTTTGGAAGATCGCTATTCATTCTATTTCCGGTTCCGGCAGCAACGATAATTACAAAGTTCATGTTGTTATTGAAAGGTTATTATTTAAAAAAACGTGGATAGTTTAAGGCTATCCACGTTTTTTTTATTTTATCTTTTAAGCCACATCGTTAAACGATTAACATAGCGTCGCCATAGCTGTAGAACCTATACTTTTCTTTTACAGCAACTTCATAGGCATTCATCACATTTTCGTAGCCTGCAAACGCAGCAATCATCACTAAAAGTGTGGATTCTGGTGTATGGAAGTTTGTAATCATCGAGTTTGCGATACTGAAATCGTAAGGAGGATAGATGAACTTACTCGTCCAGTCAGACGCCGCTTTTAAATGGTGATCTGCAGAAACAGAAGATTCTATTGCACGCATAGAAGTCGTTCCGACAGCACATACGCGACGTTTGTTGTCGATTGCTCTATTGACAACGCGTGCAGCTTCATCAGTGATGATGAACTGTTCCGAATCCATTTTATGTTTGGTTAAATCTTCGACTTCAACAGTACGGAAAGTTCCAAGACCAACGTGAAGAGTAACCTCTGCAAAATCAACACCTTTAAGTTCCAGACGTTTCATTAACTCTCTTGAGAAGTGAAGTCCAGCTGTAGGAGCAGCAACAGCACCTTCATTTTTTGCGTAGATCGTTTGGTAACGGAATTTATCTTCCGGTGTAGCTTTACGCTTGATATATTTAGGAAGCGGAGTTTCACCTAAGATTTCAATATTACGGCGGAACTCTTCATCGGTACCATCAAATAAAAATCTAATTGTACGGCCACGAGAAGTTGTATTGTCAACTACTTCGGCAACCAATAAGTCATCATCACCGAAATATAATTTGTTGCCTACACGGATTTTACGCGCAGGATCTACCAACACATCCCAAAGACGAAGTTCATTGTTCAATTCACGCAACAAGAAAACTTCAATCGTAGCTCCAGTTTTCTCTTTATTACCGTAAAGGCGGGCTGGAAAAACTTTAGTATTGTTTAAGATCATGACATCTTTGTCATCGAAATAATCCAATACATCTTTGAAAATTTTGTGTTCAATTTTACCAGTATCTCTATGTAGGACCATCAAGCGTGATTCGTCACGATTTTCAGAAGGTTCAGAAGCAAGTAATGATTCTGGTAAGTTGAATTTAAATTGAGATAACTTCATCTTTAATGATATATATTTTAATGTCTGCCTTTCAGTGCATTACAGTGCACCAAATACTAGGTTGCAAAAAGCATACAAAGTTATAACTTTTTCGGGTATAGAAAGGGCTTATTTCTAATTTATGTATATATTTTTAACGATTTTGACATTAAATCAAAACTATATTGTATTTTAGAATACAATTATGCTATTTTTTAGATTGATATTGGAGAGTTGTCAGTTTGCTTTTTCGGCATTAAAAGACAATCGTACTCGCACCTTACTATCGCTGTTGGGTGTGACCATCGGTATTTTTACGATTATTGGTGTATTTTCTGCGGTAGATACCCTACGGAATAATATAGAGGAATCAGTAAAGAAGATCGGTAGCAAAACACTTTATATTGAGAAATGGCCCTGGGATGGAGGTCCAAATTTCCCTTGGTGGAAATACTTGAATAGACCCGAACCTACATACAATAATTACCTGGATTTGAAAAGTCGGATGACGACAGCCGAGTATATGGCGTATATGATCAATATTGGTAATACGACTATAAAATATAAAAATAATTCGGCCCAAGGCTCATCGGTCAATGCAGCGACCTATGAGAACCTGTACATTCAAAATTTGAATATTGTGGATGGTCGTTACTTTGCTGAAAGCGAGTCGAGGGGTGGAGCTCTTGTAACTGTATTGGGAGCAAATATTGCGGAAGGGCTTTTTCCTAATGAGGAGCCTGTTGGCAAATATATTAATATGTTAGGCCGAAAAATTCAGGTTATCGGTGTATTAAAGAAAGAAGGAAATGGTGTATTGATCAACACCTCCCCCGATGATACCGCCTTTATTCCGTTTGAGCTGGCGAGAAATTTGGTCAACTATGATAATTTCTCACCGAGCATAGCGATGGTTATTAAATCGAACTATAAGCTTGGTGAGGCGGAGAGCGAAGCGAAGACACTCATGCGTTCGATTCGTCGTATATCGCCGCAACGGGAGGAAAACTTTTCCATTAATCAGACAACAATGATTACCGGTGCGTTGGATCAGCTTTTTGGGATAATTAATCTTGCGGGTTTTTCAATCGGTATTTTTTCGATTTTAGTCGGTGGCTTCGGTATTGCCAATATCATGTTTGTCAGTGTCAAAGAGCGTACGCATATTATCGGAATTCAGAAAGCGCTGGGAGCTAAAAATTTCTTTATTCTTTCACAATTTTTAGTCGAGTCTATCGTACTATGTTTGTTGGGGGGAGGGATAGGCCTCGTTGTTGTCTATTTTTTGGCGTTTCTAGTGCAAGCTGCGACTGGCGTTGCTATTGTCGTAAGTTTGAAAATGGTTATGCTTACAGTTTCGCTTTCGACGTTTATTGGTCTCATATCAGGTATTGTTCCGGCTCTAATGGCTTCTCGATTGGATCCGGTAGAAGCGATCAGGAGTAAATAGAAAGCGATATGTTTAAAAAAGCTCAATTTTCGATATTACATGGATTTTGGCTTTTAATTTTTGCCTATAGCTGTCTGCTGATGGCAGAAATCACATTTCGCTACCGTGGGTTCTCACTCGATGCTAATTTCCTGATGATTAAACAAACGGAAATTGAAGAACTTTGGTGGTATCGCTACGTGTTTTATGTCCATGTCTGCACAGCTATCTTTGCTTTGCCTGCCGGCTTTACGCAGTTTAATACTTATCTATTGAATAAATATCCGCGAGTCCATCGAAGTATCGGGTATTTGTATGTATTCGCCATTTTGGTTTTTGCCGCTCCTTCAGGGTTGCTTATTGGATCCGCGGCAAATGGCGGATTAACCTCTATTATTGCATTTGAATTATTGGGGCTTGGATGGTTTTATTTCACCTGGCGGGCAGTTCGTTTGGCGAGTCAGCGAAAATTTGATAAACACCGCGATTTTATGATCCGTAGTTTTGCCTTAACCTGTTCAGCGCTTACCCTACGTTTTTGGAAGCTTGCTTTAGTGTACCTGTTTCAGCCCAATCCGATGGATCTCTATCAAATTATTGCCTGGTTGGGATGGATCCCTAATTTGTTGTTGGCAGAATTTATTATTTATCAAAAAAATCATAAATTATGAGGAAGAACCTTTGTTTAATGTTAATGCTTGGAGTAATCCTTGGTTGTAAGGACGGGAAAAGCAAAAAGAATGAAGCCACCGAAACAAAAGATACTGTTGTGGCCGAAGCTGAAGCGCATCAGGAACTTTATGGCAACTGGGTGGGCGAATTTGTTGTGGATGAAAGTACTCTTGAAGAAGGAGAAGGGCTGCCCACGACAGATTATTCTCCGAAGATAAATTTGACCATAAAAAAAATTACGGATAGGGGTAATATCTTCGGACAGAATGTTGTCAAAGGAAATCTGCGTTCTTTTGTGGGGAAATTGGAGGAAAATGGTGCCGATATCCGGTTATTATTGGATGAGCCCGGCGACAAAAAGTCTGACGGACGATTTGAAATTAAGCTTAATCACGATACGTTAATCGGCAATTGGACCGCATATGACCAAGGAGTAAAGATTAAAAAGCGAAGCTTTAAATTGTTGAAAAAGCAGTTCGCCTATAATCCAAATCTGATGCTAAAAAATCAGGATGGAGAAGACGGAACTTTGGTCGACTGGATTAACGAAAAAAGAAAGGAGGAAACTGATGTGGATGGAGATTCAACTTATACTTACATTATTCAATACTATCGATCGGCATCCCCTGCGGTCTTTACTGTAAATGCATCTAAACAAAAGTTGACGGAGAAAGACCTTAAAAACCTCAAGAAATTAGATCTGGAGATTATTCGGAATACGATTTTTGCCCGACATGGCTATGCGTTTACCAAACCTAGCATTCGTCAGTTTTTTGAGCCTGTAGATTGGTATGTGCCTATTTCAAAAGATGTGACTGCAGACTTAAGTCCATTGGAAAAAGATAATATTGCTTTGCTGACTAGATTTGAAAAATATGCAACAGATAATTATGACACCTTCGGAAGGTAATGCAGTCAATATTAGTCATGAATATTCGAAAGATCAGTATCACAAAAAAGGCTTTACATCGTAAAGCCTTTTTTGTGATATCAAGAGCTTCTGTTTTATCATTTTTTCCGAATAGAAATCGCATTTTTATGCGCTTGCAGGCCTTCGAGTTCAGCGAGTATTTCAACTACCGACCCGATTTGTTGAAGTCCAGTTTCGCTTATATGTTGAAAAGTAACTTTTTTCACAAAAGAATCTACCGATACGCCGGAGTAGGAGCGTGCATATCCTGATGTAGGAAGCGTGTGATTTGTACCTGAGGCATAATCTCCTGCGCTTTCAGGGGTTAAGTGCCCTAAGAAAACCGAACCAGCGTTACTGATATAACGTGTTAGGGACTCCCATTGGTCCGTCTCCAAAATAAGGTGTTCTGGCGCATAGTCATTTGAGAACTGTATGGCCTCCTGAAGATTCTCGACAGTTATTGCATAGGAATTTTCAATTGCTTTTGCAGCAAGTTCCTTGCGAGGCAAAACCGCTAATTGGGCTACCAATGCTGTGTTGACGGCATCAACTATAGCGGTGGAAGTTGCAACCAGGACAGCTTGACTATCGGCTCCGTGTTCGGCTTGTGCCAAAAGATCTGCGGCTACAAAAGCTGCATTGGCCGACTCGTCAGCGATGACCAGTACTTCGGATGGTCCCGCAGGCATGTCAATGCTAACATTTGCAAGGCCCTGTATGATGGATTTTGCTTTTGTAACAAACTGATTTCCTGGGCCAAAGATCTTGTCGACTTTTGGTATAGTCTCTGTTCCAAACCCCATAGCAGCAACAGCTTGAGCGCCTCCAACGAGGTATATTCTGTTTATCTTAAGTAATTTCAAACAAAAAGCAACAAAGCCATTGATTTTTCCATTGGATTGTGGAGGAGAACAAACGACAATCTCTTTACATCCAGCTATTCTTGCAGGAATACCAAGCATTAAAAGTGTGCTAGGTAACACTGCTGATCCCCCTGGGATATAAAGGCCAACTTTTTCAATAGGGCGAACCTCGCGCCAGCATTTTACGCCGGGCATTGTTTCAACAGTGCGCTCCCTTTTTAATTGTGTACTATGGAATTTATGTATATTTTGAAATGCGATTTCCAAAGCTCTTTGTTGATCGCGGTCAATGGTAGATGCCAGTGCGTCGATATCTTCCTCGTCTAAATATAATCTGTCAAGTTCAACTTTATCAAATTTGGCCGCATATTCGCGTAATACGATATCACCTTGTTGGCGTACTTGTTGAATAATTTCCTGGACAACCTCTTGTATTGCATTGTTTGGATCCGTATTCCTAGCAACCAGTTGCTGGATTTCGGTTTTTCCTAACGTTTTGTAATCATATTTTTTTAACATGGTTGTATAAGTGCATCAAGTTTAAAGAATGATTTTTTCAATGGGCATCACAACGATACCTTGGGCACCTTCAGCTTTTAACTTATTGATCTTATCCCAAAAGTCATCTTCAGTGATAACGGTGTGTACGGCTACCCAACCTTCTTCTGCCAGTGGAACAACCGTAGGGCTCTTAACACCGTGCAATAAAGAAGTGATGGCTGGCAAATTTTTCTTTTCGACATTCAATACCACATATTTAGTTTCTTTTGCTAAAAGAACAGATTCGATACGCTGTACTAACTCAGCCAACACTTCATTGCCTTCTAATTCCTTTCTTCCCACCAATATGGCTTCTGAATTTTTGACATCAGCAAAAGGTTTCAAACCGTTGCTTTTTAATGTTCCACCGGTAGATACGATATCGCAGATCGCATCACTAAGACCCAAGCCAGGTGAAATCTCAACTGAGCCGGATATCAAACGGATGTCTGCATTAATCTTATACTCGTCTAGAAAATTCTTTAGGATATTTGGATAAGAGGTTGCGATTGCTTTGCCGTTAAGGTCTTTAATGTCTTGGATGGTGCTATCTTTGGGAATAGCCAGTTTCAATGTACATTTTCCAAAACCAAGCCGTTTGATGTATTCTACTTTGGATTCGGTCTCATCGATGATGTTTTCACCGACGATGCCCAGGTCGGCTATGCCTTGTTCCACATATCCCGGAATATCATCGTCTCTCAGAAATAATATTTCCAGTGGGAAATTCCCAACAGTTGTGATTAAAGAGCTTTTGTAGTTCTCGAAGTCTAAACCACAATTTTTCAGTAATTGAACAGATTTTTCGTTTAACCTACCCGATTTTTGGATAGCAATTTTAAGATTTTTCAACGCTTTATAAATGTTAGCAGTAAATTATTAATAATAAGAAATCAAACAAGAGGGAAGGTATTCTACGTAAGAACACATTAAATTAACATATCGCCACAATGGCGATGATGCAAATGAAAATGATGTACGTAAGTATAAACCATGTTTGTATTAATAACTGCAAGCAAATGTATAGTAAATTAATGGGAAATGCAAGACTATCATTTTAAAATTCTTATCCTAATGGACTTGTTGTTGAAATGAATTCAATTTTCTTGAAAAAAATGTGAAAACAATACTGTTGATTGGGGGAATATACCATAATTTAGACAAAAGGTAATGCTGATTTCCTATCCTATAGTAAGCTGTTTGAATCACGCCAATAGCAAGTTGTGAAATCTTGTCCAATCGAAACGCTTTTTATAGGCTGACAACTCACATAAATTTTCTTATTTTTAGGAATTGGGGGTGACATACTAAATTAGCCGCGAATAAGAGTTACAGTAGTAGGAAGTATAAGTTGTTGTTTAATAAATAGGAGGAATGTGTTTAGTGGTACATGTTTCAAAGAGATTGTAAATTAGATAGATTATTTGTTTGATGAAAAGATTAGCTTTTATTTTTATTTGTTGGATTAACTGTCTATATGGTCCTGTTCTTGGACAGGAAAAGCCAGCGTCTACGTTAGATATCCGTATATTGGAGTCCATAGCCGAGACTCGGACAGCGCCACAAACACAAACATTTAAAGTGCTTTCTGATATCAATAACTATGTTCAGATAGCCGTTCCGGTTGGTTTACTGGTTGCAGGTGCGGTCAACGATGATAAGGCAATGCGTCAGAATGCCTTGTATGTTGCTAGTAGTACGGCTGTAACAGCGCTCGTGAATGTTGGGTTAAAACATATTTTTAAGCGAAGCAGGCCATTTAAAAAATATCCTAATTTCATATCGGTTCGTACGGCCGGTGGGTATTCCTTTCCGTCTGGTCATACGTCATCTGCTTTTGCTACTGCTTCTGCTTTGTCTCGGGCTTACTCAAAGTGGTACGTCGTCGCGCCATCGCTTTTATGGGCGAGTAGTGTGGGGTATTCAAGAATGTATCTGGGCGTACATTTTCCCTCCGATGTGTTAGCAGGTGCTGTATTGGGAACAGGAGCTGCCTTTGCTTTAGATGGATTAAAGAAATAATATAGAAATAGAAAAAATGATGCAACAGGTTATTAAAATATTGGTTGTTGGATGTGGAAATATGGGCGCATCTCATGCGAAGGCATATCACGATTTAGATGGCTTTCAAATTGTGGGTCTAGTAGCTCGTGGGGAAAGCAAAAGTAAACTGAATGAACAATTGGGAGGCAACTATAAATTGTTTGAATCTTATGAGGATGCACTTCAGGAAACGAAACCGGATGCCGTTTGTATAGCGACCTATCCGGATACACACAAAGCGTATGCTATAAAAGCCTTTCAGGCTGGTGCTCATGTTTTTATTGAAAAGCCTTTAGCTGAAGATGTGATTTCCGCGCAGGAGGTCGTCGATGCAGCAGTGAAATATGATAAAAAATTGGTTGTTGGATATATTTTGAGGTATCATCCCTCATGGGTCAAATTTATTGAAATAGCTAAAACGATGGGAAAGCCACTTGTTATGCGTATGAATCTGAATCAACAGAGCCATGGGTATATGTGGGATGTGCATAAAAATCTAATGGCTAGTTTAAGTCCCATTGTTGACTGTGGAGTTCATTATATTGATGTCATGTGTCAAATGGTGGGTGCGAAACCATTGTATGTATCTGCAATCGGAGCGCGGTTAACCGATGAGATTCCTGCTTGGAACTACAACTACGGACAATTGCAGCTGCATTTTGAAGATGGGTCCGTAGGATGGTATGAAGCTGGATGGGGACCAATGGTTAGTCAGAACGCTTTTTTTGTAAAGGATGTTTTTGGACCTAAAGGTGCAGTTTCCATTGTCGCAAATAAAGCAAGCGATGAAGGTAAATCGGATTCGGTAGCATCCCATACACAAACAGAAAGCCTTCGCGTACATTACGCCGATTTAGATTCGGCAAATGAATTTACGAAGGTTGATGAGTGGGTCAACTTATCTGATGAGCCCGATCATCAGGAATTATGTAACCGGGAGCAGTTATTCTTTCAGCAGGCGATTGTAGATAATTTGGACCTTTCTGATTCGATGGAAGATGCTGTTAATAGTCTACGAATTGCTTTGGCATGTGACGAAGCGGTGAAAACTAGGCGGATGATTAAATTATAGTTTATTTTGCTTAGTGGTCTTTTTTTTGCTTTTTATGGAAATATGAAGTGAAAAAAGTAAATAAATAAAAAAATAGCGTAAAAGATAGGCTTTTTGGTCTGTCTTTTGTTATTTAGCTACATATTTATCATTCTTATGAATAATTTACTCAACGTTGCACTATTATTTGGATTATCAATTTCGACAACCTATGCACAAGATAAGCAATGGCAGATGGAGTTGGTGTTTAAAGGTGAAGTTTCCCCTGAAAAATTTGAAAATGAAGTTCCGGAATTTGCAAAAGAGTTTTATGAGCCATTTTTGAAAGGAAAAATGACTTATCGGAATGTGGAGATTTTGGCTGATGCCGATTATTCTTCTACTGTAGTGAATCAAAAAGCACATGCTATTTTAAATCGAAAATTAGCAAAAACATATTCGTATTCGATCGGCGATGATATTGTTACTGCCGAAGCATACAGTCCATCCTATAAGATTGTCAGTACGAAGTTAGGGGAGTCGGAAGGACCTTATGTGCAGCTGCAAGATATGGGCGAGATCGAATCGATCGCGGGAATTACCTGTAAGAAAGCAAAGTTATTTATAAAAAACCATGCGGATTCCGCGGTAGCAACGGTATGGTATTCGGAAGCAGTGCCCACTTATTATCTGACGGCATTTTCATTTATCAATGATTTGCCTGGAGGTGTACTCAAATTGTCTTTGGGTGAAAACAATGACCTTGGTTTTGAAACAACAAAAGTGATCAATGTATCGTCTGTGGCAGATTTTGCACTTCCTAAAAATGCAAAGGTGATTGATATCTCTGGGGGAGGGAATACGAGTGAAGGGGAAGATGTGAGTTTGTTTGAAGATACTTTCCCATTGGATAAATCACTTAAATGGACCATGGTCAAGGATAAAGATACCAATGACGAATATTATGGTATAAAAAACATGGCGGGAGAAGATGTATTGCCTTGTTCTCTTTTCTCTTTAGCGTATTTTAATGAGCAGACTGCTATTGTTTCAGATAAAGATAATTATTTCTGGTTGTTGGATAAGAAGGGGGGAAAGGTAAATAAGGAAGGGTTTGACTGGCTTACACCAGCAAATCAAAAACTGGCTATTTTTCAGAAGGATGGTAATTTTGGATTGGTTACACAGGAAGGGAAAGTTCTGCTTGACAAAAAGGAAAATATCAGTAAATTTTTAGACAATTATTTGATGTTCTCTGAAAATGGAAAAGTTGGATTGTTGGATGAAAATGGGAAGATTTTATTAAAGGCGAACTTATTATTTTTAGATGCTGATAATGCTGGAAATGTTCTGGTCCGGGAGAAGGAAGGTGAAGAGACGAAAACGTTAGACCTGGAAGCTTTTTTAAAAACCTATGTGAAGTGATTTAAATTACATGCATTAATATAGATTTATTGTTTATAAAAAAGGCCTTCGATACTATCGAAGGCCTTTTTTGTGTCTATTTAATCGTGCATTTGCATGATTAAGGAATGTTCAAGAACTTATGTGTTTGTAGTGAAATATCCCATTTAGGGTTTTCTTTTACGTAGTCAATAATAGAAGGTGTCATCTCTTTAGATTTCGACCATTCAGGTTGAAGGTATAATCTACAGTTTTGTCCTACAAGTTGTGCGTATTCTTCTCCCCATGCGAAATCGCTTTTATTGAAAACGATAACTTTAAGTTCACCAGCAGCTTCTAACACATCTTTGCGTGGAGCTTTGAATTTTTTTGGAGATAAACAAATCCAGTCCCATTCGCCACTCAAAGGATATGCACCTGAGGTTTCAATAAACGTTTTAATGCCCGCCTCATGAAGTCCTTTTGTTAGGTAATCCAAATTATAAATAAGTGGTTCGCCACCCGTAATGACAACTGTTTTTGCCGGATATTTCTTTGCATTTTCGATAATCGAATCTGCGGTTGTAAGGGGGTGGATAGATGCATCCCAACTTTCCTTTACATCGCACCAGTGGCAGCCCACATCGCAACCACCCAATCGTATGAAATAAGCAGCAGTCCCGGTGTGGTAGCCTTCTCCCTGAATAGTGTAAAATTCTTCCATTAAGGGCAATAGTGTTCCGTCTTCAGGTACTTGATTTGACATAGTTAAAATTTCAGTCTGCAAAGGTAGCAAATATTAATGAGATGCTCAATTTGTCCTGTGGCTTTTAAGTAGCTGTCCTGTCATTTTTTTTATATATAGTTGCTGGTAATAATCTGTTTTATCCCATTGTTTTTAGGTTGATGTTTAAGCAAAGCACATTGTTTACCGCTACTATGGTGCCAGGTTTATACGATGTTTGCTATTAACAGCGAAACAATACTCTTTTTACAGGGGGTTAACAAGGGTATAATAGGGATTTACCCCTGTTAACCCCCTGTTATACCCCTGTTAACCCCCTGTAATTACCCTGTTAATATATAAGCTGATTTTCATTAATTGTTGGGATGTACATGGGGCAATAGAGAGGAGCTATTGATCAATAAGATCAGATTATTAATTCGCTTTAAACAGCAATGATGAGGATGTAAAGTGTGTAAAGCTGATGAATTTAGCGCATTTAAACTATGGACAAGAGGGGTGTAGGTTCGGCTTTCTATTTTTGTCGTCATAAATTATAAAAGCTGAAAACAACTTTGTTAAATTGTGACGATAGAATGCGTTGAATAGCGCAAAAAACCTGTTATTTTATCAGAATTTTTACTAAATTTGTGTCACAATTTATTTATTGAAAACATAAGTGTAATAACATAATTGTACATGTTGTTTTATGTTTTCTATTTTTTAACAATTTAAAGATCATAGTTGTAAATGATTAAAATTACACTACCGGATGGTTCCGTAAGAGAGTATCAACAAGGGATCACTGCTGCAGAGATTGCGTTATCAATCTCAGAGGGGCTTGCAAGAAACGTCCTTGCTGCCGAAGTAAATGGTGAAGTGTGGGATTCTGCCCGTGCTATTGAAGATGACGCTACTGTCAAGTTATTGACCTGGAATGATACCAAAGGTAAATCTACTTTTTGGCATTCTTCGGCACACTTGTTAGCGGAAGCTTTAGAAACATTGTACCCCGGAATTAAGTTTGGTATTGGTCCCGCGATTGAAACAGGATTTTACTATGATGTGGATTTTGGCGATCGTGAATTCTCGTCTGATGACTTTAAAGCGATCGAAGACAAGATGCTGGAGCTGGCTAAACGAAAAGAAACATTTGAGCGTAAAGCTGTTTCGAAATCTGATGCGTTGGCTTATTTCACAGCGAAAGGCGATGAGTATAAACTTGATTTAATCAAGGACTTGGAAGATGGAAAGATCACTTTCTATACACAGGGGGAATTTACAGATTTATGTCGTGGCCCTCATATTCCAAATACTGGATTTATCAAAGCGATTAAATTGACTAATGTTGCCGGTGCTTACTGGAGAGGCGATGAGTCTCGTAAACAGTTAACGCGTATTTATGGTGTTACGTTCCCTAAGGCATCGGAGCTTACAGAATATTTGAAATTTATAGAAGAGGCGAAAAAACGCGATCACCGTAAACTTGGGAAAGAGTTGGAACTTTTTGCTTTTTCTGAAAAGGTTGGTGCAGGTTTGCCTCTTTGGTTGCCTAAAGGAGCTGCATTACGTCAAAAGCTGATAGACTTTTTACAGAAAGCACAGTTAAACTCAGGGTATGAGCCTGTTGTTACTCCGCATATCGGACATAAGCAATTATATGTGACTTCTGGACACTATGAGAAATATGGAGCAGATTCATTTCAACCAATAAAAACTCCTATCGAAGGAGAAGAGTTTTTGTTAAAACCAATGAATTGTCCGCACCACTGTGAAATTTATAAGGTAAAACCGCGTTCGTATAAGGATTTGCCAGTTCGTTTTTCCGAATTTGGTACTGTTTATCGTTACGAACAGTCTGGTGAGCTTCACGGTTTGACAAGGGTTCGTGGGTTTACTCAAGATGATGCACATTTGTTTTGTCGTCCAGATCAGGTTAAAGATGAATTCAAAAAGGTAATAGACTTGGTTCTTTATGTATTTGGTGCGTTAGGCTTTAACGATTATACAGCACAGGTATCATTACGTGATCCTGAAAACCGTACAAAATATATTGGTACTGACGAAAATTGGGCTTTGGCTGAGTCGGCGATTATTGAGGCCGCTGAAGAGAAAGGCTTACCGACAGTCGTGGAATATGGCGAGGCAGCTTTCTATGGCCCTAAGTTAGACTTTATGGTGAAGGATGCTTTAGGACGGAAGTGGCAATTGGGTACAATACAGGTGGATTATAATTTACCTGAACGTTTTGAATTGGAATATACTGGAAGTGATAATATGAAACATCGCCCAGTAATGATTCACCGCGCACCTTTTGGATCTTTGGAGCGTTTTGTAGCTGTACTGATCGAACATTGTGCGGGTCAATTCCCGTTATGGCTTGCGCCTGAGCAATTTATCGTCTTGCCAGTGTCAGAAAAATACGAAGAATATGCGCAAAATGTTTTGAATTCGCTAAATAATTCCGATATTCGCGGACTGATAGACTTACGTGACGAGAAAGTGGGCAGAAAAATCAGAGACGCCGAAGTGAAAAAGCTTCCTTATATGTTGATTGTAGGGGAAAAAGAGGTGGAAAATGGCACAGTTTCTGTACGTAAACATGGCTCAGTGGAATTAGGAACTATGACTGCTGACGCATTTAGAGATATATTAATTAAGGAAATAACCGTTTAATTTTTAAACATTTGGCATTAAAAAGACCCGGTGGTCCAAGACCACCAATGAGAAAGAAAGAACCAGATCACCGCATTAATGAGTTAATCAAGGTACCTGAGGTGCGCTTGGTAGGAGATAATGTGGAACAAGGAGTTTTCCCTACGCGCAAAGCGTTAGAGTTGGCTGATGAGTTGGAACTTGATTTAGTGGAGATTTCGCCAAATGCTGTACCGCCGGTTTGTAAGATTATCGACTACAGTAAGTTTGTTTACGAACAGAAGAAGAAACAAAAGGAAATCAAAGCTAATGCAAAACAGACTGTTATTAAAGAAATTCGTTTCGGACCTAACTCTGGTGAGCATGATTTTGAGTTCAAATTGAAACATGCTATTAAGTTTCTAGAAAGTGGAGAAAAAGTTCGTGCTTATGTACACTTCAAAGGCCGCGCTATCGTACACAAAGATCAAGGTGAGATCTTGTTGTTGCGCTTCGCTCAGGCTTTGGAAGACTACGGTAAAGTAGAGCTTTTACCCAAATTAGAAGGTAAACGCATGTTTTTGACAGTAGCTCCAAAGGCTCCTAAAAAATAATAAGAATTCTAACAGATTGATATAAAATTTATAAGTATTATGCCAAAAGTTAAAACCAATTCCAGCGCAAAGAAACGTTTCAAATTGACTGGAACAGGTAAAATTGCAAGAAAAAACGCTTTCAAAAGCCACATCTTGACAAAAAAGAGCACAAAACGTAAACGTAACTTAACACAAACAAGTTATGTATCTGATGGCGATATGGGCAACGTAAAACGTATGCTTGCTATCGGTAAATAAGTTTTATTCGATTTTATTAATAATAATTTTTTAACCGGGTATAAGGTTGTAAGTTCATTGAAATACATGACACCTTCTACCAAACTAATTTTAAAAATATGCCACGTTCGGTTAACGCAGTAGCTTCTAGAAGAAGACGCAAAAAAATCCTAGGCCTTGCAAAAGGTTACTTTGGATCACGTAGCAAAGTTTATACTATTGCTAAAAATACAGTAGAAAAAGGTTTACAATACGCTTACCGCGATCGTAAAACCAAAAAACGCGAATTTAGAGCTTTATGGATTCAACGTATCAACGCTGGAGCTCGTCAACACGGAATTTCTTATTCCCAATTGATCGGTAAATTAAACGCTAAAAACATTGGTTTGAACCGTAAGGTTTTAGCTGACTTAGCTTTAAATAACCCAGAAGCTTTCAAAGCAGTTGTAGACGCAGTAAAATAGAGTTTTTAATCCGCTGTCAATTTGTTAGAGATATTAAAGGAGCCTTTTAGGCTCCTTTTTTTTGTTATGACCGTTACTGTATCTTTTTTGGGACGTTATGTGGCAAGTAAACCCAATTCAATGCTATATTTCATTTTATTCTTATTCCCCAACTATACTTTTGAGGCAATTGACGTAGTATATTATAGTTCATATCCCTTTTAGATTTGAAATTAGGTTTGATTTTTGTTGATCTGTAGAAAACATAGCATTATGAAACTAAGAACAATTACATTTGGATTTTCACTTCTTTTGATCGGAAGCTTGGTGATAGCGGCCAAAGAGCCAGTTTCCAAGGCTCTAACTAACGATGTGGTTAATCAACAGGGAAAAGTTATCTCGATTGAAGGGGTGAACAATAACCGTACGATAGAGGCCAAAGGGGGAGAGGTCGTACAAATAGAAGGAGCTGACAATAAAGTTGTGATCCGTGGCAATGTGAGTAAATTGATTATAGAGGGAAAGGGGAATACTGTAACAGGTAGTGACATCGCAACGGTGACGATAGAGGGGGCAGACAATATGGTTAATATTGGTTCAGTAGAGACTGTTCAAATTGAGGGAGTCAAAAACCACGTCCATTATAAGTCTACGAAGAACAAATCCGGTCAGGTAAAAGTGTCTACTGAAGGCGCGGATAATATGGTGATGAAAATGAAATAATAAAAAGGGGGACTACACATTCCCCCTTTTTATTATTTCATTTATTTTTCAGCATTTTGGTTGCTACTCTGATCCAGACACATGCTGTCGTTTTGTACTTTATCTTCGTTGACACGTGTTTCTATAAGTGGTTCTGACATCGGATAGGGCTTTAAAAAGTCTTCGTCAAAGGGATGAGGTTTTTCAGCTTTGTGGACTGTATTGGCAGGCTGATATGTTCGAAGACAGGTACCTTTTACGCGTTCAGACTTATAAGCATAGCTACCCCAAATACAGAAAAAGATAATGGTTCTTATCGTATCTTCATATTTGGTAAATATGTCATCAGTTTTATTAAAGTATTGTTTGAACATAAAATAGCCCGCAATTGCGTCTAGTGTACAAAATATGGCCATAAATAGCGTAATTAAAAAGAATGTCTGAGCGAAAATATCCCTTCTCTTAATTAGAAGGATACAGCTATAAATCAATCCAATGATGATCAACGTGTTCGCAACTGTCTCGGCTAGGATTAAAACTTTGTAAACAAATGAAGAAACTCCATCGACATGATCCATTGCTTGCCACGTATTTAAATTAAAGAGAGATAAATTAAAGAAAAATAGGCTAGATAGGGCCAATATATTTGCAATTAGTACAACTAATAATAGGATCATCCATCCGCCAATTTGTTCGTGATAGACTTGGTCGTAGGGCTTGATAATAATAGGTTTGCTCTTATTATACTTTTTTATAATATACCAGAGTACGGATGCTACCGATATTAAAAATATGATTGATGAGAACCAATTAACCTCATGGGATGAGGTCGGTGTACCTAGGCTAGGAATACCATCTGTTGCATATCCATTAGTGTCTAGATAAAACCCATTATAAAAGATGTTATCGCGATCAGCGAAATCTGTATAATATTGTTTTAGGTCTGCTTGTTCAACAAATGATTCGTGCATTCCCAAGGTATAATGGATCTTAATACTATCTGCTTTAATTTCTAGTGTTTTACCAAATGTATAGGCTTTGCGGTCAAAAAAGCTATTCTCCTTGTAGACACCGAATGTTTTTTGTGCTTTATTAACGAGGTAGATCTCATATTCTATATCAGTAGGGAAAGGGAGGTCTAGTGGAGCATTGCGATCTTCCATAATTTCTGGAAGTTTCTCGTTTATATTTGATCCTATTAATGAAATATATTTTTTGGTAGATCCGTTTTCAGACTTACCAATATTTTTTATTTTGTATTTTTCGACAATTTCCACAATGTTGTTTTTGCTGTCATCCTTGTAATCCATGGAGCCAACCTTATTGATTTTTGAATAAGTTTTTGTGTAATAATCGAGATATTGCTTCTGTATATCATTTTTTGCATTGCTCTGAAAATAGTTGCGTATGTTGTCCGCTTCGTTTCCGCGATAGGTGGTTGTGACATCCAGGGTAGCGTCGAATTTGCCTTCAAGTGCTAAGACCTCTTTGACTTTGATATCTCCAACAACTTTTTGCGGTACATCTGCAAGTTGACCCCTATTCAAGGTCGATAAAACTTTTCCATAGGTAGGAAAATATCTATTCTTGATATCTCCGCCCTGATTAGTTATGGTTGGGTCAATATATTGGTGACGACCTTCGATACTAAGCTCTATGACCATATGGTTGAATGCATAAGGTGAAGGTAGATCATTTTGAAGGCCTCGGCTTTTATAGGTATTAGCTAATACTAAGCCAACATCAATATTCTTGTTTTTGAGCATAGTTGCCAATAGCATTGATTTGTCTTTACAATCGCCATAACGTTGTGAGAATACTTTTTCGGGAAGATTGGCTCGATGCGAATATTCCCCCATCTCAATACCCATATAACGTATTTCATTTTGCACGAAGTCACAGGCCTTCCGAATAAATTCATACTGCTGTCCATTTGACTCTTTCCAAAGCTGATTGACGAAAGTTTGAAGCGTGCTTGACGGAGAAATCTGTGGTATGGGATTGATTCGATTCTTCCATTGATCAATATCCTTCCAAGTGTTGAATTCTGAGCACTGGATGTACTGTAATGGGCTATACCAATCAGGCGTGTAGTTTTCGTATTGGACGGGCTTATGTTCGGTCAACTCCCAAAAGAAATTTGTTGAATTTCCAACGGATTGCTGTTGAACTTCCGGAGCTCCATTAAAGCTCTTGAAATGGAGTTTACGATGATTAGGTACAATATAATTGAGATGAATTAAACCTGTAGGCTCATAACCTTGTAGATAGTAGCTGTCAAAAAACATCTGTTCAAATACTGGATTTGCACCTACTATCGAATAGGCAAATACAATTTTGTCGTCTTTCCGTAGATCTTCCAATACGTAGTGGGCCATTTGACTTCCATTGTAAATAGATCTCGAAAGCTCTGTTTCAGAGGCTAAAAGATTAAATTTGGCTTTGGGTAGTATGTCAATATCTTTCCCATTACGAATGATTTTCAATTCATGCAATTGAAGTTTTTGGAAATGAGGATCGAAGGTTACTTGTACTTGCCCCAAATTTTCAACTCCACTTTGATCGAACAATACTTTTATATCCTTGTAGTATTTTGTTTGTGTTGCTAAATTTATTTGATGTTCAATTAATTCAAAGTAATATCCATCACTAATATCGTCCAAATTGGGTTTTACTGCTTTTTTTGTCAGCGGGCGGAGCCAGCTCGGTGTGGCTACTTTTTGAACGGATGTTTGGCTAAATGACCATGAGAATGTGGCTAATAATAGTATAAAAGCTAATAGAAGATGGCTAAATCTTTTCATCAATTAATAATTTAAACCTAAGATAAGTAAAATTTTAGGCATCGTCGTAACTGAGTCTAGTTGTCCTGTAAAATTAGCTCTGATAGTAATCAAAGGATTTTGAAAATAAGAAGGCTATCCAATAATGGGTAGCCTTCTTATTTCTTAGGGGAGGATATTATAATTTACTTTCTCTTTTTTTCTTTTTCTTGACAACTTTAGGCATTTGAGCCTGTTTTGCTTCATATTGTCGCTCAATATATTGTATAATTTCTGAGGCAATATCTTTTTTTGTCGCTTTCTCGATGCCTTCCAAACCTGGAGATGAGTTTACTTCCAGTACCAAAGGGCCTCTGTCAGAAGGAATCATATCTACACCACAAACCGTAAGTCCTAGCTGTGCAGCCGCCGCAATTGCTGTTTCTCTTTCGGCTTTACTTAACCGGATAATCTGAGCGGTGCCACCCCGATGGATATTTGATCTAAACTCACCCTCTTTCGCTGTGCGTTTCATCGCTCCAACAACTTTGCCGTCAACCACGAATGCGCGAATATCAGAGCCTTTAGACTCTTTGATGAACTCTTGGATCAGGATGTTATTGCCCAGTCCGTAGAACGCTTCTATAACAGAAGAGGCCGCTTTTTTGGTTTCGGCAAGTACAACACCGATACCTTGCGTTCCCTCGAGTAGTTTAATGACTAAAGGAGCTCCACCTACCATACTGATGAGATCGTCTACGTCAGAGGCCGTACGTGCAAATCCCGTAATCGGGAGTCCGATACCTGCACCGGATAAGATTTGTAGACACCTTAATTTGTCCCGAGATCGCGTAATGGCTTGACTGGGATTCGCGGAAATGACATCCATCACCTCAAATTGTCTAACGATAGCAGATCCATAGAATGTTACCGATGCTCCTATCCGGGGAATAATAGCATCAATATCACTCAGATCCTGTCCTTTGTAATGGATACTGGGTTTACCTTGCTGAATACCCACATAACACTTGCTGTGATCAATGACAACACATTCGTGTCCTCTTTGTTGTGCGGCTTCTACGAGACGACGAGTCGAGTATAAACTCTTTACTGTCGATAATACGGCAATTTTCACGGTTTGTATATTGAATATATTTTGTGCTAAGATAACAAAATTGCTTGGCTATTTGTTTTATTTTACCAGGGGCTTCGTCGAGAGATTTTCTTTGGAAACATCGACCAAAAATCTTTTGTATAAAAAATTTTTACCCAAAAGCATGGGGTAGGTCATCTGAGATCGGTTTCTAAAAGAGATCTTAATGCTAAATACCTGGTTATATAATGTTGCTGTAGTGCGGATATAGTAACGCTTTTCTTCTTGACCAAAAGAACTTTTTACCAGTTTTGTTCGATAGAGTTTTAACTTTAATGTTTTTGTTTCTTTTGTCTCAAAATTTGTGATAAGTTCGCAGATAATCCAGTCCTGACCATCTTCCTTAACTACCTTGTACGAGTTGCAGTGTAGTACCGATGAAGCAGCGCCGGTATCGACTTTTGCTTCTATACCATATATTCCCAATTCAGGTAAATCAAGGGTCTCTTTCCAGCCTACAAGAAGTTTTTCTTTCATTTATACCAAATTGAAAAAATAGCCCTGTCCAACGTTTAAGCAGCGGACAGGGATAAAATCTTTTATTCGTAGATAAATTCTCCGTAAGGAGAGGTTATAGTTACTTTTTTAGACGTAGATTCTTCTACGCGACCTATGATTTGAGCCGGAATGCCGAATGATTCTGAAATAGCAATGATATCCGATGCAATCGATTCAGGTACATATAATTCCATACGATGTCCCATATTGAATACTTTGTACATTTCTTTCCAGTCTGTATTGGATTCTTTCTGTATTAATTCAAAAAGAGGTGGGATCGGGAAAAGATTATCTTTGATGACATGCACATTATCCACGAAGTGTAAGACCTTTGTTTGCGCTCCACCAGAGCAATGCACCATCCCGTCAATTTGAGAACGATACTTATCTAGTATTTGTTTGATAACAGGCGCATAAGTACGCGTCGCTGAAAGAACAAGCTTACCCGCAGTTATTTTTTCTCCGGTTTCAACTTCGATTTCATTTGTAAGATCTTGGCTTCCCGCGAAAACTAGTTCGTAAGGAACAGCTGGATCATACGCTTCAGGATATTTTTCAGCTACTTTTTTGTTAAATACATCGTGACGTGCAGAAGTTAGTCCATTGGAACCCATTCCGCCATTGTACGACTGTTCATACGTTGCTTTTCCATTCGATGCTAAGCCAACAATGACGTTACCGCCTTTGATACGATGATTTGAAATAACATCTTCACGTTTCATCCGACAGGTTACTGTACTATCAACAATGATGGTACGAACAAGGTCGCCAACGTCGGCAGTTTCGCCACCAGTAGAATAGATGCCAATTCCCAACTCCCGAAGTTCCGCCAGAATCTCTTCTGTGCCATTGATGATTTCAGCAATCACCTCCCCAGGAATGAGATTTTTATTTCTGCCAATCGTGGACGATAAAAGAATGTTATCGATGGCGCCTACACAAAGCAAGTCATCAATATTCATGATAATTGCGTCTTGTGCGATACCTTTCCAAACTGAAATATCACCAGTTTCTTTCCAATAGACATACGCCAATGAAGATTTGGTGCCAGCACCATCCGCATGCATAATATTACACCAGTCTGGGTCTCCACCCAAAATATCTGGAATTATTTTGCAAAATGCTTTGGGAAACAGACCCTTATCTATATTTTTTATCGCATTGTGCACATCCTCTTTCCCTGCGGATACGCCTCGTTGATTGTATTTTAAATCTGACATCTTAGGGCAAAAATAAGCAATAGGACTGAATTAACGAATCTAATTCGTGTAATTTAATCACTTATTATTATGCGCCAATGTTGAATTAGATTTTCGAGATTACTTTTCGCATTGGCTGGACTAGTGCTGGGTAAGCATCTGTACATAATGTCTTCTCTTTTGTTGAAATGCTTTAAATATAAACTGTACGCTTTTTGTCCGTTGAAAATAATTTGTGTGATTGTGGGGTGGGTTTCCAGAAGCTCAACAATCTGATTCGGGCGCTCATTTTGTATGGCTAGGTCCATGCTGCCGGGGCGAGAGGCTTCTGCGCACACATCCCAAAGGCCAATGTTGTTTTTGAGTAATAGATCTATCTTCTCCGTGTAATTTGTTTGTTCCGGCCCATTGAACAAATGGGTTATTACTTTCCAAAAGCGATTTTGTGGATGTGCATAATATTTATTTTCTGCCAGAGATTTATCTCCAGGCAACGAGCCAAGGATGAGTATTTCTGTCGTAGAATTGACTAAGGGTAGAAAGGATTTTTTGCGCATAGTCAAAAATAGTAATTTTAAATTTTCATTTGAAATATGAAAATTATTATAATATATTTATGATATTAAAATGATATCAAATATATATTAACAAATTATGGAAAAACTAATTAAACCAATGTCTGGCTATTTAGCCTTATTAATAGCTGTTGTCTCCTTTGTGGCAGCTATATTCTCCTTCGCGAATGTCGAAGCAAGTTCCCTGTATGTTGGACTGGGTGTGATATTGATGATTGCTACTTTTTTTATTTTAAAGGGATTGATGATTATTAATCCAAATCATTCGCGTGTGCTGAATTTCTTCGGAAAATATGTAGGTACGGTTAAGGAAAACGGTTTGTTTTTTGTCAATCCCTTGTATTCGACGATTAAAGTAAGTCTTCGTTCGGATAACTTACAGGGACAGACACTGAAAGTAAATGACAAGATGGGAAATCCAATCGAGATTGGAGCGGTTATCGTATGGCAAGTAGGTGATACGTACAAAGCTGCTTATGATGTGAGTAACTATACATCTTATGTACGCACGCAAAGTGAAGCGGCGGTAAGACATTTGGCCGGGAGCTTTCCTTATGATAACTTGGAGGATGAAGGAGCGGAGATCACTTTGCGTGAGGGTGGAGATACCGTAAATCATATTCTTGAACAAGAATTGGCGGATCGTTTAGCGCCTGCCGGAGTTATTATTAAGGAGGCAAGAATAAGTCATTTGGCCTATGCATCCGAAATCGCCGGGGCGATGCTTCAAAGGCAGCAAGCCGCTGCAATTGTTGCCGCGCGTTCAAAGATTGTAGATGGAGCTGTAGGTATGGTTGAAATGGCACTAAAAAAGCTGTCTGAAAAAGATATTGTAGAGCTGGATAACGAAAAAAAAGCAGCAATGGTCAGCAATTTAATGGTGGTACTCTGTGGAGAGAAAGCAGCGACACCAATTGTAAATACAGGTACGTTGTACCAATAAACGAAATGAAATGGCGGATAAGAAAAACTTTATGCTACGCTTAGACGACCAAATGTACAAAGCATTGGAAAAATGGGCTGCAGACGAGTTTAGGAGTGTTAATGGGCAGATAGAATATCTTTTACATAAGGCACTGCAAGAAAACAAAAGATTGGGTGCAGAAAAAAAGACTGCTGATAAGAAATAGCCTATAGTAAGGAATGAAAACTGTACCTTTGGCCTTGCAATTGACAAAGCCAAAGGTACTTTTTATTTAATGTTTTAACGATAGAAGATGAAGATTAATCCAGCGTACAAGTTATTGGTCGTAAGTACAAGCACGATCCATGGTAGTGAGTTTTTAGCTTATATTAAGCACGATTTTGTCGAATTTATTCAGTCAGATGAATTATTATTTATCCCTTTTGCGAGACCTTCAGGAATTTCTTTTGATGCTTATACCGGTAAGGTACAAGATGCCCTGAAAGATGAGGGCGTGACGGTTAGGGGGCTGCATGAGTTTCATAATAAGAAGAAAGCTATTCAGGATGCCAGGGCTATTTTTATTGGTGGGGGAAATACATTTCTACTGTTAAAAACGCTATATGAGCTGGATTTGGTACAGCAATTGCGTGTGCAAGTAGCAAAGGGTATTCCATATGTTGGTACATCTGCAGGTTCCAATTTGACAGGACTGACGATTGGAACGACAAATGATATGCCTATTGTTTATCCGCCTAGCTTTGATGCACTTGGTTTCTTACCTTTTAATATCAATCCACATTATTTGGATCCAGATCCAAATTCTACACATAAAGGAGAGACAAGGGAAACGCGAATCCAGGAATTTCATCAACTTAATCCTCAGCCAGTCATAGGCTTACGTGAAGGGAGCTGGTTGCATGTAAATGAAGGAAACATAGAACTGAAAGGTAATTTAACAGCCCGGCTATTTAAAGCTGGTTTCGAGCCCGAGGAGCTAGCGCCTGGATTAATTAATTTTTAAGATATTGTAAAGTTCATGGGTATATCAAGTCAAATGTACTCTTCAATGTAGTAGTGACGATTTTATGAAAGACTAGCAGCAATTCCCATTGGAAAAAATAGTTTTTCAGATTGTTGAAAATAATACAAAATAAGCTACTTTTGCGCTAAATCCATTAAAATTTTCTTCCAATGGAACAAAATTCAGCATTACACCCGGCCGATATCGCGGAAGAAATATCGCGTTTAAGTAAAGGGGAGCAACATCAAGAGTTTATGGACTATCCTTTGGAGGATAGATTGGAGATCTTTTCTTTTTTTGAAATGGATGTCCAATATACGTTGATCAAATCAATGACGGAACATGAGCTGTCCGAATTGCTGAATAATTTGAAGCCGGATACGCGTAATGAATTGTTGTCGGAATTGCCGGATGATCTGATCAAATATCTGATCAATCTTTTGAATGAGCGCGAGAAGCAAATGGCTTTGGAGTTGATTGGTTATAAAGAGAACAGTATAGCCCGACTTATGACACCAATGTATGTGCAAGTTCGCCCTTATTATACTGTTGATGATGTCTTTCGGCATATTAAAGTTTTTGGAAGGAAAGCTGAAACGCTCAATTTTATTTATGTAGTTGATGAGAAAAACGTATTGATCGATGACTTGAAAATTGGTCAGTTACTTCTATCGGATTCTTCGACAAAAATTTCTGATTTGATCGACTATAATTTTGCAGCGATTAAAGCTTCAACACCTATGGAAGAAGCGTTCGAGATTTTTCAAAAATATGACCGAAGCGCCTTGCCAATCATTACAGAAGCGGGTGTATTGGTCGGCATTGTGACATTTGATGACGTGTTGGATCGAATTGAAGATCGCGATACCGAAGATATACAGCGATTTGGGGGGATGGAAGAATTAGATCTGGCCTATACGAAAACTCCTTTATTGCAATTGATCCAAAAAAGAGCCGGCTGGCTGATTATCTTGTTTTTTAGCGAAATGCTTACAGCCTCAGCAATGGGATTTTTTGAAGGGGAATTGGAAAAGGCAGTTGTTCTTGCTTTATTTGTTCCTTTAATTATATCTAGTGGGGGTAATTCTGGGTCTCAAGCAGCATCCTTAATTATTCGTGCCATGGCTCTCGGTGAGTTAAAGCTGAAAGATTGGTGGTACGTGATGAAGCGTGAAGTTTCTTCTGGTTTAATCTTAGGTGGAATATTGGGGTCGATCGGATTCCTACGGATATTGGCTTGGCATTTTCTTGGTCTGTATGACTATGGTCCTTATTGGATTTCAATTGGTTTTACGGTTGCTGTTTCCTTATTGTTTATTGTATTATGGGGAACGTTATCAGGGTCGTTTATTCCATTTATTCTACGTCGGTTTGGATTAGATCCAGCGACGGCATCAGCGCCATTTGTAGCTACCTTGGTGGATGTTTCAGGATTGATTATTTATTTTACTGTTGCGGCATTCTTTCTGCATGGAAAACTACTGTAGTTCAGATTATAAGATTTTAAAAAAAGCCTAAAGCATACTTATGATTTAGGCTTTTTTTTATCAAAAAATTTTTTCTAGTGTCTTTATTAAAGTCATCTATCCATTCATTGTGGTCAGCACTCTTCTTCTTAGCATGTTTTTTTGCCCTATCTTGTTTTTATTTGAAGTAGTTCATAATGGAATACAAGGAGATAGACAGAGAAGCTGAAAGCGCTTTGTCTTGTCTATAAATTGAGCCTACGATAGAATTTTTCCTTCAAACCTCCTTTTTGTGCAATATAAATTCCTTTTTTTCCGGAAAATAAAAAAGCGACTATACACGCTATTGCTATAAATAAAATAGGTTGAATCCCAAATAATTCATAGCCCATTACAATACAGGCGAGTGGAGTGTTTGTAGCGCCTGAAAATACGGCTACAAAGCCCATGGCAGCCAGCAGGCTGATGGGGAGTGGAATAACGGTGCTTAATGCACTTCCTAAGGTTGTCCCGATAAAAAACAGCGGGGTGACTTCTCCGCCTTTAAATCCGGCAGAAAGGGTGAAAGTCGTTAAAAGTAATTTGATGATAAAGTCATAATAATTCGACTGATCGACGAATGCGTTCTGAATCATTGGTATGCCAAGTCCAATATAGCTGCTGCTGTGAAATAATGTAATGATGAGTACCAAAATAATACCGCCAATCACTGGTCTAAGCAGAGGATATTTAATTCGTTTGAATTGAAGGCTAAAGAAACCGCTGGTAAATGTAAAAAGCCATGCTGTAATACCGAATAGAATACCTGCGGCGAGGCTAAATCCAATATTGGTCAAGGACAGCATTGGAATAACATCATGAATTGGATAATGGGTGTGTGGAATATTCCATAATTGACAGCTGAAGTTCGCAAAATAGGCGGTAAATAAACAGGGCAGGATACCGAAATATCTTTTTTTGCCAATCAGTAGTACTTCCAGGCCGAATATTGTTCCGGCGAGCGGGGTGCCAAACACAGCGGCAAAGCCTGCAGTGATGCCGATTGAAATTAAGATACGGCGTTCAGTTTTATCGAAGTCAAACCAGCGATTGAGCTGATCGGAAACTGCTCCACCTATCTGTACGGCAGTTCCTTCACGGCCTGCCGAACCTCCAAATAGATGTGTAAGTAAAGTTCCGAATAGGACAAGAGGCGCCATGATAAGCGGAATGCGGCGTTGGGGATGAAGGTATTCTTCAATCAGCAGGTTATTTCCTTTACTTGATGGATTGCCCCAATACTTATAGGACAATGCAATGGCAAATCCCGCTAGGGGGAGTCCATAAATTATCCAAGGATGAGCTTCTCGGTACTGCGTTACCCAATTGAGGGAAAAGAGAAAAAACGCACAAATAGATCCTACGATGAAACCTATCGCACTACAGGAGATAAGCCATTTAAGAAAAAAATGAAGATTGCTTTGATTTGAATGTGTTATAGCCATAAGTCTACACTTTATATAAAATTGTTGTTTTATACTAAAATAGTAGACGTCATCAGCTTATTAAGGCGGTTCAGGGCAGACATCATTGCCATATTTATCTCAAATCTACAAAAAGCGAATGATAATAGCAACCCAGCCTGCGATCATAAGTAATCCGCCGAGCGGGGTGATTGGCCCAAGAAACTTTAGATTCTTTTTCCAGTATTCCGCAAACGATAGAAAATATATACTTACCGAGAATAAAATAGTTCCTAGTGTGATCAGATAAAATGCGACTCGTTCAGACTGAAACTCAAAGGAGAAATTAAATCCTAGAATCAATAGGGTGAGAGCAGTATACATTTGATATCGAACGCCAACCTCAAAGGATTCCAGCTTTTCAGCTGATAGGATTTTTTTGAATGCATGGGCTCCAAATGCACCTAGGATAATAGCGAGGCCGCCAAATAGGGCGGCAGTGATGATGACAACGTTTTGCATGCCTAAATTTACTAAATTGGGTATTTAATCATATCGATATGAAGGATTTCGTAATCGGGGTAGGGCTCAGAGATTTGTTTAAACCCTAATTTTTCATAAAAGGATTTTAAATGAAATTGCGCACCTATCTGTATCTCGCCTTCACCAAATTCTTTATAGAGAGATTCGATGGAATGAATCATTAATTGTTGGCTCAGACCGGTTCCGCGCGCTTCCTCGGCGACGATAACCCGACCAATGGAAGCTTGTGGGTAGGAAAGGCCCGGAGGAACTAATCTCGTGTATGCTATAATACGATCATCTTGTTCTGTCCAAAGATGCAGACAAGCAAAATCTTTATCGTCCAATTCAGGATATAAACATTCCTGCTCCAAAACAAACACTTCCATTCGAAGCTTTAAAATACGATATAATTCTTTCGTGTTGAGTTCGTCAAAACTCTTTAGATTCCACTGAAAAGCCATAATTGAAATAAAAATAGAGTCAAATTATACAATCGATATGGCTGTAAAGACATATCCAATTTAATTTGACTCTATTGATTTGAGAGTTTTATGCGAGTAGACTTTTAACAACTTCAGAGATGGTTTTTCCATCTGCTTGTCCAGCAAGCTTTTGATTTGTGGCACCCATTACTTTACCCATATCTTTAATGGAAGAAGCTCCTGTTTCGGCGATAATTGCTTTGACAATCGTTTCAACTTCTTCTTTGCTTAGTTGTTTTGGCAGATAAGCTTCAATAACTTTTTCTTCCTCAACTTCAATTTCATAAAGATCTTCACGGTTTTGAGTCTTATAAATTTCAGCAGATTCGCGACGTTGCTTTACAAGTTTTTGTAAAACTTTAATCTCTGCCTCCTGGTTAAGGTCTTCGGCATGACCTTTTTCAGTTTTTGCTAGGAGAATAGCTGCTTTAATCGCACGTAAGCCACGTAATTTTGCCGTGTCTTTTGCGATCATTGCGGCCTTAATGTCTTGATTTATTTGTATTTCTAATGACATAATATTTAAATTATTTTCGATTGACAATTGTGCCTGTCGCTTGTGCTGTAGGCATTATTAATAGATCGTTTATATTGACATGTGCAGGTCTGGTAATGACAAAAAGGATCGTTTCGGCAATATCTTTTCCTGTCAGGGCCTGCACACCATTATAGACATTTTTAGCTCTTTCCCGATCTCCATGGAAACGAACTTCAGAAAATTCCGTCTCCACCATTCCGGGGTCGATAGATGTTACTTTAATGCCCTGAGTTAGCAAATCAATGCGCATAGCTTTAGTTAAAGCATCAACAGCATGTTTGGTAGCACAGTACACATTTCCATTCGGATAAACCTCTTTCCCTGCAATAGATCCTAAATTAACAATATGGGCGCCGTTTTCAGTGTCCATAAGTGGTATCACAGATTTACTCACATACAGTAAACCTTTAATATTGGTATCAATCATTCTGTCCCAATCTCCGATATCACCATTTTGAATAGGATCCAATCCTTGGCTCAAACCAGCATTGTTGATGAGAACATTTATTTTCTTCCATGCCGGAGGCAGACCCTCAATTTGATTCGCAACTTGTTCTGCATCGCGAACATCAAGCTCAAAAATATGGATCTGAATCGTAGGGTAGGTCGCGAGTAGTGTATCTTTTAATTCTTCTAAACGATTTAACCTACGGGCGCAAAGCAAAAGATTGTAGCCTTCTTTGGCTAAAACTTCAGCGCAGGCCTGACCGATTCCTGAGCTTGCTCCTGTAATAAAAACTGTTTTAGTCATATGTTGTAACTCGTTGATATTAAAAATTAATCCGATTTGACTCAAAACCAGATCTTAGGTCGCCCTATTTTGTAGCAATATAGATGGTGCAGATGCCAAATGTCTGTGGTCTAACGATCGTTTCGTTAAAACCTGCTTTTTTGTTTATGGCAACGAACTTTTGTCCATCTGGAAATTGAGCAACAGATTCTGGTAGGTATTCATATGCACTGGAATCTTTTGAAAAGAATTTTCCAATGGTTGGTGTAATAAACTTGAAATAAAAATTATAAAGCTGTTTAATGGGGAATTTCTTTGGATTCGAAAATTCTAAAATAACAGCTTTCCCACCAGGCTTTAATACGCGGTATATGTCTGATAGGCCTTTCTCCAAGTTTTCAAAATTACGGACACCAAATGCTACGGTAACGGCGTCGAAAGTATTATCTTCAAATTGAAGCCTCTCTGAGTCTCCTAACGCTACCTCAAATTGATTCGCTAATCCCTTACTTGCAATTTTTTTCTTAGCAACGTCAAGCATTCCTTGGGAGATATCGACACCAATAATCTTTTTTGGATTCAAGATTTTAATTGATTCCAATGCAAAATCACCAGTTCCTGTCGCTACATCCAACATCAGTTGCGGTTTTATGGACTTTAAGGCATTGATGGCTTTTTTGCGCCATATAATGTCAATACCCAAAGACATGAAATGGTTCAAAAAATCATAGGAATGAGAGATATTGTCAAACATATCTGCTACCTGTTTCTTCTTCCCATCGTTGGTATCTTTATAGGGTTTTAATGTTGAGGAGTCGTGCGTCATAGTTACAAAGATACAATATATGAATATTTTTTAGTGCTAAAAAAGGGATTTGTTTTCATCTTAAAGTCAGTTTGTTTTGATGATAGTGGAGGGGATTGATTTGCTTTTTACCATTTTGCTTATTCACAATGGCTTAAGTTATTAACATTTTTTAATGTATTGATTTTAAGTGGTAATTTTTTATTTTCAACATCTTTTCAACAGTAAGTGTTGAAAACTCACTGTGTAAATCTGTGTCCTTCAAAGCTTTTTGAGGTTTCGGGTGTGATCGTTGAATTTCTCTGTGTGTAACTCCGCATGGTGGTGAATTTTATTTTTTATACATTTGTTATCCTATCTAAAATTTATAAGGATAGCAAAGCTATATTTCTGATATAATATCATGATGAACGACAGTAATTTTGAAGCGAATAACACGGATAATAACAAACGGGGTAATTATGGCGAACGTCGTACCAAATTAAATAATTTGGTGAGTGGTTTGGGTAAACTTCCGCCGCAGGCAGTAGATCTTGAGGAGGCTGTTTTGGGAGCTTTGATGCTTGAAAAGAATGCGCTGAGTGAAATTATTGATATTTTAAAACCGGAATCGTTCTATAAGGAATCACATCAAAAGATCTTTGAAGCAATTTTTGGTCTTTTTCAAAAAACTTCCCCAATTGATATATTAACCGTTACCTCGGAACTTAGACGGATGGGGGCTCTTGAAATGGTCGGCGGTGCCTATTATATTACGCAATTGACAGATCGCGTGGTTTCGGCAGCTAATATTGAGTATCATGCACGTATTATTTCGCAGAAATACATCCAACGTGAGCTTATCAAAGTTTCTACTGAAATTATTAATAGCTCATACGATGAAACGTCAGATATCTTCGATCTGTTGGATCATGCCGAGAAAAGCTTGTTTGATATTGCGCAGAATAACTTGCGAAGAGATTCAAGAAAGATGGACGATATTATGCGTGAGGCGATTTCTAATCTTGAGATGCTGCGTGACCGTACAGACGGTCTGACAGGTGTGCCTTCTGGCTTAACGGCATTGGATCGTATGACATCAGGTTGGCAGCCTTCCGATCTTGTTATTATTGCAGCACGTCCAGCGATGGGAAAGACGGCATTCGTACTTTCTGTTGCACGTAATGCTGCAGTGGAACACGGTAAAGCAGTTGCCGTATTCTCGCTGGAGATGTCATCTGTTCAGCTTGTCAATCGTCTAATCGCTGGTGAAACAGAAATTGAGCAAGAGAAATTGAAAAAAGGAAATCTTGCTGATCATGAATGGCAACAATTGCATTCGAGAATTGGTCGTTTAACTGATGCACCTATTATTATTGATGATACGCCGGCGTTGAACGTGTTCGAATTTAGAGCTAAATGCAGGCGCTTAAAGGCACAATACGATATCCAAATGGTCATCGTCGATTACTTGCAGTTAATGCATGGAAAAGCAGACGGTAAAGGTGGGGGGAACCGTGAACAAGAGATCGGTAGTATTTCCCGGGCTTTGAAATCTGTCGCCAAAGAGTTAAATATTCCAGTGCTTGCATTGTCGCAGTTGAGTCGTGCAGTAGAGTCAAGGCCAGGAAACAGTAAGCGTCCTATGTTGTCTGATTTACGGGAGTCTGGTTCTATTGAGCAGGATGCGGATATGGTTCTTTTCTTATATAGACCCGAATATTATGGTTTGACAGAAGATGAAGAGGGGCGTCCTACTGCCGGTGTCGGTGAGGTTATTATTGCAAAACACCGTAATGGTGAGACCGGAATTGTTCCACTTCGCTTTGTGGGTAAATTTGTGAAGTTTGTGGATTTAGAAGATGAGTTTTCGGGTATGGGTGGCGGAGATGGATTCGGTGATGCGCCGGCTACATTTTCTGCTTCGGCATTGAATCCGTCGCCAAACTTTGCTGATGATTTTAGTGCTGGGGGCTTCAGTGGTGGTATTACTATGCCGTCTCGAATGAACGATATGCCCGATGATGCCCCATTTTAGAGATTAATTTTACATAAGTATTCCTAAATAATAGAAAAAACCGAATGATTTAAATTCGGTTTTTTCGTTTACGGCGCCTTCGTAATTTATGTTTCTTATGCGAGCTTGTTCATGCCATTTTTTTTCCTTTAAAATTTGTATGTCACGCCTGCACCGACAATTTGCCTAATTTGTAGGGCAGAATTTCTCTTTCCAACTTCAACATTATCTTTAATAATCGGAATAGCCGTATTGTCATCGTAGATCATCTGTACACCTGCGTTTACTGTAATAAACTTGTTTACCTTCATAAAAAGATTGGCCGTATAGTCAATATCTACATTTTGAGGTTTATCTAAATAGTTTGAATAGAGTTTTAGTATATTTTCAAATGAAATGTTCTCCATTAGATTTACTTTATAATAAGCGTCAAATGACGCGCCGAATTCAGTGCGGGACTTGCTGTTCGGATTTAGTCCATATCGTGTGGAAAGGAGCGTATCACTTACGAATACAAACCGCACAGCCGCAGGTGAAAGATTAAATCTGAGGTTGTCCGATCGTTTATACGCAAAACCCGGACCGAAGCTCAGGTATGCCGGAGCTAAAAACCTGGATATCCTTTTTTTTGGTGAAGCTGTGTAGTCATAACCATCGGCAAATTGTGTGTTAAAGTTTAGAAAAAAGGTATAAAGCCAATATTGATATGCCTGATGTCCCAACAAGCTATTTAAAACTAATCGGTCATCATTTTTGCGCCAGTCCGACTCTTTTTGAAAGGTTAGCCCATAAGCCGCAAGGACCTTGTTGTCCCATGACCATTTGCCTTTCTTGTAATTGAAGTCGTAATTAAGAGTTAGGTTGCCGGAGAATGAATTCACCCCACCAGCAGCCCAATTAGAAAATGAACTTTGGTTGATCAAAAAGGTGTTTTCTCCTTTGATAATCCAGGTTTTCGTGCTGTCTACCGCGGTTGTCTGAGCGTAGGTTTCATGTGCTAATAAGCCAAGAGCAATAAGAATGATTGATTTTATTATTTTCATGTGTATACTTAATTTGTTTGCATTTCCATATTATTGTGATCCAAATGAGCACGTACAGCTTTCTATCTTATTAGACAACTAACGCAGTGGTTTTATAGCTGCGTATTGGATTTGTTGAAATATATTTCGTTCCTATCGTTATATACAACAAATTTGATCTGATCGATGCTCTTAAAACGAGGTTATTATCCATTTTCAACGTGATGTTTTGAGCGTGTACGAGAAAATAAATATTTTATAACTAAACGAATAAATGGGATTAATGTTTTTTTGTCTTTTTGATTGTGTTTATTTTAAATAAAATCAGAACTTTGTTCACTTTGGAAGCATTCCCGATTTATTAGCGTATCAGCTTTTGGTAAAAGTTCGTGGAAAGCTTTTCACACCAACTGGAAGCTAGCGGATATTTATTGTTTTGGATCGTGAAAGGCGGCTTCTATTGAGCTATTCATAGCAAAACTAACAAAATGTTTCGATGAAAATAACGCTACTTTGTATAGGTAAAACAGATGACAAGTACCTGATTGAGGGTATTGACAAGTATATTAAACGGTTAAAGTTTTATGTAAATTTCAGTATTGTGGTCATTCCAGACATCAAAAATGTGAAGAATCTTTCTGCTGAGCAGCAGAAAGATAAGGAGGCTCTGCTGATTTTGAAACAATTACAGCCTCAAGATTTAGTCGTTTTGCTGGATGAACATGGAAAAGAGTTTCGTTCCTTGGAGTTTTCTGCTTATCTGGAAAAAATGATGGTACAAAGTGTTCAGCATATGGTCTTTATTATTGGTGGTCCCTATGGGTTTGACCAAAAAATTTATGATCGGGCGAAGTCAAAAATTTCGTTGTCCAAGATGACATTTTCGCATCAAATGATTCGTTTGTTTTTTACAGAGCAGCTCTATCGTGCTTTTTCTATCATGAAAGGGGAGCCTTATCATCACGAATAATATGGAAAAAAGTCCGTAACTTCATCATGAATAAAAACAAGCTTATGAATTTGCCCAACAAACGAGATTATCACTATAAAAGTGACGAAGGAGAGAAAAATAGCCAATTGAATAAATACATTATGATTGCTTGTATTATAATCGTAATCGCATTGGCATTTTTTTTCGCATAGCTTAATGCCCTTCCATACGGATCTAGTAAAAGAAATAAATCTCTTACTTAATATCCGTATGGAGGATATCAGCAGATGATTTTAATAAATTTTAATTGAATTGTTTAAGCAAGAACGCTTAATTTTTGGGAGAAGGTTGGCAGGTTTTGCGCGTTCTTTTTGGGGCGGTGTTGTTTACGAATCCCCAGTTGGTCATGTAGAATGACAAGGGATTAATTTCTAATAGTTTTTTCATTTTTTCTTTTTTTACCATATAATAATTTATTGATTCGCTAATAATTTATCAATAATCGAGCCAAACTATAGTGCTTGTCATGTTCGAAAAGAAATATAGCAAATAAGGTCAATAAAAAATAGTTGAAAGTGTGTTTTTTAGGACTAGGTCAACATAAAACGCAGCCCATGAGAGGGGCTGCGTCGAATCGAAGTATTTATTTTTTATCAATTTTATATAATTTACCGATATCTGTGATTGCGTAAAGCGCACCATCTTTTCCTTGCGTGATATCTCTAAATCGTTGCCCTTCACTACCTAGTAGACGTTCTTCTCCAACCACTTTGTTGTCCTTCAGTATAATTCTGGCAATGTGCATACTGCTTAGACCGCAAATAAAAAGATTATTCTTCCATTCTGGAATATTCTGTCCGGTATAGAATGTAATTCCACTAGGCGAGAGAACAGGATCCCAATAATAGACGGGTTGTTCCAGACCGTCTTTTTGTTGGATGCCCGCACCAACCTTATCTCCTTTATATTCTATACCATACGTAATCGTTGGCCATCCATAATTCTTGCCTGCTTCAATTCTGTTCAACTCGTCGCCGCCCCGTGGACCAAATTCGGTTTCCCAAAGATCGCCAGTTTCAGGATGTAAGGCAAGTCCCTGTGGATTACGATGTCCATAACTGTAAATTTCCGGACGTGCATTTGCCTTGGCTATAAATGGATTCCCAGGGGCAGGCTGTCCATCAGTGGTAATACGTAGGATCTTGCCCAATGCTGCATTCAGATCTTGTGCCAATGGTCTTGTGACCAAATCAGATCTTTCACCTGTACTCAAAATAATGTTACCTTCTTTATCAAAGATAATTCGTCCACCATAATGCAAGTTCCCTTTATGAGCAGGAGTAGCCTGATAGATAACTTTAGCACCTTCTATCGATTTCTCATCGGCTGACAGTTTTCCTTTCGCAACAGCCGTCAAAGTTCCAGCAGCGGTATTATCAGAGAAAACCCAATATATCATACGGTTTGACTCGAATTTTGGATCAAGACGTAGTCCCAAAAGCCCGCCTTGTCCACTGCTATTGACTTGAGGTAAACCTTTAATTGGTTCACTTAATTTGCCGTCTGCCGTTGCAATACGAAAATCACCTTCTTTTTCTGAGATTAATAATCGGCCATCGGGTAAAGCAGTTATACCCCAAGGAGATTTTAATCCCTCGGCAATTACTTTACCTTCGAACGGCGTGCTCGTCTTTGCACCTTTAATTCTGGTTTGTCCAGCAAATGCTGGTTTATAACTTGTGTTTGCCTTTTGTGTTTCTACCGGAGGATAACTTGTTGTGTCAGTTGCAGAATTTGCACTGCTATCCGAACTTGAATTTGAATTCGCATGGTTGGAATTACATGCAGTTAATCCTAAAGATACTGTTAAGAGGCTTATTGTCAGTTTGGTTTTCATTATCTGTGACTTGTTTTTGGTCTGATTATCTGCTTGAAGATATTAAAAATTAATGAAATATTATTTTTCAGAATGTAATAATATAAATATATAACTCATACTAATAAGAAAGGGGAATGCTAGCCAGCTAATTTGTTTTTAAGTATTATAGGAGTTATTTTCCCGCCAGGCAGTTTCTTACGATTCGATGGAGCTCAATATCATTGTTTATATAATAATCACTTATATCTAGAATTGTGTTTGTATTTAAATTGTAAATACATACGGGAACGTAGTTGGGTTGTGCAGAGGTCTCGAAAGTCTTAAAATAATCTGCACTTTCCTGTATGTTTGAAAACTCTTTGGATTCGCAATGCTGTGTATCCTGATTATAAGCAATGGTTATAAAGTTCTTTTTCATTTTACTCGCCTTTTATCAGAATAACGAAAATTGGGAAGTAAAAGTTTTAAAAATTATTGCCTTTTATTTCTTAAACACTGATATGGCTTGCGGCTATCGGCTGTCCAAAAAATATTTTTGCTTTACTTTCAAAGTCTCTCGGATCATCTGTTGTATAAAAGGCCAGTTGGCCATTTTGAGAACAAAGTGTTTCAATTTCCTGGTGTCTACCTAGATATTCTTTTAAGCTATTGGCAACAATAGGTCCCTGGGAGATGATCTTTATATTACTTGGTGTATATTTTTTGATTACGGGCAGCAATAGCGGATAGTGGGTACAGGCAAGCACGATGGTGTCGATCTGATCGGATTGCTGTAAAAGTTCCCGTAAATCTTTTTCTACAAAGTAATGAGCGCCCTCGGTATTGATTTCGTTGTTTTCTACCAAAGGGACCCAAAAAGGGCAGTCGTGCTGAAAAACCTCAATTTCTGGATTGAATTTGTGTATTTCTATTTTATAGGATTCAGATTTTACCGTTCCTGTAGTGGCTAAAATACCGATCTTGTTAGTTTTCGTAAAATTGTGTACGATTTCGGTCGTGGGTCTGATGACGCCAAGGACTTTCTTTCCAGGGGGAAGATCATGTTGTTGAATAGTCCTTAATGCTTTTGCAGAAGCCGTATTACATGCCAGAATAACGAGATTACAGCCCAGGTCAAATAATTTAAAAACACATTGTTTGGTGTAATTATAAACGGTCTCAAAGGATCTTGTACCGTATGGAACACGGGCGTTATCGCCTAAATAGATATAATCGTATTGAGGTAAAAGTTGTTGAATTTCTTTAAATACGGAGAGTCCTCCATAACCAGAATCAAAAATACCAATAGGACCGGGTGTTGTTAAATTATCCATAACACAATGTTATAAGCACCTTCACTTATAACATTGTGTTACAAGTTTCAGATTTATTGAAGCAAAGATGGTTTCTCTTTGTATATTTTCCAAATTAATTCGCCAAATAATGTATTTGTCCAAGCAAACCAATGTCTTGTGAATTTTTTAGGATCGTTTTTATGAAAAGACTCATGCATAAATCCGGTTCCACCATGTGTATTGACCAGGGTTTTAATACAATTACGAATCTCATCATCATTTGTTGAGGTCTGCGCCCGCATAATAATGGACATCGGCCAGATCATATCTCTTCCTATGTGAGGTCCACCAATGCCTTCTGCTGCTGTTCCCTTAAAAAAGAATGGATTTTTATCAGACAAAACAAAGTTACGCGTACGTTGATAAACTTCGTTATTTAGATCTACAGCTCCTAAATAAGGTAGAGCCAACAAACTAGGAATATTCGCGTCATCCATCATAAGATGGCTCGAAAAACCGTCTACCTCAAAAGCATATATCCGGCCCAATGTCGGGTGGTCGATGATACCATATTTATTGACTGCTGCTTCGACCTCATTGGCAAGCGCTTCCATTTTTGCAGCGAGTTCATGTTCATTTTTAACCTTTTTCAAAATTTCGGCAGACTGCCTCAGACTAACAATCGCAAATAAATTGGATGGAATAAGAAATGAGAAAATTGTAGAATCGTCCGAAGGTCGAAAACTAGAGCAGATCAAACCAACTGGATTTACAGGATATCCATAGCCATCTACCTGTAATGTATCGGAGCCCCTGGAGGTTGTTCGTTCAAATTTATATGGGCCTAGGCTATCTTTACGTTGTTGCTCAACGAAAGTCTGATATATTTTATGTTGAGCTTCCAACCATTCATCATTAAATGGGCTACTGTCACTCGTTTCCTTCCAATAATGATAAGCTAATCGAATTGGATAACACAATGAATCGATTTCCCATTTTCGTTCATGAATTCCAGGTTTCATGTTTGTGTGGTCACTGAACCATTCGCCTTTCTTTGTTGGATCGTTATAAAATGCATTGGCATAGGGATCAATATTGATGCATTTGCTCTGTTTTTGAATTAAGCCAACAATAAGATCTTGTAGTTTTTTGTCCTTTTTCATAAAAGGGAGGTACGGCCATACCTGCGCACTACTGTCGCGTAACCACATCGCATCGATATCTCCTGTAATCACATACGTGTAATTCCTTCCGTTTTGGACATAGGGAAATACGGTAGTATCTAAGGTATTAGGAAAGCAGTTGTTAAATAACCAAGCCAGTTCCTTATTTTTAACATTTTTCTGAAATTCTACAATTGCATCTTCGATTACCTTGCTCGAGAAAAGTCTTTTCTCTTTAGATGTCCGAACAGTGGGAAAAGAATGTTCTTGAGCGAATGAAAATTTGCTTGTAAGTGCACCTGCGGTTAACAGGGTTGCGTTTTGGATAAATGTTCTGCGTTTCATGCTTATTAGGGCTATTTTTTATGATTTAAGGTTATTTACTGAAATGCAAGATATAAATATTTTTGAATAAAAGGAACAGCAAATACGATTTAGCATGATAAAATTGACTGAACATATGAATAAAGTCAATTTTATTCGGTTAATTTGCGTTTAGGAATGCATTTTGCTAGAAAAAATAATCTTTGAAATAATTTTATGAGGCTTAATATAACAAAAAATAATAATTTACTCCGAATTGTGCTGGCAGGCATGGGAGTAGGTATTTCCTTCGGAGGTTTTGCCCAGATTAAGAGTCAGCCTTATTCGTATCATTTTTATCAAAAAATGAACGATGCGGTTTATTCTACTGAAACGAGGATGCATACTTCTGCTAAACCATTCGTCATTAAAGACTCTTTATTGTTAGCCAAGTTTGATTCAATACAATCCAATAAACCCGTTTCCTCGTCCAATTGGTTTATGCGCAAAATTTTTAATGAACATCTTGTGCAGGTTGAGAAAGACGATTACACATTTTATGCTGATTTTCTACCGGATCTTTATATTGGAAAGGACATGCAGGGCGACAAGCGCCGTACATGGATGAACGGTAGAGGATTTCAGGTGGGATTGAATGTAGGAAACAAATTTACATTTAATACTTCCGCATTTGAAAGTCAAGCTGTCTTTCCTAAATATTTAGATGATTATATTGTTGCGCATAAAGTTATTCCGGGTCAAGGAAACACCAAATTTCAGTCCAAGAATAAAATGGACTGGATGTATGCGACAGCTAGTATGACTTATGATGCCCATAAGTATATCCAGGCAACTTTGGCTTACGACAAAAACTTTATCGGGGATGGCTATCGATCGATGCTTTTATCGGACTTTTCCTCAAATTATGCGCATCTGAAATTGACCGGGACCATAGGGAATGTTCAATATACTTCGATCTGGGCCTATATGAATGATCCGACGCATCCTAGACAGGATTTGACGGGTACAACTCCGATGGAAGGGCAGAATAATACACGTTTAGGAGACGGAAAAAAATGGGGGGCATTCCAATATTTGGATTGGAATGTGACCAATAAATTATCGATAGGCTTTTTTCAATCTGTCGTTTGGGCTGCTCAAGATGAAGCTGGTAAAAGAGGTTTTGATTTTAGTTATATTAGTCCAATTATCTTTATCCGGCCTGTTGAAAGTAATAATCGTACTTCACCCGATAAAATGTTTTTAGGATTGACCTCCAAATATAAATTACCTTATAGATTTACTGCGTATGGACAGTTTTTGTTGGGTGAATTTACAGCAAAAGAATTCTTCGCAGGTAACGGCTATGCGCATAACAAATGGGGCGCACAACTTGGTGTAAGGGGATATGATGTATTTGGTGTTAAGAACTTGAACTTTCTTGCCGAGTATAATACGGCAAGACCATATACTTACGCACACTTTAAATCGTATTCAAACTATAGCAACAATGCCGAACCATTGGCTCATCCGAAAGGGGCAAACTTTAGAGAGCTCGTTGGGATTGTGAACTATGCTTGGGATAGATGGGACTTTTCGTTACAGGGTATGTTCACCCAAAATGGGCTGGATCTCCCTGATGGTAGTAATATGGGGGGGGACATCTTTCAGTCCTACAATACAATACCGAATATGTACGGAAATCATATAGCGCAAGGAATAAAGAACAATATCTATTATGCGGATGCGAAGGCAGCTTATGTGCTCAACCCGAAGTATAACCTTCGCTTAGAACTCGGTTATACCCAACGTTACGCAAAAGCACAATACGAAACACCTGTCGTCAATAAGTCTGGTGTTGTGTCATTTGGACTTCGCTCAAGTTTCCGAGCAATTTATAACGATTTATAGAAATTTTTATAAACTGATCTATACTAGAAATAAGACAAACTATATTGATTTGGCCATAAACGCTGTAAAAACCAATATAGTTTGTTTTTAAAACGAGGTCTCACGACAAATTGACAAGATAGGGAAGACAACTTTGATACAGCCAGAATAAAATATCCGATGGTTGGCGATCCCTACTTATGATTTGTCATGACTTTAAAAAGGTCGATTTAAACTGAATAATTGCATGAGTTAGGTCATTTATCCAATGGGCATGCACAAAAATAATTATATTCCGATGAAAAAAATCCTCATACTGAATGGCCCAAATTTGAATTTGTTGGGTGTAAGAGAGAAATCAATTTATGGTAGCCAGGATTTCCTTAGCTATTTTGAAGAGCTTAAACAACAGTTTGAAACGGTGCAATTACACTATTTTCAAAGCAATTCAGAAGGAGGGTTAATCGATAAGATTCACGAAGTTGGTTTTGAATTTGATGGAATTGTGTTGAATGCTGGAGCGTATACGCATACATCTGTTGCTATTGGAGATGCAATTGCGGCAGTTACAACACCCGTTATTGAAGTTCACATAAGCAATGTCCATCAAAGAGAGGAATTTCGCCATCATTCGTTCCTGGCAAAGAATTGTAAAGGGGTGATCTGTGGTTTTGGACTGGATAGCTACAGATTGGGTATCCAGGCGTTTATTAAATAATATCTTCTTTTGCAAGGAAGAGAAAAAATAGCTATAAAATAAAAAAGCGGGAATTCCCGCTTTTTTATTTTATAGCTAACAGACTTGTTCTAACCAATAAGACTTCTGATTTCGACTTCGTCTGCTTTGATCTGAGCTTTCATTTCTTCAAGCGAGTCAAACCGTTCATCATGTCGGATAAAATGAAGGAACTTGACACGTAGTGTCTTGCCATAAATATCCTGATCGAAATCGAATAGGCTGATTTCAATCGCACGATTCATTCCATCAACAGTGGGTCTGGTCCCTATATAGCCCATACCTTTCGCAATTGAAACCGGATTTTCCTCTTTATACTCGCCCGTAGTGATGTTTTGGATATGATTATAGATGTATACCTCAACAGCATAAATACCATAGGCTGGTATTAGTTTATGGGGTTCGTGAACCTGCAGGTTTGCTGTCGGAAATCCGATTGTACGCCCAATTTGGTCGCCTCTAATAACAGTTCCCGTTAATTCGAAAGGATAACCTAAATAGAGATTAGCCGTTCTTATATCGCCCTTTATAAGCGCTTCACGTACTCGTGTGGAGGATACTGCAATATCATTGATATCCTGCTCTGGAATTTCGTCAACACTGTAGTCAAATATAGATGCAAACTGCTCTAAATCGCCCATAGTACCCTTTCGATCTTTTCCAAAATGGTGATCATAGCCTATCACAATCTTTTTTGTACCCAATTTGCCTACAAGAACATTACTAATATATTCTTCCGGAGTCTGATTTGAAAAATCACGGGAAAAAGGAATGATAATTAAGTGGTCAATTCCCACTTTGCTTAATTGACTGACCTTTTCTTCGATATCGTTGATTAGGCGTAAACTATCATCATCTGGATTGATAATCAATCGTGGATGTGGAAAAAAAGTAAGCAAAATTGTCTCACCATTAATTTTATGAGCTGCTTCCTTTAAGTGAGCCAATATTTTTTGATGGCCAATATGAACACCATCGAAAGTACCGATGGTTACAACTGCATTTTCAACTGGTGAGAAATCATCTAAACTTCTGTAGATTTTCATTTATAGGAGTTTTTGCAAAAATAAGATAAAGAATCAATAAAATGGGATGGTAAAGTTATTTAATGATTTCTTTATGACGTTTTATTTCAGCGATAAGTTGTTCAAGATTCCAAGCATTTTCTACCCTATAATCGCCACTTTTGGTGCGTCTCAAAGAACTCAGATGTGATCCACTCTGTAAGAATTTTCCAAAATCGTAGGCCAATGATCTGATGTAGGTTCCTTTTGAACAGGATATACGGAAATACACGTTGGGGAGCTCGATCTTTTCAATAAGAAAGCTATTGATGCGCACCTGGCGGGATTTTATTTCCACCTCTTCGCCACGACGGGCCTTTTCATAGACGCGTTCACCATTAATTTTTATGGCTGAATGGGCTGGAGGAAATTGCTGAATTTCACCCTCAAAGGATTTTGCTGCTTCGAAGATCATTTCCTCTGTGATATGATCGATTGAAAAGGTTTGGTCAATTTCTGTTTCCAGATCATAAGATGGCGTTGTCGCTCCTAAGGTGATCGAACCTGTATATTCTTTGTCTTCGGCTTGGTAGCTGTCTATTTTCTTTGTGAGTTTGCCGGTGCACACAATGAGTAGACCGGTCGCAAGTGGATCTAAAGTTCCTGCATGACCGACTTTTAATTTTAACGGTTTGATTGAGTTTCTAACTTTGCCAACAACGTCAAAACTTGTCCATGTTAAAGGTTTATCGATCAACAACATTTCTCCTTCAGCAAAATTGAACTTTGCTGAGTTTTCACTAACCTCTATATTTTCCATCCAAAGATTTTAGATAATTTGTAAACTATGACCCGAAAGTAGGAGGGTAAGAATGATAACACCCACGATGATTCGGTACCAACCAAAAGCTTTAAAACCATATTTGGTTAAAAAGCCAATAAAAGACTTAATAGCAACGATCGCAACAACGAAACCAATTAGATTTCCTATAATAAGTAAATTGAGTTCTTCTCCCGTGAAGGTGTTTCCCTCTTTAAAAAATTTCAAAAGTTTTACCGCAGAAGCGCCAAACATCATTGGTAACGCAAGGAAAAAGGAAAATTCGGCTGCTGCTTTACGTGTTAGCTTTTCGGCCATACCTCCAATGATCGTACTTGCGGATCTTGATGTACCCGGGATCAATGCAAGACATTGATATACACCGATCATAAAAGCTTGTTTGTAAGAAACATTGTCCGAATCTTCTACTGTTGGTTTGTTAAACCATTTGTCGACGAAAAGTAAAACTACGCCACCGACCACCAACATAACTGCGACCATTAAGGGACTCTCTAATAATGCATCAATATAATCGTTGAATAGCAAGCCCAATATAGAGGCTGGAATAGCTGCAATGACCAATTTGTAGTAAAATGATAGCGTTTTGAAAAAACGTTTGTAGTATAGTACCAGAACGGATAATATCGTTCCTAACTGGATGACAATCGTAAATAATTTAACAAATGCCGATGGTTGAATACCCATTAAGGCAGTAGCAATAATCATATGGCCTGTCGAAGACACAGGCAAAAACTCCGTTAATCCTTCGATGATAGCAAGGATGATAGCTTCAATAATAGACATCTGTTTGAAATAAGATTATACTTTAGTTGGATTTGTTTTTGGGGCGGTATAGAATTGCAGCGAACCCTAGCGCAAACCCGAGAACAACAACAATAGGGGCCAACGTAATCTTGGTAAAACTATAGATATCAGTTTCACCAGACATCAATGTAAAGCCAATGATTACAACAATTAAGCTAGCTATAAACAGTTGGTAGTTTACTTTGGAGAATACAAATGAACCTTTGTTGACTGATTCAGTAGATTTCTTTATTTGAGCCATTTTTTTATCTATATAAATCGTTAGATTGTGCCTTTAAATATTTTGTTACCGCGAAATAGGTGCTAAGTCCCGAAATGAGAATTCCAATCAAGATTACGCCTAAAAAGATCACCGCAAATTCGAACCAGTTGCGTAAAAAGACCAGCTCTGGTATTTGCTGCTGTGCAAATTTTAGCGTTAAAATGAGGAGTAAAATCGCGATCAAAGATCCCAGTAAACCATGAATGATACCATACGTTATAAATGGTTTACGAATAAAGTTTTTAGTAGCCCCAATCAATTGCATACTTTTGATTAAGAAACGTTGTGAATAGATCGCAAGACGTATCGTATTGTTGATTAAAGCTACGGCGATAATCAATAGGATAACCGCAAAAGCCAGAACAATCATTCCAATGATGCGTACGTTTTTGTTGATCATGTCAATTAATGATTCTTGGTATACAACTTCTTTAATTTTATTGTTTTTGGAGATCTTTTCAATAAAAGTTTTAATGCTATCTGTATTGGCATAATTCTCTTTCATGTAAACATCCAAAGAAGGCAATAGTGGGTTATGCCCCAGATATTGTACGAAATCTTCACCAAGATCTTCTTTCAAGTTTTTTGCAGCCAATTCCTTACTAATATATTCGGTGCGAAGCACGTAGGGATCTTTTTCAAGGTCTTTTTGTAGAGAAAGGACATCACCTTCGCTTGTACCATCATTTACGATGACATTTAAGACGATATTTTCCTTAACGTATTTCGAAAGATTTTTAGCGTGCACCAAGAGTAATCCCAACATACCTGTTACCAGCAACACGAGAGCGATACTGATAACCGTAGATACGTATACAGATTTTGTTTTTCTTTTTTGTGTGCTTAATTCGTATTCTGACATAATAAGCAAAAATTTATTTGCGAAAGTAACTATTTGAGTGGAAGATTTCGAATTAATCTTATAATTACTTTGATAAAAATCAATTCGAACGCTGTTTTCTTCCTATGTTTAATTAACTTTTCAATACTATAATTTATTGTTCAAACTACAAAACTTTTATCACATTTCAGTATTAAAATCGTAATTTCGCAAGTCATAAAAATTCCTTACGAATAAAAATGGAGTATAATCACAAATCATTAGAGAAAAAGTGGCAGAAGTTTTGGGCGGATCATCAAACGTATAAAACGTCCGATACGCATCAAAAGCCAAAATACTATGTATTGGATATGTTTCCTTATCCTTCCGGAGCGGGTCTGCACGTTGGTCACCCGCTGGGATATATTGCTTCGGACATCTTTTCAAGATATAAACGTTTGAAAGGTTTCAATGTATTGCATCCGATGGGATATGATTCTTTTGGACTTCCTGCAGAGCAATATGCCATTCAAACTGGTCAGCATCCTGCAGTGACGACTGAGGTAAATATCAATCGGTATCGTGAGCAAATGGATAACATTGGGTTCTCTTATGATTGGAGTAGAGAAGTACGTACTTCTGATCCGTCGTATTACAAATGGACACAGTGGATTTTTATGAGATTGTTTGATTCTTGGTATAATAAGGAATCAGATAAAGCTGAACCGATCGAAACATTAATCGCGATGTTTGTTGCAAGCGGTTCAACTGGCATTTCAGCAGTTTCAGATGAAGATGTCATGGAATTCAGCGCTGACGAGTGGAAATCTTTTGATGAAGAAAAACAACAACGGGAATTGTTGAAATATCGGATTGCTTATTTGCGTGAAAGTACAGTAAACTGGTGTGCTGCTTTAGGTACAGTATTAGCTAATGACGAGGTAATCAACGGTGTCTCTGAACGCGGTGGTTATCCTGTAGAGCAAAAGAAGATGATGCAGTGGTCTATGCGTATTACTGCTTATGCGGATCGTTTATTGAAAGGTTTGGATACAATTGATTGGCCAGAACCTTTGGTTGAAATGCAGCGTAACTGGATCGGAAAATCGGTGGGTGCTTCCGTGAAATTTCCAGTACCACAATTCGATACAGCAATTGAAGTGTTTACGACACGTGTAGATACTATATATGGTGTTTCATTTGTCGTTTTGGCGCCAGAACATGAATTGGTTATAGCATTGACCACCCCTGAGCAGCAAGCTGAAGTAGATGCCTATATCGAGAAAACTTCGAAAAAGTCTGAGTTAGATCGTATGGCCGATACAAAAACAGTCTCAGGTGCTTTTACAGGTTCTTACGCTAAACATCCAATTTCTGGACAAGATGTACAGATTTGGATCGCAGATTATGTACTTGCTGGTTATGGAACAGGGGCTGTTATGGCGGTTCCTAGTGGCGATCAACGTGACTATTTATTCGCTAAACATTTCACTCTTCCTATTATTCCTATTTCGGATACCCAAAATATTGAAGAAGAAGCTGATCCAAATAAAGAAGGAAAATACATCAATTCCGATTTTATCAACGGTATGACTTACCAAGAAGCGGTTCCTGCTTTGATTACTAAATTGGAAGAATTGAAATTAGGTAAAGCGAAAATAAACTTCCGTATGCGTGATGCTATTTTTGGGCGTCAGCGTTATTGGGGTGAGCCAGTTCCTGTCTACTTTAAAAATGGGTTACCTTATTTAATTAAAGAAGAAGAATTACCTCTCTTATTGCCCGAAGTTGATAAATATTTACCAACGGAATCAGGTGAACCTCCTTTAGGAAGGGCCAAAGATTGGAAATATGAAGATCAATATGAGTATGAACTGAGCACGATGCCGGGATGGGCAGGCTCTTCATGGTATTGGTTTAGATATATGGATCCAAAAAATGAAGGCAATTTTGCATCTAAAGAGGCTGTAGATTATTGGAAAGCAGTAGATTTATATATCGGTGGTTCTGAGCATGCTACAGGGCACTTATTATATTCGCGTTTTTGGAACAAATTCTTAAAAGATTTGGGTTACCAAAATGAAGAAGAACCATTCCGCAAATTGATTAATCAAGGCATGATTCAAGGGCGCTCTAATTTTGTGTATCGTGTACTTGATGACGAAGGGAGAGGTACAAATCAATTTGTGTCTTATGGATTAAAAAATGAATACAAAACTATTCCTTTACATGTAGACGTGAATATTGTTCATAATGATCTATTGGATTTGGAAAAATTCAAAAACTTCAGACCGGATTTTGCAAATGCTGAATTTGTATTGGAAAATGGTAAGTATATCTGCGGTAGTGAGGTGGAGAAAATGTCTAAATCCAAATTCAATGTGGTCAATCCTGACGATATTATCGAATCTTATGGAGCAGATACATTGCGTCTATACGAAATGTTTTTGGGACCTTTGGAGCAGGCTAAGCCTTGGAATACAAATGGTATTGAAGGGGTTTATAAGTTCTTACGTAAATTATGGCGACTGTTCCACGATGCTGAGGGTAATTTCAGTGTTTCCGATGAAGATCCATCCAAAGCAGAGTTTAAAGCCTTACATAAAATTATCAAAAAGGTAGAAGATGATATTGAGCGTTTTTCATTCAATACTTCAGTTTCAGCCTTCATGATCTGCGTCAATGAGTTGACGGACTTGAAATGCAATAAACGACAAATATTGGAGCAATTAGTTGTCACTCTTCAACCGTATGCGCCACATATTACGGAAGAGTTGTGGGCGCTATTGGGTAAAGAAGCTGGTACACTTTCTTACGCTTCATATCCTGTGTTTAAACCAGAATATTTAGTTGAATCTGAATTTGCTTATCCGGTATCTTTCAATGGTAAGATGAAATTCAATCTATCATTAGCGCTTGATTTAGATCAAAAAGCTGTAGAAGATACGATTAGAGCACATGCTGATGTACAACGGCATTTAGATGGGAAGGCGATCAAAAAGATTATTTTTGTCAAAGGAAAAATAATCAATATTGTGATTTAACCCACTCCATACAGTATAAAAAGCCGTTTTATCGACAGGATAAAACGGCTTTTTTATGCCAATACATCTTGAAAAGCTATTGTTTTATCGAAGATAGCTTTCGCATAGGGACAGTTTGGGATAATTTTGGCGTCATTTTTTCGGGCATAGTCAACAGCCTCCAGTACCAATTTTTTTCCCACACTCATTCCCTGATACTCGTCGTAGACTTCTGTATGATCAATGGAAAACTCATGATCGCTTTGCCAGGTATACTCTAAAATTCCGGCTTCATTATTTTCAACTTCTGCAATAAAATTGCCTCTTTCGTCCCTTTCGATGTTTCTTATTTCCATAGTTTTTTATAAAAATAACGTCCAAATGATCTTTTTGTTTTATGGAATTTTTCAATTTTGTGATCGGAATACATCTTGTTTAAAAGGTTGAAAGATCGGTAAGCTTCAGGTGACTGACTGTTATCAGCCCCATTGCACGCGACTAGGTTTAGACAATAACTTATGAACTGGACATGGGTGTTTAAAATCAAAGAAACGAATCGGTTCCAGGTTAAAATCACTTGGTGCAGGATCGTTCAACATCCCTTTTTTTAAAGAATTTTTTGTACCTTTGCAATTATCTCCTTAGAACACATCGCATTTTTATCTTTTCAACGAAGCTCTAAAGGTCCGTAACCTCCTCGGGAACATTTATTTTAATCCATATTGAATGAGCAAAAGCCAAATTACATTTAACAAAAAAGAACGAGAAAAAAAGAAACTACTCAAAAAACAACAAAAAATTGAGAAAAAAGAATTCAACAAAACAAACAACGACAAGGGGAAATCTTTGGAAGAACTGTTTGCTTATGTTGATGAACATGGGAATATTTCAGACAGACCTGCGATAAAATTGAAAGAAGGGGAGAGTCCAAGCATGGCCTCAAATCATCATGACGAGTATTCCTTCGGAAAAGTTGTCCATTACAATAACGACTCCAACTATGGGTTTATTAGAGACAACGAAACTCAGCAATCTATTTATTTCAATGACCGTCTTGCTGGACAGAAATTGAACCTGAATCAGAAAGTGAAGTTTAAATTTAAAAGTGCTAAACAAGGTGCTCAAGTCACTGAAGTCTTGATCGAGTATTAGCTAAAAAAGTACTCTTAATCGAGTATTGATGATTATAAGGCCTTTTGTTTGATGTCAGGGTATTTGGAGTCAAACAAAGGTTTTTTACATTTATCTGAATGCCTGCTTTCCCGCTAATGGCATTCTTTAAAAGAGAGGCTTCCTGCAGTTTTAGCTTTTAAATCGCTTTCATTAATCGCTCTCTTGATAGCGAAAAGAGTTTTTCCCTACCGGCATAATTTCACGATTACCTTTACAGAAAAAGTTCGATTTTTAGAATTCCCCTTTGTTTTGAATATGTCGCTGATCTAATTTTGATGTGATCTGTATGCTTTTTACGTGATTTGTATACTTTTTATATGGTCCTACTGGGGGTACCTTTGTAGTCCTGTGATATTTTGCCTTAAATACTGTTGATTCTAAGTTGTCTTCTAAGAATTTATAGGGTAAATTTCTGGTTATTGTTCCTGTCCTGTATAAGTTGATGATTTTTTTTGATATAGAAGGATTGATGGAAACAGAAATAAAATAACCCTCCAGCAAAGTAAGCTGCGACGTCAGCAATATCTCCGGTATTATAAGTGGTATATTGAGGCATAATCCATTCAAAAAGTAAGGAGGTAAAGAATGAAATTATCCAGATTTGGTAAAGCGGATAACCATGGGCTCTGCCATTATTGAATACATAACTACCCACGATAGATGAAAAATGGATAATGATCGGTACAAAAACGAAATCAGTCAGCCATCCGTTCAGAAAGGGGATAGGGGAATGATTAGTCCGAGTAAATCGAATAAAGAACCAACAAAACCAGTAGAAGATAAATAAGCCGTCAAACAGCTCCCTACTTAATGAGTGAAGGAGACGGCGATTAACATTGCTATAGCACCACATGCCATTAAAGTTAAAAACATAAAGAAAGCAGTCTGTTTACCGAATTTCTTCCAAGAACTGTCGTTTGGATGAGCTGGGATTAAAGTTTGTTTTAATTCGATGTATTGCCTTTTTAGCCAATTTCCCGTTGATTTTTCCATGTATATGGTCTTATTTCTAGTTCATGGTGTAAAATTAGAACAATTGTTCTAATTTTACACCATGAATACGAAAGAAAAAATTATTGTGGGTGCGCTGAAGCTTTACAATCGTGATGGTATACGTACGGTAACAACGCGTCAAATTGCTCAGGAACTGAATATAAGTGCCGGTAATCTTCATTATCATTTTAAACATACCGAGGATATTATTTTTCAACTTTTCCAATTATTGCAAAACGAGTATGAAAAGATGATTTTGAAGCCTGAAGATGAAGCAAGCACATTTCGCCAGGTGCTGGATAGTTTTATTGATGGCTCTTATGCGCTGATATCGAAATACAGGTTTATTTTTGAGAATTTTGTTGAAATTTGCAACTGGATCCCCAGTATTGCAGAAGCTTACAGAAGTTTGGTGGCACAGCGTGAAGAGCAACTTGTCTCTCTATTTTTGTATTACGCTGAGTTAGGTATGTTTCGTTCTGATATACCCTTGGTAAATTTACAGGGGTTCGTGCGCCAACTTTTTATCATTTCAGATTTTTGGAGCTCAAGCTATGCTGTTTTGGGTGCACACCAAAATGGAAATCCACTGGAAGATTATAGACAGACGATTCACACGGCCTTTTATCCATATCTTGTTTAAAGGAACGGGTCAAATTGGATCGATCCTTGGATTGTTATTCTTTCCTTAATGTGAAAATGGTAACCTCGGGTCGGGCGTTGAATCTGATGGGAATGCTGTGTCCCAGTCCGCGGTTGATATATAATGTTCTGTCTCCGCTTATTTTCTTGATTCCTTTATCGTAGTTTTTATTCTTTACGGGAATAATCGGGGAGCCCCAGAAAGGAATTCTTACTTGGCCAGCATGCGTGTGTCCTGCCAGTATCCAGCCATTGTATCCATTCCAGCCGTCGAGGTCTGCGGCATCCGGATTGTGACATAAAACTAAACTGGCTTGAGATTGATCATAGTCTTTCATGGTCTTTACAAGGTCAAAGTTCGTTCCCCAAAAGTCATCTATACCGAATATTCTTAATCCTTGGGTTATTACGCTTTCATTTCTCAATACTTTTATCGAATATCCATTGGAGTAGGCTAACGATTGAATCTGCCGCCGCACTGTCCTGAAAATTCTTTCCATAGTCATGATTACCTAGAATTGCCAATGTTTGAAGTTTGCCTTTTGGGACATCTTGCATGACTTCATCGAGTTGTTCTAAAGGGATTTTATTCTGGACAAGACGTACAAAGTCACCGGTGTATACCATGATATCGGGCTTTAATGCTCGGATTTCCCGAAAGGTTCTTTTTATAAAATCTTTATTCACATAGTTACCGATATGTATGTCCGAGATTTGGATCAACGACTTTCCTTCCAATGCTTCTGGTAAATGTTTTACAGTTAGATTGATCTGCTCGTATTTTACCCAATGTGGCTCGATTTTCCAGCTGTAAAAACCGAGCAATGCACCCATTACGAATAAATAAATTGCTATATGCTTTAATTTTCGCTTATTTTTCATAGCGCTAAATTAACTTTTCCAGTCAGATTTGCTAATCTTCATATTGAGGCTTTTCCAGGTTTCGTTGCCAATTGTTACTTCCGAAATAATATTTTCGTTAATTCGAAAACCTACGGCTTCATAACATCGGATTGCATTGTGATTCCAGTCATAAACGTTTAAATCGGCTATTTCATAATTGCCTTCAGTAAAAAGCAGCTTGAGTAGTTCATTTACCGTGCTTCTGCCGTAACCTTTATTTCGTTCGGAACTTTTTGCAATTAGGATGCGGCAAAGCCTTGGAATGTCCCGTTCGAAGCTTAATTCGCAGTGGCCGATAATTTCTTCGGTTGCTGTATCGATGATTTTAAAGGCGTTTCGCTTTGGGTCTTGAATGTATTTTTCAAGTTGGAAATCGGTAATCGGAAACGAAAAATACGGTCCTGCAAACTGTAATAGTTCCTCTGCTGATTGAATCCATGACTTAAAAAGCGGGAAATCTGATTTTTCGAATTGAAGTAGTGTTATCATGATTATTGTCTAGTTGCCACTCTGAAGGCAAATCAATTTAGAAAATTCTCGTGCCCGATCCTAAAGAAATTACTGAATTTTACGAAATTCGTGCGAAATATATTAAAAGAGTATTATGCCGCAGCTTATTTTAGATACAATTATAGAAGCTCCTTTATCGGTTGTTTTTGACTTGGCACGTAGTATTGATCTGCATATGTATTCGACAAAGAAAACTGGGGAGAAGGCAATTGATGGGGTGACGACAGGATTAATCGAGGCAGGTCAGCAGGTGCGCTGGCGTGCAAGGCATCTTGGAGTAAAGCAAACATTAACTGTGCAGATAACAGCGATGGAAAAACCTCATTTTTTCGAAGATCGAATGACTCAGGGAGTGTTTCATTCGATGGATCACCAGCATATTTTCAAGGAACTGGAACATGGCAAAGTATTAATGCGCGATGTGTTCAATTTTAAAGCTCCTCTCGGGGTTCTGGGAAGGCTTGCAGAATGGCTATTTTTAACCCGATACATGCTGCGCTTTCTTGAAGAAAGAAATCAGGTGATCAAAGAAGTTGCTGAGTCGGGTGAATTCCAGGTCTATCTTCCAGTCTAGTTTCATTTGGGGGTAAACGATAGGTTGCTAGGTGTCGACTGTTGGTTTTAGCGAGAAGCATAGGGGCGAATTTTTCAACTGGATCACATTTAGCAGTTCAATGAACGATGATATGGGGATGCTCCGCTTTTTCGCTGAATTATCTGAAAATTCGTATGTATTTAATGGTTTCTAGCAACAACAACTATCGTTGGATTTTCCTTCCGAAGTTGCTCCTGCAAGAAATCAAAAGCTCCTTTCTGATTCATGGTGACCTGATAGATTTTGTTGAATTCATTATAGAAATAGACGCGATAGCTGTTGGGTCCCCGGTAGTTTCTTATGATTTTTGTTTCAATGCGATGGATTTGACTAATTGGGATCTGTTTGTTTCCGATAAATGGGAAAAATAAAATTTCATTTTCACAAAAAAGATAAGGGGCAATAGCTGAAAAGATGCGGACTAGCCGTCTGCTATATTGTTGGTAGATGTAAAGATCATCGTCGTCTAGTTGCTGCAGTGCATGGATGAATTTTTGGTTTTTAATGTAAGTTATCCAACTCAACAGGCCGAACGCAAAGCCTAGGTAAGCGAAAAGAAAGGATAGGGTAGGGAGCGATTTGTAAAAAAACGACAGCCTGTCTTCACTGTCCGTCCATTTCTTGAAAAAAGCTGCCAGAAAAAATCCGTAACAAAAAACGAACAACACAAGGAAGACTCCAATTATCACATTGCGGGTTTTCCTGATTTTTATAAGTTCTGCTTTTAAGAACGATCTCATTACTGTGGGGGTGTTACTCATGGTTTGTTGGAAAAGCCTAAATATAATAAAAGCGTTTGTTTTGTTCTGTGCGAATTGGACTTTAATGGCTTTGGGAAGTTTTGTTTGTAATGTTTTACTTAAGGTTGTTCTGCTTATTTAACTGTATTAAATCTTATTATTAATTTGTTTTGTTGTTTTTAACGCTGTTGGATATATCGAAAGGATTATCTTGACTCATAAAATTCCCGTGCTGGTGCGATGTTGTGAAGGTTGTTTTAAGCTTGTTTTTGCTTCTCTTTTTCTTAAACGACCGTACGGTGCTTTACTCGGAGATGACGTCTTAAATTGATTAAAAGAGGGCTAGAATTAAGTCGGGTGATTTAGATGTTTGATCTTGGTTGTCGCAGATCCATTTAGGTGGGAGTTGCGTGTCTATGTAGCGGACAAGTTTTTTATATCATCCTATAGTTTTGCGAAAAGGTTATTATTACTCGTTTTAAGCAATTTTATGTAAATTATGAGTAACAGTGTGATTGTGTAGAGATATTGTCTTAGATCGAATTAAAATGGTGTTAAATCCGGTGTTTGCTTACTCTTAATGAAGTGGTCTTTGCAAATGGACTTGCTTGGGGGTGTCTAAACGTTTCGCATGATGTTGGTAGAAGCGCTAGAGAAATATAGCAAAGTACATGTGCGCGCTCTGCTGCATGGATGTTCTTTTGGTAGGTGGCCATCGTTAATGGCGGGAACTGTGACCGGGAGCTGTACCATACACATGAAGAATTTAAAGATTGTGGTCTCCTGTATTTTTTTGTATCCGGCACTGGAGGGAATGCCCGCTTTGGCGCTATCCATGAATAGTGGAAAGGGTGTGGATAAAATTTTATCCACACCCTTTCTGCTATAAAAACCAGGCTTTTAAAACCGTTTTACATGTGTTTTTTTTATTTATATAATCGATGTAATGTGTTGCTGTATAGATGTTAATTTGTGTTTTTTTTTGATTTTATGTTAAAAGATGTAAAATTGTATAAAAATAGTGTTATAGTCAGGAAATGATCCATATTTTTTTGATTTAACCCAAAGGAAAGGCGTCAAAAAAGGAGCATTGGTGCCTTGGTATAGGCTTACAAAAAGCCTATTTCCTTGTTCAATGGAGTGGATTAAATAAAAAGTGAGGGTTACTTTCAGGGAGTTATATCGAGTTTGGTAGCGACCTTATAACAGGTTTAGAAATGGTCTTGGGTCGTCCTATTTCGCGTAATTTGAAGGGATTTCAATGATTTGAATAATTGAATAGCGGGACGCTTAAATGCGATATATTTTAATGTTTTGTAATTTTTATATTGCTTTTAATCAGTTGGTTTATGTAGATTATGTCGATGTGTAGTTTATGTTTTGAAAAAGTTGATTTTGCGTCTTCTGGATTATTTTCAAAACGATGCTCAATAGAAAAAATGAAGGAAAAAGCTGAAGATTTAGCCTGTTAATCCAAGGAATTACCCGTGGTTTTATTCGGGTCGATATGGCTTTTCGTTAACAGGATTTTCCCTTTAATCAGGTCATCATTGAATTGGCCGACCGTTGTTTTTTGAAGCATTTCCGAGAGGTTATTGCGTATGCTTTTGAACTCGTGATGCAAGGGGCAGGGATATTGTTCGGAGCAGAATTCAAGCCCCATGCCGCAGCCGACAAATAGACTTTCACCGTCGATCGCTTTGACGACTTCGGATAGTGGAGTGGACATATCTTCCCGGTCGAGGTAAAATCCACCACCAGGTCCCTTCATGGATCGAATGATACCTGCCCGGCTTAGATTCTGCAATATCTTGCCTAGAAAAGCTTCCGGAGAATGAATACTTTCAGCTATTTCTTTTATGCCCACGCGTTTATTTTCTTGGGAGCTTTGCGCGATAAAAAAAACTGCCCGTAGTCCATATTCACATGTTTTAGAAAAAATACCCATAATCTTTTTTGCTTTTTGCAAATGTACAAAATCAAAAATAGCCATCCACCAATGATTAAAAATTAGGGATGACTATTTGATGAAGTGAGGCAGTGCACTTAATTTAGTTGCAATGATGCTGGACCAAATTCTTCGAAATGAATGTTCTCAGCGTTGATACCCTGATTGGTTAAATATTGGAAGTGCTTTTTGATAAATCCTGATGGGCCACAGAGGTAATAGTTTGCCTCCTGTGGAAGATGCGAAGCATCTATTTTAGCGAGATCCACCCAACCCACAAGTACGTCGGCATCCGCATCCTGAGCTTCGTCATAGAAAGAAAAACTAGTTATGTTTTGATGTTGATTTTGCAATGTTTTTACTCTTTCTTTAAACGCATGTAAATCAGGGTTACGGCAACCATGGATCCAAGTGATTGGTTTGTCTTCTTTCTTGTCAGCTAAATGCTCTAACATGGCAATCAATGGGGTCTGACCAACTCCGCCACTAATAAATACATCTGGTTTTTCACTTTCGATAAGTTGAAAGGAGCCTGTAGGTGCTGTGAGTTCCAGTTGTTTTCCAACTTCAAAGTATTGATGTATATAATTACTCACCATACCCTCAGGTTTTCCTTCCGTAGCTTCTCTTTTTACCGAAATCCGAAAGTACTCTCCATTGCTCGCATCGGAAAGACTATATTGTCTTGGTTGGTACAGGTGTAATTCGGGAAGAAATACACGTACACTTACATACTGGCCTGCCTCATGTTTTGGAAGTTTTCCTTGATCTGTTGGCTTGAGATAAATAGACTGAATCTCGGCAGTCTCAGATACCACTTTTACAATGGTGAATGGCTTCCAGCCCGTCCATCCACCGTCGTTCTGGATCATTTGATCATACATATCCTTTTCGATTCCGATCATCAGGTCTGCTAATTGAAAATAGGCAACTTTCCAGGCTTCAATCAGTTCTTCTGTTGCAGCGTCCCCCAATACTTCTTGAATGGAGGCCAATAGATGCTTGCCAACGATCTGATAATGCTCCGGACGAATATTGAGGCTACTGTGTTTTTGTCCAATATGTTTCACTGCAGAAAGAAGGACTGCGGGATTCTCGATATGCTCGGCATAGGCCAACACTGCCGTGGCCAACGCTGTTTGTTGTCGCGCATTTTGTTGGTTTCCCATATTGAAGATATGTTTAAGCTCAGGATTGTGGGCAAACATACGTTTATAAAAATAACTGGTCAGCGCCACACCATGTTCTTTTAAAACCGGTACAGTGCCTTTGATTAACTCTTTTTGTGCTTCAGTAATCATAATAAAATATTTAAATACCTTTTTATCTTTTATTTGATCGGAATAAAAAACAAAAAAATCCACCTCGGCTACGAGGAATTTTGTAAACCTTGATAGGGTTCATTTGCAAGTGACTATCGGGTACAAAAATAGAAATTTATAATAAAAGACAAAAATATCTTTTATTATTTTTTATCTGTTGTTTGGTCATTACCTGATCGATTGAAAAGGTAATGTTATTATCAGCTCTGGCTATTCTCAAGTTTATAGCGCTGGCTATTCCCAGGTTTTGAGGTTTTTAGGATAAAATGTCCATTCAGGGGTTTTTATAATATCCTGGTCTATATCGTACCAAGGACTAAGCGTGCTGTTGTCCCAATTGTTTAAAATTTGTATTTCTTGGGCTGGCATGTAACTTTGCGCGAGCAGCACGATTGTTTTTCCAGTACTGTCCTTAGCTAGATCAATTACAATGATTGCATGGCCAATGGGTGATCCCTTCTGGATAAAAGTATCTCCAATCTTAACTTCCTGAGTCGTTTTTACGCTGGGGAGCTCATCATGTAACGAAGCTGTATTGGCATAGGCAAACACATATTCCAGGTATTTCCAATAGGTTGGGTAGGAGTAGTCTCCTTTTGCGTAGCTTGTATACGCGCGGGGTTTGCTATCGGAAAGGAAGTTGAATTTGATATCCTTATACCGCTTTTGTTGGTATAAGTAATCTGCCCTGAGCCGCATTACAGCATCGGCGCATTGATGTAAATCGCGCTTTCCTATGTCTAGTTTCACAACACTATTGTAGATGTTATTTCTAGGTTTAATTTTTCCGTTATAATAATGTACCTCCTGGTCGATGGGATATAATGGAAGATTTTCGAGAAAATGTCCAAATTCTTCGACCCGGTAGGTAGGCCTTTTAAAGCCTTCTGGTAACAAAATGCGCGATTTGATCGTCATCCCATCGGGTTTGATAAACTGATTCCCGTCAGGTGCTATTGACTCAGTAGTTGCCGGATTCAAAGTTTTGTTATTAGGTGCAGCAACATTTGGCTGCCCACATCCACTGAAAACCTGACACGAGAGGAGTGGAATGAGTACATATATTGATCTCATATAAAAGTTTCTGAGCTAGTGTATTGCGTTTCATCGAATATACTTAAATTTAGATATAATTCGAAGTGTGAATCATTTGAAAAAATTAAGAAATTTTTAAGCTATTCATCAACTTTTTGGATCATTTTCTGATGTAGCTTAGCCGAAGTTAATAAGAATACGATTATGTCAGGAAAACAGATTTTTCAGACGTCAAGCAAAAAGCGCTGGTACGCTTTTTCATGGATGAGCAGAGCATTGGTGATTGGTTTGATCATTGGTGTTATATGTGTGGTTTATACATTGGGAAAGATTCAGATTCCTCCTTTTCCAACAATTAATACCAACACAGCGTTGACTGAAAAGTCCACCGCCAGATTAAAAAAATCCAAACAATTTAAGGAGTTTACCATTGTAAAATCCGAATTAGAGAAGATTAAACGTGACCGGGAGCTGAAGCATTTGAAACATATTGGTACCAAAGATAGAATCAATATGGGGTTTTATGTCAGTTCTTGGTCTAATGAAGTCCGTGAGCAGTCTCTATCGGATCTACGCCGCAATATTGGTCATTTGGATATGGTTGCTATGGAATCCTTTTTTACTGTGTCTAATCAAGATACAGTAGTGGATAAAGCAGATACTGCTGCACTTAAGGTCATTCATCAATATAAGCGCAAAGCTATCGCACAGATTTCCAATTTCAGTGGTAATGATTTTGACGGGCAGACTGTAAAGGCCATTTTACTTAATCCGGATAAACAACAACGTTTTATAGACGACATTCTTCTCAAAGTAAAGCGCAATGGCTTTGCTGGTATAAATATTGACTTTGAGAATTTACAGTTGGATGATCACAAGCCATTAAACGATTTTATGGCCCATATCTATACCGTATTTCATACGGAGGGCCTGCTTGTCACTCAGGATATCTCACCTGAAAATGATGATTACGATCCCATTGCGTTACAAAAATACAACGACTATATTATTTTGATGGCTTATGATCAGCATTCCATTGAAAGTAATGCCGGCGCCATTTCACATCAGGCATGGGTTGAAAAAAATCTCGATGAACTTTGCAATAAGATCGATGCAGACAAGGTGATTCTGGCTTTGGCCTGTTATGGATATGATTGGCCAAAAGGCAGTGTTGGTAAGACATTGACTTATGATAACGCTGTTATTTTGGCGCATAATTACAATGCTAAGATTACTTTTGATCCCGAATCCGCAAATCTCAACTTTAGCTACAAAGATGGGGCGGGGATGCATCATGACGTTTATTTTACTGATGCTGCAACCTATTTTAATCTTATCCGTAAAGCAGATGACTGGGGGCTGGCCGGTATTGCACTGTGGCGTTTAGGAAGTGAAGATGCCCGTTTATGGTCATTTATTTCACGATCATTGGGTCAAGAAAACTTGAAAAAAGAACCTTTTGACTTTGGAAAGATAAGCCAGATCAATGTCGGGGGTATTCAATATATTGGCGATGGGGAAATTTTGGACTTGGTCAATAGTCCCGCTCCGGGGGAAGTGAAATTCACTTACGACCCATCAACGCTTATGGTTCAGAATCAGGAGTATGTAAAGACGCCAAGTAATTATGTAATCAAACGCTTTGGAGAAAGAGATAATACTGTAGTCCTGACCTTTGATGACGGTCCCGATCCTACGTATACACCAAAAGTATTGGATATCTTAAAAAAGGAACATGTTCCCGGAGCTTTCTTTCTTGTTGGTGTTATGGCTGAGAAAAATATGGATCTGGTTCGGAGAGAATATCAAGAGGGGCATGAACTCGGTAACCATACCTTTTTTCATCCTGATATGTCTACAATAGGCCCAAATCGCGTTAAGTTTGAACTGAATGCCACCCGAAAGATCATCGAATGTATAACCGGTCATAGTACAATTCTTTTCCGGGCTCCTTTTAATGCTGATGCCGAACCACAGACTGTTGCCGAAATTCTGCCTGTTGCTCAGAGCCGGAAAGAGAACTACATCAATATTGGAGAGTACATTGATCCCAACGACTGGTTACCCGGCCGTACGGCAGATGAAATCTATAATGAAGTCATCAAACAACGCGATAATGGGAACATTATTCTATTACATGATGCCGGAGGCAATCGAGAAGCGACTATAGCCGCCTTGCCGCGTATTATTCATTATTTTAAATCTCACGGTTATAAATTTGCGAAGATTGGAGATTTAATGGGAAAAAAACGTGATGAATTGATGCCCCCTGTAGAAAATGCTTCCGATTCGGGATTTAGTGGATCTTCCAACCGCTTGTTCTTAGGAACATTGTTTTACGGTAACATCTTCCTTAACTTGGTTTTTTCCATTGCAATTGTATTGGCAATTTTTAGAACAGCAATGATTGCTTATCTGGCAATCCGACAAAAACAAAAAAGTAAAAAAGAGCGATCTCAATTAGTTGTGGAACCTCTGGAAAAGGTAAGTGTGATCATTCCTGCCTATAATGAGGAAATAACAGTGTTGGCGACGATAAAAAGCCTGTTGAATTTGGATTATCCGAATTATGAATTGATTTTTGTTGATGATGGGTCGAAGGATAAAACTTTTGAGATTGTCAGTAAGGTGTATGGCGATCATCCTAAAGTAAGGTTATTTACAAAACCAAATGGAGGGAAAGCGTCTGCGCTTAACTATGGTATCCAACAATCCGAAGCACAGTTTGTGCTTTGTATCGATGCCGATACACAACTGAAAACAGATGCGTTAAAACAGTTGATGAAATATTTCAATAAACCTCAGGTCGCCGCTGTTGCGGGTAGTGTTAAAGTGGGAAATGTACATAATATATTGACACATTGGCAATCGATCGAATATATCACCTCACAGAATATGGATCGGAGAGCGTTCGATTTGCTCAATATGATATCGGTCGTACCAGGGGCAATTGGCGCCTTTCGTAGATCTGTTATTTTGGAGGTGGGCGGATTTACAACAGATACATTAGCGGAAGATTGTGATTTAACCATGCGTATATTAAGAGCGGGTTATACCGTGCGAAATTCATCTGAAGCAATCGCTTATACGGAAGCGCCCGATACGGTCGGGATGCTCTTCAAGCAACGTTTCCGTTGGAGTTTTGGTGTATTGCAAAGTTTCTGGAAGAATAAACAGACCCTGTTGAATCCCAAATATGGCTATTTTGGCATGGTCGGAATGCCTAATATTCTGATCTTTCAGATCGTTCTCCCTTTATTTGCTCCCCTGGCCGATATCTTTATGTTATTCTCCTTAGTGAGTGGTCTTTTCTCCTTAAGCGAGGTAAATGGTATCAGCTGGACGGGAATTGCGGGATTATTTTCATTGCATAACGGTTTTGGCCAAGTGATGTTTTATTACTTCCTTTTTGTATTCGTAGATATGTTCTTTGCAGGTATTGCCTTTAAAATGGAAGGCGAGAAGCTTAGCAATTTAATTTATTTGTTTCCGCAACGTTTTTTCTGGCGTCAACTGATGTACTTCGTTTTATTCAAGTCTGTCAGAAAAGCCATTAAAGGTGAATTGAATACCTGGGGTACCTTGAAACGGACAGGGGGAGTAAAGCAGGTAACAACAAGTGAATAAGAAGCCGATAACAACAAGTGAATAAAAAGCAGGCACGTGCATGAGCTAAACGATAGCGATCCGCTGTGGTTCTTCCGCGGGGATCACTATCGCCAGCCCGCCAAAAAGTATACCGAGATTTTTAATTGACCTTGAGAATAAGTACTTTCAACAAAAAAAGCAACAATAATGAAGATACTTTCCGCTCAGCAGATAAACAGGATTGATAGTGAAACCCTAAAGGATCAAAAAATCAGTAGTCTAGACCTGATGGAACGAGCTGCAACAGTTGTTTTTGAGGAAATTAAAAGGCTTCATCCCCGATTGGAACACAGTACCTTTTACGTTTTTTGTGGCAAAGGAAACAATGGTGGCGATGGCTTGGTGCTGGCTCGTCTGTTGGATCAACAACAGGCCCAAGTCAAGGTTTATTTAATGGATGTGGAAGATTACTCCGCTGATAATCTTGCCAATCAAAAGCGTTTACCCAATCATATGATTCAAAAAATTGCAGCGGAAGACCAGATTGATATCCCTTCCGATGCAATCGTACTGGATTGCTTGTTTGGTTATGGATTAAAGCGTGTATTAACAGCTGATTGGAACGGTATAATTTCTAGTATAAATGGATGTGGTGCAAGGATCTATTCCGTCGATATGCCTTCTGGACTACTGGCAGATAAAAAGACTGCTGCAGATGTTCCAATTGTAAAGGCAGATTTGGTTTATACCTTTCAGTTCCCCAAGATGGCCTTGCTGCTACCCGAAAACCAATGGTATGTAAAAGACTTCAAGGTATTGGATATCGATCTTAGCCAACGAGCAATTGAAGCGGCAGAAACCAATCTTTTTTATGTCGACGAGCCGCTTGTCAGGTCCTTTTATCGACAACGAAGGAAATTTGATCATAAGGGAACATTTGGTCATACCCTGATTATTGGCGGAAGTAAAGGTAAAATGGGGGCTGTTCAGCTTGCGCTAAAAGCGGCTCTTCGAGCAGGCTGCGGTTTAGCTTCCGCTTATGTGCCTGACGGTGGTAATACCATCTTACAGACCGCCGTGCCAGAAGCGATGGTGTTGACTGATCCTGAACAAGATTTTATTAGCCAATTCCCGGCCATCGATGGCTACCAGTCTGTAGGTATCGGAATCGGTATGGGAACGGAGCAATATACAATTGATGCATTAAAGGTATTTATTTCAAGTATTAATGATACCTCTTTGGTATTAGATGCTGATGCTTTGAATATTCTTGCCCGCGAACCGGATCTCTGGGCTTTTGTTCCAGCGCAGAGTATATTGACTCCACATCCCAAAGAACTTAGCCGGATATTGGGTGCTTGGCAAGATGATTTTGAAAAGATTGAGAAAGTGAAAGTCTTTGCGCGTAAACATCAGTTTTACGTGTTAATAAAAGGGGCCAATAGTGCGATGGTTATGCCTGATGGGCAGGTGTATTTCAATAGTACAGGCAATGTGGGAATGGCGACGGGGGGCAGTGGCGATATCCTGACGGGGATAATCACCTCCTTGCTTGGACAGGGCTATTCTTCCAAAGAGGCTTTAATTATGGGGGTATATATCCATGGGCGCGCGGCAGATATTGCAGTTAAGACGATCGGCACCTATTCATTGTTACCTTCGGATACCATTAATCATCTTTCCGACGCATTTATCTCTTTAGAAAAAGGATTATGATAGATTGGTACATTGAACAAGTCTTTGCTGCTCGGACGTGGAAGCTTCGAAAAGAGGTTTTCTCTCCCGAAGGTAAGCTGGCTGAAGTGATGTTGGATGGCGATTTTGAAGCTACACATTTTGCGGCCTACGATGGAAACGAAGTGGTAGGCGTGCTGAGCCTGATTAGTTCAGTTGATGCTTATATAATCCATTTCCTTGCCGTTGCCCCAGATCTAAGAATGAAAGGAATAGGGACCGCATTATTGCGTTATGCACGGCTTTTTGTCCATACATTTGCTGGTAAATATCTTCTTGCAAATGTGACCGGCGACCAGCAACATTTTTGGACAAGTAATGGATTTGTTCTTCTAAAACAGCATGAAGACACCGTAACCTATTCATTATCTATAACAGATGATCCTATACATTAACTGTAAGTGGGAAGATAGTGTAAGCGGGAAGATAGATCCTTTTCCCCATAAATGTGACCTATGTTATCCCTTGTGACCTGTGTTATCCCTACAGATTTTCAGCGTAGGTGATCCGATCCGCTTCGGTAATGTTACGTATCACCCGGCAAGGATTGCCTGCAGCTACGACATCCGCTGGTATATCTTTTGTGACGACCGATCCAGAACCAATGACCGAATTTTTTCCGATTCGCACGCCAGGGTTGACGACAACATGTCCACCGATCCAAACATTATCTTCGATAATGATAGGCAAAGCAAATTCCCAACCTTGATTTCTTGCTTCAAAATGGAGTGGATGACCAGCTGTAAAGAGGCTTACATTGGGCCCAAATAATACATTGTCACCTATGGTAACCGGCGCGCCGTCTAAAATCGTACAATTATAGTTGCTGTAAAAGTTCTCACCAATAGCAATATTATAACCATAATCGCAACGAAAAGGAGGTTCAAGAAAGAATCGAGTTCCGGTCGCTTTAAACAGTTTTTGAATGATCTGTTTTCTGAATTTCAGTTGTTTAGGCTCCGAATCGTTAAATCGCTTCAGTTCTTCTTTTGCGTGTTGTCTTTCCTTAAATAATTGCCCCTCCGAATCGATATAGGGAAGTCCGGCAATCATTTTTTCCTTTGCTGATTTCATTCAATGCCCGTTTTTCTGTAACAAACTTAGATAAATTGATTTTTAAAAGCAATAGCAATCTACGTGTTGTGAATCTAGGATATTGAGCGCTCTTATTTCGCATAGTCAAGCCCCTGTTTTCTACTAAGCATAACCAATGGATACCCTGTTTTCCATCAAATTGTCCTGTTTTCAACAAATGGATAGCTTTCCAGCGCCGGGTTTTATAGTACCTACTGATTCCCACAAGGTGTCGTTAAACCTATCTCCGATTTAATTCATACAGTTGTGACAAACAATTTTCGTTCGAAACGCATTTAGATAGTGGAGCACACGATGCTATTGCCTTTGTCCGGGCTATATTCAAAATATTATTCCAATGAAGATCGCTTATATAAGTACCTACTTGCCCAAAGAATGTGGAATTGCCACTTTTACATCAGATTTGTTGCATGCTGTAGCACTGCATAATCAGGAGCTGACACAACATGTGTTTGCGGTCGCGGATCGGGACTATGTTTATCCCAGTGAGGTCGTGTTTAAAATAGACCAACATCATCAATTGTCCTATATTGAAGCCGCAAATTATATTAATGAAAACGGGTACGACTGTGTCATACTCGAACACGAATATGGCATATTTGGCGGAAACAGTGGAACATATATATTGTCCTTGATTAACGCGTTACATATTCCCTTGCTGGTAAATTTTCACACCATTCTTGAGAAGCCCAATGTTGATGAAAAGGCCATTCTTATTGAAATTGTTAAGCGAGCATCCATTGTGATCGTTATGAGCAATTATGCAATCACTTTACTCAAATCGATTTATCGGGTAAATACCTCTAAAGTGAGATTGATTCAGCACGGGGTTCCAGAGTTTACTTTGGATCATGAGCTTGCAAAACTAAAGAAGGGTCTTTCTGGAAAGAAAGTTTTATTGACTTTCGGTTTTTTGGGGCGAAACAAGGGAATTGAAATGGTGATCGAAGCTCTCCCCGAGGTCGTCAAGGATGAACCGGACCTGTTGTACCTCGTTGTTGGTAAAACGCATCCCAATGTATTGGCGCATTCCGGGGAGGAGTACCGGGAATACCTGGGCAGTCTAGTCGAAGCTTATCAGTTGCAGGAACACGTACAATTTGTTAATTCCTTTGTGAGCCAGGCCGATCTTGTGGATTATCTAAGCGCCTGCGACGTTTATGTTACACCTTATGTTAATGAGGCACAGATCACAAGTGGAACATTATCTTACGCCATCGGTGCCGGAGCTGCGGTGGTTTCCACTCCTTATTGGCATGCCAAGGAATTGCTAGCTGATGGAAGGGGTGTACTCGTAGAATTTAAAAATTCCAGCAAGATGGCCGAGGTGCTCAAAAATTTGTTTTCAAATTTGGACTATCGAACAACATTGCGGGACAATGCCAGCGCATTTGGGAAAGAGATGACCTGGAAAAATATAGGCCTCCGGTACACACGAATTTTAGATAAAATTATTCCTACCTACGATAGCCTCAAAGAAAATGTCGGATTTAGCAAAGAGGAAATGCCTAAATTCAGCTGGAAGCATATCGACAGACTGACCAATCAGGTCGGTATCTTACAGCATGCAACCTATTCTCTCCCGAACTACAAAGAGGGCTATTGTCTTGACGATAATGCAAGAGCGCTTTTAGTTACTTTATTGGCGCAGCAAGATTTTGCTGACAAAAGGCTCGACCGTCGTATTTCGACCTACCTGAGCTATATCTATTATCATCAGCGCGAAGACGGCCTTTTTCACAATTTTATGAATTTCCAACATAGTTTCCTCGATGAAGTCGGTTCGGAAGATTCCTTTGGACGGACGATATGGGCATTGGGGCTGCTTCTTCGGGAGACAAAACTAACAAGTTATTATCAATTGGGACATGAGCTTTTCTTTCGGGCTGTTCCAAATTTTGGCAAGTTGCGTTCCAACCGGGCGGTTGCATACACTGTATTGGGAATTGCGGAATATTTGCATCATCAATCCAATGACGAGCTGATGATAGAGTTGATGCGGACACTTATCAGCAAACTGGTAAAGGAATACGAGGCAAGTTCAGATGAACATTGGCAATGGTTTGAAGGGGTACTGAGTTATGATAACGCAATTTTACCTTATGCCTTATTGATGGCTTATCCTTTTTTGAACGATGAAACAATAAAACAGTTGGGACTATCGACTTTAAAGTTTCTCGAAAGTATCACTGTCCAAAACGGTGCGCTCTCATTGGTCGGAAACCAAGAATGGGCCAAGCAAGGAAAGCATATCAGCAAGTTTGGTCAGCAGCCACTTGATGTCACGGCAATGGTATTTATGTATCGTGAAGCTTTTCGACTGACGAATAAAAAGGTCTATTTTACCCGTATGATTGCTTCCTTTCGCTGGTTTTTGGGCGAGAATGACCTTCGGCTCGCTTTGTATGACGAGGAAACCAAAGGTTGCTGTGATGGGCTCGAGTCCTATGGCATCAATAGAAACCAAGGGGCGGAGAGCACCCTTTGTTTCTATTTGGCTTATATCGTAGTTTATCGTGCTTTTATTGATAACGATCAGGATTCAAGATAGCGAGCAACAAATCTTCGAGCTTGATGGTTGCATAAGTTGATGCATAATCGGACATCGCATAAGGTAAAATCAGGTGTTCGTTGTGTACAATGGCTCCGCAGGAATAAATGACATTTGGTACATAGCCTTCTCGCTCTTCGTCATTGGGTGTCATCAGTGGGCTGTGTAGACGTCCAATTTCGACATGCGGGTTGTCCAAGTCCAAAAGAGCCGCGCCTAGGACATATTCACGCATTGGTCCAACGGCATGGGTTAAAATCAGCCAGCCGTATTGTGTTTCTATCGGCGAACCGCAATTGCCAATCTGAACAAATTCATACGGATATTCTGGCTGCTGAATCCGGATTGCGGTTTCCTGCCATATATTGATATTATTAGAGTAGGCGATGTAGTTGTTCTCACCATCAATCCGGCAGAGCATGGCATAACGTCCATTTATTTTACGTGGAAATAGTGCCGCCCCCTTATTGGCAATTTCACCATAAATAGGTTTCACTTTAAAATGGTAAAAATCTTTTGTGGTGAGTAATTTCGGGAGGATGCTGAATCCGTCGTAAGCGGTGTATGTTGCATAGTACGTGCTCTCACCTTTTTCGGTTCGGAACTGGACGAAGCGAGCGTCTTCAATTCCTCTTTTTTCTGTGTCGGCGATAGGAAATATGACACGTTCCGAAATGGAAGTATCCAGGGAGAAAGTCATTTCATAATGTGAAGATGCAAGCCAGAGGGCCTGTTGCAGAAATGTAATATTTTCCAGATTATCGTCACTATCGCGTCGCACTTCATCGATGTACCGTTTGAGTTCTTCGTAGGTAAATGTTTCTGTTAGCTTTTCCTCTAGTTTTGACTTGACTTCCGTTGGTTCGGCATGTAGCTCATTCATTTTCTTTAAGAACGATTCCTTGTGATAACGGTGATTTTTGACTTGTATGGGCTTATCCAATAAACTGCCAACATAATCGATATGTATATTATTGTCGACATCAAGTGTGCCTGATCGAAAAACGATTGAAGAGACATGGCCTTCTCCTGTAGCCCTGAAACTCAAAATAACCCGTTTTTCACCTTTGAATAACTCTGTCTGGTCCGGATGTTCGATAATGGAGGGATTAAATAATGCCGCTGACTCAATCGAATATTCCATGGTGAAGTAGGATCCGATCAGTAGCTTGTCAATTTGACTTAGCTTTTCCTTTGGAAATGGAATCTTCTCCAATAAGTGGCTTATTCGGTCAAAATTACGTTCAAATATATGGACAATGCTACGATGTCTTTTTGTATAGCTTCGCAGGACCTGTCCAAATACCTCTTTCCGTTCCAATTCGTTAAGCGATAGAAGGCGTTTGATAACTTTTATCGTGCGGTCATCTCCCAACGAAAAAAAACGTGCTAAAACTCTCTTTTTATCAGGTTTAAAGTAGATATCCTTCCGTTCAACTTGTACTGGTCTATGCATAATGATATGTTGATGTTTATACCCTGTATTAGAACGAACAGTGATTGGCTTTTGTTTTTATTCTAAGCCAATAATCACCGGATATCTAATAAAAATGGAGTAACTTTGACCAAGGAAAAATTTTAGATATGATTGAAAATAGTTTAGAACCAAAAGCAATTTGGAAAAATTTCTCTGCATTGAATGCGGTCCCGAGAGCTTCTAAAAAAGAAGAGCGCGTGATTGCCTTTATGGTAGACTTTGGTAAATCCTTGGGTTTAGAAACAAGCGTTGATGAGATTGGTAATGTGCTCATCAAAAAATCCGCTACTCCGGGAATGGAGGACCGTAAAACGATTGTATTGCAGTCGCATTTGGATATGGTTCACCAGAAAAATAACGATACTGTTTTTGACTTCGATAATGAAGGTATTAAGATGTACGTTGATGGTGATTGGATAAAAGCAGAAGGTACCACTTTGGGTGCAGATAATGGTCTTGGCGTTGCGACAATCATGTCGATTTTGGAATCATCCATTATTGAACACCCTGCCATTGAAGCTTTGTTTACGATTGATGAAGAGACAGGCATGACGGGAGCTTTAGGTTTAAAAGGCGGTGTGCTTTCGGGCGAAATCTTGCTCAATCTGGATACAGAGAATGATACTGAAATCGATATTGGCTGTGCCGGGGGCATTGATGTGACGGCAACGCAGTCCTACGTTGCAGAGCCTTGTCCTTTTGATACGTTATCTTTTGAAATTACAGTAAAAGGACTACATGGGGGGCATTCTGGTATGGACATTCATAAAGGTTTTGCCAATGCCAATAAAGTAATGAACCGTTTGTTATTTGGCTCCAATGCACATTATGGATTGCGTATTGCTTCTTTATTGGGCGGAAGTCTACGCAATGCAATTCCGAGAGAAAGTGTTGCAAAGGTGGTAATCATTAAGGATAAAGCAACTGACTTTGTTCAGAATTTGACACAGTTGGCTCAGGATATTAAATTGGAATTTGCAACGACAGAACCGGCTATGGAAATTGTCGTGAAGCAAACTGATGCTGCTTATGCAACAGTAGTTCCAGTAAACGTGCAGGAAAACCTGATCAACAGCGTTTATGCGGCTTTAAATGGTGTATATCGTGTGAGTGCCGATTTCGAAGACTTGGTAGAAACCTCCAATAATATTGCTAAAGTAGAAGTAGGCGGGGAAAAGGTTTCCATCAAATGTCTAACCAGATCTTCTGTTGAAACGTCTAAATTTGATTTAGCCCAATCTTTAAAAGCTGCATTTGAACTGGGTGGTTTTACCGTCGGTTTTTCGGGCAATTATCCAGGATGGGCACCTAATCCGAATTCTGAGATTTTAGAAGTGCTCAAATCAATTTATACGAGACAACATGGTGAAGCTCCAGAAGTCGTGGCTTGCCATGCCGGACTTGAGTGCGGTATCTTGGGAACAAACTATCCCGAAATGGATATGATTTCTTTTGGACCAACAATCTTAGGTGCACATTCGCCTGCAGAGCGTGTCTCCATTTCTTCGGTACAGAAGTTTTGGAGTTTTGTGCTCGAAATTCTCAAAGAGATCCCTAAAAAATAAATTTTCAACAAGGGCCTATTGCTGGTTTTTTTTTTTTTGACGATAGGTCATGAAAGCAAAAAGAGATAGGTCACGGAAACAGAAAGGTATGGTGTAAGCCATACCTTTTTTATTTTCATTAATTTTTCATTTTCCTTGCAAAAAATGAAAAATAACCTTACTTTCAGGATGAAAAAATGATTTAATAGACCAAATTTTATACAAGCTCTCAAATTGAGGGAAAACCTAATAGTGATATAATGATCATAATCCTCATTGTAATCAGCATTTGTTTGCTTATCCTTTGCATAACTTATTTTAAGATCAATGCCTTTCTCGCTTTTTTAGTTGTTTCCTTACTCAGTGGACTTTGTTTGGGTATTCCACCGGCACAGTTGGTGGGGACAGTTGAAAAGGGCGTTGCGGGAGTTATGGGGAGCCTGACTTTAATTATTGTATTGGGCGCAATGTTGGGGAAAATTGTAGCTGAAAGTGGGGCCGCCGAGATAATTGCTGAGCAAATGGTCCGCCTGATGGGAGAGAAATACCTTCAGTGGGGGCTTATGTTGACGGGTTTTATCGTTGGAATACCGCTATTTTATGGAATCGGATTTGTCTTATTAGTTCCCTTGATATTTTCGATTTCCTACCGCTATAAGTTGCCGACAGTATATATTGGATTACCGATGCTGGCAGCCCTGTCTGTGACACATGGCTTTATTCCGCCGCATCCTTCCCCAGTTGCATTAGTTGCCCTGTTTCACGCTGATATGGGACTGACACTTATATATGGTCTTTTGATCGCCATACCTGCTATTATTTTGGGTGGGCCAATTTTTGGAAGAAGCCTCAAAAATATACGTGCAAGTCAGGAATCAATTTTTCGAGAGAAAGATCGCTCAGAATCAGCGCAGTATCCGCGCCCGACAGTGGGGGTAAGTTTGGCTGTTGCTTTGCTGCCGGTATTGCTCATTGTTTTATTTACACTGCTTCCTTATTGCTATCATACAACCAATATAGCGCTGCAGGAGGGAGTTAAGTTTATCGGCAACCCTACCGTTGTTATGGTTATTGCGGTCGGTGTAGCAACCTATTTATTAGGATTGAAATTGGGACGATCGATGACCAATGTGATGACAATCTATGAGTCTGCGGTGAAAGATATTGCCATGATTCTATTGATTATTGCTGGCTCGGGAATCTTTAAACAAGTGATGGAGGACAGTGGAGTCAGTCTGTTATTGGCCAATACCCTGCAACAGCTCCCCATTTCACCTTTACTGTTGGCTTGGTTAATTACAGCTGTTATCAGAGGTTGTGTCGGCTCGGCCACAGTAGCCGCCTTGACAGCCGCTGGTGTTCTGCTACCTATTGTTACAGGGGGAAAAGCGGATCCCAACCTTATGGTATTGGCGATAGGAGCCGGAAGTCTGATGTTTTCCCATGTCAATGATGCCGGATTTTGGCTATTTAAAGAGTACTTTGGCCTAAGCGTAAAGGATACGTTATTTTCATGGTCGATCATGGAGGCGATTGTTTCCATTGTTGGGCTCCTTGCTGTTTTACTATTGCAATTAATTTTATATTAGCTATTATTTTAAACTTTAAAATCGTTAAAGATGTACAACGCAGACGAACAATTCGAAAAATTAGGTTTGACATTACCTCCGGCACCGGCACCTAAAGGTGTCTATAAACCATACGTTATTGACGGCAAGTATCTGTATCTTTCTGGTCATGGTCCAGTACAAGATGATGCTGCATTAATTATCGGTCGCATTGGAAGTGATATCAGTCCTGAAGAAGGCAAACTTGCAGCGAGACAAGTTGGCCTAACCATGTTGTCGACCATTAAAACCAACTTGGGCTCATTGAACAAAATCAAGCGTGTGATCAAGGTATTGGGTATGGTCAACTGTACCTCGGATTTTCTTTATCATCCAGGCGTAATTAACGGCTGTAGTGAGCTATTCGCTGCGGTTTGGGGAGAAGAGAATGGTATTGGAACACGTAGTGCAGTTGGATTTGGTTCTTTGCCCGATAATATTCCCGTAGAAATCGAAGCATTATTTGAGTTATACTAATCTGAATTGTATGGAAACTTGGTGCCATATACATGATGTCGATCAGGTCGATTCGCCAGCCTTGCTGGTCTATCCTGATCGCATTGTCAAGAACATAGACCGCGCTTTACATATTGTGCATGGGCGGGCTGATCGATTGCGGCCGCATATCAAAACGAACAAGTGTCGGGAAGTATGCCAACTGATGATGGATAGGGGGATTACAAAGTTTAAGTGTGCAACCATTGCAGAAGCTGAACTATTGGGTATTATCGGTGCAAAAGATGTTTTGCTGGCATACCAGCCCGTAGGGCCAAAGATAGATCGTTTTTTGAATCTTGTAGCCGCCTTTCCCGAGACACATTTTGCCTGTCTTGTGGATCATGTCGATGCAGCACAGGAGATTTCAAAGCGAAGCTTGTCGAAAGGCTTACACAGCGCTGTTTATCTGGATGTTAATATTGGCATGGGCCGTACAGGAGTACCTTTAGAAGGGATTGAGCGTCTCGTTATGGATATCCATCTTTTGGAAGGTGTTCAGTTGGTAGGTGTGCATGGTTATGACGGTCATATTCATGACAAGGATTATAAACTTCGCGAAAAGCAATCCCAACATTCATATGGTATACTCGAAACGGCCTACCTTATGGCGCAGGTGTCCACTTCTAAACCTTTGACTAAAGTTATTGGCGGTTCGCCAAGTTTCACTTTTCATGCCGAACGCAGCGATGTAGAATGCAGTCCCGGAACGTTTGTGTTTTGGGATTTTGGCTATGCCGAAAATTACGCAGAACAGGATTTTATACTTGCGGCGGTACTTTTGACGCGTGTCGTTTCTATCGTTGATCACAAGCACCTTTGTTTGGACCTGGGGTATAAATCAGTTGCATGTGAATCGCCGCAGCCTCGCGTCAAGTTTTTCGATTCCCGTATTGGCGAAATAAAAATGCAGAGTGAAGAACATTTGGTGGTTGAAGTTTCCAATACTGCACAATTTAATATCGGCGATGCCCTTTATGCCGTGCCAAGGCATATCTGCCCGACAGTAGCTTGTTATGGCGAACTTCAAGTTGTCAATGAACGGCAGGCAGATCAAATTTGGACTGTTTATGCGCGAAATAAAAAAATAAATTATTGATATGTACGAATTTGAAATGCCATTTTTGGTCGATGCACATTTGGATTTGAGTATGAATGCCATGGAATGGAATCGGGATCTTCGATTGCCGATTACTGAACTGAACCGTAGGGAAAAGGGGATGGATGACAAACCCGATCGTGCTAAGGCAACAGTCACTTTTGACGAATTGCGTCGTGGTCATATTGGTTTGGTTGTTGCCACTCAAATCGCCCGTTTCGTAAAACCCGATAGCCCATTACCAGGCTGGTACTCACCGGAACAGGCATGGGCGCAAACACAGGGACAGCTTGCATGGTATAAAGCAATGGAAGCCGATGGACAAATGAAAATGATCTGTACAAAAACTGATCTGGACCAACATTTGGCGCTTTGGTCGGATGGCGGCGATCATGCCGATAAGCCAATCGGGTACCTGCTGAGTCTGGAAGGTGCCGATTCCATTGTAGATATCAGCTATCTCGAAACAGCCTATAACTATGGTTTAAGAGCGATTGGACCAGCACATTACGGGCCAGGTAGATATGCCAATGGAACAGATTCGTCTGGCAAGCTTAATGAGCAGGGAATAAGGTTGTTGCAGGAAATGGAGCGATTGGGGATGATATTGGACGCGACACACCTAAATGATGATGCTTTTTGGGATGCTGTACAACGTTATCAGGGTGCGATTTGGGCCAGTCATAATAATTGCCGCAAGTTTGTGGACCATAATAGGCAGTTCAGTGATGAAATGATTAAGACACTTGTGAAGAAAAAAGCGGTGATCGGTGTAGCGCTCGATGCTTGGATGATGGTACCGAATTGGGTACGAGGTGTATCCGACCCTAAAACAAGCAATTGCTCCATGGAAATCATGGCCAACAATATTGATCATATTTGTCAATTGGCAGGAAATGTCGATCATGTTGGCGTGGGGAGCGATTTAGACGGAGCATTTGGCCGTGAGCAGTGTCCTTATGATCTGGAAACCATTGCCGATATCCAAAAAGTATTTGGTATCCTGTCAAAAAGAGGGTATGATAACACCGATCTTGAAAAGATTGCCAGCAAGAACTGGCTTAATTTTATGCGAAATGCATTGCCCGAATCTTAAGAAAAGAAATCTTAAGAAAAGAAATGGAGACATACTTGAGCACAAATAGGTCAATAACCTACGCAGATGATAGCATGTCTTGAAGAGCAAATAGTTAACAATAGCGAAGCCGAATAAACGAATCAAAACAAACACCTCCAACACTAATTAATAGATGAAACCAGTATTACGCGTGCAATTGTCCCTGATGATGTTTTTAGAATATTTTATCAAAGGGGCTTGGTTTGTAACTTTGGGAACATACCTCATTAAATCGCTCAATGCCTCGGGTATGGAGGTCGCAAATATTTTTGCGACACAATCCCTTGGTGCTGTATTTGCTCCTTTTTTTGTGGGTTTTGTCGCCGACAGGTATTTTAATGCCGAGCGGGTACTTTCAGCATTACATCTCATTGGAGCTGCACTACTTTACGGGATGTCGCAGGCACCCGATGCGACACATTTTTATCCCTATGTATTTGTCTATTTTATGGCTTACATGTCTTCGCTATCCTTATCCAATGGGATCGCATTCCGGCATATTGAAGACGCGAAGAAGTATTTTCCGGGGGTACGCGTGTGGGGAACGATCGGTTGGATCTGTTCGGGACTCGTAATCAGTTATTTGTTCCGTTGGGATGCTCCCGAATCGATACAGGCAGGTGCCCTGCACAACACTTTTATTATGGGGGCGGTTTGTTCGTTGTTACTGGCATTCTTTAGTTTGGCCCTGCCAAAAACTCCACCTCAGGTGAAACTCAGGGATGAAAAATTTGATTTTGGAAAGGCAATCGGTTTGGATGCATTGAAGCTTTTAAAACAGCGGAGTTTTCTGATTTTTTTTGTAACAGCAATTGTAATCTGTATTCCCATTTCGTTCTATTATCAAAATGCGAACCCATTTTTGGTCAACGCCGGAATATCCAATCCCACAGCAAAAATGGCATTGGGGCAATTTTCCGAAGCCATCTGCCTGTTGTTGATTCCATTTTTCTTTAGACGCTTGGGGTATAAAAAAATGATTTTACTGGGCATTGCGGCCTGGGCACTCCGTTATTTGTTTTTTGCCTACGGCGACGGACAGGAACGGTCATTCTTATTGCTATTCGGAATTTTATTGCATGGCATCTGCTATGATTTTATGTTCGTAGTGGGGCAGATCTATACCGATCGAATTGCTGGTGAAAAATACAAGGCTTCTGCACAGGGTCTTATTACCATTGCGATGTATGGTGTAGGGATGCTGATCGGATTTTGGGTTGCCGGTGCTGTTTCAGATTATCTGAAAACAGCTTATGCTGCTCAATTTTGGGAATATCTTTGGTTTATTCCAGCAGGTATTTCTGGTTTTTGTCTTGTGTTATTTGCCCTGTTTTTTAAAGAAGAGAAAGCGGTGCCGGATATGAAAGCTAGCTAAAGATGCGCTATGTTCAATTAAAGGCAGAACGTTCATAAAAAACGATAACATGGAGCAGCTTTGATGGGAAGGTGCTCCATGTCTTGAAAATGCCTATTAGATCATAATGCCTATTAGATCATATTGAACCATTCCTGGTATTTTTCACCGATGAAGGGGAGTGGTTTCCGCTCTCCGGAAAATGCGGACACTAATCCTAATATAAGAGCAATAAGTAGGAGCAATCCAACAATACTAATGGCTATTCCGCCAATACCTGGAACAAAACGTAACAGTCCCAAAGCCATTCCTGTCACTGAAATTCCTATACTTTGTCGGATATGGAATTGCGCTAAAGCAGTCTTTTCCTTGTTGTTCATAATGATGGCAGCAACAAGGCCGATGATGGTTAAGTAAGAAATAATAGCAATTGTTTTTCCGTCACTTGACGTAGCCTTCTGAATAGGGGGTCTCTCCATGATCCTTTAATGTAAAATGTTTGACTTAAATATTTAAGACAAATTTAGGAGAGATATCCCTTTCATCCTTTAGCTGAATTCAGGGATATTTTAATTATCCTTCGACACTTTCCAGTAATTGCTTTTCATGGAGTTCAAAATATTCACCTCTCTTCTCCATCAATTCAGCATGTGTACCCTGTTCTACAATTTCTCCTTGATCCATCACCAATATATGGTCTGCATTCTTGATTGTCGAGATGCGATGGGCAATAAAAATACAGGTCTTGCCTTTCATGATGCGGCTTAGCGAACGGAGAATTGTTTCTTCTGTTTTTGTATCTACGGCTGAAAGACAGTCATCAAAAATCAATACTTTAGGTTCCTTAATTAAAGCGCGTGCGATGGATACCCGTTGTTTTTGTCCCCCGGAGAGGGTGATACCACGTTCCCCAACGGCGGTTTCAAATCCATCTTCAAAAGCTATAATATTGTCGTATACAGCGGCATCTTTGGCGGCCTGTTCCACTTGTTCCTGTGTAAAGTGGTCTAAACCAAAGCCTATATTATTGGCAATGGTATCTGAAAATAGGAAAACATCTTGTGGGACAAATCCAACTTGTTGGCGCAAGCTTTTGAAATCAAGGTTTTTAATTTCAAGACTATCATAATGAATACTTCCTTTGTCGGTATCATACATTCGAAGGAGTAAGTTGGCCAGCGTAGATTTTCCGGATCCTGTTTTTCCGATAATAGCAAGTGTTTTGCCGATCGGAATTTGGAACGATATATTTTTAATCGCCTGAATACCTGTTTCCGGATAGGTAAAGGAGATTCCATCAACCCTGATTTCACCGGCTAGTTCTTTGGTAGCTGTTCCGTTAACAATTGGAGATTCAGTATGGAGGAATTCGTTGATGCGTTTTTGTGAGGCTGCAGCACGTTGTACCAATGATGTAACCCAAGCCAAAGACATGGCAGGGAAAGTCAACTGGTTGACATAAATGATAAACTCAGCAATATTTCCGGCAGTGACTGTTCCTTTGGCAACTTCAATTCCACCAATATAAATGGTGATTACCGTACTGAGCCCAATCAGCAATAGAATAAGCGGAAAGAAAACAGCCTGTACTTTGACGAGATCAAGAGCCGTATTACGGTAAATGGTACTTTCCTTCTCAAATTCCTGCATTTTGTTTTGTTCTCTGGTATAGGTCTTGATGACGCGGATACCTGCAAAAGTTTCCTGCACAAAAGAAGAAAGGTTCGCCAGTTGTTTCTGTATTTTTAAGCTACGCTTGTTAATAATCTTATTGACAAATAAAATAATAACCGATAGGACCGGTATTGGCGCCAATGCATAAGTAGCCAACCGTCCATTGACGCTATACATCGCATAGATGACCATGATCGATAAAACTATGGTATTGATCGCATACATGATGGCAGGTCCGAGGTAGTTACGTACCTGATTGACATCTTCGGTGGCTCGGCTCATGAGATCTCCGGTATTGTTCTTCCGAAAGAAACCGAAGTTTAAATCTTGGTAATGATTATAGATCTCATTTTTGAGGTCGTATTCAATATAACGCGACGTTAAAATGATCGTCTGACGCATAAAGAATAAAAATATGCCCCGCAACAGCGAAAGTAGGAGGACAACAAAACCAAAAAACAGGAGGCTGGTGCCAAATACCTGGTAGATGAGTTCCTGTCTGTCGAAACCATCAAATAGACGGTATAGATAGATGTTTTCCTGTACCAAATCAAATGCTTCGCGAATCACCTTTGCAGGCAATACTCCGAAATAGTTGGAGATGATAACAAAAATAACCCCTGGAATCAGTTTCCAGCGGTATTTATAAAAGTACTTATTTAAGTAGGCGAGATCCTTCATATTACGAATACAAAAGTAGGACTAATTCATCAAAATGCTTTACGATTTGAGTGAATTTACTGTCATTCGGAAATCAAATGTTAAGTCTTGGATAAAAAAAGTTGTTATGCACAACGAATAATTTTCCTACTTTTGCATCAAGTACCTTAAAAAATTAAAACAAATTAGAGTAGTACATTTTATGTCAACATCTCAAAATTCTATTTTTGAATTGATGAGCCAGTCTGGCCATCAAAACTTATTTTTCTGTAATGATGAATTAGTGGGCTTGAAAGCTATCGTTGCGATCCATGATACAACCTTGGGGCCTGCGATAGGAGGGGTTCGTATGTTACCATACGAAAGTACAGAAGAAGCTATTGAGGATGCTTTACGTTTATCCAAGGCCATTACGTATAAATCTGCCATCACTGGATTGAATTTAGGCGGGGGAAGTGCTGTTATTATTGGGAATAGCCGTTTGGACAAATCTGAGGTTTTATTGCGCCGTTTGGGCCAGTTTATTGAAGGATTGAATGGTAATTTCATTGCTTCTTTGGATGTAGGTACTACACAACGCGATTTAGAACATATTTATACCGAAACTGACCATGTTGCTGGTTTACCAAAAGCAATTCATGGTAGTGGTGTAGGTGATCCTTCGATCTTTGCGGCTCAAGGTGTTTATTTTGGTATAAAAGCTTGTTTGAAAGAGCTTTATGGATCGGAAAGTGTTGCCGGTAAAAAAGTGATTGTACATGGAGTAGGTGGTATTGGTGAGCGTTTAATTGCGATGTTGCGTGAAGAGAATGCACGTGTTTATGTCAGCGATATTACGGAAGAAAAAATGCTGAAAGTGGCGGCCAAATACAAAGCAGAGCCAATCCCTTACGGTGAAGTATTCGATCACGAATTTGATGTATATTCTCCCTGTGCATTAGGCGGTACTGTAAATCCAGAATCCGCACAGAAAATGCAATGCAAAATTATTGCTGGTTCTGCCAATAATCAATTGAAAGATGAACTTGTTACAAGTTCTATCCTTCATGAAAGAGGTATATTATACGCCCCTGACTATTTGATCAACGCTGGTGCATTAATCGGCTGTTATTCAGAAATTCAAAATTATGGTGTAGATCACACTGAATTTGTGATCAAAAATATTTATAATGCGACTAGAGACGTGTTAAAAAAATCAAAAGAAGAGAATATCTCAACTTTTGAAGCGGCCAATCGCATCGCGGAGAAGCGTATCCAAGATATTAAAAAAATCAAGAGATAGTCTTCATCCCAAAATCGTTCTTATTTATTATTTTATAAAAAATCGTTCTTTAAAATTACTATGTTAAACAGGAGACACCTGAGGGTAAAAGTAGTGCAAACGCTTTATGCGTACAGTCTTTCGGAAGATAAAGACATCAAAACATTTGAGAAAGCACTATTAAAAAATGTGGATGAAGTTTATGAGATGTATATGTGGACACTGAATCTTTTAGATGAAGTATCTGATTATGTCTTAATAGATGCAGAGGGTAGGGCCAATAAGTTTTTACCAACTGAAAAAGACTTGTCTTTAACAACCAAGTTAAGTACAAACACTTTTATTGAGTCATTGAGACAAAATCCACAATATGGAGAGGGTGTCAAAAAGTATAAGATTTCATGGAGCTTTGACCCGGAGATCGTACGTACTGTATTTTTGCAGTTAAAGGATTCTGAAGCTTATTTGGAGTACTTGCAACAAGAAGATCGTTCGATCGGTACGGAAAAAGATATCATCAAGCATATCTTTAAAAAGATCATCTTGAAATCGCCGGTTATAGAGCAGGTTTTTGAAGAAAAATTCATCAACTGGCCGGTAGATAAAGAAGTATTGCAGGCTTTGATTGCGAAGACTTTTAAGAATTTTAGTTCTGAAGATCCACGTAAAAATAAACTTGCAGAGATTACGCAAAACTGGAATGATGATAGCGACTATGTCATTGCATTGTTGGGTAAAACTATCCGCAATACAAATGAATATCAAAAGCTTATCTCTGAGAAAACGAAGAATTGGGAATCAGATCGTATTGCCTTAATGGATACATTATTGATGCGTATGGCCATATGTGAGTTGGTTAATTTTCCATCTATTCCAGTGAAAGTGACAATAAATGAGTATATTGAAATTTCTAAGGTATTCAGTACATTGAAAAGTAATACATTTATCAATGGTATCTTGGATAAAATACTGAGCGATCTGAATCAACAAGGAAGAATCCAGAAGGCAGGTCGTGGTTTAAGAGATTAAAACCAAACGCATAAATAATTTATACGAATGAAAAACTTTGGCAAATATTCGGTTTTAGCTTTGTCGGCAGTACTTTTATTTTCTTGTGGAAATGCACAAAAAGGAAAAGAAGAGGGAACCAAGACAGCGACTGAAACAGCAGCTGCGGATAGCCTTTCTAAGGCAGCAGCACAATTGGGAAAAGTAGAATTTGAAGAGTCTGCATATGATTTTGGTCAGGTAAAAGAAGGCGCACAGGTAAAACATACCTTTGTCTTGAAAAATTCGGGTGATGCACCTGTTATTATTTCGAAAGTGACTGCTTCATGTGGTTGTACACAACCTGAGTTTTCGAAAAGCCCTATTTTGCCAGGCGGAAAATCTGAGATCCATGTAACTTTCAATAGTGAAGGACAGGTTGGTAAACAGCAGAAGATCATTACGATTCAATCGAATGCTTCCAATGGCTTAACAACGGTGCAGCTGAAAGGCGAAGTATTAGCAAAATAACACATTATTAAACGATATAATAACAAATGAATACAGTATTATTACAAGCAGCAGGTGGCGCCGGTTATGGTCAACTGATAATGATGGTTGGTCTAGTTGTGGTATTTTATTTCTTCATGATCAGACCACAGATGAAAAAACAAAAAGACCATAAGAAATATATTGAGCAATTAGGTGTAAATTCAAAGGTGGTAACTACAGCTGGTATTCACGGCCGTATTGTAGAAGTATCAGACACTACTTTCTTAGTCGATGTAGGTTCGGGTGTAAAAATCCGTTTTGATAAATCAGCAATTGCTTTAGATGCTTCAAAAGCTGCTAACAACACGGAGAAGAGCGCTTCTTAAGCTCTTTCCTGAAAGAAATGAAAGCCAGTTTTCTACGAAAACTGGCTTTTTTTATGCTGTTAATAGAAAGCCCGGGTAAGAGCGTTCATATAAATTGTTAGCATAACAATGCATTAGATTACTCCACAATAAATGGAATTCGAAAAACCGCCATCTAAGGTATTCCATATTCCGACATAAACATGGAAATCAGTGGTTTTTCGCTTTAACCAGTCAAATTGGACGGAACAAGAACCTTCACTTACGCTTGCGATAGAAGTTCTTAAATGGGATTCATTAAACGGGTCCAATAATACCAGGTTGATTTTATATACACTATCACTATATTGATCATCTGCTTCCCAGCTCAGGTCGATTACATCATTGTTGATACTGACTTGGCACTTGGATAATGGGGTTAGTGAACCAGAAAATAGAAGCAGTCGTTCTGGATTAACAAAAGGGTTATTATTTGCGTCTATTTCGATGGCCTCCTTAAAAATATGCCGTTGTGCCAATTGGAATGCACCTACGCGACTTCCTTTTTCCGCTAAAAACTGGTAACCAAATTCGAGAAGCCGCTTATTATGGCCGGCAAACTTGCCGGCTACTTGCTGTTTTTTTCTGTTTAAGAGCTCCGCCGCACTTGGTGGGGAGCTGCGTTTTCTTTTTGGGCCGCGCACTACATTTTGATCCTTCAACATGTAGGCACTCACCGATCCAAATTTACCAATAATAGGTCCATTCGGACCGTTTTGTAAAATTGCCATAGCTATTCCTCTTTTAGTTTATAATTCTTGTATTGAGCTTATTATCAATTTACTACTATTTTCTTAATTACTTTAGTAGTAACACTATTTTTACAGGGGATTAACAAGGGGTTAGCAGGGGATTGACCCCTGTTAACCCCCTGCTAACCCCCTGTAATCCCCCTGTAAAACCCCAGTTAACATAAAACACAATAGTTGCGAGATACAATCGTTTTTGCGACGTTATTCTCAACGGTTTTTTATTTGTTTTTAGGATTTAATCCACTGCTGACATCGGGCTGTCGATTGAGGGATTAACTTTATGAAAAAAAACGATATGAAAAATCTTAGACCATTTGATGGGCAGCATTGTGAAACAACGGCAACAGGTACATTACTTGCCCATATAGGCATTGAGCTTTCGGAGCCGATGCTTTTTGGACTGGGAGAAGGGCTCAGTTTTATCTATTGGAAAATGAAAACCATGGACTTTCCATTTTTGGGCGGACGAATAAAACCAGATCTACTGACGCAGCATATCTGCAAAAATCTCGGTCTAAACCTCAGCGTTCATGAAACTTCTTCAAAAGTAAAAGCTTGGCAGGCTGTACGACAGCTCTTGGATGGGGGGCAACCGGTAGGCTTAAAACTCGATGCCTATCACCTGGAGTATTTTGCAAAATCCTTTCATTTCGCGGGTCATTATGTAGCTATTTATGGTTATGACCATGATAATGCCTATTTAGTGGATACGAGGCAGCAGGGTGGAAGCGTACGTACATCCCTTGCGAGTTTGGCGCTAGCCAGGGCAGAGAAGGGGCCTATGGCGTCTAAAAATCTGTATTACACGATAGCAGGTAGTGGCGGGCATTTGGACTTGAAAGAAGTGCTGATTGCTGCAATGGTCAATAATGCAAAGGAATATCTAGCACCGCCCATCAGCAACATTTCATATAAAGGAATTTTGAAAACTGCTGAGGAATTGACCAAATGGTACAAGACGAGTCATGCGATTGAAAGTGAGTTTAAAATGGCTGCAAATTTGATGGAAAAGGCAGGTACTGGGGGCGCTATGTTTCGAAATCTATATCGTGACTTTATTAAGGAAAGTTATGATCTGCTCGGAATAGAGCAGATCGCTGCAGTTCATCATGAGTTTGTGCAGATTGCATTATTGTGGACATCCTTGTCGGAATTGTTTAGTCAAATTGCGGAGACAGCCAGTTTTGATGATGTACAGCAGGCATCAGAAATTTTCAGAACTCTTGCCACAAAAGAGAAAAATGCAATGGAAATATTGCTGTCTTTAAGATGAAATGCAGATAAGAACACAGATTTTTACGCAAATTGATTAAGTTTGTATCATGGCGAATGCAGTTCGAATAAATAAGACCCAACGGCGTAAGATTAATGTCTTCGTGCGTTGTGTTGGAATTTCGTTGTTAGCTTGGTTATTGTTTTCGATCTCCAATCAGTATACTGTTTCCGTCAAGGCGGCGATTGAATATGTCAATCTTCCTGAAAAACGCGCATTTCATCCGCAGCAATCCGATACGGTAAAAGTAAAACTGGAGATGACAGGATGGCAATTCCTGTTTTCCAAAGCTGCTTTGGAAACCCCAAAGGTTCAGGTGGACCTAAGCTCTTTAAAAACCAAAGACTGGATTGTTTTTTCCAACCAATTGGGCTTTATCAACCGACAGTTTCCACATGAACAACGTGTGGTGTCAGTTAGTCCTGATACCTTGTTTTTTGATTTTTCCAAACAGACCCAGCGTAAGGTGCCTGTAAAACCCCTTGCAAATATCGGATTTAAACGTGGCTACGGTTTTATCGCTGATACCAAAGTTACACCAGCTTATGTGACAATAACCGGACCTTACGAGGATGTTTCGGCGATTGAGTATTGGGAAACGGATACCGTTCGTGGAAAGGAAGTCGAAACCGACGTTCGGACCGTGGCCAACCTGGCACGTAACCAAAAAGCGAATATCAATGTTTATCCGACTTCGGTCGAGGTGCTCATGCCTGTAGGTGAATTGACAGAGAAAATAATCGAGTTGCCCGTAAAAGTGGAGAATGGCCAACGTTATAGTTCGGTCAGGCTTAGTCCGAGCAAAGTTGTCGTCACGGTGTTGATGTCTGTCAAAGATTATAATAACTATACATCGCGAGATTTTGAAGCAGTGGTGGATTTGTCCGATTGGGAGAAAAACGAGGTGCAATATCTGCCTATTTTGCTGACCAAAGTACCGGACTATTGTAAGGTAATTAGCGTTGTGCCTCAAAACGTGGACTTTTTTGTACGTAAATAACAATATTTTCATGAAGATTGGAATAACAGGTGGAATTGGATCCGGTAAAACATTTATCTGTCAGCTTTTTAAAGCCATGGCTGTACCTGTTTATAATGCTGATGATGAGGCGAAGGAATTGATGAATACCGATTTGCGAATCAAAGCACGCTTGATTGCGGAGTTCGGCGAAGAGACCTATAAGGATGGGAAACTGGATCGGGCTTTTTTGGCTGAACAGATATTCTCCGACAAGACGAAGCTCGAACTTGTGAACGGCATTGTACACCCCGTCGTCATTCAGGCGGCAAAGGACTGGGCTGAACAGCAAAAGTCCCGTTATTCACTCAAAGAGGCTGCTTTGCTTTTTGAAAGTGGGTCTTACAAGGATCTTGATTATACCATACTGGTTACTGCGCCTTTACCCATACGCGTTAAACGTGTCATGGAACGTGATGCTGTTACTGAGGAACAGGTCATGGAGCGAATTAATAAGCAACTATCTGACGAAGAAAAATTAAAATTGGCAGACTTCGTCATCATTAATGATGGAACCACTCCGCTATTACCGCAGGTGTGGACTTTGCATCAAAAGTTTCTAAAATAATATGATGTCTACACTATTGGCTGACTTCTTAGTCAGAAAGCCAGAAGGCTATTACTGCCGTTATGGTGATTTTTTTATTGATGCCAGCAATCCCGTTATGCACAATGTCGTATCTCATGCCCATGGCGATCATGCCAGTTCAGGACACGACTATGTGTATGCCACACAGGCGACCTCACTGTTTATGACTTATCGGTATAAACAAAATCGCAAAGATTCTTATCAGGTCAAATTGTTTAATAGTCCCTTTAAAATAGGTGCGGTCGAAATCACATTTTTACCAGCAGGTCATATACTGGGTTCAGCACAGATTCTAATGGAATATCGGGGGGTACGTTACTTGTACACCGGCGATTATAAATTACAAACTGATGATACCTGTGAACCGATCGAAGTGCAGCAGGCCGATGTCCTCATTACGGAAAGCACCTTTGCAAATCCGGATATCAGCCATCCCGATCCGGCGGAGGAGATAAAAAAACTTGATGGACATGCCAGTAATATCTTATTAGGTACTTATGTGTTGGGCAAGGCGCAGCGAATTACTGATTTGATCAACAGGTACTGTCCAGATCGAAAAGTGCTTGTGCATAGTGGAATATTGCCTTACCATCGCCTTTATGATCAACACGGGCTAAAGAAATTAGACTACGAGCCCTACAACAGAAAAGAAATGAAACAGGGCGAACAGAATAAGGTGTACTTGGTACCGCCGATGACCTTCAATAGTTATTTTAGGGCGACCAAAGTATTACGCGCATTTGCCTCAGGCTGGAAACGTTTACAGGCACAGAATGATATCGAGCTGTATATTTCTGATCATGTGGACTGGAATGACATTCTTCAGTACATTAAAATGGTAAATCCCAAAGAAGTTTGGACACTACACGGTGACGGAAGCATTTTAAAACGTTATTTTAACGAAAAATTGATCGTCCGGGATGTGCTTTCTGCATAAATAGGCCTTTTCGAAAAATCTTCTATCGGAAACGCAAATGCGGCGGACAATAAGCAGCTCATGGAAGGGCACCCCTACAATAGCGTACTGATGTAGTTTAACTTATTTAAACGGAACTTCGATAACTCCGCTGGTAAACAGAGCGGAGTTCGCTATTTCATATTGACAATTTTGTCAACGATATAAACCGTGTTTCCACGCCAGGGAAGCACACCATGATATTCTTTGTAACGCAGATCGAAGTATTTTCCACTATTGAGCTCCAATTGACGGAATATAGAATCATCTTCAATAGAAAATTCAAATTGATTGCTGGCGATACCACCCGTTTTGATACTTCCAAATCCCTCCTGGATGAGCTTGCCTTCGTAGGTCTTGAAAATATTGCCCTTTTTTACAGCATAATTAAGATAGCCAGATTTTACACCTTCACCGAATACATAGTAATACTTCCAGTAAACGTAGGAACCGGCCCCCACAAGGAGGAAAAGGATCAGCAGGAGTAAGAACTTCTTAAATCCGGATTTTTTCGGTTTTTGTTCGGGTAAATTTTCCATCATGTGTGCTAATTAAAACCATTTAATGCAGTGCCTAGGACTATGCGCCGGAACGATGATTTTTCTGTCCAACGGATAGGTTCACCTAAAGATAAATAATTAACAGCATAATGACGAATGGATTATACCTAGACTAACGGTTGACTAGCCTAGTGATTGTCGTTTTGTGCTACGTTGCTAATTCTATTAGTTATTTTTCGGTTTTCTTAGTCTATAATGCTAATTTTTGTAAATTTGGATCATGGATCCCGAACAGGTACATCGCAAGATTATTCATTTGGATATGGATGCATTTTATGCCTCTGTAGATCAGCGTGATTTTCCCGAATATCGGGGAAAAGCAATTGCAGTAGGTGGTTCCCCGGATGGGAGGGGAGTAGTTGCAACGGCCAGTTACGAAGCGCGAAAGTTTGGTGTCAAATCTGCTATGAGCTCCCGAAAGGCTCTTCAGTTGTGCCCCCATATTATCTTTACCTATCCTCGCTTTGATGTTTATCGTCAGGTTTCCTACCAAATTCGGGAGATTTTTCTCCGTTATACGGATTTAATCGAGCCGCTTTCCCTGGATGAAGCTTTTTTGGATGTGACCATAGACAAACAGGGTATTGGTTCGGCTATTGATATCGCCAAAGCCATTAAAGAGGCTATCCAAGAAGAGTTGAATCTGACCGTCTCTGCTGGTGTTTCCGTCAATAAATTTGTTGCAAAGATTGCTTCGGATATGGACAAGCCCAACGGCTTAACATTTATAGGTCCTTCGAAAATTGTCAAGTTCATGGAGTCATTGCCCGTGGATAAGTTTTTTGGCGTAGGTAAGGTGACCGCAAAAAAAATGCATGAACTGGGGCTGTTTACCGGACTCGATTTAAAAAAACAGCGTGAAGAGGACCTCGTGCGTTGGTTTGGAAAGACTGGGCACTTTTTTTACCGTATCGTACGCGGGATCGACGACCGTCCTGTTGTCCCCAATCGCAGCAGTAAATCGGTCGGGATTGAGGATACGTTTGGCGAGGATGTAGAAGCATTTGAAGAATTAAATACCATTTTGCAACGGCTCTGCAAACAGTTGTGGACACGCATCGGGAAAAAGGAAATCTCAGGAAGAACCTTAACCATAAAAATTAAATATGCCGATTTCGTTCAGTTGACACGGAGTATAACCTTAGAAAATAGTTTTGATTCGGAAGACAAAATTTACGCCACTGCCCATAGTTTGTTGAGTAAGGTTGAGCTGCTGAACAAAGTGAGGTTGCTGGGGGTTTCGATATCAAATTTTGTGGAAGAAGCTGATTTTCCAAAGGAAGGTATACAGCTAACACTTTTCGAGCAGCGTCCTTAGCAAGGAATCATCCGGTTTAATTAAGTCTTTGGCAAGCCGTTTGGTCCGCGCAATCTGAATTAAGCTTGTTACAGGCAAAATCGTCGTTATTTGTCACAATTCTTTATCTTAGCCAAAATAATTAATAAACATATCCAAAAATTAATGAATACGGTATCAAGAGTACTCTTAGGTGCGTCTATCGTTTTTTTAGTGCATGAGGTTGGTTTTGCACAAAAGAAATTGGATTTTGCACAGTCCTGGGGGCAAAAGCCATCGTTGACAGTTCGCACGAATCAGTATCCTGGATGGGCAGACGGGACAGCTTATCTGGAAAATGATGTAAATGATGGTCGTTTATATCAGGTTAACATTAAATCAGGTCACAGAAGCATTTATACAGTTCCTCCTAAAGAAGGGACGGTTGTCTATGTCGAAAACAATGATATCTTCCTGAAAAGTACAGATGGTGTAGCCAAGAAGCTGACCAACTCTCCTGATGTTGCGGAACAGAATCCGACCTTATCGCCGGATGGTAAATATGTTGCCTTTACCCGCAAAAGCAATTTGTATAGCGTGGACGTGACTTCAGGAAAGGAAATGCAGTATACAAATGATGGTACCGACGTTATTTACAATGGTTGGTCATCTTGGGTATATTACGAGGAAATTCTTGGGCGTCCAACAAAATACAAAGCTTTTTGGTGGTCTCCGGACAGCCGTAAAATCGCCTTCATGCGTTTCGATGATACCAAGGTTCCTATGTTTCCGATTTATTCGTCCAAAGGCCAGCATGGTTACCTGGAGGAGACAAGATACCCCAAAGCTGGAGACCCAAATCCGGAAGTGAAGGTGGGTATCGTTCATCTCGATGGGGGGAACGTTACCTGGGCTGATTTCAACGAAAAAGATGATCAGTATTTTGGGCAGCCTTATTGGGCCTTTGATAGCAAAAATGTGATGGTGCAGTGGATGAACAGGGATCAGAACAATTTGAAGTTTTATCAAGTGGATCCGAATTCTGGCTCGAAAAAAGAAATCTACGATGAGCGCCAGGCTTCATGGATCAATTTGGATCACGATGAGCGTATCACCTATCTTGCGGACAACAAATATTATATCTTAAAATCGGATAAGACGGGTTGGGCGCATTACTACCTCTATAAATTGGATGGAACATTGGTCAATCCAATTACTTCCGGCGAATGGCAGGTAACCGAATTAAAACGGATTGATGAAAAAAATAAGGTGATTTATTTTACCGCACGTAAAGAAAATTCGGCACGTTTTGATTTGTACCGCGTGGATTATTCGGGTAAAAACTTAAAACGTCTGACTTTCGGAGAATACTCACACGATGTCAATGTATCGCCTGATGGCAAGTATTTTATTACCAAATACTCCAATGTGAGTACACCCGATCGGTTTGCTTTGTTGGATAATCAGGGCAAGGTCGTCCGTCAGTTAGCAGATAGTAAAGCGGCTGATTTTGCTTCGTATACGTATGGTAAAACCGAATACTTACATCTTAAATCAGATGATGGTTTGTTCGATCTTCCATTGACAATTACTTATCCGACAAATTTCGATAAATCAAAAGTTTACCCTGTTGTTTTCAGTATCTATGGAGGTCCTGATGCTGGAACGGTAAAAGATACCTGGAAAGGAACGAATAATCAGTATTGGGCTAATGAAGGAATTATTCAAGTCTCTGCAGATCACCGGGCGTCTGGTCATTTTGGTAAACAAGGTGTTGCTTATATGCACCGCAATCTTGGCCACTGGGAAATTATTGATTATTCAACGATTGTTAAATGGTTAAAATCGCAACCTTGGGTAGCTAAAAACAAAGTGCTTATTACAGGGCATAGCTACGGAGGTTATATGACTTGTTTGGCGATGACGAAGGCCGCAGATGTATTTGATTTTGGTATTGCCGGTGCACCCGTAACCTCATGGGATCTGTACGATAGCCATTATACTGAAAGATGGATGGATACGCCTCAAGACAATCCTGAAGGCTATAAAGCTGGTTCCGTGTTGACCTATGCAAATAACTATAAAGGCGTTTTGCGCATTATGCATGGTGATATGGATGATAATGTCCATTTACAGAATACAATCCAACTTGTTGATAAATTGACAGATCGAAGTGTTCCTTTTGAGTTGATGATCTATCCGGGAAGCCGTCATGGATTTGACCGTTCGAAAAGTAAATATGATTTTAATGAGCGTGCGCGTTTCTACTACCAATACTTATTGGAGAAGCCGCTTCCCAAAGAATTTAAATAGGCATAGTTCGATATACCCTATAAAATCCCCTGTCCATTCGGATAGGGGATTTTTTTTATGTTAAATATTATAAAAAAAATGAATTTTATGGGAGTGTAAATTGTTGAAAATTAAAAAATATGGCATCTTTGTAGAAGTTTATTCAAAGAAAAAATGATTCAATTCCTAAAGGAAAGTACTTTTGCTGTTAATGAGGTTTTTAATAAGTCATGGGAGTTGCTGAAAAGACATTATTTTTCAGTGGCAGGGCTTTGTTTTTTACTGTTCGTAACCTCCGGACTCTCTAATTATCTCGCGACCACCATCAGTGATTTCAATGTGGTGTTGAGTGGTTTTATGGCATTTTTTTTCATGGTGATGTATTTCGGATTGAATATGACTTTATTTAAGTATATCTTAAGTCTGATTGATGGAAATCATGATAAGAAATTGATCCAATGCATCCCTAGTTCTAAGGAGCTCGCCTATTTTTTTGGCGCAATGTTAAGTATAATGGTGCTCTCCATAGCACTCCTGATGATTTTAGGTGCCGTTTCTTTACCATTCCTTTATCTATTTGAAAATGGTGACAATCGGATGGAGTTGATGAGCAACTTTACGATGTTTGTTGTTTTTGTCGCTGCAATATTGACTTTCATCTTGATTATTAGAGTGGCATTTTATCCATTTTTCATTATTGATAAACACGCGGGGACATTGAGGTCATTACGCTTCAGTTTTGCGCTGACAAAGGGCAATGTATTCAAACTATTATTGATTTTGGCTGTATTTGCTTTTTTTCAGTTATTGCAGATGTATTTTAATTATTTAGAATATTACATAATTTTTATTATTTTGAACCTCGTGAGTTCTTTCTTGGTGGTACCTTTGGCTAGTATTGTTGTTTCGGTCGCTTACCGATCCATGATGGCGGATTACCATGGGGGAGAGGATCCAAAGATTTTAAATAATATATTTTAATTAATAGCAAAGGTTTTGAGTAAAAAAGGAATTGCCATTTTAGGGGCAACGGGAAGTATAGGTACACAAGCCTTGGATGTGATTAGAGCCTTTCCTACTAAATTTGAAGCAATCGTTCTGACCTGTGGTAGCAATGCCACATTGTTGGTTAAACAGGCCTTGGAGTTTAAGCCCAAAGCGGTTGTTGTAACGGATTACCTTCAGTACAGTTATGTGCAGGATGCTTTAAAAGGACATGATATCGCTGTTCTTTTGGGAGAAGCAGGACTGGTTGAAGTGGTGCAGTACGAAGAAGTAGATGTTGTTTTGAATGCGATCGTTGGATCTGCGGGATTAAAACCCACTGTTAAAGCAATTCAATCGAAAAAAGATATTGCGCTGGCCAATAAGGAGACGCTGGTTGTCGCCGGTGAGCTGATTATGGCTTTAGTGAAAGAATATGGTGTACGCATGCTTCCTGTAGATTCGGAGCATTCGGCGATCTTCCAGTGTTTGGCTGGAGAGGAGCATAATCCAATCGAGAAGATATATATCACAGCTTCCGGAGGACCCTTTCGTGGTAAAAAGAGAGCAGATCTTCTCGCAGTGACTAAGGCTGAAGCCTTGAAACATCCCAATTGGTCGATGGGTGCTAAAATTACAATTGACTCGGCGTCCTTGATGAATAAAGGGCTAGAAGTGATTGAAGCAAAATGGCTCTTTAATCTGTCAATAGATCAGGTCGATGTGATTGTACATCCCCAATCTATTGTACATTCGCTGGTCCAGTTTCAGGATGGATCCATGAAGGCCCAAATGGGGGTTCCTGATATGAAATTGCCGATCCAGTATGCACTGACCTATCCGGCACGTTTTGAAAACAGTTTTGAGCGATTTAATTTCATGGACTATCCAACGCTCAGTTTTGAAAAAGCAGACATGGAAACTTTTCGGAATTTGGCACTTGCCTATGAGAGCCTTCGTGCCGGCGGAAATAGAAGCTGTGTATTAAATGCAGCCAATGAAGTTGTTGTGGATGCCTTCCTGAAAGATCAAGTTGGGTTTTTGGAAATGAGTGATATTATTGAACAGACATTAGGTAAAGTAGAATTCATTGCGACACCGACGCTGGATGATTATCTGGAGACGGATCGTGTCGCAAGATTAATAACAAAGGAAATAATCAAAGATTAAATTTTAAAAAGCATACATGGGTGTTTTAATTATGGTCGGACAAGTGATTTTAGGCTTGTCAATTTTAATTGTTCTACATGAGTTAGGACATTTCTTAGCAGCACGTGCATTTGGTATCAAGGTGGAAAAATTTTATCTGTTCTTTGATGCCTGGGGAGTGAAATTATTTAAATTCAATTATAAAGGATGTGAATATGGTATTGGCTGGTTGCCTTTAGGTGGTTATGTCAAGATTGCGGGTATGATCGACGAATCGATGGATACTGAGCAATTAAAGGGTGAGCCACAACCTTGGGAATTTAGATCAAAACCAGCTTGGCAACGTTTAATCGTTATGCTTGGGGGGATTATTGTCAATATTGTGGTCGGCGTTGTTGTTTTTTGGATGCTGACTTTTAAAATGGGCAATACAGATATCAAAATGGATCAGCTGGTAAACGGTATTGTTCCGGGATCCATTGGTGAATCTATTGGTTTGAAAGCTGGTGATAAAGTGATTTCAATAGACGGTCACCGTATCGAAAATTACTCGGAGTTGATCAGTTCTAAAGTATTGATGGGCGGAGTGGCACTTACAGTTGAGCGCAATGGTGCAACAACAGAAGTAAAAGTTCCAGCGGATTTATTGAACACGCTTTCTGATAAGAAAGGTGAGAAGTTTATTGAACCTCGTGTTAAAACGACAAGTGTTGCTGAAGTATCACCTGGATCGGCAGCAAGTAAAATGGGTTTTGTGAAAGGCGATAGCATTATTGCGGTGAATGGGGTACAGGTTCCTTTCTTCGACGAGTTTAAAGCACAAATAAAAGCGAATATCAATAAAGCTGTAGCGATTAAAGTTTTACGCAAAGGAACTGAAGTTTCATTGCAAGGGAATGTTCCTGCAGATGCCATGCTGGGAATAGGCATTAATCGTGATTATTCCATCAAATCTTTTACAACGCAATATAGCTTAATGGAAGCATTTCCAATCGGCGCTAAAAAAGCATTTACGGTGATTACCGACAACGCCAAAGGATTTGGCAAGATTTTCAAAGGCGAGGTACGTGCCGATAAAGCATTATCTGGTCCTATTGGAATCGCTACCTTGTTCGGTACAGAAGTGGACTGGATCCGTTTTTGGTCCTTAGTAGGGATGTTGTCGATGGCATTGGCATTTATGAACCTATTGCCTATTCCAGCTTTGGATGGCGGTCACGTATTGTTCTTGTTGGTTGAAATGATACAAGGCAAGCCATTGAGCGAAAAATTCCTGGAGAAAGCACAAATGGTCGGTTTCTTTATTTTATTGGCTTTAATGGTCTTTATATTCGGAAACGATATTTTTAAGCTATTTAAATAAATTCAATTGGTCAAACAGCCAATATGCTGATGACCTACATACCATAAAAAAGGCTTAAAGCCAATCATGGTCGGAAGAAATTCCGACCATTTTTTATGGTAGGTAGGTATTGAATAAAATAGCCTGCAGTTCGGTTTATAACATTCATCTACGCTATTGGCTTTCATTTGCTTTCATTGTACCTGTTCCAAAATACGAGACGAAGGTTTTTCTAACAATAAATTGTTTATTTATATTGCATTTAAAAAACAATTTTTCTAAGTTTGACCATGGATGGAAGAAATAGAGCAGATGTAAAGCCAGGCATGTTGGTGAATATAATCTTAAAAAAGGACCAACGTACAGGAAATTTAACAGAAGGCATTGTGAAAGACTTGCTGACATCGTCCTCATATCATTCGAGGGGAATTAAAGTCAGGTTGACGGATGGCCAAGTAGGAAGAGTGGCTGAAATTATTGAAGATGATTTTTAAGGTATAGGCTACCGATCTTTATTTCTCTTTACTTAATCTTTTCTAACGGTATTGACACGGAGAGATTTACTACCTATGATGTTCTTATTGTATAAATCAAACTAAAAGCTTGTTGGATTGTTAATAGGGAATATTTTGAAATAAAATTTGTATAATAACATAATTATTGCTAACTTTTTTCTGTATTTTTTATTTTATTACATATTTATATAATATTGTTTTTATAATTATTAAAATGATAGCTTTTTCAAATGGATACCAAAAGTAAATGTACGGTTGTCTACGCAGATGATGCGCTGATTCATCATGTGTTGATGCGAGCTATGGCTCAATCTCATTTATTGGATTTGGTTTATTGTGCTTCCAATGGTAGGGATTTAATCGACTACCTCGATGAAAACGAGCACGAACTTCCTGAAATATGTATATTAGATCTGCATATGCCTGTATTAAACGGGATAGAAACGGCAAAAATCATACGGGAGCGGTTTCCCTCTATTCGAATATTTGGGCTGACATCAAGTAGTGATGAGAATGAACGGATGGAATTGTTGGATGCTGGCGCAGAAGAGATTTTTTCGAAAGAGCAGATGCCGCTATTAATGAAGCAACTTGCTCCCAAAGCATAGAAAAATAGTTATAAAGAAAAAGCCTAACATCCGTTAGGCTTTTTCTTTATTTTCTAAAGCATCCTTAAATTTTAAAAGTCTAATCCAGGATGGACATTTGCTTAGATCTTTTTTCCATAATCCAACATGGATAAAACTTGTGCTCAAGAAACGTTGTACGTCGAAGACCTGCATATCTTGCTGTATTTCTAACGATTCAGGCAAGTCTTTGGATTGAAAATATTGTTGTAATTCTTCTGGAGTCATATCACAAAAATAGCGTTTTAAATCCTTATCTCCAACCTCCTCCGAGTGCCCGGTACAGATCCACAAATGCATCTAAATGCTGTTGCCTTAACTCGACCAGATCGAGGTCACTGTTTAAGGCATTGCTTTGCGCTGTAATCACCTCTAAATATGTGGCGTAACCACTTTTAAAGAGTAAACCCGCATTTTTGACGGCAAGATGTGCATTATCGACTCTTTCTTTCGCCAAAGACAATTGCTCCCGTTGCTTGTCGACCGTGACCACTGCATTAGAGACTTCGGCTACGGCTTCCACGACCTTTTGTTGCAATTGGAGTTCGGCTTTATCACGTTCCAATTTAGCTACCTCATACTGTGTTTTCAAGGTTTTGTTTTTGAAAATAGGTGTGGTTAAATTCCCGGTTATACCACCGAGCAATGCTCCGGGGATATTGAACCAATTTTTGGGGAGCATACTATTTACCCCCAATACGCCACCCACGGTCAATGAAGGATAACGCATAGCCTGTTGGATATTGGCATTCGCATTGGCTGCAATCAATTGAAATTCAGATGATCGGATATCTGGTCTATTGCGCACAATTTCGATTGGAGAACCGAGGGAGATGTCTTTGCTTTCAGCGAAGAGATGTTCGTAAGAGGTGCCTCTTTTGATACTGTCAGGTAATTTTCCTGTGAGCGTTTGAAGAGCATTCTCCTGGATGACAATTTCCTTTTCGAGTTCGGGAACGAGGGACGCCGCCAATAGGCGCTGTGATTGGGTTTGCTGGATAGCCAAAGCCGTGATTTCACCAGCTTCATATTGTAGCTTGATCATGCGGAGCGTACTGTCGTTTAATTGGACGTTACGTTTAGCGACCTCTATTTTGGCATCAAGCATCAAGAGATTGAAGTAGCCTTTTGCTACAGAAGTTATGATAGAGGTCTGTATCGCATTTTTTGCCTCCTGTGTATCCAAATACTCGGCTAATAGCTGCTCTTGTTTACTTCCTATTTTCTTCCAGATATCTATTTCCCAGCTAAAATTAATATCGGAACCAAACATAGATTGATACACGAACATATTTTGTGGCGCTGTTTCACCTTTGTGATCGTAATATTTGGTCAGAGGTCCACTGCCAAAGTCTTTGGATCGCCAGGTACGGTTTCCATTGGCAATTGTCGCATTTACACTCGGCAGATAATTGGCTTTGTTCTGCGCCAAAACTCGGGTTGAAATCTGCAGGTTGAGCAATGCTGTCTTCATCTCAAAATTATTTGCTAAGGCAGAGTCAATCAATAGCTTCAAGGTAGGATCGTGAAAGAAGGACTTCCAATGGATCAGCCCCATACTGGAGGTGTCTCCGAAATAATCCAATGTATCGCCACGAAAGTTTTCCGGAAGTTTGAGTTTGGGCTGCACATAATTTTTGCCGATTTTACAGGCATTCATCAGGCCTAAGAGACCAATGATGATAGATATTCCCGAAAGGTATTTTTTTATGTTTTTCATTATTCTTCCTCTTCTTTAGCTAGTTTATCATGTAGTTTTTCATCCAGGCTTTTGAATACGACAAAGAGTACAGGGATGATAAAGATGCCGAAGGCTACACCAAAGAGCATGCCGCCGGCAGCGCTGAAACTGATCGAATGGTTACCGATCGCCGAGGGGCCAACCGTCCACATCAAGGGCACCAAGCCAGCAACAAAGGCTAAACTGGTCATCAAGATTGGCCGTAACCTCAGTTTGGAGCCGCTAATGGCTGCTTCGACGATACTTTTTCCGTTTTTACGCTCCTGGACGGCGAATTCTACGATCAGAATTGCGTTTTTGGCCAATAAGCCAATGAGCATAATAAGCCCCACCTGCACGTAGATGTTGTTTTGAAGTCCAACAAGGTTGATCACAGAAAAAACGCCGATCAATCCCACTGGAATAGACAATAACACTGCCCAGGGAAGAATATAGCTTTCATATTGGGCCGAAAGTAAGAAGTAGACGAATAGGATACTAAGAGCAAAAATCAAGATCGTCTGTGAGCCGGATTGACTTTCTTCATAGCTCATGCCCGTCCATTCAAAACCATAATTACCCGGAAGTTTAGTATCGGCCAGTTTTTGGATAGCTTGCATGGCGTCATCTGTACTGTAGCCTTCAGCAGGAGTGATATTTACAGCGATGGCATTATATAGATTATAACGCGTAATGGTTTCTGGTCCCACAGTCTTTTCCAGGGTCAATATGGTGTTAATAGGAACCATTTCGCCTTTGCTGTTGCGTACAAAAATTGAGTTGAAGGATTCGGGATCTTTACGGAAATCGAAATCCGATTGGACATAAACACGATATTGGCGACCAAATCGGTTAAAATCACTCGCCTGTACACGTGCGAAGTAAGATCGGATTGTGGACATGAGATCTTTGATTTCTACCCCGAGGGATTTTGCCTTCACGGCGTCGATATTTACTTCATACTGAGGGAAGTTCGACTTAAAGCTCGTGTAGGCGCTTCGTATTTCAGGTAAGGTATTGAGCTGGTTGATAAAGGTATCTGCAATGGTGTTAAAATCCCGAATGTCACCACCCATTCGATCCTGAAGAACCATTTCAATTCCGGCAAAGTCTCCAAAGCCCTGTACGGTAGGTCGGGGGAACACTGTAAACGTTGCTTCATTGATTTGAGATAGATCATTTCTGATGGTATCCATAAATGCATTGATATTTTTGATATGCTCGCGTTTGGCATGAGGTTTTAAAGTAATATACCCAGCGGCAAATGCCGGGCTTGAACTTCCGTCCAGGGCATTGAAACCAGAAACTGTTGTCATCCCATTAATATCCTGTCTTTTCTTTAAAATACTATCGGCACGGTGCAGTACCTCAGTTGTCCTGCTCAATGAAGCGCCGGGAGGGAGGGCAATATTGTACGTGATAAATCCATCATCTTCTGTCGGAATAAAACTTTTGGGTGTTTTAATCATAAACACAATGCCAAGTGCTGTAATTAAAATTAAGCCTACCCAGGCTATTTTCTTATTCTTGATCAGTATTTCTACAATCGAGACATAACGGGCGGTCAGTCGATCAAAAGAGGTATTGAATGCTTTAAAGAAGCGATCTTTAAATTGATTGATTTTGCCGGTTTTTTGATTGGCATGATGTTGTGGTGCTTTAAGTAGGAGCGCACATAGGGCTGGACTTAAAGTTAATGCATTGAGTGCTGAAATCAGAATTGCCGTTGCAAGGGTGTAAGCAAACTGGCGATAAAAGATACCTGCTGGCCCTTCCATAAATCCTACAGGCAAAAATACAGCAGCCATGACCATGGTTATGGACAGGATCGCTCCCGTAATTTCGGACATCGTCGATAATGTAGCGGCTCTGGGTTTCATTCCTGTGCTGTGCATTTTTTCGTGGATGGCCTCGACGACGACAATGGCGTCATCCACTACGATTCCAATAGCCAACACCAGGGCAAACATCGTGAGGACATTGAGCGAAAATCCAAAAAGCTGCAGAAAAAAGAAGGTTCCCACCAATGAAACCGGGATTGCAATTGCAGGGATCAAGGTGGATCTAAAATCTTGCAGGAAGATAAAGACAATAATAAATACCAGGATAAAGGCTTCAAAAAGGGTGTGCTCAACCTGGTTGATCGATTCATCGATCTGGTCACGTACCGAGTAGGTCACCTCGTAGTGTATGCCTTTTGGAAATGTTTTTGATTGTTCTTCGAGAACCTTTCTGACGGCAATATCGATATCATGGGCGTTGGAACCACTGGTTTGTGTTAAGTTGAGAGTAAGACCGGGATGTCCATTTACCTTATTGTCGCTGCTTAGATTTGTAGCACCGAATTCTACCCGTGCCACATCTTTTAAATAGAGTACTGAACCGTCGGTGTTGGTTTTGATCACAATACTCTGGAATTCCTCCGGTGTGGTGAAACGTCCTTTATGACGGATCACTGTTTCGAAAGCTTCATCTGAGGTTTCTCCAAATTTACCTGGGGCAATCTCAAAGTTTTGATCTTTTATAGCGTTGGTGACATCTTGTGGAACGAGGTTATAAAGTGCTAGCTTTTCCGGGTTCAACCAAAGTCGCATCGCGTAATCCCTGGCTCCCAAACGGGAAACCTGGGCTACGCCATCAACACGCAGCAAAGGCCGCATCAGGTTAATCTGTGCATAAGCCTGGAGAAAGGTTTCGTCGTAGGCACTATCCTGGTGATCGGAGTAGAGATTGATGGTCATAATGACACCCGTTTGCCGTGGCATGACCGTGATTCCGGCCTCATTTACTTCTGCGGGAATGGAACTGATTGCTTTGGAAATCCGTGTCTGTACGTTGACCGAGGCAATATCAGGATTGGTACCGGTCTTAAAATAGACCGACACACTTCCCGATCCTGAATTGGAGGCAGACGACTTGATATAGGTCATATCCTCTACACCATTGATGGCTTCTTCGATAGGTAGTAAAACACTTTTTGCTACGGTTTCAGCATTAGCTCCCGGATAACTTAGTGAAACAAGCACACTTGGTGGTGCAATTTCCGGAAAGCGCGAGACAGGCAGGAGTTTTAGCCCCACTAAGCCCAAGATTACCAGGATAATGGAAACCACCGTGGCTAATACAGGCCTATTTATAAATGTTTTTAGCATATATATGGAATTTTAAACACGCTACATGAAGTGTACAGTATGCCCGACACCTTGTAGCATGTAAAAATGATAGATAATTATTTCTGTAAAATCGGGGTTACTGGAGAACCGTCGGTCAATTTGTCAAATCCACTGGTAATAACGCGATCGTTCTCCTGTAGTCCTGAGTAGACGATATAATTGTTTTTGGTTTTTCCTGTAAGCTGGATATTTCGTTTCTGTGCTTTATTGTTTTGGTCCAGTATATACACGAAGGTTTTATCCTGCAATTCATTGACTGCAATCTGAGGGATTTGTAGAACGTCCTTTTTAACCTCTGCAATTTTAAGCGTGCCACTACTTCCGGATCGAAGTATATTGTCGTGGTTTTGGAAAGTGGCGCGCAAGGAGATCGCTCCCGTAGTACGGTTAATCTGGCCATTGACGGCATCGACTATACCTTTTTTTGCGTATTCTTCACCATCTGCAAGGACTAGTGTAACTTCGGGAAATACAAGCTTCTGATTTTGGTTGTATTTTTTCCCTTCTAGGCTGTCTTTTTTTGCCTGTGCTTTGGAAAAATAAAGAAAGTCAGATTCATTCATGGAAAAATAAACATAGACTTCCTGGATGTCTGAAAGATAGGTGAGGGGTTCTTTATCTCCTTTTGAGACCAAATTTCCGATGCGTTTTGGAATCCGACCAATATAACCGCCTACTGGAGCTGTGATAACCGTAAAATCCTTACTGATCTGAGCCGAACGTACGGCTGCGATGGCTTGATCCAGTGTAGCCTTGGCTACCTGATAGTCTGATTTGGCCGATGCCAGTCTGACATCGGAGATAACGTCGTTTTGAACCAGCGGTTTCAATCGGTCGACTTCGAGCTGTGCATTTTTAAGTTTGGCTCTGGCGACCTGCTCTGTAGCAACCATGTTATTGAGATTTTCCTGATAAGTAGAGGGGTCTACTTTGAACAGTTTCTGGCCTTTTTGAACAAAAGAACCTTCATCGATATAAATTTCCTGAAGCAGTCCTTCCACCTGTGGGCGGACCTCAACGTTAACTTTACCTTCTATGGTGCCCAAATAATCCTTGATGGTGGTTGCATCTGATTTAGTGACGGTATAGACGGGCAAGGCTACGTTTTTTTCTTTGGTTTTATTTTCTTTTGAAGAACTTGAAGAACAACTTACCTGTGTGGCTAAGGCTGAACAAATCAATAGGGATACTTTAAAAATAGATAATGTTTTTTTCTTCACAATGCTTGATTAATTTTTACGATATATGTTTTGTGTAATATGAATATTACAATATAAACGTCAAATAGTTTAATTATTGTGAAGATTAACATTTGTTAACATCTCAAATTTTAGTTAATAACTGTTCAATTATTAATCAATAATAATGTTTAATAGTTTTAAGAATTTGATTGTTATGGTTTTATGGAGAGAGGTACATCATATTTTCCCTCAAAGGAAAATATGATGTTGCTTGCATTGTAAGCTTAGAATTTAAGGTGCTTCACGGTCAATCCGTTATTGATAAGCTGTTTTAAAGCATCAATACCTATACCGATATGTTCTTCTACATATTTTGCTGTAACTGTTACATCACTGACGGAAGTTTTGACTCCTTCCGGCACCATCGGTTGATCCGAAACTAGCAGTAAAGCACCTGTTGGAATCTTGTTGGCAAATCCGACGCTGAATATCGTTGCGGTTTCCATATCAACGCACATGGCACGGATTGATTTTAAATATTTTTTGAAAGCTTTGTCATGTTCCCAAACCCGTCTATTGGTAGTGTATACCGTTCCAGTCCAGTAATCGCGTTGGTGATCCCGAATTGTAGTGGATATGGCCTTTTGCATGGCGAAGGCAGGTAATGAAGGTACTTCGGGTGGAAAGTAGTCATTAGATGTTCCCTCGCCGCGGATAGCGGCAATTGGAAGAATCAATTCACCTACAGGAATTTTTTTCTTGATACCCCCGGTCTTACCCAAGAATAGAACGGCTTTTGGTGCAATTGCTGATAATAGATCCATAATGGTTGCGGCCATTGGACTTCCCATTCCGAAATTGATAATGGTGATGCCTCCGGCAGTGACGGATTGCATCGGTTTGTCTTCCCCGTAAATAGGAGCATTATCATGCATTTCAGAAAACAGGTGGATATATTTTGAAAAGTTCGTTAAAAGGATATACTCCCCAAACTCTTCCAAAGGCCTTCCCGTATAACGAGGAAGCCAGTTGTTCACGATTTCTTCTTTGGTTTTTAAACCTGGTGTGATCGGACTATTTACGGTATTCTTTGCACTTTTCTTTGTTGTCATAGTCATTAAATTTAATTTCTTGAATCTCTTATCTTCCTGTCAACATTCCGTTATGGCTATGTTATTATTGTAATATAAGATTTTTAATTCTTTTCTAAAAAAAAATCCCGTTCAGCGAACGGGATTTTTTTTAAGCGACTTTAAGCTTTTTCAAATCGGACTTTTCGAATTTTTTCTTCGCATAGTCCAAGGTAATTTCTAATGCTTTCTGTCCCGTTTGCTCTTTTGTTGACGGAATCTCAAACATGGCGTCCAGCATAATGGCTTCGCAGATACTGCGGAGGCCACGGGCTCCAAGTTTAAATTCGTCAGCTTTATCAACAATAAACGTATATACGTCAGGATCAAATTTTAGTTCGATGCCTTCGTATTCAAACAACTTCTTGTATTGTTTTACCAATGCATTTTTTGGTTCAGTCAAAATGCTCAGTAAAGTTTCCTTATCCAGTGGATTTAAGTAAGTCAATACAGGAAGACGGCCAATTAACTCCGGAATTAAACCAAAGTTCTTTAAGTCTTGAGGTGTAATATACTTGTACAGATTGTTCAAGTCAATTTCCTCTTCGTCTTCGTTCATTTTATAACCTACTGTTTGCGTGCGCAGACGGTTTGCAATTTTCTTTTGAATACCGTCGAATGCACCACCACAGATAAATAGAATATTACTTGTATTGACTGCGATCATTTTTTGATCCGGGTGTTTACGGCCGCCTTGAGGTGGAACGTTTACAACTGTACCTTCGAGAATCTTCAATAAAGCTTGCTGCACACCTTCACCCGATACATCTCTCGTAATGGAAGGATTGTCGCTTTTACGTGCGATTTTATCAATCTCATCGATATAGATGATACCGCGCTCTGCAGAGGCTACATCATAATCCGCCGCTTGCAATAAACGTGTCAATATACTTTCTACGTCTTCCCCTACATAACCTGCTTCTGTCAATACAGTTGCATCTACGATACAGAATGGTACATTTAATATCTTAGCAACAGTTTTTGCCAGCAAGGTTTTACCTGTACCCGTTTCACCAACGATAATCAAATTGGATTTTTCGATTTCAATTTCGTCTTTATCCACTTTCTGATTTAAACGTTTATAGTGATTATAAACTGCTACTGAAATTACTTTTTTAGCATCATCCTGACCGATTACATATTGATCCAGGTGAGTTTTAATCTCCAAAGGGCGGATCAACTTTAAAGCAGTCTGTAAAGTTTTACTTTTTCGTTGTTTTAATTCTTCTGCCAAGATTTCGCCTGCCTGCTGGATACATCTGTCACAGATGTGTGCTCCATTGCCTGCAATGAGCATCTGAGCTTCATTTTTGCTTATGCCACAAAACGAACAGTGAATGTCTCTATCGTTATTCTTTGCCATTGTTATTTAATAATCTCCTTCTTAGGAAGTAAAATTTCGTCAATCATACCGAATTCTTTGGCTTCATTGGCTCTCATCCAGTAATCGCGATCTGAAGATTTTTCTACCCATTCGTAAGTTTGTCCAGAGTGATCTGAAATAATGGTGTATAATTCTTCTTTCAATTTCATCATCTCACGTAAGTTGATTTCCATATCGGCAGCAACTCCTTGTGCACCACCGGAAGGTTGGTGAATCATGACGCGTGAGTGACGTAAGGCTGCACGTTTGCCTTTTGCACCAGCAACCAAAAGAACAGCTCCCATAGACGCAGCAATACCTGTACAGATAGTCGCTACATCTGGCGTGATATATTGCATGGTATCATAAATTCCTAGTCCAGCGTATACGCTTCCGCCTGGTGAATTGATATAGATTTGGATATCACGTTGTGCATCGGTAGATTGTAGGAACAAGAGCTGTGCCTGAATAATGTTGGCTACCTGATCATCAATACCGCTGCCTAAAAATATGATACGGTCCATCATCAAACGCGAAAACACATCCATCTGTGCAACGTTCAGTTGACGTTCTTCCACGATGTAAGGTGTAAGGTTTGTAGGAATGCTTGTTTCTGTGCGAGCAATGAAGCTATCAACATGTTGACTTCCAATACGGTGATGCTTTACTGCATATTTTCTGAATTCGTTTTTATCTATATTCATCTTTTTATTTTTTTCTATTCTGTAGGACTAATATAAAACTATATTTTAAAAATCAAATAAATTGAAAAGATGTTTTACATCTACTTTACATTTTTTTGGTGATCCCGCTCCAAGAACTCTTGATACCGTATATTTGGGCTATTTTTTTATCTGTTTCATGTATAGCCCCTTAGCTAATTTCGTTATAGTTTGGGAGGTCTTCTAAAAATTCATAGGACTCCGTATTAAAATCAATTTTACAATAGTAATGATTCATGCCGTTGCTCACTAACAAGTATGGTATGCGGTGCACCGTATTATAATTTGCAATTTGCTCAAATACTTGCTGTGTGATTTTTATATGTGGCGCCTTAAACTCGGCTAAAACGACCTTATTTCCGCTGCTATTGTAAATTAACAAATCACTCCGTTTCTGAAGGTTATTTAATTTCAATCCGCCCTCAATATGCATCAGTGATTTGGGGTAATTTTTCATGAGTGACAAATAATTGATCCAATGCTGTCTAACCCATTCTTCCGGTGTTAATACCAAGTCCTTTTTTCTGAGCTCATCAAAGATGTAAATCGCATTGTTCTTTTTGGATATTTTAGCTTTAAATGGCGGTAAGTTCAGTGGAGTCGGTGAAAACATACACAAATATACTAAAATTTTAGCAAAAGAAATAAATTCATGAAGTTCGAAATACAGTGTTTTTTTTGACTTGTCTGATTTTTTAGGCTCTGGGGAACCCTATGTCTGCATTTATGACACGATTGCTTAACCCAATTGTGAAAGTTATGTTGCTGAATGTTCAAGGCTTTAAACCAATAGTTTAATGTAATGGCGGTACAAGAGTCAATTATAAAAGCGTAATTTTACGGAGTTTACTCGGTTGAATTGTCATTAAAATCGTAATTTTGCTTCGCATAAAATGCCCATGCTCGAGCTCGATAGACATTTTGATGTGCGGTGACATGGGAGGATTTTAGCGCTAGCAGATCGCTTGGATGCCGGAAACAAATAGGGGGCAACTGATCTACAGCCGACAAATAAATAGACTACATATGAACATAAATCCGATCTTATCCGATATTAAGAACAGGTCTTTTAAACCAGTGTATTTATTGCAAGGGGAGGAGAGTTATTTCATTGATACCATTGCCGACGCTTTGGAAGCAACAGTATTGAATGATGCGCAGAAGGGCTTTGATCAATCGATTTTCTACGGAAAAGATATTGATATGTCTACCGTTGTTAATGCAGCAAAACGGTATCCCATGTTGAGTGATTATCAGGTGATTATTATCAAGGAGGCACAGGAGCTAAAATGGAAATCGGATACGGAAGAACTGTTGACTAAATACCTGGAGCATCTTACACCGACAACCATTCTTGTGTTTTGTTTTAAACATGGGAAATTTGACAAACGCAAAAAGATCTATAAAGTCTTTGAAAAAAAAGGGCTGGTTGTTGATGCGGCTAAACTATACGACGATAAGGTGGGCCCTTGGATTGGAGCGTATGTGAAAGATACCGGCTGGCGCATTCATCCGCAAGCTACGATGATGATTGCGGACTATCTCGGTAATGACCTGTCCAAAGTGTCCAATGAACTTGACAAGCTGATGCTTAATGTTCCAAAGAGCCAAGAGATAAGCATGGAAGATGTTGAACGAAATATTGGTATTTCCAAAGATTATAATGTTTTTGAATTAAATACTGCATTGGCTAAACGTAATGCCCTAAAAGCTTATCAAATAGTCGATTATTTTGTAGCGAACCCCAAAAATAATCCGCTGGTGATGGTTATTGGACAAATTGCTACCTACTTCACGAAGATTCTCAAATACCATTATCTGATCGACAAATCGGTCGCGGCAAAAGAATTGGGCGTACATCCTTTCTTTCTGAAGGAATACGAGCTTGCTGCAAGAAATTACAACCGGCGGAAAACTTTCGATGTGCTCAATGTGTTGAAGGAGACTGATTTAAAATCCAAAGGTGTCAATGTGCCGAGCAATTTCAATAGCGAAGAGATTTTAAAAGAAATGATCTATCGAATACTTAACTAATCCCATCCAACAGCAAGAACACCAGCAGTGGTGTTTTTTTTTACACAAATTTAATAATTAAACACTTGTTTAAATTAAACGTTTGTTTAACTTTGTCGCGCATTTAGCGAGAACGTATTTTATAATCGCTATGAATATGCGATTGTATCTTTAAAAGATCGAGGTTTAAAATGGAATTTAACGAGAAACAGATTGATATTCTGCTTGCAGCAGAGCGTCTTTTTGCAACAAAAGGATTTGATGGGACTTCCGTTCGTGACATCGCCAATGAGGCGAATGTGAATGTTGCGATGATCAACTATTATTTTGGATCAAAGGACAAGCTACTGGATACGTTTTTTGAGTGGCGTGTTCCTGATTTTATGATCAATGTGGATGAGTTGGCGCTTGTCGATAATGCGTTGGATAAAATTGACGCTATGGTGGATAAATCGTTTAAGTCCATGAACTCCCATCGCAAACTGTATCATATCATTACCATTGAAAGTTCGTTAAAGCAACGCATGCTGATCTCGGAGGCTTTTCGCAAACTCAAGTTGCACAATCTTGAAGTGATATCGTCTGTCATCAATGCGGGGGTAGAGCAGGGAGTATTCAAAGCGGGTTATGATCCCATCTTGATCCACTCCATGATGATGGGCGTATTTATGAATTTTCAGATGAATCATTGTTTTTTACAGGATCAGTTGCATATCGATAACGATGAGGACTATGCAAATTATATAGAAACAACTTTAACAGAATTTATACAGAAAACAATTAAAGCTTTATTGACATATGAAAAATAAGTTGGCCAATTTGAGTGCTTTATTGCTTTTAAGTCCTATGGGTCTGTTGGCGCAAGACAACAAACACATGACTTTGGAAGAGATAATTCACTTGGCCGCAAATCAAAGCGTGGAAGCAAAGTCTACCGATACCAAGATATTGGGGAGACAGCTCGAAGTCGAAACTGCCAAATCGAAACAGCTTCCTGATGCAAAATTGAGTGGACAATACATGGCTATGACTACTCCAAATGTGAATTTAAAGTTGGCTTTAGGTGAGGGGGGCTCTGCTCCGGATATTGCTGCAAACCAATTGTGGTTAGGACAGGCATCGGTGAGCATGCCAATCTATACAGGTGGACGTATTAAAGGGGGAATTAATATTGCAAAAGATGTATTAAAAGCCGAGGAATACAACGCTGTAGCAAGTAAAGAGCAACTGGCTATACGTGCAGTGAATCTTTATTTAAGCCTTTATAAGGCTCAGCAAACCAACTTGTTGATTGCTGAAAATATCAAGCAGTCTGAGCAGCGTGTTTCGGATTTTAAAGCGATGCTTGACAATGGTTTGATCGCGCGTAACGACCTGTTAAAAGCAGAACTGCAGCTTTCAAATTATCAGGTTTCGCTTCAGGAAGCACAGAAAAATATCAAGGTGCTGAATTATCAATTGGCTAATTTTTTGAAAATTGATGAGGATACGCAGCTGGATCAGATCAATTTGGCTGAGGTGAACGGTGTTGATTTGGGTTTAAAAGCATCTTATGACGCTGCGAAAACCTCACGTTCTGATGTGAAATCTTTGGAGTCACAACGGTTGGTTGCAGAGGACCAGTTGAAGGTAACAAAAGCATCTACATTGCCACAGGTTTCTGCAACGGCAGGTTACAATGCTTTTGGTTTGCAAAAAGTGGTTACCGTAACAAATGCGGCCATGGTAGGTGTAGGTGTATCCTACGACATCGGTTCACTTTATAAAAACAAAAGAGAAGTGAATGTTGCGAAAAATCATATCAGGGAAATTGATGAGCACATTGAATTATTAAACGATAAGGTGAAAGTGCAGGTTCAACAGGCCAATGAAAACTATATGCTGGCACAAAAGCAGGATGTGGTTTACCATCAGGCGGTGGATCAGGCGGTTGAAAATTATCGTATTACAAAAGATAAGTATGATAATGGTATCGCGGATACAGACGATTTGTTAACTGCCGACGTACAGCAGCTTCAAAGCAAGATCAATCTTGCGATCAGCAAAGCAAATACCATCGAAAAATATTACGACCTGCTGTTAGCAAATGGGTCTTTAAACATTAAATAGCAATTAATCTAGACATGGAAAATACAGTAGAAAACGCACCTGAAAAGAAAGGTACAAATAAAAAATTTACAATTGTTTTGGTGGCATTGGTCATCTTCGGAGGAGCGTACGGTGCTTATAAATATATGCATGGTCAGGCGCATGAAACGACAGACGATGCGCAGGTAGAGAAAAACATGAGTCCGATCATTCCACGCGTTGGTGGGTTTATCTCGAAAGTGTACGTAAAGGATAATGATTTGGTTAAAAAGGGGGATACCTTGTTCACTATTGAGAGCCAAGATTATCAGGTTCGTGTGGACGAAGCGCTAGCATCCTTGGCAGCAGCTCAAAGTAGCTTTGATGTTTCAAAGGCAGATGTATCTGCATCTTCGGCGAATGTAGCTATTTCGGATGCAACGATCCAATCTAATTTGGGCAGCATCGATGCAGCACGTATTCGTGCTAAGCAAGCGAATAATGATTATATCCGCTACCAAAACTTATACAACAATCAATCAATTACGAAACAACAGTATGAGCAGGCATTAACAGCGAAATTGGAAGCTGACAAGCAGGTTGAAATTTTGCAACAACAACGTAACGCCAGTGCTTCACAACGTAATGCAGTCGTAAGTAAGACTACAGTGGCTTCAAAGCAAACTTCTGTTGCTGAGGCGAATATAAAAAGAGCGAATGCGCAACTTGAGGCAGCTAAATTGAACCTTTCTTATACTGCGGTACTTGCTTCTGTGGATGGTCAGGTATCGAATATCAAGGTACAACCGGGGCAGATGGTCAATCCAGGTCAATCTTTGTTCTACATTGTAGATAATATTGAAACCTGGGTCGTTGCTAACTTTAAGGAGACGCAATTGGAAAAAATAAAACCTGGACAAAAAGTTGGTATTAAAGTGGACGCTTATCCTGCTATTGAGTTTGAAGGTGAGGTAAACTCTTTCTCTCCAGCAACTGGTTCACGATTCTCTTTATTGCCTCCAGATAATGCAACTGGTAACTTTGTAAAGACTGTTCAGCGTTTACCTGTAAAGATCAAATTGACAAAAGACAATAAAGCAGAAAATGTGGCTTTGCTCAGACCGGGCATGAATGCTGACGTAGATGTGCATGTTCAATAACTATGGAAAATTTAAATCAACAAGATAGTCTGGTTGAATATGGTTTTCGACGCGTTGTAATCACGATTACAGCGGTGCTTTGTGCGCTGTTGGAAATTGTGGATACAACCATTGTCAATGTGGCCCTGAACGACATGAAAGGTTCACTGGGGGCGACGTTGACGGATGTCGCATGGGTTATCACAGCTTACGCAATTGCGAATGTAATTGTGATCCCGATGACCAGCTGGTTGTCCCAACAGTTTGGGCGTAGAAATTACTTTGCGGCTTCTATTATCATATTCACAGTATCTTCATTTTTGTGCGGTAATGCAACCAATATGTGGGAGCTTGTTGCATTTCGCTTTATACAAGGGATGGGTGGGGGAGCCTTACTGGTTACAGCCCAGACTATTATCACGGAAAGTTATCCCAAAGAAAAACGTAGTATGGCCCAAGCTATCTACGGGATGGGAGTCATTGTTGGCCCTACATTAGGGCCGCCGCTGGGTGGGTACATCATCGATAACTTCTCTTGGCCGTATATCTTTTATATCAATGTGCCGCTTGGTATTATTGCGACCTTGTTGACCTTATCTTTTGTACGCAGTCCTAAATACAGTCAAAAGCAGTCTGCTAGGGAAGTGGATTGGTTCGGTATGATATTTTTGATCATGTTTATTGGCTCACTTCAGTTTGTATTAGAACACGGACAACAGGATGACTGGTTTGACGACCCCTTGATTTTAGGCTTATCGATTTTATCTGTCTTTGGATTACTGTTTTTTATATGGCGGGAGTTGGTGTACGATAAACCGATTGTTAACCTGCGCGTATTGAAGGATAAGAATTTGCAGGTGGGTGTGGTGATGAGCTTTATTCTTGGTTTTGGCTTGTTCGGATCGACGTTTATTATTCCAATCTATACGCAGTCGATATTGGGATGGACGGCAACAGATGCAGGTTTGCTCTTGTTACCAAGTTCGATTATGACCGGTATCATGATGCCTTTTATCGGTAAGATGATCCAAAATGGTGTTCCTCAGAAGTATATGGTTGCCTTAGGGCTATGTATCTTTTTTGGCTTTTGTTTTTGGATGTATAGCCTCATGACAAACGATACAGGTTCGGAACATATGTTTTGGCCATTGATTCTCCGCGGAGTTGGCCTAGGATTGTTGTTTGTACCTGTTATGACACTGTCTTTATCAACATTACATGGTAAGTCAATCGGTGAAGGGGCTGCTTTTACAGGGATGATGCGTCAATTGGGTGGTTCATTTGGAATTGCTTTGATTACGACATTTATTGCCCGTGATAGCCAAAAACATCGTGTTGATCTGGTAGCTAATTTAGACCCAAGTAAGTTTGATGTGCAACAACGGGTGCAGCAATTGCAAATGAGTTTTCAGGCGAAAGGTTTTTCGCCTAATGAGGCTTTGGCCAAAGCGCATCAAATATTGGACTTGAGTGTGATGAAGCAAGCGACCGTTTTATCTTATATGGATGTGTTTTTGTATCTAGGGATTGTCTTTTTGATTTGTGTCCCTTTTGTATTGATGATCAAACAGGGGAAAACACAGATCGATATGTCCAGTGTGCATTAGTATTGGATTCGTCTGCTGCGCTGTTATCATAGTGCAACATCAGTGAAGAACAATTTATCGTTCAATCAGAAGTCCTCAAAAAGTGTTTAACTTTTTGAGGACTTTTTTTGTGCACGTTCTTTTGTGGTAGAAAATCATGTTAAGTTGGCGTTTCTTTTTGAGTTGGCGCTTCTTATTGTCTGGACATGAGAAAGCATACATTTTTGTCCATTGAAAAACCATAAATTGAAAAACCTGATTTAGAATTGATTGTTTAATAATAAAGAGTTTGGAAGAATTGATCTTTTGGCATCAGAAAAGACGGTTCTTGTTGAATTGCGATTAAGGTAGATTTTTTGTCTTCAAAATAGCGACTGCATGTATACAGAAAAACTTAATTTTTTGGCGTTTATCATTCCCTTATTTTTAATCTTGATGGTGTTGGAATATTGGTATAGCCTCAAAAAACAGAAACGTTTTTATTCTTTTGATGAATCGATCTCAAATCTCAATGTTGGTATCGTCGAGCGTATGTGTGATATGTTTTCTGTTAGTTTATTTTACTTTTTTTTCGTTTGGGTGTATCAAAACTTTGCGATATTTCACATTGAAGCTAATTTTTGGACCTGGGTTATCCTTTTCCTATTTACAGATTTTCTCTGGTATTGGTATCATCGCTATAGCCATGAAATAAACTTGTTGTGGGCGGCTCATGTTGTACATCACCAAAGTGAAGATTATAACTTTACCGTAGCAGCCCGGATCACCATATTTCAAGCCGTTTTCCGTTCGTTATTTTGGGCTTTTATTCCCCTTTTGGGATTCCCTCCCTTTATGATGACCGCTATTCTGTTGATTCATGGCGTATATCCATTTTTCTCCCATACGCAGACCGTAGGAAATTTGGGGATTTTAGAGCGTGTATTTGTAACGCCATCTCACCACCGGGTGCATCATAGCAGCAATGAAATCTATTTGGATAAGAATTATGGAGATATCCTGATTATTTGGGATAAGCTATTTGGAACATTTATCCCAGAGCAAAAAGAAGAACCTTGTGTCTATGGACTCACAAAACCCATTCACCGCTACACTTTTCTATGGCAGCATTTTCATTATTTATTTGAAATTGGTTTGTCATTTAAGCGGGCGGAAGGATTTAGGAACAAAATGCGGACTATCTTTGGTAGGCCCGACGATATACAGCCTGAAATTCGCGAAGAACTGGAAGAGCGCATATTTGCAGGAGCTAGGCCCCAAGCTCATGCACAGGTGTTAAGCCGCTATATCTTTTTTCAGTCGATGTTGACGATGCTCCTGCTTTTCTTTTTTTTGCTTTACGGTAATTATCAGCAACTCATACAACTCCTTATTGGCGGAGGATTTATTCTCTGTAGCGTCATTTGTATTGGGGGGCTTCTAGAACATGAAGATTGGGTTTTTCCACTTGAGATGCTTCGGTTATTCTTATTACTGCTGTATATCGGTCTAACTTTTTATTCAACATTGGGGCTTGTTTTGGTAGGATGTTTCGCTTTGATTCAATTGATTTTTTATAAAACGTTAGCAGGTCACTATAAAAAAGTTTTGCGTCTTGAAAGATGTTGAAAATTGACTTCTGAAGAGCCATTCCCTGTGAATGGTAGACGCAGTCAAATTTGTGAGGGCGTTGTTACTGTCAATTATTTGCCTGCTGCTGTAACTAAGTCCGCAAATGATTGACAATAGGATCTGGCCATAATATCCCAGCTATATTGTTTTAGGGTATTTTGTTTAAATTGTAGGCTTAGGTTTTTATAGTGGACTGGATTTTCTAAAATGGCTTGAAGTTGTTCAATCCATTCGTTTTGGTTTTTGCTTGTCAGGAGCAGGCCATTGCAATTATGTGTCACGGCGCTTGTAATTCCTTCTAATTTGGCGGCCACAACAATGGTGCCTGCTGTGGAAGCCTCCAAACAAACGAGCCCAAAGCCTTCCATATCTCCCGCCACTTCAATATTGGGCATCAAGAAGGCCTGTGCGTTGGTCAAGAGGCTTTGCAGTTGTTGGAATGGGACTTTTCCAAGATGTTCAATTTTTTCGGGATATGCTTTCAGTAATTTTCGGATCTCCCCTTGATCGGTCGGAAATCCGAGGAATAAGGTGATTAAATGATTTATCTTTTTTGGTATAAGCTGCAATAGGCGTTCTTTCCATGTAGGTTCGTGATCGAATGGACCCACCATCAGTAATTTGAAATCACCCTGAATAGCGGGAATGACATGTTTCATCAACCACGAGAAACCCTTCCGTTTAACAGGGCGTCCCAAAGTGATGAAATAGGGCTTGTTTTCGCAGGCTGGTTCATTGTTTTGAGTGGAGTGGTGTATCGGATCTACACCGTTGGGTATAACAATAATTTTGGATGGATCGATACCACGTAACTGTGCGGCGTCGGCGGTAGCTTGGCTAACCGCAATAAGCTGATCAAATGTATTAAACCGCGGTATGATCTTACGTTGAAAATAGCTAAAGGGAAATACGATATCCAGTCCGTGAAGCGTGGCAACACGTTTTAAATGGGGATACCCTTTGTGAAAAGAGGCTAAAGACGCAATTAACCCATCATTAAAGTGAATAAGCTTGATGCCAGGGTTATCGTTAATTTTGGCTAGAATTCGGCGATTCAGCTGGAAGAAGAAGGCTAAAAGAGGTTCCCTGTTGTCATAGACTAAGGTGTGTACCTTCAAGTAAAGAGCCGCAGTATTGATCAGTTCAAAGCTTTGTTTTTCCATACCGCCAACACTTGGTGGATATTTGTGGCTGACAAATAGTATTTCTATTTCAGATGGGTACATGAACTGGTTTCTTTTTGATGCATAGATAAAATATAAAACCCAGCGCTACCCAGGTGAGCTGTCGACCGCGACGTAATAATGAAGCACTGAGCCAAATACTACCCCCTGTAATACCGATCATATGGAGAAGGAGCTTATTGGCGATTTCTTCAATACCCAGTTGTCCTGGAATAAAAGCACCGATGCTTTTCAGCACAATGACACTCATGTCCACTATTAAACCATGTATTGGTTGTACTGCAACACCCAAAAATTTTAGAATATAATAGAATTCAAGGCTGCCAATAATCCAATGTAGTGCAAAAAGTAAGTAAGAATACCAAAAAACCTTATTTTGATGTCGATAAAAGTCTTTTACACTCCAAAGTAGTGACTGAGAATGCGCTTTTGCTTTTCCAAAAAATGTTGCTGTCGAAGCCTTGGTTTGTGAGGGACTTTTTGCAGCTATTAACCAATAAAGTATCAGGATCATCAGAAGGAACAGAAATAGACAGATAATATAAATTACTGGCCCTGCGTAGCGTATAATTTCATTTTTTAAAGGAGAAAATATCAACCAAAGCATAGCAATCAAAAAGAGAGTCAATTGAGATAGTACGGCGGTAATACGGGATATAGCAACTGAATTCAATCCTTCTTTTAACGGAATGTCATAACGGGTTATCAATTGTACCTTTAATAAGTCACCACCTATAATGCTTGTAGGATTGAATAGTCCAACGGTTTCCCCGATTTGACGGATGGCAAAGAGTTCGATCAGATTGACCTTCTTTTTTGCGGAGCCCAAGCATATCCACCAAGCTAATGTGCCTACAAAATAGGCCGCGCAAGTCGTAAACAAAATAACAATGAAGCGATAACCAACTGAGGAGAGCTCTTTTTTCAAGGCATTTAAGTCGCTTTTCGCTAAAAAGACAGTGATGGACGCCAGAATCAAAAATAGAAAAATACCTTTGATGAGTTGGCTTGGGTTTGTTAGTTTGCCCATGCCAAATCGACTTCCTGTGTTTTGTCAATCAATAGTTCAATGTCATTAAAATAGCATCCAGATAGTCTATTCCAATCCAGTTGTCCGACATAGGATAGACCTTCAGTAATGAGATTCTTTTTTAAGCTCACGTCAGAGAGAATTTTTTTGAGGTAGTAAACATATCCAGCTGCATTTTCAGGTTGACACTTAAATCCATTTTTCCCGTGCTGAATCAAGGAAGCCGAACCCCCACCATCGGCGATAACACAAGGAAGTCCGGATGCCAATGCTTCGACAACAACATTTCCGTACGTTTCTGAGACCGACGGAAAAACAAAAGCATCTGCCGAAGCATATAGAATTGCAAGCTCATCATGGCTTTTCTTTCCTAAGAAAATGGCATTAGGCATCTCTTGCATTGCAATTATTTTGGCTGTTCCTTCACCGACAACAATGAAATTATAGTCAAGATTCTGAGCTTGTATCTGTTGATAGATTTCAATAAGCGTTTTAATATTTTTTTCCCAGACGATACGACTGATAAAGAGGATTGTTGGTTTGTCATTCTTTGTGATAGTCTGCAGCTGAGATAGATTCTTTTTATTGGGATTAAACAAGGCTGTGTCTATTCCTCTTTGCCACAGTTTTAATCCTTCTTGTTGTAAGCCGATCTGCTGTAATTCGTTTAGAATAGATTTGGTGGGTACATAGACAATATCACATTTGTTATAAAAGTTATTCATTGCTTTTTTCATCCATTGTTCAGTTGGCTTGACCAAGGGGAGTATGTTTTTGAAATAATAGGCAATGTATGAAATGAAGTGTGTATGATAGATCGTAAGGACAGGAATACCTTTCCGTTTGGCATAATTTAATGCGAAAAAACCTAAAAGGGAAGGCGTAGCAATGTGGATCATGTCGGGAGCAAATTTATCTAAGGCGAGCTCAAGTTTCTTTTTAATAAGCTGTGGAATAGCGAGACAATAATCGTCGTTGACCGGTATTTTGAATGTGGGTACCTTGTAAGAATGAAAATTGCGAAATTGCGTAGGGCCGCCACCATAAATAAAAAAATAGTTGAATTTCTGCTGGTCTATACGGTTTATTAGCTGAAACATTGTCCGTGATGCACCGTCGAAATCCTCGACGAGTATCTCTGTAAAGAAGGCTACCTTTCTCATGTTATTCTTATTAGGGGTTGTATAAAAATAGCTGAAAGCTGTAACTCCTATGCTATGCAGGTATTAACCTTTTGTCATTATAGTGTTTATAAATTATTAGTTTTTAATAATTTGTGCATAATTATTAAAAATAGAATTAATTGAATATGATAATAGAGCTAATGTTGGCGCAGTAGCTTTGGAGTGAACGAAATATTCAATCCATGCTATTAGATCTATTGTTCGAAAAAAAAATTAGACCTAAGGGTTTTCGAAAGATTGTCATCTTATTTATTTGTGCATCTGCCGGTGTTATGTTGGGTTTTAAGTTGAAGCCAAAACAACAACCGAAGCTCAGTAATTCGGTATATGCAGCTATGCCGGAAGCGACTTACGGAAAGCTAAATTTGTTAACGTACAATATAGCAGGTCTCCCTGAATTGATTTCCAGTGCTGTAACCGAGCGGGCTTCTAGTATTACGTCGATCGGCAATCGGATCAATGGGTTTGATATTGTCAATGTACAGGAAGACTTTAACTACAACAAGTTTCTTTACAGCGAAAATACGCATAGCTACCGAACGGCAAATATGGGTGGGGTACCTTTTGGGGACGGGCTGAGTACACTTTCAAAATATCCTATTGTTGAGTTTGAGCGGATAGGGTGGACTGATTGCAATGGCGCAGATTGTCTGACTCCTAAAGGCTTTTCTTATGCTCGAATTCAATTGGCCAAAGAGGTATTTATTGATGTTTATAATGTACATGCGACAGCTCAGGATGATCAGAATGCAACGATTGCCCGGCAGAACAATATAAATCAGCTGAAATCCTATATCAAAAAGTATTCGGCTGGCAGACCACTTTTGATTATGGGCGACTTTAATGCACATTATGCTTACGAGCTGGATAACATCGGTTCTTTTCAGAAGGACTTAGGTTTGGTAGATGCATGGGTAAGTTTACGCAACAAAGGTGATATTCCTGGGCCTCAAGTGAATTTTGAAGCGAAAACAGCATTGGAGTTGACAGAGGATTGCGAAGGTATTGATAAAATTTACTATCGCAATGATCATCATTTGCTATTTGAGGCAAAGAATTATCAGGTTCAAAAAAAACTTTTTCAAAACGAAGAGGGCCAGGATTTATCCGACCATTGTGCAGTGTCCTTACAATTAGGCTGGCGTGTTGTCAAATCTTCGGTTCAGTAAAATAAAAATAAAACTTTCTCAATTCTTTCATATCAATCGCGATTAGCACTGAACCCCTCAGTGCTTTTTTGCGTATTAAAAAAGCCCCATAAAATGAATTATGGAGCCTTTATTAAATTGGGATAAATTATCTTATTTATACATTTCTTCACGTTGTGCTTTAACCACATCGCTATTAATGTATTCATCGTAAGTCATCAATTTGTCGATGATACCTTTCGGAGTCAATTCGATGATTCTATTGGCAACAGTTTCAGTCAATTCGTGGTCACGGGATGTGAACAACATTGATCCTTTAAAATCAGACATACCGTTATTTAGAGCAGTGATAGATTCTAAATCCAAGTGATTGGTGGGCTCATCGAAAACTAGGAAGTTGGCACCCTGAAGCATCATGCGAGAAAACATACAACGCATTTTTTCTCCCCCTGAAAGCACAGATACCTTTTTCATAACCTCTTCACCGGAAAACAACATTTTCCCTAAAAATCCCCGTATAAATTGTTCGTCTGCTTCTGGGTTAGTTGTATAGTCTCTCAACCAATCGACTAAATTATCATTTTTTCCTTCGAAGAATGCGGCATTTTCAATCGGCATATCGGCAGGAGTGATGGTAATACCCCATTTGAATTCCCCGCCGAAATCGGTGTCTCTACCAGTGATAATGTCGTAAAATGCTGTGGTCACTAATGAATTTGGACCTAGAACAGCGATTTTGTCACCTTTATTAATCATAAACGTGATATCCTTGAAGAATACCTCGCCATTGACCGTTTTGCTTAATCCTTCGACTTGTAGCGTTTGATCTCCCGGTTCACGATTCATGGTATTGAACATGATGGCCGGATATTTACGGTTGGATGGTTTAATTTCGTCAATATTAATCTTATCCAATGCTTTCTTACGAGAAGTAGCTTGTTTGGATTTGGAAGCGTTGGCAGAGAACCGACGGATAAATTCCTGGAGTTCTTTCACTTTATCTTCCATTTTCTTATTTTGATCAGAACGTTGCTTTAACGCTAATTGAGAAGATTCGTACCAGAACGAGTAGTTACCCGTATAGATTGTCATCTTACCAAAATCAATATCCACCGTGTGCGTACATACAGCATCCAGGAAGTGACGGTCGTGGGATACAACTAAAACGATTGCTTCATAACTTGCTAAAAAATCTTCTAACCATGCAATGGTGTTGATATCCAAATCATTGGTAGGCTCATCGAGAATCAAAATATCTGGTTTGCCAAATAATGCTTGAGCCAAGAGTACGCGGACTTTTTGGTTACCGTCGATTTCAGAAACTAATTTATAGTGCAGATCTTCTTTGATACCCAAACTGCTCAATAAAGTTGCGGCATTAGATTCGGCATTCCAGCCATCCATTTCAGCAAAAAGACTTTCCAGTTCGCCGGCGCGTTCGCCGTCGGCATCAGAGAAATCCTCTTTCATGTAAATGGCATCTTTCTCTTTCATGATTTTGTAAAGCTCTTGGTTACCCATCATGACAGTTTCAAGAACAGTAAACTCATCGAAAGCATAGTGATCCTGACTTAAAACAGACATGCGTTCGCCTGGCGTGAATGCCACTGAACCTGTCGAAGGATCAACTTCCCCTGAGATAATTTTTAAGAAAGTAGATTTACCTGCTCCATTAGCACCGATAATACCGTAACAGTTTCCAGGTGTGAATTTTAAATTGACATCTTCGAATAGTATACGTTTACCAAAACGAAGGGAGAGATTGGACACATTAATCATGCTGCAAAGATACGTTTTAATCTTGGATTTTTAACTATTTACGGTGATCAGTTACGTGGAGAAATTGAAGGTAGCAATGTTGCGGAATTCAGCAGTTTTCAGCACCTGTGGCAAAACAGTATTCTGTGAAATTTCAATGGGCGGAAATGATCTTTGCAATGAAGTGTGAAATGCAGTTATGTTTTGCAGATATTGGATTAATAAATTATAAATATTGTGTCAGTGATTTAAATTGGCTTCTTTTTTGTGGACAAGAGCTGAAATGAAATCAATTATGAAAAGAAATAGAATAACGGGTGTCGTTATACTTGCTGTTGCTTTTTTGTTTAATATTCAAGGAGCCTCAGCCCAGTTTGGAGGACTTTTGGATAAAGCAAGCAAAGCCGTTGCTTCCAAAGGGAGTAAGGTACTGGGATTGGATAAGTTGCTAAAGGAACCTGAAGCAATCAGTACAAGTTTTGAAGATGTAAATAGAAAAGGGGAGCAAATGCCCGATTTTCAAAATACGGCGGTTTATAAACCTTTAGAAAATTTACAAAAGAATGGTAGTGATGGTTATGTATTGGAAGCCGGTCATTTTGAAATAACCAATAAGAGCTATTGCTTGAAAGCGGGTACCTATGCACCTTCAAAAGGCGATGGATATATGTATGCGCCTACTCTTGGTAAAAAAAGAGAAGTGGTCATTGCAATTTTAAAAAGTGCTGAAAAGCACCCAGAAGTAGCACAATCTGACATACAGATGCTATTGTGGACGATCATTGCGAAGACAAAATTTATTGATTATTCGGGCCCGGTGAAAGAGACAGCCTTAAAATTGCTTACAGCTGAACAAATTTTGCATTTGGAAGGTGGTGCGCTCGGCGTTTTGCCATTTGACGTTGTCCAAAAAGCAAAAGACCAGATGCCACCGGCAGTACAGACAATCTTCGAAGCGGAAAATAATATTCGGCAGCTAGTTTCCTCAGGAAACTATTCGTACGCTGATTTTGAACAATATGCAATCTTAGCTGGTATGGCTGAGCCTCGTACAGACGTGCCAAGTGGTATTTGGACGCTTCATCCCGATGGCTACTATGTTCGCTATTTCCCAAGTGGTTATGCGATTACCAAAGTTCAGGTGTATGTCCCTCAAGAATTGATTACAAAATTGAATGGTAAGAAGCTTGTATACGATGCAACAGATGATATTGCCTGTCCGGCAAATACGGGGTCGCAACGGTTAGCGCAAACAAATGAACCGGTGCGTCATTAAGATGTGAGGTATTGAAAGTTCGATAGGAAGTGAAGGGGGGGAAGGAAATTTAATGAATAAGGGAGATCTACTGATCTCCCTTATTCATTAAATTTCCTCTTTTGCCTCCTGTATAATATATAAACAATGACAATGATAGCGATGATTGCTAAAATAATGTAATGGGAACCTGAATGTTGGGTTTTATCCTCTGTCGTCTGCGCATATGTAAAATTTGCTACGAAAAGAAGCACCATGAAAATCCACTTCTTGCACATAATAAACGGTTTATTAACTATAGTAGCAAGCTAAGTATTTTTTGCAACAAAGTCAAATTAATTCGGTAAAAAATAACTAAGATTTTTATAAAATTTTAATGCATAACCTCTGTTTCTCACATTTGATTCGTTATGTTCGAAAAATAAAAGGATAGCAGAAGAGCTTTTGTCTTTTTTATTCGCTTTTTGGTTCTTTTACCACTAATAAAACACAGCTAAATCGGCTGTCTCCCATTGGATATCGCTCGGGATATTGTCCCTGGAATTCGGTAAATGGTCCTAAAAATCGTATCTTGTGAACCTTTGTAAGCGTTTTTAGATATTCAAATCATGTCAAAACTTATCAATTTAACTGTCTTTAGAGAATTCTTAAAATCCAGCTTTGCTGGCGGAATTATACTTTTTTCCTGCGTTATTCTGGCATTGATCGTAGCAAACACGTCATTGTATGCCAGTGTAATGGAATTTTTGAACCGGGAAGTAGGCTTTGAGAGCGGTCATATTCATTTAAAATATTCGTGGTTGTTGTGGCTCAACGATGGTTTGATGGCTATTTTCTTTTTACTGGTGGGACTCGAGATAAAACGTGAAATTGTAGAGGGTGAACTCTCATCGCCAAGTAAAGCAATCCTGCCCATTTTGGCTGCGGTTGGTGGGGCGCTTTTGCCTGCCATCATTTATTTTGTATTAAATCAGGGAACCAATACTGCAAACGGCTGGGGAATCCCTATGGCAACAGATATTGCATTTGCTTTAGCGGTTATCACGCTTCTGGGAAATAAGGTACCTGCCAGTCTTAAGATCTTTTTGGCTGCACTGGCCATTGTTGACGACCTACTTGCCATATTGGTTATTGCGATCTTTTATAGCAATGGTATTCATGCGACCTATTTATTTATTGCTTTAGGTATCTTTTTGTTTTTGATCGTGTTAAATAAATTGGGCGTTAAAGCGATATGGGCTTACCTGATTCCGGGACTATTTATTTGGTACTTTGTTCACCACTCGGGTATTCATGCAACAATAGCAGGCGTGCTGGTGGCCATGACGCTACCGACAACACCGGACGCGAAAGAATCTCCCCTAGAAAAACTTGAGCATCTTTTGACCAAACCTGTCAATTTCATTATCATTCCTCTGTTTGCATTTGCGAATACACTTATTCCAATCCATGGTGAAATGATTGGAGGTTTGACTTCAAAATTGGGGATCGGTATTATCCTTGGTCTAATCGCTGGTAAATCAATTGGGATATTTTTGATCTGTTTTATTGCTAAAAAATTGAAGATTGCGCAATTACCGGAAGGGGCTGGCTGGAAACAGATTTTTGGTGTCGGCTTATTGGGCGGAATCGGTTTCACGATGTCAATCTTCATCTCGATACTGTCATTTGATGATAGCATGTTGATTGAAGAAGCAAAGTTCGCAGTTCTGATCGCGTCTTTATGCGCCGGCTTGTTAGGCTATATCGTTTTGAATGCAGTGTCAGCCACAAAGAAAACACAGGTTATTGATTAAATTTTGCATAGATAGCAGTCGTACGTTTGGCTTACAATGTCGTACGTTTGACATACAATAATGTGTAGGACCGTTTTTTTTGGTCAAATTCAGTCCTGATTCCTTCATGGATTAATCCTATCTGAGGGTTAATTTGGAAGAGGATAACGAGCTATAGGTATTAATTTTAGACTTTTATGAATTAGATTTAGTAATTTAGGGCACAACAATAAAAACAATACGTTGAGATTTGATGAATTTGGCTTTGTTCCAGCTTTGGAAGAAGGTTTAGAAAGTATGATGTTTGAGGAGGCTACGCCGATCCAAGAACAGACCATCCCGATTATTAAAGAGGGAAAAGATATGATTGCCTGCGCACAGACAGGTACAGGTAAAACAGCAGCCTATATGTTGCCCATCCTCGATGCAATAGCACGGAATTCAAGGGAATCTATTCTTGCAATTATCCTTGTCCCAACCCGGGAACTTGCCATGCAAATTGATCAGCAGATTATGGGCATGTCTTATTACACGGGTGCAACATCCATAGCCATTTATGGTGGGGGCGACGGTATGGGCTACGAACAGCAAAAACGGGCTATACGAGAGGGGGTAAATATCATTGTAGCTACGCCGGGAAGGTTGATAAGCCATCTTACCTCCATGAAGATTGATCTCTCTCATTTAAAGCACTTTGTTTTGGATGAAGCTGATAGTATGCTGGATATGGGGTTTCAAGACGATATTTTACGTATTGTAAGTTATTTACCGAAGAAAAAGCAGATGCTTTTGTTTTCGGCTACGATGCCGATGAAGATCAGATCTTTTGCCCGAAAAATTCTCCAGGAGCCTGTGGAGGTCAATATTGCCATTTCTAAACCTTCGGAAGGGATAGATCAACGTGTATATCTTGCCTATGATCAACAGAAAATGGAGCTCCTGAAGAATATACTGAAGGATCCCAATTATGTATCTGTTATTATTTTTGCATCCCAAAAAACTACGGTCAAACTTCTCGCTCAGGAATTACAGAAGCAGGGGATTGATGCGGAGGGTTTCCATTCGGATCTCGAACAGTCGAAACGGGAAGATATTATGGCCAGATTCCGGTCTCGTCAGGTGCGGGTACTGGTAGGGACAGATGTGATATCTCGCGGTATCGATGTGGTGGGGATCAGTTTGGTCGTTAATTATGATGTTCCACCGGATCCGGAAGACTACGTACACCGTATTGGACGTACTGCGCGGGCAGCAACTACAGGAACGGCCATTACCTTTGTCAATGAGAAAGACCAAAACCGTTTTGCTCAGATTGAGAATTTAATAGGTTATCCGATTGAACAACTTCCATTGCCAGAGGGGTTTGAAGCAGGGCCCATTTACAATCCTGCCAAAAAGAATCCACAGCATAAGAAGAAGCGTTTCAATAGGAATAAAAATAAAAACTATCAGAAAGCTAAAAGAGCCTGATTTTAAAATGCAAAGCCCCCATATGAGAAAAATGTGGGGGCTTTGCATTTGAGTATATATTTTATTCAACAGTCCACTATTTTATTCAACAGTCCACACGGCCAATTCATATCCATCAGGATCCTGGAACTGAAATCTCTTTCCACCGGGAAAGCTAAAAATATCTTTTAATATAGTCCCGCCAGCGCGGATAACCTGATCACGCGTAGCCTGCAGATCGTCGGCATAGATAACGACGAGAATACTGCCATTTATTGGGTTGCCAAGTGTGAAACCACCATCCACATATTTCCCACCAAAAGCTGTATATGCTGGCCCGTAGTCCGTAAACTCCCAGCCAAAACTCGTTGTGTAGAATGCTTTGGCACGTTCAAGGTCGCTTGATACAAACTCAAGGTATTGGATCTGCTGGTTGACAAATTTGTTTTCTGTACTGCTATTGCTCATAACGGAACTATCTATTTAATGTATGTATAATAAATTGCTTGATCGGTTGTGTCGGTTTTGGAATTAAAACCCAAACCGTTTTATAAATATAAGGCTTTGTTGAAAATGACACGCATTTTCTTTTCAACATTCATTTCCCAATCTTAGTTGGACTGGGAAATGAATGGAGGTTGTTAAGCGCTCTTTTTACTGCTGATCCAATATTGTAATAGCACAGATGAAACAACCAAAAACAGTCCTACATAGAAGGATAGGTTTAATTCTCTTGCTTCATTAAGAAATAAAAATGCAATCAAAATAGCATATACTGGCTCAAGATTTAAGCTTAAGTTCAATGTAAATGCCGATATCTTCTTTAAGATTTCTGTAAATGCGAGATAGACAGCAACTGTGCAACATAAGGATAGAATAAGCAGGTAAAAAATATCCAGGGCATTGGGAATGAAAGTGCTGATTGGATAATGCTGAATGTAAAAAGGAAGTAGACATGCCAGCCCTATTGTTCCACCGATCATTTGATAATAGTTGATGCATATTGCGTTGTACTTTTTGGTCAATTTTTCATTGTGAACCGCATAGAGTGAGGCAAAAGCCGGAGAAATTATCCCTAAGACTATGCCAAGCTGGTGTGAGGTATCGAAGTGAAATATCAGTGCAATACCGCACAACGTAAGTCCACTCAACAGAAGTTCAGACAATCTGAATTTCGTTTTATTGATCATCGGTGCAAAAATAGCGGTGAAAAAACTTGCCATACAGTAGCAGATCACGCCGATGGAAATGTTTGAATATTTGATGCTAGCATAGAATAATAGCCAGGATGCTGTCAATAGTAGCCCATTTTTTGCAATATGCAGTTTCTCTTTGAACGTAAAATCTGTAGGTATTTTATACCATTTTAGAATAAAAAATAGGATAACGGCAGCTAAAAATACACGGTACCATGTGAGTATCCCTTCGTTTAGTGAAATCACTTTTCCAAATACACCAGATAGTCCCAGGCACAACACAGCAAGGTGCAGCATGAAATATGAATGTTTCATAAGAAATTGTCTTCCAGTTCCGTCCATTAAGGACGAAAGGTGTTAAATAATAAAATTGATAGTAAATAAGAAGCACAGCAAATCAGTCCATTTCTGGCATTGTGCTTCAGTAATATTTGAGAAAAATATTACGCTACTGGAGGAGGAAGACAACTCGTTCTATTCATCATATTTGTATTTACCCGAAGATAGGGAATTTTGGGCGCAGCTGCAAAAAAGGAATGAAAAAGCCCCCAGAAAGTCTTTGCTTCTAGGGGCATATATTTAGTCCGTTGCCTTTATTTTGTGATTCTATGGCGTATTTGGCGGTAAAGCATCTGTTCCGCCACCCAATGCACGGTAAAGATCTATGGCTGCATTGAGCTTTTCCCGTTTTACTGTAATACGTTCCAAATCATTTTGGAGCGCATTGTTTTGGGCAGTTATCACCTCCAGATAGTTTGCCATCCCACTTTTGTAAAGTAAGGCGGCATCAGCGGTGGCTTTGGCGAGGGCATTTGATTTGGCATGGATAAGTTGCAGGCGCTGTTCCGTATGTTTGATTTTTGCCAAGGCATCCGAAACTTCTGAAACTGCGACCATAACCGACTGTTTAAACTGCAAAGCTATCTTCTCACGTTCGATGACCGATATTTCATAGTTTGTTTTTAAAGCACCTTTCTGGAAAATTGGCTGTGCAATATTCCCCGCTATTGTTTTTACGATCGATCCCGGTAGATCAAACCATTTGTTAAATTGAATGGAGTTTGTACCAATGGATGGTGTCAAGCTTATGGAAGGGTACATCGCTGCTTTGGCGAGTCCCATTCTGCTTGTCGCTGCCACAACCGCGTATTCAGCTGCTCTGACATCTGGTCTGCGGCTCAAGAGTTCGGCCGGCACCCCTGTGGCAAGTCCGTCTCCAACAATTGTATCATCTAAACTTGCTGTACGTTGAATGTCCTCGGGGAAACCTCCGCAAAGAATGCTCAGTGCATTTTCTTCTACAGCCATGTTTTGATGGGCTAGGGGAATCAACAATTCAGCAGTTTTCTTCTGAGCTTCGGCTTGCTCCACGGCAAGCGAACTGACCAGTGATGAGTTGTATTGCAAACGTATCATATTCAGTGTGCTATCGCTCAATTGAACATTTCTTTGTGCAATCTTAAGCTGCTCATCCAAAGCAATCAGATTATAATAGGACTGGATGACCTGTACAATAACCCGGGTTTTCAGGGCCGATAAATTTTCCTTTTGGCCAAAAAAATTGGCTAAGGATTCCTCTTTTTGCATTTTTACCTTTCCCCAGATATCGGCTTCCCAAGATAATCTGAGCGTGGCACTATAATCGTCCATATAAGGTGTCCCGATAAATTGGTCACTCAGCGAGCCATTCAAGGAATTGCTCGATAACCAGGTTCTATTCGCTCCAATGCTTAAATCAGCTGTCGGCAGTAACCCTTTCTTAGACTGCTTGTACGCGAGTTCCAATTGTTGCATATTTAGGAGTGCAACATTGACGTCAGTATTGTTGGATAATGCCTTCTCAATGAGTGATGTCAACAAGGGATCCTGTACAAATTTACGCCAGGATAGCTGTAGCGTATCAGACGTCAGGACAACCGCGCTGTTTTTGAAATTTTCGGGTATTACTATCTCCTGACGTGTGTGTTTTTTCCCCACGCTGCATGCGGACAACAACAGGGTAGTGCTTGCGAAAATTGTTATATAGTGATGAAATTTTTTCATTTTAATCGTTTGTATTGTGTACTGTATTGTCCGTAAGCTTTTTACCCGAAACTTTTTCTTGCAGATATTGGAACACCAGGTATAGCAACGGTATGATGATTACGCCGAGGATAACACCACTTAACATACCCATTGCTGCTCCCGTACTGATTGAATGGTTACCTGTAGCTGTTCCGCCGGTCGCAAACATCAAAGGTACCATGCCGGCAATGAAAGCCAATGAAGTCATCAAGATTGGGCGTAGACGAGCTCTTGCTCCTTCTAAAGCCGAATCAATGAGTGAGGAGCCTGCTCTTCTCCGCTGTAAAGCAAATTCAACAATCAAAATGGCATTTTTTGCCAAAAGACCGATGAGCATGATCAAGCCGACCTGGACGTAGATATTGTTGTCCAATCCAATGGCACGTGTTCCTAAGAAAGAACCTATCATACCTGTTGGGATTGATAACAGGACGGCAAGGGGCAATAAGTAACTTTCGTACTGTGCTGATAGTAAGAAGTATACAAATAGCAAGCTTAATGCTAGGATAAGTACGGTTTGATTGCCTGATGATTTCTCTTCCAAGCTAAGTCCCGTCCATTCGTAGCTATAGTCTCCCGGTAACTTGGTCAATACATTTTTCTCCAATGTTTCCATGATCGCACCATTACTGATACCAGGCGTACTAACAACGTTTATCGTGAGCGAATTGTATAAATTATAACGGGTTACCGACTCAGGGCCATACACTTTACGAAGGGTGACCAAGGTATTCACCGGAACCATTTGGCCAAGATTATTCTTGACAAATATTTCGTTGAAGGCTTCTTTATCGGTTCTATAGATGCCATCCGCTTTAACTGCTATCCGATAGAATTTTCCGAAACGATTGAAATTCAATGATTGGTCACCCGCAAAGTAAGTTTGAACGGACGAAAGCATTTCACTGACATCTACGCCAAGTTGGGCAGCTTTGTCCTCATCTACTTCTAACTCCATCTGTGGATAATCTGCTCTGAACATGGTATAGGCAAACTGTACCCCTGGTTGTTTCATAATCTGCGCAATAACGGAGTCGGACATTGCTTTTAGCTCTACCGGCGATTTACCAGCTCTGTCCTGCAATACGAGTTCCGCTCCATTCATCATACCATAACCATCAACAGGAGGGGAGCGAAAGGCCATTGCGTTACCTTCTTTGACACTGGATAATTTTTGTGAGATAACTTGGTGAATCTGATCGATATCGTTCATCTCACCACGTTTCTTTTTATCTTTCAGGCGTATGAATCCTGTTGCATAGGCTGCGCTGGAGTTGTTACCGATCATATTGAATCCAGTAATACTTGTATGGCTTTCAATAGAAGGGATATCGGCAAGTAGTTTTTCGATTTTTTCTACTGCTTTTGTGGTTCGATCAAGTCCCGTTCCTGGGGGCATTTCCAAACTGTATACGACAAAGTTATCATCTTCCATTGGTACAAAACTTTTGGAAGTGCTTGTCATGAGGTATCCGGCAACGCCAATTGTCGCTAGGATCAAAAGTGCCGAAATCCATTTTTTCTTTGCCAGGAATTTTAATGAACCCACGTATCGGTTGGTCATGTTTTCGAAGCCAGCGTTAAACGCTTTGAAAAAACGTTGAGAAAATCCTGTTTTTGGGGTCTGCCCATCGTGATTTTCGGCGTGCGTATTTTTAAGCAATAATGCGCAGAGTGCCGGTGTTAAAGTCAAGGCATTAATCGCAGAGATCACAATGGCAATAACAAGGGTGTAGGCAAACTGTTTATAAAACATGCCCGATGAACCTGTCATAAATCCAATGGGAATAAAAACTGCACACATAACCAAGGTAATGGAGATTACAGCCCCTGTGATTTCACTCATGGCACTATGGGTAGCCTGCTTACCGGTTAAGTTGGAAGTCTCCATCTTTCCGTGTACTGCTTCGACAACGACAATTGCATCATCGACAACAATACCAATGGCGAGTACTAGGGCAAATAACGTCAATATATTGATGGTAAAGCCAAACACCAGCAGGAAGAAGAACGTACCTACGATAGCTACTGGTACTGCGATTGCTGGAATAATAGTCGATCGTATGTCCTGCAGAAACAAAAATACAACTAAGAAAACCAATATGAAGGCTTCAATCAATGTCGAACGTACTTGAGCCGTACTTTCATCCAAGCGTTCTTTGGTACTGATCAATTTAAAAATCTTGATTCCAGGAGGAAAAGAGCGTTGCGCTATTTCAATCTGTTTATCGATTCCGATTTCAATTTCATTGGCGTTGGAGCCTGATGTCTGGAATATACCAATGGTAACGGTATTGAGGCCGTTATTTTGCGAATTACCGCTATAACTGATCGAGCCAAACTCAATACGTGCGACATCCTTTAAACGAACGATCTGAACGTCATTGTTTTTGACGATAATGTTTTCATACTGCTCTGGAAGGTTCTTTTTCCCTTTATAGCGTATGACATATTCAAGTGGTGCTTTTGATTCTTCCCCTAATTTTCCAGGTGCAGATTCCAGACTTTGTTTGGAAATTGCAGCAATGACTTCTTGTGGAACGAGTCCATAACTCGCCATTTTTTGCGGATTCAACCATACACGCATCGAATAGTCTTTGGAACCGAATACCATGGCCTGACCGACCCCAGGTACACGCTTGATCTGTGGGATCAAGTTGATGTTCACATAATTCTGTAAAAATAGTTCATCATATTTTTTATTATCTTCTGTATAGATATTAAATATCATGATCATACTATTTTGTTGCTTGGAAGTCGTTAATCCCATTCGCACAACTTCCTGTGGCAGGATAGGAGTAGCCTGTTGTACTCTGTTTTGCACATTTACGGCTGCCTGATCTGGATTTACACCTGCTTTAAAGACAATACGCACAGAGAATGTACCATCGTTACTTGCAGTAGATGTAATGTATTCCATGTCCTCCACACCATTGATTTGCTCTTCGAGGGGTGTAACAACTGACCTCAATACTGTTTCGCTATTTCCTCCGGGATAGCTTCCGGTAACTTGGACCGTGGGCGGGGCGATATCCGGGAATCGCGTTTGAGGCAGCCTAAAAAGACCGATAACCCCCAGTATGACAAATATGATAGATATAACAGTTGCCAAAACTGGCCTGTCAATAAATTTCTTTAACATTTTAGTTTAAATTTTATAAAGCTTTTAGTACCGTTTTTTTTCAAAAGTGATTACTGAATGTATAGGCTTGTTGCCTTTCTTTGAGCAATTCAGCTTTTGCTATACCTGCTATCCTTGTTACATGGTGGATTTTTTAGTCGGTTGAACTTGCATTCCATCATTAAGCATATCAATTCTATTCATAACGATTTTTTCACCAGCTGTGAGTCCTGATTTAAGTAAGTAGGCGTCAGCGGTATTTCCTGCAATTTCAATCTGTTTCATGGAAATTTTATTTTTCTCACCAATAACATACACGAAATAGCGGTCTTGAATATCCTTTACAGCGGCCATAGGTACCAACAATACGTTTTCATGCGCTTTTTTCAAGATTACTTTTGCTGAGCCACCCGAACGAAGAATTTTTTCGGGATTGATGAAACTTGCTTTAAGTGCCATGCTTCCTGTTGTTCTGTCGATGTTACCACTAGCTAACTCTACTTTCCCCGAATGGTTGTATGCTGTTCCATCAGCCAGTAATAGCGTTGCTTGTTGATTGGATGTTTTGTTATTCTGATCTTTGATAAAGGCTATAAAATCGGCCTCACTCAATGAAAAATACACATTTACGGTATTGATTTCAGATAGCGTCGTTAAAGGTGTCGCGTCTGCTGCGGTAATTAAATTTCCGATCCGATTAGGAATACGGCCGATATAACCACTCACTGGTGCATTGATCAACGTAAATTTGGCATTTATTTGAGATGAACCGAGTGCAGCCTGTGCTTGCGCTACCTGCGCTTTAGCTGTGGCATAATTGGCCTCTGCAGTTTTTAACTGTAATTCGGTATACACTTTACCTTCAACAAGTGGTTTGATTTTTTCAATCTCCAATTTCGCATTTTGTTCTGCCGATAAAGCAGCTTGGTAAGCTGCCTTGCTGTTGTTTACTTGTTCGTTGTAGACATCAGCTTTTATTTTGAAAAGGGGTTGACCCTGGGATACATAGTCTCCTTCTTTGACATAAATCTGATCAAGATAACCAGTTACCTGCGCTTTGACATCGACGTTGACGGTCCCCTCTAATGTACCAGGATATTTTTTTTCGGTCTCCGCGTGGGTAGGAGATAATTCGATAAAGTCAACAGTAACTGCCTGCTCTTGCGGTTGTTCTTGGTTGCCTCCACAGGACGATAATAATGCTGCTGCTGTAATAAGTGTAAGGAAAGGTTTTAAAGTCATCGTTCTTTGTGCCATTTTATCATTTTATAATGAAACAAAGAAAAGAATTCTTTTAAGCCATAAGGCAAAGAAATCTACCGAGACGTTACAATTGCTTACTGAAACGTATCAGTGATGATCTGAATTTTACGATATTAAATGGTACGATCCAATTGTGTTGAAGATATTGGTCTTATCGATTGACATTCCCTTGTTCATCCCGAAAAACTTATTTTACCTTTCTGACGTAAAAGGAGCAAGCGGATCAGTTTTAACATCAATAGTCTAACCAAGTTTTCAGCAATTGAGCCTTTTCTCTGCTCACAAGGATTTCCACTTGATCGTTATTTTTAATTTCTATTTTTAGTTTTCCGTTGAAGTGGTTATGTAATCTTTTGATCGCATCTATATGTACAATGAATTGCCTGTTGGCACGAAAAAATACTTTTGGATTTAATTGCTGTTCGAGTTCTTCCATTGTTTGAGGGACAATTTCGACAGTGCCACATTTGAGTTGCGCATGGGTAAGTTTAAATTCGGAGTAGAAGTATAATATCTCTTCAACAAGAACGGTTTTATAGCCGTCTTTGAATGGAATTAGAAAGCGCGAGCGAAAATCTTTCGGATAGATAAAATCCAATAAACCTTGAAGCGGTTGTTGGTTGATCTGGAGATCTTTTTGATAGTCAAGTTTTTGGATGGCATTTTCCAGCTCTGTTTTTTCTACAGGCTTAAGCAAATAATCTATGCTATTGAATTTAAAGGCCCTCACAGCGTATTCGTCAAATGCTGTTGTAAATATGATTGGGCAATCTATTTTTATAGTCTCTAATATTTCAAAGCTTAAACCATCGGATAGACGAATATCCATCATCACCAGGTCGGGAAGTTCATTGCCATTGAACCAGTTGATGCTATCAGCGATATTATCCAGGACATCTAAAATAACGATAGATGGCTTTATTTCCTTCAAAAGTCGTTTTAAACGATCGGCATTGAGTTTTTCGTCCTCGATGATTAATACTTTGGTTATATTCATTATGCTTGCGCTAAAAGTGGGAGGATAACGTTAAATGTTTTGCCATCATTCTTTATTTGCAGTTTTAAGTTGGATAGCAAATCGTATCTTTTAATGATGTTTGAAATCCCGATTCCCGATGATTCGGATACATTCTCAATAGGGATTAGTATATTTTCAACAACAAGTTGATTCTGGGAGTTGGTGTATACCTTTATTTTCAGCGGTTTTTTCTTATTTGTCTGATTATGCTTTAGTGCATTTTCTACCAATAATTGTAAGGTAAGGGGAGGTAATTGGCAATTGCGTTTGGCAGGATTGACGTTTATTTCGAAGTTTACCCCATCGCCAAATCGGTTTTTGATGAGAAATATGTATGAATTTAGAAAGTTGAGTTCTTCTTCGAGTGAGATAATGTCCTTTTTGGAATTGACAAGAAGGTAGCGATATATTTTGGAGAAGTTTTCTGCATATTCATAGCCTAATTGTTGGTCTTCGAGGATGATTTCTGAGAGCACGCTCAGGTTATTAAAGACAAAATGGGGGTCGATCTGTAATTTTAACGATTGAAGTTCTGTTTCAAGAATGACCTGATCAAGCTTTGCAGCGCGCATGGATTCATTCTTCCAGTTGGTGATCAAATGACTACCGATATTGATACCCATTATCATGAGCGCAATCAATACACTGATTGTAATGTTTTGAATCATCCCCCTTTTTTCCTCTAAAGATGGAGCTATAGTGACATTCTGAGGGCCAAAATAATATTTTGAAATGAGGTATTCCAAAAGTAAATTGATAAAGAGTACTGCAAAAAGGTTGATGACGGTTTCAAGTAGAAGTCGCTCTGTCGGACTATCTTTCCAGGTTAAGAACTTATTAAGCTTGTCATGGACAATGATACTAAATTCGGAAATGATAAAGCTGTAAATGATTGTAAATGTCCATTCACCGAGTATTTCGAACATATTCCGTTTAAAATAGCCATCCCAGCAACTCGAGAAAGGATCAATAATATAGGCGACGAGATAAATAAGCAGAAAGGACAGAAAGGTAAATATCAGCCTTTTTTTATTTGTACTAATTAGAGTCTTATCGTTTTTATAGATCGCTATATCCTGCATTCTTTTAACTTATATGTATCGGTGAAATCTATGCAAATTTCGTAATTCCTTTTAGTATTGGACGACAAATTTCTGCTGAAGCGTATAAAGCCCCGACTGAAATATCAATTTGATACACTCAGGCGTATATTGACGAAGATCGGTAGATTATCTAGTATTGACATATCAGAATAGAATTCTTTATGAAATTCGTGTGTCCTGTTTTTTAATTGGTTGTAAATCTTGTTGTTATTTGTTTTTTGTGATCGATTGATATAACAGTTTCAAAGAATGACTCTGGATATGGGGTTCGTTTTTAGCTATAAACAGAAAGGCTTGACATCATTTCGTCAAGCCTTTCTGTTTTATTGAGGTAACTATTGTATCGATGTATTATCCTTTAAATTATTTTGGCTCTTGATGCGTTGTTGGCGTATGGATAATATCGAAATAGATCGTTTTGTCATTAGCGTTTGGATAAACTCTATACGTGAATTCTTTCTTCGTTAATACAGTAATATCAACCACACGAGTAAACAATGTTTCACCAGCAGCATTTTTAGCAACAATTGTTCTCGTTTTACCATCTGCAGATACGGTCCAGTCGCCGTGCATTTTGGGAGAATTGTCAAGATTGAACATTGTAAATGTACCGTCAGATTTGAAATAAGCAAATCCTACAAAATTTGACACGTTAGCATCTGTTAACACTACACTTTCTCCTTTATTATTCTTTGCGTTTGTTGTTTCCCAGGGGGTACTGGCCAATATTTCGCTTGGTGTAAGCTGTGGTTCAACAACAGTTTCGTCATCTTTACTGCAACTCACCGCTACTAGTGTGCTTAAGGCGATACATACCGCTAATGCAATTTTTTTTAAATCTCTCATTTTATAAAATTTATATGATCTCACAAAAGTAATCGCATTGTTTCAGCTGTATTTGTCTCTTTTATTCCAAGGTTTGAAGGATTTATAAATTGAATGAGATCGCGCTGTAGAAGAAGGTTAAACAAAAGAAAAAGCTTGCTATTAGTTTGCTTTGAAGTCTGCTTTACATGGAAACAATTAAAGGTGATGGAAGAATGGGCTTCGGATAAAAATAAAACAGGGGACCCTAAAGCCCCCCATCTACCAGATATGTATAATAAAATTAGAAAATTGCTTTTTTACAGCATTAATTGTTGCTCCATCCACCACCTAATGAACGATACAGGTCAACAACTGCAGAAAGCTCCGCTTTCTTTACCTGAGCAAGTTCGAGCTCACTTTGCAAGATATTGCTTTGTGCCGTAATTACTTCCAAGTAAGTGGCCATTCCTGTTTCAAATAAAAGATTGGCGTGCTTCGTTGCTTCCTTTAGACGCGTCGTTCTATCTGAAGTAATCTTTTGTTTTTCTTTCAATTTTTGAATTGAAATTAAAGCATCGGAAACTTCTCCAGCTGCTGAGATTACTTTTTGCTTGAAGATCAATACGTTCTTTTCTTGTTCGACACGTGCCAGTTCATATTGAGTTTTCAATTCCTTCCGCTGTAAAATAGGCTGCGTAATACTTCCTGTAATTGCCCCAAATAATGAAGCTGGTAAGTTGAACCAATTGCTTGCCTTGAATGCATTTACTCCTGCTTCGGCGCTAATAACCAAGGAAGGATACATACGTGCCTTTGCGTATTGTTGATAAGCTTGTGAAGCTGTAATAGCCAGTTCAGCTTGTTTTACATCCGGACGATGACTTAGCAAATCGGCTGGGACGCCAGTTGCTAATTCTTCGGGGAATTGAATATTCGACAATTTCTCGGCTATTTTAATCTCCTGCGGGAGTTTTCCGCTAAGAATCTGAATGGCATTTTCCTGAATACGGATCTGTTGTTCAAAGTCGGGGATCAAGGCAGCTGCAGACAATCGCTGCGCATCGACCTGTTCCAATGCAAGCAGCGTAATGTCACCAACTTCATATTGTTGCTGGACAATACGTAAAGTTGTATCGCTTAATTGCAAGTTTTGTTTGGCGATATCACGCAATTGATAAAGCATCAGTAGTTGATAATAGCCTTGCGCAACTTGTGCAATTAATTGGGTTTGAATTACTTTTTTCGCTTCTTCTGTCTGTAAATAGGAAGCTAAAGCAGCGATATTTTGATTTTTGATTTTACCCCATATGTCGGCCTCCCAGGATAAACCTAAGGATGCCGTATAATCTTCCACATGGTGTTGGCCTAAAAACTGCCCCAGGCTCAATCCATTCATGCTGTTATTGGATGGGTTGGTGCTATTTCCGCGGATCTGTAGTTGGGCCGTGGGAAGATAGTTAGCTTTTGCTTGTTTCAGGCTCAGTTGAGACGCTTCTATATTTTTTAGTGCCAGTTGCATATCTAAGTTATGTTGTATAGCACTATCGATCAAGGTTTGTAAGACTTGATCCTTAAAAAAATCACGCCATGGAATAGAACCTATGCTAGTTTCCTGCGGAGCTTTAGCCTGGTCGCGGTACTGTTCGGGCAAGTTGGGGGCAAGGTGTTGATTGCTGACCAACTTATCTGTTTTGCAAGACCATGCGACAAAAGATAAGATGAAAACCGTCAGTAATTTTGATTTACTATTCATATATTTAAATGCTGTCATGATATACTAATTGTTTGTATGCACGGGTATTTCCAACGAAACGGCATTGTTTTCATGTTGTTTTTGCTTTGGAGCACCTCCTATTTTCTCTTGGATAAATTGGAAGAAAATAAAGAGAATAGGGATAATAAAGAGCCCTAAAACTACTCCAGTAAACATCCCTCCCGCAGCGGCAATACTGATTGAGTGATTTCCTTGCGCTGATGGACCTACTGCTGTCATCATTGGAATCATACCAACGATAAAAGCTAAAGAAGTCATAATAATAGGTCTCAAACGTAATCTCGCTGCTTTAAGTGCGGCACTAGGAATTGATAGTCCCTGTTTGCGTCCTTGGATGGCAAATTCTACGATCAGAATGGCATTTTTGGCTAATAATCCAATCAACATAACGAGTGCGACTTGTACATAGATGTTGTTGGCAATATCAGTGAAGCTAATTGCTGCAAAGACCCCAAATATACCTGTAGGAATAGAGAGAATAACCGCCAATGGAATGATATAGCTTTCATATTGTGCCGCAAGCAGAAAATAAACGAATATCAGACAGAGAATAAAAATTAATGTGGATTGGCCTCCGGAGACAATTTCTTCTTTAGTCATACCTGAGAACTCATAAGTGAATCCAGTCGGCAATTGTTGTTTTGCAACTTCTTCAACTGCACGGATAGCATCTCCGGAACTATATCCTGGTTTTGGGATCGCATTTATTCCAATCGAATTGAATAAGTTGTAACGAGATGCTGTTTCCGGACCATATACACGTTCTAATTTGACTAATGTATTGATGGGAACCATGTCTCCCAATCTGTTTTTTACAAAAATACCGTCCATCGAAGTTGGTTCACTTCTATCCTTGGCATCAGCTTGGACCATCACACGATAATACTTTCCAAAACGATTAAAATCTGAGGCTTGGGCACTACCAAAATAGGCTTGCATGGTCTGTAAAATGCTTTTTGTGCTTACGCCAAGTTGTTCTGCTTTGATATCATCTACTTGAAGTTCATATTGTGGATAGTCCGCTTTAAAGGTTGTGAAAGCCATCATAATTTCTGGACGTTTCATCAATTCGCCAATAAACTTTTGGCCTATGCCACTGAATTTTCCGAGTTGTCCACCGGTCCGGTCCTGCAGTACCATATCCAGACCATCCACGTTACTGAATCCTGGTACAGTAGGGAAGGTAAAGACAAAGAAATTTGCGCCTTTGATATTTGCCAATCGCTGATTGACATCGGCCATAATTGCATTGATGTCTTTTATCTTACCACGTTCTTCATGTGGCTTAAGGAGGATAAATGCAACACCTGCTGATGGACTTGTGGATTGTGTCAAAATATTGAAACCAGCAAGTACATTTAAAGTTTTGGTAAAATCAGCATGTTGAAGTTGCTTCTCTGCTTCGGCTAATGCTCCAGAGGTACGATCCAAAGAAGCACCTGCTGGCATAGATAAGGATACAGCAATGAATCCTTGATCCTCTGATGGGATGAATCCAGTAGGTGTTTTACGGATCATAAATACAGTCAAAAGTAGGGTAATTCCCAATCCTGCAAATGCAACCCACTTATAACGGATCAAGAAGCGTAAACTACCTAAATAATTCTTCGTCAACCGATCAAATCCGACATTGAATCCAGCGAAGAAACGCTCTTTGAAATTAAGTTTCTTGGCATCAGCATGACCATGATGCGTTGGTTTTAAGAAGAGCGCACATAACGCAGGACTTAGTGTCAAGGCATTGATTGCTGAAATAACGATTGCAATCGCCAAGGTGAAAGCAAATTGTCTATAAAATACCCCGGTTGAACCTTCCATAAAGCCGATGGGAAGGAATACGGCAGACATCACCAATGTAATCGAGATGATGGCGCCTGTGATTTCACTCATGGCAGATGTCGTAGCAAGCTTAGGCGGGAGATTTTCATGCTCCATCTTGGCATGAACAGCCTCCACAACCACAATCGCGTCATCGACGACAATCCCAATGGCTAGCACCAGAGCAAACAAAGTCAGTAGGTTGATTGAAAAGCCGAAGAGCTGCATGAAGAAAAATGTTCCCACGATGGCTACCGGTACCGCAATCGCTGGTATCAATGTCGATCTAAAATCTTGAAGGAATAGAAAGACAACTAAAAATACCAGTATAAATGCTTCAACTAGTGTATGTTTTACTTGGTCAATAGATTGATCAAGTGCATCTTTTGTGTTGTATAAAACGAGATATTTGACACCTTTTGGAAAGCTTAAAGAGGCTTTCTCCATGAATTTTTGAATGGCAATCTGAATTTCATTTGCATTCGAACCTGCAAGCTGCATGACCCCAATATTCAATCCTGCTTTACCGTTGATGCGCGTATGACTCGCATAGGTATAAGATCCCAGTTCGACACGAGCGACGTCTTTGAGTTTTAGTACAGAACCGTCTGTATTGGAGCGGATAATAATGTTTTCGTAATCACTTGGCTGGTTGAGTTTACCTTTATATTTGATTACAAATTCAAAAGCTTCACTGCTGCTCTCTCCGAATTTACCCGGAGCAGCTTCGACGTTTTTATCTTGAATGGCGGCCATTACTTCCTCAGGCGTTAATTTATAGGTAGCCATTTGATTTGGATTGAGCCATACACGCATGGAGTAGTCTTTGCTACCACCAAATGGCAATGCTTGTCCAACCCCAGGTATCCGTTTCAGTTCAGGAATAATATTGATCTGGGCGTAATTGGTAATAAAGGTCTGATCGTATTTACTCTGATCTTCCGTATAAAGATCCAATACCATGATCAAGCTGTTTTGCTGTTTTGCCGTGGTGATCCCGGCTTGTACAACCTCAGCCGGCAATTGGCTGGTTGCTTGAGCCACACGATTTTGGACGTTTACAGCAGCTTGGTCAGGGTCTGTACCAAGTTTAAAATATACCGTAATCATTAACGAACCGTCGTTGCTGGCGGTAGAGCTCATGTAGCTCATATTTTCAACACCGTTGATTGACTCTTCGAGTGAGGGGGCTACGGCACGAAGCACCGTTTCGGCATTTGCCCCAGGATATAATGCCGTTACTTGCACTGCGGGCGGTGCAATATCGGGAAACTGCTGCAATGGCAGTTTGAGGATACCAATCACCCCCAATATGACAAGTAATATGGAGATAACGGTAGCAAGTACAGGTCTTTCTATAAATTTCTTAAGCATGTGATTTTCTAATATTATAATGAATTGATGCTATCTCTTGATAAGGCTTGTGGTGTAATTTTCTGACCATCCTGAAGCAAGTCAATGCCTTTGTAGACAATTCGGTCTCCCGCATTCAGCCCTTTACTTACCAGGTAATTTGCACCACTTTTTCCAATGACAGTAATAGGTTGTTGAACAACTTTATTTTCTTTACCAACGGTATAAACGAAGATTTTATCCTGCATTTCAAGGGTAGCAAGCTGCGGTACCAATAATGCTTGTGCATACTTCTTCTGTAGTCTTACACGACCGGTGTTTCCGTTGCGCAAAACTCCCTCCGGATTGTTGAATGTTGCACGAAGTGTAATCGCACCGGTATTTTTATCAAACTGCCCATCCACCATATCTATTTTTCCTTTCTGATCATAAATTGTCTGATCCGAAAGAACTAAGCTGATCGGAGGGAGGTTGTGAAGCTTTTGTTGTAAATTACTCCCTTCTGTATTGTTTTTGAATGCAATAAAGTCATTTTCTCCCAGTGAGAAATAAACATGAAGATCTCTTACATTTGACAATGCGGTAAGTGGTTGTGCGTCTGTGGGACCAACCAAACTCCCTTGTTTGCGTTGTAATCTACCGATGTATCCTTCGGCTGAAGCCCGTATTAGCGTATATCCGACATTGATTTTTGCGGTTTCAACGGCCGATAGTGCCAATTGTACATTTGCTTTAGCGGCATTACGTGCGCTAATAGCTGTTTTTAGCTGGAAGTCTGTCAGTACTTTGGTATTCACCAGCTTTGTTTTCTTTTCGACTTCTAACTCCGCATTTTCCAGACTAGCTTTTGCTGCCAGTAAATTTGCCTTCGCTTGGTTTAATTGTTCCTGATAGGGGCGGTCGTTGATCTTGAAAAGTGCCTGACCTTTAGTTACTTTGGCTCCTTCATCGACATAGATGTTTTCCAAAATTCCCTCTACCTGAGGTCTGATCTCAATATTGGCGGAAGCTTCAATAGTCGCTGGATATTCCTGGTAAACTGTCTCGCTACCATTCTCGATGGTAACGACCGGAAGGTTAACTGGTGGTGGATCAATGGGTTTACTTGTTCCGGTTGAGCAACTGTATAGAAAGATTGCACTCAACACATATGCAGTCTTTACGATATTAATTCGTTTAACACTGTTAAGTGCTGGAACGTAAATCTTTTTAAGACTTGGTGATAAATTTGTTTTCATGTGATATTAAAAATTGAAGTTTTGGTGTATTTAACGGTGTTAGATTTTTTAACGTTGTATTTTTTGTTGTAAAAAAATTTAGTCAGTCAGGGAGCGTGTGATGCCGTAAATAGCATCCTTTAATACTTCTTGATTGGTATTTTCGCCATTACCTTGGTTTACCAGATTGATCGAAATCAATCCATGTATAATAGACCAGTAGGTGAAATACTTTCTACAGATCAATTCTTCGGATGGATTTTTCTCTTTCATGATTTCACGGATGACATCACTTATCAATTTTCCGTGGGATTCTGCACATTTATATGTTTTTTCAAATCCACAACAGGCTGTTCCAACGCCGAACATTAACTGATATAATTCACGTTCTTCGAAGGCGAAATCCCAATAGCTAAACCACATTGCTTCCAATTGTTTCTCCAGATCGGTTTCAGTTGATTTGGCTTGCTTTACTTTTTTGGCAAGCAGGAGATAGCCTTGGTTGGCAAGTTCCATCAAGATGGCATCTTTATTGGCGAAATACTCGTATATCATGGGGGCAGTATATTCAATGATATCTGCAATTTTGCGCATACTCAGGGCCTGCCATCCTTCTTCTTTGACGATTTGGAGCGCAGCATCTAGAATATTGGTTCTATTCTCATCTTTGAGCCGTTGTATGCGTTCTTTACTACCCATGTTAATGCGTAAATAATTTAACAGTGTTAGGCAAAAGTGATACTTTTAATTTTATTTATTGACATCTAAAAGTCATTAAATAAAAAGGCCTTATTTTTTCGGTTCGGAAGAAGCGTTTTCAGGGCTTGCAGCAAGGGTTACAATCTGTTTTATGCGATTTTTTTCTTTCTCAGTTAGGGGAAGTGCCTGTTCGATGATAGGGAGAATTTCAGTACTTTTTTCCGATTGCAATAACAGGTCGATGAAACCAAGATAGGTGCGGATAAGGTCTGTTTTAATGCCGAAGAAAATGCGTGGATCTACAATATATAATTCCTGTACTAATGCTAACAATAGGGTTTTTCTTTTTTTATCCTTTTCCGAGTTGTTGTATGCGGGTAGTAGGCCCTTTCTTTCAAGATCTGTTAATTTTACCGCGACAGCGTGCTCTAGTACATATTTTTTTTGTTTTCTATCGAGTAAATCACGTAACTCGGCAAGTAAATTTCGATAAATAACTTGTTTGGCTTTCCCCGAGAAAAGATTATCTTCTGTAGATAGGAGGATATCTTGTTGTTCGAAATGATCAAAGAAGGTAGATTCCACATAGACGGAGTGGTGGAAATTGATCGCGTTATTATTGAAACTGCTAAGTACTTTGGCAATTTCCTTTTTATCACTATTAAGAAAATAATAATAATATCGATCACCAATTTGCTGGTTCCAGCGAATGTAATTGATGGTGAAACTATAGGAAGTATCCTGGTCGGGGCTATAGCCAGTCCACGATAGTTGATCAGCTTCCTGGATTAAATGATCATAAGCCAACAGCTTTCCATTGACGCGTATGGCATAATTCCTTTCCTTATTCAAGTAGAGAAACCAACCGAATTCTTGTGCGAGGAAATTGTTAAAGTCATCGCTTTCAAAAAATGTAGCATTAAGTCCAAAAATGCCTTCAAGAGTAACTTGTGTTTCTGTATTTTTATGTACTACTGGCGTGCTTTCACTGATATCGTATTGCTCTTTACTTTCGCGATCGATTTGAATTCGGTAGTTTGAGAAATATTCATCCTTTTGAAAAACAGTATTCCAAATTGCACGTGTTGCAAAAAGCGAGAAAGAAAATCGGCCCTTTCCCTTTTTTCCTCTTGTATAGGAACTGCGTTTGAGGCTGTTCTTTTTTATAGAATCCAAAAAGTTTCCAAATGAGGAAGAAAGCGTCTCTAGGGGTATGCCTTCGCCATTGTCCTGTATGCTTATACGATTAATGTAGCCTAATTCATTACTGTCTATGAAGAGTTCGATCTGTGTGGCTTTTGCATCAAATCCATTCCAGATATATTCAGCAATGGCATGTTTGGGGTCTTTGGGAAGTCCTGCAGATTCGATACTTTGGTTGGTTATTTTTGTGCTCTTCTTCATCGTAAAGACGGTTTAGCTTAAAACTTGTAAAAAAAGATGGAAATAATTTGGTCGATTAATTCCATTTCAATGTACACTATTTTTTAGATCTCTTGATTAAAAATGTGAAAAAATAAGCAAGTCCAAAATAGATAATAAGATCGAAAAGAAGATAAATAAAATTGAAACTACTTCGATTCTCAGGTTCAAATGAGTGTTTGCCGCCAATATATTCATAAAAAGGAAATGGAAAGCACAATCTGTTATTTCCATCGGATGGGCTATCGCATTTAGCGAAGAGAATGGTGGCCGCAACTGTTATTACACTAAAAATTACCCAGGTTTTCTTTGGGAAATTTGAAACTATCTTCATGGTTATTGGGCTTTAAGTAGTTTAAAATTACAAAATATCATATGTAGATGTATACGTCTCATTTGTGTCCATATGGCCATTGACGGCTAAAGTTGATGTGTTGATATAGAAGTTGCTTTTTTGGTAGAAAATATACCTAAATTTAGTCTATGCTTATAGAAACTTTAAAAAGCCTTTTCCGACGGGACTTAAACAGGCTGCGTGATGAAATTTCTTTGTACAAACAGGAAGGAAATATATGGCTTATTGAACGTAATATTTCCAATTCAGCTGGCAACCTATGTTTACACCTGATCGGAAATCTTCAAACATATATTGGTGCTGAAATAGGCAAGACTGGGTATATCAGAGATCGAGCGGCCGAGTTTTCGTTAAAAGACATTCCTCGAACACGATTAATAGATCAGATAGATGATACGATTGATGTGGTTACACGCTCTTTGGATCTGTTGTCAGAGGAGAACCTTCTTGAGATATATCCTATACGCGTGTTTGAGGAAAAAACAACAACGCAGTATTTGCTTGTTCATCTGACCACCCACCTAACTTATCACCTTGGCCAAATAAACTATCACCGCCGACTGCTGGATCAACCTGAGGTGTAGTTAATGTATTGGTAAACCTATTCTTATTCTAAAACATAGGAAACAAATTTATAGTATGGATGTAAGAAAAGCGGTATTATCTGATGCCCCGGAGCTCGCAACCTTGACCGAACAGCTGGGGTATCCAGCCGATATTGAAGGAATGAAAACTATTTTGGAGGATCTGTTGCGGAAGCAGGAGTATGCTGTATTTGTGGGGATTATTGATAATAAAACAGTTGGCTGGATTCAACTTCATCAGGTCATCAGTATGGAGACTGGTGTTTATGTAGAAATCATTGGCTTGGTTGTCGATGAAGAATATCGAGGTCGGGGGATAGGTCGATTATTATTGCATACGGCATCTGATTGGTCTAGGTCTCTCGATTGTTACCGTTTGCGTGTCAGATGCAATATCATTCGGACCGAGAGCCATAAGTTTTATCAAAATAGCGGTTTTATACTAAAAAAGGAGCAGAAAGTTTTTGATTCTTTGCTTTAAAAGGTGAACTTTAGCCCAATTAGATATCGAGACCATCAAACATTCTACCTGTATCGAGTGTTGATTTCTCGAAGACCCGACTTAGATAAAATGAGAAGAATCTTTACATTAATTGCCTGTTGCTGTGTTTTTAATTCGCATGCACAACGTATGGACAGTATTACCACGGTGATCGCTCCTGAATATGACCGAGTGGGTTTATTGCATCGATTTTGGCTTGGAGATAGTTACCGTAAATTATACAATACTCCTGTTAAGATGCGTGTGATGGATCTCGCTACTGAGCGGGGCGGGCTTCAGATTGTTAAGTTGGGTGGTGGTATGCAGACACAGTCACTTCGACTGGTAGATTCTATGGGTAGGGAGTGGGTTCTCAGGTCTATTCAGAAATACCCTGAACGTAGTCTACCAGAAAGCCTTCGAAAGACATTTGCAAAAGATATAGTACAAGATCAGATTTCGATACATCATCCATTTGGTGCATTGACCGTTCCGCCATTTAATAAAGCCTTAGGTATTCCTTCAGCTTCGCCAGAACTGGTTTTTGTAGGAGATGACCCTAGGTTCGGCGAGTATCGTGAGGTATTTAAAAATAGGGCCTATATGTTTGAGGCGCGTACACCTTTTGAGGATCAAAAAACAGATAATAGCGCAAAAGTCATGCGTAAAGTGTTGGAAGACAACGATACGCAAATTGATCAGAAGCTCACGCTACGTGCGCGTATGCTCGACTTTACGCTTGGGGACTGGGATCGTCATCAAGATAATTGGCGTTGGGATCCCGAAAAAGAAAAAGGTAAAAAGATCTATACCCCCGTCCCAAGAGATCGGGATAAGGTATATTATAAAACTTCGGGTGTATTTCCCACATTACTTTCCTATCAATGGCTGAAGGCTCATTTGCAACCCTTTAGTCCACATATCCGAAATGTGCCCCATTGGAATTTTAATGCGAGTACTTTTGATCATTTTTTTCTCACTCATCTTACAGAGGATGAATGGATTGACGAAATACAGTTTGTTCAGAAAACACTGACGGATTCGTTGATTCATCAAGCGATGTTAACGATGCCTGATACAATTGTGAAAATGAGCGCGAATGAATTGGAAACAAATATTCGTTCAAGAAGGGACGAGCTGATGGAAAGCGGACTGACCTACTATCGATTTCTTGCGCGTGTCGTTGAACTACCATTGTCCGCCAAATCTGAATTTGTGGATGTCGATTACAATAAGGATGGCTCGGTCACTGTCAATATTCACAACAAGAGAAAAGATGGTACCGAAGGGCGAAAACTGCTAAAACGCACCTTTGTACCTGATCAGACCAAAGAAGTTCGTATATATGGCATATCGGGCACTGACGAATATAAGTTACATGGATCGGGCAAATCGCCCATAAAGATCCGGCTAATTGGGGGGGATGGACAGAATCTATATCGTACAACTGATAAATTTGCCAATGGCAGCAAAGTTTATATCTATGATGGTAAAAATCAGGTGCCGGGTGCTATGCAGGTTGATGATGCTATTCATCTGAAGTTGAGCAAAGACAGCGCTGTCCATAAGTTTGACTATGAAAATTTTATCTATGATCGTAAAGGGGTCGTTTTTAACCTAGATTATGGAGTTGATCGTGGACTTATTTTTGGTCTGGGGTATATGATCGAGAATCAGGGGTTCAGAAAGAAGCCTTATGCCTATCGGCATCAGTTTCTAGGCAGTTATTTGACCGGTCGCGAATCATTTATGTTTGATTACAAAGGGAATTACAAAGATCTCATTGCAGGACATGATCTTTATATTCATCTTTCGTCCCTTGGTCCTAAAAACCTGAGTAATTTCTTTGGATATGGAAACAATACTATTTTCGATAAATCGGATTCAAAGCGCATTTCGTATTACCGAAATCGATTTGATCTTGTGAGCGGTGACATTTTTCTGGAAAAGTACCTGGAACCTAAATTCAAGGTGTTCTATGGATCTTCTTCCGAATATTATACGAGTAAAGAATCGAATAATGTTGGACGTTATTTTGAGGAATTTCATCAAAAATATCCATCGGAACCTATCTATGGGAGTAATTTCTTCACTGGGCTTACTGGCGGGATAGATTATGATACACGTGATAATATGGCCAATCCTAAATCTGGAGTACACGTACATACCAGGCTGGGCTGGAATGCTGAAATTGGAGGGGAGGGCCGCAACTATACAAAATTGCAGCATTCCATGAGTTTTTATAAAACGGTTGCCAATAGCTATATTACTTTCGCCAACCGTGTGGGATTTGATGCGGTATGGGGAGATCCCTATTTTTATCAGCATGCGCAAATTGGAGGGGAAATGAGCTTAAGAGGGTATAATTCCCGACGGTTCACTGGGAAAACAGCGCTATATAATAATTTTGACATGCGATTAAAATTATTTAGCTACTCTTCTTATATCGTTCCTGGAACAGTCGGGGCAATTGGTTTTTATGATGTTGGAAGGGTATGGATGAGTCATGAAAATTCCAATGACTGGCATATGGGGTACGGCGGCGGAATTTATTTTATGCCTGGAGATCTGCTCACGATTCAGGGGGTAGTCGGTTTTAGTAAAGAAGCAACCTTGCCTTATCTTCGCGTTGGACTTTCTTTTTAAAGACCTAAAATGAAGCTTTTTAAGTGTGAAATGAAATGAAATCGGAGATCAAAAAAAAATTAGATAAGAATTTTTCGGAGCGTAGACTACGAAATAGCAGCATTGATTTATCTGTGCTAAAACACTATAAGAGTTACGCAAAAACTTTTGCCGACATTCATAATGGTATAGCTGTACTGAGTGACCTGACAGCGAACTGGAGTTATACATATTTAGGGACAATTGCGGAGCGACTTCATCTTCCTGCAGATGAAAAGAAACTGGAAATAAACGGTATTTGGGAAGATTTTCTTCTCGAACGTGTTTACCCCGATGATTTGGCCATCAAACATGCTTTGGAGCTTCAATTTCTTGACTTGGTCAAAAAAATGGATCCGGCGGAGCGATTCAATTATCAAGCAAACAGTGTCCTGCGAGTCGAGGGGCGAGAGGGGCAAATCATGCAGCTGTCCCATCAAATTTTTTACTTGGACACCCCGGGGCCGGAATTTCCACAGTTGGCTTTATGCTGTTATACCCTATTACCAGAAACTGAAACGTCAATCAATCTCCGAAATTATATCCTCAATCAGGTAACAGGCGTAGTTCATCACTTGGATGGTTATGGTGCGAAAACGTCAATTAGTACACGAGAGAAAGAAATTTTAAGCTGTATCAAGGAGGGGATGATTAGTAAACGAATTGCCGAAAAACTAGGCCTGAGCATAAATACAGTTAATCGGCATCGGCAAAATATACTCCAAAAGCTTCGTGTACGAAATTCATATGAAGCAGTGAGTGTGTTTAACAAGATGCAGCAGGATATACTGACTTAAGATAACGCCCACCTATGCGACTGTCTTAGGCGGGCGTCGGTATTTTTAGTTTGAATTATTCTCTTTCAGCCATTTGCTTCGACGTTGATCTGCAAGGTGTTTGATCGTAAAATAATCAAATTTGGCCTGAAAGCCATTGCCGTCTGGTGAAGCTGCCATTAGACCGACCATAACAGGGTGATTATCCTGTAGCCAGGCATTTCTCATCATGATATACTCCTTGTCATCAAAGGAATAGAAAAATTCTACAGCATCTAATCGACGTATCGCCTTGATCCAGATGTAGGGGATTTCCTTATCGATCGGAACAATGCTCCAATCACTTGTTTTATGTGTAACGACCGTACTTAAATTGTATTTTCCGTCGACAAATTCGATTCCTGCTTTTATATAGTTTTCATGATCAATGCGCAGCATAATACCTGCTTGATCGAACCGGGTTTGATAGTTCGCCGAGATCTTCGCCTTGACTTCAAACTCTCCCCCGCGTAGCGTATAGAAAAAGGGGGCGTCATCTACTGTAAATCCATAATGAGAGATACGCCAATAATCGCTTTTAGGCGTAACGAACATCGAAAGCGAATTGTCTTTGATGTTCCATTCTGTTGGCTCGTTAAACCAAAGCATCTTATCCAATTTTTGTGCGCTGGCCTGTATCGTAAGCAATGGAAATAATGAAGCTGCTAAAAATGTCTTTATAGTTTTCATGTTTTTGTTTTTGTGATGATATTCATTTTCATCAGCAAAGATATTTAAGCATAGCACAGATTTTCAATACTGATAAATAACCATGATTTCAATAATTCATCCTATTGTAATTTATTTGCAATTTAATTGCATTTAGTTTTTTTGCTACATAGTTGCAATAGTGAAAAATACTATCTTCGCTGAGTTGACTTTTAATCCATTGTAGTACCGAATTGGTATAGCCAACGGGATCCATTTCAATTTTAAACAATATAAGCAACAGCAGTATGGAATTTTGGGAACGTAATTTTATAGAGAAGCAAGAAATGTGGGGGGATGAAGCAGCAAAGTCTACAATTTTTGCATTAGGTTTTTTTTTGGAGCATAACATCAAAAATATACTGATTCCTGGGTTCGGCTACGGTCGCAATGGTCGCCCTTTTTCGGAAAACGGAATAAAAATTACAGGTATTGAGATCTCGAAAACGGCAATAGAGCTCGCCCGGAAATCCTTTGGGGCAGATACGGTTATCCATCATGGTTCGGTTAATGAAATGCCTTTTGATCAGGATATATATGACGGTATATTTTGTTACGGGCTTATTCATCTATTGGATGCTGAAGAACGTAATGCGTTAATCCAGCATTGTTTTGACCAATTAGCTGAAGGAGGTTATATGATTTTTACGACCGTATCAAAGCAAGCAAGCATCTACGGAAAGGGAGAGGCTTTAGGCACTGATCGATTTGCAATGTTTGGTGGAGTACATATGTTCTTTTACGATTTTGATTCCATTCATGCCGAATTCGATCCCTATGGATTAATGGAAATTAGGGAAGTGGAGGAAAATTTTCCATTCTACTTCATCATTTGTCAGAAGAGGATTAATATTTAATAATGTATATATGAAAGATGATAGAAGCTATGAGGTAATTATTGTTGGGGGAAGTTATTCGGGGCTTTCTGCAGCGATGGCATTGGGACGTTCCTTGCGGAATGTGTTGATTATCGATAGTGGGCTACCATGTAATCGACAGACGCCGCACTCCCATAATTTCATCACGCATGATGGTGAAAAGCCGCTCAGTATAGCGAAAAAAGCAAGGGAAGAAGTCCTGAACTACCCGAGTGTCAAGTTCCAGAAAGGGCTTGCTGTGAGCGGCACGAAGACAGCTACAGGGTATGAAATAACCACCGAAAATGGGGACGTCTTTCAGGCTAAAAAGCTCATTTTTGCGACGGGTGTGGAAGATATTATGCCTAGCATACAGGGATTTTCAGCCTGTTGGGGAATTTCGGTTATCCATTGCCCATATTGTCACGGTTATGAATTTCGAAAAGGAAAAACTGCTATTATGGCCAATGGTGAAAGAGCTCTTCACCTTGCAGGTTTGGTTCACAATCTGTCATCTGACTTAACGCTATTGACTTTGGGTAAGGTTAGTTTTGATGTTAAGCAGAAAGCAAAACTGAAGTTACACGGTATTTCGATTATTGAAGAAGAAATAAGTAAAATCCAGCACAAGAATGGATGGGTTCAGCAGGTACAATTAAAAGACGGTCGTGAACTTGCCTTTGATGCTGTTTATGCTGCCATTCCTTTCAGGCAACATTCGCTTATTCCTGCCATGTTAGGTTGCGAATTGACCGATCAGGGACATATAAAAGCAGACAATTTCCAGAAAACAACAGTTGCGGGTGTTTTTGCCTGTGGAGATAATTCTAGTATGATGCGTTCGGTGGCGAATGCTGTTGCGACAGGAAACCTAGCTGGAGCAATGGTTAATAAAGAACTGGTCGACGAGGTTTTTTAGTGGTCGCATTGATCTGTTTTCCGGATGTGATCGCACTTTGTTAATTCATCAGGAAGTTTATATCACAAAAACTTCCTGATGCGTAAATACTACCTTTAAGCGGGACCCTAGTTCGATGCTCGTCTTAAAAGAAATTCAAATGGACCGTTTTTAAATTTTTTTGTCCAAATTTTGCTGAAGTAATAGCTGCCTATAAAATAAGTCGATGATAGGAAGAGAATTATCCCTGGTGATAAGGTTGCTTTCTGGTCGATTACTTGATTAAATACCCCCTTGCTAGCCAAAAAAGAAAATAATAGGATGCCCAATGTTAAATGGGATATATAATGCGTTAATGTCATCTGGCCAGTTTTCGCGAGACAGTTGACAAATGTATTGGGAGTAATAAAGCGACTAATGTACATGAAGGTGCTAATAAGTAGCAGGCTAAAACCTATTGTACTGATTAAAAATGGAAGTACCGGAGGAAGATAATCCGCGTTTAGAAAAGAGTAGGCTGCCATGCCAATGAGGTTTTGAGGGATACATTGTGCAACTTGTACTACCAGGTATAATACCAATCCTATGAGAAACAGTTTTTTTTGAACAATGGCGTTGGTCCAGTCCAGTTTACCCAGGTACATACCGATCATGAAATAAGACATCCACGGAAAAATAGAATTCCAGCCATTATATAAAGAGTTTCTGATAAACCCCTTTAGGCTCCAATTGTCGGTATAAGTTAGTGTATCGAAATTCCATCCAGTTTCATAAGGAATTAAAATGAGCAAAAGGTGAAAAACGATCGTGAAGAAAACTGCCCCATATATGTAGTATTGTTTATCAACGAATAGCAAGGAAGAGGCGATAAACATGTAAAATCCATAAAAGTGAAGGATATCTGCAGGCCACCAAATAGATAATAATAATCCGAGAACAAATAGAAAACCTGCTTTTTTCTGCACAATAGTCTTTAGTTTAACTTGTTCTTGCGGAGAAGCGTAAATAGATTTTTCTGTTCGCAAGGTAAGTCCCATGCCTGATAGGACAACAAATATTGTACTCGAATTGCCGCTAAAGAGAGTGAGAAACTGGCCTAGCCAACTGGTATGTTGTGGATCTCCAAGAACGAGATTAAAATTGACGATATACATCCCAAAGATTGCGTAAGCTCTCAGGATATCAAATCCTATAAATCTGATTTTTTCTGCCATGATAGTTGATTTTCAAAATGTACTGCAAATTTTGAAAGATGTACTGGTTTGGCATTTGACTTAAATCAAATAATTAGATTTTTGTGCGGACCCTGCTTAATGTTTCTAGGGAAATTCCCAGATAAGAAGCAATATAGGTAAGCGGTATATGGCGTATGAAATCTGGCTGTTCCTTAAGGATTAGCTTATACTTTTCCATGGCGCTGAGGGTGTGAAATTCAAACAGACGCCTTTCTAACCACATTGTATAGTATTCTGTCATTAAAAGATCGAGTTGAATGAGTTGAGGATGATTTATTTTGAGATGCTGAAAAGCGTTTTTATCCATGCACGAAACAGTAACGTCTGTAATTGCTTGAATAAACTCCCTGCTAGGCTGATTCGAAACATAACTGCTAAAGGCGACTGCGAGATCATGTTTAAAAAGTAGCTCAGTCGTTACTTCTTTTTTTTCATTCATATAGTATTTCCTCGTAATACCTTCCTCTATCCAAAAGCTAGACTTGCAGACCTCACCTTGATATAAAAGAAATTCGCCCTTTTTGTATTTTTTGGTTTTGGAAATGGCCTGTAATGCTGAGTGTGTTTCCGCATCAAAACCGTCAATTAAAGTATTGATTTTTTTTAGATGCTCATTCATTTTGGCTGATTTGAGTGATCGAAAGTTGCTGACGTTACATTTGTTGAATCCGTTCGGTCCGACCCGCCGTTTCTCTTCCCCACTCAGCAATCGACTCGAGTAGTGGAACAAGTGTTTTTCCGAATTCTGTCAGTTCGTAATCTACTTTCAAAGGAGCTTTGTCGGTATGTACAGTACGTTTTACTAAACCATCAGCCTCAAGTTCCTTTAATTGTAAGCTTAATGTACGCTCTGTAATTAGGGTGCATTCTTTTCTCAGCTCATTATAGCGTTTTTTTTCAATTAAATGAATCAAAATTACTGCCTTCCACTTGCTGCCTATGTATTTCATAGTCAGGCTGGTACTGCATGGATATTGTTTGTTGTCTATCAAATACATCTGTTACTATCAAGTTTGACCGTTATTGCAAATATATAACACTATATTTAAGTTTGCAACTATAAAAAATATAGTTAATTTAATCTTGTATGTTATGGCTTTTTTAGAAACTGCAAAGCAACGTTACACAACGAAAAAGTATAATTCAAAAGCGCTAATTCCGGAGGAGAAAATCGCTGAATTAAAGGAAATAATCCGATTGAGTCCATCTTCCATCAATAGCCAGCCATGGAAGTTTTTCTTTGTTTCTTCTGGGGACATGAAACAAAAACTCGCTGCCGCATCCTATTGGAACGCACAGAAGATAAATGAGGCAAGCCATCTGGTTGTCTTTAGTGCACTTACTGATGTAGATCGCTTTGAAGAGCAAATCGCAAACACGCTTCCAGAGGGATCGATTAATTACTATAAGCAATTTTTGCAGTCGAAAGGGGAGGTCCATGTTCAATCCTGGATGAAGCAACAGGTGTATCTTTCTTTGGGATTTTTCCTTGCAGCCTGTGCTGCAAATCATATTGACGCAACCCCAATGGAAGGAATTGAAAATTCCGTCTACGATGAAATACTGGAACTCGATGGCTATCAGACGCTTTTTGCAGTTGCTATTGGCTATCGACATGTGGAGGATGCAAATCAGCCTGCCATTACAGCAAAATCACGCTTGACAATTGCAGATATAATTGAAGAATTCTAGGTAAAAAAAGATGAAACCACTATCGGTTTCATCTCTTTTACATTAGTTTAAACGTATCTTTTTGCCCTGTTCGGGGAAAATATAATTTACTTTAAGTGGATTATTCTTGAGCAATTCGTTTTTAATGATTTCAGGGTTGTTACCAGTTGGTTTTCGGTGTGTGACCACAATGCTTAGCCCTTCCAAGTTTTTCAGCCCCGTTTTTTCTTTGAGCTTTAGCAGTTCTTCTAGCAATAAATTGGGGGTTAGGTGACCAAAGAGTAAATTTTCCGGTTGATTATTTGGAAAGGAGACTTCAATCAATATACTGTTTAATTGTTTGTTTTTGATCAGTGGGGCAATGTTATTCCAGAGCTTATCTAGCTGATTGGATTTTTCCACCCGATCGGCACCTGTATCACCAAGGTAAAGGAGATAGTGGTTGTCGTAGTGGACGAGGGCAGCACTACTTTTATATGGATTTACATGGCTCAGTTCGTATGCCGTCAAAGATAATGTCGTATTTGGTACTTGCGTTTCCAGCCCCTCTTGTAAACTGTTGTAATGATACTTTCCTAGTATGGGTTTTTGGCCCTGATCCCCAAAATTGATCCAGGTATCCGTGATAAAGTAGTGATTTTGTAGAATTTGAAGGACGGGATCAATAGCGAAAATGTTCTTTTTGCTATCGGCAGGAGAATTAATAATAAGACCCGATAAATGATCGAGATGTCCATGGGAAATGAAATATCCCTTTATTTGGTTATGTAAAATTGTTTCGACCGAACCATTTAGACTTTTCAATGCAATGGCTTTTCTGATGCCTGTATTTATGGTTCCGGCATCGAGGCAAAGGAAGGCCGTGTCTTTTGGAGTTCCTACTAAATAAGCAGAAAGATTGTCTTCTTGTTCGCCACCATATATTCCTAGCGGGACAAGGTCAAAATGCTGTGCCTGACAGGTCATGGTCACAAGAAATGTAAAAATGGAAAGCGCTAGTTTTTTCATGATTATTAAACTAAAAACCCATCCTTTGTTATAGGATGGGTTCAAATTTACACTATTTTTTGTTTATTGGTTGAATCGGTAACGTACACCCAGCTGAATTCTCCAGCGTGAAGTTTCATCCACACTGTTCGAGAAAGTGTTGATTAAAGGAATCTGATTTGTTGCATCTAAATAAGGGAATGAGAATGTTGGTTGTCCCTGCGCATTCAATCCTTTGTAATTTAAGATACCGTTTGCTTTGTTGGCAAATTGGGCAACTCCCCAGCTTTTGTTGATCATATTACCGAAATTAAATACATCAAAAGTAATCTGCAATTGATGTTTCTTTCCGCTGGTATTTAAAAACACATCTTGCGCGATACGAATATCCAGTGTTCCGATCATTTTTCCTACCAATGCGTTACGTTTCGCGTATTGGCCTCTGTGTGCATTCAGGTAATTGTCCTGATTAATGTATCCGTTCAATTGAGACCATAATTGATCAGCTGTCCGGGTGTCTTGCGCATTGTCGCCAACAAGAGCAATTTCAGCTTTACTATTCGGGATATAAATCAAGTCATTGCCCGACAAACCATCATTATTCAGGTCACCGCCATAGGTATAGGAGTAACGAGGCCCATCCTGCAGTTGATAAAATAAGGAGAATGTCGTTCCTAAATGATCCAGGTATTCTTTACGGTAACAGAAGTTGGCAATAAATCTATTTTTAACCAGATAAGTCGAATAAGAAAGATCAGCACTATTTGGATTGCCCGAAACATAACGATCACGCCACATCGACTGTGCAATAGATCCCCCATCGTTCACAGATCTTGAATCTGTATAGGTATAACCGATATTTGCAAAGAAACCACCTTTGAATTCTTTCGATAATGTTCCCGTCAGGGTGTAGCTATAGCCTTTTGATGTATTGGACATCACAATAGCGTCCGAAATGTTAGGATTTTCAGGAGTCGGTTGTGCGGCGCCATAGATACGTGGTGTTGTATAACGCATACGGTTATCGGCACCAGCTAAAGCTTTTCCATCCGTTGTATTTAGATTGACGTTACGGAAATAAACCGAATTGATATCTTTCGAATACATGGCTTCAAAAGTACCAATAACACCGCCCGGTAATTTTTGGTCAACGGCAAGGTTCGTTCTCCAAAGCTGCATAAATTTGAAGTTATTATCCGTTACCGCCAAGTTATAACTCGAGTTGTTGGCTGCAGTTTGGTGGTTCACGTTGCGATAAGCATCCACATCAGGTGTAAACGGTCTATTTGTTGGATTATTGATGGATTCAGAACCAAACATGACACCATTATTGCCGGCCTGATTAGAAATCCATACTAATGGCGGACGACCTGTAAAGATCCCCGATCCACCACGTACCTGTGTTTGATTTGTTCCATTGACATTCCAATTAAATCCAATTCGTGGCGACCAAAGAATTGCACTCTTTGGATATTTTGATACATCGATCTTTTCACCTTGATCAAAATTCAACTTGGTTACATTATCATTTTTCAGTTCATTGGGAGATGATATGTTCGTCAAATCGGCTCTCAATCCAGCAGTCAATTTAAAATGATCATTTACAGCATAGGCATCCTGCGCATATAAACCAAACATACGTGCTGAAATCTCTGCGTAAGGAAATGATCCATCAGGTAAAACAGAATACTGGATTTGGTATTTGGTTGCGTTAGAAACATTATTTTTTGCAGAGTTGTAGAAATCATCTAAACTGGCAAATGTATAGGCACCATAATAGTTCGGTGCAAATCCATTGGTGGTTTTGTAGTTTTCAAAATTGGCACCCAATGTAATCTCATGTTTTCCGGCATAAATATTAAAGTTGTTGGTAGCTTGAAATACCTTCGTCTTTAAACTATTAAATGCTGTAAATGGCTCGTAACCAAATGCTGTCATGCTACTACCGTCGGGGTTCATGATGTCTACCAAAGGAAATGGCTGACCACCTTTGGATTCCCTAAAATCGTTCATGACATTGTAACCTACGGTCAATGAATTTGAATATTTGCTACTGATACGTGTGCGTAATTCTAAATTCACATTGTCCATATTGTTGTGTATACCGTAGCCTGCTGAGCTGAAAGGTAGGCCAAGGTTGGACGGTTGCCGATTATTTTTGGGCGCACCACTATTGGACGGTAGGATGTCGCGATAGGAACGAAAGTAGAAATATTTGGCGCTTAAAGTATTTTTTTGATCGATATTGTAATCTAATTTAACGGAAAATTTGTCACTGCGTGTATCTAAAGGATAATCTTGATATGATCCAGGATTATAGCCGATCGATTTTAGGTAGTTGGCTAGATCATCAAGTTTTTCCGCAGATACGGTTGAAACATTCGGCCCCGTATTTCCTCCACGTGAAGCTATAAAATTTGTTCCTGGGTCTGTTCTTCGCTCAAGCTCACCGCTTGCAAAAAAGAAAAGCTTGTTTTTGATAATTGGTCCCCCCACGGTAAAACCATAGCCTTTTAAGCTGAAGTTGTTGACTGGTGCTCTTAACCCGGCCGAATTGTATTTGTTGACTAAATTCTGATTTCTGAAATAATAATTTAACGAACCTTGTACTTCGTTTGTACCGCTTCTTGTTACAGCATTGATTGCAGCACCGGTAAAACCATTTTGTCTGACGTCATAAGGAGCGATGTTTACTGAAATCTCCTCAAAGGCGTCCATATTGATGGGTTGCGAGTTTGTTTGACTTCCGATAGTTCCCTGTAATCCAAAAGCATTATTAAATAGCGCTCCGTCGATCGTAAAGTTATTTGCAAGGTTGCTTCTTCCCGCAAAAGAAGGATTACCGTATTGCATCGAAAATTGAGGGGTCAGTTTGACAAAATCCGTAAAGCTTCGATTGAGTGTAGGTAGATTTTGAATCGCTGTTCGGGAAATGTTTTGTGCTGCACCTGTTCGGCCGGAGTTGAAGACTTTTCCCTGTCTCGTTCCTACAACGACAGCTTCATCCAACACCTGTGATGCGGACTGCATCTGAATATCCAATGTTGAGCTTTGTCCCAAAGCTAGTTTCTCTATCTGCTTGATATTGGGTGAATGGCCCAGATAAGTTACGGTGATTTGATAAGGGCCACCAATTCTCATATTGGGGAGATTGTAGCGACCGTCATTTCGTGATGAAGTAACGTACTTTGTCCCAGAAGGTAAATGTATGGCTTCGATTGTCGCCCCATTGATTGGCGAATTTCCCTCTCTGACGGTTCCATTCAGAGCAGAGGTGGTTTCATTTTGCGCATAGGTAAGTGATGTACCAATTGTGCTTAGCAAAATGCTGGTAATCAAATGTTTTCTCATTTGTTTCGTAGCTGTTTAAATGACTAGGTGATTTTTAAACCGCGATAAAGGTAGGAGAGTATTATTGATTTTGTGTTAAGTAAATATTATTTAAATATTTCCACAATCGCTGCTATATGAAGCCTTCATTTGGTAATTATATAGGTTATCGTTTGATGGTTGATGATAGGTTATTTCACTGGTTGGTGGCTATTTTTTAATTTTAATTGTGCCATTGCGATAGAGGTTTAAGGCGGCCGTCAGAATACTTTCGATTGTGTCTATCGGAAGATCTTCCTGTGGATCAATAGGCAATGTTTTCATCCGAAGACGCTGACCTGCTTCCAGCTGTACCTGGTCCAAATGTTTACCTTCAACCATCAGTAGGTACGGAAATGTAGTCCGTTTGTCGGTCCAAAGGTAACAGAATGCTTTTTTTCTATAGCAAAAGCAAGGCATACCGTATTTTATGGTCTCACTCACATCCGCATCCTGTTGAAGGATAATATGTCTTAATGCTAAAAGACAGCTTTTATTTGGTTCTTTCTGGTTCAGATAGAAATGTTGGATCTCCTGCATATGAATGATGTGTTGCAAATAAAGATACAAGACTTATCCTTTTTTATATGATATAGTTACAATTTTCTTTTGTTGTTTAGTATATTCAGACCTATTTTATGCGATCGAATTATCTATTTGCTTATGACCATAAATTTTAGAAATATAGACTATTTGAATAGTGGAAATGAAGTGCAAAAAAAAGCCTATCGGTTACTGATGGATTATCAGATTATTAACCGTCTTGAGGATTACAGTCCGATTGTAGTTGGTACAATACCGATTCAGATAGATGTTGATGGGAGTGATATAGACATTATTCTGCGTGTAGATGATTTTGATGCTCTTGAAGAAAAGCTGTCTCTTAATTTTTCGCAGCATGCACATTTTCGGTTACAGCGGGCTGCCGGTCATGTAATCGTGTGCAGTTTCTCTATTGAGGAACAGCTTTTTGAAATTTATGCAACGGATAAAGCAACTGAAATTCAGAATGGATATTTACATATGCTTAAAGAGCATGAAATCATTCAATTGAGGGGGAAAGAATTCGCTGAGCAGGTCAGGCAGCTCAAAAGGAGCGGGGTAAAAACTGAGCCTGCATTTTGTCAGCTATTGGGAATTGAAGGCGATGCATATACAGAACTTCTAAAGTATAATCCAGCAGATAATTCGATAAACTATGAATGATTTTAATCTAAAATAGTATGAATCCCCTAATTGAACAATTTAAAAAATATGGCTATCTCAATGAAGCAATTGAGAAAGCGGTAGAAAATAGAACTCGTTATTTTTTTAAGAAAAAGGGTGAGCATTTTTTGAGGGAAGGGCAGCATTTATCAAGCTATTTTGTTTTGCGTAGAGGACTGATTCGTGCTTATTTCTTTAAAAATGGACGTGAAATGAACAGTTGGTTTGGTGAGGAAAACCAGATTTTTGGATCGATTTTGCCCGTTTATACTGAAAAGCCCTCTTTTGAAAATATTCAGTTTCTGGAAGACTCCGAGATCTATGCAATTTCTGTGGACGATTTGAATGAATTGTATAGGATTTATCCTGAACTAAATCTTATAGGCCGAAAGATTGCTGAGGAGGTTTGTATTATTCTTGAAGAACGGATTATGTCCCTGCATACCGAATCTGCAGTAGAACGATATCAATCTCTCATCCGCCTACAGCCAAATTTGTTAAATAGAATTAATCTTGGCCATATTGCATCATATTTAGGGATTACACAGGAAACGCTCAGCCGGATACGACGGTAAGTACACGATTTTGATATAAGTCAAAAAATGCCCCTTATATAGCGATTATCTTTGCTTTAGAAATTTAAACTATTGAAAATGAATTGGATTGCATTGATTATTGCTGGCATTTTTGAAATTGGCTGGCCGCTCGGATTAAAAATGGCTCAACAGCCAGATTCCAATAAATTTGGTTGGATTCTATTAGCTATTGTCTCCATGAGCATTAGTGGCGGATTATTATTTTATGCTCAAAAAACTATTCCTATAGGTACAGCATATGCTGTATGGACAGGTTTAGGGGCAGTGGGCACATTAATGGTCGGAATCTTTTTTTTCGGAGATTCGGCCAATGTATTTAGACTCCTGTCTGCAACATTGATCGTCGCAGGAATTATTGGCTTAAAGATTTTTTAAAAATACCGGAAATATTATTTATCTCAGTGTACATAAAAAAATAGAATATGCGCTCAATTTTCTTCAATTGGATTGTTAAAAATATATAGAATCTATTTTTTTTAGTCTAAACTCCCTAGAAGAGAGTAGGTTGGGATGATTTTTGCTACGCAATTACATTATGAGGCAAGAACTAGCTGAAAAAATAGAATTGTATAGTAAAAGGTACGGCCTATTTATGCGACCGGAGTATATTAGCTTTGCTCGGGATACAACAAGGCTGTTGCTTCGCAACGAATGTCTCCGTGAAGGTGATATAAAAGCTTATCAAGACTATATTGCCTCACATTATCCCGAAGATCTTCCCTGGGAAATGAAACAATTTCAGGAAGCGACCAAAGCATTGGAGCGCATGAGTAAGGAGACGGCTATTGCATGGGTGAATGCGCATCGAATCAATATTTTTGAATCCGACATTTTTATCGATGATGAAGATTCAATTCTGCGCCCCATTCAATCAAAAGATGAAGACATGTTTCGCTATAATTTTAACGCCTTGGAAGAACTTATCTACAATCACCAAAGACCGGACGACTTATTTCGGCGGAATAGAGATTGTTTTTGGATAGATACAAGAATTGACTGGCGGTAGTTTACTGCTAATTGAAGTGTGGTTTCCCAAGAGCTATCTCGTTCTCCGACGAATACCTCTTGGGACACTTTTTTGTTATTTGGATTCTGCGACAAAAATTTCATTTTCTTGTCCAAGGACCACGGTAGGAAACTTTTTGTTGAAGTCAATCGAAATATCTCCTTTTCCCTTTTCGCCGTCTCCGTTGGAATCCCAATCTAATGTTACGTAGTATTTTATGGGCTCAGCGTCACTGACTTTAGGCTGGATGAGCTTAAGGTGATTTTTAGGTAAATCGAGTTTGAGATCAAAAGGTATTTGGTTCGCTGTAAAACTCTTTTCCAGGATCATTGTAGCTGGTACATCTGCTATCTGGGCCGAAACTGCAGATAGGCGAATCTTGCCCGTTGGATTTTTAACTGCAATAGCATTTGTTGATTGAATTTTTACGGAAAGACCAGTTGTATTCGTATGCATTTTTTTCGTATTTAATGTTGTTGAACAACTGCTTGCAGCGAGTGCGACAGCAAGTAATGATATCGTAAGTTTTAACATAATGATTTTTTATTTGTATTGTTTTAACTGTTATTGAAGCACCAAAATTGGATAATTTACAATTTGAGAGATATCCCGACATTTGCAATCCCGAGGTAGCCGAAACCAAATTCGCCATAGATACCTATTTTATTACCGTAACGAATGGCTATCGGCGTAAATTGATAGGATAGCGCACCGAAGCTCTCTATCTTCTTTTTGTCTATTGTTAAATTTTGCATAGCCCAAACCTCCTTTTCCATATAGTTTAAGTTTAGTTTTATTCAAATAGCTATATTGCATATTCAGAAGTCCCCCAAAAACATTCCATTTTGAATCCCCAAGATCATCTTTGTAAGAAACCGTATTTTTACCATAAAACCCGTCGATGCCCATAGACAGTCTTTTGTTTAAATTATGTGAATACCCGGCAGTAAATGTGCCAGTTCCGCTGGAATGTTCTACTTCTCTTCCGAGTAAACCCATAAATATTCCCTCACCGAGCATTGTACCGATCTCTTGGACCGGAATAAGGCCATACCCCACTCGAATTTCTGATTTTTTTTGCATGTTTTCTTGCCCATATCCTTCCAACGAAATCAGGGAGACTAGGACGATGAATATAATTTTCTTCATTAATATAGTTAAGTCAGGATTTTATGTGACTTACTCTAGGTGACGTTTTTGAAATTTAATTCGCTACAATTTATTTTACATAGTATTTTATTTCTTATTTAATTTATATTTTGATTTTAAATTCTTTTTAACTTACTAAAGGCTTGTGAAGTTTTTGGGGTGTATAAGGCATCTTTTTCAAATCAAGGTGCAGATCCTTTATTAAGGACTGAATGTCTAGCGATGGGAGAGCTTAACTCCTGACGGATTTCATTGGCTAAGGCAGTGGATAAAAGGCGGGGAATGAAAGCGGAACAGGAAGATAATAGGAGGGCTAAAGTGGGAAGATGGGGCTGAGGCTATTGCATAAAAAAAGTCCTTAGCATTTGCTAAGGACTTTTTTATTATAAGGTCTTTATTTTTAGGTTTCTAAATGAAACACCTCTGGACCAATCCTGTAGTGCTAATTTCCCACTAATATGTTTACCAAACTCTGGATAATCTTTGAAATTACTATGTTTTACCAAATCTTTCCATTTAGCGGAATTAAAATCCATTTCAGCAGTGATTTTACCATTCAGGTAGAACGTTACCTTTCCGTCTTTCTGAATAATACTCGATTCATTCCAATCATCCTGTGCTTTAATATTGACAAAGTTTTGCTGCGGTAGAAATGTATAAAGACAGCCGGAACGCTTCAGTGGCTTATCAAAATCAGGATGGGAATCTGCCAACAATTGGTATTCTGGTCCTGAATGATAGGTCGCATTGATATCCGGTCTTTCCTGTACATTGACAAAAACGCCACTATTTCCCTCTTTTTCGAGCTTCCATTCAAACTTAAACTCATAATTTTTATACTCTTTGTCCGATACTAAGTCATATTTTTGGCTTTCACTGTTTGGATTGCAGTAAATAGTCCCATTTTTAACGACCCAGGCTGTAGGAGCATTTTTACTATTATTGTAGGTATGCCAATTGTTAAGCGTGGTACCATCAAATAGAAGTTGCCAGCCGTTACTTTGCTCTTCTTCTGTCAATGTATTCGGACTGCTTTTTTCATTTTGACAGGAGAGTAAAATACAGCCCATAAAGACCGATAAGATGATTTTTTTGAAAAGGTTTAAGTTTATCATTGTTTTTATTTGTATAAGTGTCTCTTTAATAAGTTTTCCCATTTAATATGTATCCCCTAAAATAATTTTTAATATGAACTTTTGGCGATAATTTCATGTTCCTTTGCAAATTTGTTACATAGTACTTCTGCTAATACTCATCCGGAGGTTCACCTATTCTCCTATTCATTTATGAATTTTTAAAACATTCTTTTCCGTCATTTTATAGAATAGACCAGTTCAAACCGCCTATGTTTTTTGGTCACCTCTCAAGTATACATGACAAGTTACACATTATAATGATTTGATCACATTTTCAGCATAGTCATTCTCATTTTGATAAAATAACCTTATCAAAATGATAGGATTATCCAATGCTGTTTTGTGGTTTATTTTTTTATAACACCTGATTAATAGTGTGTTATGTTGTTTTTTGGCATAGTGGAACGCTGTTTGGCTTATTGGGACAAATGAATGTAAATATGAAAACAGGACGGAAAAGAAAAGTATGTGGCAAGAGCCCTCCGAAGGAGACGATCGGCAATGCTGCTGGCATGTAATTGAAGTTAACAAAATGAAATCGCGATTCACTAATAAAATTTAACAATGGCAATAACAATCATACTCGTCATAACTGGAATTTTGTTCTTCTGGTTATTCTATAAAATGGTCGACTTCTTCGGCAAAATATAAAAGAAATAATATGAAAGAGAAGCAAGAAAATAAAGGCAGCAGTTCCGCACATAATTTATCGGGAGACCGTATAGCGAAGATCATAGTAGTGGTATTGATTATTGCAATGATTTTTCAACTCTATATCGGTTAGATTTTGAAGTATAGTTTTACACACAACATGAAAAAATTAAATCAATACGGTGCAGGTTTGTATATGGCGCTCCATTATAAGGAAATCCGATCAGAGATTAATTTCTTATTGCGAAAGCACAATTTTGCAGGAGCCTTACAGGCTGTTATTAATCATCTTCGGAGCTTAATTGTATTGCAAAGTACGGACAAAATTTGCCAGCATATTCATTTCCTCGGAATGATTTATGGACGAGGAAACCATTATGTCAAATACATTCTGGAAAATCTCTTTGTAAGATCTTTAGGAGGTCTTCGGCGCATCAGTTCGGTCAATGCATGGGCGGTAATCGAAGCTCAGCTACCAACACCATTTTTAGAGGTCCTTAAAGGACAACAAATTCATAACCTATTAATATCAAAGTAAATGACAGCTTTATTTATTGTAGCACTACTGGTTTTTGCATATATCTGTTATGTACTTCTAAAGCCAGAAAAATTTTAATAACAAGATTACTCATTCTCTATCGTCGGCGATGAAATCCCGCTTTCAGTCAGTTCTTTTCGTGTTACATAGTGAAAAGAAGAGCTTGAGGTTAGATGACGATCGGTCATGATACACTTTTTATACAAATCAACTAAAGAAATGAATACAGAGATTCTTGGAATCATAGTGATGTTCATCGTAACATTACTACTCGGACTTCCCCTTGGGAAATATATGGCTAAGGTATATGGCAATGAAAAGACCTGGTTAGATCCATTGTTTCAACCATTGGAACGATTTTTTTATCGGGTGACAGGAATTAATCCTAGCCTCCAGATGACCTGGAAACAGCACCTCGTTGCTCTTTTGACAATTAATCTACTGTGGTTCCTGTTGAGCATGGTTATCCTGATGAATATGGGACATTTGCCTTTAAATCCAGATGGGAATCCTGGAATGACTGCTGATTTGGCCTTTAATACCAGTATCTCTTTTTTGGTCAACTGTAATCTCCAGCACTATTCCGGTGAATCAGGAGTGAGCTATCTAGGACAAATTTGGCTCATGTTTCTTCAATTCGTGACGGCAGGCGTGGGAATGGCTGCTGCAGTGGTTATTTTCAAAGCTTTTAGGGATAAGACAACAACACAATTGGGCAATTTTTACGATTTCTTTGTGAAGTCTTGCACCCGGATTTTACTGCCTATCTCCGTCTTGGTTGCTGCCATCTTCGTATTCCAAGGCATGCCGATGACTTTCGAAGGTAAGGACAGCATGATTACTGTCGCTGGAGATACCGTACAGGTAAGCCGAGGACCAGTAGCTGCCTTTGTCCCAATTAAACATCTTGGTACAAATGGAGGTGGTTTTTTCGGAGCAAACAGTGCACATCCATTTGAAAATCCCAATTATTTGACCAATATGGTGGAAATGATTGCCCAGTTTATTATCCCGATGGCGATGATATTTGCATTCGGCTTTTTTATTCGCAAGCGTAAATTTTCATGGATGATGTTTGGTGTGATGACCATTGGGTTTATCATCCTGACAATACCAAATATAAAAATGGAGATGGCTGGAAATCCAGCGATTGCACAGATGGGTATTGACACGTCTATGGGCGCCATGGAGGGAAAGGAAATACGTATTGGTGCAGCGGCATCGGGGTTTTGGAGTATTGTTACAACGATGATTTCGACGGGTTCTGTCAATTCTATGCATGATAGTTACATGCCCTTATCTGGTATGAACGAACTTATAGCGATGATGGTGAATGCTTTTTATGGTGGTGTAGGCGCGGGGATACTCAATTTCTTCATTTTTATTATACTCGCTGTTTTCATTAGTGGCTTGATGGTGGGGCGCACACCAGAGTTTATGGGTAAGAAAGTTGAAGCGCGGGAAATGAAAATCGCTATGATTGTTGCTCTTGCCCATCCTTTTCTAATCCTTGTCGGTACAGCACTTGCTACAGCGTTTCCAGCCCAAGGTGCTTCTACATTGAATAACCCTGGATTCCATGGTTTTAGTGAAATATTGTACGAATATACTTCATCCGCAGCTAACAATGGTAGTGGGTTTGAAGGTCTTGGAGATAATACAATTTGGTGGAACATTTCGACAGGTATCGTATTGTTACTCGGCCGCTTTATACCGATTATAGGCCCAATTGCTATTGCGGGATTATTGGCTGAGAAAAAATTTATACCTGAGGGTGAGGGAACGCTAAAAACAGATACAAGTACATTCGGTTTAATGGTATTCGCTGTAATAGCGATTATTGCAGCACTCTCTTTCTTCCCTGCGTTGGCATTGGGTCCAATTGCGGAATATTTTTCCATGTAGTACTTAAAATTAAAGAATTCTAAAAATGAGCAATCAACAAACATTGTTTCAGAAAGAACTTGTACAACAGGCGTTAAAGCAATCTTTCGTGAAGCTAAATCCTAAAATAATGTTCCGTAATCCAGTGATGTTTACTGTGGAAATCGGGACGCTGATTATGGCCGTCGTTTGTCTTTGGATAATGACTGGGGAAAAATCACAAGGTACACTTGGTTATAATTTTACGGTATTTCTTATTCTATTTTTAACCTTATTGTTTGGAAATTTTGCTGAGGCAATTGCCGAAGCCCGCGGTAAGGCGCAAGCAGATAGTCTTCGGAAAACTCGGGAGGAAACTCCAGCAACTCTGCGTGATGGTCGGGTAGTTTCGTCCGCTCAACTGAAAAAAGATGATGTTTTTGTTTGCCAGGCTGGTGATGTAATTCCATTGGATGGGGAGATTATTGAGGGATTGGCAACCATAGATGAGAGTGCAATTACCGGAGAATCAGCACCGGTGATCCGCGAGTCTGGGGGTGATAAAAGTTCAGTTACCGGTGGTACCAAGGTTTTGTCCGATCGAATTGTCGTGCAGGTAACGACAGAACCAGGGGAGAGCTTTTTGGATAAGATGATCGCATTGGTTGAAGGGGCAAGCCGCCAAAAAACACCTAATGAGATTGCATTAACAATCCTTCTGGCAGGTTTTACACTTGTATTTATTATCGTAACGGTGACCTTAAAACCATTTGCGGATTATGCCAATGTTGGTATCACCATTGCGTCGTTTATTTCACTTTTTGTCTGTCTGATTCCAACAACAATAGGTGGTCTTTTATCGGCAATTGGTATCGCGGGAATGGATCGTGCACTTCGTGCAAATGTTATAACAAAAAGTGGCAAGGCAGTTGAAACGGCAGGAGATATTGATGTCTTGTTGCTTGATAAAACTGGAACTATTACGATCGGAAATCGTAAGGCGACAAATTTTTACCCCGCAGATGGCGTCCTGAAGGAAGTTCTGGTACGTGCGGCCACATTGAGCTCCATGGCGGATGAAACACCGGAAGGGAAATCAATTGTCGAATTGGCTGGTGTCAATCCATCGAGCTATAAGGTCGAAAATCCTGCATTCATTAAGTTTACCGCGGAGACCCGTAGCTCGGGAATAGACTTTGCACAGACACGTATTCGTAAAGGTGCAACAGATGCTATTCGGAATATCATTGTAAAGGCTGGAAATCTGTTTCCTCAGGAAATAGATGAACGCGTAAAGCTTATCTCTCAAAATGGGGGAACCCCATTGGTCGTTGCAGAGAATGAACAGGTTCTCGGTGTCATAGAATTGCAGGATGTGATAAAACCCGGAATTCATGAACGCTTTGAAAGGTTACGAAAAATGGGTATCAAAACTGTTATGGTGACGGGAGATAATCCGTTGACGGCCAAATATATTGCGGAAAAAGCTGGAGTGGATGATTTCATAGCCGAAGCGAAACCTGAAGACAAGATGAACTATATCAAAAAAGAACAGCTTGATGGACGATTGGTCGCCATGATGGGGGATGGTACAAACGATGCTCCGGCACTTGCACAAGCCGATGTTGGTGTAGCGATGAACAGCGGTACACAAGCTGCAAAAGAGGCCGGAAATATGGTCGATCTCGACAATGATCCAACCAAACTGATTGAGGTTGTGGAGATAGGCAAACAATTGTTGATGACCAGAGGTACGCTAACAACGTTTAGTATTGCAAACGATGTCGCCAAATATTTTGCTATCATTCCGGCCTTGTTTATTGCAGCAATACCCGCACTTCAAGGTTTAAACATTATGCAGCTCAGTAGTCCACAAAGTGCCATACTATCAGCTGTCATCTTTAACGCAATTATTATCCCATTACTGATTCCTTTGGCATTGAAAGGAGTCGCATACAAACCTATAGGTGCAAGCGCACTGTTACGGAGAAATCTGCTCGTTTTTGGACTTGGTGGAGTACTCGTTCCATTTATTGGTATCAAGGTCATAGACCTACTGGTTTCCCTATTTATCTAATACATTTTTAATAATAAAAGCAAAGATGAAAACACATATATATCCGGCAATAAAGATTACAATTATCTTATTGCTCCTGCTCTCAGTGGTATATCCAGTCCTCGTATGGGCAATAGCTCAAATAGCACCCAATCATGGAAAAGGGGAAATGCTTGAGTACAATGGGCAAAAGTATTACAGAAATATTGGGCAGGCCTTTACGCGTGATGATTACTTCTCGTCGCGTCCTTCAGCTGTTGGTTATAATGCTGCTGGATCGGGTGGAAGTAACAAAGGACCCTCTAATGGGGAATATCTTTCGGAAGTTAGGGCCCGTATCGATACTTTCTTAGTTCACAATCCTACTGTAAAACGCGAACAGGTACCGGTAGACATTGTTACAGCCAGTGGTAGTGGTTTGGATCCAGATATCTCCATAGAGGCCGCAAAAATACAAATTGATCGTGTTGCGAAAGCGAGAGGTATATCGGTAAATAGCCTACAGTCTCTTGTTGATGCCCACGTTCAGACGCCTTTATGGAATATGTTTGGACCTCGCAAAATCAATGTCCTTGAACTAAATATTGCTTTGGACAAGATGGCTGAAAAATAAAATTGACCTAAAGGGTCATCGATATACATTTTATAAGAACAATTTACATGAAAAAACTAGCGATGTTGGCCTGTTTACTCGCAGGGGCAACACAATTATTTGCACAGCAAGATACTACTCAAAATACCCGATTGTCTATCAGTGGTTACCTTGAAGCATATTACCTCCGGGACTTTAACAATCCACTTGGAAATACACGCCCAGGCTTTGTATATAGTCACAATAGGACGAATGAAGTAAACATAAACTTGGCACTTTTAAAAGCTGCATACGAAACAACAAATACCCGTGCAAATCTTGCTTTAGGTGTCGGTACATATATGAATGCCAACTACGGTGCGGAACCCGGAGTCTTAAAAAATATTTACGAAGCGAACGCCGGTATACGTATCTCAAAAAAACATAATTTATGGATCGATGCTGGCATATTTTCTTCCCATTTGGGCTTTGAAAGCGCTATAGGAAAGGATAATTGGACTTTAACAAGAAGTATTTTTGCGGATAATTCCCCTTATTTTGAAACAGGAGCAAAAATATCCTATACATCCGCATCGGGAAAACTGTTTTTAAGTGGGCTGATTTTAAACGGATGGCAGCGGATTCAACGGGTGGATGGTAGCAGTTTGCCGGCATTTGGGCATCAACTGGTCTATAAACCGACAGATAAATGGACCATCAATAGTGGTTCTTTTATAGGCAGTGATAAAGCGGATAGTGTCAGACAAATGCGTTATTTTCATAATCTATATGCAATTTATCAAATGAACGAAAAGCTGGGAATCACATTCGGATTTGATATTGGCGCGGAACAAAAAGCAAAAGGTAGCTCAAAGTACAATGCATGGTACACCCCCGTGTTAATTGCACGATACGCGACGACCGAAAAATTTAGCTTAACAGCAAGAGGAGAATATTACAACGATAAGCATGGTGTGATCGTTTCTACGACTACAGATCAAGGTTTTCAAACGTTTGGCTATTCTTTAAATGCAGATTATGCCATTCTTCCCAATGTTCTTTGGCGTACGGAACTACGTAATCTCACGAATAAAGATGCTATTTTCCTTGATCGGACAAATAAGTTGGTGAAAAATAGTGTGACGGCTGTAACAGCACTTACCGTTAGTTTTTAAAAACAATCGTTCCTGCCGTGTGTTGGATCGGCAGGAACCTTCTGAAATGAAAGGCAATAAAAATGGAAGAAAGGAAAAGCGCTGAACACTTTTTGGACCTTATCCGGAAATCGAGAAGAGGTCGCTTCAAACTTTATATTGGTATGAGTGCAGGGGTTGGAAAAACATACCGCATGTTACAGGATGCACATACCCTTTTACAGGGAGGAATCGATGTGCGTATTGGCTATATTGAGACACATAATCGGAAGGAAACACATCAATTGCTCGACGGTCTACCCCTTATCGCCCGACGCCATCTTTTTTACAAAGGCAAACAGTTGGAGGAACTGGACCTTTATGCTGTCTTGAATTCACATCCCGAGGTTGTCATTATCGATGAGCTGGCACATACCAATATTGAAGGCAGTAAAAATACCAAAAGGTGGCAGGATGTTATGGAGATTCTTGAAGCGGGGATTAATGTGATCAGCGCTGTTAATATCCAGCATATTGAGAGTTTAAACGAGGAGGTCAAAGCGATTACAGGTGTTGAAGTGCAAGAACGTGTTCCCGACAGTGTTATTGATTCCGCAGATGAAGTCGTTAATATTGATCTTACTGCAGAAGAGCTTATCATTCGCCTAAAAGAGGGCAAGATCTATGACGCGTCAAAAATTCAGGCAGCGCTTCAAAACTTCTTTAAAAGCGAACATATCTTACAATTGCGTGAAATGGCGTTGAAAGAAGTTGCCTCCCAGGTTCAACGCAAAGTAGAGATTGAAGTTCAACCCCAACGATGGGTGCGAAAGGAGCGTTTCCTGGCTTGTATAAGTTCTAATGAAATAAAAGCAAAAAACGTCATCCGAAAAACAGCACGCTTAGCAGGATATTACAATAGCAGTTGGTTTTTGCTCTATGTACAGTTGCCAAAAGAGCGCGGAGATCGGATAGCTTTAAATAAACAACGGCACCTGATCAATAACTTTAAACTGGCGACAGAACTTGGTGGAGAAATTATCAAAGTAGAAAGTCATAGTGTGGCAAAAGAGATCATCGCTTTGTGCGAGCTCCGCAAGATCACCACAGTTTGCATTGGAAAACCACGATTATCTCTTTTAAGGATGTTACTTGCTAAGGATACATTTAGCAAACTGCTGGCACAACTGTCGACGGAAGACATCGATCTGATTATATTGTCTTAATGATAAAGACAAATTGTGAATAAGATGAAAATAAAAACGAAACTTACCTTTGGTGTAGGATCACTTTTTCTCATGATCTTTCTACTTGCCGCGCTAAGTGGTTGGTATGTAAACCGATTAAAAAAGGATACCGCAAATATACTGACAGCGAACTACAATACGCTGCTGTACGCCAAGAATATGTTATTGGCATTAGAGGAAATTCCTGTTGCAAAAGCTGCTTTTAACAACTTCCAGATCAATCTTGACAAACAACGGAAAAATGTTACCGAAGTCGGAGAGCAGCAAACAACAAACGCAATTGCCAAACATTTTTTAAAACTGAAAGATAAGCCCTTAGATGTTACTATTGTCTCGTCTATCAGAAAGGATATTGCCTTGTTAATGGAACAAAATATGACGGCAATTTCTCGGAAGAGTATTATTGCGGATCGCACCGCCGAACATGCAATTTTGGTCATTTCATTTGCCGGGGCACTCTGTTTTATCATTGCTTTTATATTACTGGTCAATTTGCCGTCCAATATAGCTAACCCCATTGCGAAATTGACAGCGAGTATTCGACAAATTGCAGGACAGAACTACAAAGAGCGTATTCAGGTACAGAGCGGAGGTGAGTTTGCGGAACTCGTCGCTTCATTTAATTCCATGGCAGAGAAACTTGAAGAATATGCTGAAAGTAAACTTGAAAAAATTTTAAAGGAAAAAAGACGAATAGAGTCTCTTGTTGATCATATGCATGATCCGGTGATAGGCTTCGACGAAGAGCGACGTGTCATTTTTGTCAACGAGGAAGCACTTCGCATCACAAATCTACATAAAGATCAACTTCTCGGAAGATCTGCTTTAGCGGTTTCAGATGAAAATGATCTTGCTAAGGATATTTTTAAAGATCTTTTTCTTCCTGTAGAAAAACGTAAAAAAAATGCGGTTAAAATTTATGCAGACGATAGAGAAAGCTATTTTGAAAAAGATGTTATCGATATCAATGTTTTGCCTACGGGTGAACTTGAATCAAAGTTTATCGGGCAGGTGGTTATCCTAAAGAATATTACGCCATTTAAGGAACTTGATCTTGCAAAAACAAATTTCATCGGTACCGTTTCGCACGAGTTCAAAACACCTATTGCGGCGATTCAGATGGGGGTTCAATTGTTGGAAAACGAACAAATAGGATATCTAAATACCGAGCAGCTTACATTGTTAAACGGAATAAAAGATGATTCTAACCGCCTGCTTCAAATAACCGGTGAACTGTTAAATATGACGCAGGTTGAAAGTGGTTCCATTCAAATTAACTTACATACGACGGAAATACAGCCAATTATTGAATATGCCATCATGGCAAATCAATTTGCTGCGAATCAAAAAAATATCCACTTTGTTATCGAGGTAGACCCCAATGTGAAAGCTATATTTGCTGACAATGAGAAAACTGCCTGGGTTCTTACAAATTTTCTTTCCAATGCGATACGTTACTCCCATGAAGATTCGGTTATTCGCATAGTAGTGGAAAACAGCGAACTTAAAACAAAATTTATCGTTACCGACAGTGGGCAAGGGATCGAGCCGAAATATCTGGATAAAATATTTGCGCGTTACTTCCGTGTGCCAGGGTCCAAAAAAGGTGGAACAGGACTTGGTTTAAGTATTAGTAAAGAGTTTATAGAGGCGCAAGGTGGCGAAATTGGTGTTGAAAGTGATTATGGCGCAGGAAGTTCTTTCTATTTTTCATTGCGTACCGCAATTTCCGATAATTAATACCATATTAAACGATTCGTATCTGTTCATACAGCACATCATGACAATAGAACAAGGACGGATGGGAGGAGAACAATTTTTGAGATTATAAGTGGCGCCGGCAAGCCACTTATAATCTCAAAAATCGATTAATGGTTGACTAAAGCCATAGCGCCTTCGCTGTATCGTGCTCCGATATTGGGGTATTTGTGGAGTATTTCATCTATTTTTTTTAAATCATCATGCGATAATTGTACATCAAGGGCACCAACATTTTCCTCCAGGTATTTTCTTTTTTTAGTTCCTGGAATAGGAATGATGTCATTTCCCTGTGCCAGCACCCAGGCTAAAGCGAGTTGTATTGGACTACAGTTTTTATCTTTTGCCAGTAGGGAGAAGTCGGTGACTAATTGTGCATTGTTCAATGCATGTTCACCTTGATTTCGAGGTAAGGTTCTTCTAAAGTCGTCCGAAGCAAGATCTTCTAAATTTAAAGAATTGGAAAATAATCCACGCGCTAGAGGCGCATAAGGAATTAAACTTATCCCCAATTGCCGTACGGTCTGTAAGATTTCTTTTTCTACATCACGTGTAAGGAGCGAATATTCGCTCTGTAAAGCAGCTATAGGGTGTACGGCATTAGCTTTAATGATTGATGCGGGAGATGCTTCGCTTAAACCCAAATACCTCACTTTTCCTTCTTTAACCAATTCTGCCATAGCGCCTACGGTCTCTTCGATAGGAATACTGGGATCTACGCGGTGCGCATAATAAAGATCTATAGTATCGATTCTAAGGCGTTTTAAACTTTTTTCTACCGCTAATTTTATCCATTCGGGCGAGCCATCGAAATAGGTGTTTGCCGTACCACTTGGACCTGCTATTTCATCTTTAAAGCGAAACCCAAATTTTGTTGCAATAAAAACTTTGTCACGGTTGGGAACAAGCACTTTTGAAATAAGTTCCTCATTGGCACCGTTGCCGTACATATCCGCGGTATCCCAAAAATTAATGCCGAGGTCCAATGCTCTTTCCAATGTCGCAATACTCTCTTTTTCGTCAGTAGGTCCGTATGCAAAGCTCATTCCCATACAGCCTAATCCAATCGCAGAGAGTTTTTCATTTGTTGTTCCAAGATTTCTATATTTCATAATGATTACATTTTGTTCAATACAAAAGTACATATGGAACAAACGAAGCGAGTTAAGACAATCAAACAGATTGTTATACAATTCAAACAGTACTGCTTCGGACTTGGTTTGGAGACATCCCGGTTTGCTTTTTGAAGAAATTGGTGAAATAGGATGGATATTCAAATCCCAGGCTGTAGGCAATATCCGATACATTCCAATTGGTATGCAACAACAAAGCTTTGGCTTCTTGGGCCACACGGTTTGCAATGTGTGTACTGGTGGTTTTGCCTGTGGTTTCTTTTACCGACCTATTGAGGTGATTGATATGAACCGAAAGCGCATGCGCATAATCTGCAGGGCTTTTCAATTGCAGGCTAAGTTGAAGGGTATTGATTGGAAATTGTCTTTCTAACAGCTCAAGAAATAGTCCCGATACCCTGGTCGAGGCATTGGTATAAGATCCAAAACTCGCTGCGGGACTCGATTTCATCGTTTCATGAATTAGAAGATGTAGATAACTTCGCAACATATCATCTTTATGAATATAGCTCGAGTTCATTTCAACCATCATCTTTTGGAAGATTGTAGAAATTTCTGCTAATTGTGTTTCATCCGGAAAATAAATCGGGTTGCTACCTATCTTGAACAGGGGAGAGTCTTTTAGACTTTCTATCCGTTCACTATGCTGTATAAATTCCTCTGTAAATACACAATACCATCCGGATTGTTCTGAGGATTCGGGTTCCCAAGCATATGGAACAACCGGATTCGCAAATAACATGGCAGGTCTATCGATTTGTATCCACTTATCTGCGTAATATAGTTTTCCACGCCCTATGATAAGGGAGGTTTTATAAAAATCGCGGCGATTGTACGGAGAGACGACAGTACAGGATTCCCTGCTGAAAACATTGAAATGCCCAATTCCCGTATTATTTAGCGGCAAATCCAAATTAGTTAAACCTGGTTGCCTTTTGTAAAAATCTGTTACACTTTCGGCTGATTTCATATTACTAAATTAAAAAAAGAGAAACAATCCTACGTCATAAACGGATCAGTTTCTCGAAAATGAATTCGAATATTTGGTTAGCCTGTGGCATTTTATTTGAACTGTTTGTGATTTTGTTCCTATTTTTGAGGGTATCCAATAATTGATTTTTTATCACAAGGATATCCTTTACATATTGTGACCATGATTAAAATTTATCATAATAAAAATTGCAGTAAGAGTTGTAATGCATTGGAGCTGCTACAGCATCAAGCTGTGGATATAGAAGTACAGGAGTACTTAAACGATGTTCCGACGAGAGGCCAATTGATTGAATTATTGGGTCAACTTGCTTTAAAACCTTTGGAACTTATCAGAAAAGGAGAATCGGTCTTTCAGGAAAAATTCCAAAATCTTCACTTGACAGATGAGCAATGGATCGATGTGATGCAGGAGTATCCGATCTTGATTGAGCGCCCTATCGTTGTAAAGGACGGTGTAGCAGTAATTGGTCGACCTATTGAAAAAGTTTTAGCACTCATTGGTGCTAAGTGACGATGCTGGCTTGATTGTTATATTTCTTGATTGTATGAAACATTTTTTGAATATAGCTGCAGCCGTGTTGGATGTACTAAAATTTTTTTTCTAATCACTAATTTTGGCTTTTTTTGAACGGTTAAAGATATCTCCTATGATATTATTTTATCGACATGATTTAGTGGGTTATTCTTTTAAAGAGGACATTTATACTTGTACCGACTTTATCAGGGTCTTGTTGGTGTATCCCATGGCTGTATCCTGGTAAAAGAATCAGTTCACAATTGTTATTTTGTTTGATTAGATTTGCATAATGTTTGATTCGAAGCTGATCATAGGCATCAAACCAAAATCTATCATTTATTCCCAATTTACTGTTCATTTCTTTTTCATATCGCTCGATAGGTCGATTGTAGGCGATGAATACGGTAACAGGGACATTTTTTAGAAGCGGTAAATCGGCATAATCTTTAAAAAAATGTTTTTCGCTGACTGCCAGTTCTCTTTTCATTTCCAATTTTACACCTTCACCAAGGTTTTTGTCGCTTATCATATCTGAAAGCATTTTTACCCAGAGTTGTTGGTAACCTATCTGGCTATTTGATGTTTTAGTAGCAATTGCATCTTCTGTTTTTGTTAACATAAAATCGGTAGGATCGATGAGGACTAAGCCGGCAATTTCATCCGGATATTTAGCTGCAAACAGCCTAACAAAAGCTCCACCCAATGAATGCCCGACGAGTAAATAGGGCGGTTTAATTTCTAAACTGGATAGGATTAAATGTAATTTGTCCACAACATCTTGGTCAGATTTTAAGAATGGATCAGGATCCGAATTTCCTAAGCCATTTCTGTCATAACTGAAATACGGTATATTACTCATTAATTTGGGGAAAAGGACGGAAAAATTGTTCCCGCTCATGCCGATGCCACTTTCAAAAATGACGATTGGCTCGTTGGCTTTTCTTTTTTCCAACCCCTTTACCCAATAGGATGTTCGTATACCTTTAATATTAGCCGTTTCCTGTGCATACGTTTGTATGACCCCAATGGAAACGAAGAATAGCATGATCGTCCAGGTTTTCATATTTCTTTTAAAGCTCAAATGAAAGGATGAATTTTTGCATTTACCGTTTATTTATTAGTGCTGCAATATGTTCTTTAAGGCCATTGGTTGATTGTAGTCCAATGTCCGAAAATTGATAATCATTTAGCATAAATTGGTGGAAGGTATCTTGTTCCAACAATATGGTTCTACCTTTTGAAAGGTTGTAAATTTTAGTGTTAATTACGCTAATATCATGGTTTTCTTGCGTAAATGCAATAAAATCAATACGATAATCATCCCGTATTAAGGTGCCCTGGCCAAAATAGTCGGGGTGGTTTCTAGAGACATTTCCCGCGTAAATTTTATTCGTTTGAGCTAAAGTCATCATAGACTCCTGCGAGGTTAATTTAACAACAATATTGCAGAAAGAATAATATTCCTTGTCATGAGGAGATTTGGTTACGCTAAATGTATAAATGATATAATTATCTACTCCGAGCGATAATGAGTCTACGATCACTTTGGTTCCTACAGCCTGATAGGGTTTGACGTGGAAGTTGAAATTTTGTAGGGGTAAAATGTTGGCCTGCGGAGGTACCTTAGTATTATCTTTTTCGAGAAAATAGTTTGAATCTTTTACTTGTCCAATACTATTTTGAGAAAAGCAAATCAAGAAGACGATCCATATTCCTATAATTCTATGCATTGTTTTTATTTTATTGGTTATCTGATCCTGTCAAAATAAACACATAATCTATATCATGATAGGGCTATTCGGTCAATATGGGGTTTACCTCGGTTAGTCAATATTATTTATCGGTAAGCCCACATGCTTTTGGTGTATATGCTGTGGGCTTCTTTAGGACCCTATTTTAATGTGTTGTAGGTAACGATAAGATATTCTTTATTTGTACAATATGCCTGGTATTGTGATGAATAATAAAACGAAATATATCTCCTAAACGGAGCTGTATCCAGTTGCTGAAAGATAGCCTAATGCGAATTTTAGTTAAATCTTTTGACCTTGCCTTATCGAGTAGATGAAGTAGTCTATTTTGCTGTTCTAAAAAAACTGGAATCGGTTCGGCGCTCTGCATAAGATTTCTGGGATCCATTTTTCGAAAAGTTTTCATCTTTTTTTCCTTATCATTTGGTAAAATAGAATTAGCAAAATAGTTCCCTAAAAAACCACTTTTGAAATCAACATTGTAGCCAAGATTGCTTTCGGATATTTTTTTTGTGATTTTAGGTAAATAGAAACTTCCATACAGATTCAGGTGCTGTATGCATTCGAGGATATTCCAGGACCCTTCATGAGGTCTTTTATGTAATGTCTCCTGAGAAAGGGCTTCTAGGGAATTGACAAATGATATATGTTCCTGTACTTGCTTTTCCAGTTGATCAAGTAGTTCTAATGATTTATATTTCATCTTTTTTTTGATAAAATACTCGAAAATAAATTGGAAAAAAATTGATTTAACTCAAGATTTACTGATTCTTGATAAAGTTTCGGGACTCATTCTAAGATAATTGGCGATATGCTTATTAGGAATTAGTTGAAATAATCTAGGATTTCGTTTAATGAGTCTTTCATACCTGTTTTTTGGAGAGTCCAGCAATAGATCTCGTTCTCTTTCAAGCTGCTGTAATACCAACTGTTCCAAGATAGTGATATATAATTTTGTGTTTTCTGAAGTGGAATAGATAAAATTCATAAAATCTTCCTTCTCGGCGATTAGCATATCTGTTTTCTTTATTGCCTGAATTGTATAATCCGAGTAGCTACCATGAATAAAAGAATCCATAGCTACAATGAGATCTCCATCATATCCAAAGCGAATAATCTGTTCATGATCTTCCTGAAAAATAGAAATTTTGATGCTGCCTTTTTTTATGAAATAAATCTTTGAATCAATCGAACCATTCATTTTGATGTATTCGTTCCTCCTAAAAGAAATTTCTTTTTTAAAGATTCGAGGTGATATGAGATCTAACAGCTTATGCATATACGTTGGATTTAATTGAATCATTAAAGGTCTTCGAAATTAGCGATTGTATTGCTGTTTTCAAATATTGATTATTGAGCTACAAATATCGCCAAGTTTTGACCTAATATGGGTTCCAGATTTACCGGTTGAATAATTATGTGCAGATTTACGGTATTAAATGAAAACATGGAATATGTTTTCACGATTTTACAGATTTAAATACTTCATTAAATAATTTTAGTTTGAAAAGAGTCCTCGTTATCCTGTTCATTTTGCTGGTTTCATTTTTAATAGCGGCGTTTTTTATCAAAGTCAATAAGAGGGAAACCTTGCTCTATAAGATACAGCAGTGGGTTACCTACGATACAGCAGATTGGGAAAATTATGAAAACAATAAACAGCTACTTGCCGCTGGGGCTACCGAAGTAACGACGACTGAAGTGGTAGGTGTAGAAGATGATCTATACCCGGTTGATACAAATCGCATATCGCCAGAATTTAGGGCTTTAGAAATCGAAAAAATTAGAAAGACAGATTTTGGACGATTAGTAATAGCGAAGTTACCACCGGATCATGAGGATGCACAAATCGCATTAATTCATCTCACGGATCGTAAATTGACCGATGTGATAATCAATCAGAAGATTAATATTAAAGTTGGAACTTGTTTTGAAAACCCAAAAACAGCAGGTAATTATCGTTGCGTGAGTTGTATGATTTTACTTTACAATCGAGAGAAGAAAAGTTGGGTGGAGGCTCCAAACGGTGAAAATTTCTTGAAAAATGCCTATGATTTTTACCAGGCGTCTGAAGGAGATATTTGGCAAGCACGCGAGTTGTCTATGAGAATCCCTTATGATTATGCGCTTATAGCAAAATATAGTAAGTAAAATTTCTTTTAAGTAGTTAATATCAATACCGTTATGTTTAAATTTTTAAGAGAATTATTGAATGCGGCAAAGGAAGGTATGCATGAAGCCAAAGATGAACTTACTTTTAAAGCCGAAGAGGAAAAAAGGGAGGAGAGTTTAGCAATTGATAACAATATACTTCTGGATATTCCTTATGAAGAACAGTTTGGTAATGCATTGGGAGCCGCATTTAGAGTCATTGTTTTTGGGGACTGGTTTACGGTATTCGGAAGTACGGGAGATGATGGAAATTATCCGATTCACTTATATCAATTTGGAAATTATCCCAAAATTGATCAATATAGAAGTGATTTTATCAAATTGTTAAAAAGAGATTTTGGTATAACAGATACAGACAGCTGTCTTGAAATGTTGAGTTCATATTTTACATTACTTGGAATAGAAAAGACCGGGACCGCATTGGAAGAAAAAAACGGCAAAATCGATACAGCCGTTTGGGATATCTCCAAAGTAGGGGTGAATGCCTTTGTTGTTGCTGTAGCAAGTCATATTACGACATCCGCAACGGACGTTGGATATCTATCAAAACCTGTGGCATTAGATGTTCTCAAAAAGTTGTCAGTATATGCGAAAAAGCATTTTAGTGATTGGTTGTTATTTTCCGATCATTTTATGGAAGGAGAAGATCAAGTTGGGTTAAATAGTAAAATTGGGAAATCTTATTTGAAAAGGTATATTGGGTATCTTAAAGAAAAGAAAGGAAGTCCCTGGAATAATGTCGCATGGTGGAATGGTAATCATTCCGTCTGAGTGTTGTCTCATGTGGCCTCCACATCCACTACATTTTACGGCTTTGGATTTGCTCTATCAATTGGAACAACAAATCGCTCAGAAAGAACTCGGCGACCATAGCTATCTCGAAAGATTAGATGCTATCGAGAAAGATCAAGGGGGAATTCCTATGTTTTATCTGACTTGTGGAAGTTAATTTTTTTTGTGGAATAAATGAATTTTAAAGGCATTTTTTTGGTTATCAGTTGTATGTTGATCGTTGTCGTGTTGACAGAAGTCTATAAGAAAAATGTAGCTAAAAATTATTTATACGGTGTTAAAAAAAGCTATGAGATGAATGATCATTTTGAAACAGATAAATTAAGAAAACTGTCGTCACGACCCTTTCTATTTGGTATAGAAGATAATCTGTTAAGTGACGAAGATTATTTTTTTGATGAAAATTATTTCTACGCTGTCGGTCGAAAAGGTGGGGCAGGTAGATCCTTTAGGTTAGTGGATATCATTGAACTTCGTAGGACATCGACTCAAATTAATAATCACTATATCTGGCAAGTTGTCGTTCAATTGGATAGTAAGGGACAGTCCATTTTCAGTTTTACGCATAACTATTCCCTCTGGAATAGAAATTTCTATGTTTTTTATCAAAAAATACGAGAACTCAATCCACATGCAATCAAATCAAAATGGAGTTTGTGGACGATGTAACAAATTCAATTTCAACACTTGGATGTATAGAAAAAGAAAAGTGGCTAAAACTGTAATCTAATTGCTTTTGTTATCCTAAGTAAAACGTTATGGGTAAATTACGATTATTGATCATGAATGTGTTGGTAGTTTTTCTTTATGGAGCTTGTCAATTACCTCAACGCCCGCCACAGTCCAGTACAAATGAATCTAAGCACAAGGCACAGGAATTACCTTCTAACATAACGTTTTTTGGTGGTGGAAGATCTAAGGAAATGAATATGGTATCAGGGAAAACGGATACTATTTTCATTTCAGTCCATCAGGCGGATTCGGTTCTTATCAAAATAAAAACTCCCGCGGATACAGCCAATGTACGAATTAGTCAGCTTTTTCTGCCCAATGGTTCGGCTGATGGCCCCTTTGGCCAAGAGCTTGCCTATAGATTTAAAGATGTTGGCCAATATCATATTACGGTGAATGAGAATAAAATGATAGGGAATCATTACTCAGGGCCTTATGTAGTACAAATTGTGCCAATAGTTCAATAGTACACTTGAAATAATAGAATAGAACAATAGTTATTCCGAGTAAAATGGATTCATAATAACTATTGTCGCATTCAGGAATTTATTACAGCAGGCCTTCTGCTAATATAGGATTAAAATAAGATCTTCTTTCCAGGCTACTCAACATCACCTGTGTACTTGATCGTATTATTCACGTAAAGCGTTGATTTTTTAGCATCATATTTATAGTTATCCTTTTGGTAAATTTCGTTTTCGACTTTATCCAGGATAATGTTTTTTTTACTGTCATCAGGTAAAAATAATTCTAGCTTTGATTTATCCTCGCTAAGGACAACAAAGGCACTAATGACAGCTTTTCCTTCTTCTTTCTCCGTTGGATTTAGGCGTAAGCCCACATTGAAGACCTGGATACATCCTTGTTTGATCTCACTCCAAGTTTGTCCTGCCGCGACTAAACAACCGTGCTCATCCTTGCTGCCGCCGACCGACGGAGTTGCTTCCTTACTTTGGCCAGCTGTTTCTTTTGATTCGCTGTTCTTGGGAGCATTGTTACAGGCTGTAAAAGTAAAAAGGCTCATGACTATAAATGCTAGTTTTCTCATTTGAATCGGTTTTTATATGTTTTCTCATGTTCACACAATAAATATACCATACTCTTCTGTTTATTGTTTATTCAGCAATCGACTTATTACGGTAGGCTTTCATCCTTTCCTTAGCTATAAGGTGCAGCTCCGCGGTATCGCAGAAAAATGTGTGTAGCGTAAGTCAATATTGTCATAGGACAAGTCGAATTTCTGTGTAGTTTATTAATATTGTGGTGCCGCGCAATGTGATCTTTTGTATCAGAACATTGGACGGAATGATTTTAAACCAATGTAGATAGACAAAAGTATTCTTATCATTTAAAACATCCTATGAAACATAAAGATCATCCTGTCAAAAATTTGGTTTCGGTTATTTTAGTTGAAAAGCAACTAGCCGATGTTTGGAAATATTGGAATGATGCTGATGCAATTATGCAATGGAATATTCCATTTGACGATTGGCACTGCCCTGCTGTTCATATTGACTTTAGGGAGGGCGGGATGTTTAATTTTAGAATGGAACAAAAAAATAGTCGAGAGGGATTTGATTATGTAGGATTATACAATGAGATTATTTTGATGGAGTACATTGGAAGTACCAGTGGAGGGAGAACCTGTGTTGTTGAATTTCAGGCGATTGATAACAATACGATTATCCGGGAAACTTTCGAACCTGATACATTTACACCTTTGGACCTACAACAGTCTTTTACCGATGGCGTCTTGCTAAGTTTTAAAAAATTTATAGAAAACAAATCGTTGTAGAAGCGTGTTGCTACTGACAGAAATATAGACTTTATAGAATAAATTATGCGTGAAATAAAATCGAAAAGCGGTTATGCACCTGCAAATGGAATAAAACTTTACTACGAAATATTCGGCACAGGAAAGCCTTTAGTATTGATTCATGGCGGAGGTTCCTCTGGGTTCTCTGATTTTGAAGAAACAGTAAAAAGATTGCATGATCAGTACCAGTTGATTGTGATAGACCTGCAAAATCATGGAAGATCCGAACACAGAACCACTCCCGAAACCTTCGAGCAGGATGCGAAAGATATTTCGGCTGTTCTTGACTTCTTTTCTATCGAAAAAGCTTCATTTTTCGGTTTTAGTAATGGAGCGACAACACTTTTGAAATTTGCGATAATGTATCCTGACAAGGTGGAAAAGTTGATTGCTGCATCGGGAAATACGAAAAGAGAGGGGCTTTTAGATGGTTTTTTTGAAAGTATGGAAGCTTCAACGATTAACGATATACCACCTTTTCTCAAAGAAAATTTTATGAAGCTGAACCCAGATCCGGAGAAATTTCGAAATATGTATGAAAAAGATAGCCAGCGCATGATAAACTTTAAAGACTTCGAACCGGAATCCTTAAGCCTTTTGACCTGCCCGGTATTTTTGATAGGTGGAGACCAAGATGTTGTAAAAACGACACATCTAGCTGCCATGCAACAGCAGATTCCTCATGCCCGACTGCTTATTTTACCGGCTAATCATGGGAACTATATGATGGCTGATTTTAATGGCGATGTAAATGACCAATTGATCGATTTTACACTAGGGCAAATACAGCATTTTTTGGCACCCAATTGATACCTGTTCAATCGAATAAGTTCGCGCCAAAGGTTTATCGATAATTACGCATATTACGTTCCATCTTACGTATGCGCTGTTCGTTTTTTCCGTCAACACGAGATGCCACCGCCCAAATGGCTGCGGGTATCCAACCCAGTATGGTCATCTGTAGGATCAAACAGAGAATGCCACTTAGAATCTTACCGCGTAAAAAAAACGATAACCAAGGAAGTAAGACTGCTATTAATATCATAAATAATAGGGTTATAAACATTAAAATACAAAAGTACGGTATTCACCATTAAAAATCACGAATAATATCAATTAAAGCAATTTAAGTTATTTTTTGCTTGTTTGTAATGTATTGATGCTTAATGTGTAATGGTTTTGCGTTGCTAGAATAGGTAAATGTTAAGAAAACTTAAAATATGCTTTCTGACAGATGAATTTTAGAATTTTAAGGAGGTGTGGCACCAAAGTTGATGTTTCCCTGTCGAATATTTTAGATGCAGATTACATATAATAAATGACGGAAAACATGGGAAACAATAATAACATTATTGAGAATTTAGATAGCAAATATCATGGATATCTAGAAGATGAGGGGAAATGGCTCAATGATGGATTTAAGAATATTTTCATCGATGGGGAACCAAGTAAAGCAAATCTGAAAACCTCGGTTTATCTTATGTTACCCCAAGAGATCAGAGAATATGTTGATCAATTGTTACTCAACGATTGATTATAAATTATACCAGCAAATCGTTCAAAGTAAAAGTTTACTAGAATCAGTTTTTTCTGATTTTAGTAAACTTTTACTTGTTTAAACAGGGGAGAGCAGACCACATCTCCATTAAATACCATATTCTTTCACGGTTTGGCAAATTTGCTCTTTTTGTTTTCGGCTTAATACGTTCAACATGTTAAGGATTTCTTTACCTTGAAAAGTCTCAAGCTCAAGTCTAGAACCCAACCAATTGCTTTCAATAATACGGATATTAACGATTTGAATGTAGGGCACGAATACCAGCGCATCCAAATCTGCTAAAGCCCACATACTACCGGTCTTCTTTTTAATCCGTTTAAAATACAATCCTTTTTTATCTGTTCGGGCTCGGATGATCTTCCTGCTGCTCTTTAAAAGAAGGCAGCCGCCGATAATAAAAGATAAATGGAGCAACAGCATAAATAATGAGACTAAAAAGCGAAATACATCTTTAAAGTCAAGTACCATGGCACTGAAATTCTCTTTAAATGAATCATTCGGATGATAACCGATGAGACATGTAGATATCCCCATTAAAATCAAGATACTACCGATGATAATGGATCGCCAATTAGGTAGGTAATAATTAATAAAGGTTTCACTGTCTGTGGCTGCTAATTTTCTCCTTTTCATATCTAAATATAGGGACCTTATAAATTGACCGTACAGAAGACTTACAATTCGTTCAGAAGCATTTATAATTCGACAACTATTGTTATAAAGGCATGAAGTCTGTTTTTGAAATTATTATGAACTTGTTTATTGGTCGCATCGAAATCCATGTTACGGAAGATTGGACCACTGTACATCTGCTATCTGGATGAGGTGGATACGAAAGAGTTGCGATACATTTGCACTATAAATCAAAATATTTAATGAAAATGAATTATAACATTAGAAAGGCAAGTCTTGAGGATCTTGATCAAGCAGCAGCGTTATTCAATCTTTATCGGATTTTCTACAGACAAGAATCGGATTTGGAAAAAGCCAAAGAATTTTTGAGGGACCGATTTTTGTACGGAGAGTCAGAAATCTTTTTGGCAATTCAGGGCGAACAAGCTGTTGGTTTTGTTCAGCTTTATAAATTGTTTCATTATACTAAATTGCAGCGACAGTGGTTGTTGAGTGATCTATTTGTGCATCCTGATCACCGGAGTAAAGGTCTTTCGGTTCGGCTTATAGATCGTAGTAAAGTCTGGTGTGAAGAGACTGGAGCTTGTGGTCTGATGCTTGAGACCGAGAAAACAAATGTTATCGGTAATAGTCTTTATCCGAGGTGTGGATTTGAATACGACGGCATGCATAACTATTATCATTGGTGGCGATAACCTTAACTGGATCGTCAGGGCACTTCTGCGTCTGGCGATCCAGTTGGCAACTGAGATTAATTAGACGGCAAATTGTGTCAAATGATGATCCAGGTGTTTATAAAACATGTTGTTCCACTCCCAGCTTTTAAGCTTGCCGAAAGAATGGGACTCCTTCCCATCAAAATAGTTTTCGCCCAATTCCAGCGTTTTTTTAATGTAATCGATTAACCTACGTTGCTCGATCTCGAAATCACGTCTGGATGTTACCAGAAACTCTGTAGCAGTAGGGTTATTTCTCTTATAAGGTTTTTCATTGACCACCAGATTCTTTACAAACCATTTTAGTAGTAGTTTCTTTAATCCAGTAGGCTTAGGATACTTGTCTTCATAGATCAATTCATAGATCACATTGCAGTGGGCTAACATTTGATCGACAGTCATTTTACCCCATTGGGCACTGCTGTCTGGATTAAGATTTTGAATCCGTGCTATCACTTCATCACTCACTGTTTTGTCAAAAATATTTTTCATTATTTAAATGCTAATTGGTTTTCAGGTTGCTGGAACTTTGGTTGGGGATGATAACGTACGAAATAATAGTCTATATTAATTGAAGTATAATATCACATTTAAAGGTTCATCTTTTACAGTTACTTTCTTTTCGGTAGGCCCATTTTTATTGCTGTACCTCAATGTATAAGACTGATTTTTTTTCACGATAAATGTTAAATAGTCATTCGCATCCTGCAGTTTAGTTGCGGTCGAACCACCGCCAATTTGATCATTTCCTTGAAAGATATCTACATTGCATTTTGTTCTGCCTTCCGGTTGACATTGATCGTTACTGAGATACATGGTTACGTTTAGACGGGTGTAAGATTTGTCGTTCAATTGTTGGCTATATTGCTGATTGAATAGATCAATATAGCGCTGGGAAACATTATCTGCATATACTTCTGTTTCGCTCCATGCTGGGAATGAGGTAGCTGCCGGTTTGTAGGAAGCCGCATAAATGGAATGTTCCTTGCTATTCGGATCGGCTTTCCCTGCGTCGGCCAAAAACCAGCTATAATTTAGGTCTTTGTCCGGATAATATTCAGTAAAATACCATTTACCATTAATCCATACCTCGACCCAACTGTGGTTACCACGATTGTCATGCCAGTTTGGTGTACCGGCAATCCGGGCCGGTATACCTACTGATCGCAATGCATCGATCAGTAAAATGGATAATCCGGTACAAGATGCCATTCCTTGGCTTATCGATTCAGATGGATTTTGATCTGCTTTTTTTCGTTGGGTATTGTAATCGACTTTTACTTCATCTCTGATATTCTTATTTATGGCTACAATGGCATCTTTCATCGTGTTGCTATTTGTTACATATTTTGAGAAACGATCGTAGAAATCACCACGCCAGTCGTCTAGATCTTCAGAAAATACACGATAGGGCAATACCTCATTTAGAAAAATAGAATCTGGAATTTCCTTAGCCCAGGAAAATGTTGATTTTGCCTGGTAAGCCTTTTCAATATTATGGATAAGATGATCACTCTTAATCGTCGTTAAATCATTCTTAGGCATATAAGCTATGAGAAAAGCCGCGCCTTCACGCATTTCTTTGGGCAGTTTCTCTAGTACTTTTTCCAATTCATTACGATTCGTGCCGGCAGCTTTTAGTGCATTTTTCACCGGTTTTTGATACTGACTTGGTAAAGAGGAAAGCTTGAAATCTTGTGCAGATGCTTTGAAAAAAATGGCTGTAGATAAACAGCAGAAAACTAAAGAAAATACCTTTTTTAACATAATATACGCTTGCTTGTTCTTTATCTATTTAAATTAACACAATTTGTATATTTCAAACATAGATAAATTGATTTTTATATGCAAAAATACGTTTTATAGTCTGACTCGTAACTTAGAAGCCCAATTTACATAATATCTTCTTTGACAGCCCGTGAGCCTCTGTTCTAGCCCGATAGCTACCTGCATTGGGACAGAGCCGTATCACAGTCCCTGTGAATCCAAGATGAATCCGACATTCTCTTGGAGTGACAGCCCTTTATTAAGGTGGACTCAACGCGAACGAAGTACGTCGATGTACTTTTGGATTGCGCTGCACTTCTAAAAAGTCAAAAGGTGTTAATCCCGCACAATTTCATTTGCAAATGAATACAAATTTATTTTAGTTTGAAGATCTTTAAGGCAAAGTAAAGATCATAACCCAAAAAATAATTTGAATGACAATTCCGATGAAGCCGTTTCATTTTCTATATTATAGTGTATGCTGTCTGATCCTTTTATCTGGTATGCTGTATTCCTGTCAATCGCAAAATCCGGATCGGGTGATACTTGAAAAATTGGATAGAACTTTTAATGCATCCAAATTTTATGGCCCCAAAATAAAAAGGAGCGAAGAGTTGCTGCATGCGGACGTTAAAAGTATGGATAAGAAAGAGTTGAAAAAAGTCTTTGAAACCGCCATATTTAAAAAGGATACGCTTGCTATTTTTAATTCAGAAGGGAGTCTGCCAACGTTATTTTATATCGAGTCTACCGCAGCTTGGGGAACACGGAAATTAAAGCCAGTTAAAGATTTCGGTTATCGTTATACAACTGTTTCATACAATGAAGAAAAGGATACCGTAGCGATATTAAACGGAGTTTCTTTTCCAGCCTTGACTATGGCAGAGGATAAAAATGGTGAATTTGCATATCTATATGCACTGAAGACTTCAAAAAATAAAGATGATTTTCAAAATATTTACAACTATCTACAGAACGCGTTTACAAAATTGACGCTTCAAGATGATGCGGGAAGTGGTATAAAAGGTTGGGAAAATAAAGACTTTTACTATTTTCTACATAAAAAAAATAGAAGGGAAGAACAGATTTTTTCGTTTGGAGAAGATGAAGACGACAAGCCGACGACTACAGACATCACCGATATCCGTTTGGAAATTTATTCTAAAATTTACATCCAAAATATGCAACAAGAGCAGGTTTACTTACCGGATTATATTCCCATTATCAAATGACAGATGTAGATAATTGGTAACCGTCAAACTTGTTACAAACCTGCATAAGCGAATTTGTTTATATTTACTTCCTTGTAAAAAAATCAATCAAATCGTTTTATTTTTATGTCAGATACTCAAATACCGACTTCCGCTTATGCAGATACCAAACCACATTATGCTGTACTTGATGGGTTACGTGGGGTCGCAGCTATTACCGTGGTTTGCTTTCATATTTTTGAAGCCTTTGCAACGAGCCATTTAGATCAGCGAATTAATCATGGTTATTTGGCGGTCGATTTTTTCTTTATGCTTTCAGGATTTGTCGTGGGCTATGCTTATGATGATCGCTGGAAGACGATGACAACAAAAGAATTTATAAAACGAAGAATAATACGTTTACATCCGATGGTTGTTATGGGAGCGATCATTGGAGCGGTTATGTTCTATTTTCAGGGTTGTTCTGTTTGGGATGTGACCAAAGTGACATTTTCTTCGCTGGCAATCGCGACCCTATTGAATGCCTTGTTAATTCCTGCGATTCCGGGGCATGAGGTGAGAGGGCTTGGGGAGATGTTTCCATTAAATGGACCAAGCTGGTCGTTGTTTTTTGAATACATCGGTAATATCCTGTATGCATTGGTCATTCGAAGATTTTCGACCAAAGCGTTAGCCGGACTCGTTATTTTATTCGGAATAGGTTTGGCTGCATTTGCGATATTGGGACCCTTGGGAGATATCTGTGCCGGTTTTTCACTCACAGGAACAGAATTTACGGCAGGTTCACTTCGACTTTTATTTTCTTTTACAGCGGGTCTATTTCTATCGAGGATATTTAAATCTTTACAGATCAAGGGAGCATTTTGGATTTGTAGTTTAATCTTAGTGCCACTTTTGGCCATGCCGCGCATTGGTGGGGCCGAGCATTTATGGATGAATGGTCTGTACGACACGTTATGTTGTGTTGTTGTTTTCCCTTTGCTTGTTGTTTTAGGAGCATCTGGCAAGGGAGAAAGCGGTATTACAAGTTGGCTTTGCAAGTTTTTAGGCGATATATCCTATCCTTTATATATGGTACATTATCCCTTTATTTATCTATACTATGCTTGGGTCAAGAATGAAAATCTGAGTTTTGAAGAATCTCTGCCGGGAGTAGCAGCTGTTGTGATCGGAAGTATTGTGCTTGCATACGGCTGTTTGAAGTTATACGATATACCCGTACGGCGATATCTGTCAAAACGATTTCTAAGATCAAAAGGGAAATAGCCGCCGGCAAACTAATCCTATATTTATTATAAAATAAAAAAACACCAATTTATGGTGTTTTTTATGCATATTACGTAGGACAGTGACCTGTACATAGAGAAAATATCTTGTCATGTTAAATAACGCTTGAATGTCAGTCTTTTTCAAAAAAAACGTTGTTATATTTCGACGAATAAAATACCAAATAGAAGCCTAAAGGACTTCGGTACACCGTTGGATCTGACGCAAGAATATGATGAGTGGGAGCGTCCATCCACAGCTTTAAGCGTGCGGATTCATAAGTACTAACTGTTTCGATCTTGCCCTTGTAAACTTTGGATACTTTACCTGCATTTACGACGTTGAAATAAATCGAATCGTTATCCTTTATGACAAAATTGTACCTATCGTATTGCCAGTCAGTTTGTTTTCCTGGGAATATGTCACGTTTTATATGATAAGTCCCATAATAATCTTCTTTTTTTAAGATTTTTGGGCTAGCGATCCATTGAAAAAGTTGAGACAAAGAAAAAAGTAGAATTGCGCCACCGATGAGAGATAAAATTGCGTAACCAAAGAAGCGTCTTTCTGTGAAAATTCCGCATAACATTAAAATTACCAGCAGTGGTAGAAAAATAAATATAATGAAAAAATTAGCCCCAAATCCCATTTTATAAATTGTTGTGGCTTCGAAGAAAACCAAATGGATTTTCTTTTACTCCTCTTTTAGAAACCTACTTTCTAAATTGAAAGTTTTAACTAAAGTAGCCCCATAGCTACCAAATCCAACACAGTATGCCTTCTATTGTCCAATTTATTCTTGACACATGCTTCAAGGATTTTTTTGACACCATTTGAATAAGAATCATGTCCGAGAACCTTGGTCTCAATTTTAATTTCATCATTTTTATCTTTGATCACAATCTGATGGTAGGCATGCTTTTCTAAGTAGGCAACGGGAATATTGATTTTATAAGCCTGCGTTTTCGCATCGCGAATAGAGACAACACGCTCATGAGCGACCTGTAAAGAGTTGGCGATATGATAAGCTGTACCTGGTTCAGTATTCTTGGAGGCCTGATGAGACTCTATAATAGATATTTCATAGTCTTTGAAATTATGACCAAATTGTTGAAGCATATGGAGCGTTTTTAGCAAAAGTATGGAGGTATTCGGGCAAATGACAAGTGGAAAAGCAGTCTCGAGCTTTTCGGTCTCTAGGCCCGTCGACAGTTCAATTAATACCGAACCCGTACGTGCACAAAAATCAAGACAATCTTGTAACTCCCGGCCCGATCCGGCATGTATAACAATAGATGGAGATGTCGTTGTAATGGATGGTTGCCAAGGTGAAATTTCTACATTGGGAATGGAATAATCGGCTTCCAGTATTGCGTTTGCCAGTTTTCCTGATCCTACTACAAAGGCTTTTTTTGTATTCATATTGCTTGTTTTATCAAAATATCCGCTATCCTTTTGACTATGAATCGATAAAATGATACCGGATGAATTTGTAATGAAGTAAAGGTTGTGCTTGAGTGAGGTAAGTTACAAAAATAGACGGTAAAATTTAATCTTTGCTATTATGGAATTATTCTTTTTTCACGCATTTCGTCAAAGAGCTGATAAAACATTGGTTCAGTATCGATAAATTCATGGAAACCGAGCCGCCTTGCCTTTGTGCCGTCGGCAAAAAAATCATAATCCCAAGAAAAGACAAAGTCGCCAAAAGGCCAAGCTGAAACCTGCGCATAGTTATAGCTTAATGCATGCTTTTCTTTTAATTTTTGCCATACAGGCTCCTTATCTGCCATCATTGTTTCGAGCGATAGCGGGATCGGGTCAGCACTTTGCATACCAAAATAGGCCGCTAATTTGGGCCATAGCTCCTTCCAGCGGAAGAGATCGCCATTGTTAATGTTGAAGGCTTGATTGGCCGCTTGTGGATTGGTCGAGGCCCATACCGTTGCTTTGGCTAATAGTGTTGAATCGGTCATTTCCATCAATGTCTGAAAAGCGCCAATTTTTCCTGGAAACCGAAGCGGAATACCGAGTTCTTTTGAGATAGAAGCATATACAGCAATGAGCAACGCTAGATTCATCGGATTATTGGGAGCCGTTCCACCAACAACTGACGGACGGATCGCTGACCAATTCCATTTCTTACCTTTTTGCAGTTGTTCGAGGTATTGCTGTTGGCTGGTATTGAATTCAGGCGGCATATGTCCGGCATCTGATTCTTTGGCCGGTGTCTTGAAAGGACCCAAATGAGCACCGTATACTTTATAACCTTGCATTAAGCTGATGTGCTGAAGATCACCTGCTATTGGCTCAACGACAGTTAAAACATTACGCAGCATTTTCATATTGGGCTCCACCAGCTCAGTCCAGGTCGGCCTATCCTGATATGCAACATAGTAAATATGAGTCACTGAATCCAAGTTGCCTAGTTTTTTGATACAATCGGCTATATCTAATAAATCTACAGCGATAAAACGAACCTTATTCCGATCGGCATTTGTTCGTCGTGATAAACCTATAATTTCCCATTCTTCCGTCTTTTCAAGGTAGTCTATGAGATTGTTGCCTATAACGCCATTGGCGCCAACAACTAAAGCGGTGTTTTTTCTAGTCTTCATCTTTGTCTAATACTTATAAGGCCAAAGTTAGTTGGAAGCTTAGTGGGTTTTAATGTAAAAATCCAACATAATTATGTATATTTCTGAAATGAAACGTTATCGTCAGTTTGAACCGGTGCTTATTTCAGGATTTAAGATGCTTGAATGGAACCATCCCGAACACAATCACAATCATTACGAGTTCATTTTTATTCGGGAGGGTTCAGGACGACATATCGTTAATGGGCATTCATTTCCTTACGAGGAAGGAGCGATCTTTCTACTGGGGCCAGATGATCAGCATTATTTTGAAATCGAACAACTCACACATTTTGTTTATCTTAAATTTACAGACGCCTACCTTGGTCGTGACACTTCGGGTGCTACGCCCGCAATACAACAGCTGGAATATATCATAAAAAGTAGAGAAACCCATCAGATGGGATTTCAATTAGCGGGGGAAGATAAGCTGGTGATAGAACAGATCTTTGATATACTCCTTTTATTTAAGAAAGATCAAATCGGAAATCAGGAGCTTATTTGGTTGCAATTATTCAGCATTGCACATGTTCTGCAGCGAAATATGCCTGAATTGCGTAGTAGTAGTACCAAAAGTCGCGATCTGCAGGCTATGTTTTGTTATATTCATAAAAATATTTACGATCCCAACTGTCTGCGGATACAAATGATGGCGGAGCACTTTAATATTGCCAACGATTATCTTGGTATTTACTTTAAACGTCAGGCAGGGATTACCTTACGGGACTATATTCAAAACTACCGCAGTACATTGATACGTCAACGAATAGCAGTAGGAAGAGTTACCTTAAAGGAAATTGCTGCTGAATTTGGGCTGACCGATGTAAGTCACCTGACTAAGATTATACATAAAACGTAGTCCATTCCCATTGAAAAGCATTGAAATCAAATTTAATCTATAATATTTATCCCGTAGAAGATAAAAATGCAATAAAAATATGGAGAAACGGGATAAACCTTTTACCACCTAACCCTACAGAAATGAATAAAATTGAACCTGTGGAGCACATTCTATTGCTGGATTAGGAAAATGGCGCCTATAACGCCTAGCGAAAAAATTTGGCTGGGGTAGTTGATTTTTCGACATTTTTTGTAGATTTGTCGAGTAATGACAGGTCAACAGGAAAATATTAAAGAGGAAATTATCTTATCATCCATGAAAGTGTTTGAAACATATGGATTTGCAAGGGTTTCTATGCAGGATATTTCAAAAGCTTGTGGAAAGGGTCGGAGCACGTTATATTACTATTTTACCAGTAAAATGGATGTCTTTGATGCGATTGCGGAGTATCTATGTCAGGAAGTGTTTGAGGTCGCGAGTAGAACTTATAACAGGGACGCTTCACTGGAAGATAATTTAGTCGGTTTTTTACAAGCAAAACTACGTCAGATTAATTTAATTACGAAACGTTTTCATCTCGCATTCGAAGATATGAAATCCGATCCAGCCTTGATGGTTTCGAAAACACGTTACATGCTGGACGACGAGATTAAGTTGATTCGTGAAATGATTGAATTAGCCGTTAGGAAAAAAGAAATTCAGGCCTTAGAGGAAAAGGATATCCTGTTTTTATCCGAAATGTTAGTGACAACATCACGTTGTTTTGAGCAGGAAGTTTTACTTTTTGATCGTTTTCCAGATTTTGAAGCTAGGCTTTCCTGGTTGACAAGTATATGTGTTAAGGGACTACGCTAGCAATTCGGAGTGTAGCGCGAAGTAATTATTTTGAACAGTAAGGATGTATATTTATTGTTCTTTTTTTTGAAACTGGTTTCGACAAAAATACAAAATATGTCTATTTTGATTGATCGATTCTTTTTATACAGACAATAAACAGGATTACAACTATGGTGTTAAATGCGAAAGTAGGAAAGTCGGTAGATAGCTTTGCATCAGAAAGATGCGTTTTGGTCATGGTGGAGACAGAGGAAACGATCCGTCCTGAAATGATGGGGGTGTTGGATCCAGATATTGATTGTTATTTATTGATACACAATGATGTGGAGCGCTTGGATAGCCTAGCTCTTGCACTGGAAAATGAAAATAAAAAGGTTCGACTAGCCCGTGATTTTGAGGAACTGAAACAGATGCGTTTTTTGAACCACCAATTACAACAAATTGCCGTTAAAATTTTGAAATAATCTAAATATGTATAAAGTTGTTTATTCTTTATCTCGTAAGCTGAAGTGGAAAGCGAGCGAGATTTATCATTTTCTCTATCAGAGTTTTCCGGAGATAAAAAATATTGATTTATTGTTGGATGACCAGCAATTTTTGCTTGTTCTGCGGATTAGTACCCGACTGGAATTTTCTATTCTGAATATATGCCAGAAACAGGGCTTGGCAATGCAATTTGTACAAGTCGAGGATACTGATTAGTCTGTCTGCTTTACAAAGCTAGCCTATTAGAGATGTTCAGGCATGATGCGATGAGCCGTAAAGAAATATCAATTTGAGCTTTATAGCAAAATCATTCTGAAAGTTACTTTTTACTTTTGATATCGTTCCTTCAAAACATTTTTCACATCCATTGGTTAATTTTATCGTGCGGATGGAATCTGTGTTGTATCATGGGAATTTTATGCATTTATTTAAAACAGAAAACAACAATTTTATCAAGTATGAGTACATTTTCAATTAGAGCTTTTGGAACAAGCGCACCAACGGCTGATCTAAAACAGATGGATATTGAACGCCGTGAAGTGACGGATAAAGATGTCGAGATTGATATCTTATTTTGTGGAGTTTGCCATTCGGATTTACATACAGCGCGAAATGAATGGGGCGGAACCGTTTATCCGAATGTACCCGGTCATGAAATTGTGGGTCGAATTACTAAAGTTGGATCCGCTGTAACCAAGTTTAAAGTTGGCGATTTGGCCGGTGTAGGCTGTATGGTAGATAGTTGTCGCGAATGTGATAGTTGTAAGGAAGGACTGGAACAGTATTGTGAAAATGGAAATATCCAAACATACAACGGACACGATAAGCACCTTAATAAACAGACATTTGGTGGTTATTCTGAACGTGTTGTAGTAGATCAGGATTTTGTGCTCCACATTCCTGAAAATTTGGATCTCGCAGCGACAGCACCTTTATTATGTGCTGGAATTACCACTTATTCACCTTTGAGGCATTGGAATGTGGGACCAGGAAAAAAGGTTGGCATAGTGGGTATCGGTGGCTTGGGACACATGGGAGTCAAAATAGCGAAAGCAATGGGAGCGCACGTCGTTGTCATTACAACGTCTGCTTCTAAAGTTGATGACGCTAAACGTTTAGGTGCCGATGAGGTGATCTTGTCAACTGATGCAGAACAAATGAAGGAACATGCAGGAACATTACATTTCATTTTGGACTGTGTTTCGGCACAACATGACATCAATGCCTATTTAAGTTTATTGAAACGAGATGGTTCCTTGACGCTTGTTGGCGCTCCGGAGCATCCACTTCCTGTTGCTCCTTTTAGTCTGATTCCAACACGTAAAAGTTTTTCAGGTTCTATGATCGGTGGGATAGCCGAAACACAGGAGATGCTTGATTTTTGTGGTAAACATAATATTATCTCCGATATAGAGCTGATTAAAATGCAGGATATCAATCATGCCTATGATAGACTATTGAAAAGCGATGTTAAATACAGGTTTGTTATTGACATGGCGAGTTTGAAAAACTAGCACAATAAAATTATTCAATGCTGAACCATCAAGGGGAATTTCGAGTACCTTTGATGGTTCAGTTTTTTTATACAGGTATTTCACCTAATTATTGAGCTAACCTTTTACCCTTTAAAATTGTTAACATGGGGTAGAGAAGTCAACTATTAGTCGTTTTTATGGAAAAAAATAAAATTATTGTGTTTTGGTTTCGTCGGGACTTACGTCTGGATGATAATGCCGGGCTTACTCGCGCACTGGCCTTGGGCTATCCCGTATTACCTATATTCATATTTGACGAAGAAATTTTGAAGCAATTGGAGGATAGGAGGGATCGACGTCTTCATTACATCCATCAGGCTTTAACCCGTATCAATACCCTACTCGGGGAAAGTGGTGCAACTTTGAATACGTTCTATGGTAAACCTATCGCTATCTACAGGGAGTTGATTGAAAAATTCGATGTGCAGGGAATCTATTGTAATCGGGATTATGAACCGAAAGCAATTCGTCGGGACAAAGAAATTTTCGAGCTTTGTACAGCTAGGGGAATTCCTTTCAAAGCTGTGAAAGATCAGGTTATTTTCGATAAAGGAGATATTTTAAAGAATGATGGAACACCCTATACGGTTTATACGCCTTATGCAAAGAAATGGCGGGAAAAATTACGTCCAGAGGACCATCTTTCCTCTACCTGCACAACGGGATCTTTCTTTCAACAAAACCATCAGCAGATTATTTCTTTGGCGAATTTAGGATTTCTGAAGACTGACCTTATTTTTGAAGAACCAGAGCTGAATGCGACGATTATTGACCATTATGATACCACCCGCGATTATCCGGCATTAATGGGCACAACTAAATTGGGGATTGCACTTCGTTTTGGAACAATCAGTGTTCGTCAATGTGTTACTTTTGCTTTAAAACACAATGCGACCTGGTTGTCTGAATTGATCTGGCGTGAATTTTTTATGCAGATACTCTACCACTATCCGCATGTTGTTACGGAGTCCTTTAGAAAGCAATACGATGCCATACAATGGCGCAACGACGAAGTAGAATTCCAGCAATGGTGCAACGGAGAGACCGGATATCCTATGGTCGATGCGGGTATGCGCCAATTGAACAGTTCGGGTTATATGCACAATCGCGTACGAATGGTTGTAGCCAGTTTTCTTTGTAAGCACCTTTTGATTGATTGGAGATGGGGGGAGGCCTACTTTGCACAAAAATTAAATGATTATGATCTGTCGGCCAACAATGGTAACTGGCAATGGGCCGCCGGCAGTGGTTGTGATGCAGCTCCATATTTTAGGGTTTTTAATCCAACGCTCCAGGCTGAGAAGTTCGATAAAAATCAGGAATATATAAAACAATGGGTTCCTGAATTAGACACTTTAGACTATTGTAAGCCTATTGTTGACCATCAGTTTGCCCGTGATCGTGCGATAAAGACCTACGCAAAGGCGTTGAAATAATGGTATTGAATGTCTTCTCCTTACGAGCGGTTTTAAGGACCAACAAGTAGGAGCGGACATTCAATGTATCTAATTTTATTGATCTAAAAACTCGGCTACAAATGCGTCAAATGCCTGCGGATTTTCGGCTTGAACCCAGTGACCAGCATTAGGAATTGTTTTAAACACGGCATTTGGAAATTGTTCCCTGATCTTAATTTTATCTTCAGGTAATATATATCTTGATTTCTCTCCAGGTAGAAATAATGTGGGACCGTTGAATATTCCCGATTTTACCCCGACAGTGATGAACTCCGTATATTTATTTTTTAAAACATCCAGATTAAAGCGCCAATCTAATTTCCGATCTTCTCTGATATATACATTTTTTAATAAAAATTGGATAACTCCCGGATCACTCAAATAGTGTTCAATCTTTACTTGTACATCTTTCCTGTTATCCAGTGTTGTGATATCCACAGCAGATAGCGCATCGAAGATATCCTCGTGATGTGGCGGATAAGCTTTTGGGGCTATATCAGCGATGATCAGTTTTTCAATTTTTCCGGGATGATCAATAGCAAATTGCATCGCTACTTTTCCGCCCAAAGAATGGCCCAATAGGAGTACTTTATCTGCTCCAATGGATGTTATATAGGCCAGCAGATCTTCTACCATAACTTCCACCGACATATCTTCACTATGGAAACTTCGTCCGTGATTACGAAGATCGAGTAAATGTACCTGTCTTTTCTCTCCGAAACTACGACCAAAGGATCCCCAGTTGTCTGCCATACCAAAAAGCCCATGCAGAACAATTAATGGAGTGCCACCGTTATCTGCGCCATATATTTTGCTGTGTTGTAATTCTTTCAATGCCATGCTATCTATTATTGCAATTATCACCTCTCTGTGATCTGTATATGCAGCGAAGTTAGCTTTTGTTGGTGATTTTTTGATCGAAATTATGTAAAACATTTACATCACTTCCTAGTTGATCCCATCTTGTCGCTCTTATCAAAATGGTAGTATTTGGTGATTTATTGGTAGTTCATCGCTGCTATATCCACCTTAATTTTGTGTAAACTTAATTCATAAAATAGATGAGCAATAGCGCGTTAATAGTCATTGATATTCAAAATGAGTATTTTGAAGATGGCGGAATGGAACTTGTCGATCCGTTGAAGGCAGGTAAAAATGCAAGAAGAGTGATCGACCAATTTAGGCGAAGAAAATTGCCTGTGGTTCATATTCAACATATTTCTTCAGATCCCGAAGCAATGCCATTCTTTATTGATGGCACAAGAGCTGCCGAAATTCATGAAAGCGTAAGTCCAATGCCAAACGAGCTTGTCATACGTAAACATTTTCCCAACAGCTTTAGAGAGACAGAATTATTGGATTACCTTCGCAGAAATAAGATCGAGGAACTTGTTGTCGTGGGCATGATGACCCATATGTGTATTGACGCCACGGTACGTGCTGCTGTCGATTTGGGCTTTCCATGTACGGTAATTGATGATGCCTGTGCGACGCGCGATCTCGAGATCAATGGCTCCGTAGTTGGTGCACTGGAGGTTCAGCATGCCTTTCTCGCTGCATTGGCATTCTTTTATGCGCAGGTTCAAGATACTGAGACGTACTTGGAACTCCATTGATTTCAATGGAAGTTGGGCCATGTGGTTGCCGATCTGCATGGCCCGATTTTCATAACGTCAATTTGTATACGTAATTCAATATTTATTTGAATTCCTGAATAAATGCACCAATGGTTTTTCCAGTTTGAGTTTTGAAAAACCGCATTAAATGATTGGGTTCTGAAAAGTTAAGGTCAAAAGCAATTTGATTAACGGAATGGTCAGAATGGATAAGAAGGTCCTGAATCTCGAATAGCAAACGCTGCCGAAGCAGGTGTGTCGCTGTGGTATTAAACTGTGCTTTAACGGCCTGATTTAACGTAATCCTACTTATTCCCATGAGTGTCGCATATTCGTTTACCCGTTGTTTCTCCCGAATGAACTGTTCCATAAGTTCTTTAAATTGATAGGCGAAATTATTTTCCGCTTTTTGGTTCGGCAGCTTATTCAGGCGGGCATATTTTCGGTTTAAAGTCTGCAATAGGTAATAAAGTAAAGAACGAATAATATGGGCGCTATCTGCTTGGCTTTCGATAAGTTCAAGTTTAATTTCGGCGAGAAGACCACAGAATTTTGACATATGTGTGTCATCTGCTATAATTTGGGGCACATAACTAAGTTGGTAGAAATATAATAGTTTGTATGTGAATAGTTTATCTGAAAAAAAAATCATGCAAAAAGTCTTCCTGAAAAATCAATGTTGTAAATTCAAGGTGTTCTGGATCCAGTTCCCAGGTATGTTTTTGAAAAGCCGAAATAAAGATGATTGAATTGTCGGACAAGGAGAGAATCTCTTGCCCCATTATCAATCTGCCTTTGGCTTTTTTGAAAAATAGAATTTCAAAAAAATCTTTATGGTAAGTATCTTGATGTGTATAATCCGTTTCTTTTTCATTGAGGACATTCAACAAAAACTCAACACCGCATTCACCCTTATGGAATTTTATTGTTCTCAATCTAGATTACTTTAATGAACCAAAAATACTAAACTTTATACGTTACACCAGCCTAAATACAAATATTATCGTACCGCTTTAGCCCTTATGTTTATTGCCGCAACTAAGCAAGGAGTAAGGATTGGAGGCGAAGTGTTTGGATGGTAAAAAGGCTTTCTATTATTTGGTGGTTTTCAAAATAGTTATCAAAACAGTAGTCAAAACAGTTAACGGAGAATAGATGAGTTGGAGAGCACGTTAAGAAGGAAGCTGAATTTTGAAAATGGGAATAAAATTTTTGGTAAAAGTGATTTTCATCACTTTTTTGTTGGGAAGAATACGCTACATTTACTGGTGTAGCCATTTATCCAGTAAGATTAGTATTTGGTATTGACAAAAATTATTTAGCCATAAAAATATATTATTTGGGGGTTTTCTCGTTATGAGAGGCCCCTTAATTTTTTAAGCAACCTCTAGTTCTGAGATGAAGAAATTATGCACGCCACCGCAAGCTTGAGGTCTTGTTTTAAAGAAAATAGGTCTTTTCGATAGCTTTCAATAACTTGTTCGAAAAGACCTATAGGTGTCTTCTTATTACTGCTTAGTAAATTGCATTCTGTGCCGTTAATATAACAGGAGCGCCATCGGTAATGAGAATTGTATGTTCATGTTGCGCCATGAATCCACCTTTGTCCCCAACCATTGTCCAGCCGTCGTTGAGTTCGGTCGCGTATGTGGAGGTTGTTGAAATAAAGGTTTCAATAGCAACAACAGTATTTTTTCGAAATCTTCGTTGGTCAAAGCGATTTTTATAGTTAAGCAATTCATCGGGTTCCTCATGCAGACTTTTTCCTACACCATGTCCGCCAAGATTCTTGATGACTTTATAGCCTCTTTTTTTCGCTTCAGTTTCTATTAGATGCCCAATATCGGCTATTTTCACGCCACCACGAATATTATTTATTGCTTTTTGAAGAATTTCTTTTGATGCTTTTACTAACTTTTCGTGTTGAAATATGTCCTTTCCTATAACAAAGGAACAACCATTATCAGCCCAATAGCCATCCAGTTCGGCAGATACATCGATATTGATCAAATCACCTTCTTGCAATAGTCTTTCCGCAGTAGGTATTCCGTGGCAAAACTCGTTGTTTATACTGATACAGGTGTAGCCTGGGAAACCATAGGTAAGAGCGGGAGCAGAATTCGCACCCATGCTTTTTAATATTTCGGCTCCATATTCGTCAAGCTCTTTCGTGGACATACCCACTTGAGCATGTGTTATCATAGCTTTTAAGGTGATGGCAACGGCATCGCTCGCTTTTTGTATGCCTGTTAGCTCTGTTTCATTCGTTATAGACATCGCTGATGTTTTTATTGTGAGCAGGTGAGCTCTGTTTTTTATTTTGTTATTTATAACTACCGGGAACAAATGATTAAAGGTCATTTTGTTTTAATCGGATATAAACCAGTACAAAGGTCTTAATAAAATTGAATAAAATAGACATTTGCTTGCGATTACAAGTAAATATACTGTGTTTGGGCGTTAAAAGTCTAGTAACAAATGCTGAAAAGCAATGTGTTTTTGTCCTAGTTTTTATTGTTTTAGTCCTTTGTTTTAATGTTTAGACATTTATTTTTTTATGTATCTTTACATAACTTTATGATGTTGCTATTGATCATTTAAATTAGAATAAAATGGCTTTATTAGATACCCTAGAATGGCGTTATGCCACAAAAAAATACGACCCTACAAAAAAGGTCGCTCAGGAAGATTTGGATAAGATTTTGGAGGCAGCACGTATGGCTCCGAGCTCGTCTGGACTTCAACAGTTCCGTGTGATTGTGATTACGAATCAGGAATTAAAAGAAAAAATTGTACCTGTGGCTTGGGGGCAACAAATTGTTGCTGATAGCTCACATTTATTGGTCTTCGCAGGATGGGATAGCTATACGGACGAACGTATTGATAATACCTTCGACAAGATGAATGCGTTGAGAGGTTTACCTTTAGACACCACTGACGAGTATAAAAATAGATTGAAAGCACAGTTATCGAGCCTATCCGGTGAGCAACAAGCAGCCCATGCGGCTAAACAAGCCTATATTGCTTTTGGTCTGGCAATTGCTCAGGCTGCAGAATTAGGCGTTGATGCAACTCCTATGGAGGGTTTTTCAAATGCCGAATTGGATGAACTTCTTGGTTTAGATAAACTGGGATTGAAGAGTGCAGTTATGCTTCCTTTAGGCTATCGGATGGAAGAACAAGATTGGTTGCTGAAGCTGAAAAAATTTAGACTTCCGAAAGAGGAATTTTTGATTGAACTCGCATAAATTGCAGAACAGTATTAAAAAAAGCGTTTCAACACTTGGTTGAAACGCTTTTTTTATAGTTACCTCCAACTTACACAGGGACCGCATTTATAGACTACATAAGTTTACTGTTTGCCCCTTTTTTAGTTTCACATATTGTATGGTGTTATCTTTCTGTAAGGTCTTTTTCGTACTGACATGCATGAGCGTCTTGGGTTCAAAAATTCGAAAGGTACCATCTTCGGTCGCAGTTATTTTCAGCATAACGATTTTATCTCCTCTTTTTTCAGCGTTTACGATAAATCCGCCCATCGTTCTTAAATTTTTGAAAGATGCTGTTGCCCATTCAGCAGGTAAGGCTGGAAAGATTTCTACATAGTTATTCTTGCTCTGAATGAGCAATTCGTGTATTCCTTGCGCAAATGCAAAGTTACCTTCTAACGTAAATGGTCGATACGTAAAGTCTGAATATTGCCCCCCTTTCTGGTCACCATTCAGATGAAAGGAATTGGTGGAACAAAAGTTCTGTGCAAATTTTTGAAGATTGATTACGGCTTCCTTTCCTTGTTTAGCTCGCGCGTGTAAACAAGCCATCCATGCAAAGGAATAACCGACCCACGCACGGGTACCCAGTTTTTCAATATGATCTAGGGAACTTTCGATGAGCTCTTTTTCCTGCGGATTATTGATGTCTAATAAATCCAATGGATAAATTGCCATATAGGGAGACATATGCCGATGGGAATGTTTCATTGGAAGATTTACAGCAACTTGTAGTCCGGTTTCATCCGTTGCATAATGAGGTAGTTGGGCCTTACATTTTAACCAATTCTTCGCTTCTTGCGGTTTTCCCATTGCTGTGCTCACCTCACTTGCAGCCTGGAAAAGAAAATGCGCTAAACTAAGATCGAAATTGGTCCAATTGTCAAACCATGCTGATACACTGTTGTCATTGTATTCGGGACTGCTGCTCAAAGGCAGGTAACGGAGTCCATTTTTTAATGTGGTTATATTTTTAAGGTAAGTCGCAGACTCAACGATATAGGGATAGGCTTGTTCTCTTAGAAAGGTTTTATCCATGCTATATTTCCATTGCCAATAAAAATGTTGGGCCGCCCATGCACCAATAGTTGGAGAAAGAGAATACTGAATCCATCCACCCATAGGATCTCCATTTAAAGTAAGGACACCGGGTACATTCAGCCCATCGACACCAAAATATTGCTTGGTAAAATCACTATTTTTTTTGCGGATCTTCCAGAGCCAATCTGTATAGCTTTTGGCTTCGGCCAATCTATTCCCCGAATAGGCTGGCCAATAGCTCAATTGGGTGTTAAGGTCATTGTGAAAGTCTCCTTTCCAAGGGGGGAGACCACCATTATCTGCCGTCCAGACGGCCTGAAGCGTAATTGCTGGAGCACCTTCTCTTGCGACAGCACCGAGCTTGTACATATCAAGATAATATTGCTTTTCAAGATTTTTTTCTGGAATAGTTATACTTGATTTGGACCAATAGTTTGACCACCAATGCAAATGGCTTGCTTTTTCTTCGGTGTATTTTTTGAGGGAAAGTTCAGAAGGGGCTACCTTTTGATCGTTGACGATTGTCCAATAACCAATCAGTTTTTTAGCTGATATCTTTTCCCATCTCAATACAACTTCAAAAAAATGATTGTCATAAGTTTTTTGGTGCAGCACTTCGTAATTGCTGGTTCGGGTTATATTCCCTTGCTTATATCCTAATCTTGCTAAATTTTGACCTTCAACAACGCTTTTGTTTTCATCTTTGTTTGCGCTATTTTCATATTGATGGGGAATTAATTGAGGTACAAGGTCACTCACATTGTTTCCTGTAATTTCAAAATAGCCAAAGGGTTTATAGGCGTGTATGAATGTTCTTAATATCCGACCATCTTTGAATTTAAGAATATTGGTGGCCTGTTCCAGGTCAAGTACGTTCGAAACGACAGTGCCAAATTTCGCTAAGTCAAAGAACAGCGACGCTGCTGGAAGCTTGGTGGGATAGGGGGATCTATCGTAAGGAGCGTCTCCCCACTCTTGTACAATACCATAGCTGTTGTTTTTTATTTGTTGTTGGACCCAATTGAATTTGTGGTTTTCTATTGCAAAGGCCTTTCTTTCATCCCATAGATCTGCGCGATCAAGTGAAAATCGAATCATATTATCTTTTTTCCAAATCAGTGCACCCAATTGACCATTTCCCAACGGAATGCCTTCATCCCACCGCGAAGCCAACTGATCGAAATGGAGGTTGTTGTCCGATGTCGGTTGACCGAAAGAGAACACTGTGAACGAACAGAATAGTATTAAATAAAGATATTTCATAATTGAAAGGGTTAGCTTGTAAATTTAAAACTCTGGAAGGGGAGATACTGACACTATTGTTACTTTTTTGCATACTATTTTATCTATGCGAGGGCCTTGAACCTGTTAAAACCACTTTAACAGCAGATTTAGCGGTGATTGTATGCAGTACAGAAAACTAAATAAGTTAATTCGTATCGAAATTGTTATACTTTTTGATACGTAGGAATATGTCGCAAAAGTGTTGTTTTATTGTCTGCAGTTTAACCAAAGAAAGTACGTTATGCTGTTTTAAATCAATCTTTTGAGCAGGTGGGACTATAGTATCCAGAAAAACTTGCAAGGGCAAGGGGTAATATTGTTTATGTTTCTGTTAATCTAGTTTTAGTATAATCCAGTGTTGTTCTCTAATTTTATCCTACTCGAAACTAGCACATTTATGGAATAGTTTCGGCTCCACTTAACGAAGAAAACAATCATTATTCATTTCGTTTAGTGCATAAACCTAAAATAATACAGAATAGATATATCCCAATGCTATGAGAAAAAAGATTTTGGTGCTAATATTATTGGCGCTTGTGCTTATTGGTACAAGCATTTTGACTTTTGGAAAAAAAGAGCCAGTTGATTTTAGCGCTGATGTTAAACCGATATTGAATAAACATTGTATCACATGCCATGGTGGGGTTAAAAAAAATGGTGGCTTAAGCTTTCTTTTTGAAAATGAGGCCTTCGCCAAAGCCGAGTCAGGCAAATCGGCAATTATTCGTGGCGATGGCGAACACAGTGAACTTATAAAGAGACTGATTTCCGATGACCCTGAATTGCGTATGCCTTACAATGCCCCTAAACTGAATGACGATGAAATTGATATACTCAAAAGATGGATCGATGAAGGAGCTAAGTGGGGAGAGCATTGGGCCTATACAACACCTAAGGAAACGGAGGTCCCTAAACCTTTTTCGTTGCTCAGTATATTTGGTGTTAAGCCCAAAGGGGTGAACAATACGATTGATTTTTTTGTTTTGGATAAGATGAAGGAGAAGAAATTGTCCTTTGCAGATGAAGCCGATAAAGCATCGTTGCTCCGAAGAGTTTATTTGGATCTAATTGGTATCCCACCCTCGTTGGCAGAGATTCAAGCCTTTGAAGCAGACCAGCGTGATGATGCTTATACCCGGCGGGTAGACAGTCTACTGGCTTCTCAGAAATATGGCGAAAAGTGGGCGAGTTGGTGGTTGGATATGGCGCGATATGCCGATACGAAGGGCTACGAGAAGGATGGTTCGCGCACGATATGGACTTATCGGGATTGGGTCATCAAGGCCTTAAACAAGGATATGCCTTATGATGAATTTACGATTGAACAGCTCGCTGGGGATTTGCTTCCGGAACCAACCAAGGATCAACTTATCGCAACAGCATTCCATCGCAATACCATGAATAATGATGAAGGCGGGACCGATAGCGAGGAATTTCGGATGGCTGCGGTTTTGGATCGTTTAAATACAACTTATCAAGTATGGTTGAGTACGACCTTTGAATGCGTGCAATGCCATAGTCATACTTATGATCCGTTTAAATTTGAAGAGTATTATAAATCGTTAGCTTTTTTTAACAACACCAGAGATGAAGATACCCAAGGTGATCATCCTAAACTGCGTTTTTACACCGCACAGGATGAAAAGCGAATTGACAGTATAAAGAGGTGGTTGTCGACGACAGGAAATGCCAGCTTGGTAAAATCAACAGATCTATTCCTTCACACCCTTGAGCCCAAAGTCCATGCGCATTACAGCGACCAAATAGTAGATGGTGCGCTTTATGATACGAAATGGTTGGGGGTTAGAACTGGAGGATCGGCTCGATTAAGGGCAATAAACCTGGATAATAAACAGCAATTCTTCATGAATTTCTGGACAGGTGCGGTAGGTGGAAAATTGGAAATTCATTTGGATAAACCTAGCGGACCAATACTTGCCGTCATTGATTTGCCGAGTACGAATGGAAGACAGGTTATTCAGTCTCCCATAAGTGCGACTCGTGGTGTACATGACTTATATCTGGTTTTCAAGAATCCATCTGTCGCTCATGGACAGCCGATCTGCATGATTGAATGGTTTGCATTTCGCGAGAACTTTCCACATGAAAAGTCACTGGATAATATGAATTTTCAAAAGACTTTTCTCCAGTTGGTCAACATGCAACCTGAGGGGGTACCAATCATGATTGAAAATCCCAAGGACATGCATCGTAAAACCAATGTATTTATACGCGGTAACCGCCTGTCGCTAGGTGCGGAAGTGCAGCCTACAGTTCCGGCATCACTGAATAGTTTCCCTAAGGGGGCTCAACGCAATCGTTTGGGTTTTGCGCAGTGGATTGTCAGTAAGGAAAACCCGTTGACAGCGCGAACTTTAGTTAATCGCGTATGGGCTCAACTATTTGGTCGGGGGCTTGTTGAACCATTGGGAGATATGGGCACACAGAGTATTCCGCCGATTCACCGAGAATTATTAGATTATCTTGCCCTAGATCTGATGAATACCAAAAAGTGGAGCGTTAAAAAATTGATCCGCGAGATGGTATTATCCGGAACTTATAAGCAATCCTCTAGCTTGAACAATTCCAATTTTGAAAAGGATCCACAGAATTATTATTTGGCAAGGGGACCTCGCTTTAGATTATCTGCCGAACAGATTCGCGATCAGGCTTTAGCCGTAAGTGGATTGCTCAGCAATAAAATGTATGGACCAAGTGTAATGCCATACCAACCGGATGGGGTATGGATGACTGTATACAGCGGTGAGTCCTGGGTGAAAAGTGCTGGAGAAGATCAATACCGAAGAGGCATCTATACGTTTTTAAAGCGTACGAGTCCTTATCCTTCTTTTGTTTCTTTTGATGCTTCGAGTAGGGAGGTTTGTTTGGTCGACCGTATCCGTACCAATACACCGCTGCAAGCGCTTGCCACATTAAACGATCCTGTTTATCTCGAAGCGGCTAAACATCTGGGTGCTATTATGGAAAAGGAGGGAAATGGAAACCTCAGAGATGGTATCCGTGTCGGTTATAGACATGCAATGTTGAAGGATGCCGATGAAAAGAAACTCAAAGAGCTGGAACAGCTTTATCAAAAAGCGTTGATTGATTTCAGCAAAAAGCCTGATTCGGCAGCCAAATTTTTGAATGAAGATTTAGCGAAAAGCAATGTAAAGGTCCTGCCTTCAAAAGCTGCCTACATGCTTGTTGCCAATGCAGTGTTGAATTTGGACGAGTTTTTAACGAAATCATAAATAATGAAATGATAAATATGGAATGATACTTCTGAATAAGGGCTTTCGTGTGAAAACGAAGTCTTTTGTTAAGAAGGGTAAGGCCTATGAAATAATAAGAATATAAACCGAAATGAGCTAAAGCTGCGGACTAAAAATTTAGCGACACAGCCCGTTCATACGTAATGATAGTCAGATGAAAGATCTAAATAAGCTAATAGAAGAAGCGCAACAATTTGAATTGCAGGCTGTCACAAGAAGACATTTTCTAAAGGATTGTGTGGCAGGTATCGGAGGTATTGCTTTGGGGAGTTTGTTGACGAGTTGTAATGGATGGGGACAGTCAAAATCAGCAGAAAAGTTGGATCTGAATGCACTCAATCCACTGGTACCCAAGCCTCCTCATTTCCCAGGTAAGGCTAAAAGTGTAATTTATCTGCATATGGCCGGCGCTCCGTCGCAATTGGAGTTATTTGATTACAAGCCTGCATTACAGAAATTACATAATCAACCTTGCCCAGAGTCCTTACTCGCGGGAAAGAAATTTGCCTTTATTCGTGGGATTCCAAAAATGTTGGGGCCACAAGCTACTTTTAAACAGTATGGAGCAAGTGGGGCTTGGGTATCAGATCATTTGCCTCACTTTAGTAAAGTTGTTGATGAAGTGAGTTTTCTGAAGGCCGTGCATACCGATCAGTTCAATCACGGTCCAGCGCAATTGTTTATGCATACGGGAAGTGCCCGTCTCGGCCGGCCAAGCATTGGTTCATGGGTAACTTATGGTCTGGGATCTGAAAATAGCAATTTACCCGGATTTGTTGTGTTAACATCGGGAGGTAAAACACCGGATGCAGGAAAAAGTGTCTGGGGAAGTGGATTTTTACCATCGGTATACCAAGGCGTTCAATGTCGTTCAAAGGGTGACCCCGTATTGTATATTGCCGATCCTGAAGGAATGGGAAGGGATATGAAGCGTGATTTGATTGATGCCATAAATAACGTCAACAAAACAGAATACGATACCTTTAAAGACCCAGAAACCTTGTCGCGGATTGCACAATATGAGATGGCTTATAAAATGCAGGTTGCAGTTCCTGAAGTGATGGACATCAATAATGAACCTGCTTATATTCACGAATTGTATGGAACTGAGCCGGGTAAAGAATCGTTTGCCAATAATTGCCTCTTGGCTCGGAAACTCGTAGAACAGGGGGTACGATTCGTTCAGTTATTTGATTGGGGTTGGGATAGTCACGGTACAAATCCCGCAGATTCGATTGATCTTGGCTTTAAAAATAAATGCCGGGAGATTGATCGACCAATGACCGCATTGATTATGGATCTAAAACAACGTGGTTTGCTGGAAGAAACACTAGTCGTGTGGGGAGGGGAATTTGGACGTACACCGATGCAAGAAAATAGGGACAACAGCGATATGCCATTCCTGGGACGCGATCATCATACAGACGCCTATACCATCTGGATGGCAGGTGGGGGAGTTCGTAATGGTATAAGTTACGGTCAAACCGATGATATTGGGTTCGCTGGGGTAGAAGGGCGTAGTTCTGTACACGATGTCCATGCGACCATGCTCCACTTTTTGGGTTTTGATCATGAGAAATTTACGTACGATTTTCAAGGAAGGCCATTCCGATTGACAGATGTGGAGGGTGAACTTATTCAAGCTATAATTTAAAAATATGAAACAACTTCTAGTATTAATTTTATTTATGAGCAGTTTTCTATCTATGACTGCCCAGCAGTTACACATCAAATATTATTGCACCAATTGGGGAAATAGCGATTCCTGGGATACGTTCTGTCTCCGGGTGAAAAATGCTGGTTACGATGGTGTTGAATCCTGGTTACCTGGTAGTCCAAATGAGCGCAAGGAGATGATCGATGCATTACATAAATATGGATTGAGTTTAGGATTGCTTTCAGGCGGATCGGGCGGAACTTATGAGGAATATAAACAAAGTTTTAAGCGTAATTTGGATGAAGCAGCACAGCTGAAACCCGATTATATCAATTGCCATACAGGTAAAGATTATTACTCGTTTGAGCAGAATAAAACATTAATTGAGCTTGCAGATGCGGCTAAAAATAAGTACCACATCCCCGTTTATCATGAGACCCATCGCGGAAGATTTAGTTTTGCAGCTCATGTGACAATAGAATATTTAGAGAAGATTCCGACCTTACAACTTGCGTTGGATATCTCGCATTGGTGCAATGTACACGAATCAATGCTTTCTGATCAGACCGAGGCTGTAACAAAGGCACTTTCCAGAACGGAGCACATTCACGCACGAATTGGGCATCCTGAAGGACCACAAGTCAATGACCCTGCGGCTCCTGAATGGAAGAGTATTGTTGCGCAACATTTGACCTGGTGGGATAAAGTTGTTGCTAAACACAAGGAAAATGGGATGAAGTTATTAACCATAACGACCGAGTTTGGTCCAGCAGGTTATTTACCCACATTACCGTTTACACAACAACCGGTGGCCGATCAATGGTCAATCAATGTTTATATGTTGCATTTACTCAAAGACAGATATAAAGAATGATAGTTTTCTTTGATGAATTATTGGGCTTTTTGGGACGATTTCACCCGCTTTTGGTCCATCTACCGATCGGCATATTATTGTTGGCTTTTGTTATGGCAATTAGGATTCAGTTTAAAGGCGGGGATATGTATTTGCCTGCTATTAAGCTCTCCTTATTCCTAGGGACAATCGCTGCTATAGTAGCTGCTTTGTCGGGTTATCTGCTTTCACGAAATGGAGGTTATGAGGAGGATGTACTGAGCTATCACAAGTGGCTGGGAATTGCCGTGGCTATCAGTAGTTTGTTGCTTTGGTTTCTTTATCGTAAAGAATCTCCTGGTGCATTTCGCTTTTGGCTTTTTTTCATCCTGGTGCTCTTGATTGGGGTGACCGGACACTACGGTGGAACACTGACACATGGAAAGGGTTACTTTGTGGAAGCTATGCCAGTAGCACTTAAAAAGCTGTTTAAAGCGGAAGAAGATAAAGAGGAGGTTCTTATCGTTCAAAATGCGCAGGAAGCAGAAGCCTATATGGGAATTATTCAACCTATTCTAAAACAGCGTTGTCAAAGCTGCCACGGGCAAAGAAAGCAGGAAGGGGGGCTGGCATTGGATACAAAAGAGAATTTGTTAAAAGGAGGAGAGAACGGCACAGTACTAAATGCAAATGATTCGAAAAAGAGTGAATTATATGCCCGGTTGGTGTTGCCCGAGGGACATAAGAAACGTATGCCACCTAAAGGTCGTACACCGATAACCGCTGATCAGATAAAACTGATTGCCTGGTGGATTGATCAAGGAGCCAATTTTGATAAAAAAGTGCATGAAATACCACAAACGGAGGAAATAGCTCATTTGTTGAAAAAATTGGAAAGAGGGGAAAAAGAGGTGTCTGCTGTATTGTATGCTGATCTACCAGCAGCACCAGCTTTGCCAAAAGATAAAGTTGATGCTTGGCAGGCTAAGGGTATTAAGATCATCCAAGTTGCAAGAGATAATAACTTCGTGTTGGTTAATGCGATTAATTATCCTCAATTTAATGATAAGGACCTACAGGAATTGTTAGCCATTAAGGATAATATTGTACAGCTGAAATTAGGAAATACGGCTGTTACGGATCTTGCTTTTTCAACATTTTCGGCAATGCCAATTCTTTCCCGTCTACATCTGGAAAATACAAAAATTTCCGATGCTGGATTGAGCCAGCTGAAAGGCCTGTCAAAATTAACGTATTTGAATCTGACAGGAACAAAAGTTACATCAAAAGGGTTATCAAAACTGAACGAGCTTCCAAACTTAAAGAACGTATATCTGTATAAGATCGTAAATCAGGAAGTCGCTGCGATAAAGCAGTTGAATGCTAAGATTAAGGTAGATACTGGTAATTATAGTTTGCCTTTTATTGAAACCGATACAATCAGGTTTTAAGCTGTTATTGGACCTGTTGACTACACGATGAAAATCCGCGATCCAAATAATACTCTTGTCCAATTTAACAACTTGGCGACATAGGCAAGTAATTTAAGGGAAATAAACAGGATATTTTGGCGGATAGGAAGCGAGTATACAAAGGAGAATGCGGAAAAGGCTTTAGCGTAATATAAAATAGGAATGCTAAGGTGAGGATTTCAAATAAAACCTTCATGACTTCGTAGACACCAACAGCAATGAAAGCAAACTGAAGGTTCTTTTTGGCCAATAAGATTAGACACTTTCAGAAAAAATGCCCCCAGAAAGTGTCTAACTTTTTGGGGGCACTGCAAATTTCCTGCTGCTCTTTTTACATCGCGATAAGCTGTTTTTATTTAGTTCCAGCATGTTCTAGTAATTCGATCGCATCGTAAAGCACACCTGCTTCACCTCTAAAAGTTCCTGAACCCTCTGGTTTGTTATCTTTTGTGTACCATTCATAAAAACCTTTATTTTTGATAACACGGGCAAGCATCGGCTGTATTTGCTCATAAGCTTCCTGTTGAAAACCATTTTTAACGAGCTGCTGAATCATACGCCCACCGAACCAGGTCCAGTCCCCACCATTTTGATAACCATACGGATACATGCCTTTGTTTTTAAATGAACCTGCAGGATAAGTTGGGTACACGGTAAGTCCAATTGTTGCCGCACCAGCGTCTTTTACATTTTTAATCATTTTATCCAATGAAACTTTTATTTGCTCTTTGCTGAGTAAATTCGCCTCAATAGCGATAGCTGTTCCACCATGATAATAGATTTGATTTTCATCAAAATCAGCCGAAAATGGAGAGCCTTTGATATAAATATGGGGAATAAACTTTTGGTTCTTTTCATCCCAAAGGTGTTTCATGGTATTACTTGCTATGGAAGCTCTGATTTTTCCCCATTTTTCTTTTTTCTCAGGAAGTAGATCCATGTAGTTGTCAAGGGCGATCAAAAACATCGCATTGTCGTAGATGTCCAAAGCAATATGCGAATTTTCATCTAGATGGACACCCCAGTCATGCTCGGGTTGAACGTCGCCCCAATCAACCGTGGTTGCACCCCAAAGTAAACCATAAGTATCATTATAACGTTTGTCCAATAAAAATTGCAAAGCACGTTCCATGCGATCCTTTACAGTTGCATCACCAATTTTTTCATTGAGAAAAGCCTTATCTTTAGTAGCAACGATATATTTGTGTACCGCTTGAATTAAAGAGGATTCCTGGTCTGTTTCAACGGTGTTTTTATGTGCAGCATAATCAGGAGCCAAGGTACTGGTGATTGTGTAATAGTCCGATACGCCATTTTTTAAGCTGGACTTTTTGACAAAACCATCGGCAATATTACCATCAGGGCCTTGTAGTTTAAAGAACAAAGCCAATTGATCTTTGATCTGTTCATGGGGATGTACTTTTGTTGCTAAGGTGATAAATGTATTGTAGTCTCTAATCCATACCTCACTGTATCCATCCCCCGCATTGAATCCGCTTTTGATGATGTTCGTAGCCATATCTTTGACAATATGGAAGCTGCTATCTTTTTGGATGCTGTCTTGTAAATTGTTCGTAGATGCTTTACTGCCCGGGTTTTGGCAGGACAGTAATAGGAGCGATGAAGATAATGCAAAAAATATAGTTCTCATTGTGCTGTTTGTTTATAATAAATGGTTTGATTAACATTTGGATTCTTTGACAAAAGATTGGATAACCTTTGCCTTACCGTTTCCTAAATTACGCAATGTATAGGACCCAGCAGCAGCAGGAACGGCAAAAGTCTCGGCATAATGGAAGACCCTCTTCATGCCATTTGCTGTCGTCAGCTCAATTGCCTCACCCTCGACAAGCATCATGATATGGCATTGTCCCTGCGTTTCAATCGAAACATCCTGATCGAATTCGTATCTAAAAACATCGTAGAAATGATCTTCATGCGTTGGCAAATGTATTCTTGTTTTTTGCGCATCAAGGACTTTTTCACTGGGCTGAGCTAGCAGTGTGTTTTTTACGACATCACCTTTCCGGCTAAAATTGAGGTTAGCGAATGCTCTATCAATATTTAATGGACGTGGTTTCCCATCTAAATCGGGACGCACCCAGTCGTACATTTTAAAGGTATAATTATAAGGTGTTGCACTGATTTCGAGCACGAGATTGTTCACGCCGGAAGAATGTACGGTACCATGTGGAATCAAATATAACTGGTGTTTCTTGGATTCGAATTTTTGAACGTATTGCTCGATATCCATAGCTATTCCGCTGTGGAAGCTCTCTTCTAAAGCGGAGCGAAATTTGTCTGCATCAATTGTTTGCTGAAAGCCCAGATACACTTGCGCGTCCTCTTTTCTATCAACGATATAATATGATTCGTCCTGTGTGAAGTTTTCTCCAAATTCTGCTTTTGCATAAGCTGGACTGGGGTGACATTGAATGGATAGGTTGCCACCATCAAAGGTGTCCAGAAAATTGAAGCGTATTGGGAATTCGACATCGAAACGTTGCTGTGCATGACCGAGTACATTGGCACTTTCTTGAAACATCAATTGATCGAATGAAATTTCGAGTATATGTCCATCTGCTTCGAGCAAAATACCATTTTCGGGGACAATCATTTCGAAGGACCACGCATAGTTTTTGACATCCTGATCGATGCCTGTAAGGTGCTCTTTCATCCACTGTCCACCCCATACTCCGGGTTCAAAAGTTGGTCGTACGCGGAAGTAATTTTGGGACATGGTTTGCAATGTATCGCGTAGATCCTTCCCCGTAATCCATGGTAAGCTGTGGGACGATTGTTGATCCGCAAGAATTTCGACACGGGACAAGATGGATCTTTTATGTCGGTTCAATATTTCCCAGTCGACAAAATAGTAACGCTTATAGGTTTCCTTTTGATTGGTTTGTGTTGAACAGCCTAAATTTAAAGCTTTGCCCGCACGCATGCGTTGAATAAGCACATTTTTGGGCAAATCAATATACATCAGCTGACTAGACGTATCGACTAATGATGCTCCAGGACCGTAAAAGATGGTATACTTACCTTGTTTTGAATCGGAGTTCGCTAGTATTGATTGAAAATCCGCTAGTTTTTCGGTATCAAAGTATTCAATGAGCTGAATCCCGGCCTTTTTTCCGAACAATGGGTCATTGCCGCCTAGGTAGGGAGAGACAATATCCTGGATGGCTGATTCCGATTTTAAAGCAGAATCCATCGCAATAAATCGTGCGGCTACGCCCTGTCTTTCAAATTCTTGCTTCAGGTTGGGGATGATTGTGCCCCAGTTAACACCTACAAAACCATCAATGCTATGTATATTATGTGTAATGAGATGTGCGACAAGATTCGGGTAGGAATTTGATAATGTTCCTTGAACTGGAAACGTCGGAGCGATTTCGTACTGAAAAGGTTTTGTTTGAGTATTAGAATACATATTGATGTAATTTATTGCAAATGAATGATGTTGGAGTAAATAGCTTTTGCTTACTTGTTTGTTGATTTTTTGTTGTGTTTTTCAATCCAGAATTTTTCGATCTCCTCCAAAGGTTTGCCCTTCGTTTCTGGCAGGAATCCAAGTACAACAAGGAATGCGATGGCACAGAAAAATGCAAACAACCAGAACGTATAGCGGGCGCCCCAGGAAGCGAGAAGAATGGGAGTTAGCTGTCCCACGATAGCATCGGAAATCCACATCACCATAATACTGATACCCATGGCGCGAGCCCGGATGGCATTTGGGAAGATTTCGGCTGCGACGACAAATTTTAGTGGGCCAATGGAAAAAGCAAAGAAAAATAAGAAGGAAAGTATAGCGATAATCAATGCGATATTATTGACTTGACCTTGATTAAAAAGATAACCAGTAACCAGCAAACTCAGGGTAGCACCTACAGTTCCCAAAAGATATAAGGGACGTCTACCCCAATTATCAACCTTCCAGATTGCGAAGAAAGTAAATAGCACATTGGCAGCTCCAAAGAATAACTGGGCATGATAGGAGTTGTTTAATGAAATACCTGATTCAAGCAATATGCTCGGACCATAATAAACAATTGCGTTGATTCCACTGAGTTGTGAAAATAAAGGGAGGAAGAGGCCCAATAGAAAGGCCTTGCGATAAATAGGAGAGAACAGATCACGTAGATTTCCTTTCGAGGAAACATTGCTAACCTCTTGTATATCCGATAGTCCTAATGTGGCACTGATCGCTGCAACTTCAGTGTTTCGTCCATTTTTAGAAAGCCAACGCGGACTTTCAGGAATAAAGTAAACTCCAATGCATAACAATAAAGCCGGTATTGCGCCAACTAAAAACATAGTTCGCCACAGTTCATTTTGCTGGGTGGAGGTATATTCAAGAATCAAGTAATTGCTGATATAGGCAAATAGGATACCGAATGTAATAGCGAGTTGATAACAGGTGACTGATCTTCCTCTAAATTTGCTTGGCGATATTTCCGCAAGATATAAGGGCACAACAATTGAGGCTATTCCAACACCAAGGCCCCCAATGCTTCTACTTGCAATCAATATGCTGTAAGAAGGACTGAATCCACAGCCAATTGCTGAGAATAAAAAAAGCAGGGCCGCAGTAATAAAGGCGGGTTTTCGGCCGTATTTATCTGTTAATGGTCCTGTGAAAAATACACCAACAATACAGCCTAGCAAAGCTGAACTGACAAAAACGCCCTCTTGAGCAGGAGATAGTCCGAAAAATTGCTTCACCAACGGCAAAGCACCTGCAATTACAGCCATATCGAAACCGAAAAGGAGTCCTCCAATTGAAACGATACATAAAATGATGATAAATTTCTTTGACATCTGCGGTTTATATTAATATGTATATACATACAAACATATATCTATTTTTTTAATTATGCAAAAAATCTTATTTTAGCACAAGCAATCCAAATGATGAATTTAAAAATAGATCATAAAAGTCCTGTTCCGCTGCATATACAAGCTGAGAATTTGTTACGCGAATTAATTAAGCAGCCTGAATATATAGAGGGTAAGTTATTACCCAATGAAATTGAATTAGCAAAAAGATTGGCAATTTCCCGTTCTACTTTGCGTTTAGCGATCAATAAACTTGTATATGAGGAGCTGCTCATTAGAAAGAAGGGGATAGGAACGAAGGTGACTAGTTCTAAATTCAGTTCAAAATCCAAAAATTGGTTGAGTTTCTCACAAGAGATGAAAAATCGTGGGATTGAGGTGAAGAATTTTGAGCTTCACGTCAGCTGGGTTGTTCCGGATAAAGCTGTTTCGAAGTTTTTTAATGTAGATGAGGACCAGAAGCTATTAAAACTAGAACGTTTGAGAGGAAAGAAAGATGACCCATTTGTTTATTTTATCTCTTATTTCCATCCGCGTATAGGTTTAAACGGCGATGAAGATTTTAAGAGACCTTTATATGAGATCTTAGAAGCAGATTATCATGTCGTTGCAGATCTTTCTCAGGAAGAGTTGGATGCAATGGCTGCAAATAAATTTATAGCGGATAAATTGGAGATTAATATCGGTGATCCTATTTTGTCCCGCAAGCGCTTTGTATTTGACCAATCTGGAAAGCCAATTGAATATAATTTAGGGTTCTACCGTGCGGAAAGTTTTACCTATACAGTTGAAAGTAGAAGAGATTATTAAGTAAATTCACTCATCCTTTTTGAATTGATCAAGTGGATGAGTGAATAGCTAATTTATTTATTCTTTTAATGATTCTTTTCTACGGTAGTTTCTGCCCAGCTTTCTAGGAGCGCTATTGCTTTACTAAGTACTCCTGCAGAACCTTTGAATTTCCCTGATCCGCTAGGGACGTTATTTTGACCATACCATTCGTAAAATCCTTTGTTTTTCACAACCCGATCGATCATCGGTTGAAGTTCTGCATAGGCTTCTTGATAAAAGCCGTTTAAAACGAGTTGCTGGATCATCCGTCCGCCAAACCAGGTCCAATCACCACCATTTTGGTATTGGTAAGGCTGAGCCATTCCTCCGATGAAAAATCCAACTGGATAGGTTGGGTATAAGGTCAATCCAATACTCGGCATGCCCGATAACCGGACGTTTTCCAGCATTTGCGTATTGACTGTTTTTATTTCTGAAGCGGAAAGTAACCCGGCTTCTATAGCGATGGCGGTGCCCCCATGATAATGGATCGTATTTTCATCAAATCCTTTTGGGATAGGAGATGTCTTAGGGTAGATATGAGGGATGAATTTTTGTTTTTTCTTATCCCATAAATGACGTCTACTGTTTGTTTCGAGACTCTTTTTTAATCCCTTCCATTCTGTCACCTTCGGAGAGTTGGGCTGGATATCAATCAATGTCTGCAATGCAATAATAAACATCGCGTTGTCATAAATATCGATCGCCTCATTGGAGAGCTCATTCCAGTCACAACCAAAGCTATCGTTGGGTTGTACATCTCCCCAATCTGCTGTCATCGCACCCCAAAGCAATTGATACTTGTGGTTGAACCGTTCTCTTTTCAAATAATCCAACATGAGTTGGATACGATCTTTTACAGAAATTCCACCGATAGACTCCTCCAGGATACTGTAATCCTTTGTTTTCCGGATATATTTACCAAGCAGTTGGATGAGTGACGTTTCCTGGTCTGTTTCTACTGTATTTTTAAATCCAACATGGCCTGGCGCATTTTCTGAATAATAAGGTGTATCATCGTGCCAGGTAAAATCCTTCTTAAGGACATAGCCGTCTACCATTTCACCATTAGGCTGTTGCATCTGAAAGAATACTAAAATGGCTCCTCTAATGTCCGCTTGGGACCGCTCTTCCAATGCGGTTTCAATAAATGTATTGAGATCCCTAGCCCAAATTTGTGAGTAGCCACTTCCCGCATTGAAACCTTCTTTGATGACCTCTCGGGAAAGGCTGTCCACATATTTTAGGTTTTGATCCGCTAGAATGCTTTTTGCCAACTTAAGTTGAGCGATACGGTCAGGTTTTGTTTGTTGTGCTGATAGTTGGGTTCCGAGTAACAGAAGTATTAGACTAAAAAATGTGTTGTTTTTTTTCATTGTGGTTTTATTGTAATTAATTAGGGTTGACAAGTGTAGCTGTCAATAATTTGTATCTATTTCAGGGTTAATTTGCATCTACTTCAGGGCTTTTGATCGAAGATCAGCCGTCCAATGTGTATTTTTTTTGAATTTATTTACTGGTTATGTTTTTAGTATGTGTGTACAATCAAAGTTATGGAAAAATGTCAGTATTTAAGTTTTAATAACGTTTTATTTGGTTAGTATTTAAAATTTTACAAATTTAGGCTTTGTGGTGAAGCCTTTTCCGTAGTTAAATTGAGTAAGAAAACAGAACTCATGTTTATACATACTCTATTTTTTTGTAAGTTTGCTGTAGAACCTAATTGAGAACAATGGTAAAGCGTATCATTTATTATTTTTGTAGTTTATTTGTTAGTACGGCAGCTGTTTTTGCACAGCAGAAAACAGATTTGACCGTTTTTGTAAAACCTAATATTGGATCCGTCCATAGCCGGTATTTCTTTTATACACCAGCAGCAGTACCTTTTGGAATGGCTAAGCTCGCTCCGAGCACAAATGGAAGCTATGGGAACAAGTCGGGCTGGGAAGCTGTGGGGTACGATGATAGGCATGGGTCAATAGAAGGATTCGCTAATTTTCACGAATTCCAAGTAGGCGGAGTGGTATTTGCACCGTCCGTTGGAAAATTGAAGACAACTCCTGGTCAACTTGATCGTCCACAAAGCGGCTATCGTTCTGCTTTCGATAAGAAAGATGAGTTTGCTACTTCTGGCTATTACCGCGTCAAGTTAAAAGATTATAATATACTTGCGGAGCTCACTGCAACCAAGCGCGTCGGTTTTCATCGGTATACTTTTCCAAAAACTGAAGAAGCCAACCTTATTTTCGATATTGGTCATGTTATGGGGGAAAGTGGCCCAGTCGTTGATGCTGAAGTGAATTATGACAAACAGCACGTCTGGGGATATGTGGTTACCAATCCTGTATACGTACAAAAATATCAGCAGGGTGCTCATGTTAAGATGTTTTTCTTCGCGGAGATAAACAAACAGCCTAAATCTTTTGGAACATTTAGAGATTCCACGACTTTCGATCAACATAGCCGTATAAAAGGAAAGGGGGCAGGCTTGTTCCTGAAATTTGATACCCAAGTAGGGGAATCTATCGAAGTCAAGACCGGTTTGTCTTATACATCTGTGGAAAATGCACAACTGAATTTGCTTAAAGAAGCAAAGGATATGTCGTTTGATACTGCAAAGAGAAATGCCTTGAAAACCTGGAATAGTGAACTGGGAAGAATTTTGGTAGAAGGTGGCAAAGTGGACGACCGCATTAAATTTTACACTGGATTGTATCATGCTTTACTTGGTCGTGGGCTTGCAAGCGACGTCAATGGTGCTTACCCCAAAAATGATGGCTCGGTAGGGCAGATTGCCTTAAATAAACAAGGGCAACCTATTCATCATCATTATAATACCGATGCGATCTGGGGTGCATTTTGGAATTTGACACAGTTGTGGTCCATTGCTTATCCGGACTATTACAACGACTGGATTCAGAGTCAATTGTTGGTCTATCGCGATGCCGATTGGTTAGGAGACGGTATTGCCAACAGTAAATACGTTTCGGGTGTAGGGACTAATTTTACAGGTTTGGCAATTGCAGCGGCGTATAATGTGGGTATTCGTGACTATGATGTGAATCTTGCCTATGCTGCGGTGCGTAAAAATGAATTGGAAGCGAAGGACCGCCTGCCTGGAGCAGGAAAGTTAGATGTAGGAGTTTTCGTTCGCAAGGGCTATTCACCCTATATAAAAGATGATAATGGCAGTCCCGAATTAATGACCAATGGATCTCCTTTTGGTGCTTCGCATACCTTGGAATATGCTTTTTCTGCCGGCGCAGCCGCACAATTTGCAAAATCATTGGGGCACCAAAAAGACTACATTAAATTTCAGGGATTATCCGATGGATGGCGCAATCTGTACGATACCACGACGAAGTTTATGCGACCAAAGGATAGTACTGGGCGATTTATTTCAAACTTTAACCCTTATGAACCATGGCGTGGATTTCAGGAGGGAAATGCTTGGCAGTATACCTTCTATGTTCCGCATGTCCCACAAGAATTGGTTAAACTGGTTGGAAAGGATCTGTTTAATCAGCGGTTGGATAGTATTTTTACCGTGTCGCAGAAGAATGTGTTTGGAGGTGGTACACAAATTGACGCTTTCGCAGGGATTGAAAGTCTTTATAATCATGGTAATCAACCAAACCTGCATATCTCTTGGCTGTTCTATTTTTCTGGTAGACCTGATTTAAGTCAGAAATGGGTACGGGCAATTTGCAATGAATTTTATGGTAATGATGCAATACATGGCTATGGCTACGGACAAGACGAAGACCAAGGACAGCTTGGAGCGTGGTATGTCTTGTCGAGTATCGGTCTATTCGATGTCCGAAGTCTCACCACCGAGAAACCCGCACTTCAGATTGGCGCGCCACTTTTCGATCGGGTAACGATACAATTACCGGAGAAATTAAGAAAAAATAAATTTATCATTCAGGTGAAGAAAGAGCAGCCCAATAGTTATATTGTTGATCAGGTTCGGTTGAATAACCGCCTGTGGAAAGGTTGGCAGCTTCCTTTTGAACGCCTGGTAGAAGGTGGGATTTTAGACCTCAAGTTGAAAGACAACTAAATTTAAGCAATAAAAAAATAGCCCCATTCGGGGCTATTTTCAAGGTAGGTTGGTTTGTTGATTGCCTACGCGATTTCAGCAATAAAATTGCCCTCTTGATCCAAATCAGCTTTGTGAGCTGCGATTTGTTGAAGATTAATATGTCCTATGACATATTTGAAATCTGGTGCGTAATATCGTTCTGTGATTTCACTGAAATTTAACTTTTCAATCAGTGTATCATCTGTGTATCTCAAATAAACCTTAATTAAATAATCTTGGCTATAATTTAATGTGCTGGATTCTAAATGTTTTTTATATTCATAACGGTATCCATAGCGAAGGGCAGCGATATCCGATAGCACAGCAGAGCCCGTCGGGTGTCCACCTGCTCCTTTACCATAGAAAAATTGCTCGTCTGCAAAGGCAGCTTTTACCAATACACCATTGTTCTCATTTTCTACATTATAGAGCATGCTCTCTTTGCCTACTAGGCGTGGTAATACATAAAGTACAACTTTGTTGCCATCGATCTCTTTTGCTGTTGGTATCAATTTGATCTTGAGGTTCTTTTCTTTAGCAAAACGAATATCTTGCTGTCCCAATTTGTCAATACCAATATTAAAGACATCGTCTGGTTTGACATAGATTCCGTACGCATGGGAAGCAACAATACATACTTTAAATTTTGGGTCAAATCCACCTACATCCAGGGTTGGATCTGTTTCTGCAAAACCAAGTTCTTGCGCTTTCTTTAAAGCGTCTGTATATTGCTGGTTTTCATTGAAAACTTTAGATAAAATATAGTTGGAAGATCCATTAAAAATACCGCTGACAGAATGAAGTAATTCATTGTCATAGTACTCTTCTAAATTCCGTATAATGGGAATACTTCCGCAAACGGCACCTTCATACAATAAACTGGTGCCATATTCATGTTGGATATCAACCAGTTCTTCCAGGTGGCTGGCAATCATTTTTTTATTGGCAGATACCACATTTTTTCCCGATTTCAAGGCACGAACAGTTAGTTGATAGGCTGCTTCGGCATCATCTATTAGTTCGACAACAGTATTAATTTCTGGGTCACCTAAAATTGTTTCGGCATCGGTAGAAAATAAATCTGCTGGTAGCGAGCGCTTTTTATCTCCGTTTTTAATGACAAATTTCTTGATCTCCAGATTAAGATTTTTGGTTTTGATGATATCGTAAAGACCTTGGCCTACTACACCAAACCCAAACATCCCTATTGTTAATTTATTACTCATATCTCTTCTTAAATTCTCTTATATATATTATTTATTCTCTTATACTAATTCGTTTAGGTATTCTTTTTGTTTCCGCAGAAAGTTGCTGATGATTTTAGTGAGTTTTTTTGTTTCGATCAAAAATCCATCGTGGCCATAGGTAGATTCAATCTCCTGATAGTGGGCATTCGGAACATGTTGAGCGATGAATTGTTGCTCTTGTGGAGGAAACAACAAATCTGTATTGACGCTCAGTACTAAAGTTGGACAGTCAATGCTCGCTAAAGCGGATTCGATAGATCGTCTTCCCCGACCTAAATTATGGCTGTCCATTGCTTTGGTTAGGAAGTAATAGCTGTACGCATTATAGCGTTTCACCAATTTTTCACCCTGATAGTTTTGATAGGAGGATGCTTTATAATGATCGAGTTTTTCGTTATCATCCTCCTTTTGTGTGTTGGCATACGTTGTATAGTTGCGGTAAGACAACAGTGCCATAGCGCGTGCAACTTTTAAACCCTTAGCTCCGCCATCGGGATGATTGGCGTAAAAGGTTCGATCAGTTGTAATGGCAAGACGTTGACTTTCATTGAATGCAATACCCCATGGTGAATGGACGGCATTTGTTCCAACGACGATTAGATGGTTGATGGCTATACTGTGCGATACGGCCCATTCCAATGCTTGTTGACCGCCCAATGAGCCGCCAATAAGGATCTCTATTTGTTTGATATCCAGGTGGTCTGCAAGAAATTGATGTGCATTGACCAAATCCCTTACTGTAAATTCAGGAAAAGATAGGTAGTAAGGCTGTCCAGTAGCTGGGTTTACAGATAGCGGATTACTGCTATTATATGCTGATCCTATGACATTGGCGCAGATAATATAATAATCGTTTGAATCAAATAATTCACCTGTTCCAAAAAGACCGGACCACCAATCCAGTACATCTGCATTAGCCGTAAGTGCATGGCAAACCCAGATCACATTACTGCGATCTGCGTTGGGTTTGCCAAATGTTTCATAACTGATTTGTAAATCAGTAAGCTCTCTTCCATTTTCAAATACAAAAGGCTCCGGGTGCAGATAAATATGCTTACTCATTTTACGTTTAAGTTTAAGCCGAAAAAATCTGATTATTTAATTTTATCAAAAGCTTGTTGTAAATCAGCTTTGATGTCATCAATATGTTCTATTCCTACAGAAAGGCGTAATAAACCTTTGAACACTCCAGCATTGGCTTGATCTTCATCACTCAATTGTTGGTGAGTAGTCGCTGCTGGATGGATAATCAATGACTTCGTATCACCGACATTGGCCAAGTGACTGATCAATTCTAAGCTGTCGATAAAGCTATTGGCCTTCTGTGCTGCGTCACCCTTGAGCTGGAAAGAAAGCACCGCACCATAGCCATTTTTAAGGTATTTTTGTGCGTTAGCGAAGCTCGGAGAGCTTTTTAAGCCCGGATAGTTTACTTTTTCTACCTGTGGATGCGCCTCAAGCCATTTAGCTACCTCTAAAGTGTTATCTACATGGCGTTGCACCCGTAAAGACAGCGTTTCAAGCCCTTGTAATAATAAGAATGAATTGAAAGGGGAGAGTGCTGGCCCGAAATCCCGAAGCCCTTCCACACGTGCCCGAATGGCAAATTGAATATTTCCAAACGGTCCGCCTTCACCGAAAACTTCGGAAAAAACTAAGCCATGATAGCCTTCAGATGGTTCGGAAAATTGAGGGTATTTTCCATTGCCCCAATTGTAGTTTCCGCCGTCGACGATGACACCGCCAATGCTTGTGCCATGTCCACCGATCCATTTAGTAGCCGATTCAACAACCACATTCGCACCGTACTCCAAAGGTTTAAATAAATAACCCCCAGCTCCAAAAGTATTATCGACGATTAATGGTAAGTCATATTTTTTTGCTACGGCAGCAATTTTCTCAAAGTCTGGAATATTGAAACTTGGGTTTCCAATTGTTTCAACATAGATGGCCTTTGTTTTATCATCAATGAGGGCTTCAATTTTATCTGCCTCGGCGTCCGTTGCAAATCGAGCTTCGATGCCCAGGCGTTTAAAAGAAACTTTAAACTGGTTAAATGTACCGCCGTATAAGTTGGATCCGGCAACAAAATTGTCACCACTTTCCAAGATATTATTTAAAGCTATAAACTGTGCTGCCTGGCCAGATGCAACAGCAACAGCTGCGACTCCACCTTCCAGTGCCGCAATACGTTGTTCGAAAACATCCGTAGTAGGATTCATAATCCGTGTATAGATATTGCCGAACTGCTTTAATGCAAATAAGTTTGCGCCGTGTTCGGCATTTTCAAATACAAAAGATGTTGTTTGATATATAGGAACTGCTCTAGATCCCGTAGTAGGATCAGCGACTTGGCCAGCGTGAACCTGAAGAGTTTCGAATTTTAAATTTTTGTTTGAAGACATAATATATCAGATTTTAAGGGTTCAAAAAGAAATTGCTAAGTAAAAAGAGAAGCATACACACCTCGTTGAAGGGTCTGTTAAATCTTTATCCAAGAAAAAGGAAATGATTTTTAACAAGCATGGAAGTGCATATGCATACGCATTCGCATCAATACAGTTGTACGATGACTTACACTTTCGCTTATCGTGTGGTTCACTTGTGTTGAACCTGAATTTTTAATGGACTTCAGTAGTTTAATAATCATTGTCTTATGTCATTTATATGCTCCAAAACGATATTGTTTTGGACAGGAATTGGCACCTTTTCAAACAAATTGAAGGTTGCCAGTGGGTCATTGAGCCAGTCTCTCGCCACTTCTTTATAAATCAAGACCTACTGATTAAGGGAGGTGTTGATTAGAAATCTTCTTTCGAAGACGACACAAATATAAACTCTTTTTTTATTAAAGCAAAAGAAAAGCTATTTTTTAGTTAAAGGAATTTTGAATAACATACCGATCGGGATCGCATATCGTCGGATGAAACCGGATAAATAACTGTCAATCGGGTATTATGATTTCTTTAAGTTGATCCGTTCCGCAATTTGATTTAAATCTGTTAAAAGAGGTTTAAGTGCATCAATTCTACTATGGATATCATACGCTAGGTGGCGATTCGTCTTTTTGCTTAACGATAACGAAAGCCCCACCAAATGGGAGTTGACCTGATAAGAGAGTGCCTGAAAATGGTGGATATGCGACCAATCTATCCATTTATGCTCGGGTTCTTTTTTCATTTGATTGATAGCGTCTGAAAACAGGGCCATGGCAGTCTGCGCTTTTTTGCGAGCCAGTCGTATATCAAAAGAACTTTGTTTCTCGTCCGACAGACGGTTATTGATGGTTTGGAAATAATGCTCGTTGTAAAGGGATACCTCTTTTGCCAGCTGAACCATGCCTGTGCTTTGGCGTACAGGTATCAAGAAATAACCTGCTATAGCCAAGAATGCTCCAATGAGTGTGAAAAGTATTCGGCTGCCTAAAATGAGATTGATATTGCCTTCGAACAAATTGAGCGCAATCACAATTCCCAAGGTAATAAAGATGACACTGACCATATAATTAGATCGGTTGAACAAAAAGAATCCGAAAAGACCTAATGCAGCTATGGTAAGGAGAGCTGGGAGAAAATGAATAGAAATTAAGCAGAATATACCAACTATTATACCCGAGAATGTGCCTACAATACGCTCTATATTACGCTTTTTTGTCATTGAAAATGCTGGTCTGGCAACAATAGCGATCGTCAGTAAGATCCAATAGGTATATTTAAAATCCAAAAATAAAATACCGATCAATGCGCCTGTTCCAAAAAGAAGAGCCATCCGAACGGCAAATCGAAAAAGCGGGTTATTCAGATGGAGTTTACTTTTTAGATCAGCAAGATTGCGCAAAGGTCGATTGATAAATTGCTGGTACTCACTGCTGTCAATCTTATCCTGAATTTCCTGATTTTGATAAAAAGCTACCTGAATTCGGTTGAGTACTTCAATAATTGCTTCGATGTTGCTTATGATCGAACATAATATACTTTTTGCTTGACCGGTCTGCTGTTCTTGAATTTCTTTTAAATCCTGTAAGAGGGCATTAATTTTAAAGTTATTGTGATATAATTGATGCGCATACCGAAACCTCTTGTTAGGTTGTGAAAAGCTATCAATTTCTAAAGCTAATAATTTGATTGTGTGACGAATTAAAGGGAGGCTGCCCGTGTCTGCAAGATTTTTGCGAATCGCATCATAGTCGTGATCAAGTGCAATAATTAACTCATGAAGGTCAATTAACCCATAAACCTGACTGAGCCAATAATTGCTTTTATGCCACTGTTGACTTATGATTTTTTTTTCTCGAAAAAGAAGAGACCTGATTTGTTCCTGTTGTTCGCTGATCAGGCCATGAATTTTGCCTACGCGACTGTACGTTATATTCAAAGGAATATTGGGATCGTAAGACTGTGATCGTATCAATAGAAATTGGGACAATCCATGAAAACCATTGGCCATCGCATGTTTTAGCGAGCGATAAGGTTGTATATAGGCTTGTAAAAGGCTAAAAAAGTAGTATATAATGGAACCTGTTGTAATCTGTAAACTAACCGCAAAAGGGTGTTGCGGGGCCATTCCGATCACAAAACTCATGAGAATCAATGTCATGTTTCCAATTGCAGCATAGCGAGCCCCAAAAATACCGTATAACGTACATATAAAACCGGCCGCTGCTAGCAGTATAACCAAGGGCCAATGATACGGAAATACAATCGCTGTAAACAATGATGCAACAAAGAAGGTGGGAATACATACGAGAGCAGAAGAAAGTTTATCTTTTCTGTTTCCAGGAGGATCTGTGAGTGTTGTTAACAACGATCCGACACCGATTCCAATAGCCGTGCTCGCTTGCGCTCCCAATAAGTAGATCGCCAAACTTGGCAAGATGCTGATGGAAACATTACGTAATGCGTCTCCAGAATGCTCGCCATGCATAAATCGTATCATAAGGATATAAATACGGTAGAATCTTTTCTTCAATGATACAGTGCTCATTAATCAGTTTACTAATTTTCTATGCAAAAATACAAATATTATGCTTAATATTTTTTGTATACAATTTATTTGTTTTGATTTTTGTTGATTTTTTGAATTTTTATTTTGATTCGATGTGCTTTTCTTGCGCTGTGCTTTTTGGAGATTCAAGATTAGCTGGGATGATTTTATCGGCTTTAGCATCGATCAGCGAATGACATGGTTTACCGATGTTATTTGGTTGTCTACCGAGTGAATCGGACGATCTATCTATTTCTACTAGTCAACGTGTAATGAATACACGAGGTTTGTTGTCATTATTATGAAGTTGACTATCCAATCGATAGCCTTAAGAAATTACATTATGAAACCACAAAAAATTAAATTGCTCTTATTTTCTCTTGTTTTATTCCTGTTTTCTATTGCCGGACCCGTTTCAGCACAGTCTGACGGGGGAAAATTACGTACAGTCGTTGTTGGACAAGACAATCAGCCTATTGTGGCTGCAAATATTTCATTGTTTCGTAAGCCCAATGATATCTTGTTAAAAGGAACTTTATCCAACGAAAATGGAGAAATTGTGTTGTCTGCGATACCCGAAGGGAAGTACAGCCTACAGGTGTCCACGGTGGGTTATGCTATTTATCGTTCTGCTGAAATGGTCGTGAGTGCGGGTGATCTCAAGGTACTGGATACGATTCGTTTACAGGTGGAAAGTAAAGTGCTGAGTGAGGCACAGGTGATCGGTAAGAAACCATTGATTGAAAGTCACCTTGATAAAGTTGTCCTCAATGTTGAAAACAGTATTTTGGCAACAGGGAATAACGCATTGGAACTCCTGCAAAAGGTTCCAGGGGTAACTTTAGACAATAAAAAGATCAATCTACGTGGAAAAAGTAATGTGATTATCATGATTGATGGTAAGCCTACTTATCTTTCTGCAGATGAAGTATCGCGATTATTGGAAAATACAGCTTCCAATGCAATAGCATCGATCGAAGTACTCACCAATCCACCCGCAAAATACGATGCAGCAGGGAATGCAGGAATTATTAATATTAAGACAAAGAAGAATACGCAATTTGGAAGTAATGTTAGTTTAAACCTCAATTTAGGGCAGGGTAAATATACAAAGGCGGATGGTGGCTTTCTAGTAAACCATCGTAACAGTTGGGTGAACTTATTTTCTTCTTATAACTACGCAAATGCCTTAGGCTTTAATGATTTAAATATCGATAGGGCTGTAGATACCAAAATCGGGACGACTTTTTTCAATTCGGATTCTTATTCGAAATTCCGCTATCGAGGCCATAATTTCAAATTTGCGGCAGATTTTAACCTGGGGAAAGAGGAGGTCATTGGATTTGTGGTTAACGGTAACGTAAGTAATGGCCATTCAACACGCGAGGGAAGCAATCTGATCGCCTCTCAAAAAGGAAAGCTTGATTCGATTGTATTAGGAAGCAATTTGTCAGATTTTAAATACCACTACCTCACTTATAATCTTAACTATAAAAAGACATTTGATACCTTAGGGACTGAATTGACCGTTAATGGGGATTATTCATATTCGAAGAATAATGACAATAGCACTGTTGGAAACCGTTTTTTGGATGCAAATTGGGAAGAATTTAAATCACCGAATATTTTCCGGAATGATATGCTTTCTAAGACCAAAATTTTGGTTTTTAAAACCGATTTTGTGCATCCTTTTAATAAAACGACGAAACTTGAGGCGGGCTTAAAATATAGCCGTGTAAAAACAGATAATAATTTGTTATACGAAGATCAGGATCAGCAAGGCGAGTTTGTGCAAAATAATGGTCAAAGTAATCAGTTTTTGTATAATGAAAATATAGCTGCAGCTTATTTCAGCCTAAATAAATCATTCGGAAAGTTTTCGGTACAAACTGGACTGCGTGTTGAAAATACAAGCTCCCTAGGAAACTCGGTGACGCTTGGGCAACAAACAAAACGTACCTATACCGATTTTTTCCCATCAATATTTGTACAGCAACAGATTAATGATGATCACAAGCTTGGTGCGAGTTATAGCAGACGTATTGACCGTCCTGATTATGGGGCATTGAATCCCTTTGTGTATTATTTGGATCAATACACGTATCAGTATGGCAACCCTTATTTAAATCCACAATATACCAATTCGTATGAAGTAAATTATACCTTTAAAGATCGCTATTTATTGAGTTTGGGCTACAAGAGGACCAATGATGCCATCACTCAGGTCATAGAAAGCAATTCGGAGACCAAAGCTATTGCACAGACAGATAGAAATCTGGCTTACTTTGATTATTACAACATGAATGTCAATATACCAGTTAAGCTTTTTAAATGGTGGAGTATTTCTAACAATGCCAGCGCTTTTTATAATAAGTTTAGTTTTGATGAGCACTCCGGAGCGCAACGCCAATTGGAAAAGTTATCTTTCCAGGTAAGTTCCAATCATGATATTCGAATTGGGAAAACAACAAATCTGGAGCTGACAGCCAATTATTTTTCGCCAGCAGTATATGGGGTATTTAGTTTTCAGTCTTACTATGGTATCGATCTAGGTGCTGGAAAAACATTTCTTGACAAAAAATTGAATGTAAAGTTGGCTGTAAATGATGTGTTGAATACAAGAGGTCAGCGCAGATTGTCGAGTTATCAGGAAAATGGATACTATCGTATACGAAATGGATATGATAGTCGGGTTATCCGATTGTCAGTTTCTTATCGTTTTGGTAATATGAATATTAAGTCAGTCAATAAGAAGGCTGGTAATAATGATGAAGATAATCGGTTAAAAAAATAGGAGCTACTGTTGTGAGGGGAGATAAGGAGCGAGAGATAGCGAACGTTTCCCTGAAACAAAAAGAGCCTGCGATATCGCAGGCTCTTTTTGTTTCAGGGAAGTTATCTTAACTTAAAAATAAGATCTCTCTCAATTTTGGAAGAGGCCATTTTTTGTCATCAACAATTTTCTCCAATTTGTTGACATGATAACGGATCACATCGAAATATGGTTTAACCGATTCATCGTAAGCGATTGATCTTTCACGTACGTCATCAATTTGGTTTGCTTTTTTACGTTCCTGACGCATTGCTTCAGCTTGCTCCAAGATGGTATTTACGTGTGTTGAAATACGTTCTACAAAGTTCAATTGAGAGCTGAATGCTGCCTGCGCTAGACCAAGGTCTTTTAATCCTTTGACATTTTCAATCAATTCGTTTTGATAAATGAAACATGCAGGAGCAATTTGGTTGTTAACCATCTCTTCGATGACACGTGCCTCAATTTGTAATTTTTTATAGAAGTTTTCAAGCAAGATTTCGTGGCGAGCTTCTGATTCACGTTTAGTATAAATACCTAGTGATTCAAACAGGGCTAAAGATTCTTCTTTTACATAAACATCTAATGCTTTAGGCGTAGATTTGATGTTAGAAAGACCACGTGCCTCAGCTTCTTTTTCCCACTCTTCGCTATATCCATTGCCTTCGAAACGGATTGCTTTTGAATCTTTGATGTATTTGCGGACAACATTTAAGATTGCAAGATCTTTTTTAATGCCTTTTTTGATTTGTTTATCTACTTCCGTTTTGAACTCGATCAATTGTGCTGCAACGATTGCATTCAATACGGTCATCGGTAAAGCAGAGTTTGCAGAAGAACCAACAGCGCGGAATTCAAATTTGTTACCAGTAAAAGCAAATGGTGAAGTACGGTTCCGGTCTGTATTGTCCAATTTTAATTCAGGAACTTTAGGAATACCATGCCATAAGTTTGCCTCTGCTTTTACTTTTTTAGCAACACGAGCAGATTCAACTTCTTCCAAAAGCTCATCCAATTGAGAGCCTAAGAAAATTGAAATAATTGCTGGCGGAGCCTCATTTGCACCTAGGCGGTGATCGTTGCTTGCACTAGCGATAGAAGCACGCATCAAATCAGCATATTCATAAACAGCTTTAATGGTATTGACAAAGAAAGTCAAGAACATCAAATTGTTTTTAGGCGTTTTTCCAGGAGATAATAAATTTACACCGGTATTTGTGATTAAAGACCAGTTGTTGTGTTTACCAGATCCGTTGACACCGGAGTATGGTTTTTCATGCAACAATACTTTGAAGTTGTGTCTTAAAGCAACTTGTTCCATGACATTCATCAACAATTGGTTGTGATCGATAGCCAAGTTGATTTCTTCGTACATTGGAGCACATTCAAATTGAGAAGGTGCAACTTCGTTGTGACGAGTCTTTAAAGGAATACCTAATTTTAAAGCTTCATTTTCCAAATCCACCATGTAAGCTAATACACGCTCTGGAATCGCACCAAAATAGTGGTCTTCCAATTGTTGGCCTTTTGCCGACATATGGCCAAATAACGTACGGCCAGTTAACTGAAGATCTGGACGAGCATTATATAAGGAAAGGTCAACCAAGAAATACTCTTGTTCAATACCAAGAGAAGCGTTTACTTTAGTGACCGATTTATCAAAATATTGAGCAACATCTGTTGCAGCTTTATCTACTGCGTTGATCGCTTTCAATAAAGGAGCTTTATAGTCTAATGATTCACCCGTATAGGAAACAAAAACTGTTGGAATACATAATGTTTTACCAGCGCCTGTTTCGTAAATGAAGGCAGGAGAAGATGGATCCCAAGCTGTATAACCTCTAGCTTCGAACGTATTACGGATACCACCGTTTGGGAAAGAAGATGCATCGGGCTCTTGTTGAACTAATGCGTCAGCTGTAAATTTTTCAATTGCTTCACCGTTTTCGTCTGGCTCAAAAAAAGCATCATGTTTTTCAGCAGTCGAACCTGTCAGCGGTTGAAACCAGTGTGTGTAGTGAGAAACGCCGTGGTTAAGTGCCCAAGTTTTCATGGCCTGTGAAATGTGTTCAGCCAAATCTCTTGAAATAATCTGTCCCTCTTCAATGGATGCAACTAACTCCTTGTATGAATTTTTAGGAAGGTAGTCTTTCATTTTGTTTACGGAAAAAACATTCTTTCCGTAGATGTCAGTTGCTTTTTTAGTTTCAACTTTTTCAAATGAAGCAATTTGGCGTGAGCCTGCTGCTTCTACTGCTTTGAATCTTAGGTTCGACATTTGTATTTTGTAGTTAAATTACAGTTTTGTTGATTTTGTTTTTCAAAAATATTGTGTTTTTATTGAAAACTGAAATTTTTTTTGATGTTTTTTGTGAAATAATTTGAAAATTATGGTTTTTGGCTAATAAAAAAGGTGTGATTTGTATAAATCACACCTTTTTTATTGTTTTGTGTTATAATTCGAATCCCCAGTCTATTCCTTTTTCGGTGGCAGGTACTCCTTTCTTCATCCAAGCAGGAGCGGGGGCACCTTTTAGGAAATGATCGAAGAATTGCTGTTCCCGAATTTGTATATCCTTGCGGTTTTGTCGGAGTATGAGGTTATGTTCATCACCATTATAATTCAGCATCCATACAGGTTTGTTTAATCGGCGCAATGCAGTAAACATTTCAATGCCTTGATACCATGGCACGGCCCCATCATTGTCATTGGCCATAATGACAACGGGAGTTTTAACTTTATCCAAATGGAATAAAGGTGAGTTTTCGATGTACAGTTCCGGAGCTTCCCATAGGGTTTTTCCGATGCGGCTTTGTGTATGTTCGTATTGGAATTGGCGCGACATACCGGTTTGCCAGCGTATTCCGCCATAGGCAGATGTCATGTTGACAACAGGAGCACCAGTCCAAGCCGCAGCATACATATTGGTCCGCGTAATGAGGTGAGCAACTTGATAGCCGCCCCAACTTTGCCCCTGTATTCCCATTTTCGTACTATCAACCCATGCATTCTGAGCGAGGTTTCTCATCCCCGAATTGATGTATTCTTCAGCTGATTGACCCGGGTGACCTGTTTTGTAGCTTATATTTGGTGCAAATACAAGGTATTCGTTACTTACAAAATAGGGGATGTTCAAACGTGATGGTGTAGGAGCAGGAGGTTGATACGTATATAATCCATCTGAAAGCTTTTCATAGAAGTAAGCTATAATGGGATATTTTTTTGCAGGATCAAAATTTTCTGGTTTATAAAGAATTCCCTCCGCCTGATTTCCTTCAGGCGTTGTCCAATGAACAAGTTCTGCTGTACCCCAATTGTAATTAGCCTGTTGGGGGTTAATATTGGATAGCTGTAATTCGTCTTTGAACTTAATTGTATTGGTATATATATTAGGTGAATTCATATAATCCTCTTTACTGTACAGTATCGTTTGTTGATCTGCCGAAGAGCTGATATTCTTAAACGTTTTTGCCTCTACCAAAAGACTTTTAGGATCGCTATGCTGTCCCTTGAACTGGTAGAAACCAGATTCTTTGGTTTTATTGTCAAAAGACGTTAGAAAACCACCCTTTTTATAGTCTAGTGTTGTGGCTTGTTCGCGATCTTCTTCTCTTTTTAAAGGCAAGTAGCGGAAAGTTGTCTGCGAAGCAGCCCCATAGCCGTTTGTCAAGATGGATTTGTTGGATCCGTCCAAGTTAAAATACCAGATATCATATCTCGAATTGACGTAAATCCCTTTAAAGTCTGGGCTCCATGCTGCCATGCCGTATCCTTGTGCTGAGGTAGGCATATCATTTTCCTCGTCGGCAAAGGACGCAGGTATACCGTCATTTAGAACTGTTTTTTTCTTTGAACTAACCTGATAGGAATTCCAGGTTCCTTTATCTTGGTCGAAATATACGATGTATTTTGCGTCAGGACTTAAGATTGCATTTCCTGAAAAGTCTGAAAGGATTAACTCTTTATTTCCTGTTTTTGTCGAAACCAGATAGATGTCATCTCTTGTACTACCTTCCCATTGACTTGCGATGCGCTTGCCAAAATCAGTACGCGCTAAGACATACTCTTCATTTCCATCCGGTGTAAGTGCCGTGGAGTTGAATGTTTGGTCCGTAAGGGGGATAATGTTACGATTGTATTTGGGGTAAGTGACCGCTAAGAAGTTTCTTGCAAGGTCTTTCTTTAAATTTACCAACTGCATTGGTTGTAAATAATCGTCTTGCCAGTTCCAAACGTCTACTTTAGCATGCTCAAAATCAACCAAAGTGGTGTCTTTGACACGAGGTATTGGTGCTATGCCGAAAAATAACTTCTCTCCATTTTTGCTGAAACGGATATCCCCATCCCCGCTAACGGCCCAGTTTTTAGGTATACCATTGCTGGTTTTTGTTGCGAGATATTGGGCTGTATCTATACCATTTGAATAGTAATATAAATTATAATTTTTCAGCAATGCCTTTTCATTGGAGAGATCCCCTAGGTAAGCGAGCTGGTTGCCTGATTCATCAAATTTGAAATTTTTATAATTGCCTTTTCCATTTGATATCTTTTTGAGCTTTTTAGTTGCTATTTCGTAGAGGTAGACTCCAGATTCTTTTGACAGGCTATCTTTCGAATCTGTTTTTTTTGAAAAAACAATTTTTGATCCGTTTTTATTCCATTCGTATTGGTCTACGGATGAAAATTGTACCGAATCACCGGAATTTAAATCATATAAAGCAAGCGTTGCAACTGTTTTTTTCTTTTTATCGCTGCTTTTCTTTGCCGATGTGGCATCATTAGCCGTTTTTGTTTCAGATTTTTCATTTATTTCCTTGTCGAAAAGAAAAGAGACAAAATTGTTGTTATGATCGGCAATTTTGTAAGATTTTACCTGCGCAAATTTGACAAGGGATGAAGTCGTTAAATTGTAGATCGCCAATGAATCTTTTGGGAGTTCTTCGACTTTCTTCTTTTTGATTTTGGCTTCGCGGGTTACGGCAAATGGTGCTTTGACCAAACTTAGCAGATGGTTTTCGGTATCTGTCAGTTTTCCATTATATCCACGGGGAATTTGAATGAGTTCTTTGTTTTCTTTGGTTTTGAGAAAAAGCTGATTATTGCCTTCTTGTGGAACGACCTGAAACAGGACAAATTTTCCCGATTTACTGATATAGGGCGATGATACGCTTTGCCAACTATCATATACCGTATGATCCAATGGTTTCTTTTGTGCATGGGCAGCGAATGCTGCCAGAAAACAAAATGGAATACAGATACTTTTCTTATTCATATTTTAAACCTTTTTGTCGCAATTTATTCATAAAAAATAAATAAACATCGATTTTTTGGTATATTCATTGTTACGTAAACATAAAAAACTGGTTATGAAATCATCATCCGCTGTTATTATTTCGATTATAATGGGCGCTGTGCTCTTGCTTGGCACCTGGATATTGGGTACAGCTTATCGCTATAAGTTTAAATCGACGCAGACAATCACTGTTAATGGTAATGCCAAAAAAGATTTCGAATCTGATCTAGTCAAATGGAGTGCTACTTTTAGCCGAAAGAATTACGAATTGAGTGCTGCTTCAGCACAACTGGCCACTGATCGTGATTTGGTGCGGGATTTTTTAGTACAACAGGGGGTTAAAGCCGACGAGATCCGTTTCGAAGCCGTTAATATTGCCAAAGATTTCGAATATCATACAGATGGAAAGGGGAATGGTTATAATACTTTTTCCGGTTATACCTTATCGCAGGCCGTAAGTGTCGAATCCAAAGACTTAAATAAAGTGGACAATGCCTCACGAGAAATATCGACATTAATTTCCAAAGGGATAGAACTTAGCTCCAGCACCCCCAATTATTATTACTCCAAGCTAGAGGATCTGAAATTGGAACTTATTTCACAGGCTTCAAAAAATGCACATCAACGTGCAGACAATATTGCAAAGGAATCGAATGCCGGATTAGGTAATCTGGTAAAGGCTGATCTCGGAATTTTTCAGATAACAGGACAAAACGACAACGAAGAGTACTCTTCTGGCGGTGCATTTAATACAACCTCGAGAAAAAAAACAGCTAATATCACGGTTAAAGCAAGTTTTTTGAGTAACTAATGAAAAATTATTCGACTGAATTTCAGTTCTATATTGGTTTTCGTTGAAAATTTGTTCAAAAAGTTTTCTCCTTTTCAATAAAAAACCTACTTTTGCATCATCCCAAACGGATATGCCCGGATGGCGGAATTGGTAGACGCGCTGGTCTCAAACACCAGTGGGAAACCGTGCCGGTTCGACTCCGGCTCCGGGTACTAAAATCCTCTTTACTTACTGTAAAGAGGATTTTTTTGTGCGTCTATGCTGCATCTGACCTGAAGATTGCCACAAGTTCCGGATTATAGCTAATCAAGGTAGGTACTAAAACAGATACATCCTAATATCAACTTATATCTAATAACAATTTTCAATCAATCTTTAGACAGTGATCAGTCAGTGCTTATTCAATTTGTACTGAATGATCACTGAACAATCACTGAACGATCACTGAGCAAGCACTGAATAAGCATTGTCTCAAGATCTAACTTGGTCACTATTTGATTCTAAGTTGCTGCAGCTATTGCTTGTTCTTTGGTGTTTCTTCGCTTATTGTAGCTACTTTCATTAGACCTTCCTCGGTATTCGTTTGCCGTTTCTTTGGTGTTTCTTTGTTTATTCTTTGGTATTTTAACGATAAAACAGCAATAAAACAGCAATAAAATAGCACAGAAACGGTAAAGTAAGTGTAATCTTGAACCAGACTTGTAGATAAGAAAGATAAATTAACTACCGTCGAAATGGCAATAAGATGGGCTTTTTTTTATAAACTTTCTTTAATCTGAATATTCTTGTTTAAATTGGAAATACCAAATATAAACTTGGATGAAAACAGTTTTTTTATCGCTGGCACTGCTGTGTTTTTTCATTACTCAGGGGCAAGTAGGGTTTGTCTTAAACAGGAAAAAGAATGTTAAAATTCCTTTTCTTTTCGTACATAACCTGGTGATTATCCCTGTACAGGTAAATGGATATATGATGAACTTCCTGTTGGATACGGGGGTTAAAGAAACCATGATATTTGGCGAAACATTAAAGTCAATTGATAGCGCTGTTTTTGTTAATAAATTTCAGGGATTGGGTAGGGAAGAGGGGTTGGATGGCTATTTATCCATACATAATCAGGTGAATATTGCTGGGGTATATGAAGATTTAGACCAACCGATCTATATTCTTCAAAATGCGCATATTGATATCTCTACTCGGATAGGAGTGGAAGTTAATGGAATTATGGGAAGTCGCTTTTTTGAAAACCAAATGATGGAAATGGATTTTCAAAAACATCGTATTACCTTATATGCCAAGGCGAACCGGCCCAAGGGACTTGACAAGATGCAGCGTTTGCCGCTGGATATTTTAAATAGTCGTCCCTATACTTCGGTTGCTTTTAAACAGGGTGATGTTTCTATTGATGGTCGTGTATTGATCGACATGGGAAATAGTGATGCCTTAATGCTTATTCCTTCAAAGCTAAACAATTTTGATATTAAGCCCCCATTTATTGATGACTACATAGGGCAGGGTTTTAACGGTGAGATTTATGGAAAAAGAAATCGAATCCGATCGCTCGAACTTGGGCCGTTTACAATGAACTACCCCTTGGTAGCCTATCCCGAATTGAGTTCGTTACAGCATGCAACATTTGTGAGCGAAAGAATAGGTTCCATTGGAAACGAGTTGTTACGCCGATTTAAGGTCGTATTCGATTATCCCAACAAGTCGATATATCTTCATAAGAATAAAGATTTTGATCGCTTTTATTATCTGAATATGAGTGGCTTGGAGATTATACATGATGGCATTAAATACGAAAAAGAAGAAATACCTGTCGTTCTGCAAAAAGATGGCGGCACAGAGGTAAGAATGGGCAACAGCGTACAGTATCGCTTTGTACTTCGAAATATGTACAAAATTGCGACCGTTCGTGATGGTTCGCCTGCGGCAATCGCAGGACTAATACCCGGAGATAAGGTTGTACGGATCAATGGTAGATCTGCATCGTCATTTTCCCTGGAGTCAATTCACAATCTTTTTAAATCAGAAGAGGGAAAGGAAATGTATTTTCGAGTGACCAGAGGCGAGAAGACACTCGATTTTAAATTTGTGTTAAAGGATCCGCTTCCATTTAACTCGGATTAAATTTTCGCGAATTTTTCTATTTTAAACTGAACTTACTTATATTTGCACTTGATAATAATATTTTAATAATTTAAACACGAAAAGATATGTTGGTCGCTAGAATAATAACACAGCAAGCTTTTAAGGCAAATGGATTTGCCGAAAGCAATCTTCGTGCTTTTCGTCCTATTTAAGATATTCTTCGAAATAGGAGCGCATCATGTTTGTTCAATCCGCTGGAGTGAATAATCAGGTCGCTTTACTTCTTTTGAAAAACCAATTTATACAGATGAAAAAGCCGAAGTTCATTCGGGCTTTTTAATTTTCCGGATTTTCGTTTCTATTTAGATAGTCAAAGCTCTTCAGGGATGCAGCGTTTTAAAAAAACAGGTGCGTTCGACTCTATAGGAGTAATTGACTGTGCATTAAGAAAAATGCTTAATAGAATCGTAATCCCTAAAAGAATATTCCCGAAATTTTTTCAAAAAGGCTGCCGATTTCCAAGAGGAAATTGATGGCTAATTATTTATATTTTTTATAAAAATGGGAAGTAAATTATCTGGAAAAGATCTAGTAAAAATAGGTTTTCCACAAAATAATATAGTTAATACAGCTTTAGGGCTGATCACAAGGTATCGAAAGAGGGAAAATAAAGAAACCATTCTTCTTGAACTTGCTGAGTTGATAGAAGCTCCGCAGCGATTTATGGCGCATAAAATATGGGGAAAGGTCTCTGAAGGACTTGTTAAACCTGTTGAAGTACGCATGCAGGAGCTTCATTCACATTGTGCTCCATTTAGCATATTTGGTGAAAATGAAATTGATGAGCAGGCAAAAAGACAATTGTATGATGCACTGAGATTGCCTATTTCAAGACAAGGTGCACTGATGCCGGATGCACATACAGGTTATGGCCTTCCCATCGGTGGGGTACTGGCCACAGAAAATGCTGTTATACCCTATGGTGTAGGCGTAGATATTGGTTGTCGGATGAGCCTGTCGATATTCGACTTACCAGGCAGTTATTTCAAAGGGAGGGAGTTCCAACTGAAAAATATATTGAAGGAAAACACCAAATTTGGTTTAAATGACACTCATCGTGATAAGCATGACCATGTTGTTTTCAGTAGAACTGAATTTCAGGAAATCCCACTATTAAAATCCCTGTTGGGTAAAGCTTACAGACAATTTGGGACTTCTGGTAGTGGAAATCACTTTGTCGAATTGGGCATTGTTGAGCTTCAAACCGTGCGGGAGGAATGGGGGATAAATCCAGGACAGTACTTGGGGATTTTATCCCATAGTGGCTCTCGAGGTTTGGGGGCGAATATCGCTAAGCATTACACAAGCCTTGCGGCGCAACAATGTCCATTACCACGTCATGTCCAACATTTGGCCTGGTTGGATTTAGCAAGCCAAGAAGGACAAGAATACTGGATGGCAATGAATTTGGCTGGGGAGTATGCCCAAGCCTGTCATGCAGACATCCACCGACGTTTGGCTAAAGCACTTGGCGGTAATCCCGTGGTAACGATCGAAAATCATCATAATTTCGCATGGAAGGAATTAGTGAATGGGGAGGAATGCATTGTTCATCGGAAGGGAGCAACGCCTGCAGGCAAGGGCGTGCTGGGGGTGATTCCCGGCTCGATGACAGCACCAGGGTTCATTGTTGAGGGAACGGGAAACCCCTTAAGTTTACAGTCTGCATCCCATGGAGCGGGGCGTGTCATGTCGAGATCCGCCTGCAAAAATAATTTGACAAAAAGCGCTATGCTGAAAGATCTGGAAGCACATGGTGTAGAATTGATTGGCGGTGCGTTGGATGAATCACCACGTGCGTATAAAGATATTCATCGGGTGATGCAATTACAGCAGGAGTTGGTAACTGTTCTCGGAATGTTTAGTCCGAAGATTGTACGTATGGACAAATAAGGTTATGAAAGAAAGGTATTTACAAATTTCTTCGGGACGAGGTCCTAAGGAATGTAATATGGCCGTTAGGTTGGTAGTCGACAGAATCTCTTTTGAAGGTAGTAAAGTTGGAGTTGAAGTCACGGAAATAGAAACAGAAGAAGTTGATGGACTTCCTTGTTCGTTAATCGTCAGATTGAGAGGAAAAGATATGGATCAATTGATTGATCATTGGATTGGTACAGTCTGTTGGGTGTGTAAAAGCCCTTTTCGTCCTTTACAAAAACGGAAGAATTGGTTTGTCGAAATTAAAACGTATCATCCGGGTGAAAAGGAAAAGGTGTTGGATTTAAAGCATGTATATTTCCAAACGATGCGAAGTAGCGGTGCAGGTGGACAGCATGTTAATAAAGTAAGTTCTGGCGTTAGAGCGACGCATGCTCCGACAGGGATAAGTGTTCAGGTGATGGACACGAGATCGCAATTGCAGAATAAAGAGATCGCAATGCAGCGCTTGGCTGCACGTCTGCGGGATTTGGAAAGCGTTGAGTTAAATACGGCCAAAGAGCAAAAATGGAAAAACCAAATCGAGGTGACACGGGGACAGGCGAAACGGGTCTTTGTTGGACGTAATTTTGTCGAAAAATAATATTTCTTGAGCATTGGATCCCAATTGGCAATCCATGAAGTCAATTGGGTTTTGATAGGGGCTTTGAACTATAAGTTCAAGGCCCCTTGAATTTGGGGATATGCTGGTTTTGTTTTTTTTAGCCGTATTTTCTTCTGTGATTTACCTATAATGTAGAAAATAATTTGCTTTATTGCGTTGGTAATTCCTATCTTTAAGAGGAAGGCTCTAAAAAGGAGTTCTTCAGACTAAGTAAACTTAAGTAATCGCTGTAGCCTGCATCTAGAGAAGGCTATACGGTTTGGAATTTCAAATTCGATATTATGATAAAATCCCCGGGCTTCCTTTTTAAGGAAGCGATCAAGAATGAAAAACCATTACAAATTGTTGGAGCGATTAATGCTAATCATGCCCTTTTGGCTGAACAGGCTGGTTTTAAAGCTATTTATCTTTCAGGAGGAGGTGTCGCAGCCGGTTCACTGGGAATTCCAGATCTTGGGATAACAACACTTCAGGATGTTTTGATTGATGTGGATCGCATTACAAATGTGTGTAAACTTCCTTTGCTGGTGGATATTGATACTGGCTTCGGGCCTTCGGCATTCAATGTTGCACGTACAATAAAGTCTTTAATTAAAGTGGGCGCGGCCGCAGTTCACATGGAGGATCAGGTGGGGGCTAAACGTTGTGGTCACCGGCCTGGGAAAGAGCTCGTCTCTCGGGCTGAAATGGTTGACCGCCTGAAAGCGGCGGTGGATGCACGAACGGATGAGCATTTTGCCATTGGTGCACGTACAGATGCACTTGGTTCTGAAGGCCTTGAACTTGCTTTGGAAAGAGCGGTGGCTTATAAAGAAGCTGGAGCGGACTTTATTTTTGCTGAAGCGGTACATCATTTGGAGGAATACGTTCAATTTAGTGCGGCAACTGGCCTTCCTATTTTGGCGAATATCACCGAATTTGGACAAACACCGTTGTTTAGCCTGAATGAACTACGTCAAGCGGATGTTTCTATTGTCCTTTATCCACTATCTGCTTTCCGCGCCGCTAATAAGGCGGCTACAACTATTTATCGTCACATTCGGGAAGACGGTGGGCAGCTTAATGTGATTGACGACATGCAGACGAGAGAAGAGTTATACAGAAGTATCGATTATTATGCCTATGAAAATCGATTGGATCAATTGTTTAACAAATAATTATATTCAGATGGAAGAGACAAACAGCACAGGTTTTAAGCCCAAAAAAAGTGTAGCACTCTCTGGTGTAGCAGCTGGCAATACGGCTTTGAGCACTGTCGGAAAAAGTGGTAATGATCTGCATTATAGGGGCTATGATATTTTAGATCTGGCGCATCAGGCAAGTTTTGAAGAGGTCGCTTATTTACTTATTTATGGAAGTCTACCAACACAGGCACAGCTCGTCACTTATCAAAGTCAGTTGATCAGTCAACGTGGTCTACCTATTACTGTTCAACAGGTCCTCAAGCAATTGCCATCGACGGCACATGCCATGGATGTTTTACGGACTTATGTTTCATTTTTCGGCAGCGTTTCGCCCGAGAAAGACAGTCATCCCATTACTGGTGCCCGTGACATTGCAACTCGCCTGATGGCTTCGATGGCCTCAGCACTGTTGTACTGGTATCATTTTAGTCAGCATGGACGTGAGGTGCAGGTAGAGACATCAGATGCAACGTTGGGCGGGCATTTTTTGCATTTGCTACACGGAAAATCGCCATCGTCTTCTTGGGTAAGAGCGATGCAGATTTCACTCAATTTATATGCCGAACATGAGTTTAATGCATCTACATTCACCGCTCGGGTAATCGCCGGTACAGGATCAGATATGTATTCCTGCATCGCTGGTGCGATAGGTGCGCTACGTGGACCTAAACATGGCGGAGCCAATGAGGTCGCTTTCGAAATTCAGAGTCGTTATGCAAATGCTGATGAGGCAGAAGCGGATATCCGGAAGCGATTGGCAAACAAAGAAGTCATTATTGGTTTTGGCCATCCTGTATATACAATCTCGGATCCAAGAAATCAAGTGATAAAACAAGTGGCCAAAGAGCTGTCGGAAGAAGCGGGCGACATGACGCTCTACCTGATCGCTGAACGGTTGGAAAAAGTCATGTGGGAAGAAAAGAAAATGTTTCCGAACCTGGACTGGTATTCTGCGGTGTCCTATCATATTATGGGCATTCCAACGGAGATGTTTACGCCGTTATTTGTCCTCTCACGTATTACCGGCTGGTCAGCGCATGTTTTCGAGCAGCGTCAGGATGGAAAAATTATCCGACCAAGTGCAAATTATGTTGGTCCTGAGGACAGACCTTTTGTACCTCTTTCCGAACGGTAAATTTGGATCGGGAAAAGGCATTAAAAAGTACTTTTTAAACGTTGGGCTTTGAGGAAGAGCTTAGCTCAGAAAAAAACGAATTATATTAATAAATAGAACGAGAGTCTTATACGAAAATACACGAATGAGTTCAGCAATATCAAATGAAAGACCACAACCGGATCAGGGTTTAGTGGACATTGTGGACTATGTCCTAAATTATAAAATTGAGGAAAAAGTCGCTTGGAATACGGCCTTTTACTGTTTTCTCGATACCATTGGCTGCGGCTTGGAAGCATTAACCTATCCTGCCTGCACCAAATTGTTGGGGCCAGTTGTGGCAGGGACCATCGTGCCGAACGGTGCTCGGGTACCGGGTACAAATTTTCAATTGGATCCCGTTCAGGCAGCATTCAATATCGGCACGATTGTTCGATGGTTGGATTTTAATGATACCTGGCTGGCAGCAGAATGGGGGCATCCATCCGATAATCTAGGGGGAATCTTAGCTGTGGCAGATTGGTTGAGCCGAACAAATATTGCAAACGGGCAAAAACCGCTGAAAGCTAGGACGGTGCTTGAGGCAATGATTATGGCCCATGAGATACAAGGTGTCTTAGCACTTGAAAACTCGTTTAATAAAGTGGGGCTAGACCATGTTATTTTGGTGAAGGTAGCTTCAACAGCGGTCGTAGGGAGGCTCATTGGCCTCACAAGAGAAGAGCTGCTCAACGCGGTTTCTTTGGCTTTTGTGGATGGACAAGCCCTACGCACTTATCGGCATGCGCCAAATACAGGTAGCCGAAAATCTTGGGCAGCCGGAGATGCAACTTCACGTGCTGTCCGATTGGCCCTGATAGCAAAAACTGGAGAAATGGGCTATCCTTCTGTTTTGACAGCACCAATATGGGGATTTTATGATGTGTCTTTTAACGGAAATCCATTTAAGTTTCAGCGGGGATATGGATCATATGTGATGGAAAATATTCTTTTTAAGATTTCTTTTCCAGCTGAGTTCCATGCACAGACAGCAGCAGAAGCTGCTATGCAACTTCATCAACAACTGAAAGAATTTGGAAAAAGCAGCTCAGATATCGCCCGTGTAACCATTCGTACACATGAAGCGGCTATCCGTATCATTGATAAAAAGGGGCCTTTACATAACCCTGCAGACCGTGATCATTGTATCCAATACATGGTGGCTGTTCCGTTGATCTTCGGCCGTTTGACGGCTGATGACTATGAAAACCATATCGCTTCGGATCCAAGAATTGATGCGCTTCGCGATAAGATCTCCTGCGTGGAAGATGCTCAATTCACTGCTGACTATCACGACCCACAGAAACGTGCGATATCAAATGCTTTAACAATTGAACTGATTGACGGTACAATATTGCCTGAATTGGTCGTTGAATACCCGATAGGTCATCCAAGAAGGAGGGCAGAGGGAATCCCTAAATTAATCGAAAAATACAAAACAAATCTTGCTCGGGTATTTTCTGAAAAACAGCAAAAGGAAATACTTACAGCTACCTTGGATTACGATACTTTTCTCGAACAGGATGTCTCGCAACTGATGGATTTGTTTGTGCGCTAATGATATATAGAGCACGGGGTGATCGAACTATTTGTTTTGTCACCCCTGCTTTCGTTTCTATTATAGCGTTAACTACACCGAATATTCTTTTTAAGGTTGCAACCTTTTGTTTTTATGATTACCTGATACTTTAGTGCACTTAAACAGCTTATGTACGCTTCTTTAGAAGAAAGAACATAGATTGGCTAATCTATCGCCAATTTGAGTCAAAACCACTATAAAATCTGAAATTCTTTTTTGCCAGCTCTCTTAAAGATTCTGGTATATCCCATTGCTCGCCTTTGGGCAGAAAGTTTTCGCATTCAGCAATGAAAATAGGAAGCGTTGTGCGGTCGATATGTCCAAATACGCCACCTGTATAGGATGCATACCCTACACCTAAAATAGAACCAATGTCGCCATCGATGGGTTGGTTGAGTACGCCTTCTGCGAGACATCGATAACTATCCAATGCCATGACATGCAACAAACGTTTCCGGATAATTGAAGGTGTTACATTTTCTTTTGTAGATGCAATTACAGGGTTTTTCCAAATGGTTTTCTTTTTGGTTTCATGGTCATAATCGTAAAATCCAGCGCCCGATTTTTTTCCTTTTCGTTCCTGATTGACCATTTCTTTGAGGTAGGTATATGCACGTTTTTGGCTGGGATGCAGACCGGGTAATTGATCATAAACGTGTAGCATCAATTCCAATGATATCTCATCCAATACTGCCAATGGGCCCACGGCAAAACCTGCAGCCATCGCTTCCTCTTCGACCAGTGTCGGTGAGATGCCTTCCAGTACCATTGTAATACCTTCGAGTAAATAATTGAAGAAAATACGCGAGGTGAAAAAGCCCGGGCCATCCTGCACGACTATCGGAATTTTATTGAGGCGTAAAGCTGTGGTAAGTGCTTTCTCTAAGGTTTTTTGCTCGGTTTGTTTACCGCAGATGATTTCGACAAGTGGCATGCGGTCAACAGGGGAAAAGAAATGCATCCCTATAAAATTTTCAGGATCATTGGTTGCTTTAGCAAGTTCAGTAATAGGCAATGAAGTGGTATTTGTAGCGAAAAAGCCATTTTCGTTTAAATAGGGTAGGCTTTCTTTTGTCACCTCAGCCTTTAGGCGGAAATCTTCAAATACAGCTTCTATAATGCAGTCAGACCCATTAAGGTCATCGACTTGGTCAGTTGGTTTTATGCGCGCAAGCAATTGCTCTCGTTGTGATGGGCTCATGGCCCCTAAAGCCAGTGATTTTTCACAAACCTGGCTAGAATAGGTTTTACCTCGTTCGGCTTGGGGAAGTGTAACGTCTTTTAAAGCAACTTCTATTCCTGCTCGGGCGGCCTCATAAGCAATCCCCGAGCCCATCATTCCAGCGCCCAGTATACCTATTTTTTTTAGGCTATAGTCCCCAAGATGTTTTATACTGTTGGGTGACTTTGCCAATTGGACAGCATAATGAAGTGTACGGACCATGCTGAGTGGTTCGGGGCTATTTAACACTTCTAGGTATAAATTTGCTTCTCTCTCACTAGCTTCAATCGCTGTAGATGACGGGTTTTTTCTTAATAATTCAATAACTGCGTTTGTGCCGGGGTATAAACCGCGTGTTTTTTTTTGGATAGTAAGAATTGCTTCAGGCGTCAGTTCGTCAATTTGTTCTGTTTGATGGTCAGCATTGGTGCTGGGTAGATTAAGTATCCAGTTTATTGCTAATGATAGGCTGTCGCTGGGCTTCTGCGTCAATTCATTGATCAACCCAAGTTTATGTGCTTCTTCACTGCTCAGAAGTTTGCTTTGTGTCAGCAGATTTAGGGCATTTTCAGTACCTATCAATGCTGGTAAATAGATCGTTGTGCCAAAAGCTGTAAACAAACCATACTTACTCTCCGGAAAGCCAAACTGAAGTTTTTCGGAGGCGATACGACAATTAGACCATAGCATAGTCGCTAGGGCAATAGCTGTACAATTGTGTGAAATAAGAGATACAATGGGTTTTTTAAACGTTTCCCAATGCAATACTTTTGATGTAAGCTTGTATAAGTCCGAAGGGCTTGAGCGGCTTGAAGAAAACTGCTCAAATAATTGCGTATATTCGATTTTTTTGTCCTGAATCGGGCAGCTGTATATGACACCTATGGTATCTTCCCGTTCGAGAATGAACGTAACCAAATCAACAAATTGCGTGAGATAGTCTATAATATCCAACTGCTCGGGAGCCGCTGTCGATATAGGATGGATTGTAATGATGTGATGATTATCCTGTTCTACACGAAAGAGCGTGTGGGTCATATAAGATTTATTTTCATCCATTGTACTTGGTCATGATTTTTAAAAAGCTTTCTATTGTTTGGACTTTCCTGATTGATAAGTCACATGATCTATTGTCATTTTCGCGATAATTTCAAGCATGATTTCTGATGTTCCCCCGATAATGGTGCCGACACGGACATCGCGATATAAACGTGCGATTTTATAATCTTCTGTAAACCCATAACCACCAAATAATTGGAGACATTGGTTCACGACATTGACGGCGAGCTCACTTGCTTGTAGCTTCGCAATGGAACATTCTTGGACTGCATATTCGTTTTGGTCTTGGAGATCACAGCAATGGTAGACAAAGGCTTTCGTGGTAGCAATATCTGCTGCCATTTGTGCGATTCGGTGCCGTATTGTTTGAAATTCCTGGATTTTTTTTCCAAAGGCTTCACGTTGTGCGATATAATCAAGCGTATACTGAAATGCGGATTCTGCGGTAGCGAGACTATGAATAGCTGCGGTAAGCCTTTCCAATTGAAGTCCATCCATTAAATAGCGAAATCCTTCTCCCTCAATGCCAACAAGATGAGAAATAGGGACTCGTACGTTATTAAACCCTAGCTCGGCAGTGTCAGAGGCGTGCCAGCCTAATTTATTGATTTTGCTTGACGAGACTCCGGTTGCATTTCTGTCAATAAGTAATAAGCTTATACCCTTTGTTCCCTGGTCAGAAGCAGTTTTGACTGCTGTAATGAAGAAATCACCATAATAACCATTGGTAATAAATGTTTTAGATCCATTGACAATATAAAAATCGCCATCCCGAACAGCTGTTGTTTTGATCTGTTTTACGTCAGAACCAGCCCCGGGTTCAGTAATAGCAACAGCACTGACCATATCACCAGCAATAACCGGTTTAAGGTAGCGTACTTTCAGATTTTCTGATCCATATTTCAGTAGGTATGGAGCCGACATAAACTGAATGACAAGCGCGGAAATGGTAAATCCTCCAGAAAAACAATACGATAATTCTTCGCAGAGTATCAAGGAATAATAAAAATCAAGTTCTAGTCCACCATACACTTCTGGATAATTGAGTCCCATCAATCCCATATCACCCATTTTCTTCCACACATTTCGGTCGATCTCGCCCCGTTTTTCCCAATCATCGACGTAAGGTGTAATTTCTTTTCGAATAAATGCGCGAAGTGTATCGCGAAAAATCTGATGTTCAGCTGTAAACTTGATTGTCTGCATAATCGTTTATCTTGCTTTTGGTTATCTTATTGTAAGGTGGCCTTTTGAATGGCCGTCTAGTAGGATGTTATCTAAACGAATTTAGCGAAAAGCCTTGGCTTTTTGCAAATTTTTATTCTTTATTTTTCGTTCAATTGGTTAAGTAGGGAAGTTTTTGCGTTATTTTTTTTCTATTTATTCTGTTTTGATGAAAAAAATAAAACCGACTTGTTGTGGGTTATCTGTTATATTTTTTATCTTTAAGATTAGGAAGGGTTGTTGGGGATATGCTAGCGATAGGCCTTCAAAATTTTAGCAGAACAATTATAAACTTTTTATATCATGTCAAAGAGTGTATTTATCGTTGCAGCGAAACGCACACCAATTGGAAGTTTTGGTGGTGCCTTGTCATCTATTTCGGCGCCAAGTCTCGCGGCCCAGGTTGTTGGGGCTGTAGTTGATGAGGCGGGTATTTCCCGCGATATAGTGGATGAGATTATTATTGGTGCTGTTTTGCAAGCTGATTTGGGACAAGCGCCTGCCCGACAGGTAGCGCGGTTAGCAGGTTTGTCGGATCATACCGCTGCAACTACCCTTAATAAAGTATGTGCTAGTGGAATGAAAGCAATAGCTGTTGCTGCGCAAAGTATTTTATTGGGAGATGCTGATATAGTGATTGCTGGTGGGATGGAGAGCATGAGTAGGGTGCCATATTATACGAATAGTATGCGTTGGGGAGCCAAATTTGGAGCCCAGAGTCTGGTTGATGGTTTACAACGTGATGGTTTGAGCGACGCTTATTCGAATGATGCAATGGGAATCTTTGCAGAGTTGTGTGCCGAGAAATATCATATTGGCCGTGAAGAACAGGATGTTTATGCGATAAGTTCCTATAAAAGAAGCCTAGACGCTTGGCAAAAAAATAAGTTTTTAAACGAGGTTCAACCTATAACGATACAAAGTCGTAAAGGAGACGTCGTCGTTTCGCGGGATGAAGAGTTTTCGCAGGTCAATTTTGATAAGATACCTGAGCTTAAGCCTGCCTTTAAAAAAGAGGGGACTGTAACTGCCGCAAACGCATCTACAATAAGTGATGGGGCTGCTGCGGTATTGCTCGTGTCTGGCGAGAAATTGGAAGAACTTGGACTTGTGCCCTTAGCAGAGATTATTGCTTATGCTGATGCTGAGCAAGCTCCAGAATGGTTTACGACAACGCCAAGTATTGCCACAAATAAAGTATTAAAAAAAGCGGGTCTGACAATTGCGGACATTGATTATTTTGAATTTAATGAAGCCTTTTCTGTTGTCGCTTTGGCAAATGCACAGATTTTAGGCTTACCCGTGAACAAAGTGAATGTTTATGGAGGAGCGGTATCTTTGGGGCATCCATTAGGATGTTCGGGAGCTAGAATTGTTGTAACACTAAGCAGCATCTTAAGACAGGAGGGAGGATCAGTAGGGCTGGCAGCGATATGTAATGGTGGCGGTGGTGCCTCGGCAATGATTATTAAAAAGATTTGATGCTTCTTCCAGATAAGATTGCTTTAATTTTATCTGGAAGAAGCTCACGCTTATTGAATTCGGTTGTTTTTAACCACATAGCTTCCAGGAAACTTATTTTATTTGTTATACAAGGTCGTACCTCTACTCTTCATACAGACGGCTTGCCTCGACTCCATGGAGCGCTAGCTCTGATTCGATTTCCGTTGGGTTGAGTCGAATACCTTCTATGGTTAACAGATTATAAATAGAATCCAAGTCGATCTTCCATTCGTGGATGCCATTCAGTTTTTCAACAGCTTGTTTGATTTTGTCTACAAGACTGGGATGTTGTGCATTAGTTTCGAAAATGAGCTTTTCCATAGTGTTTCATATTAGGCCTGATTAAAAATCAGGCGGGTTTAACCAAAATAGCGTAGACAATCATTTGATCGGCTAATTACAATAGTCTCAATATAAGGATAATAATCTGAAATTAATGTTTCAAAGTGACTAAATTGTAATGAAACTATTAAATTTTGTAATAAATACATGAGAATTTCACAGTGGTGTATTTGATCTAAAAGCGCTCAAATTTCATTTTATCGTAAATGAATAGAGGGTTTGGTCATCTGGGTTTTCTCAAGCTGGTTTTTCGTTCATAATGAAATTTTAACTAAGTTTGGATGAACATGACGACTGAGATCTCGAATATAATCATTCTGTTATTGCTGACTATTGTTGCTGTAATATTGGGTTTGTACCTCTTTTTAAGACAAAAATACCGGAAACTTGAGGTAGAAAATAGACAACAAAAAGAGCTTTTTAATCGTATGGATAATCAAAAGATAGAACATTTCCATCGGGCTCAATTAAATCCGCATTTGCTTAAAAATTCGTTGAACGGAATACTTTCCCATGCTTATCAAACCTATTATACGATGGACAAATTAGCCATGGTATTGGACTACGTTTTATACGAAAGTGAAGATGAACTCGTTTCACCGAAGGCCGAAATTGAATTTGCCCGAAATCTCATTGAGATAAACAAGGTAAAATTGAGCCCCTTATTTGATATCCGCGTTAAATTTGATATTGATGAACTAAATGACTCCATGTTGAACACACCGTCATTAGTCCCGCTTATGTCGGTTGATTTAATTGAAAATGCGTTTAAGCATGCGGATTTCCACGGTCCGGATTCTTTTATCGCTATTATGCTGACCTTTAAGAATGGTTTATTCGAATTAGTTGTAAGCAATCGAATATCAAAACGTTCACCATTACAAAAGTCTAAAAGTGGAATAGGCAGCAAAACTTTGGAAGAGCGTCTCATGTTGTATTATCCAGGTAGACATCAACTGCGGCGATTTGTAGAAAATGATGTCTATACTGCCAACCTTCAAATTAGATTGTATGCCGATTGAAAGAAATTTGAAATGTATTCTTTTGGATGATGAAATACCAAGCTTGAGATTTTTGAAAATGCTCTGTGAACAGATTTCTGGTTTAGAGGTGGTTAAAGCTTTTAATGATCCAGCTTCATTATTGAAGGAATACCGCAAGTTAAGTTTTGATTTTTGCATTCTGGATATTGAAATGCCGGAATTTAACGGATTTGACCTAGCCAAAGAGCTAAAAGACTTTCCGATTGTATTTTCTACTGCATATAAACAATATGCGAGCGATGCTTTTGACATCAATGCAGTAGATTATATGCGTAAACCATTGTCCCTGCAACGTCTTCAACAAGCCATTATGAAGGTTGAGCAACTAATTAGCAAGCGATCTGAAACTGTCTCTTTTGCGCAATTTAATACGAATAAAGGAAAAACAGTATTGTATTTCGAACAGATTAACTATGTTCAAATAGCTGAAGTAGACAGCCGGGATAAAACAGTTTATTTGGCGGATGGTTCGTTTATTTTATTGAAAAATATAAGCTTTGATAAGCTGATGGAGATCTTGCCTGAACAGGATTTTATACGTATCAATAAAAAAGAGATCATTGCAACCAAGATCGTCAAATTTTTCTCCGCTGATGAAATTACAAGCAATTTGTCGGACGACCAAGATCTACCCCTTCTTTTTAATTTGGGCGAATCGTACAAGAAAATGTTTTTCGAGAAATTCAGTTGATTACAAAATTCTTTTGGTTCATTACATATTTTCTTAGACCTACCTGCTGAAAGGCATTAAAACTGCTACAGAATTATATTTTTGTTGAGACTGTATTTTATCCCCCCTTGTTTAAAGAATATTGGTCGGGACTTAGTATGCTATTGTCATTATATTTATTTTAATTGCTATTGAAGATGAGGAAATATAGGAATACAATTTTCTATGTAGTTTTAGTTGGTACATTACTTGGTGTGATGTATTGGATGATTCATTTGGGGGCACAGCTGGAGGCTCCAGAACTACTACGTGGAGAGAAAACAAGTCAAGGCGCCTGGAAGGATTTTACATCAACTTTATTCCATAGTCTGCAGCATCCGCTAGCGATATTACTGGCGCAAATCGTGACAATCATTATCGCTGCACGTATCATGGGATGGATTTGCATAAAGATTAAGCAGCCCGTCGTAATTGGAGAGATGCTCGCAGGTATCATATTGGGACCATCATTGCTGGGGCTCTATTTTCCGGAATTTTCGCATACACTTTTTCCTGTAGAATCGCTCAGTAATTTGCAGTTTTTGAGTCAAATTGGGTTAATCTTATTTATGTTTATCATTGGAATGGAGCTGGATTTGAATGTGCTGCGAAATAAAGCGCATGATGCTGTTGTCATTTCTCATGCGAGCATTGTGATCCCATTTACGTTGGGAATTTCATTGGCTTATTTTTTATACCTATTCCATCCACCTACAAATGTAGAGTTTCTATCTTATAGCTTGTTTATTGGTATTTCCATGAGCATAACAGCGTTTCCTGTTCTTGCTAGAATTATACAGGAAAGAGGATTGCAGAAAAGTAAGCTAGGTGCAATGGCGATTACCTGCGCTGCTGCAGACGATATTACAGCTTGGTGTATTCTAGCAGTCGTAATTGCAATTGTCAAAGCCGGTGATTTTGCTAGTGCATTGTATACAATCGGGCTGGCTGTTGCTTATGTGCTCATTATGATTAAGATCGTTCGTCCATTTTTGATGCGCGTTGGAGAGGTAAAAGGGAGTAAAGAAGCCCTAAGTAAGCCTGTTGTTGCTATTTTCTTTATTGTCCTGCTGTTATCTGCTTATGCAACCGAAGTAATCGGTATTCATGCACTTTTTGGTGCATTTATGGCGGGAGCAATCATGCCCGAAGGAAGTCGATTCAGAACAGCATTCATTGAAAAAATCGAAGATGTCTCTACTTTGTTGTTGTTGCCTTTATTTTTTGTCTATACTGGACTGCGTACGCAGATCGGTCTACTTAATGATCCTCAGTTATGGATGATTACCATTGGTATTATTTTGGTCGCGGTTATTGGTAAATTTGCAGGTAGCACGTTGGCGGCGCGTTTTGTCGGTCAAAGCTGGAAAGATAGTCTGAGTATCGGCGCGTTGATGAATACGCGCGGGTTAATGGAACTTATCGTCCTCAATATTGGATACGATCTTGGCGTTTTAAGTGCTGAATTATTTTCGATGATGGTTGTTATGGCATTGGTCACCACTTTTATGACAGGGCCATCTTTGGATCTGATCAATTTCCTTTATCGACCAAAGAAGAGTTTATTACAGGAAGATCTCCTGGATAAATCAAAATTTAAGATTCTATTGTCTTTTGCGAAAAGTAATACCGGGATTTCACTGTTGTATCTGGCTGATGCGTTAACCTTAAAATCAAAAAAGAACGCTGAAATTACGGCTTTACATATTGAACCTGCCAACGAGTTACATCATTATGAAGTGGAAACCCAGGAGCTGGATAGTTTCCGTGAAATCAAGCAGGTAGCGCAGCAGCTCGAGCAACCTATTCAGACAATCTTTAAAATCTCCAGTGATATCGACAGCGAGATTGTACAAACCTCCAATGAGCGAAATCAGGACTTATTATTGTTGGGTGTCAGTGAATCAATTTATGAAGGAAGCTTACTGGGACGTTTTTTAGATTTTACTACGCGTATTGTGAATCCTGAAAAGTTATTCCATACGGTTACAAATGCCGAATCTCCTTTTATGACATTTGATAGAAATCAACAGATCAATGCCAAAGTTAATGCGATGGTAGGCATTTTGATTGATAAAGAGTTTGTGAAGGCGAAGCGAGTGATTGTTCCTGTCGTTTTAAAAAATGATGAATTTCTATGTGAAATGATAAAACGTCTGATTCAGCATTCAGATGCTCAGATCATAGTTTGGGATCTCAACCAAGTGCTGAAGACCAATGAAAGCTTCAAGGAGAAATTGAGGCAATTGGAACAGCTTGTTCCCAACCATCTCACAATAACTGAAAGAGAATTAAATAGTGAGACCTGGCAGGACCAGGACTTAATGTTGATCAGCCTGCCCAGCTGGAACAAAGTTGTCAATAAAAAAGTAAATTGGCTTCCTTTCACGCCATCGACCCTGTTGATGGCAGATCGCAAACCATAAATAAAAAGTAAAAGCCCCTAAATTCAATAATCTAGGGGCTTTTACTTAAGGTATTATAAAGATCTATTTATTGATCTTTTCTATCTTGATTTTTAGTCCGATCAATTTTTCAATATCAGCTAAATACGGTCTTTCTTCTACATCGCAAAAAGAAATGGCTTTTCCTTCCTGACCAGCTCTTCCTGTTCTTCCAATTCGATGAACATAGGTTTCCGGTACATTGGGAAGATCATAGTTAATCACAAGCGGTAGTTGTTCGATATCAATTCCTCTTGCAGCAATATCGGTAGCGATCAAAATTTTAAGATGACTGTCCTTAAATTCACCTAAAGCTTTTTGTCTTGCATTTTGAGATTTATTTCCGTGAATGGCTGCTGCTCTCAAGCCATTTTTCGCAAGCAGCTTAACGATCTTATCGGCACCATGTTTTGTGCGGGAGAAGACAATAGTGCGCTCATGCTTCAGCTTTTTTAATATGCTTGTCAATAATCTGATCTTCTCCTTCTTTTCTACAAAAAATACAGATTGATTTACTTTCTCAGCCGTTGAGCTTACCGGTGTGACGTCAACCTCGACAGGTTTATGTAGTATCCCATGTGCGAATTTACGGATATTAGGAGGCATTGTCGCCGAGAAAAACAATGTCTGTCTCTTTGAAGGAACTTTGGTCAGGATCTTTTTGATATCATGAATAAAGCCCATGTCCAGCATATTGTCCGCCTCGTCCAATATCAAGATCTCGATTTTATCCAGAGAAACTATTTTTTGATTCATCAAATCCAGTAACCGGCCTGGGGTAGCAACAAGAATATCAACACCCTTTTTGATTTCTTTAACTTGCTTTTCTTGGCTTACTCCACCGAAAATAGTGCAATAGTTTAGTTTTAGATATTTCCGGTATAAGTTTATATTGTCTCCAATTTGAATGGCTAGTTCACGAGTTGGCGTAAGGATCAAAGCCCTAATCGGAACGAGCTTACCTAATGTCTTAGTTTCTTCAAGACGTTGTAAAAGCGGAAGTGCAAAAGCGGCTGTTTTGCCGGTTCCCGTTTGTGCACAACCAATAAGATCGTTGCCTTGCAATACAATTGGAATAGCTTTTTGTTGAATTGCAGTGGGGTGTGTGTAGCCTGTTTCGGTTATTGCTTTTAAAAGCGGAGCGATTAAACTGAGTTGTTTAAATTCCATAAATAGTATGTTCGAATTTGTCTTAAATAAAACCTTTGAGAATCCTTTTTATGCTTTTTATTTGAAAACTAAAAGTCTTCAACGGAAAAGTAAAAGATTGCTGAAAAATTGTAAAGGAAGAATAGGAAAAAGAAATGGGATAAGTCATTAAGAATTACCCCATTAACAAGAAAGTGTATTTTTTGGATTACGCCAATTTTACATTTGTAGCGCTGATCCCCTTTGGAGTTCTTTCTACATCATAAGTAACAACGTCGCCTTCAGATACTTGATTTTTAAGCGCAGAAACGTGTACGAAAACATCTGCACTACCATCCTCTGGTGTAATAAAACCAAAACCTTTAGTTTCATTGAAAAATTTAATTTTACCTGTATTCATTATTTTTAATTAAGTGCGGCAAGGTAGTCATAATAAATGATTAATCTTTTATTTTTTTTAATGAAATATAAAATGTGTTGTGTAACTGGGCCTTTTTTTTAACAAGATGTTGATTGGAACAGCGTTAGAGGAAGGAATTTATCGAACATAAATGTATAATAAAACACAATCTCGCCAATCAATGTAACATGGTCAACTCATGATGTTGTTGTTAATGTTATTATTAATTGTTTAGATAAATATTTGTTCTAAATATTTGTTCTTAGTGAAATTAGTATTAACTTCAACCGCCGCTCCCAAGGGCATGTTTTTCATAGGTAGATGTATGGTCGAGTGATTCTAACTCGACCATTTTTTCGTTTTTTTCATAGGGTTACGCTAGGTTTGTCTATATATATTTTACAATGCTTTTTGCGAGCACCTAGATTCATTTTTGTATTTTCATCGAAGCAATTTGTTTTTAATAATAAAGAAAGCATTCTTATTTAGGGCATTCATCTAAGCATATGTATTCTGCTCGTATTGAGAATTTAGATGATATCCAGTAAAAACAAAACTTAAACCAATATCCAATGAATAGAAAAGATTTTATCAAAACGTCTACTGTTTTAGCTGCATCATCATTTTTTTTTAATGCTAAAGGTTCATATTTTTTAGATCAATCCATCCGGGTTGGATTAATTGGTGTAAATGGTATGGGCTGGTCTGATTTGAATGCATTGTTAAAGAATGATGGCTTGGTGTGTACTGCTCTTTGTGATGTGGATGAAAATATTCTTAAAAAGAGGGCAGAAGAACTTCAAAAAAGAAATATACATGTCGAAACGTTTGTAGATTATAAGAAGATGCTCAATAGCTCGATTGTGGATGCGGTCATTATTGCAACACCGGATCATTGGCATTGCCTGCAAATGGTAGATGCCGTAAATGCTGGAAAGCATGTATATGTCGAAAAGCCTATTGGTAACTCCATTCTTGAATGTGAATTAATGGTTCAGGCAGCAAAAAAGAATAAGGCTATTGTACAAGTCGGGCAATGGCAAAGAAGTCAGCAACATTTCAAGGACGCCATTGATTTTGTTCATTCTGGTAAATTGGGCAAAATAAGATTGGTAAAAGCTTGGTCTTATCAAGGGTGGAAAAGTGCTATTCCCATAGTGCCCGATGAACCGGTTCCCGCAGGTGTACATTATACGGAATGGCTAGGTCCGGCACAAAAAAGACCATTTAATTCGAATCGATTCCATTTTAATTTTCGATGGTTTTGGGACTATGCAGGAGGTTTGATGACAGATTGGGGCGTGCATATGTTGGATTATGCTTTACTTGGGATGAAGGTTTCCGATCCAAAATCTATTATGGCCTCTGGAGGTAAGTTTGCGTTCCCGGACGATGCAGGCCAAACGCCTGATACGATGACTGCTGTGTATGAGTTTGATGGCTTCAATATCCAATGGGAACATGCCAAAGGAATTGATCTCGGGCCTTATAACCGCAATCACGGTGTCGCATTTATTGGTAACAATGGTACGCTGGTCTTGAATAGATCGGGCTGGGAGGTTATTCCAGAAAAAGGAAGGATGGAAGCGGTCACTATCCAACCTTCTTTAGATAATGGGTTGGACAAACATATGGAAAATTTTGTAGCCGCCATTCGCCAACGTAATCCACAGGTACTTCATGCACCAATTGAAGTGGGGGCGCATATTGCCATCTTTTCTCAGCTGGGAAATATTGCATTCAGGACAGGACAAAAACTCTACTGGGATAAAGATAAACAGCATTTTACCGATCAGAAAGCAAATAAATACTTAGCTTCTGTTTATCATAACGGTTATAAATACCCAAAAGTATAATGCGTTAAATTGGTTGTTGATTAATCATTTTAATCAACAACCAATGGATCATTCCTTACTAATGATTCACGCCTTTATTTCTTAAAGAACAAATTCATTTGCAAGATCGATCTCCTCGCGATTGATGGAGTGCCCCGCGTTTTGATATACCATGAGCTTTACATTGGCATTCATTTGTGCTAAGATGGATACTGTAGCTTCAACGCGTTCAAGAGGAACATGGAAATCAGGATTGCTAGTGCCAATAAAAATAGGCGTTTGCGCGAAGTCACCCTTGTAATTATTCCTGTTAATTTCTTCACCGATTACGCCACCTATAATTGCTATAGCCCCACCATAGCGCTGCGCATGCCGTGCAAGGTATTCTAGTGTTAAACAGGCACCCTGAGAAAATCCAAAAAAATAGATGTTTTCGGCGAGTATCCCACTCTTTAAAGCTAGTTTAACCGTATGATCGATCAGATCAATTGCGGAACTCAACCAAGGTTCGTTCTCTTGTACGGGAGCAATAAAAGAATAGGGATACCAAGTGTGATTTTCTGCCTGCGGTGCAAGTAGTGCAAAATTATCGACATGAAGATAGGATGACATGCCAAGGATGTCTTCTGCACTCCCCCCACGACCATGGATCATCACAATGGCTTTTTTTGCCTGTTCCAAACTTTGCCCAGCTGTTTTAATATTTATTGAATGACTCATTTTATCCTTTCATGTATGGTAATTTATACCGTTTTTTTAAACCAAACGTCTTGATATAGTTCTGGATGACGATGAAACTGCGCATTTACATAAGGACATAATGGAACAATTTTCATGTTGTTTTCGCGCGCATGAGCTACCAATTTCTCGAGCAGTATTTTTGCAAATCCTCTTCCCTCATAGGCTTCGTCCACCTCTGTATGGTAAACAACGAGATTACCGTCAATGATAGCGATACTCATTAAACCTGCTTTGCGTTCATCGGAGAATAATTGAAGCTCTCCACGTTGATTTTTGTCTAATACAATTTCAGTTCTTTCCATAACTTCCTCGTTTGTAGAATGATGTTTATATAATTTAATTAATCGATTTTTGGCAATGTCTGTTCAATCTGCGAACGGTAGCTTTCATATTGCTTTGGTAATTTCAGTGCCGATCCTAAGCTGGATAGCGGCTCGTCTACTGTAAATCCGGGATTGTCCGTAGCGAGTTCAAATAAGACACCACCAGGTTCACGAAAATAGAGTGAGAAAAAGTAATCTCTATCTATTTTTGGTGTGATATCTAACCCTGCTGAAAGCACCTTTTCACGATACTCCATCAAAACATTGTCGTCCTTTACCCGAAATGCGACATGATGGTTTGTGCCGGCTGCATTTTTGCCGTATGGCAGATTTTTATCCGCTATTATGTCAACGCTATTAGCCGTATCAATGCTATCAGTTGTTAACCTATAACGATTATCATTCTGCTGCTGGAGCGAATAACCCAAAATATCGGTCAATACTTTTAGTGTCGGATCTGCTTCTTTTAAAGAAAGCGTGATATTATGGAAGCCTTTTAGTGCGTGTTCGGCATTGATGTCAGTCGCTGTCCATGCCTTTCTATCATCTTTCGTTTCAATAAACTGAAGCTGCAATCCATCGGGATCATTAAATGAAATTAGCTTCTCTCCAAAAATTTCATTTTCCTGTAAACTAATCTGATGTTCCCCTAAACGATTTTTCCAAAAATCCAAACTCCCTTGAGGTACCGCATAGCCAATATGAGTTGCCATTCCCGCTCCCGGTGTACCCTTTCCGATACCTTCCCAAGGGAAAAACGTAAGGATCGTTCCCGGTTCGCCCTGTTCATTACCGAAATAGAAGTGGTAGGTCCCAGGGTCGTCGAAATTAACTGTTTTTTTGACAAGGCGTACGCCCAGTACTTTCGTATAAAAATCAAGATTTCGCTTTGCATTATCGGCTATCGCGGTAATGTGATGTAGTCCTAATATTCTATTTTCCATATCTGATATTTTTATTTTCTTAACTAATGTAAAGTTACATCGAGCAATAAGGAATTTTATTGAACTAGATTAATAAAAGCTATAATTGGCATTTTTGTTTTTACAACAATATTGATTTTCGAAAATATATAAAAAAACACCTGAAGTTGGGGACTTCAGGTGTTTAACCTAACCAATTATTAACCTAAATTTATGAAATGTATATTTCTGAATATTATACTATAGCGATAAATCCAATTATCATGCCAATATTTTATAGTGTAAATGACCTCAGATAAAAGCCTTATATATTGTATAATTTAGGTAAATTGGATTGTGTTAATGTGGGGTGTGAATCGATGACTTCAATTAAAAATAGATTTAAAGATGAAAAATGGAACAATAGTTAAGGTCATGACTTTCTCTGTTTTATTGCTAACGCTGGGTTGTCAGCAGCCGCAGACAAATGAATCAAAGGAGGCTGCGCAAAAACAACTTGACGAAAACAAAGAGAATAAAAGAATCGTTTTAGATTTTTATCAGCAAATGTTTGGTGATAAGGATGTTTCTGCAGTTGATAAGTACATTTCCCCTCAGTATATCCAACATAATCCCTCTGTTGCGGATGGAGCAGCGGCATTTAAGCTCGCTGCGGCGAAATGGTTTGAAGGGCAGCCCAAAACGAAGATTGATGTACAACACATTGCGTCGGATGGAGATTTGGTTTTCATTCACCTAAAAAATAAGAATCCAGATGGTAGTCTCAAATCGACTATTGATATCTTCAGGCTGGAAAAAGGTAAAATTGTGGAGCATTGGGATGCACAGCAAGATGTTCCTAAAAATGCAGCAAACGCACATCCTATGTTTTAAGGATATCAAAAAATCGCATTTCTTCTTTCCTTTACGTTTTAGTCCCTCTTAATTGTTAGTGGAGATGTCAGGTATGGTAAATTATGTCTAAATTTAGGCCTAAATCATTTTTCTGAGCAAACCACTAATTTTAATCATGAAAAGAGTCCTAGGCCTAAGTTTTTTTTATCTGTTGTTTTCTGCATGTAGTGTTCATTATCGTCCCAAAGATCATCCTTATGTATATGTGCAAAAGAAAGATCGCGAGGTTAAGGAATGGAAACTGGTATGGGAAGAGAACTTTAATTCCCCTAAGCTAGACAGTAGTAAATGGTCCCGGATTCCAGCAGGCGGAGCCGACTGGAATAAACACATGAGTACAGATGACGCCTGTTTTGGATGGGAAAATGGTGCGTTAATTCTTAGAGGAATTAAAAATACAAATCAAGACAAAGATTCGAGGCCATTTTTGACAGGCGGGATATGGAGTAAGGGAAAGTTTGCTTTTCAATACGGACGTATAGAAATCCGAGCTAAACTTGGAAGTGCAAAAGGGGCCTGGCCCGCCATGTGGATGTTGGCAGAGTTGGACAAGTATGGAAAGTATCCGAGAAATGGTGAAATTGATATTATGGAACATCTTAATTTTGACAATATCATTTACCAGACAACACACTCATACTATACCTTAGATCTGGGGCAAAAGGAGAATCCCAAACATTTTGGTACCGCTTCGATCAAATCGGAAGAGTACAATACGTATGGGATAAGCTGGTATCCCGATCGTATTGTATTTCAGGTGAATGGAGTTGATACCTTTACTTATCCACGGGTTAATGGAGTAGACCCCGCTCAGTGGCCTTATGATCAACCCTTTTATCTATTGATTGACCAACAGTTGGGCGGAAGTTGGGTAGGGGAGGTCAATCAAGACCAGCTGCCTGTTGAGATGCGTGTTGACTGGGTTAAAGTTTACCAATAGTGTTCAACAAGTCTCAGAAGGATAGAAGATGAAAAAGATCGCCTATTATTGAACCGCAGTTTTCTGATAACAGTGAAATATCATAATTTTATAGGTGACCTATGATTAAGTGATAAAAACTTAATATACACGACATAGGAAAAATGTTTACTTTTGGCCAAATTATGGAAGATAATACGATATTCAAGATTAGCAATAAGATTAAGGAAATTCGAAAAGAAAAAGGAATTACCATACAGGAAGTTGCTGATAGAGCGGGGGTAAGCAAGGGACTTATTTCGCAGATTGAAAATAACAGAACAATACCCTCCTTACTCGTATTGATTAATATCATCAATGCACTGAATATTGATCTTAATGAGTTTTTTAAAGATTTTAATTCTGAATTGGATTCAGGCCCCGTGGTCGTTCGGAAAAAAGATACTTATAGTCCGTTTGAAAAAGAGTCGGCGATAGGTTTCCATTATAAAAGGATTTTTACATCTGCGATGGATAGTTCAACAATGGATATTGTTCTTTTGGAATTGCTTCCAGATGCACAGCGACCAATGGTTGAGACCGAAGCCTATGAATATAAATATATCATTAGCGGACAGGTTGAGTACATCTTCAATGATCAAACAATTAGCTTAGAAGAGGGCGATTCGATCTTTTTTAATGGGCGATTGTCACATACACCGCGTAATGTTGGAAGTGAAAAGGCCGTCATGCTAATTGTATACTTTTTTGAAAATAAGAAATAGAGGATAACATGTTAATTGTCAGAGCATCATTGAATCATTCAATGATGCTTTTTTTATTTTATACTTTTCGTATCGCAAAGGGATGCTTATATTTGTTTATAAATACTTAACAAAAGTTTAGTCTTGTGTTAATTTCCAAAATTTACTTTTGATTGCGGACAATGAGGTCTGTTAACAAGTTTAAATGATGGAGTTAAACCAACGAATAAAAAGACGCATAAATAGACTGGATGAGAAATCTGTGGCTATTGTTCTGGCTGTTACAGCATTTTTATGTTACACGAGTATGTATTCATTTAGAAAGTCATTTACGGCATCTGCTTTTGCAAATGATACTATTTTTGGTGTCGATTATAAAGTCTGTATGGTGGTCATTCAAATGCTGGGGTATTTGTTGTCCAAGTTTTATGGCATTAAATTTATCTCTGAAAGTAAACAACGTAATAGAGGGCGGTATTTAATCGGTTTGATTTGTATTTCATGGATAGGGCTTTTGGCATTTGCAGTTTGTCCGAGACCTTGGAATGTTGTCTTTCTTTTTATCAATGGTTTTCCATTGGGAATGGTTTGGGGCTTGGTATTTAGCTATTTAGAAGGAAGGCGGTTTACAGAGATTATGGGGGCAGTGATGTCTGTGAGCTTGATTTTCGCGTCAGGACTGATAAAAACGGTTGGGCGGTGGTTGATGTCTTCTTTTCATGTTAACGAGTTTTGGATGCCATTTTTGACGGGTTTGCTGTTTTTTCTGCCCTTTGTTTTGTGTGTATGGATATTGGAAAATGCTCCAGGGCCAACAGAAGAGGACAAGAAGTTACGGACGGAGCGCATTGCGATGGATAGTAAAATGCGAAAACACTTTTTTAAAACCTTTATGCCGGGTATCGTTTTGACTATTATCGTTTACACCATGCTTACTATTTTACGTGATGTACGCGATAATTTTGAGGTTGAAATCTGGCAAATGTTACATGTGAAAGGGGCAGGCATTTTTGCAAAAGTTGATGGGACTATCTCCTTGATTGTACTGCTGCTGGTAAGTTGTCTAATCATGGTTAAAAATAATCTTAAAGCATTCAAGTTGATCCACTATATGATCATTATAGGTTTTCTGACTGCAGGTATTTCTACCTATTTGTTTACGAAACAATGGATTGACGGTTTAAGTTGGATGTTGCTCGTCGGTTTGGGCTTGTATATGGCATACATTCCTTACAATGCCATATTTTTTGAGCGAATGATCGCAACATATCGTATGAAAAGTAATATTGGTTTTGTTATGTATATGGCTGACTCAATCGGTTATTTGGGTAGTTTTCTGATATTGGTAAACAAAGAATTTATGCCAAATTCTGTTACTTGGGGAAATTACTTTATTCAATTGGTCTTTTTAGCCTCTATTATCGGAGCTATTTTGGGTATCTTCTCTCTACTCTATTTTATTCGAAAAAAAGAACAGATGAAAGGAAGTGATGATGAGTTGTTGGCCCCTTGGCATACCACAAAAGGAGAAGTGCAAATTAGTTAACTATACTTTTTTATGATATTCTATTTATAAAGATGAAAACAAATACATATGATTTAATTATTGTTGGGGGTGGGATTTTAGGGACCTTTCATGCCTATCATGCGTTACAAATGGGATTACGCGTGCTCCAACTCGAAAAAGATAATTTCCCCGTGGGATCTACTGTTCGTAATTTCGGACAAGTAGTGCCATCGGGGATGGCCGGTGAATGGTTTGATTATGGTGTGCGAGGACTTGAAATATATCAGTCTATTCAGAAAGAGATGGATATATCCGTTAGAAATAACGGCAGCATCTATATTGCTTCGGATAGTGATGAAGTTCAGGTGCTTCACGAGTTATCTAAGCACTATAAGGGAAAAGGATATGATCATGAACTTTGGTCAAAGGAACAGGTTTTATTGAAATATCCCGTAATGAATGCTGATTATGTTAAAGAGGCTATCTTTTTTCCGCAGGAACTCAGTGTAGAACCCGAGTCAATGATTAGACAGCTGCATATTTATATGCAAAATAAGTTTGTGGACTATACGTTGAAATACGATACGACAATTGTGGCCTGCGAGGATAAAAATGATGCTGTTTTTGTCACGAGCAGTACGCTAGAAAACTTTGAAGGGAAGAAATTGCTTATCTGCAATGGATACGAGTTTAAAATTTTATATCGTTCCTTGTTTGATAATAGCGGGCTTGAAATTAGCAAGTTGCAAATGATGCGTACAAAGCCTTTGGCTCATATTCATCTTCCTGGGAATATCTTAACTGGGTTGACCATTCGTCGATACGAGAGTTTTGAAGAATATTGCCCTTCGTTTCAGACAATTCCAATGCCTGATTACTATCAGGAGCTACGCAATTATGGAATTCATATCCTATTTAAACAGGCCACGGATGGTAGTATTATTATCGGTGATTCGCATGAATATGCAGCGGGAAACAGATTGGATGAACTGGGCTTCTCAGTAAATTCCTATATCAATGAATTGATGATTGCGGAAGCCAACCGTATCATTCCAATGGAGCGTACCTGGATTTCATCTTCTTGGGCAGGTTATTATTCGCAACACAAAGATCATATTCTTGAAATCGACGTTAGCCCAAGAATACATGTTAGAACCGGCATTGGAGGGAAGGGAATGACAGCAAGTGCTGGCTATGCCGAACAGAGTATTGAAAAACTTTTTTAATTTAAACATATTGAAGAGCCCCGCTATCACATCTAGCGGGGCTCTTTCTTTTTTAAGCTATTTTTTTGATCAGTTTGTACAGACTTCCTAAACGTACAGTTTGTCTTTCTTAATAAGGTCAAGCTTTATAAAATTCAATTAGTAAATAACTAAATTATGAAGAAGACGTATGGTAAATCTTTTTATTTCATCAACTAATTTAGCTGTTGTTTGTTCTTTATAAAACATTATCTGACCAATATTTCCTTATTGTTTAGGGGTTAAACAATGTTTTTATTAACTTCACGGTCACAATAAACCAGATCTAAATATTAGAAGTGAATGGCAAATAATGTTTTTCCTGAAAATGAGTTAAGAAGGATAGAAAAATTAAAGTCCTATGAGTTAATGGGACTCGGGAAAGACCCTGAATTAGACGTTTTTGCGCAAGCGGCCTGTTTGATTACAGACTGTCCTGCTTCCTTAATTGCAATGATGGAGCAAGAAACGCAACGCATTCAGAGTTGTGTGGGTATGGAATTAGATACTGTTGAAAGGAAGAACACAGTCTGTCAATACACCATAATGAGTAAAGAGGTCCTCGTTATAGAGGATACTTTTGAAGATCCACGTTCCTCTTCCAATCCATTGATTCGCGAAGGAAATATCCGTTTTTATGCCGGAGTTCCTCTTTTGGATGATGATGGCGATGCTCTTGGAACAATCTGTGTGATTGATTTCCATCCGAAAAAGCTTTCGGATAAACAAAAAGACTCGTTGGAAGAGCTTGGCAAGGCAGTGACCAAAATATTATTGGGAAAAAAACGAAAAGTACAGGCAGGTTATTTCTCCGAAATTTTTCACTTGACAAATAATATTATTTGCGTGTTGGATGAGGCGCGCAAGGTAAAAGAAATTAACCCCGCATTTAGTAAAGTCTTGGGATTGTCCAGATCGAATAGTTTAGGCAAATCTATTTTTACATTATTGGGAGACACTGAAAGGGAGTTAGTATCGGACTTAGGTCGAGTTGAGGAAACAAAGTACGGAATTCAATCTACGAGTAGGACTAAAATAGAAAATGGCCAAGTTGTCGAAATTGAATGGCATTTCAAATATGATCCGATAAATCATGATATCCTGGCCTTTGGCAGAAACGTAACAAAAGAGCGCGAAGAAAAACTCAAGTTGGAGAATTCCGAACGTAGATTTCGTAGCTTTTTTGAAAATGCGATCGGCCTCATGAGCATGCATGATTTGGATGGTAATATTCTATCTGTCAATGAAAAAGGAAGAGAGATATTGCGGTATGCCAAAGAAGAGGTAAAAGGACTTAACCTCAAGAAATTGGTTCCATCTCATCATGTCGGTCTGGTTGAAGAATATCTCAAACGTATTGCCACCAATAAAGAGGATTCTGGAATGATGGTTCTCCAAACAAAAGATGGTGAAGACATTTCTTGGCTATACCACAATATGTTGGAAACGGATGAAAATGGACGGTCTTATGTTGTCAGTACGGCCTTGAATATGACGGATCGATTGCGGCTTGAAAATGATCTTTTGCATACCAAACAAATCCTGGAGCAGACCAATGCTGTCGCTCAGGTTGGCGGATGGGAGGTCAATTTAGTTGAAAACAAGGTTTATTGGTCCGACTCCACTAAGCTAATTCATGGTGTGGCTCCTGATTTTACACCTGATTTTGAACATGCAATCGGATTTTATGAGCCGGAAAGTCAGGTTGTTTTGCGTAGGGTTTTCGAAGACGCCATTACATCAAGAACACCTTACGATACCGAATTGCGTCTATTAAAGCAAGATGGAGAATCAATTTGGGTACGGGTAAAAGGTATTCCCGAATTTGAAAACGATGTGTGTAAGCGCGTTTTTGGAATTATTCAGGATATCGATCAAAGTAAATCGCTCTTCTTGGAACTGGAACGCAAAGAATCTATGTTACGTGCGTTTGTGGATTATGTTCCTGCTTCGGTTGCTATGTTTGACCGAGACTTTAACTATATTTCAGTCAGTAATCAATGGTTGGAAGATTTTCACGAAGGGGTAAGTTTGCCGCCAAATAGTAACTTTTTCAAACTGTTTCCAAATATCCCAGAAAATAGAAAAAAAATCTACCTTGATGCGCTGGAGGGAACACCTTATAAGAATATGGATGAGGTCATACAGGCTGGTGGACTTGCTGAAGCGCAACATTTCAATTGGGAAGTAAGACCTTGGCATCTTGCTGATGGAAGTATAGGTGGGATCATTATCTTTACGCAAAATACGACCGAATCGGTAAAAATAAATGATGAATTAAAGTTAGCGAAGGAACTGGCCGATCTGGCGAGTAAAGCAAAGTCCGAATTCCTCGCCAATATGAGTCATGAAATTCGTACTCCCTTAAATGGTGTGATCGGATTCTCCGATTTGTTGTTAAAAACACCATTAAATGATACACAGCTACAATACCTCGGCTATATCAATGAATCGGGAAATAGCTTACTCAATATTATTAATGACATTTTAGACTTTTCAAAAATAGAATCGGGTAAACTCGAATTATTTGTCGATAAGTATAACGTGTATGATGTAGCCAATCAGGTTATTAATGTTGTTCTCTATCAAGCACAACGAAAAGAAGTCGAACTGCTTTTGAATATTGAGCAGGGACTGCCGGCTTTTGTTTGGATTGACGAGGCACGTATTAAGCAAGTGTTGGTGAATTTATTAGGTAACGCAGTTAAGTTTACGGAAAAAGGCGAAATCGAATTTAAGATCAGTAAACTTCGCAATGATGAGAATAAATTAACATTACGCTTTGAGGTCAGAGATACCGGTATAGGAATTCCACCCGAGAAACAACAACGCATCTTTGATGCTTTTACGCAAGAAGATAGCTCCGTAAGTAAACGATACGGCGGCACGGGACTCGGTTTGACAATTTCCAACAACCTTTTGAAATACATGGGAAGTAAATTGAATCTGACAAGCGAATTGGGTGTCGGATCGACGTTCTATTTTGATATCGAGGTCCGATGTGAAGAAATGGAGGATGAAGATACAGCTTTGCCTTTAAATCGTGTCCTTGTTGTCGATGACAACGCGAATAACCGGATTATCCTGCAACATATGTTGGCCTATAAAAACGTCGAATCTGTCCTCGCAGAAAACGGCATGGAAGCCTTACAGTTACTGATGAAAGGGGAACGATTCGATGTTATTTTAATGGACTATCATATGCCGATCTTATCGGGCCTCGAAACGATAGAAAAAATCAAAGAACTCTTTAGAAAACAGGAAGAGGGTATCCCTTTGATCGTGTTGCACACTTCATCAGAAGAGCATGAGGTGATTTCAGCATTTAGACAAGAGGAGCGGTCATTCTGTCTACTTAAGCCGATTAAATCTGAGGAACTGTATTCGACTTTAAGAAGGGCGATACAACAAAATAGGGAAGATGCAGTGCAATTAAAGGCGAATGCAAACTTATCGTTATCATCGGATTTGTACGGTCAGGACGTTCAAGTGCTCTTGGCAGACGACAATGCCGTTAACATGGCACTTAATTTACGAATGATGGCAAGCATAATGCCAGGAGCGCTCTTAACTGAAGTTTCTGACGGAGCACAAGCCATTCATGCTTGCAAAGAAAAACAATTTGATTTTATTTTGATGGATGTTCAGATGCCCGAGGTCGATGGGATTGAAGCAACCAAACAGATCCGGCAAATGGCAGCTTATGCTGAAACACCTATTATCGGTGTTACTGCCGGTAATATTTCAGGCGAAAAGGAACGCTGTCTCGAAGCGGGGATGTCAGATTTTCTAGCTAAACCTATTCGACAACAGGATTTATTCAAGGCCTTGGAAAAAGCGATGTTATCGGTAAAACCTAGTGCTGCAGAAGCTTCGGATCTGGAGGATTTGGATGAGCATTTGGATATGCAGCGCCTGGAAGAACAAGCCGGTGATGATCCCGCATTTTTAACCTTTTTTCTGGATTTGGTAGTCCGGGAAATAACGGGGTCTAGAAAGCAGTTAAAGGAGGCAATTGATACAAACGATATTGTACGCATCAAAGAACTCCTTCATAAGTTGCGGGGAACTTCATCGACTGCTGGACTTATCAGGTTGGCCCAAATGACTAAAGACCTTGAGACCAGCCCAACGATTGAAACTGACCTTGCGATCGCTTTTGTGGCAATCGAACAAGAAATGGATATAGGACTGGAATTAATTACAAAAATCTTAAATAAATAATGATATGTTGATTTTAATAGCGGAAGATGATGAATTGATATTGCGTACTGTTGAACACAAATTAGTAAAAGAAGGACACGAAGTGGTGCTGACCAGAAATGGCCGTGAAGCCATCGAGAAAATTAATGAGCTGGATTTGGATTTAGTTGTAACGGATATTATGATGCCCTTTGCTTCTGGTATTGAAATTCTTTCGGCAATAAAAAGTATTGGAAAGAAGATCCCAGTTATTGTATTATCAAGTATGGGCCAAGAGGAGGTCGTGGTTGATGCATTTGATTTAGGTGCATCGGATTTTATGGTTAAGCCATTTAGTCCAAATGAACTGATTCTTAGGATAAAACGCCTAATAAATAAATAAAATTATGCATCACCATATCGAGCTACATGAGCTTATTCTGGCGATTGTTATCGTATTGATTTTAGTACTATTGTTGATTATCACGGTACTGGGATACAGCTTTTATAGCTATAGAATCCTTCATAATAGGCAATCCTGGAGACAGATCATCGAGTACAAGATTATGGAAACTATTGTTGGTGGCGATGAGAATAGCGATCGAGATCTGGAGTTTGCGACATACTTGAAAGAACCTTCTTTTCGAGCTCTTTTTTTGGATGTATTAGTTGACTCTGATAGAAAATTTTCTGGTGGAGCTAAACAATCGATCAATAGGTTGTTTCATGATTTTAAATTGGAGGATGAGGCCTGGCGGAAGCTTCGGCATAGAAAAGCTTATTTGGTTGCCGGTGGGGTTCAGGAGCTTGCTGCAATGAATGTCGAACCAGCAATCCCAGAGATAACAGCCAAGCTTAATGATTCCCGCACTGCGGTATATCAAGAAGCACAATATGCAATCGTAACTTTTAAAGGGTATGAGGGGCTTGGTTTTTTAGATCAATTCGATCGTCCCTTATCAGACTGGCAACAATTACGTTTATTGTTTTCCATCCATGAAATACCCGAGCTTTCGGAGTTACATGTTGATACCTGGCTTAAGAGTTCAAATGATTCTGTTGTCATATTTACGTTGCGCTTGATCCGAAAATTTAGATTGATGACTTTTTATACGGAAGTTTTTAACCTATTGGATCATCCATCTACGAAGGTTCGTATACAAGCCATACGAACATTGCAGGCCATTGAGAACAGTGGGACAATTCAGCAATTTATACAAAATTTTAATCTGCAACCAATCGAAGTTCAGATTGAAATCCTTAAAGCTATGAAGATTGCCAAAAGTAGAGAAAGTAAGCATTTTCTGAAGGATCAACTGTGGAATCATACCCAAGTGTCAATTAAAATTTCTGCCGCAGAAGTACTCGTTGTGCTGGGAGAAGAACAGTATCTTCGCGAAATTTCACAACGTGAAGATACATACGACGAACTTACACAAATTATTAAACACGCATTGCAAGAGAAAAAATGTTAGAGTTTTCCCATATCGTATACGAAATTATAGTTTGGTTATTTTTGCTTTATTCGGCAGCAGTATTCATTATCTATACTTGGATAGGGCTATACGCTTATGGAGCAGTGTTTCGTTACAAACACAATAATACGTTTACGGATTATAGTATTATTGCGACCAACCCCAACGCGCCTACATTCAGTCTGATTGCTCCAGCCTACAACGAGGGGATGACCATCGTTGAAAATGTACGTTCTTTATTGTCGCTGTATTATCATAATCTGGAAATTATCATCGTCAATGATGGTAGTAAAGACGATTCAATTTTGAAATTGATCGCCTCTTATGAACTTGAACCAACGTCTTTTTTTGTTCAGGGAAATATTGAGACCAAGGATATAAGGGGAATCTATAAGAGCAAAAATCCAGCATTTAAGAAGCTGATTGTTGTTGACAAGGAAAATGGCGGTAAGGCTGATGCGCTCAACGTCGGCGTTAATATTTCTTCTGGAGATTATATCGTCTGTATTGATGTAGATTGTATTTTGGAACAGGATGCTATTCTAAAATTAGCAAAGCCATTTTTGGAACAGACCGACAAACGCGTTATAGCCTGCGGCGGAGTTATACGTTTGGCCAATAACTGTAATGTCGTGAATGGTTCTGTCGTGGACGTTAATCTTCCAAAATCATGGTTGGGGCGTACGCAGGCCTTAGAGTACATCCGTGCTTTTATTTTAGGTCGAATGGCTTGGTCAAGGGCTTCGGGTTTAATTCTTATTTCCGGGGCATTTGGCGCTTTTGACCGGGAGATCGTATTGGCTTGTGGGGGCTATGACCGAAATACGGTAGGAGAAGATATGGAGCTTGTTGTTCGTATGCGCCGTTATATGGAGGAGCAAAAGCAAGCCTACGAGGTGGTCAACATTCCTGATCCATTGTGCTGGACCGAAGTACCCGAGTCAAAAGAAGTATTACGTAAACAGCGTAATCGTTGGATGCGGGGCACGATGGAGACCTTATGGAAACATCGGAAACTCATGTTCAATCCGAAATATGGCCGTTTTGGTATGGTCAGTATGCCTTATTGGTTTTTCTTCGAATTCCTGGGCCCTATTGTCGAATTTACAGGCTATATTGTTTTTATAATCTTTTTCATTCTGGGAATCATCAACTGGCCATTTTTCTTTGCGCTATTTGCATTGGTGATTGCTTCCGGAATTTTGTATTCGATCTATGCAATCTTGGTTGATCTTGTTAGCCATCAGGTTTATTCTAAGAAGCGAGATCTTTCCACTCTAATAACTACGGCGATACTAGAACCGTTATACTTTCACCCCATTGTTGTTAAAGCTGGAGTACAGGGCGTTGTTGATTACTTTCGGAAGCAGCATGGCTGGGGAGAAATGACACGACAAGGCTTCCAACAAAAAGATGCGAATGAGTCGGTTTGGAAATACCTCGGTCAGCGATTAAATCTGTCGTTACAGAGCTTAGGACCTGTTATGTTGGTCGTCTTTGCCTTGTATATGTTGTCCGTTGGTGTAGAATGGTGGTGGTACGGTCGTCGATTTGTTCAGCTTTCGGAGTCACATGCCGGGAAGGATCTATTTTTGGATAACATCCTGTTCATTTTTCAAGCCTTGGCCTGTTTGGGAATCGGCTATTTATTGCTTCAGTTCATAAGCAGTTTTTGGGCGAGACTTCTTATGGTCATATCGTTCTCGTTTATTGTCGTTATGCAATTCATCTTGTTTCTGTATTTTGGCGAATCCAGAAATTTGCTTGGAGCTGATATGTTCTATTATAGTTCGGAAGAGATGAAGCAAATTTTGGAGGCTAGCGGTATGTTGAGTTTTACCAATATTGCTTTACTTTTATTATTGATCGTAATTTCTTGGGTTCCCCTTTGGATTGCCAATAAACAGACATTCAAAAAGCCCTATGCTAGTATTGCACTGTTATCTTTGGGGATCATATCGTTTTTCATCTCCTCGGCTTCGTTTTTTAGGGGTAGCGCTGAAAAAGATGAATTCGTAGCCAATGCAAGCCGGAGTAAATGGCGTTATTTTTTTGATTCTAATTTATCCAATTACGTGGATGATCACCCGGGGATGTTCGCTATGTTCAATAAAGACGATGATGATGCAAAAGTGTTGGATACTAAATTTCCTTTTTTGAAAAAAGAGGATACAAAAGATTTCCTGGGGACATACATGCAAAAAACAGCGAAAGTACCCAATTTGGTCATTCTTGTTATCGAGGGTTTAGGCCATGCCTATAGTGCTGAAAATGGCTATATTGGCAACTTTACACCTTTTATAGGTACATTGAAGCAACAGTCTTTGTATTGGGATAATAATATGAGTTCCTCGGGTCGGACATTTTCCGTTTTACCGACCATAACAGGTTCATTGCCTTTTGCTACACATGGATTCCTGGAACAAGACACCTTGCCAGATAACTTCAATCTATTTAATATTCTGAAGAGTAATGGATTCAATACTGGATTTTTCTATGGTGGTCATTCTAATTTTGATTTCATGAAAAAGTACATGGATTATAATAAAATAGATATGCTCATGGACCAAGCGGCATTCGGACCTCCTTATAAAAAATTGCCCGAAAAGGGTGGGGAGAGCTGGGGATATGAAGATCAAGCTGTCTTTAGCAAACTTCTTGAAGTGCAGAAAGTACAGGAACACCCTTATTTCCATGTGCTTTTAACGCTATCAACCCATAATCCGTTTTTGATCAATAATGCGGCTCATTATGAGCAATTGTTTGATCAACGTATAGCAACATTGGACCTTACACCGGAACAAAAAAAGTGGGCTTTGGAAAACCGTACCCAACTTGTTTCGGTACTGAATTTGGATGACGCGATGGAGCAGTTCTTTAAAGAATATAAAAAGAGACCAGATTTTGCAAATACTATTTTTGTCATAACTGGAGACCACGCGATGCCTGAGATACCATTGCAAAGCAAAATCGATCGTTATCATGTTCCCTTGTTGATTTATTCACCACTTTTAAAAGGGCCAAAGACTTTTCATAATTTTGTTAGCCATTTTGATGTCGCGCCTTCTATATTGGCCTACTATCGTGAGAATTTTGGGCTGAAAACTCCTAACCAAGTTACATGGATAGGTGAGGGGCTCGATAAGGGTGCTTCGGCACAGGGTGATGGTATAGCCATGATGCAGAGTAAAAATCAATTGATTGATTTTGTGAAAGGCAGTTATCATCTTTCCGATGGACAACTGTATAAACTGGATGGTGTGCTCAATGAAGATGCCGCCGCGGATAATGCGAAAGAAGAATTGTCCAAGCGCTTTGAATTATTTAAGCGCAAGAACAAACTTTTTTATACGCAAAAGCGACTTCTTCCAGATAGTGTTTATACAAATTACTTTAACCGAACAAAGAAGAACTAGAATTTTCGAATATAACCAAGGATGATGTCCAATTGATTCCCTCGCTCTTTTGGCCTGAATTCTTGGTTATAATAGGTGCCCGAAATTGAAAATAGGTTACTTTGCTTAACTGAGAAATTATACTCGGCACCTACTTTGAATGTTTTTAATTTATAGGAAGCGTTGTCCAATAGATTATTTCGGTTTTCCTCGGGGCTCAGACCCGTTCCGGCACTAAATCCGAAGTAATCGTTTGCTCCTTTTGTATAATAGCGGACTGTTCCGGTATAGGATTGGGAAATATTCTTTTCGCCCGGTGTAAGGTAAGTCCTCAGATTGAACCAAAAGTTTTGATAATATTTTCCGACTGAAGCTGTGTACATCCAGATGTTGTCACTAAAATAGAGCTGACGATATCCGATTTCCCCCTCAAAACTGTTCGGAAGATTGGCATAGAGAGATACACCAGTTCTATATTTCGCAAAAATTCCCACATTATTGGAATATCCAGCACCGACATATAGGTAAAATATCTTTGAAAGCCGTGGGTAAGCTTCCATCTCAAATTGGACGCCATTTTCTGCAAATTTATTCGCATAGTTCGTTCTGAAAATAACGGATCCTATTGGTGTTGCCCGTTTATAACTTAATCCAACAATGTGCCAATTATGATCAAACTGTTTGTCAAAGTAGACAAAATTGTACGTCAGACCGATTGCATTTTTAGCTGTATATTCCTCAATATTTTTTGCCAGAGCTCTTGCTTCCGTATTTTTAGGATTTATTGCCAATAAATTATTAATTGCCTTTTCGGCAGCCTCATAATGATCATTGCCATAACTTATTTTACCTTTTAACAGCAATAGATCCTGAGACTGCGGATGTATGCTAAGCCCTTTGTCCGTAATTGCAATCGCTTTATCGGCCTGATCATTCCAGTATTCCAATGAGGCGTAGGCCAAAAAGAAATCTTCATCACTTGTATTCTTTTTATCCAGTTCTGTAAAGATGGTTCGTGCCGAATCAATCTTATCCGACCAGGTATAAAGACGTCCGAGAAAAATGCTAATATCCGTGTAATCCGGTGCTTGAAGTAGGGCCTGTTTAGATAATTGAATGGCTTGCGGATAATCTTTTGAATCAAAAGCTACTTTTCGTGCTTTTACAAAGAGATCATCAGCGGTGAGTTTCGTCTCTTGCGCGATAGAAAATAAGGGTAATAAAGAGAGGGAGAGTAATGGATAAATTACTTTTTTCATTCCAGATCGTAAATTTGACATTTAAGCTTGCTAATATATAAACTAAAATTAGGAAATTTTGTTTGTCACTAGTTGTTTTAAAATAAATTTTTGAGCTCTTTTAAAGCGTTCTATCTCATTTTGTGGGACGTCTTCCGAAATAATCCTTAGAATAGGAGTTTCGAAAAACGCCAATGAAATGTGTCAACAACCGTTAACTGGTTGCTATCTACGGGTAATCCGGTTACTATTTTAAGTACCTGCATGGCCATCATACTGCCGATAATACCGGGCAAGGGGCCTAGCACCCCATTTTTATCGCAATTTGGAACCTGCTCCGGATCGGGGGGAGTTGGAAAGATATCTAATAGGTTTTTACTACCCTGATAGTTAAAGACAGCCAGCTGGCCTTCGAAACCATAGATGCTACCGTATACCAAAGGTTTATCGAGTTGTAGGCAGGTCTGATTAAGCAGGTAGCGCGTTGTAAAGTTATCACAGCAATCGACAATGATATGATAGGGAGCGAGCATTGCTAGCGCGTTGTCAGCATCTATTTTTACCTGAAAGGGTTCAAAATCAATTGTGCTATTGTGCTGTCGTACATAGGCTGTGGCACTTTCTGTTTTTGCTTGGTGTATATTATTTTCGGAATGAATGATCTGTCTATTAAGATTGTGGATTTCAACCCGGTCAAAATCAACCAGCCCAAGTTTGCCTATACCGGCCGCGGCTAAATATTGAACGACAGGACTCCCGAGTCCGCCTGCACCGACGACCAATACCTTGGCATCCATAATCTTCCGTTGTCCGGCAACGCCAATCTCTTCGATAAAAATCTGTCTGCTATAGCGATCAAAAATGTTATCTTTTTTCATGTATTTAACGTACAATACCCGCGTAATTGCTTTCCCAGTCTTTCATCACTGGAGAATAGCCCATTTTTCGGATTTGATTTTTTATTGTTTCCATATCTCTTTCATCACTTACTTCAAATTGTTCCAAAGCTTGGGGATCGACAACATAGCCTCCAGGATTGGTTTTTGAAGCTGCACTCATCGTGGTTACGCCAATGGGTATGATATGATCCCTGAAGGTTTGGTTTTCTCTGGTTGAAATGGAGATTTCCAAATTTTCATTCCACAGGCGATATGCGCAGATCAACTGCAGCAGATCACGATCGGCCAAATGAAAATTTGGCTCAACAGAACCCGCGGCTGGTCGTAAGCGCGGAAATGAAATTGAATAACGTGTCTGCCAATATTGTTTTTGCAAATAGGCAATGTGTGCCGCGGTGAAAAAGCTGTCCACCCGCCAGTCCTCTAGCCCAAGTAATACCCCCAGTCCGATTTTATGGATTCCGGCCCGGCCTATACGGTCAGGCGTATCCAAACGATAGTCAAAATTGGACTTCTTTCCTTTCGGATGATATTGTTTGTAAACTTCTCGATGGTAGGTTTCCTGATAGACCAAAATGGCATATACCCCTGCGGTCTGTAGTAGTCGGTACTCGGATTCTTCCAGTGGCTGTACCTCAATGGATATCTGTGAAAAATGAGGTTTTAAAAGGCGAATAGCGTTTAGGAAATAATTGATCTCGACCGTTTTGTTGGCTTCTCCGCTGACTAGTAAAATGTGGTTGATTCCCATGGATTTAAGTGCCATTGCCTCCAGTAATAGTTCGGTGTTGCTGAGGGTTTTGCGTTTAATTTTATTGTCCATGCTAAAACCGCAATATGTACAGATGTTTTGGCACTCATTGCTCAGGTAAAGAGGGGCATAGAGTTGTATGGTTTTACCGAAGCGACGTTGCGTGATTTGTTGTGTTTTTTGTGCCATTTGTTCCAGATACGGTGCTGCAGCCGGTGAGATGAGCGCGCTAAAGTCAGCGAGCGTTAAATGGTCTTTTTCTAACGCATGTTGTACATCCTGATTGGTAGCGTCATAAATCTGCGTGTGGACGTCATTCCAGGAGTATTCATCGAGTATCGTTTTGAAATCTGTCATAAGTGAATCATCAATCAAATAAAAATGAAGTTAAGGGACTCGAACCGATTGCTTGTGATCCGATCTTTCCTAAACCGGCTTCATAAGCCTTTCGTCCAGCGATAACAGCCTCTTTGAATGCTTCGGCCATACGTATCGGATTATTTGAGACCGCAATTGCCGTATTGACCAAGACTGCATCCGCTCCGATTTCCATGGCTTTGGCGGCATCGGATGGAGCTCCGATCCCGGCATCTACAACCACAGGGACATTACTCTCCTCAATAATAATTTCGAGAAAGTCCAGTGTGCGAAGCCCTTTATTACTACCAATAGGAGCACCTAAAGGCATAACAACTGCTGTACCTGCATTTTCCAATCTTTTACAAAGTACTGGATCTGCGTGAATATAGGGCATGACAACGAAACCCAGTTTGGCCAGCGATTCAGTTGCACGCAGGGTTTCAATAGGATCGGGCAGTAAATAACGAGGGTCGGGATGAATTTCCAGCTTTACCCAGTTGGTTTCCAGGGCCTCCCGTGCAAGTTGGGCCGCGAGTACAGCTTCTTCAGCAGTTCGTGCTCCCGAAGTATTGGGAAGCAAATCGATTGCCGTCAGGTCGAGTGCACTGATGAGACTGTCGTCTGCGCTGGTCTGGTCGATTCGTTTGAGGGCAACGGTGACCAATTGGGAGGCCGAAGCCACAATGGCATCGCTCATTTCTGTGAGATTACCGAATTTGCCCGTACCCAGAAATAATCTGGATTCAAATACGCGATCGGCTATATGTAGGTTGCTCATAATAAAATTTTATTGATGGATGAAACAATGTTTGGAGTCTTGGTTACGATTCCGGAGAGTGCTACACCGTAAACTCCAATTTCTAATAGCTGTTGGATATCTTCAAGTTGGCTTATACCGCCAATTGCGAATATTGGAATAGGGGGCAAGCCTGCTAGGCGGACTTGTTGGATGATGTTTTCATAACCTGCAATCCCCAATAGGGGGCTTAGTTTTTGTTTTGTTGTGGTATAGTTGAATGGTCCGAGTCCGATATAGTCACAATGTTCACTTATTCTTTGTTTTACATCCGCAAAGCTATTGGCAGTACCGCCGATTATTTTTCCTGCACCCAATATGTCCCGGGCAGCTGTGACGCTGCAGTCATCCAGTCCCAAGTGCACGCCATCTGCGTCTACAGCCGCTGCAAGCGAAGGATGGTCATTGATGATACAGCTGGCAACAAATTCGGAACAGGTTTGCTTGATCTGTTCTGCAAGCACATAGCGATCTTTTTCATCGGCGTCCTTCCATCTGATCTGTATCCATTTGGCCCCAGCATCCAGCGCTTTCAGTATGTTATTTTTTTGTTCAGTTAATGTTTGTCCCTGCGATATATATTGGAGTTTTTCCATAGTTTTTGTTTGCATGCTATAAAATTTTGAACTGGCTCAGGGTGCTTCCATAAAGAACCATATAAGGCAATTCCATCTGCACCTTGCTGCATCGGGATAAGACAGTTATCTTGGTTTATCCCTCCAAGGCCGATGAGACCAACAGTAAAGTTGGAGCGTGACGGGAGCTGATCCAGCCTTGCATTATGCACTCCATACCCCACTTTAGAGATGCTCGGAAATAATGGACTTAGAAAAGCATAGGCCCAACATTCATTAAGGCTATTGAATTGATCGATATCATGCACAGATGTTGAACAGATTGTTGTAGGCAGCATTTGATTTGTTGATCTATCCTTTCTATTCTTTTCGTTCATATGAATACGCGCGATTCCGAGCTCAACCGATAGGTGAGGGTGGGAATGTAGGACCAATCTATCCAGGTACGTTGAATCTATAGATTCAACGTACCTGGACATTTGTAGGTCCGTAAAATGATACTTGCGCAAATGCAGGATATCAAGTCCTTCTTTGAACAAAGCATCTATAATCCCTTTTTCAGAAGGGATCGTTTCTGCTGCTGTCAAAGCGATGATCATGAATAAATCTCTTTTCCTTGTGCGATGAATTCCTGCGATTTTTCCAGCATCCCTTGTGCGGCACTATCTCTGATTTCCTGCGTAATTTTCATCGAGCAAAATTTGGGACCGCACATGGAGCAGAAGTGAGCCACTTTGGCCGCATCTGCCGGCAATGTTTCGTCATGATATTCCCGTGCTGTATCTGGATCCAGGGAAAGGTTGAATTGATCTTCCCATCTAAATTCAAATCTCGCTTTACTCAAGGCATTATCACGGTATTGTGCACCTGGATGTCCTTTGGCCAAATCGGCCGCATGGGCAGCTAGTTTATAGGTGATTACACCGTCTTTAACGTCTTTTTTATTTGGTAAGCCCAAATGTTCTTTGGGCGTCACATAGCAAAGCATCGCACATCCATACCAACCGATCATCGCAGCTCCAATGGCTGATGTGATATGGTCATAACCTGGAGCAATATCAGTTGTTAAGGGACCCAAGGTATAAAATGGAGCTTCGTCACAACAGGCCAATTGTTTGTCCATATTCTCTTTGATCAATTGCATAGGAACATGGCCCGGACCTTCGATCATCACCTGAACATCGTGTTTCCAGGCGACCTTGGTGAGTTCGCCCAGTGTTTCGAGCTCAGCAAATTGAGCCGCATCGTTGGCGTCCGCAATGGCACCTGGACGGAGACCATCGCCAAGTGAAAAAGCAACATCATATCGCTTCATGATCTCACAGATCTCCTCAAAATGAGTATAAAGAAAGTTCTCTTTGTGGTGGAAAAGACACCATTTGGCCATGATAGATCCTCCTCTGGAGACAATGCCCGTTACTCGAGATGCCGTGAGATGGATATAACGAAGCAGTACGCCGGCGTGTATGGTAAAGTACGAAACACCCTGTTCGGCCTGTTCAATCAAGGTATCTCTGAATATTTCCCAGGTAAGGTCCTCGGCCACCCCCTTCACTTTTTCGAGCGCCTGATAGATCGGTACTGTACCGATTGGAACGGGCGAGTTACGGATAATCCATTCGCGGGTTTCGTGAATATTTTTGCCAGTGGATAGGTCCATGATGGTATCGGCTCCCCATCGACAGGCCCATACCGCTTTCTCAACTTCTTCCTCTATACTTGAACTTACAGCGCTATTGCCAATATTGGCATTAATTTTAACAAGAAAGTTGCGCCCGATAATCATGGGTTCACTTTCAGGGTGATTGATATTATTAGGGATGATTGCTCTTCCGGCAGCGATTTCCTCACGGACAAATTCTGGTGTAATAGCTTTATCATGTGTTCTAGCACCAAAGTTTTGCCCTTTATGGTGATGATCCATTCCGGGGGTGCTGGCCGTGAGCTGCTCGATACGTTGGTTTTCACGGATAGCAACGTACTCCATTTCTGGGGTAATGATGCCTTGCTTTGCATAATGTAATTGGGTGACATTCCTGCCGGCAGAGGCTACTTTTGGTTTATGACTATAGGCAAATCGGAGTTCATCCAACGTTGGATCAGAAAGGCGTTTTTGTCCATATTCAGAGCTGATGCTAGCCAGCTGTATAACATCCTGACGATCCAAGATCCACTGATCGCGAAGGCGAGGGAGGCCTTTCCGGATATCGATATGGACGGTGTCATCCGTATAAGGTCCAGAAGTATCATAGATTGTTACCGGCGGATTAATTTCTACCTCTCCATTCGTTAATTTGGTTGGACTCAAGGAGATTTGACGCATAGCGACTTGAATAGGAAATAGTTTTCCGGATACAAAAATTTTCTTTGCATTTGGAAAGGGTGATTGCGTAATTGTTTCAGCTGTCATTTTTTCTGTATTGGGTGAATTACTCGGTTGATTTTTTGGGAATGGCTATCCGCCCTGAGATGCGGTAATTAAGATAATCTGATCGTAAGGTTTAAGTGTTGTCGTAGCCCAGTCCTTTTTGGGGATGACTTTGTTGTTGATGGCTACAGCCACACCCTGAGTTTTGCCAGATAATTCCAAAAGCAACAAGCCTTCAAGTGAAGTAAGTGGGGGGTCGAAAAATCGAATCTGATGGTTTATTGTAAGTTCCATTCCTTAATTTTTTTGGTAAAACTTTAGGAATGGCTACACAAAGGCACAGCAATGCACCTTGTAGACAGCTCACTTTTCCCTACGCCAGTATGATCCGGATCAGGTTCTAAGGGTAAAATCTCAGCCTGCACGAGCAGACACCCCTAAAGTTGCGACTAAGATAAGGTTATTTTTATGAAAGTTGCAAGAATTTTATTTTGCAGACTTGGGTTTATTGCACAGGACAGTGCAGGTCAGTATGTGGGAAATATTTGATATATTAGTTTTTTGAATCAGCTAAAACAATTTAACAACCACCAAGAATAGTATCTTTTAATGCGTAGGATTTTATTGACAACACTGTTGTGTATCGCTAGCAACACTTATGCCCAACCTAAAAATAACTGCAGCGCCGTGCAGTTGACATGCGAACATTTGGTCAATCCATTGGGTATCGATGCAATCCACCCGAGACTTAGCTGGCAACTTGATGATCAACGTAAAGGTGCGGTACAACAGGCTTATCAGATCTTTTTAGGGCAAGATTCGCTGGCACTGCTGAGAGAGACCAAAGATAGCTGGGATAGTGGCAAACAGTTCAGCTCGGCTATGTTAGTGCCTTATACCGGCACACAGTTAAAGCCACAGACCAAGTACTTCTGGAGGGTTAAAGTATGGGATAAGGATGGTGTATCAACACGTTCTGAAATAGCATCTTTCGAAACAGGAATGATGGGAATGGACCTTTGGAAAGGAAAATGGATCAGCGACAATAAGGATATTCATGCGCGGGAAACGCCTTATTTTAGAACAGAATTTAAGGCAAATAAGCAGGTAAAATCTGCCCGCGCGTATATTGCCGCAGCAGGATTATATGAACTTTCCATTAATGGCCAGCGCGTTGGCGACCATCGTCTGGATCCAATGTATACTCGATTTGACCGACGCACATTGTATGTCGTGACGGACGTAACCCAGCAGCTTCAAAAAGGAGAGAACGCCATTGGCGTTGTTTTGGGGAATGGCTGGTATAATCATCAACCACTGGCCGTTTGGAACTTTGATAAAGCACCATGGCGGGCCCGGCCAACATTCTGTTTAGAACTGAAAATCGTTTATATCGATGGAACGACGGAAACCATTGTTTCGGATAAGCAGTGGAAGACAGCTTCGGGACCAATCACTTATAATAATATTTACACTGGTGAGCATTACGATGCAAGACTGGAAATACCTAACTGGGATAAACCAAAATACGATGATTCGGCCTGGCAGGCTGTTCAGTATAGAAATGCGCCATCTGCATATATCGTTTCCCAACAGATGGTACCGATTCGGCTCGTGAAGTCCTATAAGCCAAAATCAGTGACAAAGATAGACCAACGTACCTATGTGTTCGATATGGGGCAGAATATGGCCGGGATTACAAAAGTTAAAGTGAAAGGAGCTGCGGGTACTATGCTGCGTATCAAGCATGGTGAGCGGTTGTTGGCGGATGGGCATCTTGATCAGTCCAATATTGATGTTTATTATCGGGGCGATAAGGAAAAGGAGCCCTTTCAAACTGATATATTGACCTTAAGTGGTCGGGATGATGAGTTTATGGCAAAGTTTGGTTACAAAGGGTTTCGTTATGTCGAGGTTAGCAGCAGTGCCGCAATTGCATTGGATAGTTCGGCTGTGACCGCCTATTTTATGCATAGTGATGTGTCTGCTATTGGACAGCTCAAGACATCGTCAGCGTTGGTCAATAAACTATGGACAGCGACCAACAATGCCTACTTGTCCAATTTGATGGGCTATCCTACGGACTGTCCGCAGCGCGAAAAGAACGGTTGGACAGGGGATGGGCACCTTGCGATTGAAACAGCTTTATACAATTTTGACGGGATAACAGTTTATGAAAAATGGATGGCGGATCATCGTGATGAACAACAGGAGAATGGTGTCTTACCCGATATTATTCCAACTGGCGGATGGGGCTACGGTACCGCAAATGGTTTGGATTGGACAAGCACCATTGCCATCATTCCATGGCAGATTTATCAGTTTTATGGAGACCCACGTGCATTAGAAGAATGCTACCTAAATATCAAACGCTATGTCGATTATGTAGACGGAATCAGCCCATCTGGGTTGACAACGTTTGGGCGTGGAGACTGGGTGCCGGTGAAGTCACAGTCCAATCTGGAGTTGACCTCATCTGTTTATTTTTATGTGGATGCGACCATCTTGGCTGCTGCGGCCAAATTGTTTGGATACACAGCAGATCAACAAAAATATGAACTGCTGAGCAGAAAAATTAAGACGGCCATCAACGCTAAATTTTTAGATGCTTCCAAGGGTGTTTATAGCAATGGAACACAGACCGAACTGAGTGTACCACTCTATTGGGGTGTTGTACCCAATGAAATGAAAGCCCGTGTTGCCGCCAACCTGAATAAGAAAGTGGAAGAGACCAACTTTCATTTGGATGTAGGCGTATTGGGTGCTAAAGCATTATTGAATGCGTTAAAAGATAACGGTTATGCAACGACAGCCTATAAGGTCGCGGTACAAGATACCTACCCGTCTTGGGGATGGTGGATTGTAAATGGAGCGACAACATTGTTGGAGAACTGGGATTTAAAAGCAACACGGGATATTTCAGACAACCACATGATGTTTGGCGAAATCGGTGGTTGGTTTTTTAAATCTATCGGCGGGATTCTTCCAGATCCTAAACAACCAGGATTTAAACATGTGCTCTTAAAACCCATCTTCCCCCAGGAACTGAAAGAATCTTCTATTTCTTATGATTCACCTTACGGTAAAATTGTTTCCGAATGGAAGTTAACGGATAAAATGATCGTATATAATATCCAAATACCTGCTAATGCGACGGCAACATTTTATCCACCGGATAATGTTAGAAGCAGCGATATCGTCCAATTGGAGGCTGGTAAACACAGGTTGGAGCTGGAACTCAAGTAAGCATAGGCTCCGACTTGTTGTTTCGTTGTCTTGACTGTGGGTTTTATTTTTGTATGTTATAATTTATTGGAGGGCTTTTGCGAGTTTACCAAGCTGTTTTAATTTTAAGGCGAGTTCATTGCTCCAGGGTAAACCAATACAGAGACGCATGCAATGGTGAAATTGATCCTGCAAGGTGAAGATCCTTCCCGGTGAAATGCTAATCTGTTGTTTAAGCGCATAGTTGTATAGTTTGCCTGTATCGATGTGTTTTGGAAATTCAACCCATAGGGCGAGTCCACCCTGTGGGCGGCTTATTTTAGTGCCTTCCGGAAAATGGTCCGCGATGATAGCGGCATACTGCTGGTAGTTTTCTGTTAATGATCTACGGAGTTTACGTAGGTGGTTTTCATACTTTCCTGTTAATAGAAAATTTCCTACCGCCTCGTTGATGATCGCTGTAGATGATAGGGAATGGATCAGTTTTAGTTTGATAATCTGTTCCTTGTATTTTCCAGGAGCGACCCATCCGACACGGAAGCCCGGAGCCAATGTCTTTGAAACTGATCCGCACCAGAGTACATTGCCATCGAGGTCAAAAGATTTGCAACATTTGGGGCGTTGGGTGCCAAAATGGAGGTCGCCGTAAGTGTCATCTTCGATCAGCGGGATATGATGTTTTGCTAACAGTGATACAATTCCCCGCTTGTTCTCATCCGGCATACAATAGCCCAGAGGGGTGTTAAAATTGGGGACCAGTAAACAAACTTTGATTTCGGGCAATAGCTTTTTGAGGGCCTCAATGTCTATTCCCGTAATGGGGTCCGTGGCTATTTCCAGCACCTTAAGTCCTAGGCTAACGGCAAGTTGGAGGATACCCGGATAGCAGGGGCTTTCAAGAGCCAGTGTATCTCCAGGTTTGGTTAAGGCCATCAGACATAAAACCAAAGCATTCATACAGCCGTTGGTGGTAACGACCTCATCTTCGTTGAGATTTCCACCCCAGGCCAATGAACGTACAGCTACCATACGACGTAATTTTATATTGCCCTGCAAGGGCTCATATGCTGTGCCACCATCGCTGAGCTCCTGTGTAGCGAGAACGATTTCTTTTTTCAATTTTGCGCTAGGCAGGAGACTTCCCGAAGGAACACCGATCGAAAATAAGGTTAAATCCCGTCGCCCCATGGTTGAATACACTTTATTCATTAATTGATCTGGTTCTCGGTTATTGGCGATTGGAATAGGTTGACTGGCTGCGGCCAATGGGAGCTGCAAATAGTTTGGAGGACTAACGAAGTATCCGGACTGAGGTTTGGACCGTATAAGTGAACGTCCTTCCAGCTTTAAAAATATCCTTTTTGCTGTATTTATACTGATACCGTGTTCAGCACTTAGATTTCTCACTGAAGGTAGTTTCTCGCCGGCTTTTAAGACACCTGAATTAATCTTATTCGCAATATTGTCTGCTATTTCATTATACAAATAATCTTTTTTCATAAAATAAGGACTAATGTCTGTCTTCAAAGGTAACTGTGTCCATTGAATTATCAAAAACTGTGACTGTGTTTAGTTCTTGTAATGGACGAACTTTGTGTAAAAGATGGAAACATGGCAGAATTAAGCATAAGTAAATTACAAGAAAATACCGCAAGCGGTTGGTTAAACGGTTTTATTGGTGTGGTATTGTTTAGTGGTTCGTTGCCAGCAACACGAATGGCGGTTTTAGCATTTGACCCCGTATTTGTGACGCTAGCCAGGGCTTCGATTGCAGGTATATTGGCACTGGTAACATTGATGGTTTTTAAGGAAAAACGCCCGGAAAGAAAACAATTGGGTTCGCTATGCATCGTGGCCATAGGATGTGTCGTTGGATTTCCCTTACTGAGCGCTTTGGCCCTGCAGCACATCACGTCTGCTCACTCCATCGTTTTTATCGGTATTTTGCCCGTATCGACAGCCGTATTTGGTATTATACGCGGTGGCGAGCGTCCGAAGCCAATCTTTTGGCTGTTCTCTGCTTTAGGGAGTTTACTGGTGATCGGCTATGCGCTGGCACAAGGACTAACAGCCTCACCTTTAGGTGACGTTTTAATGATTTTATCGGTCATTCTCTGTGGTTTGGGCTATGCTGAAGGCGCTAAATTGACCAAGACGCTGGGTGGTTGGCAGGTCATTTCCTGGGCTCTGGTTTTGTCGCTGCCGTTGATGTTGCCACTTACTTTTATCTATCTTCCATCGTCTTTTGATGCTGTGCCTATGGGCGCCTGGGCTAGTTTAGCCTATGTTTCCTTGTTCAGTATGTTTATTGGCTTTGTTTTTTGGTATAAAGGACTTGCCCAAGGCGGTACAGCGACCATAGGACAGTTACAGTTATTACAGCCATTCTTTGGTTTGGCCTTAGCCACCTGGCTTCTTCATGAACAAGTCAGTGTTGGCATGCTTGCCGTAACAGTTGGTGTTATCCTCTGTGTCGTAGCGACGAAGAAATTTGCACAATAAATGCATTGGAAAAAGAGAACTGGTTTATAGGTTCTCTCGGAAAACCATAAATTTATTAACTTTAACTTTTAGGGCACCGTTCGAGGCGTATTTGATCGAATGATGTTTATTATCTTGTATTGACAAAGACAACATCGTATGATTTTACCGTTTGAACCTTATAATCCGATATGGAAAGCGAATTTCGACAGCATTCAAAATGAACTTCTTACATTGTTGAAACCTATAAGGCCGAGGGTAGATCACATAGGCAGTACGGCCGTTGAGGGATTGTCTGCCAAACCAATCATTGATATATTGATCGGTCTTGAGGAAGAAAATGATCTTGATCGCATTCCGTTTCTGTTGCGTGGTAAATGCTATGTATATTATGAAAAATACAATGAGGATATGCCTTACAGACGTTTTTTTGTCGCCCTGATTGATCGGCCTGAAGTATTGGGGGTGCCAGAGCACATTGCACCCGACGATGAAATTCCAGCACGATTGCATGATCATTCGCTACGGATAGCACATATTCACAGCATACCGTTGCAATCAGAACACTGGTTGCGCCATATAGCGTTTCGCGATTATCTGCGTGTACATGAAGAAGTAAGAGGTCATTATCAGGTAATTAAAGAAAAGTTGGTCCTTCAGCAATGGAAAGATGGGAACGACTATAACGACGCGAAAGATGAATTTTTGAAAGAGCACGAAGCAAAAGCTATGGAATGGTACAAAAAAGTTTACGGAACAATAAAATAGTAGAACAATGGAACGTTACACAATAGCGTGGAGGCAAGGGATTACATTGTTAAGAAATTAGTGCAATAAGAGATAGATCTAGGTATGAGTACATTTTTGGCAGAATTTGAGGATATTATCCATGATTTTACCCAGCAAATTATGGAATTAAACGAGGACGATTTTAATATGAAATTGGGACCAAATAAGTGGAGTAAAAAAGAAATTCTAGGTCATTTAGTCGATAGCGCTTTTGTAAATTACGGACGGTTTATAAGAGCTCAATTTGAAGAAAATCCAAAAATATACTATGATCAGGTAGCCTACTGTTCATCTGCTGACTATCAACATGCTGAGACCGTTAAATTATGCAATCTATGGCGATCGGTAAACGAGCAATTGTTGTTTTTGTTTCAGCATATAATTGTGAATAAACTGACACAAAGGACTTGTAATGACCATAGCCTCGAATTTTTAATGCTTGACTATGTGATGCACTTGAAGCATCACAGAAATCAGATTTTGCCTGAATGATGAAATTTAATCCCTGATGAGTGGTGTCCTTACTTCTCAAGGACCTTTTTTGATAATATCAATTAAGAATTAAAGTATTTCTTTTATAATTAATAACTGCAAAACAATTGTCCATGTAAACTTGTTGTCTAATAGGTGGTTCTATCGTTTTTACGCTAAGACTACCCAAAATAGATCGATGTACTGGCATATCACACGAAAATACGAAGAGACTCTCTGCTACACTTCAAAAGGACACTAATTTTTAAAACATATGAAATCGAAGTCATTTTTAACCGCAATTGTCTCAAGCTTCTTATTGTTGGCTTGTAGTACCTCCACAAGGATAACAGATATCTATAAAAATAGAGATCTGACTCCAAAACAATACCAAACAATATTCATTATTGCGATGACAAACCATGCTAAAGCAAAGGATGTCATTGAATCCAATTTGGCTGAAGCGGCTTCCATGCATGGCTACAAGGCTATTAAAAGTACTGATGTTTTTAAACGCACGTTCACCAAAGATGAAAGTCAAAATAAAGATTTAGTGATGAAAGCAGTACACAGTCTGAATGCGGATGCTATTTTCACTGTTACCCTGATCGACAAAACCAGCGAGACCCGATATGTACCGGGAAGTGGACCTTATATGCCTTATCCGAGGTTTGGATGGTATGGTAATTTTTGGAGCTATTACTCCCATTGGTACCCGATAGCATACGATCCGGGATATTATACCACGGATAAAATGTACTATCTGGAAAGCAATCTATATGACGTTAGTTCCGAACAACTGGTTTGGAGTGTGCAGTCTGAAACAATCAACCCTTCCAGCTTAGCTGATTTTTCTAAAAGTTATACGAAAGCCCTTGTTAAGGCTCTAGAAAAGGATATGTCCGCTAAATAACCATCGATAAAAGTATATTTAAAGCTAGCTTCAAATTAAATAATTGTATTGGTGTATAATTATTCTTTAAATTAACGATATAGCCTCGTGAAATGTTTTTTATAGTATATTTGTAAACTAAGTTGCGATAATGTTGTTATATTAACAAGCAATAAAGTTAGTTCAAATAAGATGAGGTACAAATTATATAGAGAACAACAATTGGCCTGCGATTTGGATACCGCTTGGTCTTTTTTTTCTTCACCCATGAATCTTTCAGAAATTACACCAAAAGATATGGGGTTTGTTGTCGTCTCGGACTTTCGTAGGCAAGAAATTGCTGAAGGAATGATTATTGATTATTTGGTATCTCCGATCCTTCGGTTTCCGCTGAAGTGGAAGACCAAAATAACGCAAGTGGAAAAGAATAAAAGTTTTACTGATTTTCAACTAAAGGGACCTTATGCCTATTGGAATCATTTTCATGAGTTTATTCCGAATGAAAAAGGAGTGCTCGTGAAAGACAGGATAGATTATGAATTGCCTTTGGGAATTCTAGGCACAATTGTGCATGGAGTTTTTGTTAAAAAAAAGTTAGAGCAAATCTTCGATTACCGTTATCAGGTTTTAGAAAAATTATTTAATCAAACTAAGAATTAATGATAACGAATCTATTGCAGTTCACGTGACCGGCGAGAAGGAGGCCAGATGAGCTTTTCAACATATTTTATGCTGTATACAATGAAGAAAATCTATCAAATAACCAATGGAGTTGCTTTGGTCATTACGGTGATTATTAATTACCTATCCAATACGGGAATTTTTAATGGGGAGACCATGGCAACGGTTTCTGCTAAATATCAAAATCTATTTACACCCGCGGGATATGCCTTTTCCATATGGGGCCTCATTTATTTAGGGTTGTTTGGATTTGTAATTTATTTTGGTCCTTTTGTCAGACAGACAAACGAAAAGGAAAAAGTAGTTTTAAAAGTCGGATGGTGGTTTTTGATTTCTTGTCTAGCAAATAGTCTATGGGTCATTACCTGGTTGTATGACTATACCTTTTTAACTGTTTTATTGATGATCTTACTTTTTGTGTCGCTATTAAAGATAATTCATCATACTCAATCTATTGCGCTTCATGCTGCACGCAGCAAGCGTATATTTCTTAAGTTCCCTTTTCAACTTTATGCAGGCTGGATTTCTGTCGCTTTGATTGCCGACATTGCAGCCTATCTCACGAAGATAGGCTGGGACGGTTTTGGATTATCAGCTACAACATGGGTTATTATCATGTTTGCAATTGCATTAATCATTCATTTATTGATGATATGGCAACGTCATATGCCCTTATTTGGACTTGTAGCTGTATGGGCTTTAATAGCAATTTCAGTTGCTAATAAATTAGTTAATAGCACTGTATATACAGCGGCTATAATAGCGGCTCTTATTGTTTTGCTAAATGTAATTGTATACTATATCCAATATCGTAAGCGACTGCCTGTCTAGTGCTTAATTAATATAGTAAATGATAGTGGTTTGGCAATCAACGTTTAAGCTTTCCATAGTATTGTAGCCAGCTGCTATTTTATTGCTGATTCCGCAATCAATAGCTTTTGAAATTCTTTTCCGATTAATGGATTGATGACATGCTGAAATCCTTTTTGCAGCGTAAAGACAGTGATAGCCGCATCAGATCCCACGAAGGACCAATGGCATAAGAGTCCCAGTTGTACTTGCTTGCGTACTGATGGGCGGGAGGCAGGGTGTTTTCAGGATATTGTTCTAAGTTTATAAACCATGTCTTTGTTAGGTTTAATTCTTTGTATCTAAGTAAGTAATAACACTAATTTTTTCATATGTTCTTTTCTAAACATTGTGCCTCAGACTCAAAAACTTTCTGAGCATTTGCTAAGTATATTTCTTTACTACTTCACTAACAATCGCCTCTGCAGCTGCGAATGCATCGACGCCGCAGTAGGAGTAACGGATTTCGTTGCCTGTTGCGCTTGTGAAAATAAAAATTAAAATAATAATCTTTATGGTTAAATATATGAAATAGTACATCGGGCTTATCTAATAAACTAAGTTTGTATTTATTGATGTTTTGTTTTTGAAGCGAAATGCCTTCGATTTGACAATAGGAGTTTGATTTTTACACATTATTTATTTTAATATCTTTGCGGTGTCAAATTATTAATTATTAATGAAAAGAAATTATTTTACACTCTTTATGACGGTGGCTTTTGCCTCGATGTCTTTTGGACAAACGAATACAGCAGTTGAAGCCAAAGTTGAGGATCACCAATTTGCCTACAATATCCTGACCAATATGTCTTACGAAATGGGAATCGGAAATAAAACAACATTGCGCTTTTCAGGACCTTTATCAGGATGTTTATTATACAGTAAAACATCGATAACAATTAACGATTATCATCATGAAGATTCTGAGTGGGGATATGCATTTCGCCCAGCGGTCGATATGCAAGTGCGGCATTATTATAATTTAAATAAAAGGCTTCAGAATGGAAAAAAAATAGCACACAATTCCGGCAATTATATTGCAGGGGTGCTTGGAGCCGCTGGTCCGTCCATATTGAAAAGTGATAATATGTATGTTGCTGATTTCACCCTAACTTTAGGCGCAATGTGGGGTATACAGCGAACTTATGGCGATCGTTTTATGATGAATGTAGGTATCGGGCCAGGTGTGAGTTTTTATGACAGCCAAAGCGCATTTGCTCCTGTTGGCGGTATAACGGTTGGATTTAGATTGGGAAAATAGATAAATAATTCCCATTTCTTTCCCAAATTGATGTATAGGTTTAGATTATTATAACATTTTAAATCTTAAATCATATGGTCAATTGGAATTTAGTAACCGGCAAGGGTGAAAAACTTTCTTCCCAGGATGTCAGAAGAAGTATTTTAACTTTTATCATAAAAAATCATCCTGGGAATCAGGTTGAGTTTATCGAAAAAAAACGCAGTTCATATCAAATAGATATCAGGGGAGGAGATGCTCTTATTTTCGATTTCAATGGACAATTTGTGAGAACAGATCGTGACTAGCCCGCTTCGATGATCTGAAATAGACTTCATATTTTAAAAAAGGGGCAGGAGCTTAGCTTTATGCTCCCCCCTTCAACGGTAATTATCTTTAGTGGTTTGACTTTTTTGTCTTAATTCCTTCCACCTGCAATTTTATTCGGTGACTATTATTTATTCTTTGAAACTTTAGCTTTCTTTTCTATCATTATCCCGGTTTATTTCTTGTCTTATGCAAAGCCTATTCAATGTATAAAATGTTAGATTTACGGTGTAAAAGAAGCTTATTGGAAGGACATGAGAAAAGTAATTGCAGCATTCAATATGACCCTTGACGGGTTTTGTGATCATACAGCAGGGATTCCCGACGAGGAAATACATCTTCATTATACGCATCTGTTAAATAGCGCTGATGTCATTTTATATGGTAGGATTACCTATCAGCTTATGGAATATTGGCGGCCTTTTGTGAAAAATTCCTCAGGTGAAAAATCAATGGATGACTTTGCATTGGCTATCGATAAAATTCCAAAAGTTGTTTTTTCAAATAGCATGAAAAATATAGACTGGGCGAGTGCAAAATTAGCCGAAGGGATGCTTAAAGATGAAATATTGAAATTGAAACAGCAAGCCGGTAGGGATATTTTGGTCGGGAGTCGAAGCTTAATTGTCCAGCTGATGAATCTCAATTTGATCGACGAACTTCAATTGTGCATTTATCCCGTTGTGGTAGGACAGGGGCTGTCACTATTTGAACATATAAGCGATAGAATAGTTTTTAAACTATTAAAAACAAGGTGTTTCTCTGGTGGTTCAGTCCTCCTGTACTATCAGTACAATCCAACATCTACTTCCTCATAAATTATTCCCTCGGGAAATATCGGCAACACAGCGGGAAATTCAGATACCTACAGCTCCTCCCATGAAATTTACATTTGTAATGTAATTTAAAAAGAATTCATTATGAAACATAAACATTCAATTTTGTGGGCTATGGCAGCAATGCCTTTGCTAATTATCGCTTGCAATAAAAATGATGCTATGCCATCAACGTCGGCGACGACTATCACGATAGAAAATGTATTGGATTCAAAACCATTGGTAGAGTACGGTAGTTTTAAAAACACTGGTGCTTCGCCAGTGGTTATGCCTGGCGAAGCAATTTCCATTAAGTTTTCTGCAGCCAAAGGACAAGCGCTGAGCTTTGCAACGATGTATGGTTGGTCGAATGACTTGTTTTTTGCTCCCGCAAATCCTGGCATAAAGCTGTATCAGGACAATGGAACTCCGGTTGAGGGCGATGTTTCGGCACAGATCAAATTATGGGATAATGGTACTCGTATCAATCAGATACCAGGTGCAGCTGTAATTCACCCGGGAACAACAGAAACTACTCCAAGAGCTATTACCGAAGTAAACGGAACCGATGCACAGGGCAATACTTATGCTCCAGCTTCTACTTTAATGAAAGCAACACTTCATTATGAAGGTAATTCCAATTTTACACTTATAATCACTAATGTCTCTGGCGTTACGACCAATCCGACCCCCTTCAGTCCCGGAGTTTGGGCGATTTCATATAGCGTGGGAGGCAACCTGTTAAATCCTAATCCATTATTTGAAGTTGGAAAACCAAGTGTAAATGGCTTGACAAATATTGCGGAGATGGGAGACAATAGCGTGTTGGGTAATTACATTAATACGCAAACAGGTATTTTTACACCATTATCTCCAGTTTTGGTGGTGCTATATAAAGGCATCGAAAACCCAATATATAAAATCGGTGAAAATGACCGTGGTAAAGGACTGAAAGATTTAGCGCAAAAAGGTGATGCATCGGGCCTGGCGGCTTATCTTAAAACACTCTCCGGTGTAAAAGCGGTTTATATCCTTCCGGCGGCTAGCTCAACAGTATTACTTCCTAAAATCGGAGCGCAGGCAGGAAGTAGCGTTTCACAGCAGTTAAGTATAGCAAGTGGAGATCGAATTGCCATTGCAAGCATGTATGGACTTTCCAACGATTGGTTCTTTGCAACAAAAGATAATGGAATTGATGCAACAGTAAAAGGAGATGTATCCTATTCAATCGGATTGTTTGACAATGGGACAGCGATTAATCAGTTTCCCGGAGCCGGCAATGAGCAAGCAGGATTAGGCGGCACTCCTGTGACCGAACGTAAACCAATTGCAGAAGTGCCTAATCCAAATGGGTTCACCACACTGCCATCAATTTCTAGCATTATTAAAGTAACAATCAACTAATTTTTGAGGCCGGTTATACGAACGAAAATCTCATGGCTATTATTGTCCTTATTGGAGACAGGACAATCAGCAACCTATTTCATGCAGTGGCTAAAGTATCGATTGAGTTTCCACGGGCAAAAAGTATCGATTCAGTATTTATTAAGTAATAAACGTGTTATAAAATGAAAAATCCTATAAAAACAAAATTAGCTGCGTTTGTTGCGCTGCTGTTGTTCACGACCTGCATCGCAAGCATAGCCAATGCGCAGGAGCGGTCCAGCATGCGGAGAGCTGACAGCAGGATAGATAAAATGGATATGAAGCAAATCCCTTATCGAATTCCGCAAAATCCAGAAGACATCAGTCCGTTATTGTGTGGAGAAAAAATACCGATGGCAGTATTGGTAGACGTTTCAGGTAAAAGGTTTGATCTCAATAGAGCGATTTCCCAAAAGCCGACCATTTTGGTTTTCTACCGCGGTGGCTGGTGTCCTTATTGTACCAGACAACTTTCGGGCTTACAAGAGGCCTTTCCCGGCTTGGAAGAAATGGGGTATCAGTTGATTGCCATAAGTACAGACGAATCCGAGGGATTAATGAAAGCTGCAGCTAAAGAAAAATTAAGCTACACACTTTTATCGGATGCAGATCTTTCACTGTCGAAACAAATGGGGATTGCGTATAAAGCTCCGAAGGACTACTGGGAGATACTACCGAAAACAACTAGAGGTAAAGACACCGACTTGCTGCTTCCGGTTCCATCAGTATTTATACTTGATCAAAAGGGAACAATTCATTTTGAATTTATCAATCCCGATTTTAAACAAAGATTATCCTCCAATCTGCTGCTTGCTGCTGCAAGCAGTATTAAAGAAGACCTTTAAATTTCTAGCTTGTGGGCGTTAGGCTCTTACAAGAAAATGATTAAATTTAAGCGAATTGAAATGCTGTAAGTAAATGACAACATGATTAGGGAGTATAGCGATAACGCAACAGCAGCACTGTTTGTGATGCACAGTGACAACAACCAGTTTTCAGGCAGGGGACTTCGTAATGCGAATTCCCTGCCTATCAATACATTTATTTATAACAAGGGCGGCGAACAAAAAGTGACGATCGATGAGATCAGTTATACGATGCCATCAAGGTGTATACTTCCTTTGGTTTCCAATCAACATTTTGTATTTGAACAGCCCGATGCGCTGACTGCCTGGCAGTTTAATAGGGAGTTCTATTGTATCGTTGATCACGATGCTGAGGTCGGCTGTGTTGGTTTTCTGTTCTATGGTATTCGACATCCAATGTTCATTGTATTAAATGAAACTGCTGTGGAAGAAATGTCTCATCTGGAGAATGTGTTTTCAAATGAGATGATGGTAAAAGATAATTTTCAGGGTGAAATGCTGCGCACCCTTCTTAAGAGAGTGATTATCAATACCACAAGAATTGCAAAGCTCCAAAGTGAAAGCTATCAGTTATTCCCCGACGAAAAAATGGATATTGTGAGAAAGTTTGCATTGCTACTAGAATGTAACTTTAAAGAGGAACATGAAGTCAGGTTCTATGCGGCTGCACTCAACAAATCACCAAAAACACTAAGCAATGTATTTGCGCTGTTGAAACAGTCGGCGCCATCTATTCTAATCCGCAACAGAATAATTCTTGAGGCTAAAAGGTATCTCCATTATACCGAGAAGTCAGCGAAAGAGATAGCTTACGAACTTGGTTTTGAAAGTCCTGCTCATTTTAGCCGGTTTTTCAAAATGTATTCCGGAACAAATATTTCTGCGTTTAAGAACCTTTGATCATTATTGCGTTTAAATACAGACGGTCATGTTGACCATGAATAAGAGGTGCTACAAATAATGTAAAAAAACGGCAAATACTGCCCTATAATTTTCTTTGTTTTCAACAATTTGTGTGCTAACTTATGACCTATTAAATCTTCAAAAATAGGAATCGATTCATTGATGAAAAGCTTTAGATATTTAAATTTTATATAGCCAGTATCAGGATTGAATCAACGTAATAGGACGACTTTGTTTTAGCTAGTGATCATGAAAGTTTATTAATCATAGAAGCGAAAATAAGAGAATTTAAATAATCAACAAACCGAAACGGAGCACAGAAAAAGAATGAAAAAAGGAATAAATAATCTAATATTAGCTGCTCTGATTTTTGGATTTTTTACAAACTGTCACCAAAAAGAAAATAGAAATTCTAATTTTAATAAAGATAACAAGTTTGAATTTACTGAAAAAAAGAGCATAGTGTATGTTGAGAAGTTTGATGACTTTTTGGTCCATTTCTTTTGTGACTCAATATTCCAAATAAGTAGAATCGATTTCCCGCTCAGAGGCATGTCAACTGAATTTGTTTTTAATGAAGAAGAAGCAAGAGATTCAGTTGGTAATTCTTTTTTCATTAAGGACAGAAAATTTTATTGGACTAAAATGAATTGGACCGTTATTCAGTCCGCGAACCTTAGTAATGTCGAAGATCATTCCTTTTTCAAGAAAAAAGGCGATAATTATTATGAGATAACCTATCGGTCAAAGTTAGATGACATTGTTTTATTTTTTAGATTTCAATCTGTTTCCGGACATTGATACCTTACATATTATAGTTTTGAATGGAACTAGGTAAATGACCCTTTAAGAAAGGAGGAAATTTAAAAAGCTTCCTTTGATCATCAAAGAGGGAGACTTTTTCTTCATGTTTATGACAACATAGATTTCGTTCAATGAGACTATATGATTCCTTTGTATTTATAAATTACGCAAGTTGATTTCAATTTCAGTTGTATTTTATAGGGTGTTTTTTTGTTGTTCATCTTTTCTTGATACTGAAACGGTAAATTTCTAACCAAAGGATTAGTTTTTTTGCGGATGAATTGTATTTGTGATCTATAAGTGGTACTTTGATTAGTATAAACCTAAATTAATAGTTATGGGAAAACGGTCAACGGCATTATTGGCGATAGTTTCATGCTTATTATCGGTTCCTTTGGTCACCTTAGGACAGAGTAATAATAGCTTTATTATTCAAGGAAAGATCGACACTGTTCCGAATGCGAAATATAGAATCATGTATAGAAATAATGAAAAGGACATTGGTGATTCGCTACAATTATCTGCAGATCGAACTTTTACTTTTCATGGTAGTATTGGTGAACCGACACGTGTTAATTTTATTATTGATAATGATTTCAATCCACGACTTGTAAAAGATCAAATTGAGAAGTTTCCTTGTATTGACAAAAGAAATTGAAATGTATAAAATAATTTTTACTAATGCTGATGAAATTACAGCTCCAGATCAATTAAATCTAAATTCGTCGAATGGAGAAGTTTGTATTCAATTTGGTAAATCTTCTTTTACATCAACACATGTTTCAATATGTTTGAAAAATCTAACTGATTCAGAGAAGGAGTTAATTAGCATATAAAAAATGACTAGCATTGTCCTGGCTAAATGAGTATCTTTCAAAAAAATATATAATGAAAACCAAACTCCTAATTTTAACCCTATTTATTGCCAATTTCGGTCGTGCACAAACCTCATTAATGGATAGTTTAATTCAAAATAACTATTCGACCTTTAAAAAAAACAACAATAACGCTTTTGACGGCAAAGGATGGACTACCTTGCTAGATGAAATCAGCAAAAACAACTCTGTATTATTGGGCGAGCAGCATTTCACCAACGAAATTCCTTATTTCACAAACTCGGTCGTCAATAATATTAAGTTCGACAACTATATTCTGGAAATTGATCCCTATACAGTCAATACAATATCAAAGAAAATTAAATCCTTAACTCCTTCTGAACTGGACAAATTTCGCAATGAGTCGGGTTCTGCCTTATCTTTTTTACAAGGTGAGGCTGAGTTTGACTTATTTAAAAACATAGTCGATCAGAATGTCAAAACCTATGGAGCTGAACAAATTAGTTTATTTTCAGATCGCTTGCTTTTTTCGGAATTAAGTAAGCAATCCAAAAGTGCTAAAGCAAAAGAAATTTATACACAGATGATTGCTAATTCTGCTGCTTTTGATACAAAAAATAATACCAGATTCTATTTGTTCTCAGATGATTGTTTAGAAAAAATAAATGCATTGACCGCTCTCAATTTATCCGCCATTGAGAAAGAACAGCTTGAAGCGCTAAAATTAAGCAAGGATCTATATTTAAATCGAATTCATCGCTTAAGGATTCAATATATCAAACATCTGGTTTTTGAGAAGCTTCCCGAATGGAAAGACAAGAAGAATCTTTTCAAATATGGCGCTAATCACATGCCTAAAGGAGAGAGTTTAATGGAAGTATTCGATGTTGGTAACCTGGTTGCTAATATTGAAGAGGCAAATTACCGGAAGTCATTACATATTATGCTCATCGGAAAGGGCGAGGGTGAAACATTGGCTGATTTGGATCAATATAAATCGTTTTTAAGCGTTGTAAAAGATGACAATTGGTATGCCTATAATTTGAGACCCTTACAACAAGCAATCTCTAAACAGAAGCTTAAGGTAGAGGATTTGGAGTTGGAAAGAATTATAAAAGGTTACGATTATTTGGTTTTCATCCCCAATATTACCAAAACACCCAAAAGAGGTAAACAGGATCATTAAATCCTTTTCAAAAGCCGGCTTTCTATAACACAGCCGGCTTATTTGTTTGATTCATATAGATCCTTCCAAGTTTGTCTATAAATCGACATGCTTGTTAAGTATATATTTTTAACCGATATTGAATGCCTACTTTCGTTTATTCAGGGCGAAAAGGATGAATATGGTACATTAGCTCAACTGCAAAAGACTGTAGATCAGGGTTCGGGATATGCAGAAGAATTAATTTATTTTAGAGCCCAAACATTGCTATCGAGAAAAGAGATCTTATTTAGGTTAATTGTTATACTCTTGATCTGTCACAGGTTTAAGCCATACTGTTTCTCCCTTTTCCCTGCCTGTTATGGCAATCTGTACAAAAGCAGAATCGGCGCTCGCGCCATGCCAATGAGGAACATCTATTGGGCATTTTACAACTTCTCCTTTACGGACGATTCTTTTTTCCTTACCTTCTTCCTGATAGAAGCCGACACCATCCAATGCCAGAATAATCTGTCCCGCCGGATGAGAATGCCACTTGGTCCTGGCGCCAGGCTCAAAGGTCACACTTCCAACAGCATTCTGATTGATCCGATCTGCGGTTACTAGATTATTTAACCACACTGTTCCTGTGAAATTGTCATTTGTAATCCTTTCACCTTTTGAAAAAATAGGATCATGCGTTCTGTCCTGTTCAGTTTTTTGTGGTTTGATCTGTTGAGTACATGAAATTGCCAAGATTCCCGTCAGAAATAGTATCGTTGTATTGTTTAAATTCATGATTTTAAATTTTTAAATAAAGTTTATCCTGAAGTACCCCATTTTAGGCTCGTTTATTTTTTGTTATAGTCGTTTTAATGACCGCAAATTTTATGGCAGCAGTTAGATTACTTTCTATTCGCTAATACTTCATCGAATATTTTTTGTGCAACTATAGCCTCTTTTTTGCCAACAGTAGATTTAATAATAATTATAAACTGCTGTAATTGTTCTTCCGATAAACCAACATTTAAACAAATTGCCAAATGCGATTTCAGCATCGGTTGCACGCCGCCTATGCTGGCTAGTACAGAGACTGTTACCAGTTCTCTTTCAGCGTAGGTAAGAATATCCCGTTCAAAAATATCAGCAAATAGATGTTCCTTTAAAAATAGTTCAATAGTTGGAGCAAAAGCAGCATAACCAGTTTTTGGATCTTTTTCGGCTACTCCTGTAAGCTGTTCCAAAATCGCTTTGCCACGATCATATTTTGCAATAATATACTTTTGTTTCTTCATGATCATTCTCTATTAGTGATCCTTTCTATTTCATCTCTATTTGGAGTAGAAAGACTAGCGATCGCATTCTTTACGAAGATATCACTGGTTGAATCGTTATTAGTTCCCAGGAGTAAGCAGTTTGGTGAACGACAGTGATCCTAATTTCCAAGTGCCATTTTGTTTTACGTAGACTTCCGTAACTATAAATGGATTGGTTACCTCGTTACCACCAACGACAGCAAGTAGGTCGATTCTATTGAGTAGGATAGCTGTATTGTCAATGATATTGACTGATACTTCATGGATATCAGCCTTTTTATACCAGATTCCGCCACTTTTTATGACATCAAGTTCCCTTTGTTTTCCCCAGGATCCCCCCATGTGGACAAACATTGAATTTTCATGAAAAAGGCTGTCCAATGTGCCGACATTTTTGTCGGCCATCCATTGCCATTTATCTTTTGAAATTTTGATGATTTCCTGATCAGCAGGCGACTGTGCAAATGAGATCTGAATTCCGGAGAGGGCCAAACAGAGGCCGAGTAATAATTTTTTCATAATCATAATAAAGTATAGTGTATTTTTTATTGAAGATTCTGGTGATAAAACTCAACCAATTTATTTACAGCTTTTGTGACGTATTCCTTTTTCCAGTAAGTTTCAATGTGTGTAGCTCCTTCTAGTAAAAAGAGCGCTTTGTTTTTTGCATTTTTAGCCTTTGAAAAAGCCACATCGGTCATATACTTGGTATCTGCCTTGCTTCCAGCGATCATCAACAAGGGCTGATCGATCAGTTCGATACCATCGGTCGCATCCCATGTCATCAGATCCATCAAGCTGCTGGTTGTATATAAAAACGTTGAATTCGGATGGGCGTGCGTCCGATAATAATATTCAAATCCTTGCCGATAGAGATCTGTTGGAGTTTTGGCGATCTCTTCGTCCGTTATACTAGCTACGCCAGAATACTTGATTTCTCCGCCTGCTGCCTCCTGTGCCCGGGCATCTGATGCCTGTTTCAATCGTTGCTCAATTGTATTTTGTTGAGAATTTTGAAACCCGTTGCGTCTCACTTCACCAGAGTTGAACATGCTCAGTGTAGCAACAGCTTTTAGCCGTTTATCAGACTGTGCTGCTTTGAGGGTATAACCGCCGCCGCCGCAGATCCCGAGTGCACCGACACGATCCGGGTCGACACCAGCGTAACCAGCGATATAGTCTGCCATGCCATGGATATCCTCTGTTCTGAACTGGGGTTTGTCGGTATGGCGGGGTTCGCCACCGCTGGCTCCCTGATAGGCGGCATCTGCGGCTATTGTAATGTAACCCGCTTCTGCCAGTCGCTGTGCATAAAGACCGGCAGTTTGTTCTTTGACCCCGCCATTGGGATGTGCGACTATAATGGCAGGATATCTTTTTGAAGGGTCATAATTCGCCGGAGTATATACATTAGCAGCGATCGCTATTCCGTTTAATTTATAGCTCACAGGATGTATATTTACTTTTCCCTTTACATTTTCCTTTATAGCATCACCATATACAAGGCCAAATGGATTTTTTGATTTGTCCTGTGCTTCTGTAATGAGCCCCGTCGCCATAAACATGGCTACGATGATATACTTGATTTGTTTCATTGATTGTAATTTTATGCTTTCCACTTCTTATTATTTTGTGAATCCAAGTTTTTCAAGCCATTGGGCAAGTTGAACGGTAAGCTGTTTTTCTTTTTCACCTGATATCACAAAGAGGATTCCGTCCCGTTCTTTCCCTGCTTTTGTTGTAAACCCTTCCAATATTTTGCTTTTGGAACAAAGTTGTTTGATCGTGTCAAAGCTGCTCCCAACGCCATATCCGGCATTTGTATTAAAAGGGACAATCGTCTTTCCTGCCAGATCATACTGTTTTAGAAAACTCTTTATGGGGGGAGGGAGCTGCATCCCCCAAGTTGGAAAACCCACAAAGATGAAGTCGTATTTTCCTATGTTGTCTATTTTCGTTTTTAGTGGCGGCAGATAACCCGTTTTATTTTCTTCGGCAACCTGGTCGACAGCGGTTTGATAGTGAGTGGGATAAGGATTTTCGAGCTCAAGACCAACCAGATCACCGCCTACCTGCCGATGGATAATCTCCGCTACAGCTTTGGTATTTTTTGTCCGCGATAGGTAAACGATCAAAACTTTCTGATTATTTAGCGAATCACGGGGAACTATCGGGAAACCTTTGTTTTCAAATGTGGCTTCAAATGTGGCTTCATTTGCTCCCGAACAGGAAGTTACCGCAAACAACAGGCAAAGTAGTAGGCAATATAAATATCTAGTTTTCATTTGCATCGTTTTTGATTTATACAAAGTTCCCTAAATCAACTTTCTTTTTAGGTAGACGGATTACGGATAGTACTACCATTATTACTTATCCAGTCCTTTTTGTTTTAACCATTTGGATAGTTCATCCGCAACTTGCAAATTGTTGAGATCCGAAAAAGGAAAATGAGTATTTCCCATGATTCCAACTTCAGGAAGATGGATTACCGTTGCATTTCCGCCATGTTTATTAATTGCCGCGGCCCATAGTCTGGCCATTTCCAGCCCCGAACGCCAGTGGTCTTTGTTCCATACATTAGTCGGCTCTTTGGCAATATTATCCCCATAGTAAATGACAATGGGGATTTGGGTCAGCTTTTTAAAATCAGAGAGGGGGATTGTAACCCCTTTGAGTTCACCAAACAACCCCGCGGATTTTATGGGAGCCGGAAGTTCGCCCTCTGGAAATACAAATCCACTGTATGGTTCGTAGGCGACGACCGCTTTGACTCTATCGTTTTTGATCGCGGTCAGCCAACCTGGACCTCCGCCCTGGGAGTGGGTGACCAAGATTCCGGCATTAATCTTATCAAATAGACTGGATACCGCTGCGGTAACAACGGTTGCATCGAAAGCACCCGTATTGGGTGTCATCTGTCTATAGAACTGTTCTAATGCTATACTATCCTTTGGAAACTGAACATTCGGGAAATAGTTGGGGTAATTGCCTATACGAAATTGTGTAAACCAGAACTGCTCATCTGCCGTAGGCTTGATCGTTGCTTCTACCATGCTTTTTCCGGCTTCCCCACGTCGCGGTTGGTCGATGAGGTACACTGAGAATTTCCGAAGGAGGAAAATGTTCTGAAAGCCTTCTCTACCATCTGCTGTTGTTTCCCATGTTTTTTTTGATTGGCCTGCACCATGCAGAAATACCAAAGGATACTTGTGGGCTTTTACTGGTTTTTGATAGAAAACGTAGGCATGATCGCCATGGAAAGTTTGTCCTTGAGGACTCAGGGCATCATTTACGTTAAAGTGCCCAGCTTCGGTCTTGATTGTACCACCAACTGCAAAGCTGCCTTGTTCATCAATGAGCAAAGGCTTTTGTTTTTTTTGGGCATGTACCGTCATCGATAAAATAAATAGGGCAGCAGAGGCTGTAATATTTCGTATTATTCTGTTCAATCGCATAGTTTATTTTTTATTTACCGACTCTGTTCTGTAAAGCAGCAGGATATCGTTCGCCTTGGATGGTAATCGCTGAAGCCGCCTGGTTGATCTCCCGTATTTCCTTTGTATCTAGCTGAACAGCAATGGCGTCAATATTTTCCTTCAGGCGATGTAGTTTTGTCGTTCCCGGGATTGGGGCAATCCATGGTTTCTGAGCAAGCAGCCATGCCAATGCAATCTGCGCTGGAGTGGCATCTTTTGCACTTGCTATCGTTTTTAGGAGATCTACAAGAACCTGATTCGCTTTGCGATTTTCTTTCGAGAAACGTGGTACGATGTTACGGAAATCCGTCGGGTCAAATTTTGTCGTTTCATTGATTGCGCCGGTTAAGAAGCCTTTTCCCAGGGGGCTAAAGGGCACAAAACCGATCCCAAGCTCCTCCAGTGTAGGGATGATCTCATTTTCGGGTTCACGATAAAAGAGCGAGTATTCGCTCTGCAATGCCGCTAGGGGCTGCTCTGCATGTGCTCGACGGATAGTTTCAGTTCCCGCTTCAGAGAGTCCCCAATGTTTTACTTTACCTTCAGCAATCAGATCGCGGATGGTTCCGGCCACCTCTTCAATAGGGATATTGGGGTCGATGCGGTGTTGATAGAATAGGTCGATTCGGTCCGTACGCAGACGTTGGAGGGAAGCTTCAGCAACTTTTCTGATTCTGGCGGGACTGCTGTCCAAACCTTTTTTTGAATCGCCATCTTCGAAACCAAACTTAGTCGCGATCACCACATGATCTCTGAATGGCTCCAGTGCTTGTCCAAGTAGGGTTTCATTGGTAAAAGGGCCATAACATTCAGCCGTATCGAAAAAGGTAATCCCAGATTCAAAAGCAGAGCGGATTAATTGAATTGCCTCTTTTTTGTCCGTAGCCGGGCCATAGCCAAAACTCAAACCCATGCAGCCTAATCCAAGTGCGGACACTTCAAGTCCACTATTTCCCAGTTTTCTTTTTTCCATTTTAGTATCAATTTAGCGTTTTAGATATCAAGTTTTCTTTCACTCAGCGATCTGACCATCTTAGGGTCCCGGTGATCAAAAAATAGACTTTCTCCAGTGTCCAGAGATCTTATGGCATCCATTTCCTTCTCTGTCAGTTCGAAATCGAATAGCTGGAAATTTTCGGCTATTCTTTCTTTACGAACTGATTTGGGGATAGCAATGATGTCCCGTTGCACAAGCCATCGGAGGATAACCTGTGCAACAGTTTTATTGTAATTTTCTCCTATTGACTTAAGGACCCCATTATGGAAAATATCGTTTTTCCCCTCTGCAAAAGGACCCCAGGATTGGGTCTGGATATTATTTTCGTTCAGGAAAGCTTGATTTTGAATTTGCTGTTGAAAAGGATGTGTTTCGATCTGGTTGACAGCCGGAGTGAAACCACTATTGACAATGAGATCCATCACCCTGTCCGGCTGGAAATTAGCAGTCCCGATAGCCCTTATTTTACCGGCTTCATAAAGTTCTTGCATCGCTTTCCACGATCCAAAGATATCGCCATAAGGTTGGTGGATCAGATATAGATCGAGATAGTCCAATTGCAGTCTTTCCAATGAGCGGTGGAAGGCGGTCTTGGTTTTCTCATATCCTGTATCCTGAACCCACAGTTTGGTCGTGATAAATAGTTCTTCACGTTGGATAGCGCAATTTTTTATCGCTTTTCCTACTGCTTCTTCATTCAAATAAGAGGCCGCGGTATCAATTAGCCGGTATCCAGTTTCGACAGCATCAATAACAGCACGTTCGCATTCCAAGGCATCTTTTATCTGGAAAACACCGAAACCAAGGATAGGCATTTCAATTCCGTTATTTAGTTTTACTTTATACATAATGAAAATCGTTTATGTAGTATACAATCCAATGATAACAAAGTTCGGTTTTGCAGGCTAAGGTTTTGGTAGATGGATTACGGATAGTTCTACCAATATTACTGATTCAATACATTATTGGATTTCAGTTTTGTAAATTTGTTTCATAGCATTAAGGCAAATGGAAGAGATCATCAATTTTAAGAGTATTAGCGAATACAATAATTTCAATAACAATGAAACATTGCATCCTTTGGTCAGTGTTGTCGATTTGAGCAAAGCTGATCCTCGTAAACTGTCAAAGCTCAGGTATGAGTTCTATACCGTGTTTTTTAAAGAAATAAAATGCGGAGATCTCCGGTATGGACTTAAGAATTATGATTATGAAGAGGGAACATTGATATTTTTGGCTCCGGGGCAGGTCATTGGGGAGAACGGCACCGAATTCTACCAGCCTCAGGGGACAGCATTGGTATTTCATCCAGAGCTGGTTTATGGTACTTCTTTGGCAAAGGAGATCGCCAACTACACGTTCTTTTCCTATTCGGCTAGCGAGGCGCTTCATCTTTCCGAGCAGGAGAGGAGGGTCATTATGGATTGCCTCAACAAGATAAAGCATGAACTGGTACATAGTATCGACAAGCATACCAAAAAGCTCATAGTCTCCAACATCGAGCTTTTCCTGGATTATTGTCAACGGTTTTATGACAGACAATTTATAACGCGCGAAAATGTTAATAAGGGTATTATAGAAAAATTCGAAGAGATTTTGAATGCTTATTTTCAGTCAGATGAACCACAACAAAACGGTCTGCCTACTGTGGCCTACTTTGCTGAACAATTATTTCTTTCTGCCAACTATTTTGGTGACCTCGTTAAGAAAGAAACAGGGAAGACTGCGCAGGAATATATTCAGAATAAGTTAATCGAGATTGCCAAGGAAAAAATATTCGATTCGAATAAGACCATTAACGAAATTGCATTTGAACTTGGCTTTAAATATCCGCAGCATTTTAGTCGCTTATTTAAAAACCGTGTCGGTTATAGCCCAAATGAGTACCGGAATGTCAATCTGAATTAGTTTTAAAATGAGAAGCCTTGATATTCTGCTCATTTAAAAATTACAAGAATAGCAGAGGCTATGGTATATCCTTCGTCTTGACCACCAAAAGTGAGGATGAGCCAGTGTCTGTTCAATTAGAAACTATTTCTTGCAACAGGTTATCATATTTAGGGCGCCATCCCAATTCTTTTCTAGCTCGGTCAGAATTGACAAGGATATTTGAACCTAATCCAAAATGTGCCATTATTGGTCCCCAGAGAGCAATGGCATCCATTATTGAAATCTGTTCAATAGTGTCCTGTTTATAGCCTAACCGAGAAATGATTGAATAGCCTATTTCGGAGAATGAAACTGTTCCATTTTCTGCAAAGAAGAAACTTCCCGAATTGGCTTTTTCAATAGCCAATACATATAAATCTGTTAAATCATCAATATGTACATTGGAAGTACGATTTGCTCCCGAGCCTATAAGAACAACTTTGTTATTTTTTTCAGCCGCTTTGATTAGTGCTGGAACTTGAGAAGATTCCTTTTTTAACCCTTTCCCAATCCCATAAATTAAGGTAGGACAGATAACGATCGTATAAATGCCTTTTTTACTATAACCAACTACTTCTTTATCAATAACTACCCGTCCCATTCTTTCTAATAGCGGAAATTGAGGAATGTCTGTATAGATTTTTGTGCTGGGATATTTTCCTTCAGCTTTATCTCCGACAATGCCTCCTCCCGATGTATGTATATACATCTTACCAGTTCCCTTTAAAGCTTCTAAAATGAAAGCAACTAGGAAAGTATCGTCTGAATCGGCGGCGTTGATCACAATCTCTACTTCTTGTAAAATGGCATAACCTTCGGGGTTGACATCTAGCTTTGTATGTACAGGTTTTACACCTAAATTCATTACTCTTTCGATGTCCTCCACACGCCTCACCAAACCATAGACACTGAAGCCTTTTTCCAATAATTTCACAGCGATCGATCCGCCAACATATCCTGTAACTCCAATTATAAATACACGTTTTGTGTTAAAACTATTCATTATGTAATATTTAAGATAAACATATAGTCTTTAATACGTAAAACTTTGTCCTCTATGCTAAATGCTACTATTAGGACTGTGTTTTACCATTCTCTTTTTCAGAAGATTCAAGCACAAATTTATAGTCTATTATTATAAATATACCATACAGATTTTTCAATAGTAATCAGTACAGATGAGACGTGTTATTTCTATTAGTTTGAAAATAGATTTAGACCACATGTGCTTTCGGAGGATTTTGGATAGTGAAAAACCAAAAGGAGTAGCTGCATTTGGTATGGTGAGGATAGCGATAAATGAGCTTTTCAGAAATGTTAATTGAGCTTCAGCGTAAATAACTTACTTTGTTTATTTACTACTTTTGTAAAAAAAATAGCATATTATTCGATGGAACAAGTTGATAAATTAAAAACGATAAGTTACTGGGGAATCTTCCTTTCTTGCTTTTCAGACTTTAGCGAAAAATGTATTCATGCTGCGCCTGAACATGTATTGGTGTATGTATATTCAGGTGAACAGATTATTGAAGATCGAAACAAGAAAATTAAGATAAAAGCTGGAGAATGTGCGTTTATTCGGCGTAACCATCGTTTGTTGATGTATAAAAATAGTAAGGGGAATGATCTGTATAAGGGGATTTCATTAACATTCAACCGAAGTGTTCTAAGGGAGTTTTACAGCCGGCTGAATAAATCGAAGCTTCCTAAACAAGAGGCATTTTCAGATAAAAATGTATTCATGATAGAACCAAAACCAGATATTGCGAGTTTGTTTAATTCGCTTACTCCATATTTTGAAGAAAATGTAAAACCGACAGAAGAAGTGACACATTTGAAACAGCTTGAAGGTATTTATGCTCTTCTCAATAACGCTGATGTTTTCTTTCCAATATTATTTGATTTTGCTGATCCTTGGAAGATAGATATGTTGGAATTTTTGAATGATCACTATATGGATGATCTGACAATGGAGCAAATTGCGGCTTACACCGGTCGAAGCCTGGCAACATTTAAACGTGACTTTGCAAAAATTAGTACACTAAGCCCTCAAAAATGGTTGATAAAAAAGAGGTTGGAATCGGCCTATGTCAAATTAAAAGAAGAAGGTAAAAAGGTGCAGAATGTATACGTTGAAGTAGGCTTTAAAAACCCGTCCCATTTTTCAACTGCATTTAAAAAACAATATGGTATAACTCCTTCTGAAATCTAGTTTGATGAATTAATCTATTCCATTTAGGGATCGACAATAGGGATGAAGAAATATTTTATTATTTCCTAACAGGCCAAAAGATTGAATACCAAACTGACAACATTAAATAAATTAAATGCCTTTATAATACAGGACAAGTTTTCTAATTCTGCATGGGAAGAACAGGGACTAAATCCATCCAAAAGAGAAATTTGTAACAGACTTCAGAGTTTATTCAACGATTGTGCGAACAATTTGATTGAAGCTACAAATTCTGATTGTAAACCAAGACAGTTTAAAAACATATTCTGATACGTTGACCAATCAGATTCTAAACACTAATATATTTTTTGAGTACTTCAAGAAGGTCTGCCCGCCGTATCGGTTTGGGAAGAAAGTCATTCATTCCGGATTCAAGGCATTTTTCTTTTTCCCCCAGCACATTTCCAGCGGTAACGCCTATGATAGGTATATGTTGATATGCTGGCAGCATTCTAATATGTTGTGTTGCCTCAATACCACTCATGATCGGCATTTGTACATCCATAATAATAAGGGAAAACTGCTTTTTCTTGCATTCTTCCAAAGCCTGTAAACCATTAGCTGCTTCCGTTAGAAGTATATTGGGAGCAAGAGACTTCATTATTTTATTGTTCAGGACCATATTCACTGGGTTATCATCAACCAAAAGCACGTCTAATTCTCGCACAAATGCATGCGAATCTTTCTCAGCCTGATCCTGAATAATTTCTATTACTGTACTTCGGTCTACCTTTTTAAGGGTTTTGTATAGATCATGTGATTTTATAGGCTTCAATAGCAAATGTGTATTTTCTATTTTCCTAACCGATGTAAGTATATCCAGTTCTTCCGAAGAAGACGAAAGTACTATAAATGGAGCAACTTCTTTTCGCTGATTTAACAAGCCTTTTATTTTTTCTATTGTTTCCAATCCGGACATGATAGGCATATGATAATCCATCAGAATGACATCGAACCGCTCACCTTTCAACATGATATCCAAGGCTTCCATTCCATTAGAAGCTAACGTGGATTTGATATTTTTATAGGTAAGCATGTGTTCAAGAATAATCCTGTTGCTTTCATTATCATCCACCACTAAGGCCGTTTTAATTGTCGTTTCATCCTCTTCTTTCCATTCAGACATTTCGTAAGGAACCTCAAGATCGAAGAAAAATACAGAACCGCTGTCCATTTCGCTGGTCAGCGACAAATGACTTCCCATATATCCCAAGATATTGTTCGAGATGGTTAGTCCCAGTCCTGTGCCGCCAAATCGTTTACTGATTGAACTGTTTTCCTGGGTAAAGGCATCAAAGATATATTTCTGTTTCTCTATAGGAATGCCGATTCCAGTATCTCTTACCGAGAAGCGCAAGGCAATCGTATGATCATCCATGTGCAATTTTTCTACTTTTAGTTCGATCTCGCCCTTTTCTGTGAATTTTACAGCATTTCCTAACAGATTGATCAAGATCTGTTTTAACCTGACTTCATCAATGAAAAGTATTTTTGGGAGGCCAGGCTCAACGTTGAGAAGAAGTTCGATGTTTTTTTTCTGGGATTGATAAAGAATAACATTGATGACTTGGCTTAACATATCATACACATCACTTTTTTCAATCAAAAGCTCCATTTTTCCGGATTCTATTTTAGAAAAATCCAGTATATCATTGATGATGCTAAGGAGGTTTTCCCCTGATTCATTAATGTAATTCAGATATTGCGTCTGTGTTTCATTCAGTGGTGTCCGGAGGAGGAGGTCTGAAAAACCAATAACTCCGTTCAGGGGAGTACGGATCTCATGACTCATATTGGCTAGAAATTCGGATTTTGCCCTGCTGGCTATATCTGCAGTTTCCTTCGCATTTTTCAGTTCCTCGTTTATTTTTACGGCATTTGTAATATTCTGTATGGAAATAATTATACCTCCAACCTCATCTTTTGTAAGATACCAGGGTCCGACTTTAAGATCGTAATGTTGAATTTCTTCTTTTCCTTCCACCTTTAGTGCAAAATCCCCGTCGATGTACGTTTCTCCCAAAAGCGCATTCCTGTAAATCTTTTTTCTTTCTTCGGGAATATTGGGCGATATTGTAAACAGGTTATTGCCGATAAGGTCGATATTATTCATACTAAATTCATCTCGCCATCTGCTGCTGACGGCAACGTAGTTAAGGGCTTTGTCAAGCATCGCCAAAGGAATAGGAACATCTGTAGCACAGGACTGCATCATAGCTTCCTTCTGAGCAACTTCCAGAAACATTTTTTTGAAGGCATCAATGTTCTGAATAATTCCAAAAACCCTGTGGCAAACTTCATTTTCAAATTCGGGAATTCCTTTTACTCTTACCCAGATGGTGACACCGTCATTACGCAGAAGTTGTAGCTCCTCATCAAAAGAAATCCCTTGTTGTACTGCTCTGTTGAATAGAAATTCTATTCTCTCTCTGTTTTTTCCTTCGTAAAATCCAAGGGCATTTTCAAAAGTTGGTTGGAAATTAATGTTAGTTTTATGAATTTCTCGTACACTTTGAGACCAGGTGAGCTTTCCGCTCTTCATATTGACTTCCCAGCCCCCCACTTGGGCAACCGCGCTTGTTTCCTCGAGCATTTCCTTCGTATAAAACAGATCTTTTTCCAACTTATCGCGGCGCATAATATCCGATTTTAGTTGAATATAGACGAAAATGGTGACGCCAATGGCCGCGACTGCTGAAAAGATAATGAATAAAACGGTCCGTTTGGTGGAGTTATTCAGATCTTCATTTTTTAGGGCAAGCTGAACTTCCTCGTGTTTCACAAACTCCTGAACGAGCATTCGGCATTTATCCATGGCCATCTTGTTTTGAACAAGTTCTTCTGGAGTCATTAATATTCCCTTTGTGCGATTATCAATCAACAAGACATATTCTTTCATCAACATGTCTGAGGTATGCAGCAGTTCATGAAGGATATTAATCTGGAGTTTATCGTTAAGATTAAACCTATCTTTGTTAGCAACAAGCAGCGGATATTCATTCCTGCTTTTATTGAAAGGTTCAAGAAAATTTTCACGGCCGGTAAGCTGATATCCCCGATTGCCAGTTTCGGCATTTAACAGCGTGTTTAAAATATCTTTTATTAAACTGATAGACTCCTTCGTTTTTAAGAGGCTTTTCCTGCTCTCCATCTGGTTATGTATGCTAATATAAGATGCTATAGAACCCGCAATCAGTAGTATCAAGGAAAGCATTACACCTATCTGGAGATTTCTTATAATTTTTTTTGGCATTGGTCGGTAGTTTACCGTTAAGATACTAAAAAAGTAGAATTGTATCTCTAATCAGTCAGTAATATTTGATGGCTTTCATCATGTTTCTATGAGATAGCTTATATTGGAAATTTCAACTATTGAGATCATGCGATCCACTTTAGCTAGCCTGACACAACAGCTTTTCTGCAGATAGCGTCTATTATTTTTTGTATTTTGTTATTGCATAACCGTCAAATCTTATTAACTCTAATTCTTCCTTTCCTTTCGGTATGTTGTAATAAAAGTTATAAAATTGAACAACTTTACCGCTAGGGAAGCCTTTGGTAAATTTTGAAGTTATTGCCGATTGCTTGATTATTTCTGAATTCTTTTTCACAAGAGTTGCCATTGTTCCGTTTCCATAAATTTTGACGTCGCAACTATCCTTTGGTAGCAATGTAAAAGTATTTGATAGAAGAGCTTCTCTTTCTTTTAACATCCATTCTTTTTTCATCCCCCGTAATTGTGCCACCTCAAATTCTGCGTTCTGGATAATTTCCAAAACGTTGTTGCTATTTTTATCATTTAAATCTTTCGTCAGGTTGGTAAGAGCGCTATACAGTTTGTCAAGTAGTTCTGTTGAGTTCTTTAATTGAACTGATTTATTTAAGGAAGATAGTTCGACTGGGATTTTAGCATTAAACTTTAGCGTTTTTAAGAAGTAACCACTTTTAATGTTTTCTTGAGTTATATCATCATCAGATAATTCATAATTTACTAAAATGTTTTCTTCGGGAAAATCAGATTCATTGGAAATGATTGATATTCCTTTGGCTGACCTGACTAATAGAATTTTTAAAATCGGATTTCCTTGCTTTTTATAATTGGATAAGTCAATTAGTATTTTTAACTCTTGTTCGCCATTTTTGTTGATCGCAATGTCAATAAAGTTTGGAATTGTGTTTCCAAAGAATTCAAGCCCTTTGACGACAGGATAATCATTTATTGAGATTTCAGTAGGATAATAAAACGTCGGTTGGATACCATAGTTGCTCTTGTCCGCATTATACTTTAGTTTATCCAAAATTTCTGTCTTACTTTCTTGTCCTTTGCAAGAGGCTAAAGTCAGTAAAACAATAATTGATAACATATATTTTTTCATAAGTCAATTCTGTTGGAGCGCGTTGGTTTAATATTTCGGCCAACGCTATTAGACAGCTTTCCGATATACTAGCCGTATAGCTTAAGAAGTATTGGTAATTGTCAAATGTAAAAATATCAATTTTCGCAGTGTAAACCGTTTACAATTCGCTGACTATCGTTTAAAATTCGTTTAAAAGGATGTTACTCAATTTCATATGTTGTTGTAAAATAAAGGAGTTCTAAGTTATAACCCCTTGATGTGATCTTTTAAAATTGTCTTTATTCTTGTTTAGTTGTTTTGCAATGAAGATTTAATTGTTCATTCTTAATAAACGACAACAGGATATTTGGAAATAATATTTTTGAACAATTGGTTTGATAAAGGTCTGATCAAAATTGAGTTCATTTTTCATTTCTTATTCGAAGCCTTCGCCGTTGGGTTATAATCAAGACAGATTTTTATCCAATATTCAAAATCATCAAATTTTTGAAAACCAACAGGCTCTACATAGCAATAGCCTTTTAGTTGCTTTCCTTTCATAATCATCGGCAAGAAGCCTTTTTTTTCCGAGACCTCATCTTCCAGTTCTTCGCTATAGCGACACATCAGATTGTCATGGCTGATATTGATACACATTTTCCCATTCACAAGAAAAGATAAGCTACTAAACATTTTCTTTTCTGCAACTTCAATATTTTCTTCCATTGCAAGTCTTTCACGGACGCGGTCGGCAAGTTCATTGTTATAAGCCATCACTTCAGTTTGTCTATTATCTAAAATTACTTAAAAACCACGATTGTCACGAGATTTCCTCATTATAATTTAAAGAACTATACTAAGATAAGTTTGTCGACGAGGATTGTTGCTCCGATAGATTTTCCAGTTGGCGGTCTAGAAACACTTAACCATAGGATTATATATGAGACAAATTGACCAAAGAAATATTCTATGCTAAATTGGGATTTCAAATGATTTCGATTCCATTATTTAATAAACAGCCGGAAGAACTCAAGACAATTATGGATCAATGGTTGTACTTACTTAAACACCTGAGTACCATGGATAGATTACCATTATTTTTGGATAACAGGATATTTGGTCTTACCTTTGAGATAGGAGAGATGAATTACTCATAGCTGATATTGTTAAAGGCACAAAGTTTTCGGTCGAAAATGTCACATCGTAGAAAATTATTCTTCATCGGAATAACATTATGTATTTTGTCAATTCTAATGTTATTATTTGGTGTTGGAATGTTTGCTTCGAAAGGTGATTATAGCAAATTCATAATAGAATTATCAGAATTTTGCTTCATATCTTGGATTCCATTTTTAATAATTGGAATTTTACTTGTATTAGTTTCAATTATTTTAAGTACGTTTCAATCTTCCAAAATAAATAAACCGTAAAAGATCAAATAGTAACGTTTTCTGACTTCTTTCTTTTCCATGACTACGATAGCTAAGTTTTTTTTTCCAACGGGAAAAAATACGATTGACAATTGTTGCTAGGGTCGTTAACACCCAAATAATTAATGAGTAAATAGCCTAACATCTTCTATTTACAGGGCTTCATTCTTTTGGATCAGCTCTGCAATATAACGATTATAGGCGTCGCCTATGGGGAGATCCATGTCTACGGCCAATTGTCTGCGAACCACTTCAACTTTTTCATTCGACAAAGGATTAATACCTGTTGATTTCACTTTTTTCCAGTATATTCCGATTCCTCTTTTTTGCCAGTTGGGCAGCTCATTGAAATTTATACCATAGCTGTGCAGTAGTTCGTTTTTCATTGAAACACTAAGACCTTCAATTCTTTTAGTAGCTTCATTTTTATTAAGACCGTTTTGCCTTAGATTCCAGTAACAATGCGCATTTAATGCATTCCGGTGAGCATCTTCGTTCCGCCATCTGAAGTAATCCTCAACAAGCGATGCGTTGGGCAGTTCAGAAATTCGACAATCGAAAGCCGCAACATCGCCTAGCATAGATGAAAATTTTGCACTCGCTTCACCTGCCAAGATAGAAATCAATTTTCTGGTTTTTCGCCCGAAAGTATTCTCCTGTAAGTGGAATAGTAAAGAGATTTCATCACTTTCTGTAAATCCATATATTATATTAAACCCGCAGCATATGAGGTGTTTGACGGTTTCAACCATCATATCCCTAAATTTCTCGTCGAATGGTGCTTGGAAAGCATGTGTCTCCTTTGTCAGTTTCGTGAAATTCCTGCCATCAATCCGTGCGACCATATACATTCCAGGCAAAACTTGCCTGTCCTGATAAGTTTCATAAATACGTAATTTCTTATCTAGATCATCAAACTTCATTTTCCCAATCTTTAACTGTGAATCCTCTTGTATCTAATGACACGTAATATAATTTTTCGAAACCTTCGTCGAGCGAGGGGATCTGTAATTTCTTATGGGTTCCCCTGATGCCAATATCAGGAATCCTTTCTTTATTTATCCTAGCACTGTTTCTTTCTAGCGAAGACCGCAGACTCGAGCTGAAATAGTATCCTATGATCTTGTATTTATACGTTTTGGCTAGATCAATATACTTTGCTCGTTCTGCCTTTGTTGGATTTGTATTGTCTACGACAAAGGCTTGCTGGGTTTCTAAGCAAGTTTTTATAAACCGCTCTTCCTTATTGCGCGTATTCAGTAGATCCATCGAAATTCTCACATGGCTATTAAAATGGTTTTCTTTATAGAAAGAACTCTTTCCGCTGGCCTGTATTCCACAATAAATGATCATTTCCATCTCATAAAAAATAAATTTTCCCATAGGGGAGCCTAAAATTATAGCCCATTTTAAGGGGTACTTTTTTCCTTCCCAAGGAATGTTGCTAACGAATTGCTTAATTTACTAAAGACGTTTTAAATAGACAAAATATTTAACTCAGTAGCTATAATTTACATAGCTATTGAGTATCTTGACGGAATATGATTAATATTGCTATAAGGAAAGTCTTGAATGATTATGTTGCTTTTATAGATTGCTTCAAACATCAGTTCTCTCCAGAAATGGAAGAATTTGAACAAAGGAGCCGCCGGAATCGTTCGGGACATATCGGTGGTTTTAACTATCAGTTTCATGGTGCGGGCTGCCGTTTAGAGAAAGACGGTATCGTATGTGAATTTGATTTTATGCCTACCAATGAATATCCCATAAAGTTTTCGTTATGGGGAATGAAAGAATTTATTTTGACCAATAAGGGATATGGAATAGATAAATTAGAGGAATCGGAATTACCTGAAGTTCTATATCCACTGGTTGAAGACGGGACTCTTGTCAAATTGGTATTAGGTGGGGTAGTTTGGGAGGTGTACCAGATTTAGAACTAATTCTCATTTTTACCAATATTTAAAAATTAAGATATTGTGTAATAAGGTTTCTTCTGACTTTCTATAATCCCTGTAAATTGATTTCTGATCTCGCTAAACTGGAGCTTTCCACATTCAAGTTTGCACAGGATCAGTAATTTCCATCTTCTTCCGACCTGACAGATTGCATAGGTAAGATTACATTCAGTTATGTACTACTCATTAACGCTATTTGTAGAATTTTCCTTTCTTTTCCCTTTACTTACAAATTTGTTAGTAACATACATTCACCTGTGTACTGTGGTAAATTTATGACTTCTATATAATTTTGATAGCATATGAAAAAGATTCTCGGAATACGCGTGATACCGGGATTGATTTTCTATAGAAACATAAATCAAAATAAAGAAATGAATACAATTAAATTGACTCCTGAAATAACTAAAATAATTGAAAACCTGAACAAGCTTCATGTGTTTGACGGTATAAATCCATTAGACATAAGTCGCAAAGGATATGAGACAATGGCCATTCAACTTGGTGGCAAGAAAGAAGCGGTGAAAATGATAGAAGAATTTAATATTCGTAATGAGAATCACGAAATTCCTGTGAGAATATACCGACCCAATGGAATTGTAAACGAGAAATCACCGGCTATCATTTATCTTCATGGCGGTTGGTTTATTTCAGGAAGTTTTGAGACGCACGATGTTATTGTTCGTCAATTGGCCAATGTTACAGGCTCTGTTATTGTTTTTGTTGATTATCGACTGGCTCCAGAGCATCCTTTCCCAGCTGGTTTCGATGATGCTCAGTCGGCCACTGAATGGATACTCAATAATTCGGACTCTTTAAACATTGATAAAAATAAGGTCGGAATTATTGGCGACAGTGCTGGTGCAGCCTTAGCCATAGGAGTTTCGACACGGCTTGGTCAGCAATTGAGATTTCAGGTGTTAATTTATCCGGCGGCTGATAATCAATTAAATACACAATCATGGAAAGACTATGAATATGGTCCGATTATTAATAAAGATGAAGGAATAAAAGCCTGGAATTGGTATCTAAACGATTCAAAGGATCAACAGAACCCAATGGCAATTCCTTTATTGATTAAAGACTTTAAAAATACACCTCCAACGTTCATATTATTAGCTGAACATGATCCTTTGCGGGACGAGGGAAAACAACTGGCACAGAATATGAAAGTTTCTGAAATTCGGGTCAAAATTACTCATTACAAAGAGATGGTTCATGGCTTTATGCATATGGGAGCTGTTTTAAAAGAAACCAGAGAGGCTGTTCTGGAGATTGCAGCATTTGCAAGAGAGAATTTAAAGTAAAACATCAGCTAATTGGATACGAAGAAATATGCATATATATTGGGTTGTGTAGGATTTTGGTTTTTTAGCTGTTATGCTGAGATAGGAGTTTTTATCTTTTCTCAGGTTACTCCGTTCGATTGTTGCTATCTATGGCCATTAAACCACCTCCAACCGGTATCGCTTGCCAAAGAAAAGTCTATATCGGCATCCTTTCGGATGCTTTGACCTAGAAGGCTATTAAATGCTAATATGTAAAAGAACACAATGATTTGTTTCATGCTATGGCTTACACTCTGAATTTACAAAATCCGGCTGAAGAGCACAAGATGTTACGATTTAGGAAGTAGATTTATATATCAATAGAAAGGCTATTATTAAACCCATTATATGGTTCATCAATATGGATTTTCATCTTTGTCTTTTTGTGTCACTTTTTAATTTCAAGTCACCATCACTAAATAATAGGGGATATGTATAGCCACATTTTACAGCATATCCATTTTGATATCCCGGTTTCCATGGACTAGATTTTCTAATCAATTTAATTAAAGCTTCACCAGTATGATAACCAATGTCCTTGGCTATCTGAAAATTACTGAGCCTTCCATCTTTCTCAATCGTAAAATTGATAATCAGTTTGCCGTTTACTTTTGCTTTCTTAGCTGCGGTTGGTATCTTATAATTTTTAATAATCCAATCTTTAAATCCGTTCGTACCATATGGCGGCTCGGGAAATACTTCTTTCATGTGAGGAGGAATATCCGCAATAGAGTCATCCGAAACAAGGGACTGACCGACAGCCTGTGATAACATACTTATCGATACAATACACATAAATAATAGCTTACGAACCCAGGAAATTCCCATTGTATTTCTATATAACTAAGTAGCTAATTTACATAAGTAATTTGTATCTTGATGCAACAGTTCCTTATGAAAAAATCAATAAATGCTATTTTTTTGATGATACTAATTATTAGTCTGTTTTGTATTTCATGCATGATTTTCGGACAGAAATATTTTGATTTAGACCTTTCAGGCCGATATGAGTCCTATATAGGAAAATATATTATGCGATAAAATGAGGTATACTTAAGTTACTGTTTATAAGGAAGCTTTTCTTTTGGAGACATCAAATGAAGGTACTAGTTTATGGTGTAATCTTGTTTTTCTTTTTCCATAACTATAATGGCTAAGTTTTCTTTTTCCAACTTGAAAAAATACAATTGACAACTGTTACTAGTATTGTTAACAACCAAATAATTAATGAGTAAAATAGTACAACTAATGAAGCCCCTCCTTGAAAATTAGCCGGATCTATATATAGAAAAAGATTCAGAATAAGGCTAGAGGACACAATAAATATCAGTCGAATTCTTTCTCCTTTGCCAGCCACTAAAATTCGATAGGTGATATAGCAAAATACCAGAATGTATAATGCGTACACCATTTTAAATTCATGATCTATGGGAAACATAGTAGTATAACAGGAAATTCCATCATAAGTGATCGTTTATCTAATAAAAAATATTTTTTTCTTAATGAAACATACATAATAGTCCTTAGCTATAATTTCCTTGCCTATTTTGTCCCTGGATAATACATGAGTAAGCAGATTGGTTAGGGGCTATCGCGGTACGGCTATTCCATGCCCTTGTAAAAAGTTCCTGTAAAGCATCAGTCGCCAGATCATCGTCTTTGAGCAGCTTCAGGAAATTAACAGCAAGCTGCTGTTTGTAATGGTTGTAGATATGTTCGAAGGCGCTATTGTTTCCATCCTTTAATTGTTGGAGCAATTGGTGTTCGTTATTTAAAGGAATATGTGACATGCGGTAGAATTTGTCTACGAAGTAAAGAAAACTTTCCGAAAATGTCAACTTTGAACGCTGTGGTTCTTTATTTAAACAATGTGGTTCTTTAAATGCTAATTATTTTCTAATTTGGTGAATTACTTATCTTTGAGAGTTATGTACAATAATATCAAAACACCATGACAGTAGTAGAAAGATATAAAACTGAACTCGACTTAGTCCGACAGAACCCAAAGCTCTTGCACAATTATCGCTTCGAAAAAGACGCCATCAATTCAAAACACTTTGACCGATTAAAACTAAATATTGCAATTTACGATGACCTTAAACAGACGGACTATGAAATTGTAAAATATCTTTTTGCAGAAGAAAAGGAATGGCGAAAATATGGGAAACATGGTGAAGTTGATAATTTGTATTTCTGTGCCTTCGTTCTGACACTTTTCAATTCACCTGAAATCGTTTGGTTGTTTTTTGAAGTTAAAAATATAGATTTTGACAGCGGAATTGGATTTGATGGAGAATATTTGGTTTCGGCAGGCATTAAAGAAACCTACCAATATTTAGAAACAGCCGACAACCCAAAGAAAATTGAACTGTTAAAGTATATTGGAGAAACGCAAGAAAGTTGTATTTATTCGCAAGAAGACATTGACAATTGGAAAGAGTATAAAAAGTCCTATTTCAGAAATTACAAATTACCTATTCAAGACGAACTGTATTTTCTCTATTCGACAAATGAACGAGAACTATTTTTGACGAAATTACCTAAATGGATCAATCAAGAAAGAGCTTGGACTTATGAAGAACTAGGTTTATATAGGACATACGCGAAATATGCAGACGACAAGGTTTCAGAGATTGAAGCTCTTAAATTGACACTCGAAAAAAATCATGAAGATTTTCTAATCGACATCTACAATAGACAATTGGCAGAGTTATATGTAGAGACTGGTGAAAATAATAAGGCTCTTGAAATCCTTGAGAAAGTAATAAATGGGACAGATAACCGTAATATTGTAAGAGATTGTATTGAACAACTTTGCAGAATAATTATTAGAACAAACAACTCATCAGATGATATAGCTAAGAAATCATATCATATTATAGCGTTTCAACATAAAAAGTACAGAAACTTTTCACCCATAGTGGACGGTTTAATTAAGGACGTAATAAAAATAATGGAAGAGGGAAAAATTACTGCGCAAAACAGCTTGCCAAAAGCGGGGCAGAGGTGGTGGCAGAAACTTTTTGGCTCTAAATAAACATGTATCCTTAGACACAGTTTACGTTACTTCAAAGTCAACTTCTAAGTTGGTGTTTGCATTCGTCTCCCCTGTGACAATACCTATTAATTGGTCCTTTGTTATCACGTATATTTACTGAGATCGACTGATTCGAATGATTTTGTGTAATTTAATTCTTTACTAATCTCTTAAGACAATTATAGTCAAGTCCACAAATTTTATAAAACCATTAAATGACTGCACCTATACTAGCGTTATATATCAATAAATGGAATCTTACACAGGACGGAGCAAGTTTTAGAACAAATTCAAGCTTATTACAGCCCTGTGTTTATAAAGGATTAAGAGCAATGCTGAAAATTCCATTTATAGAAGAAGAACTTCGCGCGTCAAAACTTTTGCAGTGGTGGGATGGTAAAGCTGCAGCCAAAGTTTTAGAAGTAGATTCTAAAGCGATTCTATTAGAAAGAATAGAAAATGAAAATAATATATCATTGATAAATTTAGTAAAGCAAGACCAAGACAACGAAGCAACTCGAATCATTTGTCAGACCGCGAATAAGCTACATCGTCCTCAAGAAAAAGAATTACCACCCTTAATTTCTCTAATGGATTGGTTTGCCCCACTTTTAAATAAAACAAACTTCTCCGATGAAACGTTAAAAGAGTCTTCTTTAGTGGCTATTAGATTACTTTCCGACCAAACCGAACACTGTGTGCTTCATGGAGATCTTCACCATGAAAACATTCTTTATTCTGATCTTAAGGGTTGGGTAGCAATAGATCCAAAAGCATTATATGGCGATAGAGCCTTCGACTTTGCAAACATACTGTGTAACCCTAATAGACAAGTTGCTTTAGACAAGGATAGACTAGTTAGGCAAATAGAGGTAATTGGCCAAGAAACCAATATTGATTTTGACAGAATGTTAAACTGGGTAATTGCATGGGTAGGCTTATCAGCAATCTGGATGGAGGAAGATCATTTAGACGCCAGCTTACCGATACAACTAGCCAAAATTGCGTTGTCATTGAAAAAATAGATTATCAAATACGTTAGATGTCCAAGTACAGGTTCCCCTAGCCACCATTCTTTTAAACCAATATCTTGGGAATATTGAATTGGTTGCCCAGTGTGCATTCCGATAATTCAGCTTTGACGATATCTTTCGAAACTAACCACTTTAAAATATCATCTACAGCAATTTCAGCAAAAGCGTACCTGGACACGCTAGGCACAAGCGAAATAGTATAATCACTCATAGTCTAAAAATAAAGAATAATGGGAATATTGTTCCAACGGTTTCATACAAATTTTTACGAAATAACTGGATCTGTTTCAGTACTCGAAAAGCGTAGTAGGGATTAAGCAATGGATTTTGATCAATTCAAATTGAATTGTCGTCAGGAAATACTTTTCAGCAGACTTGGTGCAAAGCCGAACTGCTTCTTAAAGGCGAATGAAAAATGGGAAAGGTTTTCAAATCCTACCTCATAGCAAACTTCCAGAGGCTTTTTTTTCTGTTCTGTTAGTTGATAATAGGCAAGCTCCAAACGTTTATAAGTTAACCATCGTTGTGGGGTCATGGTAAATGCTTTTTTGAAATCCCGTTTAAATGTTGTGAGGCTTCTGCCAGTGAGGTAACCAAACTTTTCCAGCGGAAGATTGAACATAAAATTCTTCTCCATATAATCGACTAGGTTGATCTTTCCGGGTTCTTCAAAATTAGCAAGTAATTGATCGATCCTTTTATCCAAGGTTCTGAGAATGCTGATGGCTTCGGTAATTTTAATCGCAGCAATATCCTCAGGGATATCTTTCATGTCAAAATAAGGGATAAGCGAAGCAAGGCAGCTTTCCAGGAGAGGATGATTATTGAAACAAAAAATCTTCGGTGAATTTTGTGGTTGGGGATCTATTGTCTTACCAGCATAAAAATTTTTTAATGTTTCTAATGATAAATGCATGACTACCGTTTTGTGAGGTTCGCCATCTTTAGGGTAATTAATTATTGTAGCCAATTGGTTTCTGGGAATTAAAAAGATATCCCCTTTTCCAAATAGATAGGTGGCATCAGCCTGTACAATCTTGGTTTCTCCGGAAAGAAACCAGACCAACATATGTTGGTCAAACATAATGTCCGATTTAAAAAATTGGTCTTCGTAGCTGGAAAGCTTTATATCTTCGGTAATGTATCGGGCTTGGTATTCCATGATTTTTGCTTTTTTATGAAAGAAATCAATAAGGTAAAGATAAGAAATAACATAATTTACTTTGTTGAAAAGTTCATTGTTGAAAATAGAGAGGCAGAAGGGCCATCTTGCCTCTCTTTTATGCTTGAAATTAATTCTAGATAGATTGTACGCCATCCACCAGAAAGTTGGCTCCGGTCGGGAAACCTGCATTTTCGCTTGTTAAGTAGTGAATCATATCAGCGCCGTTTTCTTTTAGTTTATTAGCGGTAGCATACCGCTATTTTATCTTTTAAATTTTTCATTTTTTTATATTTTAAAATACGTAACACAATAAGTTAAATAGAACATTTAATGGGTAGATTTAACCGGATTTATGGATTGAAACGGATACCTGTCATCTCTTCGGTGAGTTTCCAAAGTCTTTTGGCGTTGGTTTCATCCAGTGAATAGGGATTTACCCCTTTTTGGGCAGTAATATCTGATGAGACTACTGCGATATCTCCATCTTCACAATAAACGCCGCCAATATGATCAAGCATAGGGCTTGTTGCGCACCATACTGTTGTGGCAGCTCCTTGTGGGATCGTTTTTAGCGATGCGGCTACTTCGGGTAACATATTACCGTCTGCATCCACAAAACCCATTTTTTGGAATAGCTCCAATGGAGCTTCTCTGCCCAATTCTGTTCCGCCGATAGAACCGGGATGAACCGCATAGCTTCTGATATGAGCAGATTGTCCTCGTGCGTCTAATTCCATTGAAAAAAGATTGACTGCGGTCTTGGATTGTCCATAGCCCTGTAAAGTTTCATATTCTCTGTGAAGGAAATTAGGATCATCAAAATTAAAAGGTGCGAAATGGTGACCATGAGAGGAAACATTAACCACTCGTGCTCCGTTGGCTTTTTTAAGGGAAAGCCACAATCTGGAGGTGAGCTGGAACAAGGCTAAATAGTTGGTAGCGAGTTGTGATTCTATACCCCGTTCATCTCTACGCAAAGGGACCCACATAATACCTGCATTGTTAATGAGTAAATGTAAAGGTCTTCCTGAAGCGACAAAATTTTCTGCGAAAGTATCAATAGAGGCGGGAGACATTAGATCCATTGCTGCAATTTCAATATTGGATATTCCTTCCAGATTTTTCTTTGCTTTGTCGATATCACGTGCAGCGACAATTACGGTAGCTCCGGCTGCGGCGAGTATTCTTGTGGTTTCCAGTCCAATCCCTGTGTTGCCACCTGTTACGATAGCTGTTTTCCCGGTAAGATCGATGTTTTGAATCACATCATTAGCTGTTGATTTTGCATTGAAGCCCGAACCTATAGGTTGTTGTTGAGCTCCCTGATAATTATTCTTTTCCATTTTGGATATATTTAATTGTTATTACTGAGACAAAATTAGGGCGGATCAATGTGTTCTGTTTTGTTCAAAAGGCCTAATTAACTTTGTTCAAAAGGGCAGGGGATTTGGATCAGGAAATAAGCAGAAAAAAGGCAGGATCTTCAAAATCCTGCCTTTTATTTCGATGTTTTGGGCAAGTGTTACATTACTCCCAAGCCATGAACCCCTCATAAGCAAAATACATCAGTTTTAATGAGTAGAAAGTTGAGGATCCATAATCGTATATACATCCTTGATTGTAGCAAGCCACATTTCAACGACTTCAGGAGTGGCCCGGTCAGCTTTATCAAAAAAGAGATGCTCTTTGATCTGAAAACCGCAGTAGGTATAGATACCTTTATCAGATGTCAGTACTAATGCTTTATCCATACCGATAGCGGTATATTCTTCGTGGGATTTTCCGTGGGTATTGAGAATTATAGCCTGTTTTCCGGCTAATAATCCTTTTTGTATTCCCTGATCATAACGATAGGCAAACCCGTAGCTGAATACTCTGTCGATATACCCTTTCATAATGGCCGGCATGCCGGTCCACCAAATCGGATAGATAAAGGTGACCACATCTGCCCAGTAAATATACTCCTGTTCTCGTCTGATAAGTTCATTAACGTAACCTTTTCGTTGTCCGTCCATATCTTCCAATGATAATACAGGGTCAAATCCCAGTTGATACAGGTCTCTGGTAATTACTTTATGCTCCTGTTGTTGCAGAACGTTTTCAATAGATTGTTTAAACTGAGCATTCAGACTTTCCTGATTGGGGTGGGCGTAAATAATAAGATGTTTCATACTGTTACTTTTAATTGATTGAACAGTACAAAAGTAAAATAGGGAACACCTCAAAAATTGTAAGAAAACGAAATAGGTTATTCACCAGCCCGACAAATATCCTGCTGGAATTTTAGGTAATTCTTAGGCGAAAGATTAATGAAATGTTTAAAGTCGTGAATAAGCTGGCTTTGATCATAATAACCACATTGATCGATGATTTCAAACCAGTTGATCTTTTCTTTAGAAAAATCTGTATGCTGAATCAATTCAATGGCTTTAACAAAACGATGGTATCGATTCACTTCCTTTGCACTGAAGCCAAAGTGCCTTTTATGGATCAATTGGATGTTTCTTTCACTTTGTCTAGCTTCTTCAGCAATGGATTTGATGGAGTTCATCGTATCCGATCTGAAATTAGCCAATAGCGTAGAGGTGGCATTCTGCTGATTGAGATAGGGTTTGCAGAAATTAAGAATATGGTCTACCTTTTCTTCTGTGGAGGCAATACTATCTAATTGAAACCATAAACGGGTAAAACAATTTTCTTCCATAGCTTCATCTGGGTGAACAGGCAAATGATCAGATAGAAATGCTTTGCCAAAAAAACGATAAAATGCATCAGCCTTGAAATTAGCAACTAGGATAATGGAATCGGGGGGAAGGCTGTATTCAAATGCTGATTTAATAGGGCCCAAAACGATACATTTGTCAACTTCGATTTTTGTTTTTTGCTTGGAAATCAAAAATGCCCGAGCTCCGAAATTAAAAACCATAATGGTTTGAAAAGAAGGGAGAAGGGTTTTGGTTATGGTATGTTCAAACTTGTTTTCAGCATAATAGAAATGAGAGAACACTGTTTCAAACTCTTTAGGAGCAGAAATTCTGAAACTACGATATGTTTCTTCCTTTGGTTTCATTTATAACTACCAATGTAAGAAAAATCTATGTTTTTGATGCTCATAGTTTGGATTATTTAAAAGCTCTTTATTCCTTTATAACCCTCCCAGTATTTTTCCTGCCACAGGGAGACAAGGCCCGAAACTCCACTTTTGACTGTCTGAACAATACATTCTTATTTGCCCTTCACAGCGGCTTAATAATGATAAAAATCGACAAAAAATTGAGACAGAAAGGCTACTAAAATTTTTGCTTTTAATGTATTTTTCTATAATTGTAAAACTTTAAACGATATCTCAAAATATTTGAGAAAACATCAGATAACCAATGAAGATTTTAATGCAAGCTGCTCCATTTTGTTACTTCCACATATCAAAGTTGTTGTCTGCCACGTGGAGGCTCAATTAATCAAAAAATACGTTAATTATGAAAAGGATGCACTTTATTTTAGTCATGCTAATATCCACAGCGGTTATTTTTCATGCGAAGGCACAAACAAAGAACAACAGCAATTACGATTTTTTTGATACTGTTGTAAACAACCACAATCAAATCTTTCCGGCTTCAGGTATCCCTTCCGCAATCGAAATGGTGCTAAAGTATTGCAAAGTGGTGGATTTTAATTTTTATGACTTGCAAATTAAATGGCAAAACAAAGCAGATGGTTCTTTCCGCGACTTTGATAAAAAGGAATTATACGGAATTACTTTTTCCCAGAAATTTAATCTGCCGCGGGATGAAAGTTTTCCCATGGACAGTCTTTTTCAAGCGATAGAAAATGAATTGAAATCTGAGAAAAAGGTAATTATCGCACTTCAGGTGGAAATAGGTTGGTCCATTTTTGTCGTCTATAAACAAACTCCGGATGGCGAATTTGTTTCTTACAGCAAGCACGGTAGCCATACAACGATATTTCGAAATACAAAAGAAATTGTGAAAAAGTCTAACGGTACAGAAATCATGACGTACAGCATTGCACCTCATTTGTAGTGAAGTATTATCTTATCTTACAATCAAAAGTAATTTAAATTATGAAAAAGGTTCTCTTAAGTTTAGTTGTGTTAATGTCCACATCTTTTGTTTTTCATTCGAAGGCTCAAACACAAAAAGACGATAATCTTGAGTTTTTTGATACCGTCATAAATAACCACAATCAACTCTTTCAAATGTCCTGCATTCCATCTGCTGTCGAAATGATCCTAAAGTATTATAAAGTGGTGGATTTTGATTTTTACGGCTTACAAAAGGAATGGCAAAACAAAGCAGATGGTTCTTTCCGGGATTTTGACAATAAAGAATTATACGGTATTACTTTTACTCAAAAATTTGTTTTACCCCGGGATTCAAACTTTCCGTTGGACAGCCTTTTTCAAACGATAGAAAAAGAATTGAAGTCTGGGAAAAAGGTGATTATCTCACTTCCAGCAGATGGTGGCTGGCATATGTTTGTTATATGCAAACAAACTCCGGATGGAGACTTTGTATCATATAGCAAACTTGGAAGTCATACATTAATACTTAGAAATACAAAGGAGATTGTGAAAAAGTCTAATGGTACGGAAATCATGACCTATCGCACTCCTCCTGGTATGTAGCCTTTGCGAAAAAGCCCTTTTAAAAATAGTTCCCTATCATTTTGCCAAACTGTTATTTGGTCCCAATAAGTCTGGAAAAAATCTACAGGATTCTGACCACTCAAAATCAAATTTAAAGTTCATATCCAATAAACTATTTAGTTCATCCGCAAGTTGGATTTGTACTAGTTCCCTTAATTTTGGTCCCATGGCACTTGAAAGACCATATTTATTGCAATTATCTTCCATAGATTCCTAATTTACATGTTGAAAGTATCTCTTTTCAATTTAAAGACCGCGTACCCGATCAAGGGAAATATGGCTGAGAGAATAATATAAATGCATGTGACTTGGAATTGCCGACTTATATTCAATGGGAGCGGGATTTCCTTGAAGAGACCAGCTATTAAAACATCATATGCTATGTAATAAGCCTCAAGAATCACCCATAAAATGGTGATATCTATATTATTATTAAACTGATAATTTCCCGTGATGAGTATACACAATATAAGTATTATCAAGCCAGTCAATGCTGGCCGGAATATGGAGAATATCTTTTTATTTCTTTCCGCTTGTAGGTATCCTGCATAAATAAGTCCTGCAACTTGCAATCCAAAAATAATCAGGTTAAAATTTAGATTCTTCGTAAAATATCTCAGCCAATCATTGTCTGTTAATATTACATAAAATGTCAAAGCCATAAAACTGAGATGTACAAATAGGGGAGCGTTAATTTTCTTCATTATCCATTTTACGTTTGTGGAATCTCAATGTCTTTATCGCTTTAAGAAGATCCTGTTCTGTTTGCGCTTTCAGGTTTGAACCTTGAAGATTAAATCGGAATTTTGAAGAGTTTCCCCATAGGCTACCAATGTACACTCTAGTCATTCCTCTCCCGGATATTCTCGGAAATACGATTTTCGCTCTTCTATTATCGATCGTATCCCAAGACACATTTTGTTTTCTGTATAGATCAGCATCAATATTCATTGACATGATATCGTTAACAGCAACAAAATCAGAGGAGTCCAAGTTATTTTCCTCTATCATCTCTCGCGTGATAACCTGAATATTTGGTTCTGTCAAACTATTTGAATACAACCCCAGATCAAAGTAGAGCGTATCCGTATTGCCTACAGCAATTGCGCCGATATAACTGTCGATTCCATTTTGTTTGACTTGCCGCCATTTATAAGGAACTTCAAGCGTAAATAGACCAAAATCCATTGTCTTTGTGCGAGATGGATCCTCACACCCGACAAAAAGGATAGTAAGGGCAGAGATATGGAATAGTTTTATGAACTGTTTCATGCTATGGCTTATGCGTTGAATTTACAAAATTAGGCTCGACTATCAATCTATGGTTAATATTTTTTTATTATTAAATCGTAAACGAGGGGAGTCGAAGTGCCCCAATTAATTATTAGCTTCGTGCAATATGATTTTCTTTTTAGATATAGACGGTGTCATGGTACATGCCAATCCACATAGGCAAGTAGCGCAGGCAACCGATGGCTTTTATGTATTCAGTAGTGCAGCTGTTGAGACATTTAATACTATATTCATTACAGAGGAAGATCAGGTGATCCTTTCTAGCTCGCACCGTTCTAGATATACAATAGCAGAATGGAAAAAGATATTTCATGATAGGGATATTCGTATAGATTTACTTACGCTGTTGGAAGATGTTGTGGCGAAAGTCAACCATCGTTATACGCGTAAGGATGAAATATTGGGTCAGATTGTGCGTCAAGGCCTGCAAACTGAAGAAATAGTCATTATAGACGATGACAAATCCTTAAATGAATTGCCACAAGCATTAAAATCAAGGTTAGTATTGACATCTCCTTATAGCGGATTGACAGAAAAGAATCTGCACATTTTGAAGAATATCCTTAACAGATAACTTCCTTGCCAATTGTCCTCTTTTTTATCATATTGAAGTAGCCAGATAGGCTTTTTCGCCACCAAGGAATTCGATTATTGCTGGCATCGCCTTGTAACCAATTCCCGGCTGAATAAGAACTCAGCTATGTTGCCATAATGAATCTCAGTACCATGAACAATAATACCATTCATAATCTTACAAAGTTTAAGGTATAGTGATCTTATCTCAGATCATAAATTTTGGAATTTTGATCTGAGATAAATGTAAATACCTGCCAAACCTTTCAGACTTTGGTTTTGTTCATCTGATGGATCAAATCAGAACAGCATTGGATATGAAAAAAGAAAAGAATTTAAAAACTGCTGAGATAGATCAGCATTTAGTGGACAATTCCCAGCAGATTATGACCACCAATGATGGTGTGCCTATTTCCGACAACAACAATACATTAAAGGCGGGTGAGCGTGGGCCATCATTACAACAGGATCATATTTATTTTGATAAGCTGATGCATTTTGACCGTGAACGTATACCAGAACGTGTCGTTCATGCGCGTGGATCAGGGGCCCATGGTATTTTCGAAGCCACAGCTGACCTATCTCAATATACAAGCGCAGCATTTTTAAAAAAAGGAACAGTAACGCCTCTTTTTACTAGATTTTCAACTGTGGCGGGCTTCAAAGGTTCTACCGACCTTGCTAGAGATGTACGAGGTTTCTCTGTTAAATTCTATACCGAAGAAGGCAATTACGATCTTGTAGGGAATAATATTCCAGTTTTTTTTATTCAGGATGCGATGAATTTTCCAGATCTCATCCATGCCGTAAAACCAGAGCCGAACAACGAAATGCCTCAGGCGGCATCTGCACATGACACCTTTTGGGATTTTGTATCACTGATGCCCGAATCTGCACACATGATCATGTGGACGATGTCAGATCGTGCCATACCCCGAAGCTTAAGGATGATGGAAGGTTTTGGTGTCCATACATTTAAATTTGTGAATGCCCAAGGAAAAGGCACATTCGTTAAATTTCATTGGAAACCCAGATTAGGAGTACATTCAGTCGCATGGAACGAAGCCCAAAAGATCTCAGGATTTGATGCTGATTTTCATCGAAGAGATCTCTATGAAGCTATTGAAAGGGGCGATTTTCCGCAGTGGGATCTCGGCGTTCAATTGATTCCTGAGGCTGATGAATTTAAATACTCGTTTGACATTCTTGATGCGACAAAGATTATTCCAGAGGAACTGGTGCCTGTTCAGATTATTGGAACGATGACACTAAATCGCAATCCAGAGAATTTTTTTGCAGAGACCGAACAAGCCGCTTTCGACCCCGGAAGGTTAGTGCCAGGTATAGATGTTTCGGATGATCCGCTTTTGCAAGGGCGAATATTTTCGTACATGGATACCCAAAATTATCGATTAGGTGGTCCGAATTTCCATGAGCTTCCTATCAATCGTCCTGTGACCGGCAAACATAATAACCAAAAAGATGGTTTTGCGCGGTCTGAGATTCCTAAAGGTGCTGTGAGTTATTTCCCTAATAGCAAAGCTGTGGGTTGTCCTTATCATGCAATGCTCAATGATGGGGTAGGGTTTGAATCCCATAAGCAACCTATCGATGGCTCGAAAATTAGGGCCCGCTCAGATTCCTTCGCAGACCACTTTACACAAGCAAGACTATTTTTTAATTCACAGAGCCCTGAAGAACAGGATCACATGGTCAATGCCCTGAGTTTTGAGCTTTCGAAAGTAAATGATGTCAATATACGAAAGCGAGAACTGGCTATTTTGAATCAGATAGACCAGGGATTAGCAAAAAATGTTGGTACAAACCTCGGGCTTACCCCGCCAAAAGAACTTGATCCATTAACCCTCAAATTCGCACGGCAGAACCATCCTCAATATCCTCTCAAGTCAGTCAAACCAGAAGTTGATAAGTCTGCTGCTTTGAGCATGAAAGTAAAAGACGGCGCGGGTACAATCAAGAGTAGGAAGGTCGCTTTCCTTGTTGATAATGGGGCTAGCAAATCTTCGATAGATAAAATGAAAAAAGTACTTGAAAGCGAAGGAGCGCAGGCCGTGTTAATTGCATCTCATGTCGGAAAGATCCGGTTCATGGAAGGGACGGAAGAAGATATTCAACATTCCTATCTTACCGAGGCCTCAGTTTGTTACGATGCATTCTTCACACCAGCAGGCGAATCGGTAAAGACTCTTGCGCAAAATGCCGATTATCTCCATTTTATCAATGAAGGTTACCGACACTGTAAGGTCCTGGCATTTGCTAAAGATGCTGAAGGGTTAGCTGATCAGTCATTTATTAAAAAAGATAAAGGCGTTATTTTCGAAAGCACGGACAATTTAACAGCAGATTTTATAGCGGTAATGAAAGGCCACCGTGTTTGGGAGAGAGAAAAATCAAGAAAGGTACCTTCTTGATATACAGTGAATAGTCCTTCGGTAGAAGGACTATTTGTTTAACAGTCGAATAGAGAAGTAGCACTGGAAATCAGAAATTGTTTATAATTATTTACAAGAAGTAGCATGAAAAAAGGAGCGAGTAAAAAGATTCGACCGCTGCAAACGCAAAAGCGACCGGGATTGGAAATGAATATGGCACCAGTTCCTGACACTTCTCCATTAAAGTATCCTGCAGAAGGAAAATTAAAAGATAAGGTAGCGTTAATTACCGGCGGAGATAGTGGCATAGGCAAAGCTGTAGCGTTGTTATTTGCGAAGGAGGGAGCCGATATTGTTGTAGCCTATCTTAGTGAAACAAAAGATGCAAAACAAACCAAGAAAGAGGTTGAATCCTTCTCTCGAAAATGTACGCTGATTAAAGGTGATTTGGGAAAAGAAAATCACTGTAAAAAAGTCATTGAAATTGCAATAAAAGCGCATAAGAAAATTGATATTATTGTTAATAATGCGGGTCTTCACTGGGAAACAGAATCAATTGAAAAAATTTCCACTGAGCAGTTAATCAAGACTTTTCAGAATAATTTCTTTTCCTATTTTTGGGTTACGAAGTATGCCATACCTTATCTTAAGAAGGGAGCAAGCATAATTAATACATCCTCGGTGACAGCCTATCGAGGAAGTCCAAAGTTGATCGATTATTCTGCAACAAAAGGTGCAATAATTTCGTTTACACGGAGCTTGTCAGCAAATCTCATAGCTAAAGGAATTCGGGTCAATGCTGTCGCTCCAGGTCCGGTATGGACACCATTGATAGCATCATCTTTTGATCCTAAAAAGAACTCCGAATTTGGAAGCGACTCTCCAATGAAGAGGGCAGGAATGCCTAATGAAATTGCGCCAAGCTTTCTATTTCTAGCTAGCGAAGATTCACATTTTATGAGCGGTCAAGTTTTACATCCCAATGGAGGAGAGATCATAAATGGATAACTCAAAGCCCGAAATTTCCAACTTGCTGCCCTACTAATCTTATATAAATCTGACTAGCCCTGAAAAATAGATACGGGTTTTCAGGGCTAGTCAGATAACAAATTGGTTCTCTTCGAATAATTTTCCATTCTACTGACCGATATAATACTATAGTTCGGGTTGTCAAATTTCTTCTATAAGTTCGTTTTTTAATAAGCGTTTAATAACCTACACCCGAAGTTTTTTCCATGATTAATTTCTGTACCAGCTCAGTCTTGCTCAAACTTGGGTAAGTCATCAATACAATCAAAAATGAAAATTCATCCAATGTATTAATAGGACCCTCTTTTAATGCCTTTTTGAAATATACTACCGCATATCGATACATAAAGACAAGTAAGGTCGAAATATCCGTATTCACATCATCGTCTCTTTGATCCATTCTTCTTCTCCCGCTATATTTCTGATGGCTGCTGGTTGTACCGCATACCTTACATTCAGGTAACCTACAAAGTCCGCCATCGAATTAGGAACGGGGGGCCGTCGCGCCGAGCAGCCGCAGGTCGTCGGATGCAGGCAGTTCAAATACCTGCAGGTGAAAGTGCTTAATGGCGGCCAGTAGATGGTCAAAAATATCGGCCATCGTATCTTCGAAATAGGCCCATTGTGTCCCCTTGGTAAACATGTAGAGTTCCAGCGGAATACCGTATTCACTAGGGGCTAACTGACGGACCAATAAAGTAAGTTCCTGATGGATATTGGGGTTATGTTTGGCATAGGCGAGTACATAGGCCCTGAACAGGCCGATATTGGTCATCCTGCGACCATTGACGGGCGAGGAGCTGTCTGTATGCCAGGTTTTATTGTACTCGGCAATCTCGCGCTCTCTTTTTTCGATATAAGGAGCCAACAGCCGGATCGTTTTTAATGCCGTGATTTCCTCCGCACTGAGGTAGCGCACCGAAGACATTTTAATGTTCAATGCCCGTTTTATCCGACGGCCACCAGTCTCCTGCATCCCACGATAGTTTTTAAATGAGTCGCTCAGTAGGGTATAGGTCGGAATGGTGACAATGGTCTTGTCCCAGTTCTGTATCTTCACATTGTTGAGGTTGATCTGCAGCACGTCGCCGTCCACACCGTATTTGGGCATTTCTATCCAGTCTCCTACGCGGACCGAGTCATTCGCCGACACCTGAATACTGGCCACAAAGCCTAGGATAGTGTCCTTAAATACGAGCATGAGGATGGCGGACGCCGCCCCGAGCGAGACCAGAAAGGACCAGGGCGAATTGCCGGTCAGCAGGGAAACGACCAGTGTACCGATCACAAAAATTAAAAAGATCTGTACCACCTGCAGGTAGCTGTCGATGGGTTTGTCCTTAAACGCATTTGAACCACGAAAAATATCGCGGCAGGTTTTTAACAGGCTATTGGCCAGATGGTAGATGGTGAACAATAACACGATATCCAGAAACTTGACAATAGCCGCTGTAAGCACCGGAAAACCAACGAAGATCACCGGCAGCAGCTGCCGTGTGAGCAGCACGAGCAGGGTACGGCTCACGCGTACATGCACCTTGTTTTCCAACAGATAATCATCCCATTTGGTCGAGGTCCGCTGGGCAATCCGGTTCAATGCGGAATAAAATACTTTGCGCATGATATAGTCGAGTGCATAGAGCAGCACCGCAAAAGCAAAAAGTAACCCGGCAGCCGTAACAATATGTGCCTGCTGCTCGGGTAAACCCAATTTGGCAAAGAAATTAAAAATGTACTGATAAATTGAACTTGATGATTGTTCACTGAAGTTAAGCATGTTTAAATTTTTCATATGAACAAACAAATTTACGAAGAAATATAAACACGGATTTTGGCGTGGAAAATACCCCTTTAACCCTGTTTTTACGCCTAAAGTTTGCTTATTGATTAATTTTTACGTATATTGGTAAATTAATAGATAACCCGATGGCGAAAATTTTCTGTTTCGCGTCTTTAAAACCCCCAACGATTTGAATGAGATTAGTGTGATAGGTGGTGGGAGTTGGGCCACGGCCCTGGTTAAAATTTTGACAGAAAATAGCATTCATACCAACTGGTACTTGCGGCGTTCAGAGCAGGTGCGCTCGATAAACCGGGATGCTGTTAACCCTGACTACCTATCGTTTTTAAAACTTGACAATACAAAAATTTATGCGTCCGATCAGCTGGACGAGATCGTGGCCCGATCGAAAGTAATCCTTTTCGTCGTGCCCAGTGCGCATCTGGACAAAGTTTGCGCCGCAATCCCCAAAAAGGACCTTGCCGAAAAGTTTGTGATCACCGCTATTAAAGGAACCGTCGGCCCGGACAACTTGCTTCCCAGTGCTTATCTCGCTAGGTATTTTGAATTGGAAGATTTTCAGCAGGCAATCATTGCGGGACCATGCCATGCCGAAGAAATCGCACGGAACAAGAAAACCTATATGACCCTGTGCGGTCCCAACAAATCCTTTATCAGTAAGATTTCCAAGGGCTTCGCTTCAAGCTATATGCAGGTAAACTATAGCCCCGACATGCTAGGCGTGGAATACGCCGCTATTTACAAAAATGTCGTCGGCATCCTCTGTGGCATGGCCGAAGGACTCCATTACGGTGACAACTTTATGGCGGTGCTCGTGGCCAATGCGATTGACGAACTGGGGCTGTTGCTGCGTTCCCTTGGTGCGCCCGATGTCCGACTGGGCAGCTCGACCTATTTGGGCGACCTATTGGTGACGGGCTACTCCGCGCATAGCCGTAACCGGACTTTCGGTAAATATCTTGGCCAGGGATATTCGGTGTTCGAAGCCCGTCAACTCATGGGCATGGTCGCTGAGGGATATTTTGCAACCCGGGGGCTGATGGCGACAGTCTCGAGCCTCGGGCTCAATTTGCCCCTCTTACAGACAACATATCGTGTGCTATACAACCATATGGCCGCAATTGATGAATTTAAACTTTTAGAAAGTAATATAAAATAATATGCTATTAGCAACAGATTTAGATGGAACTTTTTTGGGCGGAAAGATGGAAGACCGCCTCAGATTATATAGATTGATAAAAACTAGCCCGAATATGCAGCTGGTCTTTGTCACCGGAAGAGGGCTGGAGTCGGTATTGCCGCTGCTGAGCGACCCGCTTATTCCGGTGCCGGATTTCATTATTGCGGATGTGGGCGCCACGGTCGTTAACGGCCATAGCCTGGAAGCGATTGAGCCGCTGCAGAGTGAGATCGAGGAAAAATGGCCGCAGACTTATGCCATCCGGGCGGCGCTGGAGGAAATACCGCAGTTGAATTACCAGCATGTACCGCAGCAGCGCCGCAGCTCCTTTTATTTTGAAGCCGGCGTGGACCATAGCCTGGTGCAGCAGGTAGCGGACAGGTACGACTGCGACATCATTACTTCGGCCGATAAATACCTGGACTTGCTCCCCAGAGGGGTCAATAAGGGGACGACATTAAAGAAGCTGGTTGAATTTCTGGCCGTTGACCCAGATGATGTGATGGTAGCTGGCGATACACTGAATGATCTGGCCTTGTTTGAGATCGGCTTTCGTGGTGTTGCTGTCGGAAAATCTGAGCCGGGGCTGCTGCAGGCCATTGATCAGTTGGATACAGCGTACAGCGCAGAGGCCGCTGGAGCGGGCGGTATACTGGAGTACATGGGCAAATACCGCCCGTTTCAGCAGCTGATCCGCGGGGAACAAAAATCGGTGCCTCAAAAAAGAAAATCCAAAAAATCAGACCAGCTGGTGATGGTGTACCATCGGCTGCCTTTTGAAAAGGAGTCGGTAAACGGCAAGACGGTAAGGGTAACGCCCAAAAGCCCGAACGGCATCATTCCTTCGCTGCTGGGCTTATTTGAAAAGGGACGCTCCGGTCTTTGGATCGGGGAGGAAGTCATCCAGCAGGACGGAAAGCCGGTTCCAAATCAGTTGGTGGACGAAAGCCGGTACCCTAATCTGGTCGCTTCCACCATATCGCTGTCTAAAGAGGATATCGATAAGTTCTATCGTGTATTCTCCAAAGAGGCGTTCTGGCCGACGATCTTTTCCTTTGTTGACCGGGCAAAATTCAACCACGAGGACTGGGAACATTACCTGATGATAAACAAGCGCTTTGCCGAGCGGATTGCCCGCGAGGCCGACGAGGAGGCGCTGGTCTGGATCCATGAGTATAATCTGTGGATGGTGCCTTCTTTTTTAAAGACCATGCGCCCGGATCTGAAAATTGGCTTTTTTCATCATACGGCTTTTCCGGCAGCAGATATTTTCAATATTATTCCCTGGCGCAAAGAGATTATCGGCAGCCTGCTGCTCTGTGATTTTATCAGTTTTCATATCCCGCGTTATGTGGAGAATTTTGTGGATGTGATCCGTAGCCATACACCATTTAAAGTGGTCAAAAAAGTTGATGTCGCCAATCAGTTCCTGACCTATAGCTGTGCGCTCGGCGTCGATCAGATGACCAAGATCATTGAGGTGGATGGCCGGCAGATTAGGCTTGGTGCACAGCCGGTGGGGGTCAACAGGGATCATATCGAACAGATTTTGACAGATGATAAGGTTAAGACCGAGATCAATGCCCTCAAAGAAAACAAAGCCGGATCGGGAATAACACGTATCATATCCATCGAGCGCCTGGATTACGTCAAAGGCCCCTTGGAAAAAATCCAGGCTTTTGGTGAATTTCTGGCCGAATACCCAGAATTTAGGGGCAAGATCGAACTGGTCAATGTCTGTACGCCGCCATCACAGGGGATGACGATCTATGACGAAATCCGGGATCAGGTGAATCAGGCCGTGGGTGAGATCAACGGTAAATATGCAACGATGAACTGGACCCCGATCCAATATTTTTACAGGGCCTTGCCTTTTGAGGAAGTGGTCAAACACTATGCGCTGAGCGATATTGCCTGGATCACGCCTCTGCGGGACGGACTGAATCTAGTCGCAAAGGAATACATTGCGACCCATGGGTTATTGGAGACTCCCGGGATTCTTGTGCTCTCAGAATTTGCAGGTGCCTCGGTCGAATTGCCTTATGCCATATTGACTAATCCCTATGACCGTAAGAGCATGAAAGATGCACTGTTGAAAGCCTTGGTCATGGAACCCGGAGAGGCTCAGGTCAGAGCGCGCAGGCTGTACGAGCATATTGAGCACTACGATATCCATTACTGGGGGCGGGATTTTGTGAAAGAGCTCGAAAAGTCGGGTAAAGCAATTGTTCATGAAAAGAAGTAACTGCTAGTCTTAGGTGTCAAACGTGCTTTTTTAGCCATCTTAGAAAAAAAGAATTAGAAATCCGTGTTAATCTGGTTTCTTGAATAGAAGACAAAATAACGTTGAAAATGAAGCTGCTGGATGTATCTTTTAGGAAATCCCTCTATTTACAAACAATATTGTTTTAACGAGGGTTTTTCTTGAGGGAATAATTCAATAAAAAATAACGCGCAAAGTCTCGAAGAAAAAATAAAATATGATAAATACTGGTAATAATAATGAATTTCAAAATGCTTTCAGTGCAAGCTTCAGTTATTATTTTGACAATTTTGGAAATGAGGAGCAATTTTTTGATTCTGCCAAAAGATGGATTGATGATAAATATTTCTTGATTGTGTTTGGATGTTCAAATAAGGATCATCGTGGACAACATATCTTATTATTTTTCAGCAACCAGTATTTTCCGGTTCAAGAAATAAGAGGATATTTTAAAGAAGGGGCTTATTTTGCATTCCGTTCAGATCTATTTACAGGATATAGTCTGCGAAATAAATTGAAAGAATTTGGGTTTCTAGAATACTCCATTCAGGAATCGATGATCTTATCGAATAACGATTATAGGCTTATAAAAAATATCTTTGAACTGATAGACCTCGAGACTAAGATGCCCATGAGTGAAACGCAGTCTAAAATACTTATTTCATATCTTGATTTGCTTTTACAACATATGCAAAGGTTTTATCAACAGTTAATGGAAGATAAGCTGAATGAGTTTAGAGCGTTACAAAAAGATTTCATGAGCGAGCTGCACACTCTTTTTGATAGCAAAAGAAAATGCTTGTTTTTACTTCCTAGTTTAACATTATTGTCCAGGAAACTAAATTGTACAACACGATTTCTCAATGATGTTTCTTTAAAAACTTCTAAAAATACAGCACAGTATCATATTGACAATTTTATTGTTAAAATAGCAAAGGAATTACTTGCTGAAACTGATTTATCAGTAGCTGAAATCGCTAAAAAAATGCAATTTGATCAACCTCAGTCATTAACCAGACTGTTTAAAAAGAAAACAAGAATTAGTCCACTCGACTATCGTATATCAATTATATGACAAATTTATTCCCAGAGGAATCAGCATTAACCTAGCTAAATCAGTTCATTGGTCAAGCCAATGAACTAAATTGAGCAAAAATTGCGCATTCTGTGTTGCGGACGGATGGTTCATTCCTCTTTTTTCACTTTTGATGCCATGGAGTTGTGCCGAAAAAGGTGGACTATTATTTTGACCAAAAGTTTTTATCGCTATATGCGTTGGTATAATAAGGAGTATGGTTTTCAATGGTAGTCGTCATTCGATTATAGCTTATTGTTTCCATTTCACTTTTCCCTTATCGTCCAACATTTCGATAGAAGGATTACCTAGACTGTCCACCTTTAAAATAATTCTCGGTATTTCATTGTTATCTTTCATCACCAAAGAAGCGTTCCCATTCTCCGTTAGCAGGTTTATCCGGTTAATATTATGCCCCGGCTTACCGGATAGATCTTTATCATTAATCAATAGACCAGCCCTGAAATAATTGTCGTGTTTATTATCCTGTGCCAAGATACCAATGGCATCTGCATTCTGATAATCAAATGCGAGGGCATTCAAGTTAGTCTCTTCATTGTCAGTAATTGCCAAACCACCTCTTTCGTCGCCATTTTTATCATAGAAAATTAGACCCGCGGGAGCGTAAGCCCTTTTATACGTCTTCCCATTGATAATAGGTTGCGGAATGTTATCTGTGTTTGCAATAACGACACGATTTTTTCCCGATCTGTCCTTGATATCTATTCTTTCCGCGGTTAAGCTTTGCTTGTTGTTCAGAAAAAAGTAGACCAGACAAGCCATCAGTACGATATTGGAAAGAATAAGTGCGGTTAGAAATATTTTTAGTGTTTTGGAAATTGTTTGCATAATTTAATTTCAATTGTTAATTATTACGTTCTCCTATTTCACTCTTCAATTAATAGTACGATGCGTTCTATTTCAAAGAGTTTAATAGTATGCTTTATTATTGTTTGATAATAAGCAAAAATAAAGTGTGATTTCGAGAACGCACTCTACATAGGTTGAGCGTAATGATTTTTTTATTTGGTTAGCCCTTTACGTATTCTGCTCAACTGTGTTGGGGTAATGCTCAGGTGCGAAGCAATATATTGTAGTGGAATTCTCCTATCAATTCCCGGATGTGCCGCCAGCAATTTGAGATATCTTGTGGTGGCACTTTCGGTCAGTAAAGAAATTTCTCTTTCTTCATTAATGACTATCCATTTTTTCTCCAAATAAGCAATGTAAAGGTTTTTTAGTTCATCATTTTGATTAATAGCTGCTCTTGTTTGATGATAAGGCATACATACCACGGTAGTGTTTTCAATAGCTTGCAATTTAAAATCGTTGGCCGTTTTTATGATTGCCGAAAATCTTGTGCTCGCAAAATCCCTCTCCAAATAAATCCATTTATTCCAGGTAGCTCCTTTCTCATCAATAAAATAAGAGTTTAAGGCCCCTTTACAAACAAAGAAAATGTCATTGGTGACACGCCCTTCCCTAAGTAAAACTTCATTTTTCTTAAACTGCTGAATGTAGACGGTTTGAGCCAACAAATCAAATGCCTTATCCGAAATAGGATATATGCTTGTAACAGCTGTTTTAAAGTCTGAAAGATATTTTTCTGTTTCTGTCATTTGTTTTAGCGGGGTTACATGATGCTATTACTTTCAAATAAATATAACGTATATTTTAAATAGCTAAAATTGATTTTTCTCTTCAGTTGGATATTTCGATATCAATGACCACTAGATAAATATGATAGATTTAACATAACAGCTTCATCCGTTTTGCAGGCCCCTTATCTGGATACTATAATTCGGCATTCTTCCAGAATAGCTGGACCTTCTCGGTGCACCGCCTACACCGCCGCCACCAAGTAAGGTATTGCGAAGACCAGAACAAATGATTGACCAAAATCCCTTTTTTATATTTTTTCAATAAGTGGTCCGCATCAGGTATGCTAGCATTCCTTCTGATAATTTTAATCTGATTTAGAAATCCATTACTGTGTCCAAGCCGCGTTTGAGTCCCTTAAATGTATCTATTTTATTTAAAGCTATAAAAATGCCTTTAAGATAAGGTGCTGTGCCGCTTCCTGCTTCGTGTTTAATATTCAGTCTTTCGTCTTCCATGCCAAAGATTGTTTCGACACCGAGTATATGACCCGGAAGGCGAACTGCGTGGACTTGAATGCCATTGATTGTAGCTCCCCTCGTTTCTTTATAACCAATGGTATTTTCTATAGGCACATCCAAAACCGGTTTTTGAATCTTAGAAAGGCGATAGGCAAGTTCAGCAACTGTTCCACTTGGGGCATCTACCTTCTTCTGGGATGCATAGTCTATTATTTCGAAGTGATCAATATATTTTGCTGCAGTTTCCGAAAATCTTTGTAATAAAACAGCCGTTATTGAAAAATTACCAGCAGCTAACACATATACATTTTTTTCCTCTGCAAGCGAGCCGATCTCCTCATATTCCAGATCTGAAAGCCCCGATGTACCAACAATACTATTTTTTCCATTCTTAATTGAAGCTATAATATTTTCCTTTGCAATTTTTGGGGATGTAAAATCAATCAAAATATCAAAATCCACCTTGTCAATTGCTTTTTCAATTGAATCAAATAGCGGAATTACCGCTTGATCTAAACCTAAAATGTCCGATAAATTTTCTTCGGATCTTGAAAGCCCACCGACTAATGTATAATCTGAACTAGCCACAATCGCTTTGCTCAATTCTTTACCGACCCAACCTGTGGCTCCGGCTATAAAAACTTTTTTCATACTAATTTCTGTTTTATTTATTCTACTTCAAATACAGCCTGTATTTCTACAGATAAATTTTCCGGTATAGATGAGTGACCAAGTGTTACCATGTTCATTTTTTTCATGCCCACCGATATTGTAAATGATAGTACAAAGCTAGCTTATGTTTTTTTATTAAATTTGCCAATAACTATATGCAAAACGACAAGAATAAATGTGGCTTAATTGAACGTAAGAAGGGAGAGTTTTCAGATCCAATAAATTTAGATGCTTATGTATGGTATCAAAATAACTGGACACATGATGATTATGAACATGTACATGCTCGAGGCCAATTAAGCTTTGTTTCCCAAGGATATCAATATTTTTATATTGAAAACAGAATATACCTGGTTCCTCAGAATCATGTCATTTGGATTCCTTCCAAAGTAAAACACAAATCCCGTTCGGAAGCAGAACATGTCGATTTAATGGTTATACTATATGCAAATGTGCCCGAAATCGACTTTTTCCGATCCGTACACGTATTTGCAGTGCCTACCGTATTGCGTGAGATGTTAGGTTACGCTTCTAAATGGAACCAAAATTTTGAAGAAAACAAAGAACAATATCATTTTTTGCAGGCAATATTGAATTGTTTACCTAACTTTTGTTCTGAAAATCACAACCTACAAATTCCTATACCGTCAAATGAAAAACTGATTCCAATCTGTGAGGAGATCAATAATAATTTTAAATACGCAATTGATATAGAAATGCTAGCCAGAAAAGCCGCTATGTCATCACGTAGTCTTCAACGAATCTTTAAGGCGGAAACTGGTATTACAGTTCAAAAGTACCACCAGCTCATTAGGATTTTAAAAAGTATCGAAATGATTGATCAAAAGAAATTTACCCTTACAGAAATAGCATATATGGTCGGATATAAAAGTTTGTCTGCATTTACTTCTTCATATCAAGCAATCATGAAAGATGGTCCTAGAGCTATGAAAAAAAAGATACTTACAGCTAGATATTGATATTTTGAATGCGTCTAATCTACCTGCACCAAATCCTGGGACAATGTCGATGACATGTATGGCCCGAGCAGAGAGAGAATTAGGGATCAAAATCATTGGATTGACTGTCAGTTAAATTAGTGAAACGATGTGTGTAAATCCAACATACTACGTGTTTCTCTACCGCAAATGTCTTGGTTTTAGATGTAGTGCTGCGCTTTCTACAACTTCAGCTATGCGCTTTTGTCTAGTTTCCGGTTTTCTGACAAGGATAATCCAGCCCAATATTATTTTTCTTGTTGATTTGCTCAGACTTAGAAAATAATCTTTCGAGCCAGTATGTTTTTCGAATGCAATTTCTAAGTCATTTGGTATGATTAGTTCTTCTATTTCATCCAAGTTTGTCCAAGATCTATCTTGTTTTGCAACTTCCACGCATGCTAAACCCGCCTCTGTCATTTGCCCACTTTCACTGAGTTGCTTAACTTTTTCTTTGTTGATTTTTGACCAGTTGCTTTTCGGTTTACGTTTGGTAAAAAATTGCATGTAAGAGGAATCGTCAATCGTCTTTCTTGTGCTGTCAATCCAGCCGAAGCAAAGCGCTTCGTCAACGGCCTCACTCCAACTTAATGAAGGAATATCTGACTTTTTTGTATACAAGACAAGCCAAACAGACTGTCTGGACAGATGGTTTTCATCCAACCATTGTCTCCAATCTGTTTGGCTTTGCGGACAATAGGTATCTATATCTTTATTATGCATTTTGTTGGGCTAACCATTTTAAAATTGCGCGGTTTGTTTCCTCCGGCTTTTCCTGTTGAATCCAGTGACCACAATCCAGACTGACAATGTCCAGATTGGGAGCTATATTTTTAAGATTTTCAGATTTTGGAATCGTATCATGTTCTCCGTATATCATCAGCGTCGGTTGATGAATGAGCGGCTTGATATCCGCCATCAGGTGCCAGTTTCGATCAAGGTTTCTGTACCAGTTTATGGCGCCAGTAAATCCAGATAATTCAAAGGCCGAAACAAATACAGACAGCTCGGTTTTGTCCATTAAAGGCTTCCCAGCGGGTTCTACTGCTCTTGCGAGATTGATCATTAGCATGCCGGGAGCCGGGGGAGCGGAAGGGATATCTTTGCGAAATATGTTACGCAGGAACTGGTGTACGTTTTCATTCATTATAGCATCTGCAATTCCGGTTTGCTTATTGAAATGAACAAAGTAGAAGTCTTCTCCAAATAGGATTTCCATCAATTCAATCCATGGTTGTTCTCCGCGATCCTGATAAGGCAGCGCTAAGTTTATTATTTTATTTACCCGTTCAGGATACAATAGCGCTAGATTCCATACCACATTGGCACCCCAGTCATGACCGACGAAGGTGGCATCCTCGTATCCGTAATAATCAAGTAGAGCGATAAGGTCAGCGGTCAAGTGCTTTATATCATAATCCGTTACTTCGGTCGGGCAGGATGAGTTACCATAGCCACGTTGATTCGGGACAATTACTTGATAACCTGCAGCGACCAAAACGGGTATCTGATAGCGCCAGGAAAATGCGTGTTCCGGAAAACCGTGACAGAGAATAATCGGTTTCCCCGAATTTTGTCTTCCTGCTTCAAATACTTCCAATACTACATTATTTACTGAAATGAAAATAGGCTTTGGAAATTCGATTTGATCGGATGCTGTACCAGATGATATGCCGCTCATGTTCTTATTGTTTGATAAAATTGTCATGAGGCAAATTTAAAGCTGGTATGTGACAATTGGATGTCAGTAATCAAAAGTGTATCTCCCAAAAAAACGACTATTTAAAACCAAGGGATCGGGTGTATTGTAATCATCTTGAAAGTTAATAGCTAGCTGCCAATGTTGCCATCGGCACCACTGTCTTTAGCGATATAGGAGCGAACTATGTAGATTTCTTTGGCGGTCGTTCTTCCAGCGATGAGAAGGATTCAGGAAATGTTTAATCGATCACAATTATTTAAATGAAACTTTGGTAAGTTTAGAGCTAATGCAACATTAAAATATGCACCATTTATTTCTTTGTAATGTGCGAAAGCTGTTCGTTTGACTATGGTTGGAAGGGACGGATAAATTAAGTAGATTTAATTTCTATAAAACTTCTTTTATAAAATTTCCATTGAACAAAAGAACTTATGAAAGAAATCAAAAAACATCACAATATGCGCACGCTAGCCATTGCACTATTTTCAGTGGTATTTATCTTTTCGTGTATCTCTTGCACTTCCATATCGCCCAAGTATTTAGCACAAAATGCTGCGGCACATAGCGTTTCGAAGGTAGAATTGAGAGAAACATATATCTTTGATAATTATCCTCAGAAGATAATAGGCCACAATCATGGCAGCCAAGCGAAGAGTGCAGTCTATAATGAATATTGTCTATGGAACTATATTGAACCAAATTACTATAAAACGGATAGCCTGCACTATCTTTACAAAACTTCATTGGAGCTCACTCAAAAAAATAAAATCCATTTCAAACTAATTGATACCTTAGGAAATGTCGTTCGAGAAAGAACGCGGAAAGTTAAGCCCGAATCGGAAAACTTTGTTTCTTTCAGAAATACTGACCTTGACATCTATGTATTAGTCAATAGATTCTTTACCAAAACTATTTGCTTTGCACTAGATAAACAGGGTGATTTAGTTGTGCCCAGTGAGTCGACAGCAGCCGGTTTTCTTATTCTCTTTCCGCTCGCCGGCGCCCTTAACCATGAGGCATATACTTATCGTCATGTCGATACAGTTGCCAATTGAAAGGATATAGATCGGAAAGAAACAATTAGCCCAAACCACTTCCGAGAACAACAAATATTCGTGTTTTGAATTCAACAATACAAAGCACAAAAAGAGTAAAAAAGCAATACAAAATGCGAGGAGTCTATATTTCTTCCAATTGCATGATGTAATATCTTTTAGGATTTTCCATATAATCTATTTTCTAATTTGGTGAATTGCGTATATTTAAGAGTTAGAAGCAACCGTGAAAATGATGTCAAACAAATAACAGGACTGAAATGAAACTTTCACAAAAAGTAGAAAATATACTGACAAAGATCACTGAAAAAAATACGAAACTTGGAGACTTGCGAATTATTGCCAAGAATATTAAAAAAGATCACGAATTGGCAATGGAACTTTGGTGATCCAAGCTTTTTTTTGCCCGTCAATTGGCAATCTTGATTATGGACAAGAAACTTCTAACCGAAGAAGTGATTGATCAATTAGTTGCTGACATTAAGAAACATAACGAAAACGAGAGACTTCAAATGATTGATTGGCTCATGGCGAACCAACTAACAAAAGACAAAAAGACAATTGCTTTAATAGAAAGTTGGGAAGATAACCAGTCCTCGCTAAAAAGACGAATTTATTGGTATTTTCAAGGTCGTTTGCGTTGGACTGGACAACCACAACCCAACAGTGAAGAATTGCTTAATAAAATTGAAAGTAAAATTGAAAAAGAAAAACCGGAAGTGCAATGGGCAATGAATTTTACAACAGGTTGGATTGGAGTTTATGAAAAAAAATATCGAAATCGTTGTATAGCACTTGGCGAAAAAACTGGACTTTATAAAGGTAAAATGGTTTCAAAAGGTTGTACACCTGAATATTTACCAGAATTTATTGTCATTGAAAGCAATAAACGAAAGCTATAAAAGCATTATTTACTGATGATTTGAAAGTAGAATCAACAAAATCTGATATAACCCAAAAGGTATCGCCATCTCCCGAAAAAACAAGTTTTGATGCAGTCATTAAAATTCAAACGCTCAGCGCTAGATAAATATAATAGATTTACCACCTAAAGTGGGGAAGAACCCGTTTATTCGAAATCTACAGCTCAGTCTAGTCATTAATGGAAAATCGGCATAATGAAATTTTACAGATAATGATGAAGTTATAGCGAATAATAAATGTCTCCGAACGAATTATAAAGTAGTCTTACACACTACCAAATTAACTGTAAATTGGTTTAAATAAGCTGATATGAAGTGGATGTTTTGCATATTAATTTTTGTGATAATGGAAATGGATGTGGCATTTGCGCAGGCTCATTTAAAGAATGGTGTATATGAATTTGTCGATAGTATTTCATTGGATCCCCTTGGCAAGGGAAGAGAGAAAGTGCAAACTGTTGAAAAGAAAACCCTCATAAGAACACTTATTGTATTAAATGATACGATCTGCTATCGAATCGGAGAGCATACCCAAACGTTTGCAGTTAGTTTTGGGATGCAAGCAGATTATCTTTTGAAGCTTAAACATGTCAATAATGGATTCAGCGCTGAAAGCAAAGCTGTCAAATTGAAGCTCGTTATCGTCGATGATGAGACTATTGCAGTGGAGGTTTTAGCGGGAAAGGCCAGGTATTTTTATAGTGGCGGTCAATATTTTACACGCGAGATCGCACTTCCCCCTGAAAAAAAAATATTGACTTTTAAACGGGGATTAATTCCTGAGGATATTAAAAATTTATGCAAGCAAGAGCATTAAAGAATAATGTAGAAGTGAGCAAGTGGTAGCAGAGGCTTTTTAGCGCGAGGTAAGAAGGGTAGTGATTATTACCTGCCGAAGGTTTACTTTATCGGTATTTTGGAATTTGACATGGATAGAAATGGAAGTTCTGGTATATCCAGTCTCACAGAGCGTCCTTATTTTTATGATGTGGCGCTGTGTGACAAATTGACCAAAGAAATATTCTATGATAAATTGGGATATAAAATGATTTCGCTTCCATTATTTAATAAACAGCTTGAAGAACTAAAGATAGTTATGGATCAGTTGGTTGTACTTAATTAAACACTTGAGTACCATGGATAGATTGCCATCATTTTTGGATAAAAGAATATTTGGTCTTATCCCTGAGATAGGAGAGATAGGTAAATTAACGGAGGAGGAGCTAATGTCATACGAATCAAGTTTAAAACATAAGCGTGATGCTGAGAGCGTATTTAATTCGGCCAAGAAATCCGGAGAAGCTTTAGGTCACGCTAAAGGTCTAGCAGAAGGTAAAGCCAAAGGACTAGCAGAAGGAGAGCGTAAAAAAGCTCTTGAGACTGCTAAAGCATTTAAGGAAATGGGGCTACCTATAGCTGATATTGCTAAGGGCACTGGACTTTCTGTCGAAGAAGTCGAAAAACTCTAAGTTTCTTTATTTTGGATGACTGCTCTACCAATAGATGAATGGCAACCACCATATCCAGTTGGGGTTTCATAAAGGGTTGCTATACTGTTATAAGGTCTTTTTATTGTTAATTTGTATTAATCGTTATCTTAAATCTTTAATAACATTTTTCAATTTTTCAGGATTATTCTCGAAAGCTTTTATTTGACCTATATTGTCAGCTGTAAATGAAAGGAGCGGACCGTTTGGATCGCTGATCCTGTTTTCGCCCTTTACCTTTAAATTTCTATAGATGTACACGGGGGTTTTCAGTATCCCCCAGGGAATTCCCCACCAACCAAGAAGTGAGCAGGATACAATGGCTTTTCGATTTTGCTTGTCCAAACAATCCGGGCAGGCAATGATCCATCTAGTTTCGGTAATACTCATAACTATGATGCTTTTGATACTGTGGTAGATTGTCCCATTTAACTTGTCCCGAGTATTGTTGCAGATAGGGCAGGGACAATTCCGCAGCAGTTCCGCATAATGATAAATATCTTCAATAGAATGCTGTTCATTTTGGGCTATTAAACTATTTAAAAGATCAGGGTCGAGGTTGCGCTTCTTAATTTCATTTTCTATGATACTAACTACTTCCGGCTGAATTCCCTGCGCATTTGTGGTAATAACCTCAATGAGCCTGTTATCCGACATTCTTTCATAGTTTTTTTCTATCTCCCTTAGTTCCATGATAATGTGATGAATGCTCTAAAATTAATTGCTATGATATTTAGGTATTAAATTGGCTTCCTAATAATTGAATTTACAAAACAGTATTTGTATTGGCAAAATATAAAATCAGTCTTCACAAATTCCTTAATTGGGATTAATGTTTAATCAGCTACAGTTTCCCGTAACCATTCCTCCATTCAACCGATATCTTGGCCTTAAATTGTATGTAAGGTTATTTTAATCGTTACTTTTGGATGATCATAAGTCATGATCGACTTTAAAATTAACTTTCTAATTTGGCAAATTGCGTATATTTAAGAGTTATGTGATATAGTTGTAAATCAAGTACTAAATGGAACAAAGAGAATTTTCGAAATTAATACTTAAATTCCTGGAAGGAAATTATCCACAGTTTGCTCAGACAATAAAGTTTCAAGATGATGGATCTTTTGATTGTGATTTGAAAAGTGAATCCGGAATATTTTCAATTTGGATTGCAACATATAATACCGAAATAACTATTGGAATCGAAGATCCAAATGGAAAAACAGATATTCATAGTCATATTCCATGTTATGTGTTAGATGATTTAGAAGCTTGTGTTGCAGAATTATCATCATTTATTGAAAATATTAAAGCTGACAATTTAGTTTTATATCAAGATGAGGATGGAAAATATGATTGGATAGAATCATTTAAATTTGAAAACCTTGATAACTGTAAAAAGTTTTCCTGGAAGATTAATCACGACGTCACATCATAGCAGTTTTTTCCCTTCCACCCGAATATACACATATGAAAAAGTATTAACCTTAACCTTCTCTCAGTGATCACCCCCAGAATAGATCCACATAGGCTCTGTTTGACCTGCTCGTTCAAAGCCGTTCTTTTTATAAAATTCGATAGCATTTCCATCAGCCGTAAGCATCTGCATGTGAAAACCCTTATAAATCTCTTGCATTTTATCCATAATCAAACGCCCAACACCTTTGCCTTGATAAGAGGGTAGCACCAGTAGATGTGGATAATAAACCACGAGGTATCCATCGGAAATAGCATTTCCTAGACCTACCAATATCGTACCATCCCATGCCGTAACTAAGGAATGCGAATTTAAGAGTGCTTTGATCAGTAGTTCTGGTTTATCGGCTGCACTCCATTTGTTAGCTTGATAAAGTTGTAGTATGTCGGTTGCGTTTAAATCTCTATTGACACTTAGCTGTATGTTCATATATTATTCTGTAGTTTTCGTTGGTATTTTAAGCAAATGTTCTTCGTTCGTAAATAGGCGAATATGTGAAAATCGAAGATTACAAACCGTAAAAAACAAATTAGATTTTATTCCTTGTCAAATTTTCCAATATATTTCATACCGAGCATATCGGCAATTTTTTCACCATGTATTTCAATTGAGCCTTTTACAACAAGTTCAAGTACGGAATGGGCTGTGATCATTCTCAGCTCTTCAACTTTGAGAATCATCTTTTCGGCAATGTTGTAATCTTCTATTTGGAGAATCAGTATCTCGTCAAGTTTTTCGCTTTTTGAAGTATGGTAATAATTCAGTTTTATAATATCCTTTTTATTTAGTGCCGCTTGTTGGAGAATATTCTTTTTATCAATTTTATTGTCTCCTATCCATAAGTAATGAACCTCATAATCTGATAAAGACTGGTCTGAAAACTGAGCCAATTTCCCAATGTACTTTATCGTTTCAGAACGTGAAGCATCTTTTTCATCTAGGTCATTGTCTTCAAAAGCTACAACAGCGTTAAAACCAATGAAACTATGTCCTCTTAATAATGTTTCTAACTCCTTTTTATCTACACCAATATCATCTGCAATGGTTTTGATATCTAGAGAGTTCTTATAATATTTCATTATCATGAGATCTTCATCATAGTTATCCAAATGAACTTCCTTGCAAAAATCACAGCGTAACTCCGTATTTGGTTCTTTATCGTCCTCTTCGTTTCCGGTTGGCGGTGCGTTGTCATAAACAGACCATGCTTCCAGATAGTCATTTTGATCAAGATATTTTTTTAATTCTTTCTCCGTTTTAAACTTTCCGAACCATACATGTATTTTTTTCATCCTGTGATGTAATTTAAGAATCTGAATTAGCAATGTTAAAGATAAAGCATTTTTGTATAGAAATTTTCCCCTTAATTACCTCAGAAACATCCTTGGGTATATTACTTACGATTTCCCATAACCAATCCTACTTCCAAACCAATACCTTAGCGTTACAGTTTGTTATAATCTTGAAAGTTAGTAGCTATAAACTTATTAATTCAACATACCACGACCAATTCCAATAGCTGCCAATGTTGTTATCGGCACCACTGTCTTTAGCGACATAGGGGCGAGCTATGTAGATTTCTTTGTCGGTCGCTCTACAAGAGAAAACAATGGCGAATTTAAAAAAAAGGGAATTCACTGTTTAACAATGTTAGACTGTAAAACTGAATTTTTTATTAGCATAAAAAGTTGATTAATGTCCAGGTTAGGGGATAAAACCGATTGAACATAATTTGTACATCGCTTTGCTTCACAAAGAAAAGTTTGATGTACAATAAGTAAAATGACCGTGTCGGGATAAAAATAATTTACAAACGAAAAGAAAAGTGCTGTGTCTTTAAATACGAGGCGATAATCTATCAGCAGCAATTCTGGCCTTTCATTGATGTGAGAATTGCTGCTGATAGAATCAATAGAAGTTGCTTCAAGTACAATATTTGCCGGACTTTGTATATGCTCAGAAAAAAGTATACGGTAGGCGAACAGTAGCTTTCTCAAATTCGTAATAATACCAATATTGATTTTTTCCATACCTAACGATATTATTGTTATTTACAAGCTTTCTACTTATCGCTACCGATATATTGATACCTCTAAAATTGAGGTATACGTTGATTTAGGGATAGCATGTCAGATTTGTGCTGAAAAGCATTTTCTCCCTTTTCGGCTTCTTTGTCACTTACAGTTTTTCGAAGTGATTGGCTCGAGAACCTATTTTTGTTTTTGATATAGCATATTTCGATTCCTTCCGAGATACAATAATCCTTTCCTGAAAAATCGACCAATTTATATTCTTCACCTATAAAATACTTGTGAATGGGCAGCGACTGAAGCATATCCGTGATGTCTTTATCCGATTCAAAAGGAATAATTTCATCAACAAATTGACAACCCTCCAATTTGATAAACCGTTCGACCATTGTTTGTGCTGCATCATGGGATTCAGCATTCTGTATGTTTGAATCCGTTTTAAGTCCTACAACCAAATAATCACATTTACTCTTAGCTTCCTGTAGTGCAACAATATGGCCTACATGTAACATGTCGAATACGCCGAAAATAATACCTACGTTCATATATTCATTATTAGTTTATGCATTTATACGCTTTAAGGCATAGTTAACTCCCTCATTTATGTTTACGACTGAACCCGCACTGACTCTTTCTTTCGATGCAATTATTCGGCGTAAAGAAGAACTCGAAAACCTGTTTTCCCGTCTATTGAAATACAATTCTATTCCTTTTTCTTCGCAATATTGCCTTCCTGTAAATGCTTTATCCATATATTCATCGCCTAAGATCCGCACATGTATTTTGAACGAACGTAATACATCTTCCAGATCCTGTTCTGTTGCATATGGAATAATCATATCTACATGTTTACATGCCTTTAATTGCATATAGCGTTCAAATACAGATTGTGTTGGCTTGTTTTTCTCCGGACGATCAAGTGTTGGATCGGTTTGTAGGCCGCAGATCAGAAAGTCGCAATGTTCTCTGGCATCTTCGAGCATTTTAACGTGACCTGCATGGAGCAGATCAAAAGCAGAAAACGTAATTCCTATTTTTTTCATTTTATATTAGTTTAAAACTGCAATTATTGAAGAAGTATAGGTAGAACGTAGCTCAAAAAGATTCGTTTTAATTTTAAATTATTTTTTTACTGTAGTATTTTCAGAATTCTTGGACCTTTTTCCATCTTTCTTTTTTGAAATTCGTATGAACTAAAATTGCTGGCTGACGTTCTGATCTAAAATGAAATTCAGCGAGCCATGCAGATGAATAGAAATGTATCCATAAATACGCCAAACACTACTTACAGAATTCAGTTTCATAAAGAATTTAACTTTTCGGATTTCAAGAGAATTATTCCTTACTTAAGAGATCTGGGCATCGATACAATCTACGCTGCACCTATTTTTCAGTCAACACCAGGGAGTATGCATGGTTATGACGGCACAAATTTCAATAAAATAAATAGTGAACTTGGTACGCTGGACGAGCTGAGATCCATTAAAAAAGAGTTAAGTGAATATCATATCAAATGGTTACAGGATATTGTTCCTAACCATATGGCGTTTCATCCCTCGAATGAATGGCTAATGAATCTGCTCGAATTTGGACAGACATCAAAATTTAGCCATTTTTTTGATACCTGCTATAGTTCCAATTTATTCGAGAAAGGAAAGTTAATGGTGCCTATCTTGTCTAAGATTTTAGACGAAACGATTTCAAACCACGAAATTGCTGTCGTTTTCTCAGATGATAGTCTTCGGCTTTCTTATCAGGAAAACCTTTATCCACTTTCGCCTGAATCCTATTTTTTCGTCCTTAATGATTATTTAAAAGAGAGCCAGTCGGATTTTAGTGGACTTCTGGTTCAAATATATACGGCTCAAGCTAATGGAGATGTCGAGGAGTGGAGACAGCTGCGTGCGCACATTTTTAAGCACCTTCCCAATGAGAAATTAAAGCATATTCTTGACCAATTTAATAATAATCTAGAAAGTATTCACGAACTGGTGGCTAGTCAGCTTTATGAGCTTTGTCCTTGGTGGTTTACAAATCAACGTATAAATTTTAGACGTTTTTTTACGGTCAATGAATTGATTTGTTTAAATGTACAAGACAAAAATGTATTTGAGCAGTCGCATAAGCTGATAAAAAAACTTGTCGATGAAGAACTGATTGATGGATTAAGGATTGATCATATTGATGGACTTTATAAGCCTACTGACTATTTATTTAATTTGAGGAAATTAATCGGTCCACAACCTTATATAGTTGCTGAAAAAATACTTGAACAGGGGGAGAAACTTCCACTCGAATGGCCTATACAGGGAACAACAGGCTACGATTTTTTATCGGCTTCCAATAATGTTTGCTCCTGTAAATCGGGAAAGAAAATATTGGATAAGTATTATAGAAAAGTTATTGGAGAAAATCTATCCATTAAAAAACAACAGTATATAAAAAAGAGCATAATTCTCAATGAACACATGCAGGGCGAGCTTAATAACCTGGCCCGGTCATTGGCATCACTTTTAGCAGTTAAAAGTCCGAATAAGCTAGGGCCTTTAAAAGATATTCTAACCTCTTTTTTAGGATTTTTCCCTGTTTATAGATTATATGACGAAAGCTTTCCACTGTTGGCAAACAATTTTAATCTGCTGTCTTCTCTTTTTAAAAAGTTGACCCGAAAGCCCGAGCTCGATCAAAAGCTGGTTAATCAATTTCGAGAACTATTTGAGCAAGCACAGGTAGATTCAAAATCGCTGAGCCATACTGCTGTGGTTGATTTTTTTCTCCGATGTATGCAGTTGGCCGGCCCTGTAATGGCTAAGGGTGTGGAAGATACGTTAATGTATACATACAACCGTTTAATAGGACACAATGAAGTCGGCGATCATCCGGATAATTGGGGGCTAAGTAAAAAGAAATTCCACAAATTAATGCAGGAAAGGCAAAAATTTTGGCCACTGTCCATCAATGCAAGTTCTACCCACGATACCAAACGTGGTGAGGATTCGCGAAGTCGCTTATTAGTCCTAACCGCTATGGCTCAGAAATGGGTTAAACAGGTTCAGATTTGGCAAGATGTGGTTTGGAATGAATATCGAAAAGACCTCCCACATCCGAATGATGAATATTTTATTTATCAGTCGCTGGTAGCCTCTTATCCAATGGAAAAACAGGATGGAGAAGTATACGACGCATTTGAAAAACGTTTTTTGGACTACTTGGTTAAATATCTACGCGAAGGGAAAGTGCGCTCGAGCTGGGAAAATCCAAATTTAACCTATGAAGACGCTGTTCGGGAATTTGCCTCTTTTTTGCTTGATAAAGATCGTCCATTTTTTACGAGCTTTTATCAATTTATTGAGGCGGTAGCTGATTTCGGGATTTTAAACTCGCTTACACAGCAAATCTTGAAATTTACTTGTCCCGGTGTACCTGATATTTACCAGGGGTCGGAACTCTGGAACCATAGTTTTGTTGATCCCGACAATCGACGACCGATAGATTATCAATTAAGTGAAAATCTGCTGAAGGCTATTGAAAATATGCCCAACGACAGTCGAATTAGACAATTATGGCAAAATAGATACGATGGGACAATTAAACTATGGTTAGTTAAGGAATTGGTAAAATTCAGAAAGCATGATGCTGCACTTGCATCAGATAGCAGTTATATTCCGTTAAAAGTAAGCGGTCGTTACCGTAAACATATTTTGGCATTCGCGCGTAGATCTGGAGATGATTGGATGATCGTAGTACTTCCGCTACACCTCGCTGCTATCGGTAAAATCTCCAAATTCGTACCTGGCTCATTTGACTGGGCAGATACGAGCGTTCATCTTTCCGTAAATCATTCCGTGACCTGGCATCACATGCTATTTGACATAGGGGGCGAAGGCACAGAAATTTCAGTGAATACCATTTTTAGGGATCTTCCAATGGCTATTTTAAAATACAAAAGTAGCCCAACTAAGCGTAGTGCGGGTGTTTTAATGCATATCAGCTCATTGCCATCATCCTATGGAATTGGTGATTTGGGATCCGGAGCTCGTCGTTTTGTTAAACAACTGCATTATAGCGGCCAAAGCTGGTGGCAGGTACTTCCTTTAGGGCCTACAGATGTTGAGCAAAACCATTCTCCTTACAGCACCCTAAGTAGTAGAGCAGGTAATCCATTATTCATCGATTTAAATGAATTGCTGGAATTTGGCTTATTGGAAAGAGGGGAACTAAAGGCTTTAAAAAGAAATAGTTCTAAAACAATAGATTTTGCTGATATAGTCTTCACAAAGTACAAACTTTTGGAGAAGGCATTTAATCGTCTTTCTGTTCAACATGCGCTTGATTTCTCCGAATTTTTAGACCGTGAATCCTCGTGGCTTAAGGATTATGCGTTTTTCAAAGTCCTAAAAAACAGACATGGGAATCGTCCTTGGTATGAGTGGCCAACACAATACAAACATCGCGACAGCGCTGCACTTAACGATTTCGCAATTGAATTCGCAGATGAATTGCGAAAGGAAAAATGGTTTCAATACTTATTTTTCAGACAATGGGATGCCATAAGAAACTACGCATACGATTATGGCGTAAGATTTATCGGTGATATTCCATTTTATGTTGCCTATGATTCTGCCGATGTTTGGGCCAATCCGCACTATTTTTCCATAGGAGCAAATGGTACTATTAAAAATGTTGCTGGGGTTCCGCCTGATTACTTTAATGCAGCGGGGCAATTATGGGGGATGCCGACTTATCATTGGGGATCACTCAAAAAAGATGGCTACAGATGGTGGATTGAGCGCCTTTCACACAATTGCGCGCTGTTTGATAGGCTACGGCTTGATCATTTTAGGGCATTTTCTTCCTATTGGGAAGTTCCCTTTGAAGAAACTTCCGCCAAGAATGGACGTTGGTCAACAGGCCCTGGTTCGGATTTTTTTGATCAAGTAAAAGTTCATTTAGATGACATGCCTTTTATCGCTGAAGATCTTGGAGATATCGATGCGAAGGTATATGATCTGCGCGATCAATACAACTTTCCGGGCATGGCGGTTTTACAGTTCGCTTTTGATAAAGATATGGCACATTCACCCCATATTCCACATCATTATTGCAGAAATTCTGTTGCCTATCCTGGAACACACGATAATAATACGACACTTTCTTGGTATCGTGAAGATCTTAAATCATCGAGTAAAATAAATATCAATACCTATTTTGGACAAATTGTTGACAGTAGAAATGTAAATGAGGTCCTCATACGATCACTTTACGCCTCTGTCGCAGATACAGTCATTGTTGCGATGCAAGATATCCTCAATCTTGACGGATTATGTCGTATGAACCGACCTGCCAGTACGACCGGAAATTGGTTGTGGCGCATGCAGAAAAGAGCTTTTTCTCCAAAACTTCAGGCGAGATTAAATGACTATACAAAATTATACAACCGTTAAACATAAAGATGGAAACAAAAATCAATACTGGAAGCCCTTATCCTTTAGGCGCAACTTACGATGGAGAAGGGGTTAACTTTGCCCTTTTCTCCGAAAATGCCGAAGCTGTCGAACTTTATCTCTATGATAGTTCGAACCAACAAGAAATCGAGAAATTTAAAATAACAGAGAAGACGCATCAAGTTTGGCATATTTATGTTTCGGGAATTAAACCAGGACAACTGTACGGCTATCGTGTGCACGGTCCTTACGATCCAGCCCAGGGGCATCGTTTCAACCCCCATAAATTACTGATTGATCCCTATGCAAAAGCAATTTCGGGTGTCGTACAATGGAATGATGCTTTATTTGCGTACAATATAGGAGAGGACGATTTAAGTTTGGATACAACTGATAGCGCTCCTTTCGTCCCGAAATCCGTGGTTATAGACGGTCATTTTGATTGGGGGGACGACCTTCCTCCGCGTATACCGATGCACCAAAGTGTGATTTATGAAACACATGTAAAAGGTTTTACAGCAACTCATCCAGAGATTCCCGAAGAAATAAGAGGAACATACGCTGCCTTGGCGCATCCTGTCACCATAAATTACTTAAAGGAATTGGGGATCACTGCAATTGAATTATTGCCTATACACCATTTTATTACAGACCATCACCTACAGGATAAAGGACTAACTAACTATTGGGGATATAACAGTGTTGGTTTTTTTGCCCCTGATGTACGCTATTCTGCTTCGGGTACCCATGGAGAACAGGTCGTGGAATTCAAGGAAATGGTAAAAGCACTTCATAGTGCAGGGATAGAAGTTATCCTTGATGTCGTTTACAATCATACAGGCGAAGGGAATGAAATGGGGCCAACACTCTCTTTTAGAGGAATTGACAATGCTTCATATTATCGTTTGGCTGAAGATCCACGTTATTATATGGATTTTACTGGAACAGGCAATACGTTAAATACCCGCCAGCCTAATGTACTACGGTTAATCATGGATAGTTTACGCTATTGGGTGCAGGAAATGCACGTTGATGGATTCCGTTTTGATCTGGCATCAGCATTAGCGCGGGAGCTCCATGACGTAGATAAATTGAGCTCTTTCTTTGACGTTATCCACCAGGATCCCGTGATCTCACAGGTTAAACTAATTGCCGAACCATGGGATATTGGAGAAGGAGGGTATCAGGTCGGCGAGTTCCCCGCCGGTTGGGCCGAATGGAATGGAAAGTATCGTGACTGTATCCGCGATTATTGGATCGGAGCGGACAGTATGATCGCTGAATTTGCTAATCGCCTGACTGGATCGTCCGATTTATACCGGGGTGACAATCGTACACCTTCCGCCAGTATAAATTTCATTACTGCACATGACGGATTTACGCTCCACGATCTGGTATCGTACAATGAAAAGCACAATGAAGCTAATGGTGAGGATAATAAAGATGGAGAAAGCCACAACCGCTCCTGGAACTGTGGGGCAGAAGGACCTACAGATGATTCTACGGTAAATAACCTGAGAGAAAAACAAAAAAGAAACATGCTCGTCACATTATTTCTTTCCCAGGGAGTACCTATGCTTGTCGCTGGCGATGAACAGGGGCGAACACAGCAGGGCAATAATAACGCCTATTGTCAGGACAATGAGATTTCATGGCTCAACTGGGCCAATGTAGACGTATCTTTATTGGACTTCACTAAAAAATTGATCCATTTTAGGCGAGAACATCCGGTATTCTGTCGTCGCAAATGGTTTCAAGGATTGCCTATCCGCGGTACAGGTGTTGAAGATATTGTATGGTTTCTTCCAGATGCATCTGAGATGGATGATCATCACTGGCAGGAAGACTATGCGCGCTCACTCGCTGTGTTTTTAAACGGTGCGGGAATTAGATCAGTAGATACCGATGGAAAGAAAATCGTGGATGCTAATTTTTACCTGATATTTAATGCGTATTGGGAAGATGTAACCTACACGCTCCCCGGTGAAAATTATGGGGCTGGATGGTTTAAGATCTTAGATACGAATAATGATACGATAGAAAGCCTTGGAAACTATTCAGCAGGAGATTCTATTTTAGTGCCCTCACGTTCCATACTTTTATTTCAATCACAATAAAGTGGGGGATATATATGAGCAAGACAGGAATTCAACAATTGGGTATTCGTCGCAATGGTGACCTTTGGCAGATTCGCGTATGGGCACCAATGGCAAAGAATGTGCTTTGCCGATTTTATCAAAAAGATATGGAGATCGCGCTTAAGCCCCAACAATATGGTTATTGGTACGCAGAGACTGATTTATTAGCAGCTGGAGATTTATACTGGATCAGTGTCGATGGCAACGAATTGCCGGATCCGATTTCGCTCTCCCAGCCAGAAGGTGTACATGGTCCCTCAAAAATCGTTGATCTCACTTTTTCTTGGACCGATAAAGACTATCGGCCGCCAGCATTGTCTGATTTTATTATTTACGAGCTTCATGTAGGAACATTTACTTCATCCCATGATTTTGATGGTGTTATCAAAAAGATTCCCTATTTGAAAGATTTGGGTATCACTGCTATTGAAATTATGCCTGTTGCACAGTTTCCTGGTGAAAGAAATTGGGGCTACGATGGTGTTTTTCCTTTTGCAGTGCAGCATTCCTATGGTGGCGCTTCGGAATTCCAAAGGCTTGTGAATTCCTGTCATGAGGCCAATATTGCGGTAATTTTGGATGTCGTCTATAATCATCTCGGTCCAGAGGGAAACTATTTCTCGAATTATGGCCCATATTTTACCGACAAATACCATACGCCCTGGGGTAATGCGCTGAATTACGACGATAGCTATTGTCATGGACAGCGGGATTTGGTACTGAACAATGTACGCATGTGGTTTGAAGACTTTCATATCGATGCGCTGCGTTTGGATGCGGTACATGCAATTAAGGATTTTAACGCTGTTCATATCCTTCAGCAAATTCGGAAGGAAACGGATGAAATTATTGCTAAATCCGGAAAAAACCATTTTCTATTTATTGAATGCGATCTCAACGATAGACGATTTTTAGACCCATTGGCGAAAAATGGTTTTGGGATGGATGCACAATGGCTAGATGAATTCCACCATGCTTTAAGAGTAAGCGTGGGCGAACCAAAAAGGGGATACTATGAGGAATTTAATGGATTGGCCGATCTCGCAAAAGCTTATGAAAAAGCATATGTATTCGATGGCAACTATTCTCCCCATCGGGAAAAATTCTTTGGAACGGACACTCTCGGTATCAAAGGGGATCATTTTATAGTTTTCTGTCAGAATCATGATCAAATCGGCAATAGGATGATGGGCGATCGCGCGGCTTCACTCTATCCTGTAGAAATAACGAGACTAATGGCTTTTGCGGTGTTCATATCCCCGTATCTTCCTTTACTGTTCATGGGAGAAGAATGGGGTACAAAACGAGCTTTTCCCTATTTTACCAGTCATAGTGACCCCAAACTTGTAGAGCAGGTGAGACAGGGAAGAAAAAAAGAGTTTGAAGATTTTTTTGAAGATTCAGAATTTCTCGATCCGCAGGACGAGACGATACTTAGGAATACCGTTTTGAATTGGGACGAACAGGATAGCGAAGTCCATCAGCACTATTTATCTTATTATAGATCCCTGATAGCATTCCGTAAAACCAATCCTGTGCTGAAAAATATACAGCGCGATGAAGTGACAGCCAAATGTCTCCAAGATCAAAAAGTACTTATCTTAGCGATGAAAAAAAACGATAGTTCTCTTTTTGTAATGATGAATTTTTCTGCCATTGTACAACAGGTAACGCTGCCTGAGGATCTGCAATGGAAAATGATATTTAATACGAATGAAATGGATGCCGCGGTTTTGTTTGATACTGATTATGCTCAAAACACTGTGGCATCGCTAAAGCCTTGGTCAGGTCAGGTCTATATTTCTCTGTAGATGCATGGTATATAAAAATTTTTATATACCATGCATCAGATTTTTATATCGCGTTAAGCAGCCCCTCGGATTACACGTAACAGAACGACAATAATGGCGATAACTAATAAAACGTGAATTATATTCCCTGTAGCATAACCTCCAAAGAAACTAAACGCCCAAATAATGACTAAAATAACAGCAATGATATATAATAAATTTCCCATAATATATTTGTTTTTGCAGTAGAACAGCCTTCGATGGATTATGGTTTGAATGGATAAAATTTAAACGTTAGTTGTTAGTTATCAATAAAGTGTACAGTTTTTAGCGACTGACTAGCAAACTGGTTTGCAAATAACACTTTAGAATAAACGTATTTATAACATTTCCCTATATATAAATACCCTATTGTCTTTTTTTATTATTTGCTTTTTTTTTATCTGTATTTAAAATTAAGGGCGAAAATCCATTAAAATTTGCTTAATAGGCTTTGTAAATAAGGACAACGTATTTTTACCGCTAACAATGCTATTTATTTTACGTGCAAATTGGCCCTCAAAATTAGCACTCTTCTTGTTATCCTTTTCTTGTAAAATCATTTTAAACAATCAGTTGAATAAAGAAAGAGGATAAGTTATGAACAACCACAATTTAAATGTACTCATCAACGAAAAAAGAAGTTTACTTAATCATTTTGCTGCCAAATTTACAGCTGATCCAGATGAAAAGGAAGACCTGATCCAAGAAACGTGGATACGCGCATTGAAGTCCATAGACAATTTTGTTCAGCATCCGAAGCTAATGAGCTGGTTATATGTAATTATGAAACATACTTACATCAATAAGTATAGAAAAGCAAAGCGTACCACCGAAATTCAAGATCAATATGTGGTCTTGGAAAGTACAAATACAATAGAACTCAACAAAGGGATCAATAAGTTTATGGCCGAAGATATCGAACGTGCGATGAACAGCTTAACGGCAGAAAACTATGAAATTTTCCGTTTGTTTTTAGATGGTTATAAATACCATGAAATTGCATCATATTTTGATATGCCAGAAGGTACAATAAAAACGAGAATCCATATGGTAAGAAAAAAGCTGCAAAAACAGCTTAAGGTCTACCGGTTAAATTGACAATCCCAACAAATAAAACAAGAGCTAACGTTTCAGTTTAGTTTGATTTTTGCGAAAGGCTGACTTTTTAAAGTCAGCCTTTCTTTCGTATACTTTCAAAACAATAGTTCCTTTGCGGAAATCGTATGGTCATCAACTGAACATGATTGCACTCCGACGAAGGTTCATCCCGGCTGCAACTTTTCAACTATTTTCCAATTGTCCTCTTTTTTATCATATCGAAGTAGCCAAGTTTCCTGGGGGACTTTCTCTTCCTTATCGGTTGAATGTTCACCCACCGTAATCGTGATTTCTGAAGGAAGAGCGTGGATAATTTCGGCGTAGGCTTTTTCGCCGCCGAGGAATTCGATAATTGCTGGCATCGCATTATAACCAATTTCCGGGCTAAATAAGAACTCAGCTATGCCGCCATAATGAATCTCAGTACCATGAAAAATAATACCATTCATAATCTTACAAATTGAAAGTTAAAGTTATAGTGATCTTATCTCAGATCATAATTTTTGGAATTTTGATCTGAGATAATTCTAACAGTCGTATGCCATTTTTGTTTTTTTGGCGATCCAATAATTTATTTTGCAAAAGCAATCTATTTGTTTTTGAGACGTGTTATATCAGTAATTAAAAGCAGGAGCTTGAGGGTGAAATAGAAAAATTTTCAGGCAAAAAGGATTCAAAAAAATAATATATTCATCATGAACGTAAAAAGAATATTTGGAACTATTCTCACAGTATTGGGTATTGTAGGGCTAATCTATACCGGCTATGAACTGATCATGAAAAGTAATGCCTATACGAATTTGGCAGTAGTCGGCATTTTGGCGCTTATTTTCTTCTCATCAGGAATAAGTCTTGTGAAGAACACTAAAGACGAGTCTTAAAGGCGGTTCATTTTGGGAAGTCTAATTTTCGGCTTTTGCTAAAAATTAATGAAGGTCGGATTATCAAGTCCGACCTTCATACATGAATTTTACTTAATATAGTTGAGAATATAAATAACAAATATATACCTCGCATTGTTTTCGTAAAAAGCCTTTAGCTGTTGGCCAAGGTTTTTGCTGTATTTCAACTATTCTTGGGCAGCCTTGTCGTTTACGAAACCGCCTGCTATCCCTGTTAATGCTTCGTCGGTATCCTTCTCATTGTCTAAGGTTTTTTGGAGCAGTGAAGCTACATCGTCGTGTCCCATCGTTTCTGCAAATGTGCGAAGAGTACCGTAAGTAGCGATCTCGTAGTGTTCTACTTTCTGTGCGGCAAGGATGAGGCCCGCGTCTCTGGTAAAAGTATCCTTTTCTGTGTCAGAAATGATCGAATCGGCTTCATCAAGTAGACCCTGCATAGCGTCACATTTTTTAGCAACAGCTTTTTCTCCCAATTGCTCAAATACCTGTTCAAGAGTTTCTATATGTTTCTGAGTTTCCTTGGTATGCTTTTCAAAAGCAGCGGCGAGTTTTTCGCTAGTTGCCGCTTTCTGCATTTTAGGTAAAGCTTTCACTAAGTGTTTCTCGGCCCAATAAATGTCTTTTAGTTCATCGACGAAAAACTCGTGGAATTCACTGTCTTTCATTTTTCCGGTATTACCAGAAGGTTTTTTTGTGGCATTTTTTGCCGGTACAGATTTCGTAGTTGCCATAATAAAAATTTTAAGTGTTACTGCATAGATAACCCAGCCCAAACCACTTTAGTTCAATAAAATATATTTAACTGTTATCAAATAAAAACGAAAGCGATATTCTCTTCTAAGTTTGGGTACAATCCTGTTAGCAAAACCTTTCGCACGCCAGCATTGTTCAGAATAATATTTATCAGGCCATAAACAGCAATTTGCTAAATCAGAGAAAACCATTTCATATTGAGTTTTGTGCTATATCAAAATCGAATTAACTGGTAGTGTAATATGCATTTTATTATTTACCAATATATTAATTTTTAAAATACCGATCATGGCCGATAATAAATCCAAAAAGGGAAAAACAGCTAGAAACAGATCACCTAAAGATACAGCTATGGGATTAGCTAAATATCGGCAAAAGCGTACCGAAGAGAAAACCCCGGAACCCTTTGGCGGGAAACCAAGTGGAACAGAATTACGTTAGAAAGGATGAATAGTGAAGGTGATATTTTTAAACCGGTCCTTGGTAAAGGTATTGATCTCAAAAAAGTAATTGAAAAATATACGAAATAAACGCATCAAAACCTCCATGGATAATCCGGAATTAAAAACCAGTAATAAAAAATCAATATACAGTGCACTCGCGGCGAATGTATTAATTGCATTAACTAAATTCATTGCGGGAGCATTTACAAATAGTTCATCCATGATTTCAGAGGGTATTCACTCAACGGTAGATACTGCAAATCAATTGCTCATACTTTATGGCTTAAAAAGAAGTAAGAGGCCACCCGACCAGTCTCATCCTTTTGGTTATGGTAAAGAACTATACTTTTGGTCTTTTATTGTTTCCATTCTGATTTTTGGGCTTGGTGGTACATTATCTATTTACCAGGGTGTAGCTCATATCATGAAACCCGAATTAATGAGCGATCCTTTTTGGAATTATATTGTACTTATACTCTCCTTAATTTTTGAAGGGACTTCTTTTTTTATTGCTTTAAAAGAATTCAATAAAACCCGCAATGGCATGGGGTGGTGGGATGCAATTATTAAAAGTAAAGATCCTTCCAGTTTCCTTGTGGTCTTTGAAGATGGTGCAGCTGTGGCAGGGTTAATAATCGTTATGGTACTAATGGGACTAAGTCATTACTTGCAGATTCCTGAATTAGATGGCCTAGCTTCAGTAATCGTAGGCTTGTTGTTGGTTTTTGTATCCTTTATATTGGCTAGAGAAAGCAGAAGCTTATTAATGGGAGAGGGAATTGCTTCAGAAACAAGATTGAAAATCGCCCAGCTTGCCGAAAAGGATTCGGCTGTTATAAAAACTAAAAACATACTATCCACTTATCAATCGCCAGAGTATGTTGTATTGATGCTTATTATTGACTTTGAAGATCATCTTGACACAGAGGAGATCACCGAGGCGATACGCCGGATTCGTGAGGATATAAAAAATGAATTTGAGTTTGTACACTTTGTGATTATTCAACCAGAATAATCATATAAAAGCCCTTTTAACACGCTATCAAAACATCATTTTCAAGCCCATAGCGCAGAAATGGTGGTAATTTTTGCAAATATAAATACCTACCAAACCTTTCAGACTTTGGCTTTGTTCACCCCTGATGGATCAAATAAGAACAGCATTGGATATGAAAAAAGAAAAGAATTTAAAAACCGCTGGGGCTAGCAAATCTTCCATAGATAAAATTAAAACAGCATCCGGTTCATGGAAGGTAAGTACTTCAAGGTAAAGTGGGGGCATTACATTTTTCTTGAATGAAGGGAAGCTTCAATTGGTTAACGAAGAACCTACTTATTATCGAGACCATAATGCCATGAACAGAAAATCAATACCGACGGCCAATCCGCTGCTTTGAGCGATGAGATTATGCTAAGTAGAATGAACAGCGAATTATTTAAAATGATACATTTGTAAATATCAATTTCAGAGCTGCTTAACGATGAATTTTCAAAATAATCAATTAGAATATATGTCACTTAAGCCGTGGCAATCGCTTGAACACATCGTAGAGAGTATCTGGATGGTAATAAATCATTCTGATGAAAATAAAGAAGGAATTATCGTTCCAGACGGCAAAATAGACTTATTTCTTCTGACAGATGAAAAAGGAGCTTTTGAGATTTTTATTTGTGGAGTCTGTACAGAACCTGTTATAAAGCCACCATTCCCGAAATCTCGGATGTTCGCCATTAGCTTTTATCCAACTGCTGCGGAATATATTTTTAATCACTCTTTTTCGGATTTAAAAAATACAAAAAAAACGTTGCCAGATGATTATTGGGGATTTTCAAAAGATGACCTCATTGACTTCGAGTGTTTTTATAAAAAGGCCTGTTATACTATTTCTTCAAAGTATAAAAAACAAATGGATGGAATGAAACAGAAGTTGTTTGAGCTTATCAGTAAATCTAGGGGAGAAATTACAGTAAAAGAACTGGCGGGTAAAATATGTTGGAGTAGCAGGCAGATTAACCGCTATTTCCAGAATTGGCTTGGGCTTACGCTAAAATCATATGTTAACATTGTACGTTTTTCAAATTCATTGCAACAACTGAAAGAAGGAAATTTCTATCCAGAACTGAACTATGGCGACCAATCTCACTTTATCCGTGAAGTAAAAAAATATGCCGGAGTAACGCCAACTATTTTAAACAAAAATGAAAACGACCGATTTATCCAATTGAACCTGATTCCTGATGCATAATTTTGTATTAAATAAAAGAAGAAAAAATGCATCTAAATCACATCAACCTGGTCGTAAAAGAGGTAGATAAAGCCGTAGATCTATTTACGCAAAAGTTGGGTTTTAATTTAATTATAAACAGAAACAGCAAAATGGCAGTGCTTGAAAGTAGCAATAATTTTGCTTTAGTCCTTTGGGGGCAGCAATTGAACAACGAGGAAAATAGACCTAAGTATCCAGCGAATTTCCATATTGGATTTTATCAAAAAGATGAGAAAGCTGTTCACGAGGTATATCAGAAATTAATAAACGACAGCGGTTTGAAATTTGAAAGCGCACCAAAGAAAATCAGGGATTCATTTGGATTCTATTTTTATTTTGAAAATCTGATGATTGAAATCAGTGTAACTCCTTTTAAATGATCATAAAGTTGAGATTATCTCAGAGAGGTTAGATTTGCTATCAAAATTAAAAACAGAGTGGGGGAATACTAAACCAACCAAAAAATCTATAGTATGAGTTATAAAAGCTATTATTTGAACTGCTTCATATTGATGTTGCCGATCATTATTTGGAATATTTTATTAAGCAATAAGTTGCCTGCCAATTACCAGGCCGAAATATTTTCTGCTAATATTCCGGACGTGTTAACGTACGGTGAGAATATTTTTAGGCTGTTTATATTTGTAATTTCATTTTTGATGCCTCTGCAGCTGCGTACAAAAAGGCAAAAAGTCGGCTTCAGCATTTATCTTACAGGATTATTGCTGTACATGCTTTCGTGGGTTTTATTAATTTTATTTTCTAAAAGCATTTGGAGCAATAGCCTTCTTGGTTTTTCTGCTCCCGCTTACACACCTTTGGTATGGCTTCTAGGAATTTCACTGATAGGAGATACCTTTAATTTTAACCTGCCATTCAAGAAATGGATTTTTATCAGTGCTTCTGCCTTATTTTTAGCCTTTCATCTTACTCATACCATTCTTGTTTATAAAACTTTTACGAAGATCTAGGCTTCATTTTTTTAGTATACTGTTTTTTAAACTCCCCGGGAGCCTGTCCAGCAAAATAATTCCGAGCCTGACAGCACGATAAGTGGCTAGATTTACGATGCTGGGAGACGTAGCTGGAAGTCCGCAACTCCACCTTTGACAGTCTGAATAAAAGCGGCAGGTCATGCCTGCCGATACAATTTTATTGTGTTGTATTTGTTTCAGGGGAAATCCAGAAGTAAGCAGGATCAAACGTAATCACGTTGTTTTTTAAATATTTGTTATTGCTTTTGTCAAACCCACTTGGAACTAAAGAAATGTACTGCAGATCAGGGGCTACGGGCCTATATCTACTTTCTGTGTTAAACTGGCTTTTATTCGTGCATTGAATCCAGTATAAATTCTTTGCCATATAATAATCCAGGTACCAAAGTTTATTTACTTTGGACTCTGCGTTTAGCTTGAGCGATTGATTATTTTTTAAACGCTCCCTAACTTCTTCAATGCTCAGTAAATTGTTGTTGTCGTCCATCACAAATGTACCATGGGAAGGATCCATCCACAGCCATTTTTTTAGAGTTTCAGCATATACGCTATTGATCACATGGCAGTCAGTATCTTTATCGTCTTTTGGCATGCATGTAACATAACGAGACTTAAATCCCATAGCAAGATACATTTCATTTAACGTCATCGCTTTGTGCCGACAGTTGATACCTTTTCCAGTTGCCTTGTGATAGTTGTAAAAATCGATCGCGTCAAACTCACATAGTGCCCAATTGCTGCCGTCATATTTAATATTATTTGCGACAAAAAACATGATATTACAGATTTTGGAGATTTCGTCACCCTTACCAGCTATCGAGTCCAGATCGAAAAAATTTTTTACCGCTAATAAATTTCGATTGCTCGTTACCTCGTAGGTAAATACCGGCAAAGAGTCACTATTTGCTGAAATGTATCCTCCAGATTGCTGCAATAGGGTTAATTTATCGTACTGCTTCAGTTGGACTAATGCTTTTACAAATTTTTTTTCTTTACGGATATTGTCTAAATCATGATCATTTAAAGCATTACGATAGTCGGTATATCCCCACAAAACTGCCTTTTCAAAACTTGAAACAGCTTGTTTTTTTTGATTGAGTAATGATTGTAAACAAGCAAGGTTGTAGTTTATATTCGCATTAATTTCACCTATCGTAGTTTGATATTCCTGCTTTTCTTTTTCAGATAGCTGTAAGCTGTCCATTTTGGCCGATATGGCATTTAATACTTTTGTGGATTTTTGATAATCCTTTGCCGGATAATAGGTATTATAATCCCGTTCTAATTTCTTAAAGTCTGATAGGAACTTATTCCATGTCGTCGAGTTTGTTTGTGCAAATGCACTGCCTGTCAAAAATATGAACAGAAGAAGGTTAAATAATGGTTTCATTGGAGGTCTTTAGTTAAATACTGTTTTATTCATAATTAGTGGTTAACAAGGTACTTGCCAAAATGCTATCCTCCTGAAAATAAAAACTTTGAGTTAATAACCCTGTTCGATACCGAACGATTGCTAGCTAAAAACGAACACTCCACAGGCATCACTTCCTCCAAAAGCTGGTATATATGGAGATAGGTCATAAAAAATACGATAAGAGAAAAAAAAATAACAGCATTTATGTCAATGTTCTTACTGTGCGTTTTTGCTTTTGGACAAGACACACAGACTTTTCAGTATATTTTATTTGTTTTTAAAATATACTTTTTGGTATATTTGTAGCGTAAATAATAAAACAGATGTTGACAAAAGCAGAAAAAACAAAACAATTTATTCTTGAAACCGCCAGCCCGCTTTACAATGAGAAAGGGATATCGGGTGTGAGCATTGACGATGTTTTGGAAGCGACCAAGTTAACTAAGGGCTGTCTTTATGGGCATTTCAATGGAAAAGAGGATCTTTCGGAACAGGTTGTAGACTATTCCCTAAAAAAAATAACCGAAAGAGTGGCATCTATTGTATCAAAAGGTAAAACAGCGAAAGAGAAGATCTTTTTATATCTTGATTTTTATAAGAACCCGATCGATACATATATAGCCGGAGGCTGTCCCATCTTTAACACCGCTGTTGAGGCTGATGATAATTTTCCTTCGATAAAAAAGAAGGTTGCAGCAGTTCTGAATGCGGGTCAGATCGCTCTTTCAAATGTACTGGAAGAAGGAAAAATTAACGGTGAATTTTCAGAAAACCTAAATGCAGAAGTTTTTGCCTTTAAAATGTTTTCAGCGATAGAAGGTGGAATTGTTCTGAGCAGGACGATGGGATCGAGAAAATTGATGCTAGAACTTATCAGGGACCTTAAAAAAGAATTAGAGCAGTATATACTGTAATTTTTTTTGAAACAAAATAGACTAAAAAGTATATTTTAAATATTAAACCAAAGAATTGAAATATGAGCAACAAGTTGTTTGAAAGCTACGAGCTTAATGGTAAACGGTTAAATAACAGGATGGTAATGGCTCCGATGACCAGAGCCCGATCTGCCAACGAGGGTAATGTTGCAACCGAACTGACTGCGATATATTACGCGCAGCGTGCAACAGCCGGACTGATCATTACCGAAGGCACTTTTATCAGTGAGGAGGGTATTGGATTTATCAATGTTCCCGGAATCTATACAGATAACCAGGTTGAAGGCTGGAAATTGGTCACTGATTCTGTTCACGACAAAGGAGGGAAGATCTTTGCCCAGCTCTGGCATACAGGAGCTTATTCGCATCCCGATTTGCATGAGGGCAGATTACCTCTTGCTCCATCCGATTTTAATCCTAGGCAGAAAGCATTTACTTTAGAAGGCTTTAAACCTACCGTTGCTCCTCAGCCGATGACAATTGAAGATATCAAAAGAACAGTTAACGATTTTAAACAAGGAGCTATCAATGCTTTCCGTGCTGGTTTTGACGGGATAGAGCTTCATGGTGCAAACGGCTATCTTTTGCAGCAGTTTTTCAGCAAAAATGCCAATAACAGAACAGATGAATACGGAGGTTCTCCTGAAAATCGCGCAAGAATTCTTTTTGAAATATTAGATGCGATCAGAGAAGTGGCTGACATCAAAAATGTTGGCGTGCGTCTCAATCCATCGTTGAATGGAATAATGGGAATTGCTGTGGATGATGAGACCATTGCGACGTATAATTACATTGTCAGCCGGTTAAATGATTATGATCTGGCCTACATTCATTTAATAGAGCCTTTCACCGATTTAACGGGTAATAAAAATGCGATTCAGCACGTGGCAAAGCATTTTCGTGAAATTTATAAAGGAACTATTATCATTAACCGTGCTTTCAATAAAGAAACGGCCACACAGGTCTTGGAGGATGGAGATGCGGATCTGGTGTCTTTTGGCGTTCCATTTATAGCCAACCCAGATCTTGTAGAACGCTATAAAAGAGATTCTATACTGAATACTCCTGATCAGGATACCTTCTACACACCCGGTGAAAAGGGATATACAGATTATCCATTTTTAAATAAATAAGAACACAGTTATATACATAAAATAATATCAAACAAAATTTGTCAAAATGAAAACAACAGGAAATACTATATTCATTAGCGGCGGAAGCGCAGGAATAGGATTGGCAATTGCCAAAAAACTAAATGAAACAGGAAATAAAATTATTATAAACGGACGTAATGAGGACCGTCTTCAAAGAGCGTTGACCGAGTTGAAAGATGCCGTTGCCATTCAGGGCGATCTCTCAGTAGAAACAGATAGGATACGAATTGCAGAAGATTTGAAGACAAATCATCATGATGTAAATATCATCATTAATAATGCGGGAGCAGCTTTTGGATATTTACTCAGTGAAACGACCAATGCACACGAAAAAGCAATGATCGAGATGAATACGAACTATTTTGCGATCATTCACTTTACAGAATTAATGATTCCACATTTGTTGGAAAAAGAAGAATCAGCGGTGGTCAACGTTTCGTCTATTGCTGTATATGGAAGTCATAAATTTCTTCCAACCTATGGTGCAACGAAAGCGGCACTACATAGCTATACTACAGCTCTGAGAAAAACTTATGAAGAGCAGCAAAAACTTCAAGTCTATGAGGTCTATCCTCCATTGGTAAACACCGATTTTTCTGCTGAAATAGGTGGGGCGGCTGGAATTGCGCCCAGTGAAGTGGCGGACGAACTGTTTATTGGACTGGAAAACAATTTGTTTGATATTCCTGTTGGTGATACAAAGGTTTACGCAAATGCAATTGGGGAAGCTATGGCAAAATTAGTTCAGGCATAAATACAAGCTGAATCAGTCTTTTGAGAAATTAAAAGATTGGTTCAGTTCTTATTAAATTTTTCATTATGAATTTGAAAAATAAGGTGATCCTGATAACTGGAGGAGGTTCAGGAATAGGACTGGAAGCTGCAAAACAGTTTTTAGCACTGGGAAACAGCGTAATTATTACGGGAAGAAACCAGTCAAAACTGGAAGCCGTAAAAAAGCAATATCCTGAAATAACGATTATTCAATCTGACGCTTCTCAGGAGAAGGATGCAATCGCTCTTTATGAAAAGGTAAGCGAAATGGGGGGTATTGACATCCTGTACAATAATGCAGGTGTTGGGGTTGCTCCGTTAAACCTTGGTATTGCCGACACTAGACATCTGGAAGGTGCTGTTTATGAAATGGAGGTTAATTATTTCGGGATAATCCGCCTGAATAATCTATTTATGGAAATGCTCAAATCCCGTCAAGAGGCAGCAATCATCAATACAACCTCCATTTTGAGCATAGTTCCGTCGGTATTGGAAGCAACGTATTCTGCTTCGAAAACGGCTTTGGCATTTTATACAAAATCATTGCGGTCACATTTGCAGGCAATCCATAGTTCGGTGAAAGTTTTTGAATTGCTTCCACCTTTGGTCGATACCGATATGGTCGCCGATCGGCAGGATAAAAAGATAAGTACGCAACAACTGGTCAAGGGGCTGATTTTAGGTATGAAGAAAGACGTTGAAACGATAAAAGTGGGGGATACAAAGGTTATTTCCATTCTTAATAGGATTGCGCCTAAGACGGCCTATAATATAATCAATGCTAAAAAAGAGTATATAAAATTGAAATAATCATGAAAGCATTTCTAATTAATAAATATACAAAGGGAGGCCTGCAGCTGACAGATGTTTCTTTACCAAAAATTAAAAACAATGAAGTTTTGGTGGAGATTTATGCAACAGGTTTAAACCTGTTAGATTCGAAAATAAAAACAGGGGAATTCAAACTTATTCTTCCCTACAAAATGCCGCTTATTTTAGGTCACGATCTTGCTGGAATTGTAAAGGAAGTGGGAAAGAATGTGAAAAAATACAATGTTGGAGATGAAGTTTATGCTAGGCCGACCGACTTTCATATAGGTACATTTGCAGAATATATAACGGTGAGGGAAGAAGATTTAGCCTTTAAACCAAAGAATCTTTCGATGGAAGAAGCTGCATCGGTTCCTTTGGTCGCACTCACAGCGTGGCAGGCTCTGGTGGAAATTGGTCGGTTAAAAAAAGGACAAAAGGTATTTATTCAGGCAGGTTCGGGAGGAGTAGGTACCATTGCGATCCAGTTGGCGAAACATCTTGGCGCAACTGTTGCGACAACTGCAAGTGCCAAAAGTTTTGATTTCCTGAAAGAAATAGGCGCTGATGTTTTAATTGATTATAAAACACAGGATTTTGAAGCAATACTGAAAGATTATGACCTCGTTTTAAATAGCCAGGATAATAAAACACTTGAAAAATCATTAAATATTTTAAAAGCAGGAGGGAGGGTCATTTCAATTTCCGGTCCACCAACACCTGAGTTTGCTGAAGCTATACATGCGAATTGGCTGGTAAAGATGGTAACAAGATTTCTGAGCTTCGGGATTAAGAAAAAGGCGAAAAAATTGGGCGTTGATTACACGTTCCTTTTTATGAAGGCAGATGGAAACCAGCTCAATGAAATTACAAAATTGATAGAGTCTGGAATCATTCAGCCTATTATAGACAAAGTATTTCCGTTTGGAGAAACCAACAAAGCTTTGGAATATGTCGAAAATGGAAGAGCGAAAGGAAAAGTTGTGGTCAAAATAAAATGAAAGTGAAGATCATTCTAAACAAGCTTTAGTTTTGCTTCAAGTTATTATAAACAACATGTAAGTACCCCATTTTTCCAAATTTCTGAATCTATCATGGCAAGCCTGATTGCCGGTCATTTGGTTTAAACTGTTATCTTTTGTACATCTATTAATTGACCGAAAAGCTAAAAAAGTTTTAGGTAAAACGAGGAATAGAACCATTACACAAAAGTGTAGTTGTAGTATCTTTTATTTGTATCAATTGTTCCGGGAAATAAGGCTGCGATAATGTAGTAGACAATTACTATAAATTCAGAAATTGATAAGTGTGAGTATAGGAATTCTATTTTCGATAGGTCAGCGCGGAAGCTATACTGGTTATTCTTATTTCATCAGGATTTAAGTTAATCTTAGATTATAAGACACTTATGAATTATTTGTAACTTGTGGAAGTAAATTGTTATCATGGATTCACTTGAAAAGAAACTTACGAAGATTGAGCATGGGTTCAAACCTTTTGAAGAGGAAGCGCTGGAGATCATCGGACAGGAAAGTTTGGAGGATGCAAAGTCGATAGCGATCCGCTTGCTGAAAAGTGAGCATTACCAACTTAGGTGTTGCGCGATATTCATTCTGGGATTTATTGCTGCGAAAGACATCCAGGTATTAAACCAGCTTAAAGAGGTCGCCCGGTCCGACCAAAGCTGGCAGGTACAGGAAATAGTAGCGAAAGCATTTGATCAGTTCTGTAAAGACAATGGCTACGAGCAGTCCTTACTGGTAATAAAAGAGTGGCTTAGTGACAAACATCCCAATGTTTGCAGGGCTGTGACAGAAGGCCTGAGAATTTGGACCAGCCGCCCTTATTTTAAAATCCACCCCAAAGTGGCCATACAACTTATCAGTTTGCATAAGGCCAGCGAAAGTGAATACCTGCGTAAATCTGTCGGTAATGCATTAAGAGATATTCGCAAGCGACATGATGAACTGATTTCCAACGAAACGGCCCAATGGAATTTAAATGATAAACGGATTGCATTCACCTACAAGCATGTTCTTAAAGGCTAAAAATTAGCAATATATCTGATACTCACTGATAGATTTTATTCTGTATGTGGCTTATTTTGCACCGTATAAAGAGATTTATCGTTTTTAAGACAATGTCACAACAGATTCCAGCCGGTCTCATCTTTTCTCTACAAATCGGTGCTCTGCATAATAAGTTTAGTTATTAATCTTGTCCCCTTAAGAAATATTATACCATGATTCTATCCCGATAATTGAAAAATGATAGCGGATAATAAATACAGCTTTACGAATTATAAAATAGCCTTTCATACCAAAAAGACCGGCCGTATATTTACATACGTGAGGTTGAGTCAAGTAATTGAAGTTCGGTAGCGAGCTCGCGCTATTTTAAAAATGGTGAATTAAGCTTTGGTGTACTATTTTGCGAGGCTATATATGTGGGGATAGGTCATAAAAAATACGATATGAGAAAAAAAATAACAGCATTTATGTCAATGTTCTTACTGTGCGTTTTTGCTTTTGGACAAGATACACAGAAAACTAAACCCCAGATAAAAACAGAGGAAATAACCTACCATGGAATAGCGGGGCGGCCTATTAACAGAAGCGACATGCAAGGACTGGATCAATATAAAGAGTACAATTTAGATGGTACCGTTTCAACTATCTATATCGTAGAGTTTGACAAAAGCAAGAATAAAAATAATTACAATTTAAATGAAAGATATATCTATGAAAAAGGCAAACTCTGCAAAATAGAACTAATTGGCACAGTTACAGGGGATAAATATGGGGAGATTTTGTTCTCTTATAATGAACAAAAACAATTGACAAAAAAGATTGAAAACCGGTACGAAGGCAATAGGTTAAGTCTGAATCAATTTAGCGCATACACGGATTATTTTTATAATGAAAATGACGAAACAATAAAACGTTATGAATACGACGAAACAAAAAAAGAGTTTTTGTTAGTTTCTATTGCCACTAAAATATATGATCAGAATAAAAATATGATTCAAGAAAAAACTGACAATTTTGATGGCAATATATCAGGGGTTGTCGATATCAGATATGACAATTCAAATAAACCAATCGAGCTAAATTCTTCTTATTTTAAAGAAACAAAAAATTATAAATACAACTCACATGGCGATATAGAAGAAGAAAAAAGCAGATCTGAAGAAAGCCCTACCATACAATCATCAACCTATTCATATATTTATGATCATTATGAAAATTGGGTTGAACAAAAGCAGATTATTAAAAGAAATCCTAAAGACGAATTTGAAGGCGGAATTTTAATAAAAAGAAAGATCGAATATTATGAATAAAACGACCACTAAAAAGTGGTATTTGGTTGTTTTTAATGGTTCGATGATTACTTTGTTTTTACAATAATTGATCAACATTGGCGTGGAAGGATACGAAATTCTATCGATTTGAGATAAGTTTTTTATTATTAATCAGCAAATTGACGGAGGTAAAGTTTCAAAATGTTAAACGCGGTTTATAATGAGAAGAGGTTATAGAATTGTGTAACGGTCGGGACTGTCCCACTAAGTGTATAAATAAAAACTACGGAGTTCAGTTATGTTACTTATAGCTGGACTTTTTTTCAAATAAATATAATTCAATTAAAAGCCCGTGAGGAGAGTAATCGCTCCATCGCTAGGTTGTGGGGCATCAACCGAAAGACAGTCAATGAATATGTCATATATACTCCGCATCTCGTTAAACAACGCATATCTGTTTTTATGGGTTTAATCTATTGTATTCAAGAAGTTTTTATCAATCGGACTACAAGTCTCCAGAAAGGAGTAGAAAGTTGTTAAAAGTCCAAGTTGACGCGTTGCAACTTGAACTTTTAATTTAATAGTTTTTTTGGGGGTACTTCCTTATTTTCCTAAATCATTAAAATTTGGCTATCACGTCAATTCGCTAAGCTGAGACGATTTTATTTTCAAAAATCACAATTTAATATAGCACCACTGCTAGCATTGCTAACAAGTTGCCGATATTGACTCAACCATTTAGAATTTAGTTTTTTTCTGATCGGAATAAAGTTATTTCTTCGCAATTGTATCTCATCTTCGCTTATGTCAGCTGAAAGCATATGTTGGTCAATATCAATAACGATGTGGTCTCTGTTTTTTAGTAATCCAATTAATCCACCTTCAGCAGCCTCAGGGGAGACATGTCCTATAGCTATTCCGCGAGTAGCTCCGCTGAATCGCCCATCTGTTATCAAGGCTACCGAACTACCCAATCCCATTCCCATGATCAGGCTTGTAGGTGTCAACATTTCCTGCATCCCCGGCCCACCTTTGGGACCTTCGTAACGGATCACCACAACATCGCCAGCTTTGATCTCACCGGCAAGGATGCCTACTATGGCATCTTGTTGGCTATCATAGCAAACTGCAGTCCCGCTAAATTTCTTTTCGCCCGTGATTCCTGCGGATTTTACCACAGCTCCCTGCTCTGCCAGATTTCCAAATAGAATCGCCAATCCTCCGACAGGACTGTATGGATTGTTTATTGTATGTATAATTGTTGAATCTTTGATCGCTGCATTTGCAATCTTTTCGAATAGCATTTCGCCACCGACCGTTATATTATCCAGGAGGACATGGTTGCTGCGCTTGGTCATTTCGTTCATTACAGCATTTACGCCCCCGGCGCGATGGACGTCTTCCATGTGAACGGTGCTTAAACTGGGCGATATTTTTGCGATGTGAGCTACTTGATCCGATATTGAATTAATGTCCCTAAGCTGAAAATCTACATCTGCTTCGTGAGCTATAGCAAGCATATGAAGAACAGTATTGGTACTACCACCCATAGCCATATCCACTGCAAAAGCATTCTGGATGGCTTTTGCATTAATGATGTTTTTAAGTTTGAATTGCTTGGAAAGCTGATCGTCTTTGGCGATTTCACAGATCCTTCTGGCTGATTCCCGATATAGATTTTCACGCTCGGGTGTTAACGCCAATATGGTTCCATTACCAGGTAGTGCTATACCCATAGCTTCCATCAGCGTGTTCATGGAATTTGCTGTAAACATACCCGAGCAACTACCACCACTGGGGCATGCGTTACACTCGATGTCTTTGAGTTCATCGTCACTGATTAAGCCCGCTTCGTGTTTGCCCACAGCCTCGAAAGCTGTAGACAGGTCAATGGCAGTACCATCTTTGGTATATCCTTTTCGCATGGGTCCTCCACTTACAAAAATTGTAGGCACATCTACACGTAGCGCACCCATAATCATCCCGGGTACAATCTTATCGCAGTTAGGGATAGCTATCATTGCATCCAATTTGTGTGCATTCATGACGCTTTCAATTGAGTTGGCAATTAATTCTCGGCTGGGGAGCGAGTAAAGCATACCATCGTGTCCCATAGCAATACCATCGTCAATACCTATCGTATTGAATTCAAAAGGAATACATCCGTTTGCCTTGATTTCTTCTTTAATGATCTCAGCAACCTTATTCAGAAAAAAATGTCCGGGTATAATTTCGATAAAGGAATTTGCTACTCCAATAAAAGGCTTATCGAAATCGTTATCATTTATGCCTGTGGCCCGAAATAGGGCTCTATGGGGAGTACGTTGGTATCCCTTCTTTACTTCATCGCTTCTCATTTTTTATTAGTTATATAGTAGATTTTAGTCTACTTAGTGTTTCAGGCGATATGGCCAGATAAGCCGCAAGGTTGACATTAGACAAACGCTGTATGAGCTCAGGATTATTTTTCAGTAGATCGCGATAGCGTTCTTTAGCGGTTTGAGTTAATAAGCTGCTGAGTTTATTATTTATGACAGTTAATCCATATTCGAGAATGTAGATATAAAAATTGTCCCAGCCAGGCATGTTTTCCCTCAAAAAGGTAAAATCAGTGTTGCTGATGCTGAGCACCTCCGTATCTTCTACTGCTTGGATAAATTCTGTAGCTGGCTGTCTTGAGATAAAACTAACGATAGAGGTTAGAAAAGTATGCTCAAAAGCCATGAATCGGGTTGCCGTTGATAGTTCGTCATTGCGAAAATATAGGCGCAAACAGCCTTTACCGACAAAGAAAAGATAGTCTGCAATGGAACCTTCGTTGAGCAGATGGTTATTTTTCTTTATCGATTGATGTTTAAAATAAGTTAGGGCCTCTGCTAATTGCTGTTCGGTTAACAACGCTTTCTCACGTAACAATTGTAATAGTTGCTCTCTCATCGCTTATTATTTTATACGTCAAAGATGCACTTTATATTAGGATACAGTCGTTGACATTGGTCAAAAACGTCAACGATTTATTAAAGTTTTAATCTTCTATTGGATAATGGAACTTTGGTAAGTTTAGAGCTAATACAACATTAAAATATACACCAATTATTTCTTTGTTAGGTGCGAAAGCTGTTCGTTTGACTACAGTTGGAAGCGACGGATAAATTAAGTAGATTTAATTTCTATAAAACTTCTTATATGAAGTTTCCATTTTGTTATTACTATTGGTCGGATTTTATACGGTCTTCTTTGCACAAAATGAAAAAAGCAATTAGCCTTTTAGAATTTGAACAAAAGAGCTTATGAAAGAAATCAAAAAACATCACAATATACGCACGCTAGTCATTGTACTATTTTCGGTGATATTATTTTTTCGTGCATCTCTTGCACTTCCATATCGCCCAAGTATTTAGCACAAAATGCTGCGGCACATAGCGTTTCGAAGATAGAATTGAAGGAGACATACATCGTTGATATAGATCCGAAAGAAATAATTTTAGCGGATTTGTTTCCGTCATTCAACTATTTTTGAAAGACATTTTTGGTTTGTCGTTATTTAGTATTCTTTAGTTAGATGCAATTGAAGAAAACCGTTTTTAAGCGCCTGTCCTTTGTACTTGAACTTTGAACTTAACTCCTTATTGTTTGCTAAAATTGCTCCAGCTCCAGTGATTATAGGGCTGACGTTAAAATAAATATCGGTAACCAAATTCTTGTCCAAAAAAGCGTTGAAAGTACCTGCTCCGCCTCCAACGGCTATTTCCCGCACTCCTTTTGCAGACATATATGCAATTGCCTCTTCAGGACTTGCTAAAGTCTTGTAACCATCAGCCGTATAAGGTTTATCGGCCAATATGATGATTTCTATTCCCTTAAAATGATCTTTTACCGGATCTGGAAAATTTAGAAAATTTTCAAATGTTTTCAATCCTATCACTACATTTCCAACCTGCCTTACAAATTGTAGGTAAAATTCCATTGCTTCCGGTGGCAGCTTATGATGTGGATTATCGGATATCAAAATTCTTCCATTAGCTGAAATATTTGCGATTACTGTTACTTTCATAATGATTTTCCTTAAATTTCTGTTCAACAAAACTATTGGATATTCAATATATATTTACTATTCATTACCTTTAGGAAAGTAACTATCATATGAGCAATAAAAATATTGATAAAGAAACGATATTGGCATTAAAAGATGGCATTGAATTGCTCAGTGGCAAATGGAAATTTTGTATCCTGCACAATTTGCAGCAACACGGCACAATGCGGTTTAAAGATCTGCAAGAGATGGCTCAGGGAATATCCCCAAAAGTTCTATCCAAGGAACTTCAGGAATTAGAAGACAATTTGCTGATTAGTAGAACAGTTAATGATACCAAACCTGTGACCGTTTCTTATACGCTTACCGCCTATGCTAAAGAAACGGAGGAAGTTGCCAATGTTTTAATTAAATTTGGTCTAAAGCATAGAAATAAAATTAAAGCAAAATGAGGCTTATATCTTAACAGCTCATTTGACTTTCCGCTTCATAGAATGGTGTATTGTCGTCTCTCTCCAGACGTTTTTCAATGCTCCGCTTTCATTAAAATACCTCCGTTCCAATTTCTCGAGACCTTCGCGAAATATAGCTCTGCGGAAATATACATTTCTTCACTGTCGGTCGGCGGCGTCTTATCCTTACCACTTTGATTCAGGTCTTAAAGCGATGGAGGCGACACAAATACCGTCTTCTTGATCCGCAGGGAAATATGCTGATGGATGAGAGTCATCGAGACGAAGCCCCCGTATTCGGAGATGAACATTTCCGACCAGAAATCGATAGAGGAGCGCTGAGAGATCTAATCGACGGACTGCTTCCTTGTGGCGTTTCAAATGTTAATTCCAAGATTCTGCCAGTTCAGTAGCTGCATAAGCACCCATTTGTGCATACCCGCTCACAGAGACTCCAGATGAGATAAGAACAATGGAATCTCCTTCTGATAAATGAGGGATTAATTTTTGCAAAGTAAAGAATAGTCCTTTGACATTGATGTTGTAAAGGTCGTCAAAAACCTCTTCGGTTGTATCTTCAATTGAATATTGCTTTGCTATTCCCGCATTCAGTACAAGCACATCCACTTTGTTTCCGCTAGCTGCAACTGTGGATAGTTCTCGACACGCAACCCGTAACGGTTCAATATCAACTAACAGAATACGGCTTGACGCTAAAAAAAATCATCAATACCCTGGCCGAATGGGGAACTGAACATCGAAAAGTGATTGTCGGGAAGTAATTGATGAATTGTCGATAAGAGACCATAAAAGATTATCGGAAATCTATAAAAGGAGAGCGTGCTAAAAATGGCGGCCCTTGCATTTTGTTGTAATTTTTACACTTAGGTAAGGGCGTTCTTGATAGCGTTGCTGATAATGAAATATACCGAGTTTAGGTATTGAAATGATATAGGAATACTACATCCCCGATATAAGCTGGCTTAATTTGATTCTTGATAACAAGTTTAGCCTCAATAGTCACTTTTATTGTTCCGCGAAGGTTGCAGATGGATTTTGCGGTTGCTTGGAGTTGAACTTCACTATCTACAGGGACAGCTTGTCCAAATCTAAAATTTTCTATTCCATAATTGATTTCCATTTTCACGTTTCTAACATCTGCAATCTGCTTCCACAAGTAGGGAATTAATGATAGGGTCAGATACCCATGTGCAATAGTTGAAGAAAAGGGACCTTCCTCTTCGGCTTTTTGTTTGTCGACATGTATCCATTGATGATCGTGCGTCGCATCCGCAAACAGATTGATCTGCTGTTGGTTAATTACGTGCCAATTGGAAACCCCGATGAGTTTGCCCTCGTAGGCCTTATATTCTTCAAAATTGTTAATAATTACCATAAACTTCGGTTAGTCTGTAATAGCTGATATAGGACAAGTTTAAATAAATGGATGTTAATATCATAATTTAATAACTTATAAACTTCCTAAATATTGTTGATAAACAATATTCAGGCAGAAATTAAGCCAAGGGAAGCTTAAACGCCATTCTATTTTGGGAATCAAAGAATCTATGAAGTGACAGGTCTAAGTACGGTTAACGATTCCGATTATTACCTAAACTTAGTTTTTATTTCGAAGACTGGTTAAGTTGGTATGTTAATTGTATTTTTTGACTGTATAGAATTAATTACAAACCACTTAATATAAAACTACCATGTTCAACAACAAAGATAATAAATCAGGCTTAGTTCTTGGAATGCTGGCAGGTGCTGCTCTTGGAGCACTTGTAGGACTATTATTTGCTCCAGAAAGTGGAGAGGAAACAAGAAAGAAAATAAAGAAAAAGTCAGATGATTTAAAGGATCAGGCAAAGAATAAATATGGAGAACTTAGTGACGCCGTGAAGGATCAGTTTAACAATGCTTCTGCGAGTGTTAAAGAGACGGCAAGTAATGTCGCTAATTCGGTGACCGATGGTTTTGATAAACTGAAAGGTCAGATTACATCTCAAGCAGAAGATGCTCAAGAGAAGGCCGAGCCAAAATCAAAATGATGTTAAAAAGCAGTACTTCCTTTCCATCTTATTAAAAGAAGAACGGAAATTGCAATACCGCATTAAAACAACGATGTTTTTTGTGGGACAAACCTTTTTTAGCGTATGTATATAAGTCGATTCTAAACGAAGAATCGACTTTTTTTTGATATTTCGCAAGCCATTTTTTTTGGATTTCCCTCGGGGAAATTGAACGTTTTATTTCAAAATTACTTTCCTTAGACGCTCCTGATGCTCATCACCCCAATTTCCTAGCGCAGAAATTACAGGGATTAAAGTTTTCCCAAATTCAGTAAGACTGTATTCCACTTTAGGTGGTACAACAGGGTAAATAACTTTTGCAACCAATTCGTGCTCTTCAAGTTCTTTTAGCTGAACATTTAGCACTCTTCGTGAAGCATCCGGTATTTTGCGCTGGAGTTCGCTTGGGCGTTTATACCCTTCATTGATAAACCACAATAATCGTATTTTCCATTTACCATAGAGAACTTCACCAATCAGGTCTAAACCACAGTTGAGACTTAAAGGTATTTTCTTTTCGTACATATTCCAAAATTAAGTCAATGTTCGAAAATATACAATATGGGATAAATTTATCCCTATGCAATTCGTTTTTCCGTACTTGTGTAAACTGTTTATAGGTCGGAAATTTGTATAAAAATATTTCAATAATGGAACATATAGTTGATTTCAACAAGGAGTTATCGGGTAAATTTGCTTTGGTGACAGGTGGTACAAAAGGCGCGGGAAAGGTAATAGCTGAGCGCTTGTTAAATGCAGGCGCAACGGTGATTATTGCGGCAAGAAATGCCCCTAAACAAGCCAACGACAAGTTACATTTTATTTCTGCTGATCTAAGCCAATCTGCCGGAACCAAAAAAATAGTTACAGAAGTTCTTCAAAAATTTGGAAGGTTGGATATACTCGTCAATAATCTGGGCGGTTCAGATGCACAAGGCGGAGGTTTTTCAGTATTGAGCGATGAAGATTGGGAAAAGGCTATTCATACCAATCTGCTTGCGCCGGTCCGTTTAGACCGAGGCTTTTTGCCTCACATGTTGGAGAAGGGAAATGGTGTCATTATTCATATCGCTTCCATACAAGCTAGGTTACCACTATATGATTCAACTTTACCTTATGCGGCAGCAAAAGCAGGATTGCTAAATTATAGTAAAAATCTATCAAATGAAGTCTCACCGAAAGGGGTACGAGTTTTAACTGTTTCGCCGGGCTGGATACAGACAGACGGTGCAACGGGAATGATGCAGGAAATTTCGGAGCGAACCGGTATTAGCGTTGAGGAAGCAATTCAACAGGTCATGAACAGCCTGGGAGGAATACCTTTTGGCAGGCCGGCAAAACCCGAAGAGGTTGCGGAATTGGTCGGTTTTTTAGTATCACCACGAGCAGGATATCTCACCGGAACCGAATTTGTAATCGATGGCGGGACAATACCAACCGTTTAAATTTAATCATATGCCAGCATACATAATATTTACAAGAATCACAACTATTGATCAAAAAGAGCTAGAGAAATATTGGAGCCTGATTGGAGAGACTATGAAGGGGCACCCAATTGAAGTTCTTTCTCCTTATGGAGACTTTGAAGTTCTCGAAGGTGATCAGATCCAGGGAGTCGTTGTTGCTAAATTTCCAAATATGGAATCAGCAAGGAAATGGTATTTTGGCAAGCCTTACCAGAAGGCCGCAGCACACCGCAAAGCGGGGGCAATATATAATGGAGTTCTTGTGGAAGGAATTGTATAGGTTAAAAGTAACTAAAATAAGAAATCATGGAATTACCAAAAGTGTTAATAGATTTAGTGGCAGCACAAGCGAGCTACAATAGTGTTGCATATGCCAAGTGTTTCACCGAAACAGCAGTAGTTTATGATGAGGGCAAAATGCACAATGGACGAAAAGAGATCGAAAAATGGATTTCAGATGCAAACAAAAACTATAAGTCAATTATGAAGCCTATCAGCTTTGAGAAGAATGAGGATCAAAGTATTTTGAAAGCGGAAGTCTCAGGTAATTTTCCTGGAAGCCCTATTGTATTGAGTTACCGGCTCAATATTGTTGGTAATCAAATCCAATTTCTAAAAATTACAGGTTAAGGGGAAAATTTATGGACCAAAGGGTATCGGCGGTATTTATGAAGGATGGGTTGATCTGGAGTGTTGGTGAAACTGATATGTCAGAAACAGATGTAAGAACTATTTCCCAAGAGGTCTGCATAGATAAGAGAATATATTTCTTAAATGATCAAAGCAGGCAAATGTATGCCTGCTTTGAATTTGACCTTTTCAGTATTCTTAAATACTGCGGAATAGTGCTGCTGTAACTATGTTTCTATCGTCGAGAATAAAAGGTGCTGTATTGACGGAGGATTTTCCCCATCTGCCTCGAAGATATCAACCTTTGTTTGTAGCAACCTATCGTCTTAAATTATCAGATGCTCGGGGAAAACATTTTGTACTTTCTTTTTCAGCTTTTCAAATACCTGAAAATCAGTGTCGCTTACAGGGATTAAATGATTTTTCCCGATTGGGCAGGCGCATTATCCTGATCGCAAAATAGGGTAAAATAACACTGACAAATAAAGAGTATAAAATGTCTTCATTCTGCTCAAGGCGGAAGGAAAAGTGATATGAAGGGCTTCCCCCCAAGAAGGAGTAGTCCCAGATTTCAGCAGACAGGTCGGTAAGGGACTCTTTTAATTGTTCCCACGAAAAAGAAATGTATTTGACCGCTTACCTTTCTGAGGTTCCGAGACCTTTATTTTGGAAAGAAAAATTAAGCAAATACGGACACGACATTTTGTTTCGTTATTATTCAGGTGAAGAAAGACAACCAGAGCAAGTTCCTTATCCAGACTATCAAGGTTACTATATACAACTTGCGGACAGAATTAGCTCGACACCATTGAAGATTGATACCTTATGTAGTTGTTTTTGCCAAGTGATGAACTATTGCGACCGGAGGAATGTTTTAGGATTAAATGGCGGAGGCCACATTAAGATTTTTGGATTTTAAAAGGTTATGGTTGATATACAAAAAATATTTGCAGAGGGGGTGGAAAGCTCCTTTCTTGTTGAAATAGGAGCGAGAACAATTATAATGTTTATTCTAATACTGATCATTCTAAGGCTCTCGGGTAGAAGGGGAGTTCGGCAGTTAACTCTTTTTGAGGTTGCGATTATAATCAGTTTGGGCTCAGCTGCTGGAGATCCAATGTTTCAAGAAGAAATACCAATCTTTCATTCGATTGTTGTCTTTATATGTGTAATCTTTGTCTATAAGTTGATAACCTGGATTGCCTCCCGATCAGAGAATATTGCCCATTTATTGGAAGGTAAAGTTTTACCTGTAGTAAAGGATGGCGTATTTGATATAAAACATGAAAATGATAATACCTTTTCGCGTATGGAATTTTTTTCTGAACTGAGAAATTTAAATATCGAACATTTGGGACAGGTTAAGGAAGGGATTCTAGAAGTTGATGGAACGCTAAGCGTTTTATTTTATGCTGATAGTGATGTGAGGTATGGGCTGCCATTATTCCCGTCATCTTTCAAAAAGGTTGATGTATTCAGTGCTGAAGGGCCATTCGCATGCATGTATTGCGGCCATGTCGTATTTAGTTTTGAGAATGATTCCAAGGCATGTCCAAGATGCAATAAAACACAATGGAGCAAAGCCTTGAATTCAAAAAGAGTTTAAAAGAAATAATACCATGTATTAATTAAACAAATCATAGGGTGATACAGCTCGTGGCCGTTTTTATTCGAAGCCATTCTTTGAATAGAAAAACTTAAGATTGGGCAGCAGCATAATGAATTCAGGGTGCCATCGATGTGGAAAAAAAAGCAAATGGCCACGAATCGTTATTTATTGCCAGCGAATTGTAATCCATTCAATTTGCTATAGATTTTACAGCTAAATTTGTTTGGTAAATGAAGCTGAAATCTTAAACAATAATATCAACATTTTAGCATCCTGACAAATGAATAAAGTAATATTAATTCCATCGATTTTAATTTTAAAGCTATCTGCTTTAAGGAAGATGCTTGCCGGCATCTTTTTTTTATTTTTCTTTTTAATTCCAATCAGTAATGGTTTTGCACAGACATGGATCAATATTGAACTTGAGCAAACCGAATACGATGATGCTACTGATAAAACCTGTTTAAAGGAAACGGGAGAGCCTTTAAACGGGAATTATGCGATAAAATTTAATGGTTTCCAAACCAATTTCGAGCCATTTACAGATGGTTTTAAAAATGGGGAGGCCAAAGTTTACAGACATAAGAAGCTGGCAGAGAGGGGTACATATCTAAACAACCTTAAGGAAGGTGTATGGTTTTACTATAAAGAAGATGGAACAATTCGTAAACGGGTTATTTATAAAAAAGGGAAAACAGAACCTTTTGGTGATCGGAGATTAAGGTGGGAAAGATCCAGTAAAAAGTAGTGTTTTGCCTGTTATTAAAAAAGAATAAGAATCATGAAGAAATTATCATTACTAGCTGTTTTACCCTTTGTTATGTGTTGCAGAAGTCAAGAAAAAATAGATTTAGCAAACTTGAACTTAAATGAGCCGATTGAACAAATCAGTAAATTTGAGGATCGATTATTGGTCGGCGTTGAGACTGTAGAGTATCCCTTCAGTCTGTTGCTGGAGGTTGAAAAATCACAAAGGTATAGTTTCGATGGAATTGATTTAGCAGGGCAGCGGATTATTTTTCAAATCAATTCGGAAACATTAAAAACAGATAGTATTACACGTCTTGGCGGTGGACATATTGATCTCAAACAAGCCAAAACCGCCAGTGAATTAGAAGAATCTTTAAAACGATACGCTGCTGATGATAAAATATATGGCGTAAGAATTGAGCTCAAGACGCAACAGCTAAAGGCGAGTATTTTAAAGAAACTAGAGGTAAAATATGGCAAAGGGACAAAAAATCCAAATACCGACCATGGTTTATACTGGAATTTAAAGCCCCAAAATAAATTTATTTTATACGCGCCAGACTACGATAGGTTAATCATTTTGAACAACACAAACTTGTCTAAAACGTGTTACTGGGATATCATGAATGGTTTAATTGATTTTGGCGGATGCAATAATGAAAAATATATGGCTGACTTGCTAAAAAATGCGACCAAACCGGAAGATGTTAGAGACAAACCCACGCTGAAAATTGATAAGAACTGGAATATAAACAATTTGATTGTTGGCAAAACAACGGAAGAAGAATTTACGAAATCTCCTATAAATAAGCGTTTTGAACGAGTGACAGAAATTGATGGCACTACCGGAAAAACCAACGAGATCTATTATCAGAATACTTATCATGATTTCAATCTTTTTTTTGCTGTCAGTAAAAGTGATCCGGAGAACCAAAAGGAAAACACTATCAATGGTTACGCCATCAACGACTTTAGAAAGGTCAACATCTCATTTGAAAATAACTTAAAACCAGGCTTACAATTTGAAGAAGTGCTTAAGTTGTTAGATAAGCTTAAAATAATTTATCATCCGGTGGATTTTGCCAATTATATTGAAATCAAAACGCCCCCTTATACAGTAACCCTGAATTTTAACGAAAGTATGTTGCTTTCCGGAATGTTTGTTAAATAGCTTTCTCATATAACATTTGGCCGATTGCTTGGGTATTGACTTTGCCCGATTGAACAATAGAACGCTATGATAGCAACCCCAACAAATTCCAACCTTCCAATAGCTACCAATATTGTCATCGGCACCACTGCCTTTAGCGATATAGCAGCGAGCTATGTCGATTTCTTTGGCGGTCGCTCTACCAGCTATGAGAAGAAGATGCAGGAAATGTACAATCGTCTCATAGAGACGCTCAAGCAACATGTCCAGACAATTTTTGCGATGCTATTATAGGGCTATGATAGGCTTAATACATCCGATTACATATAAAAAATGGGAAACCCTAAATATCTTTACCGTATACAATATTGCTAATATTGTTAGTAATATTGTAAAATGAAACCGCTAGAAATCTTTTGCCGAAATCGGGTAATGTACGCTCAAATTACCGTGCATGATAAAAGCATGGGCATGGAAGATTATCATCTTTACAACAAAAATGGTCTTGCTTTTTATGTTTTCAGGAAATGGATGTAGATTTTCGCAATGGCGTAAAGGAGGTTAAATGACTATTCGATCAAGTTTTTATGAACTTATTGCGCTTTTAGCTTTATTTATTAATGTTGGTTTTGTGCTGTCTGGAAAGATTTTGTCTGCAGCTTCTAAACTTCTTTTTTATGTCCTGTGGGAAAGTGAGCGATTCGAATTGATCCTCATTTTTCATTTGAAAAATTTGAGCTGTGCAATAATTAAATTAATGAAATAAAGTTTGTGTTAATAGAAAATTCATCGTTTCGATGAACTTTCTATTACTAATTGTTATTTTGATTCGACAATATCCTGCAATGCTCTGAACAAATTTAATGGATATTCAGCTAATCGGTTGCAGAGATAAAGGTACCATTCCTGACCGTAAACGAAATAGAGTTTTGTTGGATAGCCTTCATCTTTCAATTGGGCCAACTGATCGGTTTGGATTCCGAAAAGACTTTCAAACTCGTAGAGTTCTTTATTTGGTTTTAGCGTATCTATAAGTTTTTTTACTTCCTGTTGTATTTCATGATGATGGGTTGCGATGGAACAGGGGTGGCCTTTTGAAAGTAGCTGTTCGACAAAATAAATATAGCGGTCATTGAGTTCCTGTCCACGTGGTAGGGACAGTCCTTTAGCAGTTTCAAATGCTCCTTTTACGATACGGATACGTCCCCTTTCATTACACATTGCTTCAAAATCATCAGTTGTCCGATGGAGGTAGGCTTGTAAGGTAATGGACAGGTTGGCATACTTCTTTGAACCATTTTGATAGAGTTTCAAAATGCGGTCAGTTCTGTCTGTTCCTTCAGCACTAATAATAACTTCCCTGTCCTTTGCTGTTTCACATATTTTAGATAAGTGCTCATAACAAAGACTTTCAGAGACTTCTAGTCCAATGTGCGAAAGGTCCAGTGAAATCGTGGAATTGAGATTTTTTTGCTCGATTGCTTTGCAGATATCCAAAAATTCATCCGTCGCTTTTGCCGCTTGCATAATAGATCGAGTGCTTTCACCCATATACTCGATCGAACACTTAAAACCGGTATCATTTGAATCTTGTACTTTTATTAAAGTTTCCGAAAGATTTTCACCGCCAATGTATCGGTCAGCGGCTTTCTTCATTAGCTTGTAGAGTGCTTCGTTATTTAAAACATAAGCTTTTGCATCTTCATTTAATGCAGCTTTCCTTAATGCTTCAGCACCGATTGATAGTAATTGTTCCATCTAATAATATTAAAATTAATGTATAAGCTTCAAAGCATTTAACTTATCCAATATGATCTTTACAACAGCTGATGTTCGATCCCTATCCTGATAGGTTATCCATTCCAATGATGCTATTTCATTTGTCGGTTCAGGATTTCCGGAATAATCAGCAAAATAACATGTCATCCTTACTGATATACCATCAGTTTTACCATCGGCAAGAGCCTCGAAAGTTTCAAAATATTGCACTGAATCTTCTTTGATTTGGACATTAAGTTCCTCATGAATTTCTCTTTTTAAGCATTCTAAATCTGTTTCACCAATTTCTCTCTTGCCTCCAGGTAGATATAGCTTTGATTTTGAATGGGAAAGAGCTGTTAATACTTTCTTTTCAACTATACAGATTAAAGCAACTTTGTCAATAATGTTATCTTTCATCTTATAAAATTAATAAATTTTAAATGGGCTGTCCGCCAGCCTTTGTGTATGTGCCTTCAGATTGATTTTAAACTGTTTTTATTGACAATGAAATTAAATCCAAAAGCGTCCAACAGAATATGTTCTTGCCTTACCAGCAATAATTACGCGATCAGGCTTGTTTTCACAATACAACTTTCCACCTCTTTCTGATAATTGCAGGGCTAAAAGCTTATCCTTTGTTAATCTTTTTGCCCAGAATGGTATAAGCGAACAATGCGCTGAGCCAGTAACTGGATCTTCAAGAATAGAAGACTGTGGGGTGAAAAATCTTGAAACAAAATCGCTCTCCGTACCTGCTGCTGTTACTACTACGCCTCCCGGATCAAGATTGATTAGGTCAAAAATGGATCTGTCAATTCTGATGTTTTTTATATCCTGCTCAGATTCATACAACAGTACATAATCTCTAGATTTGAGGACCTCTTTTGGCTTGATATTTAATGATCTCTCAATAATATCGGGCAGGGCAGTAGGTTCTGGCATTCTGGAAGGAAAATCCATATAATAAACACCATCTTCTACATCTACTTTTAACGGTCCCACCTGGGTTTCAAAAATGATTCTTTTTTTTTGATAACTCAGGTGTGCAACTAAACAATGGGCTGTTGCAAGGGTTGCGTGCCCACATAGATCCATTTCAATCTCGGGCGTAAACCATCTCAGGTGTATAATATCACCTTTATCGATAAAAAATGCTGTTTCCGCAACCGCATTTTCACGGGCTATTTTTAAAAGTGTTTCGTCGGGTAACCAGTTTTTTAAAGGTACAACGCATGCGGGATTACCATGAAATACCTGTTCTGTAAAAGAATCGACTTGATATATTTCTAACTCCATAAAGTATATTTTTTGTTAGTAAAAATTTGGTTAAAGAAGCTCCGATACGGGAATTTCTTCTACAGAATGATAAATTTTCAGTCCTCTTTCCTGGGCTAACCGTACATCTTGATCAGCTCCTTTTGATTCTCCTTTGATTCGCAATACGGCATCGCATTTCTCGAGCATCCGATGTGCTATGGGATATTGGACTTCATTCCACTGCTGATCTCCAACATGTGTTGATCCTGCTAATTTTATCAATGGAAGTGCCATCCATTCACCAATGAACGGTATATGCCCTTTTCTAAAGATTTCTAAAGCAAATGATTCAAGGTTGTCCAGGTTCTTTTTCATTAAAACCGGATCATCGTTAGTGCCACCTCGATAAGGGCCCGCAATTAATATTAGCATCATATTTACATTCTTTAATTACTGCAAATTAAAGGTGTCCAAACTTGAAAAAAAATAAACTACTTTAAGACTTCCGCTTTTTTCGCTTGATCATACTTAAAAACTCAGGTGTGATTCCTAAATAGGATGCAATTTGTTTTTGCTTCACTTTATTGGCAACATCAGGATATTTGTTCAGGAATATGTCAAAGCGTTCTTCGGCGGTTAACGAGAGATTTTGAATCACACGCAATTGTTCCCTTATATAGGCATTTTGCATCAAGATCCTAAAAAAACGTTCAAATTTTGGTACTGTTAAATAGAGTTTTTCCAGATCATTTTTTTGCAGCTGATAGATGATGCTATCTTCAATAGTGTCAATGGTAAGCATGGCGGGAAGTACATTTATAAAGCAGTACATATCTGTTATCCACCAGTCTTTTATGGCAAACATAATAGTCGATTCTCTGCCGGACACATCAAGGTAGAATGCCCGTAATGCTCCAGTATCAACAAAATAAATGGAATTACATAATTGCCCCTGAGTTAATATCATGCTTCTACGCGGTACTTTTACTTTTTTTAATACCTTAAGAAATTGTGCAACTTCATTATCGTCTAATGTTATGTGCTTAGCAATATTCTCCAAAATTAACCCATGTTCCATTCTTATTCTATCTTAATCAAATGTAGTGATTTTTGTTTTTTTGTTCAGCTTATTATATTGGAGATTTCGATACCATTGACCATCCAGATTCAACATCCGGTTACCATTCAATACGGATAATTTTGACCATTTGAATTTGTATTTTATCTAAAGCGTTAATAAGATAATGTGGGGAGCTGCTATTAAGACAATTTTTCAGCTCGTGCGATTGACTATCAATATAAGTTACTTGTCTACTTATGTTATTTACTAATTATTTTAGTATTTTTCAATTTATTGTTGTATATTTGACTGATAACCAATTAATAAATATTATGGCTAGATTAAAAAAACATTTGGGTAGGTATGTAGATCCACGTACCGATTTCGGTTGGAAATTTTACTTTGGTAGGGAGGACAACAAAATCTTACTGATTGAGTTTCTCAATAGTCTATTTCATGGAGAGAAGATAATTTCGGATCTAAGATATAAGCCTGTAGAACATGATGGTGATTATGAGGAAATGCGTCGTGTTGTATTTGATTTACATTGTATTGGCAGCGATGGTGAGGTTTTCATCATTGAGATGCAGCAGCTCTTTCAAGAATTTTTTAAGGACCGTGCAGTGTACTATACCTCACGTCTCATCAATAAACAATTAGCGCGAGGTAAGAAGGGGAGTGATTATTACCTACCGGAGGTTTACTTTATTGGTATTTTGGAGTTTGACATGGATAGAAATGGAAGTTCTGGTATATCCCGTGTCACAGAGCGGCCTTATTTCTATGATGTTGCGCTGTGTGACAAATTGACCAAAGAAATATTCTATGATAAATTGGGATATAAAATGATTTCGCTTCCATTATTTAATAAACAGCCAGAAGAACTAAAGACAGTTATGGATCAGTGGTTGTACTTACTTAAACATTTGAGTACTATGGATAGATTGCCATCATTTTTGGATAAAAGAATATTTGGTCTTATCTTTGAGATAGGAGAGATAGGTAAATTAACGGAGGAGGAGCTAATGTCATACGAAGCAAGTTTAAAACATAAGCGTGATGCTGAGAGCGTATTTAATTCGGCCAAGAAATCAGGAGAAGCTTTAGGTCACGCTAAAGGTCTAGCAGAAGGTAAAGCCAAAGGTCTAGCAGAAGGTAAAGCCAAAGGTCTAGCAGAAGGAGAGCGTAAAAAAGCTCTTGAGACTGCTAAAGCATTTAAGGAAATGGGGCTACCTATAGCTGATATTGCTAAGGGCACAGGACTTTCTGTCGAAGAGGTCGAAAAACTCTAAGTTTCTTTATTTTGGATGACTGCCCCCCAGTAGATGAAGGGCACGAGCCGATTAAATTGGTTGACACAGTTTATGTTACACTCTCCCGTTATATGCTGTGCTTCCTGTCATTCTGTTGTCGGTAATAGTTTGTCCGCTAAATATTGTTTCCATTTTGTCCCGGTAAACTCGCAATTTCCGCTTTTGATTTGAGCATTAGGAAAGTCTGCAAGAATTGCTGTTAAGTCGTTCCAAACATCTTTCAATTCATCGTCCTTGTTTTCAAAATTCAAACTAAATTTTCCGTTTTCTATTTTTATATGCTTGAGAAAAATACCTTCTTGTGTCGAGCTAATTCTGTCCGCAAGTTGTATATAGTAACCTTGATAGTCTGGGTAAGGAACTTGCTCTGGTTGTCTTTCTTCACCTGAATAATAACGAAACAGAATGTCGTGTCCGTATTTGTTTAATTTTTCTTTCCAAAATAAAGGTCTCGGAACTTCAGAAAGGTCAGCGGTCAAATACATTTCTTTTTCGCTTGTCCAAGGCTTAAATGTTGTTTTTATTAGCTCTTGTTCTTCAATTTCAAGGCTGTTTGTAACAAGTCGAAAAGTCGCAGGTGTAGAGAACTCTAAGCAAATTCCATTTTCAACTTCTTGTGCTTCAATATATTCAATGTAGTTGTCGTCACCAACATTTGCTAGATCTTTGTCAAAAGTCCATTCGTAAATTTTTGATGGAATGATTTTGAAAGGCAAAATGTGTCTTTCTGAATTTGCCTTGTAATTTGCTTTCACATTATAACCAACAATAATTTCAAGCGGATTTTCTTTTATTGCCAAAACGTGTCCGTCTTCAAAATAAAAGTTGTCGGACAACCATTTATCAAGGTCGTTGAATGTATGTATCGTAGTTTTCAGCATAGTATATAATGGTGCGGCGACTTAACGAAGTAACATAGCCATATCGAATATACGAAAGTGGAGCTGTTTTCCCAAGTTGCTTCTTGTAAGTTGTCCGTGTAATGACGGCTTATGTCAATTCTAATCTTAATGTACTATGGTTTCCCATATCCAATCCTACTTCCAAACCAATCCCTTACTGAAGTACAAGGGATCTTGAGCGAATTGCGGGACTTAAAAGCGAAGCTAAGGGCTGCAGGCATATTGGCAAAATAATTAAATAACATATAACAAAAACCTAAAGTGCGGTATTCCAAAAAATATCGCATTTTTCTTTTAAAATAACGGATAGGAACCGTAATCATTTCAACTTTTCGGTATCGTCCAACTACCGCTTACAAAGCCCTATTTTCTCTCAGATCGACCTGGCAGCAAACATACTTTTGCCTATATCATTTAAATCAAAGAAATATGGCAAATCAATTTTTAGTTAAGGAAACTATGGCAGCTATGCAAGGCATATCAGCCATTGAAATCACAGCATTGCAAAACGGTACCTACGAAGGAGTGGAGCTATTAGGCTATTACGAAAAAGGGGATACCCCAGCACCGATCAAGTACTATCTGGCTGCGGCTACTCCGGGGCCTGGGGCAGACGATGGTGGCAGTCTAATTGTAGTTAGTGGAATCGGGCTTATCCATGAATTTTGTGATCGGGTTGATGTGAGTTATTTTGGTGCCATAGGTGGCGTTGTCGATTGTCTTGAAAGAATCAACCGTGCCATTGTGTATGCGCAAAACAATAACGTAAAAATAGTTGAAGTCAGCCAAGATGTGCTTTTAAGTTTGCCAGCGAGCTATTATGGACCAGGTATATTGATGAAGTCACATGTTTATTTGGAGCTCAATGCGACGATCGCTATTCGAACCAATAACAATGACCGGTATGCAATTATATTATTTTCGGAGGTCGTCGATAGCGGTGTGTTTGGTAGGGGGCGTATAACCGGCGATAATGCAACACATATTGAAACTTCGAGTGAGTGGGGGCACGGTATAAATATTGTCGATGGCTGTAGCGATATCAGCATTCAGGATATCACGATTGAAAATTGTTGTGGCGATGGCATATGTATAGGCGGTGCAGAAACTGCCGACGGGGGGAGCATTAATATTTCTGTAGATCATGTAATCGTGGACAATAATGGACGTCAGGGTATTACGGTAACGAAAGGAAGCAACATCAGTATTTCAAAGTCGAGAATCAGCAATACTGGAGTGATTAATGGCAAATTCCCCATGGATGGAATAGACATTGAGCCGAATAAAAATAATAGCGTTTTGAACGTCAATATTTATGATAATACTTTCCTGAATAATGTCGGGCATGATTTCGAAAGCAATTGCATGCGGACAAATACGATGATCGAGAATGTTAATTTTTACAATAATACCATTCAGGTAACTAAACAAAAATCTGCCACAGTAAGCGCTCTAATCAAGGTGAATGCAGAAAGGCTTAAGGATGATATGATTACCAAGAATATCTCCATTAAAAATAATCAGTTATTTTATGAATTTGATGGAGTACCTCAGATTACAGCATTTATCTATTGTTACGGTTCTGCAAAGGTGATCGATATAAGCAGCAATACATTTAAAACCAATCTTGACATCACTTCGATTAAACTCGATACTGTCTTTGATGTTGTGGTTGGCTCTAACTTCTCCTGGCGATCGTTCCACTTTGTGCTATGCCAAACAGAAGTAAAGGGGCTAACCGTGCATGCAAATACTGTTGATACCCTAATGCATGCCATGGTATCCGCTGGCAATAGCTCCAAGATTAAAGTTTATTCCAACACGATCAATAAGCAAATAGGAACTTCGGTGATGGCGTACAATTATAGTAATTGCAGCGATTTGTTTATTTACAATAATAATAGTACCAACTTGAGCATGGGCTTCTTTTCCAATAGTGGCATGTTGTCCAATTGTATTATCAAAGGGAATGTCATTAACAATTTCAACACCTCTGGTAAGGCGAATGGTCCCTGTATTTATGTTACGGGAGTTACTGCCAGTGCCAATATCGTCGTTGAGGATAATACCATATTACAGACAGCGAATGCATTGTCGATCGGTATTCGTGCATCCTTGTCGCTGTCTGAAACCTATATTAAAAATAACATGCTGATCGGACAGTTTGCCCAGCGCGTTTCCAATGAGGTTGGGGCAGCAGTAAAGGTGCTGGATCAGAATATTATATTAGAGGCCAATAATACTGTTCCAGGCTTAGTGAAAAAGTCGGCAGCAGTAGGAGGTTCAGCAAGCCCTTTGCCAAATGCAGTTACAGATTCGGTAGCGGATACACTACCAAAAATTGTCACTGACCTAAATACATTGATCGGAAAATACAATGAGCTTCGCAGTCTGACTAGTGAGGTACGCGGTTCGCTGAATGCCAAATTGGTTGCTGATAGAGCGAGTGGCCAACAGGCATAATTTTTTTGAAAGGCTTATTGCTTCGGTCTCCCTTAACGACCGTTAAGGGAGACTTTTCGATCTATTTTATACCTTTATAGCAGCTTACGTTTTGCATCCTCAAATTCTGCTTTTGTAATCACTCCTTTTTCCATCAATCCATGTAATCGCTCTATTTCAGTCGCAGCATCCTTTTGGGGAATGGGTGAAGTGGGTACATAATTATGAATAATGGGCTGTGAAAAATATACACGGTTATATTTCATATCAAAACTCTCTTTATTCATGGAGAGAAAAACGATAAAATCAATCAAAGCGATAAATGCGGGTATAAGCGTCCAGCAAAAAAGGAGGTAAAGGACACCTAATCCGGTTTGCCCGAGGTAAAATCTATGTGCACCAAATCCTCCAAGGAAAAATGCCATTAAAGCTGCGGTTGTTTTATCTTTCATATGTTATTGATTAATGCGGTTTGTATTGTCTTTTCAAACCTACGGATTGCCTGTTAGGCATTCTTACGGTTTCCCGTAACTAATCCTCTATTCAACCGATATCTTGGCCTTAAATTGTATGTAAGGCTATTTTAATCGTTACTTGGGGGGCAAAATTCAAATGAACAAAAAATCTATGGTTGTAACACAGAAACCGACTCCTAAAATTTATTTAGGACACATGTGGTATGAATTTTTTTAAATCGAAGGTGCTTTCCGTATTCATAAAAAATTTAATCAAAAATTAGTGGTGGTCAGATAGCCCGACGCACGTAATGATTCCAAGATATGGTTTGCCTCAGCTTGATCCATATCATTTGCAAATTTTATGGTTTTAAAACCATATTCAAATCGAATAGTGCCTCTGTTTCTAAAAATACCTAAACTATTCCCCTGGTTCCAAAAAACAAACTCAAAATGTTCTTCCTCAACATGAAATTTCTTCGCTTCTTGTAGATCATAAATCTTATGCCTGAATAGAATATCGTTTTTTCTGGCAATACTTATTTGCTCGCGATCTATTGTAATAATTTCTTTTCCAATGAGGTACCACATCAACGTTTTCATTACAAATAAGCCCGCTGCCATCGAGAGCATCAACCAAACTATAAAAAATATTCCCTCGAAGCTTAAACCGCCAGTGTTATCGGAAAAGTTTTCAAGTGTCGGGGCAAAAAAAATAATTGATTGTATCCAACCAACCAGCCATAAACTAAAAATAATGATAATAGGTAAATGCTTTTTTGCCGGGACAATAATGGAATACCCCGTTGGAGTTTCGTAATGGGTTGCAATATCGCTATATGGCCTTTCCATATTCAATTTGTTCTATAGGTGTACCAATTCAAATGGTCCAATTTTCGATGGCTAATATGCAATAAAAAAACGAATTTCAATATGATAAGGTTTAGAACAAACAGAATGCTGCGTTCTTTCCCTAAAATCATGCATGAAGATATTATAAATCTAAAATTTTTACATAAATTTAAAGCTTACTTGTATTTATAAGATCTATTTAATCCTTTTTAATGGCAACAATACGGATGATTTCCAGCATTATACTGACGAGCCGAACTATAACCACAATAATCTGTTTTTTTATTTTTAGTCTTAGCAATTCTTTTGCGCAATCAAATGACAATTTTTTAGTGGTTGGACAGCGCTATACGATAAACTCTAAAATACTTAATGAAAGCAGAAATTATTCTGTTTATTTACCGGCTTCCTATAAAAACAATATCGACAAAAAATACATCGTTGCCTATGTTTTAGATGGGGATAGGAGTAAGTTTTTGGAAGTATCTGGGATTGCACAATCGATGCATTCAGATGCAAATCTTAAGTTGCAAATCCCTGAGCTTATTATTGTTTCAATAGAAAACACCGATAGAACAAAGAATTTCACTCCTACAAATTCATTGAATTATTTGGATAAAGAAGATATTACTGCATTTAAAAGTAGCGGAAAAGCAGATGATTTCATGCGTTTTATGGAGGATGAATTAATGGTGGAAATAAATAAATCTTTCAGGACCATCCCACAAAGCATGATTATCGGACACTCATTGGGCGGACTCTTTGCGTTACATTGCCTGTTAGAAAATCCGCAGCTGTTTAGTTATTACTTACTTATCGACCCCTCATGGTTTTGGGATCATAATTATATTGGGAAAAGAAGTAAAGAAGTTTTGGAGAATCGAGTTGACCTAAAAGCTAGAATATATATTGCATTAGCCAATAATATGCAGGAGGATAAGAGGCATTATCAATGGGGAAATCAATTTTATAAATTACTGAAAGAGAATAAATCTCCAGATCTGAAGGTAGACTTTAGATATTTTGAAGACGAAAAGCATTTAACAGTAACAATTCCTGCTACATATTATGGCCTTCGATATCTCTTCGAGCCATATAATATTGATATAAATGAAGTAACAAAAGACCCCAATATATTGGTAAATTACAGTGCAAAAATAAAAAAGGAACTTTTCTTTGATACTAAACCGGACCAAAGTTTTGTAAATACAATTGGATATGTTGCCCTTTATGATAGGCAACTACCTGATATAGCAATTTCTATTTTTGAGCTGAATACGGAAAATTATCCGCAATCAATCAATGTATGGGATAGCTTAGCCGAGGCCTACACAGTCAGGGGATATATGGATAAAGCAAAAAAGTGTTATGAAAAAATCTTGACACTTTCTCCAACTAATAATATCGCAAAAACGAAACTTGAAGAATTAAATAACAAAATAAAACAGAGAAACTAAATGCTGGACATCGGAAAGCGAAACCAGCATTTTGTACCACTTCGCCCGCAATATATAGTGTATATTGGGCTTAAGTATTAACATTTCCCGATTGAAAAGTAGCAGTTAATAATTCAATTAAAAGATTGGGAATACTATCCACCTACAGTCGGCGCTTTGCCAAATTTCTTCTTAAAGGCGGAAGAAAAATGGGACAGGGTCTCGAAACCAAGATCGAGATAGATAGCTGATGGTTTTTTGTTTTTTCTTTCAATTAAATGCCGTGCTTCATTCAGCCTTTTATCCTGTAACCACTTACGTGGCGGCATCCCGAAGGTTTTCTGAAAATCTCTTTTATATCCTGAAAGGCTTCTTCCGGTGAGTTGTGCAAACTTTTCAATAGGGACATTGAAATGAAAATTGCTCAGCATAAATTTTTCTAGATCCATCTTATAAGGCGCTGCGAAATCAAACAAAAAGTTACGCAGTGCCGGAACAGCTATCAGTATCAACTTGATTCCCTCTTTCACCTTTAAAAGTCCCATCTCGTCAGTCATTTCATGACCAGCGCTTCGTGCGTAGGGAACGACCGACTGGAAATAACCTTTGATAAACGCATTATTGGGGAGGCATATGTTCGGAAGGCCGGTGTATTTACCCTGGGCTTCCATCTTTTCTTCTAGTGCTATTTGACGCATCAGATCTTCTTGCAGTGATATTACGATAGTTTCATAGTGGCCACTTGGCCCGGGGGTTTTAGTCAAGGTTCCCAGCTGATTCTTGTGAATTAGCAATACTTCCCCGGCAGATATGTTTACATGCTGCTCAGCTGTTTCCAGAACCATCTGGCCCGAGACCTGTAATACCAAGGTATGGTGGTTCCATACGCATGCTTTCTCTTTCTTTAGGGAAGAAAGGTAGGAATAGAATATCACGCCGGGAAGTATTTCTGCTGGACTTTCCATTTATCTTTGTAAGTAAGTACCACCTTTAATAGCACCTATTGCAAATGTAGTGTTTAAAATATTCATCTCCTCTGGGCTAATTACAATTTCCATCGCATCGATATTTTCGGGTAGTCTTGATCTGCGGCTCATACTCACCAATGGCATGATATTGTCGCCTTGTTCTTTTACCCACGCAATCGCAAGTTGTGTAGGGCTGACATTGTTACGCTGAGCAATTTCTTTTAATACTTTCACTTTTTCAAGATTATGGATCAGGTTATTACCCTGAAAACGGGAAAAGTGATTTCGATGGTCATCCGCAGGAATTGGCGCTTGTAGGTTACCGGTTAACAGTCCTTCGGCCGTGTTGGCAAATGCCACGACACCAATCCCTAATTCTTTAGCCGCAGGCAATAGCTCATTTTCGATCTGACGGTCAGCCAAAGAATAACCGATTTCTAGTGCACTGATGGGATAAACGCTGTTGGCTTTACGGAGCTGATAGGCGGTTATTTCCGATACGCCTATATGACGTACTTTTCCTTCAGCTACTAGGTCTGCAATCGTTCCGATGATGTCTTCTATTGGCACACTGCTATCCATTCTACAGGGTTGATATAAGTCGATAGTTTCAATGCCCAGACGGGTCAACGAATAGTTGACAAAATTCTTGATCGCTACAGGACGGAGATCCAAGCCGATCCATTGACCGTTGTGGAAAATAGCACCGAATTTGACACTGATGAAAGCATCATCCCGTCTTCCCTTAATGGCTTTGCCAATAAGCATTTCGTTGTGACCTGCACCATAAAAATCTCCCGTATTCAGGAAGTTTATCCCACTGTCCAAAGCTTGATGGATGGTTGCAATGCTTTCGGTTTCGTCGGGAGTTGGGCCACCCCATATTGATGACATCCGCATACATCCCAGACTAAGCTTTGAAACCGTGGGGCCGTTTTGCCCCAATTGAATTTTAGTAATTTCTGACATTTGATTGATTAAATTTATTATACAAAGGTCTTGATTTAATAACCATATTGCTTTCTTCTACGGTTCAATTTACTTGTCTGTATGGTTCATCTATTCGTGAATTGAATGGTCATTGGTTTTCGAATCCGGACGGCCAACGTTAATCAAGATCTCCGCTCAACAAATTGATCAAATTTTCTTCGGATCTCGGCCTTGAACTCTTTTGCTAGCTGATGTTGATCAGTATCATTCTTCTTCGCATTACTAAAGCTCGTTAATGGATACTTTTTTCGGCCATTTGTATCGACTTTTCCTCTGCCTGGACAATCACATTAAATATTTCTTTTCGAATTTCAAGTGTAAGTGATTCGCGATAAGATGGTGCATTTTCCGGAGATGGAATTTTTCGATCCTGATAGTTTTGTTCCGTACAAATTGTGAATACCATATTTCCAATATTTGTCTTAAGAACAGAACCAAATTATGGTAGGTTTGCAAAAGGACCTATTTTTTTGACTCAACCGCAGCGAATAATAAAGCACATCCAACGAATTGTAATTATAGAAATCACCTAAGCATTAAAGCTTTAAATTTATTCAAAAATCTATTCATCTAAAACAAATAGTATAAGCAAAATGATGAACAGTATATCGCAAAGAAGCACAGTTCAATTACGATAATTGGCCTACTGATTTTCGCAGCCAAATAAATAAATTACACGTATGATGAAATTTAAGGGAATATTTTTATTTATAAATCTTATACTACTATCTGTTAGCTGTAATGGCCAGAATAAAAGCACAAAATCAGCAAAAGATATCTATGCTATCGAAACCGAAATAAAGCACTTCGATAAAGAACCGCATTATGGCGCAAATATATCCACGAGTAACTGCTCGTTCGAAATTCTTATCAATGATGTTCCCGTTATCAAATACAAAGATAATTCAGGCGGAAGTTTATCGGGCTCATACTTCCCTTTAAATTGGGACATCATACAAAAAGGCCCGCAAAAAATCACCATTCGTCTCTCTCCAGGATTTAATCAAAATACAAAGTCAATGCATTCATCATTGATGAAAAACTCTGGAGTTCAGATCCTAATCAAAAAATCCTTCATAGGTAAAGATGGTAGTTGGAGTGATGAGGAAGAAGTGACTACTTACACCACTCCACAAAAAATAGAGGAAGGTAAAGAAGTTTCAACATTTGACGGACAGAATTTTTTTGAAGACAGTTTTACTTTTGACGCCGAAGTTCCCTACAAAATAAACATTTTAGATAATGCCGAAGTTCTTTTTGCTAAGGATAAAGACCAGTTACAAGCGTTAGAAATAGAAGTTGTTGCAAAATACAATGAGATAAGAGGTATATATATGAAAGGTACGAAAGATGATTTGGCGAATGTTGTTTATGAAAAAGAAAAAAGACTAGCCCAGCAAATGTATCTTTCTTCCGAAGAAATAAAAAACAACTGGGACAAAGAATATCAATTCCGAACAGATGAGGATTTAGAGTTTTTTGATCTGAAACCCATTGAAAAATACAAAATGACTTTCTATGCTCACGGAAAACTGGTTTGTTTAGAGAAAATTAACAATGAAAAATCAGCATTGTGGGGAGGATTTAAGCGAAAAGATAAAGGATTAGGTACTACAACTTACATTCAGCTATATCTCTATCGCCCAAAAAATAGCAAGGAGCTTCAAGTTTATTAAGATAGGTATCCAGCAAATAATTAAACTGATATAGAATATATTGATAATCCCTAAATGATAAGACTATACACAAATGATGAAACAATTCTTAGTAATGCCAGTAATTTTATCTCTCTTCACATTCTGTAGTGGACAGGAGCAAAAATTTAAAAAGGATAATTCAAATTCAAGAGAGGTAATTACTTACCACGATAATGGGGAAATTCGATTGAAGGAAAAATTAGATAAAAATGGAAAAGTGACGGGAGAATCGAACTTGTATTTTGACAATGGACAGCTTTGGAAAAGTTTAAGCTATGAAAACGACCTACCGCAAGGCGAATTTAAAGAATATGATGTGAATGGACAATTAAAAATAATCGGAAATTATAAAAATGGAACTAGGAAAGGAGAGTGGAAAAGATATTATTATAATGGTCAATTGCAAGATATTGTATACTATGAAAATGGCAAGGAGTTTGGTGAATGGAAACAATACCATGTAAATGGACAGCTAGCAGAAATTGGTCATTACGAAAATGGTGAAAAAACCGGAGAATGGAAACGCTATACTGAAGAAGGAAAAATACGGCAAGTATCAAACTTTAAAAATGATAAAAATTCAGGGTTATGGAAGCTTTATCACGACAATGGACAATTACGGGAAACAGGAAACTATGAAAATGGAAGAAAAAAAGGAGAATGGAAAGTCTATGACGAAAATGGAAATTTAGAAAAGGTTATTAAAAATTAAAAGTATAAACCACACAATTTGGATTTTCTGCAAATTGTGTGCTATAAGGATATCGTAAAAAGAACAATAGATATGGATCATATTCAAACATTGGAATGGTTTTGGTCAATAATAAAAAAGGCAGACTGTAATAGAGAAAAGCTAAAAGAAATTCTTAGTGCTTTTAAAAAAGAAGAAATTATCAGATTTCAGGAAACCTTTGTGGATGCTTCAGTTGAATTGCAGGATAAACCATATACTGATTATATGGAAGAATCCGAAGATGGAGTGGAAGATATTGCGAATTGGATAGTTAGTAATGGCCTAGATTTATATTTGTCGGTTATTAAAAATCCGGAAAAAATACCCTATAGTGTTAACGAATTTACAGATCAAATTCTTTATGGCATAGCCGACGAAGTTTGTGTAGAAAAATATGGAGAGTCGACAGGTATTTATTAAAACTCTGACGTATAGAACAACAAATTGGATAGGGTCGGAGCGGAATAGTATTCAGCATGTAAAACGTTAGCTAAAAAAATTAATGGCACAAACTATGAAAAGGCTATTTACAATCATATTCATAGTAATTGCTGCACAAAGTTCTTATGCACAAAGTACAACTATTCCTCTAACGGTAAAAACAGCATTTGAAGGTATCTGGCAGTACAGCGTAAAGTATGAGACAAATACCGTCAAGATACATTTTGAACCGGGGACGGACTATGCACTTTTTACCGATGACGGCTCGGGGATAGCTCCTGCAAAAACTGTTAAAGCAAATGTAAACGGAAAGCTCCTAATAATTCCTGCCATCCAAAATGAGAATGATGAGGTTGAACTGGAAATAATCAATAAGAAGCTTCATTTGCGAGCAACACCAGTCCTTTGGGACGAAAAGGGAAACCGAATCGGATCTCAAGATTCGCTAAAAGTTCATCGGGTATTTAAACGTATCAAATAGCTCTGCCACTTAAATCTGAGTCGAATGTTTCTATCTCCTGTTATTGGACTCATATTCACACTGGTGTCTAAATCAGACGATCAGGTTAAATTTGAAACAGAATTGCTATCCAATGCGAAAAAACAAACTCATGGGCTTTTAAAAGCAATTGATAAGTCTTTTACTGATGAATTATATAAACTTAAGAGTTTGCTCGATTCAGACTTGATTACCAGGGAGGAATTTGAAATTGAGAAGGAAAACTTAAAAAGCACCCTACCACAAAAGAAGACTGTGTTATCACTTTATTGTTCTTCCACCTCTGGCATTTCTGGAAGATTGATGATAAGGGTAGGGGACAAAGGAAACTTTATCGATTTACCACAGGGACGGGATAACGCTTTAGATTGCGACGTACCTGCAGGCGAAGTTAAGGTGGTGATCAGCCCGACTGGAATTTTTGCCAGCGAAAAGATGGTCTACTTAAAAACTGTGATGCATGAAACCACTTTGTATGATATAGCTGAAATTTATATGCAGTGGTGAGGCTATTTTAATCAAGAGACAGCAAAGAAACTCCCGGTAATAAATATACGTGTTAAGGAACTAAATATTTTTTTGAGTATAGCCAGGGGTCTAGTTAAATAGTTTACAGAAGAAACTATTGCGGTAAACTGTGAGATTTACACACATCGTTTCACTTATTTAACTGACAGTCAATCCAATAATTTTGATCCCTTATTCGCTCTCGGCTTGGGTCGTACATATTATCGACTTCCTCCCATAATGGAGTTTTATTTGATAAAGCATTAATTACCTGAATTGGGGTACGGCCCGTTAGAGAACTGTGGGATCTAAGCCAATTATAATAAAATTGCCATTGTGATAGTAGGTTTGGTAGGTCAGGATCTTTGATATCAACTGTGGAATAAAATTCATCAAGATCGGTTCGCTGTGTTCTTTCTACCTTTCCATTGAGATGTGGAGAGCCTGGTTTAATAGGCCGAAATTTTATACCCCATTCCATTAATCTATCTTGAACGGAATAAGCAAAAAACTCTTTTCCTCTATCAGTTTGAATGCGCTGTATCGCAAAAGGCATCTGTTCCAGCACTGTATCAAGAAATTTCAGGGTGTTGGTAGCAGTACGCCTTGGAAATAATTGAAGTACTTTAAATCTGCTACAATCATCTATCGCCGTATATTGATAAATGCCTGGCGCTATTTTACAGACGTCCATTTGTACGCGATCACCCGGTATTGGTCGGTTATAGCGAGTTTGTCTTTTACGGTAGTATCGCTTAAGTTTTAAATACTGTTTATTATTCTTTTTAAGAATCTTATGAACAGTTGCCGTTGAGATTGAGACCCCATATAAACGTTTCATCTCACTAGCAATACTACGATGCCCTAAATTGCGGTTTGTCCTTAACTCAATAATTCTCTGTTCGTCCTCTATTGTTATTTTATGGTGGATTTTATGTGGTCTCCTACTAAGTTCACTTAGACCATCAATACCAGACTCTTTAAATCGTTTAACCCATTTTCTCAGTGTCGGCCTAGTTATGCCACACTTTAAACATACAACACCTGCATTACCAATGGCCTCATAAAGCATTACCCATTCAAAGCGCTTTTTTACCTCATTTTTCATTACTGCTGACTTATGTTAAAATGATGGTAAAGCTGATAGTTCTACCATCATTTTAACATAAAGTTATTGAAAGGATCTATATGAATCCCACAGATAATTAATCAGTCTTTCGAATATTTTGGCATCGGCCAATTATATTCCAATCCTTCCAATGATATTGTTTTAAGTGTTTTCTGGTCTACTTTAAATTTTCTTTGAATCTCGGCCTTGAACTTTTTTGCAAGTTGATGCTGATAAGTATCATTCTTCTCTGCGTTACTAAAGCTCGTCAATGGATACTTTCTTTCGGCCTCTTGCATCGACTTGTCCTCTGCCTGGATAATCTCCTTAAATATCTCTTTTCGAATTTCAAGTGTAAGTGATTTGCGATAAGATGGTGCTTTTTCCGGAGAAGGAATTTTAAAATGCTGTGCAGCTACGGTAGGTTCATCATCGTTTTTAGCCTTTGAAAGCCTTGCGACCCATTGTCCCATACCACTTTGACTGTGCTCTTCCGTTTGAAATAGAAATAGACTGACTGCATTTGGGCTTGCATCACTATTCTTTATAGAATCATAAAGATGGAGTAGGAGCTGCTTATTGTTTTCATCATTTAATCCATCGTCACCCTTTAATACGATGTTGGCTCTATATAAGGTTTTTGTCGGTGTTCTAGAAATGGTTGGTGGTAATAACCTGTATCCGCTTAGTTTAATGGGTGCCGCTATACTTATTTCATCATTAGTTGTGTCCGTCAACTCAGTAGACTCAATTGTTTCTGAATTTAGACAACAAGCAAACAGTATTATTGCACTCAGGGATGTGAATAAAAATCTTTTCCTCATAATATTTTTTAATATGTGCTTTGGTTAAATTTCCTGTTTTCGATTTTAATCAAGCTAAGATTTCTTGTACTCTAAGCTATTTAAAGTTTAAATGAACTGTTTTAATAGGGATGTTTTCCACCAAGCCATCTCATAAGTCCATCTCCGCCAAAAAGAAAAAATACAATTAAACCACTTATGATGATAAACAATAGCATACATCCAAAAGTATTAGCTTCTAGCTTGCCTCTTTCGTCGTCTGTCATATTTGCCACTCGACGGTAATGATCTTCCCTTAATTTGCGACGACCATATTTTGTATTCGGATTATAAGGTTTTCGTTGCGCCATGTTGTTGCAGATGGTTCTAAGATTAAATAGAATCTACTAGCAAATCTCAGCCTTTCTTTTACTTTCTTCTTACGGGTTCCCGTATAATTTCATTTTAAACAAGCTTTAGTTTTGATTAAAGTTATTATAAACAACATAGACAATGGAAATATTTTTAGGATGGATTATCTTTTCGTTAGCAGTGGGTGCTATTGGCATTAATAGAAATATAGGTTTTGCCGGAGCATTCTTTCTTTCATTATTCCTATCTCCGGTTATTGGACTCATTTTTACTCTGGTGTCTAAATCAGACGAGCAACTCAAATTTGAAACGGAATTGCTTTCACATACAAAAAAGCAAACCGATGGCATCTTAAATGCTGGCCATAAATCATTTACAGATGAGTTATTTAAACTTAAGACATTGTTGGACTCCGGTCTGATTAGCAGAGAGGAGTTCGAATTGGAAAAGGAGAATTTAAGACGAAATGCCCCTATTAAGAAAACGGTACTCGCCTTATATTGTTCGCAGACTCCAAGTATGTCAGGAACACTTATGGTAAGGGTGGGAGATATAGGAGGTTTCGTTACTTTACCTTGGAGTAAGAATGATGCAATAGATTTCAGTGTACAGACAGATGAAGTGAAGGTGGTGATTAGTCCTAAATCAGTATTCGCGAGCGAAAAGACCGTATATCTTAAAACTATTAAAGATGAAGCTGCTTATTACGATATTTTTGAAGTCTATATCAAGTCATAGCCTATTAGAAATATGCGGCTATTAATAAACATATTTTATTAATAAATTTCAAAATTATGGCACTAAAACCAGGACCAAAAAGAATTGCCGAATCCACGGGCAAAGCAGACAGACGCCAAAGAGACAACAAAGAAACTCCAGGCAATACGCCTTCTTTATCTCCTCCAAAAAGACAATAAGAGAAGAAGTAGAATATTTAAATACACAATGCAAAGTTATTTGCATTGTGTATTTAAATATTCTAAGAATCTTAACGCCTACTGAAATGAAGGCTCTATTGATCGTTGATGAGAGGTGTATGCACCATCGGAGAAATGTTTTGTTATATCCAAAAATACTTCTCGATCGGCAATTGAGAATAAGAGCATTTCGGTAAAAAAAAGTTGGTCGCATTTCTCCTTTTGTCCAACCCAAAGTCTTTTTGCTATCTCTTTAATGAGGCAATTGAGTGTTTGGTATGCTCGTTCTTTACTGATATATAACTCGTTGTCTATTTTGCTAATATACTTTTTGTTGCTTAGCGATGTTTTATCTGGAGCAACATATTTATGTACATATTTTAGTCGGATAAGCGTATCCATATTGAAAGCTGACATTTTAGAATTGCGGCCGTCTGGGATTGGAAAAAATTTATGACCAGCATTTTGAGAGAGTAGTATCCAATTTAGGGAGTAAGCAACACGAGAATCATAAATAATGCATTCTTCGGGGAACATATATGCTGCAACTTTTGAGATACTCGCAATACGGTCAAATTTGGCTACTCGATTTTTGAGAAATTCCTGTATTAATAGTTTGGTACTTTCTTCATTTGCGGCTTTAATTCCACCCCATTCTTTAATAATCCACATTGTCAACTTATCAAACAATATGGTGTCATTGGTATGAGCATCAATTAAATGCGGACGCAAGATAGCTTTTAGTGTTACTTCTTTTTCATAGAAACTTTTACTATTTAGCTCATCTACCATTTCTTGCGCCAGTATTTGCAGAGGAATTAGTGCTGTTAGATTTGCATTCCAGTTGTAAAGTTCATTTAAATAGCCACACAATGGCTTTAAATAATTAACAATTTTATCGACATCAAAATTGGTCATGTTATCCTGCATATAACGTTAATATTTTAGTAGATTTCGAAAATAAAGTATTGACAGATATTCACGTTACGGAATACCGTAAAGCGAAACTATTCTATTTCTTCATCAGGCTGTACTTCATCTTCAATATCTATTTCTTGTTCTTCATTAAAGTCTTCAGATATAGAGCTATCCGTGAACTGGCAATTTTTACCTAAAATAGTTACATTATACTCATAGCCTTTATCGCTTGTAAACGAACAAGCACCACTAGAAATGTCTTCCGAAATAAAATGAGACTCGTCCAGCCAACCACCATTTGGCCAATGTATAATAACTAAGTTGTCACTTTCCACCTCAATATTTAAGGTATATGTACTACTAGTTCCTGTATTTGGATTATAGTATTCTACGGATGCACAGTACATTCCATCTTTGTATTCATATCCGTCATCATCTTTCTCGTCCTCGAGGATGTTCTGCTGTTCAGACTTTTCATAAAAAGAATTTGCGTTATCTTCGTTAGAGTTGACGTAGTATCTTTTATTTACGTCCGATTTACAGGATATAAATAAATAAATGCATATGATGAGAATAGCCCTAATAGTCATAGATCCTGTTTGCCTAATCAATTACACATGCTTCTATCCACATAAGTCTTGTTGCCATTGGAGTTGATATAATAACAGCCTCCACGAGGGCCACGGATGTAATTTCTCGAAGAAGAACTACTTTTAGAAGAATTTGTTCTGCGCGGCGAAGGGGAGTAGCTCGTACTTTTAAATTGATTGATATTTGATGATGTAGATTTGTCTTTTACATATTCCCAGGTTCCGTCGCTTTTTAATAATACCGTTTTTCCATCCGTCGTTGTTGCATACTTGTTTTGTGCGATTACGGGAAACGAGATTGTATACAGTAAGATAATAAACAGTACTTTTTTCATCATAGCTTTACGTGTTATATCTAATGAATTTTCAAACCGAGCAACTTTTAACAAAATTAAATCATTACCATATTTCAATGGCGCCTTGTTGAGTTTCAGTTCGAAAAGATACTTCGTGAATAAGTTAACACTGTCAATTTACAGTTTTTTATTCATAAGCTAAAAATTAAACTATCTAAAAAATGGAGTCTTAATTGTTGGTTGTGGGCCAAAACGGATTGAAACAATAGATGGAAAAAGATATGAAGTACAAAGCGTACCATCTTATAGTTTACGACTGGCTGTCCGAAGTCGAGATCACTCGCTTAAAGACAAATTTGACACGAAGACAATTTCAAAAGAAGAATTTAATAGATAGATTATCTGCAATAGGATAGGAAAGGTTGATTTACTCAATTAAATAAGGCCGAAGTTAGATCAAAGCAGCAATTACAGGCATATAAGTTGTGAACCATTCAGGTAATTCATCTTTTTCCACCGAATACTCTATTTTACCGTCGGATAATTTCAATAAAATGGTATGTTTAAGATCTGAAGTGTCAACAATAGCTAATTCATCGATGAAGTGAAAGTGATCGTTTAGCTTCTCAAGATTTCCAAAAAAATTATTTTCCAATGTTTGAGGATCTACATAATGTCCACCGTCAGTAACTCTTTCCGTTACACGGAACTGAGAAAGTTCGGTATTTTCTAAACCAAAAAACAATAAATATATTCTATAACCCGACTTCTTGAACAGCTTGGGCGTTTCCCAAGTTTCGTCATTTGTAAAATGTCCTTCATAGACGTAATCTAACCGGTTTTCTAATGCATGTTTTGTCTGTTCTTCAAATTGCTGTACTACATAATCCAAAGCCTCTTTCCGAGCGTATTTTGCTGAAGGAACAATTTTTGGGAATATCCGAGATAGTTCTTTCGTATAGAGTAAATCACCATCGAAAATAATATTATTACTCTTTATATGCTCTGGAAGATATTCTGCACCTAATGTAGATTTCCCGGCACCGTTAGAACCCGTTATTATGTAAAGATCAGGCATTAGTAAATATTGAGTTCTCTCAAGATATCTTTTGATTGACGAATATTAAATTCCTGTACTACATCAAAAGATCGTTTATCAGAAGAAACAATCACAATTTTAACTAAATGATTTGGGTATTCGATGTAGCTTTGATTTTTGGGTAATTTGCTAGATCTTATTAAAAATGGTTGCCCTTTATCAAGCTTTTGTTTGCGCAACTTGAGAACAATGCTGTTGCTAACTTCTTTTAAGTGCTCTAAATTTCTCATAATACCACATTAATACTATTCAAAAATAGTAATTTTTAAGGAGAAAAGCAATTGTTCGACCAGTAGAAAATGACTCTTTTTGTGTTATTGCTAGCTATATTAAAGAATTAAAATGGGATGAAAGGCAGAAATATCCGATTTAAGCAGTAAGTGTCATTTCACTGTCGAACTCGATCCTAAGATACTGCAAGAAAATATGCTTTGTGAATTTCGTGGGACACCAAAAAATGGTATATATTTTATTTTAGAAAACTAGTATGCAAGAAAGTCAGTTAAAGAGAATGAAATTTACTAAACTTACAGTTTCCCGTAGCCATTCCGACTTCCAAACCAATAACTTATGCAAGAGATGTACAAGCGTATCATAGAAACGCTCAAGTAACACGTCCAGACAATTTGTTTAATGCTATTTTCGGGCTATGAGAGGCATCATCCAACCATTCGCATATAAAAAATGAGAAACCCTATAAATCTATACTGTATACAATATTACTAATATTATTAGTAATATTGCAAAATGAAACCGCTAGAAATCTTTTGCCGAAATCGGGTAATGTACGCTCAAATTACCGTGCATGATAAAAGCATGGGCATGAAAGATTATCATCTTTACAACAAAAATGGTCTTGCTTTTTATGTTTTCAGGAAATCTCAGGGAGTGTGGGAATTGGCATTCGGTGTACTCGCCGATGACATCAAGGAAGCGTGCATTGACGCTCTTATACTTCGCTTTGATACGGATGTGCCTGAGTTGTTTTATCATCATGGAAAACGGCAGGTCGTGGAAGTTCGGGCCAAGAAATACAGCCTTTGGCATATTTATCTCAACAATGCTTATGTAGGAAGTATTCAATATTACACCTTCACTAAGCAGTTCAATTACCACCTTGAAGACAATGGCTTATTGACCGATGATCACGTGCAAAAATATATAGCCATGATAGAACGTGGGGAATTAAAGTGGATAAAGGACGATATTCGATGAAAAAGGATATAAAAGGAATAAAAAAACTTTGAGTCTGCAACTATTATTTATCATTTTGGACGCTAGTGGTTTTGTTTTTAAAATAATTTATCGCTATTATTACTAAGTTAAAAATTCACCATTTAAACCTAATCAATTGTAAAATTGATTAAAATATCAGAAAATTATTCTGTGACCAAAAGCTTTGATGAAGCTCTCTGAACGAAATTCTATAATCAAATACTTTGTAGTGTAAGTAAATTTTATGATTTCTAACAAAAATTGGATCGAAATTCTAAAGATAGCTTTATTTCCAGCCATTATCTTCTTGTTGGCTTCGATTTTTAGCAGTCGATCATTCGCTCTGGGAGCTATCACCTCTTTTTTCTTTATTCTATTTCGGAGTAAGGCTAAATTGAAACCTACTTTATGGTTATCAATATTGATACTAATAGCTTCAATTACTATTGCATTTATAACGAAAATTGATTCCTCTTTAGGGAGGATATTGATTTATAAAATTTCATTTAAGGCGTTTTTGGTTAATCCGATTGAAGGAATAGGTTGGAATGGTATATATGGTAAGTATTTATATCTACAAAGTTGTTATTTCTCTGAAAGACCCTTTTCAGAAAAGGAACTGTTACTTGCAGATAATACACATTATGTTTTTAATGAATATTATCGTTTAGTAATTGAAAATGGAATATTAATGCTAATACCTCTATTTTTTTTCTTTTTTTTTAGTTTAAAGGCAGTAAATCGTGCATTAGACATAAATAACAATTTTTTGACCTATTTTTTATCAACTGCCTATATAACAATTATCATAGCATCATTTTTTACTAATACTATTAGTCGAGATCTTATTTGGCTAGTCGTGGTTGTACAGCTGTATTTAAATATAATTACAATAGAGAAATTTTCAAGAAAAAATTTGATGTTATTCAATATTTTGTTATTTTTAGTAATAATTTGTTTGTCAATCAATTATAATTTAACCAGAAAATATTTTTTAAATCTTAAGCAACAAGCGCAGAGTGGAGAATTCACCGATACTGATATTGAATTAATGCGAAGTAAAACCGCTTTTTTAAGCACTGATTTTGAGGTAGAAAAGTTGAAAATTATATCCAATTATTACACAGAAAGTATGCAGTGGGAAAAAGCCTTTGAGGCAACACTCAATCTTTCTAAATTAAAACCTTTCAATGTAATTTATTCAAGACTGGGTATGATTTGTGCTCATTTAGGAAATAATGTTGAAGCAGAGAAATACTATAAATCAGCAGTTTATTCCGTGCCAAATCGGTTTTCAACTAGATTAGAATTGTTTAATTTTTATTTAGAAAATAATGAAATTGAGTTAGCGAAAAAATCAGGATTAGAACTCTTGAATTTACCAATTAAAGTTAATTCTGTCGATGTTATAAACATAAGGAAATATGTAAAATCAAAAATTTTAGATTTATGAAAAGAAAATTTAATCGGAGTTTTATTCTATTATTTATTCCCATTTTATTAATGGCTGCCTGTACAAGGGATTCATTTTTAGAATATTTGGCAAATAAATTAGAAACTGAAGATCCTTTCGTTAAAGAAGCAAGGGAAAGTTTTGAAAGTGAGTATAGCCTCACAGACGTTAATAAATTGTCGAGTTCCGCCAACAATAAAATAGGTTTAGTTGAAAAAATTAAATTGACCCCAGCTTGGCAGCTGTCGAAAAATGCAAATACTAAAGTTTATAATGCTATCGAAGTTCCAATTGCTAAATCTAAAAACCGAATTGCGTTATATAATTTTGATAATATAAAATCGGATAAGAAATCTAACAAAATTAGAGTACAGAATAGCTTCAATAGGTTGCTATTTTACAAATCAAGAAGTGGGAGGAAAATAAATCTTATTTTAACTTATATCCCTGATTACGATTATCTTGAAAGTAATTCAGGGAGTTATTTCCGGAAGAACATTCAATTAAAATCAATTCGAACTAAAAGATTTTCTGGTTATATTGAATATAAGAGATTGGATGGAAGAAAGCTATTCGTGTTCCAATTGAAAAATGGCAAAGTTGAGAAGAGGAAAGTATTCTTACAAGATAAACAGCAATTAGCGGAATCCAGTAATGTATCTTCTGTTAAGAATGGTGTAACAGCCGTAAAGGCTAACATACCAAAAGCCATACCTTCTGCTAAAAATATTCTGATGGCTGGAATTGGAGAACAGGAATGTGAGGAATGTACTCCTATTTATCAACAGGCGTGTTTGGGAGATGTTGAGGAAGGTAGTGAAGATGAGGTCTGTAGTGACTGGGTGGAAATTGGCGAAGAGTGTTTTGCGGTCGATTGTCCGCCTGATGGTACTGATCCATATCCTCCCTGTTATCCCGATTGTGAAGATCCTTGTGACGATCCCGATCAATTTTATTTATGTAATCCTGAAAACCCTTATCCTCCAGAAAATGAAATTTATGATTGCAATGGAGATCTTTTTGGGACTGCATACAACGGACCCTGTGGATGTATGGGGGGAAATACTGGTATATATGAATGTCCTGAAGATCCATGTGATGAAGTAAAGGCATTGAATTCCAAGGCTTTTTTTAATACCTTTATGTCTAATTTACGAACAAGTACAAATGCAAATTTTGAAGCCGCTTATTCTTTTAAAATGGATGGTTCATTTAATTATGCGCAGGGCGCCAATGGGCAACATTTTGTTTCTATGGGGGTAACAAATCCAATCGACGGATATATTCATAACCATTTTTCCGGTGGTATTCCCAATTTTTCAGACGGAGATATTGAACTATTAAAAGTTCTCTATGACAATAATAAAATTAATAATGCGGATGTATTTACTTTAGGTGTTACTACCAATCAGGGAACAGAATATTTATTGAAAATTTCCAATCAAAATCAATTTTCAAGTTTTATGTCAAATTTAAATGACGCTGCATATTTTAATAATTGGTCTGATAGTTATTTTAACAATGCGCAAAATTATCAAACAATTAATGGTATGAGCGAAGTGAACGCCTATGAAAGATCATTTCTTGAAAGTATTCAGGGTACTGGAATGCAATTATTTAAAAAGGATTTTTCAAATGGGAATTATGATCCTATAAAGGTGTCCAATGGAGCTATAATACCCGATCCATGTTAAATTCAATAAAAATGATAAAAATGAAAAAAGCAGCAATTCTATTTATGATGGTTTTAATCACAGGTTTTGTTTTCTCACAATCTAAGGATCATAGAAATGAATCAGGTAGACACCTCAAGCCAACGGGGTTAAATAAATTTTACGGTACCTGGAAGTATGAGGGGCATGATGAAGTGTTTACTATAGTTTTGATAAAAGACGAATATTACAACAAAGTTAATGGTGATAAAATGGATTTTGCAGTTGGTTACCATTCTTATAAAAAAAATGGTGTTTTGATCGATGGTTATGAGGTTGGTGGTAAGAATACCATAACTACCGGATCTTTTGATAAAAAAGTAAATAATGAAAATATATTATCTTTCCGATTTAGAGAAACTAAAAATCGTATTAATGCCCGAGGAACCTTGACCTACGTCAAAGGAAATCCTGATAAACTAGTTTTAAAACTCATATTAGCGGAAGGAGGTGGAATGATAAGTATTGATGGAAAAGGTAGTCAATATAAACTTCATGTTCCGAATAATATTGAATTGAAAAGAGTTAAATAGAAAAAATAGATTTATAATGCAAGCGCTTGATATTTAGACAATTTCAGGTTAAGACTAGTCAAATTGCTTCTTTCTGTCATTTAGAGAGAGGCAATTTTTTAAATCTACAGAGAGCTTCAAGAAGCCGTTTAAAAGTGGTAGACCAACTATGATATTTGCCTTAGCCCTACGATTTGTAAAAATCTTGAAAGTTAATAGCTGTAAACATATTAATTCAGCATACCAATTCCAAACTTCCAATAGCTGCCAATGTTGTTATCGGTACCACTGTCTTTAGCGATATAGGAGCGAGCTATGTCGATTTCTTTGGCGGTCGCTCTACCAGCTATGAGAAGAAGATGCAGGAGATGTACAATCCTATCATAGAAACTCCCAAGTAATACGTCCAGACAATTTGTGCGATGCTATTATCGGGCTATGAGAAGCTTTATCCATCCGATTACATATAAAAAATGAGAAACCCTATAAATCTATATCGTATGCAATATTACTAATATTATTAGTAATATTGTAAAATGAAGCCGCTAGAAATCTTTTGCCGAAATCGGGTAATGTACGCTCAAATTACCGTGCATGATAAAAGCATGGGCATGAAAGATTATCATCTTTATAACAAAAATGGTCTTGCTTTTTATGTTTTCAGGAAATCTCAGGGAGTGTGGCAATTGGCATTCGGTGTACTTGCCGATGACATCAAGGAAGCGTGCATTGACGCTCTTATACTTCGCTTTGAAACGGATGTGCCTGAGTTGTTTTATCATCATGGAAAACGCCAGGTAGTGGAAGTGAGGGCCAAGAAATACAGCCTTTGGCATATTTATCTCAATAATGCTTATGTAGGAAGTATTCAATATTACACCTTCACTAAACAGTTCAATTACCACCTTGAAGACAATTGCTTATTGACCGATGATCACGTGCAAAAATATATAGCTCTGATACAACGTGGGGAATTAAAGTGGATAAAGGACGATATTCGATGAAAAAGGATATAAAAGGAATAAAAAAACCTTGAGTCGGGGAGGATCGAATCCTGTTTGGTTTTAAAAAAAATTATTTCTAGATGTTGAGTGCTATTTGTCAATAAGTTTTCTGTTCCCGGATTTTTGACTATAGATGATCTAAGCATTAAAAAATATTTTACGTTGACGGATAAGATATGGATGGTCATGGAAGAACTTTTGATAAACGACGGTTGTAATTATCGAAGAGTGGGTTGATCTGGAGCGTTCGTGAAAAAATAGCCTTTAGCTGGGTATTTCGGAGTAATGATGCCAGTGATTTCGGTCAAACCGTGCCACTTAAAAGATCATACAATTATATAAAAAAGCTGTGATTATTCCTTTTTCAATATTCCTTTTCTTAGCGATTCACCTTTTAGGTCTATCCGATGTGAGGAGTTTACAATCCGGTCCAAGATCGCATCCGCAATAGTGCCCTCTCCGCCGATGACCTCGTACCAGGCCGATACAGGTATCTGGGATGATATTAGGGTTGATCTTTTACCATGTCGGTCATCAATAATATCCATCAGTGTTTCCCGATCTTGGCTATCAAAAGCCTGTAAGCCAAAGTCATCAAGTATCAGCAGTTCCGTTTTCGTTAGTTTTTCCAGTTCTTTAAGGTATGTTCCGTCAACTTTGCTCAATTTCAGCCTTTTGATCAGTCTGGCAGTTACTGTATATGAGGTTTTTACCCCTGTAATACATGCCTGATGTCCGAGAGCCTGTGACAGGTAGCTTTTTCCTGTGCCAGAAGCACCACAGATAATAATGTTTTCTTTTCGGAGCACAAAGTCCAGTGTACCCAGACGCGCAAACATATTTTTGTCCAGATTTCTTTCACTGGCGTAGTTTATATCACCTATACTGGCATTATGCCTAAAGTTTGCCTGCTTGAGCAAACGCTCTATCTTTTTATTTTCCCGGTCTTCCCACTGATGGTCAGTAAGTAACGCGAGGTATTCGTCGCAGGTCATACCTTCGAGCCTGTTTTCCTTAACGTACTGCTGGTGTAACTGTGCCATAGCTCCTAAACGCATGTCGCGTAGTTTTTCAACTGTCTGATTGTTCATTTTCTTGATTTTTGTTTATTATTCATATGCGGAAGCACCGCGTATATTGCTGTGAAAAGGTATATGTGGTTTTTGGGGATCAAGCTCATTCACAGATAAAAGCAGCCTGTCCATATTGTTTTTCAGGATATTCTTTATCCGTAGATAGGAGCAGCTATCTGTATCCAATGCTCTTTTACACGCATTGTTCAGACGCCCGGATCCATAGGCTCGGTGCAGGTGGATAATTCCAAGGGAGCGTTTATAGTTTATTTCGGGATAATCATGGGAAGCAAGTATCTTTTCGATGCATGCCAGGACATAATCCCCATGTGGCAGCGCTTTTTTTCTAAAGAACTCAGGGCTCCATTCCGAATAGAACTTATGTGTGCTGCTCAGGTGATCTGCGTTGGTGATGTAGCTGCCTTTGGTCAGATTGCGCGGGTGTAGCGCAATTCTTTCATGATTATAAAAGATCTCAATACGACTTCTGGTGTAATGGATCATTGTTTCCTTTCCGATATACCGGTATGGAACACTATAATAACACTTCTCGGGAGAAAAGTATACGTAACCCATTTTCTGCACTTTGGCCCTTTTGTAATCTTTCAGTTCATATGGATCAGCGGGAAGGGCTTTGAGATATTCTCGTTCAATACTCTGGAAGAGCTCGATACGGCTCGATTCTTTTCGTTTGAACAATAGATTGTTATAACGCTCCAGTAGTACTGCAATTTCTCTATTGAGATCTTCCAGCGAGAAGAAAGTCATTTCACGTAATGGGTAATAGATACGCTGATAGGCCAGATGCACCGCATTCTCAACCAGCGCTTTGTCCTGTGGAGCGTAACTACGAGTCGGGTTGATGACACAGTTATAATGGCGGGCAAAGTCCTTGAAGCTACGGTTGATGTCCGCTTCGTATCTGCTCGATCTATTGACGGCGGACTTTAGATTGTCGGACACTATCGCTTTGGGCGATCCACCATAAAAACGAAGCGCCGCTGTGCAACAGGATATCATATCTTCGCGTTTCTGGCTCCTGCATGCCTGGATATAGGTGTACTGGCTGCACGGTAGTATGGCCACAAATACTTCCACAGCGATAACCTCTCCGGTGTGTTTATCGATGATCTGCAGCTTCTTCCCGGCAAAGTCCACGAACATTTCTTCGCCCGCAATATGCTGAAGTTTCATTGAACCCTTTTCTTTTGGATATTTACGGCGGTAATGTTCGAGAAACTGCGTGTAGCTATATGGTTCTGCGGCTAGCTCAACATATTGCTGATAATGATACAGGAAGGTAAAGCCGGGATGATTCCGGGCCTTGTTGACCCCCTCAAAGTAAAGCATGAGTTCATTGTGGCGGGTAGCGTCCAGCGTCGTATGGGATGAAAAAAGTTCGGATAAAGCAGCGGTATCAAAGCCCAGAAGCTCCCTGAATGAGTAGCCACTGCCTGCAAATAGCTGCATATAGGTATTGACTGTATTGCGGGAAATACCGAGAACGGAACCTATTTTACGGTTACTGTAACCGTCCAGATGTAATGTGAGTATTTGTTTTAAGTCCATCGGATCAAGTTTGTTGGCCATATCGCTGTATTTAAAGCGACAAGGTAATTCTTTCTTGATCTTTTTAAAGTGGCACAATTCAAACCGTAAAAAATACGGATGGACGGACTAAAACTATACCACTAAAGTGGCATCATTTGAACCGTAATAGCTGGCACCATCCGACCGAAATGACTGGCACAAATCAAACCGTAATATCCATTAGCAATTAAATTATTATTAGGATGGAATTTTTGAACAACATTTTCTAAGAAATGAACAACAATTATCTCAACTAATCTAACAATCTTTGCAATAGATGAAAGCCCAAAGCCGGTTAACATCTAGCCCAAATTGCCTCCCTCGACGGTTAACGAGGGAGGCCTTTTTGTTTATTTATTACCTTATTAAAACGGTCGAATAAATCAGCTACGGTTTCCCGTAACCAATCCTACTTTCAAACCAATACCTTAGTCTTACAGTTTGTAATAATCTTGAAAGTTAATATCTGTAAACATATTAATTCAGAATAAATAATGTATATTAGGCTTGGGTATTAACCTTGCCCGATTGAAAAGTATAATGCCATGATAGTAACCACGACCAATTCCATCGAAGGGAGGGAGATTTCACGATATAATGATCCAATAGCAGCCAATGTTGTCATCGGCACCACTGTCTTTAGCGATATAGGTGCGAGCTATATAGGTTTCATTCTTAATAAGTTAAAATTATTAAGGTTTAATTACTCTATAGTTCGAAATATTTTCACTACCATCTGTTGACTAATTAATTAACTCTATTCTAAAAAAATTAAAACGATATCGAAATGGAAACAAATAACACAGAAGAGCTTGAAAATCTAGAACTTGAAAAAGACCTAAAGAGAAAAGAGGACATTCTTAAATTGAATGAAAATATAAGATCAAATAATTTTGATAGATTAAAAGATAGGGTTGCTTTTATTTTGAGTTATTTCCCGCAATCTAGAAATTCTGATGCGGAATTAGCTTGGAATTATTGGAGATATTTTGAACATGAAATTTTGGGTGATGGAGAGCTTACGAAAGATAAATTATTCAAGTTAACAAAACAAACTTCGCTTTCAAGAGCTAGAGCGAAGATTCAAAATGAGTATAGACTATTTCAAGCTGATCCTGAGGTAAAAAAATTTAGAAGAAAATTAAGAGAAGAGTTTGAAACCGACAACGTTAATGATAAGCCTTTAGATGATAACTTTTTTGTTTATGTAGATGAATCTGGAAAAACAAACGATTACCTAATTATTGGTTCCATTTGGTTATTTTCCTTCGGGCCGTCTTTGATACAAAAACAAAAAGAGTTATTTGATTGGAAAAAGCTGAATGACATCAAATTCGAATTTCATTTTAAAGATTTGAAGACAAACAATCTAAATAGGTATAAGCAATTCGTCGAGAAGTTCATAGGTTTAAATCCTGAGATTAGTTTTAAAGCTATTGTATTAAAAAGGAAAGGGGTATCAGATAATGACAGAGCCTTAGAAGATCTAACAACCCATTTACTTTATGAAGGAGTGTTGCAAGAACATAATTCAAATAGAGCAAAATTACCTCGAAATCTAACTCTTACAGTAGATAGGGAAGAGGACGGGAGAGATAAACTTAAATTAGCCAATATAAAGGAAAGAATAAGGAGTCAAAAAATTAATGGGTTACATTTATTAAATTTTGTCGCTGAAGATTCTTTTGGAAATGAATATATTCAAATGGCTGACCTTCTAACTGCTTCCTTAAACAGGATAGTAAATTTCCCTCAAAATACTGGTGCTAAGGACGAATTTGCACGTTATCTGTTGAGCTTACTTAAAGTCGATGTTGAATCTTTTAAAGATGATAATTATAATGACGTTCTTAATGAAGCTGACACAGCTAAAATTTTTAATTTAAATTAGATTTATCCATTTTTTAAGTACCCACGATAAATAATTTTTTGATCGTGGGTATTTTTATTTACTTTTTCCGAAGATTTAGCTGTTACAATCTATACTTGTAGATCATGTATAAATAGACATTTGGTATATGCTAGAGGTTGTTTTTTAGCCAGTTTGAACATTCATTTGAAAAGCCAGTCCAAGCACCCTCGCCGCTTAACCCTACAACGAGTAGCTCGTCGTTGGAGTCAATGAAAGTCATTAGATGGTTCCTAATTAGAGTGGCTGTAGATGTTGATTTAATTATAAATGTGCTATCTAAACAATGCCACCAAGTGCCAAGTTTTTTTATTTCGTCAATTAGAGTTTCGTAATCTTGGCCGGTTCTGTTTAAATCATAGCCAATTAAATAGGTTTTTTTCATAATTTTTATATCTTAAGAAAGCAAATCTAAAACAGCTAAAATTATATTATCTACGGTTTCCCATAATGTAAAATATATCAAATTTCTCAATTTTTAGATTCTAGAAATAAACAATTGTAGGGATTAGAATCAAAGAAATCGTTATTTAATCTATTGGTTATATTTCTTTTTACTATATTAGTATTAACCATAAATTGCCATTTTATGAATAGAAGACTACCACATTTATACTTGAGAAATCCCTTTGGGCTTATCAATAAATTTAAGAAAGATCGAGGTATCGAAAAGTCGGATCTTATTGACCAAAATCCGGAAGCCTACCGCAGTCATAAGCAAAAGCTTAATAATTCATTTAATCAATTATTGCTTGATCGAGAGAATCGTCTAAGAAATAAAACACTTATAAATGTCAATATAGATATTGTTGAGGTTAGATTTTTAATTCCATTTAGTAATGGTGTTAATTTTAATACCAGAACAAAATTTTTAAATGAGTTTGGTTTAACTGCTGTTATGTTGGAAGATTTTAATAGGACAGTACTATTTGCGGTTGAAAATCAAGACAAATTCAACGAATTTCACAGAATTCTATTGCAATATATCAATAGCAGTGATCAGACCTCCCCTAAGAACACGCAATACGATATTATGACTACAATTTATGATATAAAGTATCATACTGCCGATGATATCAGAAACCATTGTAGTGATAATTTGATTCTAGAATTGATTAATAATACTGTACCAATATTTCAGCAATATGATCATCAAAAAGGAATTCTTAGGGAGAGGTTGGAAGATTTAAAACGAGAAGGTGCCTTACAAGATTTCAAGTTTGACCCATATGAAAAAGTGATTCAACTAGAGGGGATTGAATCTTCAGAATTAAACTTATTAGTAAACAATTTTGATATCCTTGCTCAGGGACATTCTCTAAGAAGCGTAGCGGTAAGACCTAATCAATATAATCAAGAAGTATTGACTTGGAATTTACATATTTCTCCTAAGGATAGATCGACAACAATCGGGGTAATCGATAATGGAATACGTAAAATTCAACCTATAGAGACGGTTATGTTAGATGAGAAAATTGACATTACAAATACTCAGGATGGACATAAAGCAATTCATACGCACGGCACAGTAGTGGCCAGTTTAGCAGCTGTTGGAGAGTCTTTTTTCTCAGGTGATAGGAATATTGAAGCCGACGCGAAGATATTCTCTATAAAGATTTTAGAAGATATGAATGGGTACATTGATGTAATTAGTGTTGTTGAAGCAATTAAACAAGCAAACCTTGTATATGGAGTTCGTATTTTTAATCTATCTGTTTGTGCACAAAGTAAGCGTTATAATGAAGCTCCTTCGCACTTTGCTTATTTGTTAGATAAGTTGAGTTATGAGTTAAATATATTAATATTTATCGCTGCCGGAAATATGCCTTATGACGACTTGGAGGGATTGCAAGCTATACCTAGTCAACGACATCAATACCCATTTCATTTTTATAATCCACCAGAAGATGAAATGGAACTTCATAATTGTGTATATACTAATATTTGTATTCCCGCCGAGAGCATAAATAATATCACGGTGGGAGCACTGGCTGAAAATTTTAGGCCTGATACACTTACCGATTTAAGTTTAGATAAGAATTTAACAGCTTATTATTCTAGGAAAAATCACTATGATTTTAAACAGAAAATTAATGGTGGTAAATTAAGTGTAAATCATAGTAATAAAAACTGGTTTAAGCCGGATATATTAATGCCTGGAGGAGATTTGCTAACTCCAGAATCTTCTATGCAGGTGATCGGTTTTGGAGAGTTAGGATCCGATTTTTATGCCTTTGACGCAGGTACAAGTTTAGCATCTCCTTTAGCAGCAAATTTAGCTGCAAAATTGCTGAATATGTATCCCGAAATTTCTATACAATCTATCAAAGCGCTATTGATAAATTCGGCGGAAAACTATCTGTCAAACTATTTGGATGAGTTAATAAAATTAAGAAAAGATGAATTAGCGGTAAAAATATTTGGGATAACATATAACAAATTAACTGGTAAAGGCAAAACGAATATAACTAATCGTGTCATTTCAGCAGATGATCTTCATCGAAATCTATCCGGCTATGGAAAACCAAATGTTGAACAATTGTTGTATTCAAAGGAAAATACAGTCTCGGTACTTATTGAAGATTCTATAAAACAAGATCATCATAAAGTAATCTTAGTAAAGATTCCAGATTATTTATTGGAGGGTAAAGGCAATGGTGCTTTAGATATTAAGGCAACTTTATGCTTTAAAACAAATCCGGCGTGGGGTAATCATGTTGATTATAATCCTCTTCATATTTCCTTTAACTTTGCAAATTCTTTGGTTAAAAATTCAATTGGAGAGTTGGCAGATGTTCTTGCGGACCGTGATCACGAACATTATGAGTTATATTGGACACCAAAGCTGCATAATTTGAAAAAACAGAAGCAGTCAGGTAAGTTAAGCGAGGGGGAAATCAAGCAATTCAATCTCTTAAAAGGAGTTCAAAGAAATAAAATCCTGGGAGTAAAATCAAAAATACAAAGCTGGTCCGAAGATTTCTTTCCTCTAGTTAATAAGCCCCTATCAAATCGTCAACAACATTCTATTAAAATAAATAAAAAGGAGCTACGAAAAATAGGTAATCAATTAGCTATCGTATTAAGGTGTGCTATTAAAGAAAATCTAGATACGGAATTAAGTGAATGGGCTCGCACCACTAAAGATCATCAATTTTCATTAGCTCTATATTTAGAAGATAAATCTAATAATTCCAACGGAAATTTGTACGAAGAGTTAAAAACTGTCAATATAATGGAAGCTGTTCCTAACGTGATAGCAGATATCCATCAAGAAGCAGATTTGGAAGCTTAATTCTCTAAAATCATTGAAATAAAAAATGCCTTAGCTTATTTAATAGCTAAGGTATTTTTTTCTTGCTCTAATAGATTTTTCCAGATCTTAGTATCTATTTTTGGTTTGATACTTTTTACAGGATTTATAGCAAACAAGCTTCGTTTTATTGCGTTTATCAATGTCTTCTGAATACTGTAATAGGAGAGGCCTTTAGCACTTTCCATTAGTGCAGTCTTCGAGACATTTTTATCAAAAATAAATTGGTCTTCCTTGAGTACTAAATTGATCAGCTTTTCAATTTGCTCTTTTTCTGGCAACTCCAATGAAATAGAAAGATCAAATCGACGAAGTAAAGCTTCGTCCAACATATCTTTCTGATTGGTAGCTGCTATCACCATACTACTTTGAGGTAGATAATCAAACAATTGCAAAATCGTATTGACTACCCGTTTCATTTCGCCATGATCTTGGCTGTAGTCACGAACTTTACCAAGAGAGTCAAATTCATCAATAAAGATAATACAATCTTCCTGAGCAGCTTTACGAAATATCTTGGCAAGATTTTTACTAGTTTCACCCAATTTTGATGAAACAATAGCTCCGAGGTTGACAACGATCATCAATTTGTTGAGCTCACCAGCGATGACATAAGAAGCTAATGTTTTACCGCATCCCGATGGGCCATAAAACAAAAGTTTATTGGAGACCGGCAGATTGTATTTGGTTAATAACTCACTTTGACGATGTTCCTCCAAAAAATTATTTAATTTATCTGCAGCATCTTCGGTTAGTACCAAATTATTAAGTGTATAATCTGAAGTGAGCTTTTCTAAGATTAGCTCATCCGTCTCTCTGTCTTGTAAAGTTTGATAATGGGTAGGGGAGCCAACCTTCATTAAATGATTGTTCTGCTTACGTAAAGAATCCTTTAATAGCGATTGAAGCTGCAAAGCAAAATTGACCTTTTTGGTGTTCTTGTTATGTTCAATAAATTCGTTCAACGTAGACAACAGTTTGTCCTGGTCGTTTTCCAATCCAAAACGTGCAATGTCTTTTATATAATCTTGTTGACTCATTGTATTAAACTTTTAATGGCTTATCCATTTGGATATATGCAAATATAACAAATATTAAATATTGATATATTGTTACAGTGTTATAATCTTATAAAACTAGATGGAGTCATTCTATTAACTTTTTATGGCGTTATGAATCAAAGCTATTACTTTAACTTAAGTACCAAATAAGTTGTTAAGATGGGAAGAATAAAGATCACAAAATAATAATGAATATAGATTAAGTGGTTGTATTTCATGATCATATACGATCGCTTTAAACATGCAGTATCATATTCAAATCGCTTAATAAATAGTATTTCTTTTTTTTGAACTCCATATTTCTTTTGTTTTTGAATTGCTTGGAAAAAATAGAAATCTATTGGATTATGATTTTCATGCAACTCTATAATCTTATCATATTTTTTCTGAATCTTATAATATTGCTTAAATCGCTCTTCTTCATCAATCTCTTTATTTTCTTTTACAAATTCAAATTTTTTAAAAAGCCGATCGATTTTTTTTCCACAATCATGAAATCGTTCTGATTTTAAATTATACTGCATTGAAGATTCCATAAGTACAAATACAAGTAATATAATTGATACACATACTGTTACGAAACTTAATATTTTGATATAACTTTCGTTTTCTATAAAATCAAAAACGGGGAAAACTGACAGAATAATTATATAGACCGAAAGTAAATTTGTAGAATAGGAAGATAGCAAGTGTGTCCTTCTCAATCTATTAGCTGCATTGAACCTCGCGGATTTAACTTTCCATAATCGGTCATAAAGCTCAGATGCGGTGTCTTTTTCTTGTTGTCGCATTTTTTAATTAATTTTTATATTATAGTGGTCTTCTATCCATTTTAAATAAAAGGGATCAGTGATATGTTCTTTGATAGATGAATTTAGTTGCTTATTTTTTCGAACCGGTTCAGAATTTAGCACAGAACATAAAACTAAAAATTTATAAAAAGGATATGCTTTCGGTTTATTTGTCGGGAAGAGATATAACAGCATTTTCCGCTCGATATTTCTAATCTGAGAAAATTCAATTATTTGTGTACAGATAGTAATAACGCTTAAAATTCCTGAAGAGATGTTTGAGTGAATAATTTTGATTACCTTATCATTATATTGAGTATTTATTAATCGGGCTAAGCAAGCCATTACTTGCCTCCTACCATAAGTGTGGTCTTCCCAAATTGCCTTCCAATAGACTATGAAATTGAACAAGTCTTCGGCATGCGAATATTTTGTTTTAAACATTAGTACGCTCAAATAATTCATTATTATTTTGTTCGATTTAAATATAGCTTCAATTCTTTCCAATATTCCATTTATAAAAGAAGTATCATCAGCTACATTTTTTATTTCCCATTGACAGATCAATTTGGTAATATGATGTAGTGAAATGTCGTCAAAAACTTCAATCTTACTTATAATTTTTGTAATGACGTCCGCCCCCATCTTATTATAACCATTATTTCCTAAGAATAATAGAATGTGAGACCTTAATTGGGGATATTCCAAATACAGTACTTCTAAAAATTCATAACCCCATTCCGAATTAACTTTTGATATTAAGGTTAAATACCTTTTAGTGACTTTATCAAAATATTTTTTGTCCGTATTTTTTGTTAGATGCTCTCGAAATTTAGATACTATGTCTTCTATACTAACTTTGGATCCAATAGAAATAATTTTTTCACAATTATCGATATATTTATTTTCATCAATTAGAAACTCTTGAGATGCCTGATCTTTCGAAAAAATCTTTGTCTTCGAAATGTTCAAAGCTAAACCTCTTGATTTAAGAAGATCAGATATTGAATTTATTATTTTTACAGCTTCTTTTTTGTCATCCACGGCAAATGTAATGTCGTCCATCCACCTTGTGAAAGATTCTCCTGATTTTATTTTGAGAATGTCATCTATTTCAAACATAAAGGAATGAGCTAATAGTCGAACTCCTTCGATATTTGTGGTTGGGAGGCCTCTAAATGAATATGGTAAATAATCTGGACGCCAACTAATATCTTCTATTATTTTAAATAACAGGTCCAACAAAACTTCATCAATTCGACAATAACTCGATAGGACCTTTTTCAGTTCTTTGACATGTATTGTATCGTAATAATTAGACAGATCTGTAACTACTATTAATTCTCTTTGTTCTTGGAATTTATAAATTTCTTTTTGCATCCTTTTCCAAAGTGCTTTAAAATCGTTTGAATCGAAGATTCCTAAGGGATTTGGTTTAGCATGCTTATCACGTGAATAAAACGAATTCTTTGAAGGCTGCTTGTTTAGAATTTCTTCCGCAATATCTTCTATTAGAACTTGTAATACTAAGGCATCAATGGCATTGGGTATAACAACATGCCTACATATCCCTAACTTTTTCTCTAGTTTGTAAATTAGTGGATTAGAGGTTTTATAATTGCCTTTTAGTATCTCGTTCTGTAAAACTTTAGATCGATTATCTATATTAAAATTTAGATCGTAATTATCAAAATAATCTTGGAAATCAAGATTACGTAATTGGCCTCTTACTGTATCTCTCCAAACCCTTGTAATATTTTGGGTTTCGAAAATTCTTTTTAGAGATTTTTTTCTAAGTTCTTCAAATCTATCGGTTAGCATAATTTTTTATTATTTATATTTTTCCTGCCGATGAAATTATTTAAATAAAATTCTGATACGATAGATAATAAATAGATTACTCTTTAGAGCTAGAATCAAAAAAACGATTCAGTCTTGGTATAAAAAATATCTTGTGTTAAATTTTGTTAATAAAATTTACGGCTGATTCAAAATTAATAAAATATTGTACATTTCCAGCAATGAAGTATTTTTTTTCTTTAAGAAAAAAAATACTTCATATTAAAAGTTTTTTGTTAATATAAGTTTGATAAAAACCTTACGACATAGTATAGAGGTTGAAAACTTGTCCTTTTTGCAAGATCTGATACAAATATCAACTTGTATGTATGACGACCAAGGATTAACCACACCTATATTGATTATGCGACCGTATTTGTTGGACTAGTACCTAATTTATATGATGATTATAACAAAATAACTGATGAAGAATTTTTATTCGATGTATGGGTTGCTAAGAACACTTCATTTAATTTCAATTTTTCCTATTTTTATAACTGAAGGGTACTATTTATTCTTAAAAGCCAATGAATACCATTTCTGTAAAAGTTAAGCAAGCAATTGAGTCCTGTTTACTCAAAATTAAAGAAAGAACTTTCGATGAGGACACTATCAGGACCTTATTGATATCAACCAGAGAGTATATCAAAATTGATAGTATTATTAGGGAATTAGCACACTTTATCGCCCATCCAACTAGAAATCAGGGAATATTTCACAGTAAAGTTAATTCTAGATATGCCTTAAGCTGTATGAACAAAAAGTGTTAAAGTTGTTGGATATGGATGGAGAAAAGTTTCTTTCCATGATGTACTGAATAATTTTTTGCTTGGAGGAGTTAATGTAAATAAAATAGATGCCAAGTTATTTAAAATTCTATATCTGGACGGCCTAGATGATATTCCTGAAGATTTTTTGATAAAATATCTTAACTTTTCTAAATCTGATATTCAGTATGTTATGAGAGAATATTATGAAAAATCTGAAGGGTTTTATTATTTGAAGGTTCAAAAAACAGAAAAAATGATTTCCACCATCAGGAAATTCAAACCCACTGTGGAAGAAATTGAGACCTGTTTAGAAGCTGAAAAACTTATAGCTAAAGTAAGAAATCATATTAACGAAATTCAGAAGACAATTAGGGGGGCTATATTTTTTTCGTCAGTTTTTGAAAAAGATATTCTTTCAAAAGAATTTCAAACCATATTCCTCGATCTACTTGAGCAGTTTAATATTTATAATGTATTTTTTGATTCCATCTCACTCAATCTTAACGATATTTTATTATGTATAATGACCCTTTTACATGATTCTAGAATGATATTTTATGACAAAGGTAACGGCCGGATTTCATTAAGTGTTTATCTGGAGGAGGGTAACGAGCCATTTTCAGATGAAATTGAATCAAAAGTCAATTTGTACAATAATGGCTATATTGCTCTCAAAATAGAATGTGAAACTCGTCCCCAAAAAAACTTGTCTTTCCAATATTTGTATCTGATCTTAAGATATGCGATTATATAGCTTTTACAGAATTCGAGAAAAGTACTGTTTATAGTTCATTTGAGGAATTACCTTGGATTTCTGCAATAAGAAAAAATGGAAGACTAATTCTGGAATAGGAGTGTCTTTAAATCGTTTAACCCATTTTCTCAGTGTCGGCCTAGTCATGCCCCACCGTAAACATACAACACCGCATTACCAATGGTCTCATAAAACATTACCCATTCAAAGCGCTTTCTTAACTCATTTTTCATTACTGCTGATTTATGTCAAAATGATGGTAAGGCTGATAGTTCTACCATCATTTTGACATAAAGTTATTGAAAGGATCTATATAAATCCTACAAATTATCCAATGACAGAGTTTGAGTTAAACTCCCATCTAGAGTTGAAGAATGACTTTTTTTTATCATCTTCATTTTAAGCATAGCAGTGATATATTTAGTAGCTACTGAGTTACTAATACCTAAATCTTCAGCAATTCTTTTATGAATCCCAATTTCCCAATCTTTCGAATTATCTATGATTTGCTTTATCTTGGATACCAAATCTTTATCTAGTGGAGGAGTAGGCATTTTTCTTGTTTCGACCGATTCTAGGATTTGTTTCGTTTCAGGAGTTAATCTTCCATAAATACCTAATTCTTTTAATCCCTTGCTTATAGTTTTAAAAATCTCTCCCCTGACCTTAAATAATCCTTTTCCATAAATCCTGTCTCTAGAAACATCATATTCAATACCAGAAATTCCTTTTACTTCCACGTCAAGAACAAAGTTTGTGAATTTTTTTCCAAAATTATACAAAGAACCAATTTTTTTCATTCTCATTAGTATACCATTCACAGTTATTCTACTTCCACCAAGGTATTTCTCAAACATAAAAGATTCCTTTAGTGGATATGTCCCCCACGTTAATTTTCCTTGTAAATCGTAATATGACAGTTTGTTAGAATCTGTTTTAAAGAAGAAAAAAATTGCTTTCCCTTCTAAAATATTACTAAATCGTCCTAAATCAATCTGTACCGTTTCGATATTCTCCAATTTTAATGTGGGGAGAATTTTGTTATTTAATTTAATATAATTGTCATGAGTAATTACACTTTTATTATTTGATTCTTGGATCAAGCTTATTTTAATCTTTGGTCTTATTATATTCTCTTTAATAAAACCGAAAAGCTTCTTAATTGAAGAGCTATCACTATATTCTTTCCTCAAAAGGACTTCGATTATTGTTCCTTGTGGTCCATCACTTTGTTCTGTTACTACAGCTAACGAATTAACGCCATCGATAAATAACGTTCTCTGCAATCTATCATTTCTAGGTGAAGATTCATTTTTTGTTACAACTTTTAGAGCTTCTCCTATCATAAAAACTGATATCATTCCTATTCCAAATCTTGATATAGGAACAAATGAATTAATTTGTTTGTTTAAAGCAAATTTTTTAAAATCACCGGAATTATAATAACTATTACCTACTTTGAAAAAAAAATTAGATAACACATACTCATCCATTCCGATACCATTATCAATAACTCTAAGCCATCTACGCTCATCTTTATCTTGATATGTATCTACTATTATTTCTGGAAAATAGCTTAACTCCTCATAATTTTTCCTTACATTACATGCGTCGATGGAATTTTGAATTAACTCTCTCAGAGCTATTTGAGAGTCGAGATATAAATTCTCACCCATTAATAAATTAATTATTGCACTTTCGTTAAGTTTGATTGAATAATCTTTGTATATATATCCGATAGATCGGATATTGGCCCTGACATTGAATGGCAAAGAGATCCAGTACTTTTCTGCAATATTTTTTGTGTTCTGCTTTAATATTGTGGTGGTATTTCTTATCTCTTCCTCAATAATACTGCAGAATTCTCTTATTGAATGTTCAATATTGGGATGCTTGCTATCGCCGGATATTACTAACTCGTCATCAGTAATATTAATAGAATGTACGCTTAAGTGTTTATTCCATTCTTTTAGTGAAATTTCAAATCCAGGTAATCTTTTGTTGGCTATTCCAAGAGCATCAAAAATTGATTTGGGAGTCCGCTCCCTATCAAAATCGATGATGTCAACAAGTCTAAGTACCGCAGCGCAATATTGCATATTTAAACTTAAGCCATTTATAATTAAAGATCTATTAAATCTATCATTATGTATACCATTTGTTTCAAGAAGACAACTTGAATTTAAATTGTGGCTAATACAAACTAGAATTAGCTCTTCCAAAAATGAAACTCCATCTATTTCAAATAAATCGTTCCTGCCAGAGGAGTTTTTTATGGTGTCTATTAATTGTTGATATCGTTGGTGGGTAGCATGCAAAGGCCTAATATATTCCGCTAATGCCGCTTCTGTCACTTGAAAAATAGAAGTTTCTATATCAAAAAGTTCTGTACCCATTGCTGATTTACTAATTTCTCTCAATACAGAAAGCTTTTGTGAGAACTCCTGGCGAGATGCTAAAAACTCTAAAAATTGCGTTGATCTAATTGTTCTTTCTCTTTCAGTTTGTGTCAGAACCATACCCAAGTCATGAATATAAAATGACATTATTAGCACTGTTATCTCTAGTGCGGATAATTCATTCAAGGTTTCATTTGGGATAATGGCCCCCGACAGATGAATTAATTTCTTAGAATGATTTGGATTATGAAGCGTATAGTCTCTAAAAGGACCTGCAACAATTAACTCTTGTAATGGTTTCGCCGTTTCGATTAAACATGTCACTTTCTCAGCCAACCCATCTTTAGGTGTACTCTTTTTTAACAATTTTTTATATAAAAGAGTTTCTTGATAACTTTCGGGGGGTAAATTTATAACCATAATTTATTTCTATTTAAATATATTTTTGCATTATCTTACTATTATATATTTCCAGTTTCTGCTATAATATGTTTCTGTAAAAAGGCCATCAATGCATCTTGCTCATGTTTAGGTCTCGCTGCAATAATTTCACAAAGTATATCCTGGTTTTTAGTGACTAATTCATATTTTCCTAGCTCTTTAATAAACCAATCTATTGTATCATTTAGTTTTGAAAATATTGTAAATGCGCCTTTCCACCATTGATTTTTCAGGAGTATCTGTAATTTGATGCTTCTATTACTCAAAATTTCTTTAGCAGCAAGGTGCTCTTGGTATCGTAGATGTCCAAATCCATATTGTCCATTTTTTGTCATTGGAATAAGTATATTACAAGGATCTATTAGTTCTTGAACTGCCATTGATGCTTGATCTCTACTTAAATGATTTTTCATAGAATTAATAGCTATAATAGTTAAACTTTCAATAGTATCTTCCCTAGAGTTATTAGTATGCAGGAAAAATGCTAGTTTCATCGATAATGTTTCCAAATGATGAGGAGTAATGGTAATCCTTGAAATAATGTTTTTTACATTATCATAATATCCCGTTAGTAACTTGATCCTATCGTTGTAAAGGTTAATTTCGGTACGTGGTAGTGGAAGATTATTTTCAGCCAAAACACATAGGGTGGTCGTTAGAAGTGGATTTCTAACAATGTCAGCTACTTCTTTATTGATATCCAAATGATTAGCAACTCGTCTATATATGACTTCATTATCAATTTCGGAAAACCACTGTTTTATAAAAGAATTTCGCTGCTCATTTGTAAAGGGTAATAATGTAATAGGAAAAAAACCTACTTCGCTAACTTCTTTAGTTGAAAGCCGGGAAGATACTATTACCTGTGTGTTTGAATTATATAACTTGCTGAACCTATGGATTTCTGCTGGTAACCACGGCCCAGGTTTAATAGCCTCATCTAATCCGTCCAATAAAAGAATTGTTTTATTGGATTTAAATAGCTCACAAAGAACATCGACCCCACTAGGCACGCCAAGTTTTGTCAAGTAAATATTTATGCATTGAGTAAGATCTAAAGACTTTTTATTGTTTTGGATTTCATTGACATATTGTATCATTCTGGAAAGCGAAATCCAAATGGGTATTTTATTATCCTTTTGAGATTGCTTACTTGCGTACATTTGAAGAGTTGTTGTTTTTCCTGCACCTGCTTCCCCCAAAACAATGAAATTCATACCGGTATCAAAGAGTTTGTGAATATCTATAGAAAGCCTTGGAGAAGATTCTTCCTCAATAATATCATCTTCTTTTGGTTTCAGACAGTTTACTATAAAAGGATTATTAAAAATTAATTCGGTAGTTGAGATTAACAATTCCGTGTTTTTTAAAAAATTTCTCAAAACTTCTTTAGTAACGATTGATTCACTATTTATTTTATTAATTTCATCAATTAACCAATTGTGTTTAAAAATTATTTGATTTGATAATTTATGTCCGTCAATAGTTATATTAAATATCACACTGGGTTTTGCTACTTTAAGTTTTTGGACATGTGTGTTCGCTAAAGATAATTCTTTTTCTAGTAATGATAGTTTGGATTCTGCAATCTTCAATAACTCATCTGCATCTGACAAAGCTTGATTATCATATTGTTGATTATCCAGTACTCGTCGTTTTCGAGCTTTTTCTTGTAAATCATTTCTTGCTTTTTTTACTTCAATTAATTTTCTTTCATGGTTTTTGATTTTATCTTGAAGACTACTTTGCCATTTTTTATAAGTTGTTTGGTCGACAGAAGAATCAACCTCTTGTAAAGTGCAATTTAGGAAATCAATTTTATATTCTATTGATATAGTTTCACAAAGCGATTTAAATTGATTCCACTGATTTAGGGTTAAATCGAATTGTTGTTCAATAGGATCATATTTTTCCTTTAATAATATTTTAGGGATTCTCCTTCCTAAATTGAAATTTATATCCGTATAAATTTTATTAATTGATATTTTATTATTATACCCCAAAGCTCTTAGCAGAATCTCATTATTTAAAGTTGGTGAAATCTTCTCGGGAATATTTATCTCTATTCCCAACAATGAATCTACAATGTCTTTTCGATTTTTAATTAAAAGATCGCATAGTTTATCTCCGTCTATAATAGTAATATCGTGATCTTTAATGCACGTATTTTCGCTAAAACGTGTTTTTAAAGTGGTTGTATTGATGGGATATGTAGATATTAAAATTGTTTTGGACGGCAAATAGTGTATTTTGTCAGTAAATAATATAGGTTTTTTTATGCAATTTTCTAGTTGGTTAATTACAGTCTGAAGACTATCATTTCCTGAAGCTTTATTTGATAGCTTGAAGTGCTTTACTTGCGCAACAGATACTTTGGTATCTCCAAATCTGTCCTCTTCCCACATAATTATGTCCTTTCCTTCTTCATATACTCCACCATTAAACTCCACTTTTTTATAGTTTAAAGATTCTAGAAATGGAATTATTACCTCTATAGTAAGCTTATTCTCTTTAATGCTTTGTAATTTCTTTATTAACTTCTGCGATATAGTCATGTTATAATATGGTCTGGTATTAAAAATAATAAAAACTTTCTTATATCCTGTAGGTGTTTCTAAAAATTAACTTGCTTAAAATTGGGTATGATGCTAATATTTAAGTAGTAGGTTGGAAAAAATCCTTCAAGGAGAAAAAGATTGTGAGAGCCCCCTAATATTAAGAGAAGATAGAAGGACAGAAGATATTGCATATTCTGGAGTAAATTGACCCAATGATTCTGGCATGTTTCACTGTAATATATGCGTGGATAAATATAGCCGTAAATGCATGGCTATTGAGGTTGGACAGGTACTTAAAGGAAGTGACGTAGTTTCTGTTTTGGAAGAACTCCGACTATTCCAGCAGGCAATTCTCAGGAAAATCCAAGTTGATAACGGATCAGAGCTATTTCCACGGAAGTCGATAGACGGGCATATGAACATCAGATTGAATTAGTTTTCTCCAGGGGCTTATACGTCTATAGCTTTACAGTTTTGGTTAAAAATGTAAAGGAAACATGAATGAACAAGCTTTGTCTCTCTTTGAATTCAAAGAAGAATTTAAAGAGAAATTAGTAGAGCTGGTGCTATATAAAAATATGTCAGCAGAACAAACTACAAGAAAGTATGGACTATCCAATATGACGATCTTAATCAATTGGATTAACAATTATAAACGCAAATTAGAAAAAGGAGCCGTACCTATGGAAAAGCCAGGAACAAAAGACGTTACCGCTTTAAAAAAACGGATCAAGGATCTGGAGAAAGCTTTAGAAAAAGCCAATGTGCTAATTTACGGTCTTAACTTTATGATTGACCATGCTGAAAAGGAGAATAAAATTGCGATCCGAAAAAAGCGTGGTACCAAACAATAAAGCTATTCAAAGAAAAGCATGTGACAAGGATGGGAGTCGATCCACTTTGTAAATTGTTTGGTAATAGCCGACAAGCTTATTACGATCATATATGGCATCTTAACGACCATACTGATCACGAAAATCTGGCTGTAGACATGGTTCGCCTTGTTCGCCGTGAACTACCTGGGTTAGGTGGTCACAAGCTTTATAAATGTCTATATACACCTTTCCGAAGTAATGGAATAAATATTGGTAGAGACAAGTTCTACAAGGTACTCAAAAAACATAGCTTACTGATAGACAGGAAAAAGAAGCACGCGCCAGAAACCACGAATTCTAATCATTCCTATCTGAAATATCCCAACCTAATCAAAGAGTTATCACCTACGCGTAGTAATGAATTATGGGTTTCAGATATTACATATATTTCAGTAGGCTATGATTTCAATTGTCTTTCACTCATAACTGATGCATACTCGAGAAAAATTATGGGCTATTGCCTTCATCCCCAGCTGACTGCTCAAGGGGCAATTAAAGCTCTGCAAATGGCACTGAAGGAAAAACCGGCTCCCAATACTCTGATTCATCATTCGGATCGAGGTGTGCAGTACTGTTCCTTCAACTATATAATAATGTTGAAAAAAGCGGGTGTAAAAATCAACATGACAGAAAACGGAGAGGCCTATGAAAACCCTATTTCAGAAAGAATTAACGGCATATTAAAAACAGAATTTAAACTCAAAAGGGTATTTTTTTCAAGAAGTGAAGCCCTGCTGGAAGTGACTAAAAGTATAGAATCATATAATCATTTGCGTCCGCATATGAGTTGTAATTTTCTAACTGGATATTACGGTTTGATTTGTGCCAGTCATTTCGGCCGGATGGGATCTTCATCAATTTTGGTGAAAGTATAACAAATAATTACACTTTAGATATTAGGCCAAGTTTCTTTTCAAAGATAATTCCAACCTTGGCTAGCAAGTTATAAATTTGCGCCTTTTGATATACTA